>NZ_CP143053.1:0-850000 GCF_036287335.1 Dietzia maris
GTGTCTCCTGAGCTCGAACACGTGTGGAGTGCCGTCCTCGACAGGCTCACCGATCCCGAGTTGGCCAGTGACGACAACCCGGCGCTGTCCCGTCAGCAGCAGGCGTGGCTCCGGCTCGTACAGCCGATCGCCGTGGTCAACGGCTTCGCGATGCTCGCCGCGCCGTCGGCCTTCGCCCGCGACAACATCGAATCCGTCCTGCGCGGACCCATCACCCGCGCCCTGAGCGCGCAGCTCGGCGAGCCCGTCGACCTCGCCGTCAAGGTCGACACCTCCCTGGCCGGCGGGCAACCGCCCACCGACGACCAGGACGACCAGGTCATCGACGCCGACGAGATCCATCGCCCGGCCGCCGAGGAGGAGCACCCGCCGGCCACCACACGGCCCCGGCGGATGACCGAGGAACAGATCGCCGCCGAGCGACTCCTCCACGGCAGCGACCGCGACGAGGCGCTGTCCGCCGCGACGGCCCCCGGTCTCAACGAGCGCTACACCTTCAGCGCGTTCGTCCAGGGCAACTCCAACAGGTTCGCCAGGGCCGCCGCACTCGCCGTGGCCGAGGCGCCCGCCCGTGCGTACAACCCCCTGTTCATCTGGGGAGAATCCGGTCTCGGCAAGACCCACCTGCTCCACGCCATCGGGCACTATTCGTTGCGCATGTACTCCGAACAGAAGGTCAAGTACGTCTCGACCGAGGAGTTCACCAACGACTTCATCAACTCCGTCCGCGACGGCCGCCAGAACATGTTCAAGAAGCGGTACCGCGAGGCGGACATCCTGCTGGTGGACGACATCCAGTTCCTGATCGGCAAGGAGCAGGTCCAGGAGGAGTTCTTCCACACCTTCAACACGATCCACAACGCGCAGAAGCAGATCGTGATCTCCTCCGACCGGCCGCCCAAGCAGCTGCAGCCCCTCGAGGACCGACTACGTACGCGGTTCGAGTGGGGGCTGATCACCGACATCCAGCCGCCCGAGCTCGAGACACGCATCGCGATCCTGGACAAGAAGGCGAAGTCCGAGAACTACGTCGTCCCCCGGGACGTCCTCGAGCTCATCGCCACCCGCGTCCAGCGCAACATCCGCGAACTCGAGGGCGCGCTCATCCGTGTGGTGGCGTTCGCGTCCCTCAACGGGCACGAGATCGACGTGCCGCTCGCCGAGATCGTTCTGCGCGACGTGGTCTCCGACGACGATTCGCTACAGATCTCCGCGGCGACCATCATGGCGGTGACCGCGGAGTTCTTCTCCACGAGCATCGACGAACTGTGCGGAACGTCCAAGACGCGGTCGCTCTCCCGGGCACGGCAGATCGCCATGTACCTCTGCCGCGAACTCACCGACCTCTCCCTCCCCAAGATCGGCGTCACCTTCGGCGGCAAGGACCACACCACGGTCATGTACGCCCAGCGCAAGATCCTCAAGGAGATCAAGGACGACCGGCGTACCTACGACCAGATCCAGGAGCTCACCGCCCGGATCAAGGAGCGCTCCCGCTCGCTCTGAGGGCCCCTCGTACCGTTCCCCTTCCCGCCATACGGGCTGATTCGTCGTGCGCGCGGGTCGCCGCGTCGCCGCGACCCCTGTCATCCGCCCCGGGAACGTCGGATCCCGTTGCCTGCGCCCGTCATGTCACGGCGCCCGCGACCGCGTCGCGACACAACTGAGACCCCCCGCGACCCCCTTCGTCACATCGTTCACAGCTGTGGACAAAGCTGTGGGATCTTGTGGACCGACGGTGGACAGAGGGTGGACGGAGTCTTGTGATTCCACCGGGGCGCTCGACCAAATCACAAGAATCGACAGCGGCGCTCACACAACGAAATCCGCGAAGACCTGTGATTACAGGTCTCGGCTCACAATTTCACAGGACCTACTACTACCTCTTATCTCTCTTGAGAGTTCTTGTAAGAAGTAGGGATGTGGAACGGCGAGCCTGCTTGACCGGTTACGCCGACTCCGTGTGCCCACTGTCGGTGCGAGCGGTTACCCTCATGGAGACGTTCCGCCGACCGCGGCGGGCACGTACGGCACGACCCCCCGAAACAGACCACTCGTCCAGATACCGGCAGCCGGTATCCGCCCCGCCTGAAAGAGGTCATCGATGGAGATCACGGATCCGACGTTCCGCGTCACCCGCGAGGACTTCGCGGAATCCGTGGCCTGGGTCGCCCGCACGCTGCCCTCGCGGCCGTCGGTGCCGATCCTCGGCGGCGTGCTGCTCGAGGCGGACTCGGGTCTGACGATCTCGGGGTTCGACTACGAGACGTCAGCGCAGGTCTCGGTACCCGCGGAGGTGTCCGAGCCGGGCAGCACGCTGGTGTCCGGACGGCTGTTGGCCGACATCGCCCGCGCCCTACCCGACCGCCCGGTCGAGGTGGTGGTCACCGCGCAGAAGATGTACATCACCTGCGGTTCCGCGAAGTTCACCCTCCCGACCATGCCGGTCGAGGACTACCCGCAGCTTCCGGCCATGCCGGAGGTCACCGGCTCCGCCGAGGTCGACGCGTTCTCGGAGGCCGTGGGCCAGGTCGTCGTCGCGGCCGGTAAGGACGACACCCTCCCGATGCTCACCGGCATCCGGATGGAGATCGAGGGCACCCGGGTCACGCTCATCGCGACCGACCGGTTCCGCCTGGCCATCCGGGAGTTCGACTGGGAGCCGGCTCGCGAGGACGTCACCGTCGAGGTGCTCATCCCGGCCAAGGCGCTGTCCGAGGTCACCCGGTCGGCCGGACACGGTGGTCGAGTCGATCTCAGCCTCGGGGCGGGTTCCAACGTCGGGGCCGAGGGCATCCTCGGTGTGCTGGTCTCCGGTCAGCGCACCACCACCCGCCTGCTCGACGCCGAGTTCCCCAAGGTCCGGCAGCTGCTGCCGCCCCAGCACACGTCCGTCGCGGTCGTCGAGGTCGACGCCCTCGTGCAGGCGATCAAGCGTGTCGCGCTCGTCGCCGACCGCGGCGTCCAGGTCCGCATGGCGTTCAGCGAGGGCGAGCTCGCGCTCTCGGCCGGCGGGGACGACGCCGCGCAGGCCAACGAGTCGCTCCCGGTGGACTTCGTCGGCGAGCCGCTGACCATCGCCTTCAACCCCGGCTACCTGCTCGACGGCCTGGGCAGCATCCACTCGGCCCGCGTCGCGTTCGGGTTCACGCAGCCCAGCCGCCCCGCCGTCCTGCGACCCGCACCCGAGGCCCTCCCCGAGCCGGGCGCCGACGGCGCCATCGCGCCCGTCGAGTCGGACCACACCTACCTGCTCATGCCCGTGCGCCTGCCGGGCTGAGCCCGCGACCCGGGACCGTTCCGGTATGCACCTGCGTCACCTCAGGCTCCTGGACTTCCGCTCCTGGCCGCTGCTCGAACTGGATCTCGAGCCGGGGGTCACCACGCTGATCGGCCGCAACGGCCACGGGAAGACCAACGTCCTCGAGGCGATCGGCGTGCTGGCCAGCCTCCGATCCCACCGCGTCGCGGGCGACGCGCCGATGATCCGGACCGGTGCCGGGACCGCGCTCGTCGGCGCACTCGCCCACAACGCCGGGCGGGAACTCACCGTCGAACTCGCGCTCAACTCCGGCAAGGCCAACCGCGCGAGACTCAACACCTCACCGTGCCGCCGACTCTCCGACATCCTCGGGGTCGTCCAGTCCGTCCTCTTCGCACCCGAGGACCTCGCCCTCGTGCGCGGCGAACCAGCCGAGCGGCGTCGAGTGCTCGACGAGCTCATGGTCCAACGCCGACCCTCGCTCGGTCGCGACCTGGCCGAGTACTCGTCCGTGCTGCGTCAGCGCACCGCGCTGCTCAAGTCCGCGTCCGGTGCGATGCGGCGCGGCCGGTCGGAGGAATCCGCCGCCGTGCTGGACACCCTCGACGTGTGGGACGGCCGGCTGGCCGAACTCGGGGCCCGCTTGGTGGCCGGGCGGATCGACCTCGTCCGGCAGCTGCGCCCCCTCGTCGTCGACGCCTATCGCGGGCTGGCACCCGAGTCCCGCCCGGCCGATCTCGCCTACCGTTTCCGCGTCGCCGACACCCCCGACGAGTCCGAGCTGACCGATCCCGAACTCGTCGAGGCGGTGCTCCTCGCGGAGCTCGGTCGACGGCGACGCGACGAGATCGAGCGCGGCATGTCACTCGTCGGGCCGCACCGGGACGACCTCCTCCTGTCCCTCGGCGACGAGCCGGCGAAGGGCTTCGCCAGCCACGGGGAGACGTGGTCGTTCGCGCTCGCGTTGCGCCTCGGCTCCCTCGAACTGTTCCGCGCCGACGGTGCCGAGCCGGTGCTCCTCCTCGACGACGTGTTCGCCGAACTCGACCGCCACCGCCGCGCCGCGCTCGCCGATGTCGCGGCCGGGGTCGAGCAGGTCCTCATCACCGCGGCGGTCGGGGAGGACGTCCCAGCCGGACTGCGGGGCGTGCGTCATGACGTCGTGATGACGGGCGAGGGGCGGGACCGTCACTCCGCGATGACACTGTCACGACCCCGGGACGACGAGGGTGACGACGACGAGAACACCGATACGGAAAGAGGGGACCCGACATGACGGGCGGGACCGGCGCGGACGGCATAACACCGTCTGAACAGCCACAACGTGGTTATGACATCGCCAAGAAGGCGCTCGAGGAGGCCAGGGCGAAGGCCCGTGCGGAAGGCAAACAGGTCGGTCGCGGACGGACCGGCCCGGTCGGCGCGGGACGTCGGTTGCGCAAGCGCGGCTGGACGGGCGCCGGCGCCGATCCGTGGGACCCCCAGCCGCTCGGGCGACTCGTGGGCCAGGTCGCCAAGAAGCGCGGATGGGACGACAAGGTCACGACCGGCCGGTTGTTCGCCGAGTGGGGACGGATCGTCGGCGAGGACGTCGGGAGCCACGCGACGCCGGAGCGACTGGAGGAGGGGATCCTCCACGTGCGGGCCTCGAGTACCGCGTGGGCCACGCAGCTACGGTTGATGTCCGCGGACATCCTCCGCAAGATCGCCGCCGCCATGGGACCGGGTCACGTCCGTCGGCTCAAGGTGGAGGGGCCGGAGAAACCGAGTTGGCGGAAGGGCCCCCTCCACGTGTCGGGTCGGGGCCCGCGGGACACCTACGGGTGAGGGCCGGGCGTGCCCGCGGCCCGCGCGGCGGTTCCCGCAGGTAGACTGGGCCGGTCCCAGACCCCCGAGACGCGAGGAGATCGCACGTGGCGGACGCCAGGAGCACGGCCGACAACGGCGGAGCCAAGGAATACGGCGCTTCATCGATCACGGTCCTCGAGGGGCTCGAGGCCGTCCGGATGCGGCCGGGTATGTACATCGGCTCCACCGGACCGCGGGGTCTGCACCACCTGATCTGGGAGGTCGTCGACAACTCCGTCGACGAGGCCATGGCGGGTCACGCGACCGGAGTCAAGGTCACCCTCCTCGAGGACGGTGGCGTCGAGGTCATCGACGACGGCCGCGGCATCCCGGTGGAGATGCACGAGTCGGGCATGCCCACCGTCCAGGTCGTCATGACCCAGCTCCACGCGGGCGGCAAGTTCGACTCGGACTCCTACGCGGTCTCCGGTGGTCTCCACGGCGTGGGCATCTCGGTGGTCAACGCGCTGTCGACCCGCGTCGAGGTCCAGATCAAGCGCGACGGTCGCCTGTGGAAGCAGGACTTCGACATGGCGGAGCCGGCGGAGCTGGTCGACGCCGGGCCCGCCGAGGGCACCGGCACCAAGGTCCGGTTCTGGGCCGATCCATCGATCTTCGAGACCACCGAGTACGACTTCGACATCGTCGCCCGTCGCCTGCAGGAGATGGCGTTCCTCAACAAGGGACTGACCATCACGCTGACCGACCGTCGGCCGCGCGCCGAGAAGGCGGCGGAGCTCGACGCGATCGCGGACAGCGAGGGCGTCGGCCCGGACTCCGCACCGGGCTCGGACGAGGGCTCGGATCTGGCCAGCGCCGTGGACGCCGAGCAGGTCTTCGTCGAGGGCGCCGGCGAGGGCGGCGGCGAGGGCGGCGAGGCGGCGGCCGAGCCCGAGAAGATCCGCGAGCGCAAGCGGACCTTCCACTACCCGGACGGCCTCAAGGACTACGTCAAGGCGATCAACAAGTCCAAGACCGCGATCCACCCGACGATCCTGTACTTCGAGGGCAAGGGCACCGGCCACGAGGTCGAGGTCGCCATGCAGTGGAACTCCGGGTACTCGGAGTCCGTCCACACCTTCGCCAACACGATCAACACCCACGAGGGCGGCACCCACGAGGAGGGCTTCCGTGCAGCGTTGACCTCGCTGGTCAACAAGTATGCCCGGGACAAGAAGCTCATCAAGGAGAAGGACCCCAACCTCACGGGTGACGACATCCGCGAGGGTCTCGCGGCCGTCATCTCCGCCAAGATCGCGGACCCGCAGTTCGAGGGGCAGACCAAGACCAAGCTCGGCAACACCGAGGTCAAGGGCTTCGTCCAGCGGCAGGTGGCCGAGCACGTCGGTCACTGGTTCGAGGCCAACCCCGCCGAGGCCAAGGTGATCGTCAACAAGGCCATCGCCTCCAGTCAGGCACGCGTCGCCGCCCGCAAGGCCCGCGAGATGGTGCGCCGGAAGTCGGCGACCGACATCGGTGGACTGCCCGGCAAGCTCGCGGACTGCCGGTCCAAGGACCCGTCGAAGTCCGAGCTCTACATCGTGGAGGGTGACTCGGCCGGTGGTTCGGCCAAGTCCGGTCGCGACTCGATGTTCCAGGCGATCCTGCCGCTGCGCGGAAAGATCATCAACGTCGAGAAGTCGCGGATCGACAAGGTCCTCAAGAACGCCGAGGTCCAAGCCATCATCACGGCGCTGGGCACCGGCATCCACGAGGAATTCGACATCGACAAGCTGCGGTACCACAAGATCGTGCTGATGGCCGACGCCGACGTCGACGGCCAGCACATCGCGACGCTGCTGCTGACGCTCATCTTCCGCTTCATGAAGCCGCTCGTGGAGAACGGGTACGTCTACCTCGCGCAGCCCCCGCTGTACAAGCTCAAGTGGAGCAAGGGCGAGCCGGACTTCGCGTACTCGGACCGCGAGCGCGACGAACTGCTCAAGATCGGCCTGGAGAACAAGCGCAAGATCAACGTCGACGACGGCATCCAGCGCTACAAGGGCCTCGGCGAGATGAACCCGAAGGAGCTGTGGGAGACCACGATGGACCCGTCGGTCCGCACGCTTCGGCAGGTCACCCTCGAGGACGCCGCGGCGGCCGACGAGTTGTTCTCGATCCTCATGGGTGAGGACGTGGACGCGCGCCGCAACTTCATCACCCGCAACGCCCGCGACGTCCGCTTCCTGGACGTCTGACCCCCGAAATCGGCGACTCCGCCGCTGTGTCCGCGACCCCCACAGGGGCTGCCGATCCGGCGGCGGAGTCGCCGATTTCGGGGCAGGGCTAGAGGCGCCCGCAGTCGTTGCGCGGGGGCACGCCGGCGAGGCGGTCGTGGACGAACTGCACGGCCAGCGGGAAGTTGGTCACGGCGGCCGCGGCGTGGGTGACGCCGCGCACCGGCGGGGTGGTCTCGTGGTGGAACTGCACGTCGACGCCCTGGCCGCACCAGTCGCGGCCGAGCTGCTCGACCTGGCCGAGCGGGATGATGTCGTCGTGGATCCCGCCCGCGAGCAGCACGGGGACGTGGGGCCGTCGGGCACCGATGCGCTGGTGGTCGAGGACCGCGAGGGCGTCCGGCTCGGAGACGATGACGTCCCCCAGACGCTCGCCGCTGCGGGTCCACTCGGCGGTGGTGTGACCGCCGTACCGGCTGCGCAGGTCGAGGGTGCACAGCTTCGCGGTGTCGGCCAGGGCCGCCCGCCCGGCGTCGTTGATGTTGCGCTCGATGACCCCGGCCAGCGAGGGGTAGCGCAGGAGCATGCCGTTGATGGAGTAGCCGATGGCGCCGGTGAGGGTGCTGCCGTCGATGTGGCGGAGCACGGCGAGCAGGTTGGCCGGCGGGGCGGAGGCGTAGGCGCCGCGCAGGTCCAGCTCGGGCGCGTACTCCGGGGCGAGCTCGGCCGCGGCCGCGGAGGCGCCGCCGCCCTGCGAGTGGCCCCAGAAGACCATGGGGGCGACGCCGCCGGTGAGCGCGTTGGCGGCGCGGGCGCCGTCGAGCATGGCGTGGGCCTGCTCGACGCGGTCGGCGTAGGTGTGCATGCCCGGGGTGCCGAGGCCGATGTAGTCCACCACCATGACGCGGTGCCCCTGGCCGGCGAGCGCCAGCGCGAAGGCCTGCTCGTACGAGGGCGCGGGCCCGCCGGTGTGCGGGTTGATCCCCACGCCGGACTCCAGGTTGCGCGAGGGGGCGCACGGATCGCCCTGGCCCTGGGTGCCGGGCCCGAGCACGATCGTCGGCCGTGGGCCGGGGCCGTGCCACGGGGCGGTGGAGTCGTACAGCGCGCCGGAGGTGGCGACGGGCGCGCCGTGCACGTCGGCGGACTGGTAGACGACGCGCTGGGCGCGGGCGGGGAGCGGTGACGGCACCTCGGGCAGCCCGGGCACGGTGACGGCGAGGGGCAGGCCCGCCGGCTCCGCGCGCAGGACCTCGCCGGGCGCCCCGTCGGGCAGGTCGCGGGTGTCGTAGAAGCTCCCGGGCAGGTCGAACACCTCGGTGTCCGCCGCGGCCGCGGAGGGCGGGGCCGGCTGGGCGCCGGCGGGGGCCGGGAGGCCCAGCCCCAGGGCCAGGGCCGCGGCGAGGGCGAGGAGGGGACGACGACGAGGGGTTCGCGTGGACACCATGTCGGGATGTTATCCAGGTCACACATGCGTCGACCGGGAAATCACCGTCCGGGTCGGTTGCGCAGCGACGAGACGTACCCGGGGTCCTTGAGGTGCATCCGGCCCACGGCGAGCAGGTCGAACTCGCCGCGGCCCACCGCGGCGGCGTGGCCACCACCCTGCGCGAGGCCCGCGAGGGACGCAGGGCCGCCGTCTTCATCACCACTTCGACGTTCTCCGCCGGTGCGATCGCGGAGGCGGAGCGGATCAACGCCCGGATCGAACTCATCGACGGTCCACGTCTGGCCGAACTGCTGGTGGCCTACGGAGTCGGAGTGCAGGCTGAGCAAACCATCACGCTCTACCGGCTCGACGAGGATTTCTTCGAGAGCTTGTAAGCGATTCGATGACGCATACGTGCAGGTGAGAGTGATTTTCCTTCAAGATTGTCGCTGTCGTCATCTATACTTCCCGTAACACTGACACCATCGGCCACAGTCGCGAAGGGGGTCGATTCTGATGCGTCACTACGGCATTCGACTGATCGACATGGACGCCCCCGACGGCGAGATCGATACCGACGACCCCGTCGCGATCGTCGCCGCGATGAAAAGACTGACCCGCCGCCTGACCAGAGAAGTCTTGGAGCAGCCGGGACAGGGCCGTCCTTCGGGAATGGTGGAGAGCCTGAGTCGGTCGCGGGTGGCAATGGGTACGGGTTCGACGACACTAGCCTTTACCGTTGGTGACCCGGCGGCGCTCGAAATCGACCCCATCGCCGAGGCCGTGGACGCCCGTTTCCGGGAACTCGTGTCCGACTTCGAGTCGGAGGACGGACCACAGAACGCATCGGAGTCAATCCTGGGTGCCGCAGCGGAACTCGCGAGAGCGGTGACTGCCGCAGCACCGGTAGCGGAGTTCTCCACCGGAGACGAGTCGTCGACGATCCCCGTCCGCCGAAGTGAGGTCCACCTCGATCGCTGGGTCGGCCGTATTCCGGCACCGGAGGTGATGCGGTCGCTGACGGGACGCCTCGAAATGGGCGATCTGCACTCGTCGGCGTTCAGGATCAGAGACGCGGTCGGCAACACTGTGGACCTCGTCGACGTTCCGGAACCGGAGACCGTCATTCCCTTCCTGGGAATGAACGTGACCGTGACCGGACTCCTCACGCCGGCGGTTGGCGCCACCGAGAACAGGATGCGGGCTCCGGAGATCACGCTGGCCGTCGGAGTGCTGGAACGACTCGGACTGGCCGAGCTGCCATCTATGGAGACGCTCCGCGAACAAGCCCGATCGGCACCCGAACCGCAACCACTGGACCTCACCGACGACGAGATCGACAGCTTCATGGCAGCGGTCCGTGAGTGAACCAGCAGTCCTGGTCGACACCAATGTGTGGAGTACTGTCATCCTCCCGGCCGGGAAGCACAATCAGACGCCTGAGCTCCTCAAGTGGCGAGGACTCCTCTTGGGTAGAGAGGTGGTGATCGCCGCGCAGACCGAGGCCGAGCTCCTATACGGCGCCTACAAGGCCTCATGGGGTGCCACTCGCCTGCTGGGCCTTCGGCAGGCGATCGCCACGACACCGACGATCCCGGTGACGGCCGACGTCATCGAGGCCTTCGCGCGACTCAGGACAGAATGCAGGTTCGCCGGACGCCCTTCAAGCAAAGGACCACATGGGCGACGCCTGGATCGCGGCCACTGGCATCGCTCATGGCTTTCCGTTGCTTACCGGTGACTCGATCTTCGGGGATACCCCGGACTGACTCTCTTGGAGGACGCTTCGTGGCCGACGCCCGCAGGCTCGTCGACAAGCTGTGGTCGTACTGCAACGTGCTACGCGACGACGGCGTGGGCGTAATCGAATACACCGAGCAGCTCACCTACCTGCTGTTCCTCAAGATGGCCCATGAGCGGGCGACCCGGCCCCTCAAGCCACAGCAGATCGTCCCCGAGGAGTACTCGTGGCAAAGGCTGGTCGACGCGCAAGGCGATGAGCTCGAGTTCGAGTACACGCGGATGCTCACCGGCCTGGCCAAGGAGCGCGGAGTCGTCGGCACCATCTTCCGCAAGGCGCAGAACCGCATTCAGGACCCGGCAAAGCTCCGCGGCATCGTCGTGGACCTCATCGACAAGGAGAACTGGTCGCAGTCCGGCGCGGACATCCAGCGCGACGCCTACGAGTCGTTGCTGGCCAAGGGTGCGCAGGACAAGGGGTCGGGCGCTGGCCAGTACTTCACCCCACGCCCGCTGATCCAAGCGATCGTCGACGTGATCTAGCCGACCATCGAGGACACGGTCGTCGACCCGGCGTGTGGCACCGGTGGCTTCCTCCTCGTGGCACATGAGCACGCCGCTGGACGCGCTCGTCGCCGACCCGGGTCACCGGTGGTCCGTCGTCCTCACCAACCCGCCGTTCGGCCGGAAGTCCTCGGTGACGATGGTCGCCGCCGACGGCAGCCAGACCAGGGAGGACCGCGAGATCGAGCGCCAGGACTTCGTGGCCACCACCAGCAACAAGCAGCTCAACTTTGTCCAACACATCATGACGATCCTCGACACGAACGGTCGGGCCGCCGTGGTGTTGCCGGACAACGTGCTCTTCGAGGGCGGCGCCGGCGAGACCATCCGCCGCAAGCTGCTGGACGACTTCGACCTGCACACCATGCTCCGGCTGCCCACCGGCATCTTCTACGCACAGGGCGTCAAGGCCAACGTCCTCTTCTTTGACAAAAAGGTCGCCCACCCGGGCATCCCGTGGACCGAGAAGCTCTGGGTGTACGACCTGCGGACCAACAAGCACTTCACGCTCAAGCAGAATCCGCTGCGCCGATCCGATCTTGACGAGTTCGTCGAGGCCTACTTTCCCGGTCGCCACCACGAGCGGACCGAGTCAGAGCGGTGGAAGCCGTTCACCTACGACGAGTTGGTCGCCCGCGACAAGGCGAACCTGGACATCACGTGGCTGCGGGACTCCTCGCTCGACGACCTCGACTCGCTGCCCTCGCCGGAGATCCTCGCCCGCGAGATCGTGGAGGCCCTGAGCGCGGCGTTGGCGGAATTCGAGTCGGTCGCGTCCTCCCTGGAGGAGCAGCTCTCGTCGTCGTCGCCCGGGACCTCAGCCCCCGACACCCTGGAGTAACACGGCCCCCGCGTGCCCGGCGGTCCCGTTTCCGCAGGACCTATAGACTGTCTGGGTCGGACCGCTGCCCACTGCATCCGTGCGCCGCACTGGTCCGCGCCGACAGAAGAGGAGCTCATGACGGACACCACGCTGCCGCCCGAAGCCGAGGGAGGCGACCGCATCGAGCTGGTCGACATCCAGGCGGAGATGCAGAAGAGCTACATCGACTATTCGATGAGCGTCATCGTCGGCCGCGCGCTCCCCGATGTCCGAGACGGGCTCAAGCCCGTGCACCGTCGCATCCTGTACGCGATGTGGGACAACGGCTACCGGCCCGAGCGTAGTTACGTGAAGTCGGCCAAGCCGGTCGCCGACACGATGGGTAACTACCACCCGCACGGTGACTCGGCGATCTACGACACCCTCGTGCGTCTCGCCCAGCCGTGGGCCATGCGGTACCCGATGGTCGACGGGCAGGGGAACTTCGGCTCGCGGGGCAACGACGGCGCCGCGGCCATGCGCTACACCGAGTGCAAGATGACCCCGCTGGCCATGGAGATGGTCCGGGACATCGACAAGAACACCGTCGATTTCCAGCCGAACTACGACGGTAAGACGTCCGAGCCGGTCGTCCTGCCCTCGCGTATCCCGAACCTGCTGGTCAACGGCTCGAGCGGTATCGCCGTCGGTATGGCCACCAAGATGCCGCCGCACAACCTGCGCGAGGTCGCCGAGGCGATCTACTGGTGCCTGGACAACCCGGATGCCAGCGAGGAGGAGACCCTCGCGGCGTGCATGGAACGGATCAAGGGCCCGGACTTCCCGACGCACGGTTACATCGTGGGCGACCAGGGGATCAAGGACGCCTACTCCACGGGTCGAGGCTCGATCCGCATGCGGGGCAAGACCTCCATCGAGGAGGAGGGCAACCGGACGGTCATCGTCATCACGGAGCTGCCCTACGAGGTCAACCCGGACAACATGATCCTGTCGATCGCCGAGCAGCTGCGCGACGGCAAGATCGCCGGCATCTCGAAGATCGACGACGAGTCCTCGGACCGCGTCGGTCTGCGCATCGTCGTCACGCTCAAGCGTGACGCCGTGGCCAAGGTGGTGCTGAACAACCTCTACAAACACTCGCAGCTGCAGACGTCGTTCGGCGCCAACATGCTGTCCATCGTGGACGGCGTCCCGCGGACGCTGGCGCTGAACCATCTCGTGCGTCTGTACGTCGCGCACCAGGTCGAGGTCATCGTCCGGCGCACCCAGTACCTGCTCGACGAGGCCGAGAAGCGCGCCCACATTCTTCGTGGTCTGGTCAAGGCACTCGATGCGCTCGACGAGGTCATCGCCCTGATCCGTCGGTCGGAGACCGTCGAGATCGCCCGAGAGGGCCTCAAGGACCTCCTCGAGATCGACGACGACCAGGCGCAGGCGATCCTCGACATGCAGCTGCGCCGCCTGGCGGCCCTGGAGCGCCAGAAGATCATCGATCAGCTCGCCGCGATCGAGCTCGAGATCGCCGACTACAAGGACATCCTGGCCAAGCCGGAGCGTCAGCGCGCGATCGTCGGTGACGAGCTGCGCGAGATCGTCGAGAAGTACGGCGACGACCGTCGGACCCGCATCATCCCCGCGGACGGAGACGTCACCGACGAGGACCTCATCGCCCGCGAGGACGTCGTCGTCACGATCACGGAGACCGGGTACGCCAAGCGCACCCGGACGGACCTGTACCGCGCCCAGAAGCGCGGCGGCAAGGGCGTCCGCGGAGCGGAGCTCAAGCAGGACGACATCGTCCGCCACTTCTTCGTCTCCTCGACGCACGACTGGCTGCTGTTCTTCACCACGAAGGGCCGGGTCTACAGGATCAAGGCCTACGAGCTCCCGGAGGCCAACCGCACGGCCCGCGGCCAGCACGTGGCCAACCTCCTGGCGTTCCAGCCGGAGGAGCGGATCGCCGGCGTCATCCGGATCAAGAGCTACCAGGACGCGCCGTACCTCGTCCTGGCCACCCGCAACGGCCTGGTCAAGAAGTCTCGGCTCGAGGACTACGACTCCCCGCGTTCCGGCGGCCTCATCGCCGTCAACCTGCGCGACGGGGACGAGCTGGTCGGCGCCGCGCTGGCCGGTCCGGACGACGACCTGCTGCTGGTGTCGGAGAAGGGCCAGTCGATCCGCTTCCACGCCAACGACGACACGCTCCGCCCGATGGGGCGCGCGACGTCCGGCGTGATGGGTATGCGGTTCAACGACGGCGACGCGCTGCTGAGCATGTCCGTGGTCCGTGCGGACACGTCGGACCAGGAGAAGTACTTCCTGCTGGTGGCCACCGAGCGCGGGTACTCCAAGCGCACCGCGCTGAGCGAGTACACGGCCCAGGGGCGCGGCGGCAAGGGCGTACTCACGCTCATGTTCGATCCCAAGCGCGGCAAGCTCGTCGGCGCGACGATCGTGGAGCTGCAGGACGAGCTGTACGCGATCACGTCCAGTGGCGGCGTCATCCGCACGTTCGCCAAGCAGGTCCGCAAGGCCGGCCGGCAGACCAAGGGCGTGCGTCTGATGAACCTCGCCGAGGGCGACTCGCTCCTGGCCATCGCCCGCAACGCGGACGAGCCCGACGACGAGGACAAGGCCGAGGCCGAGTCCATCACGGAGGAGTAGGCGATGACCGACCCGACCGATCCGGCCGCCGCGCGTCCCGAGACCGCGGGTTCCGGGACCGCGGGTTCCGGTACCGAAGGTCCCGGCGCCGGGGCGACCGCCCCGGCGCCCGGGTACGGCGGGTCCGGATCCGGCGCGAGTGAGGCGGCCACCACCGCGTTCCCGGCGGCGACCCAGCACCGGGCCGAGGGCGTGAGCGGCGGACTGTCCAAGGCCCACTCGGGTGGGGCCGCCGGTCGGGCCGCACCGGTGGTATCGCCCACCGAGCGCCGCGGGCCGCTCGAGTCCGTCCTCGTACTGCGCAGGATCGACCCGTGGTCGGCGTTCACCACCGTCCTGGGGCTCATGTTCGCCCTCTACCTCGTGTGGATGGTCGCGATCGGCGTGACCTACCTGCTGCTGTCCGGCATGGGCGTGTGGGACCGGCTCGGCGGGTTGCTGTCCGGGGTGGCCGGCGACGAGTCCGCGTCCGTGATCGGTCCGTCGACGATCTTCCTCTACAGCGGCGGCGTCGGTCTGCTCAACGTCCTGTTGCTGTCGATCCTGGCCACGCTCGCGGTGTTCATCTACAACCTCGCGGCAGACCTGACCGGCGGCGGAGTGCAGGTGACGCTCAGTGACCGCCGCAACTGACGCGGCACCGGGGGACGGCCCGGAGGCCGCCCGGCGCGCTGTCCGTGACCGCCTCCGAGTTGCCGATTTGGGTCCGGGGGAGTGCGTCGGGTAGATTCATCCATCGGTACGAGGGCCTATAGCTCAGGTGGTTAGAGCGCCAAACTGATAATTTGGAGGTCGGAGGTTCAAGTCCTCCTAGGCCCACTCCGCAAGGCAGACGCCGGATCCGCACGCTGCGGTCCGGCGTTTATGCTTGGCGGTGACGGGGCCTTAGCTCAGTTGGTAGAGCGCTGCCTTTGCAAGGCAGATGTCAGGGGTTCGAATCCCCTAGGCTCCACTCATCGGCGCCCGCCGCGGCGGACCGCGCCGCAGCCCGCCGCGGCACAGGACGCCACCCCGACCGACGCCGGATCCGGCGGATAGGGAGACCGTGCAGACCACCCCCCGCTCGTCATGGGTCCCGTTCGTCCTCATGGCCCTGGTGGTGACCGTGGCACTGGCGTCCAGCGCCACCCCCTCGCCCCTGTACGTCGATTACCAGCAGTCGTGGGCGGTCGGCGGCACCACCATCACGGTCGTCTACGCCGTGTACGCCCTCGCGGTCCTCGTGCCCCTGCTGTTCCTCGGGCGGCTCTCCGACGCCATCGGTCGCCGACCGGTGATCCTGGCCGGGCTGGCGCTGCTGGCGGCGAGCATGGGCATGCTCGCGGCCGCCCCGTCGGTCGCGTGGCTGATCGCGGGCCGCATCATCCAGGGACTGGCGGTGGGGCTGATCACCGGCTCGGCCTCCGCCGCGCTGATCGAGCTCCATCCGACCCGCGATTCACGGGTCGGCGCACTCACCAGCAGCTCCACCACCAACTTCGGTATCGCGGTGGGAGTGCTCCTCGCGGGCGCCGTGGCCACCTCGTCGTCGTCACCCCTCGTGCACCCCTACCTCGTGATCGGCGCGGCCACCGTCGCGCTCCTCGTCGCCGTGGCCACCCTCGTCCCGGAGACGGCGGGCGGCTCCTCGACGGCGCGCGACGCCCTGCGGGTGCGGCCTCCCACGGTCCCGGCGGAGATCCGGTCCACGTTCGCCCTCGCGGCGGTGTGCGTGACCGTCTCGTGGTCCGTCGGCGGCGTCTTCCTGGGGCTGGGCGGGGCGATCGCGCGCGACCTGATGGGCCGGTCCGATTACATGGTCACCGGACTCGTGGTGGCCAGCCTCCAGGCGGCGGCGGGGACGGCCCAGCTCGTGTGGAACCTGCGATCCGGTCCGGAGCGGTGGCGACTCGGGGTGGCCGTCGGGGTGGGGGCCCTGGTCGCCGGGCTCGTCGTCGCGTCGCTGTCGCTGGAGGCCGGCGAGGTGGCGGGCTTCATCGCCGCAGCCGCGCTCACCGGGCTGGGCATGGGTCTGCTGTTCCTCATGGGCAACACGCTGGTGGCGCAGAGCGCGCCCCCGGCGGTACGCGGGCAGGTCTTCTCCGCGCTGTTCGTGGTGGCCTACACCTCGCTCGGTGTCCCGGCGGTGGTGGCGGCGGTCATCGCCGAGGGCATCGGGCTCATCCCGGCCTACCACGTACTGGCTCTGGTCGTGGGCGTGGTCGCCCTGGGAGCGCTGGTTGCCGTGACCCGCGCGCGGCGGACCTAACCTCTGCTCAACGCCTGCGCGGCGGCCACGACACTCAGCGCGGCGAGTCCGGTGCGCAGGCGGTCCGAGGCGAGGAGTGCGGCGATGCGGGGCCGCGTGACCTGTTCACGCGCGATTCCCACGTGCAGCGGCACCACCCCGGCCGTCACCGCGGGGGCCGCGACGCCCGCCGCGCAGGCGACGAGCGTGGCGGTCAGCCCGGCCCGCTCGCGCGAACGGATGGACCCGTAGGCCGTCCACGCGGTCGCCCCCAGGCCCGCCGCGTACAGCGTCAGCGCGACGGGGGCGATGCGGCGGGCGTGGTCGGCCTGGCGTTCGGCGATCCCGTGGGTGGGCCCGTCGAACAGCTCGGGGTACATCACCGAGGTGACCACCGACTGGAAACCCAGGTGGACCGCGGACGTCGTGAGCAGCGCGAGGCGGCCCGCTCGGAGCGTCGGATCGGCGGACGCACGGCGTCGGCGGTTCATGCCCGCCACGCTACCTCTCGCGGGAGCGTCCCAGCAGGGCGCGGCCCTCGCCGTCGTCGGTCATCGCGCGGGCGGTGCGGAGCACGACGCGCCACCCCCGGTCGGGAGCGTCCACCGACCCGCGCCGTTCGAGCTCCCACCGGCTGGCCGTCACCCGCACGACGGTGTACCGACCCGGCTTGGAGGAGCGGACGACGAGCTGGGTGTAGCCGGTCGCCACGGCGCGATCCCCGTCGAGTACGACCACCGGCAGGCTCGGGACGTGACCGCACCCGTGCGCGATGAGGCCCTGGTGCGCGTCGCCGGTCACCATCTCCACCAGCCCGTCGTGGCCCTCGAGGCGGCCGGTGTCGACGTCGTAGACGCCGTCGGAGGTCCACAGCTCGGCCACGCCCTCGGCGTCGCCGGAGTCCACGCGCGGGGAGTAGGCCGCGAGGATACGGAGGATCGCCAGCTCGTCCTCGGCGGCGGCGAGGCGGTCGTGCGTGTCGGTGAGGAGCGCCTCTAGGGCGGCCAGTCGGGCGTCGAGGGAATCGAGGCTCACGGCCTCGGAGGAGGAAGTCATGGCTCCCACATTAATGCGCCGCCTGAGTGGGTGAACACGTTATAGTTCCGGTATGGCGGACACTACATCGGACACCGGTCCATCGGTCTTCAAGGCCGACGTCCTGGTCGTGGGGATGGGCATCGCCGGAGCGTGCGCGTCGATCGAGGCCGCCGAGGCCGGCGCCACGGTCATCGCGCTCGAGGGCGCCTCCGGGCCCGGTGGCTCGTCCGCGCAGTCCGGCGGGGAGGTCTACCTGGGCGGCGGTACGGCCACCCAGCGGGCGCTCGGCATCTCCGACACGGTCGAGGACATGCGCGCGTTCCTCACCGCCGCCCTCGGACCCAACGCCGATCAGGCCAAGATCGACGAGTACTGCGCCGGCGCCGTCGAGCACCACGACTGGTTGGTCGACCACGGCGCGGTGTTCAACCACAAGTTGTGGGACACCCCCACGTGGATGCCGGGCGACGACTCGGGGCTCATGTGGATGGGGGAGCGCGCCGAGCCCTACGCCTCGCTGGCGAAACCGGCCGCGCGCGGCCACCGCCCGCCCGCCCCGAACTTCGCGGGCAACGTCCTCATGGACGCGCTCGTCGCCACCGCCGAGAAGGCCGGCGTCGACCTGCACTGTGACGTCAAGGCGCGGTCGCTGATCGTCGAGGACGGCCGTGTGGTGGGCGTGCGCGCAACGCAGTTCGGTGAGGAGCGCGAGTACCGCGCGACCGGCGGTGTCGTGCTGGCGACCGGCGGGTTCGTGGACAACGACCGCATGCTCGAGCAGTGGGCGCCCCAGCAGCTGGGCAAGGACAAGGTCTCCGACGGCCGCGACGACGGCTCGGGGATCGAGATGGGCATGGAGGCCGGCGCCGCGGTGCGTCGCATGCACCAGACCGAGACCGCGATGCTCATCATCCCGCGCCTGGTCGTGGGCTCGATGCTCGTCGACGGTGACGGCCACCGCTTCATCAACGAGGAGGTGTACCCGGGCCTGTACTGCCACGCCGCCGTGCACCACCGCCGCCCGCCGGTGTGGGTGATCATCGACGAGAAGGGCATCGAGGACGTCCCGGAGAACGAGCTGTGGGGCATGCAGCCCATGCACGCGGCCGAGACCATCGAGGAGCTGGCGGCCGACTGCGGGCTGTCCGCCGACGCGCTGGCCGACCAGCTGCGCCGCTACAACGAGGGCGCCGCCCGTGGCGAGGACCCGCAGTTCGGGAAGAGCGCGCAGTGGGTGCGCCCGCTCGAGCCGCCGTTCGGCGCGTACCCCACGGGGGCCGGCGGACCGGACACCTTTAACGGCCTCCCGCTCAAGGCGCAGGGATTCACCCTCGGTGGCCTGCACACCGACCTCGACTCCCGCGTGCTGAGCCGCGCCGGCGAGCCCATCCCCGGTCTGTTCGCCGCGGGCCGCTGCACGCACGGTCTCCACGGTGACGGCTACATCTCCGGAACCTCGCTGGGCGACGGGTCGTTCTTCGGCCGTCGCGCGGGTCGGGGCGCGGCGGGGGCGACCGGTGCGGCCGGTACGACCGACGCGTCGGCCGCCGCGGACGCCGTCGGGTCGGTGCAGGCGTGAGCGAGCAGGACACCGTCGTGCGACGGGAACGGCCGGAGATCGACCTGGGTCCGTTGGACCCCGCGCGCGGCGGTGGTCGCCCTGTCGACCGGATAGACGACGACGAGGCGGGCCTCTACGACCTGGTCGAGCAGGTCCGCCGGATCCGCGCGCTGACGACCGGCGGGATCTTCGACACCGACCTGGGCCCGCTGACCGCCCGGCTCCGCGAGGTGGCCGACGAGCTCGAGGCCGCGTCGGCGAGCCCGGAGCACCGGCAGGAGGTCAGTTGGCGGGAGCGCCGCTACGTCCCCAACTGCCCGGTGATCGGGCGGTCCAACGTCCTGGCGCCGCCGGCGGAGTTCGAGCTGCTCGACGACGGTACCGTTCGGTCCGAGGTCACCCTGGGGCTGGAGTACCAGGGCCCGCCGGGGTGTGTGCACGGCGGGATCGTGGCCCTGATGTTCGACGCGGTGCTGGGCCGGGCCAACCACCACGCCGGGACCACGGGGATGACGATGTACCTCGACCTGGACTACCGGAGCCCCACCCCCATCCTCGAGCCGATCGTGATCACGGGACGCGAGGTCCGCGTGGAGGGCCGCAAGATCTGGGCGCAGGGGGCGATCCACGCCGGTGACCGACTGTGCGCGACCGCCGAGGGGATGTTCGTGACCCCGCAGGGACTGCTGGAGGAGAACCGGCGCCGGCTGGCCCGGGGCTGAAGCGGTCCCGCGCCGGGCGCGGAGTAACGTCACACGGCGTGACCGAACAGCCAGATCCCGGGGAAGCCGTCTCCGCCCAGACCTTCCTCGACCAGCCCGACCACGCCTCCGGCGCCACCGAGCTCGCCCGCCAGCTGAGGCGCATCCGCGGCCTCGTCTCCGGCGCGGACTTCGAGGACCTGTCCGCGGAGATCGAGCTCGCCCGCGAGCTGGCCGACCGCATCGAGAACGCCGCCACCCCCCACCCACCGGCCGAGTACGACTCGTGGGGCGTGCCCGAGCACATCGCCTCCAACCCGGTGATCGGCTCGCGCAACCCGGCGGCCCCGCCCCTCGAGGCCGTCGTCTTCCCGGACGGCACCGTCCGCGCGGACCTCACGCTGGGTGTGGAGTTCCAGGGTCCGCCCGGATGCGTGCACGGCGGCGTGGTGGCGATGCTGTTCGACGAGATGCTCGGCCTGGCCAACGCCGCGGCGAAGCACATCGGGATGACGGTGGACCTGCAGGTCACGTACGTCGCCCCCACCCCGCTGGATACGCCCCTGCGGTTCGAGGCCCGCCAGGACCGGGTGGACGGACGGAAGCTCTGGTGCACGGGCACGCTGCACGCCGGGGACACGCTGTGCGCCTCGGTCACGGGCATGTTCGTCACGCCGCGCTGGATGCTCGACGGGGATCAGAGCAAACCCATCGAGGGCTGACAGGCCCCGGCCGGCGCGCCCTTCCCGACGCAGCAGCGCGCCCCGGGCCCACCGGTGCGGGATGTCCCCGCGCCGGTGACCCCGGGGCGCGCCCGGGAGCCGGGGTCAGTTCCCGCGGAGGGCCTTCATCCGCTTGTGGGAGCCGGCCACGATGCGGCCGCGGTCGACGCCGGACGAGAACTCGACGCCCTTGCGGTTGTTCTCGCCGCCGCAGACGTGGATCGGCCCGTTGCCGATGGACGCCAGGACCTCCTCGGCGACCTCCTCGGGCTCGCTGACGGTGAAGCCGGGCAGATCCATGTCCAGGCCGGCGCGCACCATCGCGGGGGTGCGGACGACGCCGAGGATGACCTCGACGACGTCGACGCCGTACTCGCGCATCTCCAGCCACAGGCCCTCGACGAAGACGCGGCTGAACGCCTTCGCCGCGGAGTAGACGCTCATGTCGGCGTGACCGAGGTAGCCGGCCATCGAGCCCATCACCACGATGCCGCCGCGACCGCGGGCCTTGAGGCCGGGGCCGAACTGACGGATGATCTGCATCGGCGAGGTGATGTTGAGGTCGATGACCTTCTGGACCTTGTCCATATCCGACTCGACGAACTCGGAGCCGTAGGTGTTGGCGCCGGCGTTGAGCACGATCAGGCCGAGGTCGAGGCCCTCGCAGGCCGCGGCGATGCCCTCGGTGGCACCGGGCTCGGTGAGGTCGACGGACAGGGTCCGGCACCCGACGCCCTTGGCGCGCACGGCCTCGGCGGTCTCCTCGAGGGGCCCGGTCTTACGGGCGACGAGGACCGTGGACACCCCCTGATCGGCGAGGCGGAAGGCGATCTCGGCGCCCACGCCCTCACTTCCGCCCACGACGAGGGCCCAGGGTCCATAGGTAGCAGGATCGAAGGGCTTCGGATTGACAGGTGTCGACATACCCTAAGAGTATGACTAAACAGAGCGATAGTCCCGGATTCGGCGGCGTGCCCCTGCCGAAGCTGGGTCCGAACGAGGATTTCTCCCTCGAGGCGGCGCGGAAGCGACTGGGCGAGACGTTCGAACCGATCCCCACCCCGGAGTTGCCGCCGGCGGACCCCGACCTCGACCGCGCGGTCGCCGAGCTGCGTCGGCTCCGCGAGGCGACAGCGGCGTTGGCGCATTCGGAGGTCGAGCTCGGGGACATCGCCGACCGCCTGGCCGAGGTGGCTGACCTGCTCGAACCGCGCGTCCCGTCGCCGGCGAAGCGGCTCGAGATCATGTGGACGGGTGCGGGCACCCGCCGGTCCAACCCGGTCGCCGGGCCGGAGAACCCGCTCGCCCCGCCGGTGCAGTTCTACGGCTGCGATGACGGCTCGGTGCGGGCGGAGGTCACTCTGGGGCCCGTCTACCAGGGCCCTCCCGGGTGTGTCCACGGGGGTATCAGCGCCCTGATCATCGACCACATGATGGGGTTCGCCAACCACTGGGGCGGCCGCTTCGGGATGACCGCGCACTACGAGATCGACTACCGGTCGCCCACCCCGCTGCTCGAGCCGCTGTCGTTCCGCGCGTGGGTCCAGGAGCGCGAGGGCCGCAAGACGTGGACGCACGCGACCATCCACGCCGGCGAGCGTCTGTGCGTGGAGGCGCGTGGGCTGTTCCTGGAGGCGAGCGTGCCGGTCCCGGGTCAGCCGGGCACCGAGTCGATGCTCGGGGACGGCGGATAGGGGCTCAGCCCGGCAGGTCGACCTGGACGACCTTCTGCAGGTAGGGCGCGATGACCTCGGTCAGGCCGGAGGCCAGCTGGTCGGGGTCCTCGGGCGGCAGCGAGATGAAGCTGATGCCGATGCGGGCGATGATGGAGGCCGCCAACCTGGCCTGTGACTCCTCGATCCGCATCCAGCTCTCGGCGAGGGCGGGGGTGAGCACCTCGGTGGCGCGCTCGATCAGCGGGCCGGCCTCGGTGGTGATGAGCCGCAGCAGTTCGGGCTTGATATCCCCGGTGAGCAGGGCCCGGATGAGCGGGTCGCGCTGGCTGGAGAGCAGGAAGCCGTTGATGCCCTCGCGCAGCGCGGTCTCTATCTGCCCGGGGTACCGGATGATGGAGTCGCGGATCTCACCGGCGAACGTCTCGGACAGTTGCAGCGCGTACGCCTGCGCCAGACCCTGCCGGTTGCCGAAGGTGCTGTAGAGGGTCTGCCGACTCAGCCCGGCGGCTTTGGCGACGTCGGACATGGTGACCGCGGACCAGTCGCGCGAGCCCAGGAGCTCGTGCATGGCCTCGAACACGGTGCTGCGGAGCGGCCGACGCTCCCCGCGGGCGTCCCCGGGGGAGAGTCGGTCACTGGTCTGGCGGTGACGGGGCATGGTGTCCATTGTTGCGGATACCCGGTTCCGGGCGGGGGAGGGTCGGGTTCGCACCCCGTAGGCGGGGGTCACTTCACCGGCAGGAAGTCGACCTTGTCGCGCACACCGCAGTCCGAACACTGCCAGGAGTCGGGGATGGCCGACCACGGGGTGCCGGGCGGGAAGCCCTCGCGCGGGAGGCCGGCGGCCTCGGAGTAGTGGTTCCCGCAGTTGGGGCACACGTACTCACCGGTGGGCGAGGTCTGGTCGGTCGCGATGTCGGTATCGGCGATGACCTTCTCCGCCACCGCGGTCGAGCCGGCGCCGTAGCGGGCGAGGATCCTCTCCCGCTTGGACGGCTGGATGTTCGCGCGGGTGATGTCACCGTCGTAGTGGTCGAGGACGCGCTTGTCCATGACCTTGCGCCACAGCGGCGGGACGTAGGCGATGACCATCATGGTCGCGTACCCGGACGGCAGCTGCGGGGCCTGCTCGAAGCTGCGGAGCATCTGGTAGCGGCGCATCGGGTTGGCGTGGTGATCCGAGTGCCGCTGCAGGTGGTACAGGAAGATGTTGGTCACCAGGTGGTCGGAGTTCCAGGAGTGCTCGGGGCGGCAGCGCTGGTACCGACCGGCCGAGGTCTTCTGGCGGAGCAGTCCGTAGTGCTCGAGGTAGTTGACGACCTCGAGGAGGGAGAACCCGAAGATCGCCTGCACGATCAGCCAGGGGGCCACCTCCCAGCCGAAGATCGCGATGAGCGCGCCGAACAGCACGACGGTCATGAGCCAGGCGTTGAGGTTGTCGTTGCGGAGGGTCCACGGGCTCTTGCCCAGGCGTCCGAGACGCTCCTTTTCGAGCGACCACGCCGAGCGGAGCGAGCCCACGACGCTGCGCGGCAGGAACGCCCAGAAGGACTCTCCGAAGCGGGAGCTGGCAGGGTCCTCCGGGGTGGCGACGCGCGCATGGTGGCCGCGGTTGTGCTCGATGAAGAAGTGGCCGTAACCGGTGGTGGCGAGCGCGACCTTGGACAGCCACTTCTCGCTGCCGGCGATCTTGTGGCCGAGCTCGTGGGCGGTGTTGATGCCGATGCCGCCGGTGATGGCCACGGTCCAGGCGACGCCGATGGAGGCGGCGACGCCCAGGCCGCCGTCGTAGCCGAGCCAGGACAGGTCGTCGGCGGTCCAGAGGTAGCAGGCGGCGATGAGCGAGGCGTACTGGAACGGGATGTACAGGTAGGTGCACCACCGGTAGAACGGATCGGCCTCGAGCTTGTCCATGACCTCGTCCGGCGGGTTCTCCCCGTCGGCGCCGATCGCCAGGTCGCCGAGCGGGATGGCGACGTAGACGAGGAACGGCAGGAGGTACCACGCCACGGTGGCGGGGATCTCCCAGCCGAGGGCGTTGAAGCCGGCGACGAACGGCATGGACAGGAACAGGCCCATCGCGGGGATCACGCCGAGGAGCCACAGGTAGCGCTTGGCGTCGGTCCACGCGTACGGCTCGACGTCCGCGTGAGCGTGTCCGTGATGGTCATGGTGCGCGTGAGGCGCCTCGTGCTCATCGGCCCCGTCCGTGGGGCGGATGTACTCGGTGCTGGACATCGCGACGACCTCCGAATCAACGTTTTGTGGCATATGCCACTGTGTTGCATCCGACATTAGACAAAAACCCGCGCCGTGTCTAGACATACCGTCGTGCTTTGTCCAGAAGGCCTTGAGGGTGACGACGACGAGGACCCGCGTCCACCGACCCGGGCCGGAATAGGTCGGGCACCCGCCGGGTTGTACGGAGGTGTCGTCGGTACACCCCTCGACCGGCGTGAGAGGAGTGGCCCGGCTTGTCCATGCACATGGCCGCCATGCGGACGCTGTACCGGGCCGAGAACAACGGCATCTCGCTCGACCGGAGTGTCTTCACCCGCGAGAACTTCCGCCGGATCGGGCAGTTCGCGCGCCCACACACCCGGCGGATCGTCGTCTTCCTCATCCTCTCCGTCTTCGGGGCGTCGCTGGCGGTCCTGACCCCTGTGCTCGCGGGCCGGGTGGTGACAGCGATCGTCGAGGCCTCGCCGGTGCAGGTGGTCGTCGGCCTCGCGGTCCTGATCGCCGTGATCGGCGTCGTCGAGGCGGTGGCGGCCGTGTTCACCCGGCTGTGGTCGGCCCGGATCGGCGAGGGCCTGATCCTCGATCTGCGTCGCGCCGTGTTCGACCACGTGCAGACGATGCCGGTCGCGTTCTTCATGCGGACCCGCACCGGCGCCCTGGTCAGTCGCCTCAACAACGACGTCATGGGTGCCCAACGGGCCTTCTCCGACACCCTCTCCGGGGTCGTGTCCAACCTGGTGCAGCTGGTCCTCACCCTGGCGGTGATGGCCGGCATCAACTGGCAACTCACCGTGCTGTCGGTCCTCCTGCTGCCGATCTTCCTGTTCCCCGCCCGGTACGTCGGTAAGCGTCTGGCCCGGCTCCGTCGCGAGGCCTCGGACCTCAACGCGTCGATGAACGACCAGATGACGGAGCGCTTCAACGCCGGTGGCGCGACCCTGGTGAAGCTCTTCGGCCGGCCCTCCGCGGAGTCGGCGGAATTCGCGGCCCGTGCCGGGCGGGTCCGCGGCATCGGGGTGCGCACCGCGCTGCTGATGAGCGTGTTCATGAACTCGCTCACGCTCGTGTCCACTCTCGCCCTGGCGCTGGTCTACGGGATGGGCGGGTGGTTCGCCCTCAACGGCGGGTTGGACGCCGGGTCGGTGGTCGCGCTGGCGCTACTGCTCACCCGTCTCTACGGCCCGTTGACGGCGCTGGCCAACGCGCCGATGGACATCGTCACGGCCATCGTCAGCTTCGAGCGGGTCTTCGAGGTCCTCGACCTGGAGCCCCTGATCTCCGACGCCCCCGACGCCGTCGACATCCCCGAGGGCCCGGCGCCCATCGAGTTCGACGACGTCCACTTCTCCTACCCCTCGGCGGACAAGATCTCGCTGGCCTCGCTGGAGGAGGTCGCGGTCCTCGACACCCGCGGCGGGCAGGAGGTGCTGCACGGGATCTCGTTCCGCGCCGCGCCGGGCGAGATGGTGGCGCTCGTCGGGTCGTCGGGCGCCGGGAAGTCGACCATCGCGTCGCTCCTGCCCCGCCTGTACGACGTCGACTCGGGCGCGGTGCGGGTCGCGGGCCTGGACGTGCGTGACGTCACGTCGTCGTCGCTCCGTCGGACGGTCGGCATGGTCACCCAGGACGGCCACCTCTTCCACGACACGATCCGCGCGAACCTCACCTTCGCGCGCCCGGAGGTCACCGACGATCTCGTGTGGGACGCGCTGCGCCGGTCCCGGCTCGAAGGCCTGGTCGCGTCGCTGCCCGACGGCCTCGACACGGTCATCGGGGACCGCGGGTACCGGCTGTCGGGCGGAGAGCGTCAGCGCCTGACCATCGCGCGGCTGCTCATCGCGGAGCCGTCGGTCGTGGTGTTGGACGAGGCGACGAGCGCGCTGGACTCGACCAACGAGTCCGCGGTCCAGGAGGCGCTGACGGAGGCGATGTCCGACCGGACGTCGCTGGTGATCGCGCACCGACTGTCGACCGTCCGGGCCGCGGACCGCATCCTCGTCCTCGAGGCGGGGCGCGTGGTGGAGTCGGGTACCCACGCCGAGCTGCTCGCGGGCGGCGGGCGGTACGCGGAGCTGTACGAGACGCAGTTCGCCGACCAGGAGTGACCCGCGGCCGGCCGCCGGCGTCAACCGCGCCGCCCGGCCGCCCCGGCCGGTCAGCTCTCCAGGTGCAGGCCGAGCTCGCGGGCGGCCAGCGCGGCGTACTTGGAGGTCTGCTCGAAGGCGCCCTCGAGGGGGTTGGCGTCGGTGACGTCGGCGATCTCGGCCCAGCGCTCGGCCACCACCTCGGGGGTCCGCGCACCCTCGGGCAGGTAGACGCCCCGGCTCTCGACCATCTGCGACATCGCGAACACGCCGGCGCCGGCACCGAGGATCGTCTTGGTGGGGGCGTCCTCGCTGACCATGAACAGGGCGCCCGGCGCGATGGTCTCGGGGCCCATGATGTCCAGCACCCGCTGGGGCAGCAGGTCCTCGGTCATGCGGGTCGCCGCGGTGGGCGCGATGGAGTTGACCTTGATGTTCTTCTTCTCGCCCTCGATGGCCAGGACGTTCATCAGGCCGACCAGCCCCGACTTGGCCGCGGCGTAGTTGGCCTGGCCGAAGTTGCCGTAGATGCCGGAGGAGGACGTGGTCATGAGGATACGGCCGTAGCCGGCCTCGGCCATGTGCGGCCAGACCGCCTTGGTGCAGTTCACCGAGCCCATGAGGTGGACCTCGACGACCTTGCGGAAGTCCGCCGGCTCCATCTTGGCGAAGGACTTGTCGCGCAGGATGCCGGCGTTGTTGATGAGGATGTCGATCCGGCCCCACTTCTCCATGACCGTCGACACCATGGCCTCGACCGCCGCCTCGTCGGTGATGTCGCTGCCGTCCACGATCGCCTCGCCGCCGGCCGCGGTGATCTCCTCGACGACCTGCTGCGCCAGCGACGGCGACCCGCCCTCACCGCGGACATCGCCGCCGAGGTCGTTGACGACGACCTTGGCACCACGCTCGGCCAGCGCGAGGGCGTACGCGCGGCCCAGGCCGCCGGCCGCACCGGTGACGATCGCGACCCGATCGGTGAACTCGATGGTCTTGGTCAATTGGGGGCTCCTTTATCGAGGGTAGGGAACGTGATTGGTGGTCTGGTGTGGGGCGCGGGCCCCGTCCGGCGCGTCAGCCCAGCTCGCCGCGGACGAACGACTCGTACGCGGGCAGGTCGAGGAAGCCGTGACCGGACAGGCCGATCACGATCGACGGCCCGGTGCCGGCCTCGCCGGTGTGCTCGCGGGCCTTCGCCATGGCGCCGGCCAGCGCGTGGGTCGACTCGGGGGCGGGCACGATGCCCTCCGCCTTGGCGAACTCGACGCCGGCCGCGAACGCGACGTTCTGCTCCACCGCCATCGAGTCGAGCAGGCCGAGGTGCTTGACGTGGCTGACCAGCGGTGCCATGCCGTGGTAGCGCAGGCCGCCGGAGTGGATGGGATCCGGGACGAAGTCCTGGCCGAGGGTGTACATCTTCATCAGCGGGGTCAGGCCCGCGACGTCACCGTGGTCGTAGCGGAACTCGCCCTCCGTCAGCGACGGGCAGGCCGTGGGCTCGACCGCGACGATCCGGGTCGCGGCGCCGGCGAGGTTCTCCCGGATGAACGGGAACGCCAGCCCGGCGAGGTTGGAGCCACCGCCGGCGCAGCCGTAGACGTAGTCCGGAGCGCCCTCGCCGAACATCGCCAGCTGCTTGATGGCCTCTTCGCCGATCACTGTCTGGTGCAGGCACACGTGGTTGAGCACCGAGCCCAGGGAGTAACGGGCCTCGGGATCCGCAGCGGCCACCTCCACGGCCTCGGACACGGCCATGCCGAGAGATCCCGGGGTGTCGGGGTCCTTGGCGAGGAGCGCGCGACCGGCCTCGGTGAGGTCGGATGGGCTCGGGTGCACGGACGCCCCGAAGGTCTCCATGAGCATGCGCCGGTACGGCTTGGAGTGGAAGGAGGCCTTGACCTGCCACACCTCGACCTCGATCCCGAAGGCCTGCCCGGCGAACGCCAGCGACGCACCCCACTGGCCGGCGCCGGTCTCGGTGGTCAGCTTGGTGATGCCCTCGGCGGCGTTGTAGTACGCCTGCGCGACCGCGGTGTTCGGCTTGTGTGAACCGACGGGGCTGGTGCCCTCGTACTTGTAGTAGACGCGGGCGGAGGTGCCCAGCGCCTTCTCGAGACGCCGTGCACGGATGAGCGGCGACGGCCGCCACAGCCGGTAGATCTCCCGGACCGCTTCCGGGATCTCGATGTACCGTTCCGGGGTCACCTCCTGCTCGATGAGCGCCATCGGGAACAGGGGCGCCAGGTCCCCGGGACCGAGCGGCTCCCTGGTTCCGGGGTGCAGGTGGGGCGCCATCGCCTCGGGCAGGTCGGCCTGGATGTTGTACCAGTGCGTCGGCATCTCGTTCTCGGGCAGGAGAGCCTTGACCAGCGGGACGGAGGGGGCGTCAGACGTCATGTGTGTCCTCGGAAGGGATCGAAGGGTGAGCCTGGTCTCATCCTAGGAGGTCGCGTCGCATGGGCAGATGGGGGATCCGTCCGTCGAGGTAGTCCGGCCCGCACCGGACGAATCCGAACTGCTCGTACCACTGCTCGAGGTGGGCCTGGGCCCCGATCTCGACCGGTCGGTCACCGCACAGCTCCAACGCCCGGCGGATCAGCCCGGCCGCGATTCCCCGCCCCCGCCAGGACGGTGCAGTACACACGCGCCCGATGTGCATGAGGCCGTCTGCGGAGTCGTCCCCGAAGACGCGCAGTGTCGCCACCAGTTCACCGCTCGGCGCCCGCGCGAGGAGATGAGTGGTGCCCGGGTCGGCGTCGACGTCGTCGATCTCGGCGTACGGGCAGTCCTGCTCGGCCACGAAGACGTCCACGCGCAGTCGGTACAGCGCGTGGACGTCCAGTGGGGCCAGCTCCTCGAGGGCCGACGCGGATATCTCGAGCGCCGGGTCGTGGGCCGGCGCGTCGGATCGGCTCATGCGCCGGTGGTGTTGCCGTCCGTGGTCTGACCACCCGTCGCGGCGTCGTCCGCCGCGACGTCATCGGAGGGCTGCGGCGCGGAACCGGCGGCGGGGCCGGGCGCGGCGCTGCCCGCGGCCGGGGAGGACTCGGCGGACTGGTCGGCGGGGCCCTCGGGATCCGGGGACTCGATGGTCAGGTCCTCGCCCGTCTCCGAGGCCTCGGACGCACCGGCGTCGGGGCTCGCGGATCCGGCCGCGGCACCCGGAGAGTCGGCGGCCACCTCGGCCGGGGTCGGCGTCCGCGGCGGAGCCGGGGTGGGCTTGGGCGCCGGCGGGGAGGAAGGAGCGGGCGAGCCCGGGTCACGCAGGAAGTACGCGGTGGCGCCGACGACGGCGGCACCGCCGACGAGTCCCACGATCCACAGCGGCGCGAAGCGACGCAGCGGGCTGCGCTTCTCCTGCGGCGTGGCGAGGGCGGAGGTCTTCTCGCGCAGGGAGTCGGCGTGCTGGCGGGCGTCGGCGGCGAGGTCACCGAGGATCTCCGCCTGCTCCGCGCGGCGCTCACGGAGCACCTGGATGCCGCGGCTTGCTCCGAAGAGGGCGAGCCCGACGGGGCCCCGGGTGGCGGCGACGGCGGCCTCGCCGAGGAACCGCGGGTCCTTGAGATCGAACGCCTTGCGCGCGGCGGTCCCGGCCTTGTTCAGGTCCTTGTCCGCCTGCTTGACGGCCTTGCGGTGGGCGGCGCGATCGCTTCGTGTGCTCATGTGACGATGGTGGCACAGCGCTCGGACACCGACCACCACCTCGCCGACATCGGTTTCACCATCGTGGCAGGATGGGACGTGTGAGCATCGCAACGCAGAAGGCAACCATCCACACCAACCGGGGCGACATCGTCGTCGAGCTGTACGGCAACCACGCCCCGGAGACCGTGCAGAACTTCGTCGGGCTGGCCGACGGCTCCAAGGAGTACTCCCAGGCCAACGCCAAGGGGGAGAAGACCGGCCCGTTCTACGACGGCTCCATCTTCCACCGCGTCATCTCCGGCTTCATGATCCAGGGCGGCGACCCCACGGGCACCGGCCGCGGCGGCCCGGGGTACCAGTTCAAGGACGAGTTCCACCCGGAGCTGCAGTTCTCCGAGCCCTACCTGCTGGCCATGGCCAACGCCGGACCGGGCACCAACGGATCGCAGTTCTTCATCACGGTCGGCCCCACGCCGCACCTGAACAACCGCCACACCATCTTCGGCAAGGTCGCCGACGAGGACTCCCGCAAGGTCGTCGACGCTATCGCCACCACCCGTACCGGTGCGATGGACCGCCCGACCGAGGACGTCGTGATCGAGTCGATCGAGATCTCCTGACCGACCTCCCCGGCCGGTCGGCGGCGCGGGTCCCGGGACTCCCGGGCCCGCGCCGCACGTCTATCCACAGCACGACGAACCGGGAGCCATGAGCATCCAGACCCACCGCGGTGGCGCGGTCTCGCGCTTCTTCCGCCTCCAGCCGGTCACGGCGTGGCTGATCACCGCCAACCTCGCCGTCTACGTCGCCACCGCGGCGCAGGCGCGCAGCATCATGGTGAACAGCGCGTCGGCCCTGTTCGAGGTCACGGCCCTCTTCCCGCCGATGGTGGCGGTCCGCGACGAGTGGTGGCGGCTGCTCACCTCGGCGTTCCAGCATTTCGGCCCGATGCACCTGCTGCTCAACATGTACATGCTGTGGATCCTCGGTCTGGGGATCGAGCGCAGCATCGGGCACGCCCGGTTCCTGGGTCTCTATCTCGTCTCCGCCCTCGGCGGGTCCGTGGCGGTGATGTTCACCAGCCAGAACGCGCTCACCGCCGGAGCCTCCGGGGCCATCTTCGGGCTGATGGGGGCGTACGCCATCGTCGCGATGTCCCTGCGCCTCGACGTCAAGGGCATCGGCTTGCTGCTCGTGCTCAACATCGGCGTCAGCTTCATCGTCCCCGGGGTCTCGCTGGGCGCGCATCTCGGCGGGCTCGCGGTGGGGGCGGTCGCCGCCGTCGCGCTGGTGGTGCTGCCGCGGCGCCTGCCCGCCCGTGTGCGGCGCGGGGGGCGGGAGGTCGTGTCGTGGACCGCGTACCTCGTCGTCGTCGTCCTCGTCGGGCTCGCCGCCTGGTACGCGGCGGAGTCCATGACCGCGGGGTTCGTCTTCCTCCGCTGAGCCCCACCGGCCGCGCCGCGCGCGCCGCCCGTGGCTACGTGTCGCCGCGCCGGTCGCCGAACCCCAGCCGCGTCAGCGTCTCCACGACGTCGCGCGGATCGGTGCCCAGATCGAGCCGGGTGAACACGTCGAGCTGCTCGCGGCCGCGCTCGTCGGTGTACTCCAGCCTCATCATGTGCTGCCGCACGCCCCACCGGGCCGACCCGAGCGCGCGCACCTCCACCACCGCGGACCGGGGCACGAACAGCGCCCGTCCGAGTTTCTTGATCGCCAGTTGCCCGTCCACGACCTCGATCCGCGGCCGCCGCAGCAACTGCGACACCCCGGACGGGATGAGGAACAGCGCCGCCAGCCCCGTGAGCAGCAGCGCGAGCGGCTCCGCACGCTGCACTCCGAGCACCACCAGCACGACGCCCGCGGCGATCTGCACGCCCGGCCACACCACGCCCGGCGACCACGACACGGCCGCGGGCCCCGCTCCGGAGACCGCCTCACCACTCACACGCCCATCCTCCCTTATCCACAGGCGTTATCCACACTGTGGAGGAATAACACGCGTGGAGTTCGAAAGTCGTTCGAGTCGGAGCGGGCCCGACCTGCGGTGTCGACCTCGTCGTCGTCCCACAGGCTTTATCCCCAGTGTGGAGGGAGTTGTCCACAGTGTGTGAGGAGTGTGGAGGAGCGGGGTCACTGTCGTCGGCGGCCTTGCGATCGGGCTGTTGACCTGCACAAATAGACACATTTCGGAGAAAATGCAGGTCACCCCCCGCGTCGTGCGGGGGGTGACCTGTGGAAAAGCCTGTGGAAAGTGCCGGCGCGCCTCGCGGCGGGGGTCTGTGGAGAACCGTCAGCGCCAGTTCATCGTCATGAGCAGCCCGACGACGGCCACACCGAAGCCGATCGCGAAGTTCTGCCACGTCTCCAGATCGCGCATGAACGGGATCTTCTCCCCGGCGATGTAGTACGTGACCAGCCACAGTAGCCCGACGATCATCAGACCCAGCATGAGCACGATGTACCAGCGCGCCGTCGGGGTCCCCTTGACCTTGACGGGGGTGCGGCTGACGGCCGCGTCGGTGTACTCGGTCTTGGACCGGACCTTTGACTTGGGCATTTCAGTCCTCGTGGTGGGGGATGTCGGGGCGAGTCTACCAAGCCCACCGCGGACGCTCCCCGGTCCGAGCGCAGTACGCTGCGTCTATGCGCATTCTCGTCGTCGACAACTACGACAGCTTCGTCTACAACCTGGTCCAGTACCTGGGCCAGTTGGGCGCGACGTGCGACGTGTGGAGGAACGACGACGACAGGCTCGCCGGCCCGGACGGCCGCTACGACCCGGCCGGTCTGGAACGCGTCATCGGAGAGTACGACGGCGTCCTGCTGAGCCCGGGGCCCGGAACGCCTGATCGGGCGGGTGCCACGATCCCGCTGATCGGGGTCTGTGGGCGCGCGGGCGTGCCCGTGCTGGGCGTGTGCCTGGGCCATCAGGCGATCGGTGAGGCGTTCGGTGCGACCGTCGACCGCGCCGCCGAGCTCATGCACGGCAAGACGAGCCGGGTCACGCACGACGACTCCGGCGTCCTCGCCGGCATCCCCAGCCCGTTCACGGCCACGCGCTATCACTCGCTGACCGTGCTGCCCGAGACGATCCCGGACACGCTCGTGCCGACGGCGTGGACGGAGTCGGGGCTGGTCATGGCGATGCGGCACCGCGACATGCCCGTCCACGGCGTGCAGTTCCACCCCGAGTCGGTGATGAGCGACGGCGGACACCGCATGCTCGCCAACTGGCTGGGGATGTGCGGGGAGCGGCCGTCCGAGACCCTGGTGACGCGGCTGGAGTCGGAGCTCGACCGGACCCGCGGCGCCGCCCTCGCCTGACCGCGGCCGGATCGCGCGAGCCGTCACTTCGGTCAGCGTATCCCCAGGACGTGGTTCGGCGAACCGTGCAGAAGCGACGCCTGACCGCTGCACGCCGCGCGCGGTGGCGCGGCCGGTCGGTCAGCCGGGGCCGGGGACCAGGCCGAATCGGATCACCCGGACCACGACCTGGTCGTTGACGCCCGCCTCGCCCACCGGCGGCTGCTGCGAGTAGATCCGGCCGACCCTGGATAGGTCCGGATCGTTCTGCGGGAGCTCGACGAGCTGGCCGCGGCCGCCACGCCAGCCTGCCTGCTCGAGCTTGGCCAACGCCTCCTCGACGGTGTCGCCGACGATGTTGGGCATCTCGAAGCGGTTCCCCGCCGAGACCTGCAGCGTGATCGTCGCGCCCTTGAGCTGGGACTGCCCGGCGGGCGTCGACTGGCCGACCACCTGACCCTCCGGCGCCGTGCCGTCGACGCGCAGGGTGTCCACCCGGAAGCCCGCGGCCTCAAGCGTCGCGCGCGCGGACTCGGCGCCCTGGCCGACGACCCCGGGCACCGCCACCTGCTCGGGTCCGGACCCCACCGTGAGGCGGACCGGCCGGTCGGAGGGGACCTGCGCGCCCGGCGCGGGATCGGTGTCGACGACCTTGTCCTGGTCCTCCGGCGTAGACGGCCGTGCCTCGTTCTCCGGGACGACCTGGAACCCGGCCTCCTCCAGCGCCAGACGGGCGTCGGCGGGCGACATCCCCATGACGTTGGGCACCGACAGGATCGGCTTGCCCGTGGACACGATCAGGTTGATCTCCGAGCCCACCGCGAGGCGCTTGCCGGCGATCGGGTCCGACGAGATGACGTGTCCCTCCGGGATCTCAGGGTGCGGCGCCGGTGCCTGCACCGGCTCGAGGCCGAGCGCGGTGAGTTCCTCGACCACCTCGGCCACCGGACGCTGCGCCACCTCCGGGATCGTCACCTCCTGCGTCCGCGAGATACCGCCGTCCCCGCCGTTCGAGGTTGCCCACAGGGACACGGCGGTGACGCCGCCCAGCACGAGGAGCACCGCCAACGCGATCGCCACCCCCCGTGGCCTGCGGCGTTCGTCGTCCCGGGTCGTCGGCCGGCGACCGCCCGCGGAGTGGGATGCGGGACGGGACCCCGCCGCGGCACCCGCGGCTCCGCCGGCCGCGCCACCGGTCACGCCCGCCAGATCGTGCGCCTCGGTGAGCGCGTCCGAGGGAGACTGCTGGGGCCGGCCGGTCCCGTACCCCGCGCCGGTGAACCCGTGTGGCGCGTCGGGCCGCTCGTCGTCGTCGAGGTCGTCGTCGGACAACACCAACGGCGCCGCCGGACGGCCGCCGGTGAGCACCGTGATGAGGTCGGTGCGCATCTCCCCGGCCGACGTGTAACGGTTCTCCGGGTTCTTGGCCATGGCCTGCATGACCACCGCGTCGACGTACCGCGTCACCTCCGGGTTGACCGCCGACGGCGGCCGCGGGGACTCGCGGACGTGCTGATACGCCACCGCCACCGGCGACTCGCCCGTGAACGGCGGCACCCCGGCGACCATCTCGTAGAGCACGCAGCCGGCGGAGTACAGGTCCGACCGGGCGTCGACCTTCTCGCCGCGCGCCTGCTCGGGGCTCAGGTACTGCGCGGTGCCGAGGACCGACGACGTGGTGGTGAGCGTCGACGAGGAGTCGCTGACCGCGCGCGCGATGCCGAAGTCCATGACCTTGACGGCGCCGTCGCGGGAGATCATGACGTTGGCTGGCTTGACGTCGCGGTGGATGATGCCCTTCTTGTGCGAGAAGTCGAGCGCCCCGCACACGTCGGCCATCACGCCGAGCGCCCGCTCGAGCGGCATCGGCCCGTCCATGCGGATGAGGTCGCGCAGCGTGTCGCCCTCGACGAGCTCCATGACGATGTACGGCAGGGAGCCCTCGTCGGTGTGCTCCTCGCCCTGGTCGTAGATCGCGACGATCGAGGGGTGGTTGAGCGACGCCGAGTTCTGCGCTTCACGACGGAAGCGCTGGTAGAAGGTCTCGTCGCGGGCCAGCTCGGGCCGCATGATCTTCACGGCGACGTCGCGGCCGAGAACCGTGTCGCGGCCGCGGTGGACCTCCGACATGCCGCCGAAGCCGAGGGTCTCGCCGATCTCGTACCGGCCCGCGAGGACGGACGGTGTGGTCATGCGCCCTCACCCCCGCCGCGCGCCGGCACGGGCACCGCGTCACCGTCGGTCCGCCCGCTGGCCTGGGGACCGTCGCCGCGACCCTCGCCGCCCCGGCCCTCGCCGCCCTGCTGACCCTGGCCCTGTGCGCCCTGTTGGCCCTCGCCCTGCTGCGGCAGGAGCGAGCTGAACTCGGAGGTGAGCGAGTCGAGCATGTCCTGCAGGTCGGAGGTGGTCGGCGCCCCGGTCGGCGACGGTGAGGGCTCCGGGGTCGGCGTGGGGGACGGGGTGGGGCTCGGCCGCGGCGTGGGTGCCGGGGCGGGGGCCTGGGTGGTCACGGTGGTGACGGGCGTGGTGGCCGGCGTCCGCGGAGTGGTGGTGCCGCCGCCGAACAACCCGCCCGGGCCGAAGACACCGAGGTTGGACAGCGCGACCGCCGCGGCGACCGCCAGGGCGGCGACCAGGACGAACACCACGAGGAACCACCCGGCGCAGCCGCCCCCGCGGCGCCGCCGGGGAGGCCGCGTGGTGACCGGCGGGGTGGGCTGTCGGCCGGTGGCCGGCGACCGGTGGGACCGACCCGCGGCCTGCGCGGTCGGCTGACCCTGCGTCCGGGGCTGGCCCTGCGTGCGCGGTGCGCCCTGGGTGCGGGGTCGGCCGGCGGTGCCCGGGTGCATGCTCGTGTAGGCGCGCGTCGGATCCGCGCCGGCCGACGAGGCGCGGTACACGCCCGAGCCGTCGTCGGGGAGGACGGTGGTCGCCGCGGTGGCGGCCGCCGCACCCGCGGCCGCGCCGGCGGCGGCCCCGCCCGCGGCGGCGAGGAACGCGCTCGGCGGGCGCGGATCGCGGCCGGCCCGGATGTCGGCGACGGCCTCGGCGAAGGCCTCGCCGTCGGGGTAGCGCCGCTCGGGATCCTTGGACATCGCCTCGGCGATGACGCGCCGGACCGGGCCGGGGACGGACTCGGGCAGCGGCGCCGGGGTGTCGCGCACGTGCATCATCGCGACGCTCACGGGTGAGTCGGCGACGAACGGTCGCCGCCCGGCCAGACACTCGTAACCCACCACGCCGAGGGAGTAGACGTCGCCGGCCGGGGTGGTGTCGTGGCCCATCGCCTGCTCGGGCGCGATGTACTGGGCGGTGCCCACGACCATCCCCGTCTGGGTGACGGCGGACGCGCCCATGGACTTGGCGATCCCGAAGTCGGTGAGCTTGACCTGCCCCGTCGGCGTGATGAGGATGTTGCCCGGCTTGACGTCGCGGTGCACGAGCCCGATCGCGTGGGCGGCGTTGAGGGCGCGGCCGGTCTGCTCGAGCATGTCGAGCGTGTGGCGCAGGGGCAGCGTGCCCTCGCGCGCGAGGACGTCCGACAGCGGCTCGCCCACCACGAGTTCCATGACGAGGTAGGACAGCGGGCTACCGGAGGCGGGGTCGGTGATCTGGCCGTAGTCGTAGACGGTGGCGATCCCGGGATGGGAGATCCGCGCGGTGACCTTGGCCTCGGAGCGGAACCGCTCGACGAACTCGGGGTCGGAGGAGTACTCGGCCTTGAGGACCTTGACCGCGACGTGCCGGTCGAGGACGGAGTCGTCGGCCTCCCAGACCTGGCCCATCCCGCCCGTGGCGATGAGCCGCAGCAGACGGTAGCGCTGGGACAGCAGAGCCCCGGAGTTCAGGCTCACGGCGCGCCTCCGAGGAGGGCGCCCAGGACCTCGCGCCCGATGGGGGCGGCGTAGGTGGCGCCGACGGTGTCGCGGGTGATGCCGGGGCCGGACTCGATCGCCACGGCCACCGCCACGTCACGGCCGGGGGCGAAGGCGATGTACCAGGTGTAGGGGATCGACGTGGAGGCGTCGACGCCGTGCTCGGCGGTGCCGGTTTTGGAGGCGATGGTCACCCCGGGCAGGCCGCCGCCGGCGTTGGCCTCGGCGCCGATCATCATGTCGGTCAGGGTGGCGGCCTGGTCGTCGGTGAGGGCGCGGGCCGCGTCGCGGGGGGTGAAACCCTCGACGACGGAGAGGTCGGGCGCGGTCAGGGACTTGATCAACTGCGGTTCCATGCGGACGCCGCCGTTGGAGACGGTCGCGGCGACCATGGCGCTCTGCAGCGTGGTCATGCGGACGTCGCTCTGGCCGATCGCGCTCATGGCGAGCTGGGCGGCGTCCTCCATCTCCCCGAGCCCCGACGGCGCGACGGGCACACCGAAGTCCTCCGGGGCGGTCCCGTCCACCCCGAACTTCTCGGCCATCTCGGTGAACGCCTCCGGGCCGATCTCCTGGCTCATCTCCACGAACGGGACGTTGCAGGACAGTTCGAGTGCCGTGCGGAGGGTGACCGTGCCGCCGCCGCAGGTCTGGCCCGCGTAGTTCTGCAGGTAGGTGGCGGTGCCGGGCAGGAGGGTACGGTCGGCGCCGGAGACGGGGGTGTCCGGACCCATGCCCTGCTCGAGGGCCGCGGCGGTGGTGATGACCTTCATCGTGGAGCCGGGCGGCAGGGCCTGCTGGGTGGCGTGGTTGAGCAGGGGTCGGTCGGGGCTCTGCTCGATGCGGGCCATCTCCGCGGAGCGCACGTCCGGGTCGGTGCTCGACAGGGCGCCCGGGTCGAAGGAGGGGCTGGAGGCCAGCGCGAGGACCTCGCCGGTCGACGGGCGCACGGCGGCGACGGAGCCGACGAACGGGCCCTGGCCGGCGCCGCGGCGGAGGGCGTCATAGGCGACGCGCTGGCCGACCGGGTCGAGGGTCAGCTCGACGGAGCCGCCCTGGGGCGTGCGGCCGGAGATGAGGCCGGTGATGCGCTGGGACAGCAGGCGCGGGTCGGAGCCGTTGAGGAAGGCGTCCTGGGACTGCTCGATCCCGGCGGTGGCGAACTGCAGCGAGTAGTAGCCGACGGTCGGGCCGAACACCTCGGGGTCGGTGGGGTAGGTGCGCTCGAACTCGAAACGCCCGTCCGACGGCAGGGACATGGCCAACACGCGCCCGCCGGCGGTGATCTGTCCGCGCTGGCGGGAGTACTCGTCGAGGAGCATGCGGGTGTTGCGCGGGTCGGCGCGCAGTTCGTCGGCGCGGAAGACCTGCACCCAGGTGAGCTGGAGGAGGAGGGCCACCACCATGACCATGGCGGCCACTGCGACCCTGCGGATGGCGGCGTTCACGCGGCGCTCACCCGTTCCTCCGCCCCGGCAGCAGCCGCGGCGTGCGCATCAGGCCGGTGGCGGCCTCGGCGAGCGCCGGCGCCTGGCGCGGGGTGGGCATGGGCCGGCGCGCGTCGTTGGACAGGCGCAGCAGGATGGCCAGGAGGGCGTAGTTGGCGAGCAGGCTGGACCCGCCGTACGCCATGAACGGCAGGGTGAGGCCGGTGAGCGGGATGAGCGTGGACACGCCGCCCACCACGACGAACAGCTGGATGGCCACGGTGAACGCCAGGCCCACGGCGACGAGCTTGCCGAAGCTGTCGCGGATCGTCAGCCCCACGCGGATGCCGCGCAGCACGAGGATCGCGTAGACCATCAGCACGGCGGCCAGGCCGATGAGGCCCAGCTCCTCGCCGATGGTGGAGGTGATGAAGTCGGTGTTGGCGAACGGCACCTGGTCGGGCCGACCGTTGCCGAGCCCGGTGCCGCCCATCCCGCCGGAGGCCAGTCCGAACAGTGCCTGCGAGCTCTGGTAGCCGCCGGTGTCGAAGAACGCGAACGGGTCCTGCCAGATCTGGAACCGAACGCGGACGTGCCCGAACAGCGCGTAGGCGAGCACACCGCCGACCGCGACCAGCACCACGCCGATGAGCAGCCAGCTCACCCGCTCGGTGGCCACGTACAGCATGGTCAACACGGTGGCGAAGATCAGCAGCGCCATACCCAGGTCGGTGTTGAACACCAGCACGCCGAGCGACAGGAACCACGCCACGATGATGGGCCCGAGGTCGCGGGCGCGCGGCAGGTCCACCCCCAGCACGCGCTTACCGGCGGTGGTGAACAGTTCGCGTTTCTCCACGAGGATCGAGGCGAAGAAGATGATGAGCAGGATCTTGGCGAACTCGCCGGGCTGGATGGTGAACCCGGGCAAGATGATCCAGTTCTTGGCGCCGTTGATCTCGGAGAACCGCGCGGGCAGCACGGCCGGGATCGCCAGCAGGGCGAGCCCGGCGAACCCCAGCGTGTAGCCGTAGCGGGCCATGACCCGGTGGTCGCGCAGGAAGAACAGGACCGCGCCCATGACGCCGAGCCCGATGAACGTCCACAGCAGCTGCCGGGTGACGTCCATCCCGGGCGGGTCGTTGCCGCTGGCCACGGCGTTGGCCGCGTACGCGAGGTCGAGCCGGTAGATGAGGACGAGCCCGAGGCCGTTGAGCAGCGCGACGCCCGGCAGCAGCACGGGGTCGGCGTAGGGGGCGAGCCAGCGGATGAGCAGGTGGGCGCCGCCGGACAGGCCGAGGAACGCCAGCGTGATCCACAGCAGGGCCGGCGACAGTTCCTGTTCCTGGGCCAGCTGGACGAGCAGGAGCGCGAACCCGACGATCACCGTCGCGGCGACGAGCAGGACGAGTTCCTTGCCCCGGCGGGGGCGGTCGGGGACCGCCTGGGCCCGGGGGTCGGACGGGGGCGGGGCCGACGCTGCGGAGGGCACGGTCAGCTCACCGCCCGACAGGTCTCACCGGGCACCGGCGCGGGCGCCGCGGGGGACGTGGGCGACTCGGCGGGGGAGCGCTCGGGTGACCGCTCGGCCGGGGAGGCTTCCGTGGGCTCCTCGGGGGGCCGTGCGGGCTCACCCGTGGGCGCCCCGGGCGACGCGGGCGCCTCGGTGGGGGAGGAGGGCGACGACGGCGAGGTGCGCCCGTCGCGGTCCGGGTTCCGTGGCGCGGGCTCGCACACCGGCAGGAGATTGTCCTGCGCGAGGCGGGAGACCTGGGCCGTGGCCTCGGAGAGGCTGCCCGACGGCATGCCGGCGCGGACGGTCTCCCGGGCGGGTTCGCGCAGGTCACCCAGGGTGAACACGTCGCAGCCGGTGGGGATGGCGTCGGGGGAGTGCATCGTCAGGTCACCGTCGTCGGCCAGGCACGCGACCTGGCTGACCGAGGCCAACGAGATGCCGAAGACCTCCCCGGAGATGCCCCTCTTCACCACGACCTGGTTGTCCTCCTCGGTGACGAAGTAGTTGCTGCGGACGAGCAGCGCCGACACGCCGACGATCCCGGCCAGCACCGCGAGGACCCCGACGACGCTCAACGCGAAACGCCATCTGCTGCCACGCGGCGGAGCGGGATCGCCCTCGTCGTCGTCGCCCTCCGGCCCCGCCCCGGCGGCTCCGCGCCCCACGGCGGTCCCGTCGACCTCCCCGCCGCGCGAGGCGACCTGGGCGCGGGAGAACGCGGCGGCCTTCCCGGCCGCGGTGTCCGAGTACGGGTCGGCGGCCGGGTCGATCTGGCCCGGCTCGTCGCCGGACGCCGCGCCGACCACCACGGGGACCACGGACGCCTCGCGGGGCGAGTCCAGGACGTCCGCCAGCACGACGGTGATGTTGTCCGGCCCGCCCGATCGCAACGCCAGCTGCACCAGCCGGTCCGCCGCCTCCTCGACCGTGCCCGTGGCGAGCGTCTCGGCGATGGTCTCCGTGCTCACCGGGTCGGACAGGCCGTCCGAGCACAGCAGGTAGCGGTCGCCGACCCGGGCCTCGCGGATGACGGCGGTCGGTTCCACCGGCTCGCCGGTCAGGGCCTTGAGGATGAGCGAGCGGCGCGGGTGGGAGTGCGCCTCGTCGGCGGAGAGCTCCCCGCGGTCGACGAGGGACTGCACGAACGTGTCGTCCTTGGTGATCTGGCTCAGCGTGCCGTCGCGCAGCAGGTACGCGCGCGAGTCACCCACGTGGATCAGGCCCATGCGGCGGCCGTCGAACAGCAACGCCGTGGCGGTGCAGCCCATGCCCTCGGTCTCCGGGTGCGCCTCCACGTGGGCGGCGATCGCCTCGTTGCCGACGGTGAGCGCGCGGGTGAGGGCGGCGGTGAGGTTCTGCCCGGGCTCGTCCTCGTCGAGCCGGGCCAGCGCGGCCACGACGAACTGGCTGGCGATCTCCCCCGCCGCGTGGCCGCCCATCCCGTCGGCGAGCGCGAGCAGGCGCGGGCCGGCGTAGGCCGAGTCCTCGTTGTTATCCCGCACCATCCCCAGGTGGGACCGGGCGGTGTAGACGAGCGCCGGGGTCACGCGCGCAGCTCGATCACGGTCTTGCCGATCCGGATCGGCGTGCCGGCGGCCACCTTGACCGGGGTCGTCACCCGCGTCCTGTCCAGATAGGTGCCGTTGGTCGAACCCAGATCCTCGAGGAACCAGTCGGGGCCGTGTGGCGACAGCCGCGCGTGCTGGTTGGACGCGTAGTCGTCGTCTATCACCAACGTGCACGAGTCCGCCCGGCCCAGCAAAACCGGTTGCTCCGACAGCGTGATGCGGGTGCCGGCCAGCGCGCCCTGCGTGACGACGAGGTGGCGGATGGCCTTGGCGCCGCGGCCGAACACGCCACCGCGGCGCTCGGCGCGGCCGCCGGATCGCATGCCCACGTTGCCGAAGACGTCGGTCTTCAGCGCCCGCAGCGTGAGGTAGATGAACAGCCACAGCAGCACCAGCAACAGGCCGCGCGAAAGCTGCAGAACGAGTCCCTGCACTGGTGCCGTCCTCCCCTCGCCGGTCGGGTCACCTCTACCAACGTGTCACCGCCCCCGGTGGTTCCGGGGGTCATCCGTGTCGAGGCTAGTCGAACCGGACGGTGATCTCCGAGTGTCCGACCCGGATCACGTCGCCGTCGGCCAGCTGCCAGTCCTGGACCGGGCCGCCGTTGACCGTGGTGCCGTTGGTCGAGCCGAGGTCGGTGAGAACCGCTTCCCGCCCGTCGAAGTGGATGTCCGCGTGCTGCCGCGAGACGCCCGTGTCGGGCAGTCGGAACGCGGCGTCCTGACCCCGTCCGAGCAGGTTGGAGCCCCGCTGGAGGCGGAAGGTGCGGCCCGAGCCGTCCTCGAGGTGCAGCGTGACCGCCAGGGACGAGCGCCCCTGCGTGATCTGGGTGGGCGCGTCGGACGGACCGCCCCAGCCGGAGCTGCGGGGGCCGGTCTCGGCCGCGACGGGATAGTTGGAGGCGGGTGCCTGCATGTCGATGTTCTCCTTGCTCGCACTCGGCTCGCGGCGCGACGGCGACGACGGCGCGGGATGACCCGGTCGCGGTGCCGGCGCGGCGGCCGAGATGTGGAACGGGACGGCATCGGGGTCCACGACCCCGTCGATACGCATCTGTCCGGTGTGGAGGTCGTCGCGCTCCACGAAGGTCACCGTGACCGGACCGTAGGTCTCCCAGCCCTGCTCGCTGATGTGATCCGACAGGTGGCGGGAGAAGGTCTTCACGGCCAGCGCCTCGTCCTCGGTGAACGACGCGTAGTCGGAGCGCGCGAGGGTGATGGTGTAGCTGTTGGAGACCAGCAGGTGGCCGTCGACCACCTTGAGGGAGGCCTCCGCCTGCTTACGCAGCTGCGCCTCCACCTCGGCCGCCACCACCCGGCCGCCGAAGAGTCGGGCGAACGCGTCGCCCACGGCACCCTGGAGGGTCCGTTCGAACTTGCCGACGATTCCCACGCTCACTCTCCTCTCCATCCGGTCGGATCGCACCCGGTACCCGGGCGGGTTCGGTCACGCCGCCCGCGGCGGCATCCGGTCGATCATAGAGGCGACGGCCAACGGAAGCACGCGACGAACAGTCAGCAGGCCCGCTACCAGCGGATTGGGATGAGCGGTTCCGCGCGTGTTAACGTATTCGAGCGTTACTCGGGCGAGTGGCGGAATGGCAGACGCGCTGGCTTCAGGTGCCAGTGTCCTTCGGGACGTGGGGGTTCAAGTCCCCCTTCGCCCACAGCGAGCAGTTCGAGTCTAGAACTGCAGCGGCCGAAGCCGGGGTAATTCCTGGCTGAGGCCGCTTTTTCGTGTGCCGAAGGCTTGGCGGGGAGGTCGCGGGATCTCGGGGTCGATGTCCCCTAACAGAGCCGTAGGTATCGACTTCTTGGCAATCGAGGTTCGAGTCGGTGGGTTTCGCTGGGCGGCATTAGTCTCGACTCATGAAGACTTCGGACCTCGCCAAGGTGCGGGCTATGTTGTGGTCCGCTGCCGACGAACTGCGAGCCAACTCAAAGCTGACACCGGGCCAATACCGCGATCCAGTGCTAGGACTAGTGTTCCTTGCATACGCAGAGAACCGCTTCGAGGCGGTGCGTGCCGAGGTCGAGGCTAAGGCCACCAAGCGCAACCCTGCAACGGCCGCGGACTACAAGGCGAAGGCCGTGCTCTATGTGCCCGATGAGTCGCGCTTGTCTTACCTCGTCGAGCTGCCGGAGGGCCACGACATTGGCAAGGCCACCGATGAGGCGATCAAGGCAATTGAGCAAGCCAACCCCGAGCTCAAAGACATCCTTCCGCGTGGCTACCAGAAACTGGAACCCTCGACCCTAATTGAGTTGCTTCGTCTCTTCGCACCGCTGCCTACGCAGCTTGAAGGGGACGCCTTCGGCTTCGTCTACGAAGACTTCCTCTCCAACTTCGCAGCGCAGGAAGGCAAGGGCGGGGGCGAATACTTCACGCCGTACTCCATAGTCCGTCTCATTGTCGAGATACTGGAGCCATACCAGGGCCGCGTCTTTGACCCGGCGTGCGGGTCGGGCGGCATGTTTGTGCAGTGTGCAAAGTTCGTAGAACGCCACCATGAGTCGGCCAGCCGCAAGCTCTCGGTTTTCGGTGCGGAGAAGACCGAGGACACTATCCCGTTGGCGAAGATGAACCTGGCGCTTCACGGGCTCTCAGGCGATATTCGCCAGGCCAACAGCTACTACGAGGACCCGCACAGGGCGGTCGGTGCCTTCGACTATGTGATGGCCAATCCGCCGTTCAACGTCGACAAGATCAAGAAGGATCAGCTGGCCGGCGACAAGCGGTTTCCCTTTGGCCTGCCGAAAGCCGATAACGGCAACTTCCTGTGGATCCAACAGTTTTACGCGGCGCTATCCCCACAAGGGCGAGCGGGCTTCGTCATGGCGAACTCCGCCGCAGACGCGGGCCACTCCGAGAAGGAGATTCGCAAGCAGTTGATCGAGTCCGGGACCGTCGATGTGATGGTCTCCATCAGCTCCAATTTCTTCTACACCGTCACCCTGCCGGTGACACTGTGGTTTCTCGACAAGGCCAAGGTTGGCACTCCGCGCGAGGACACCGTGCTGTTCCTTGATGCTCGGCACATCTACAACCAGATCGACCGTGCACATCGCGATTTCACGCCTGACCAGATCGAGTTCCTCGCCAACATTGTGCGGCTCTACCGCGGGGAGGACGTCGATACCACTGAGAGCAGCGAAGCTCTGCTCAAGCAGAACTTCCCTGACGGTGAGTACGTCGACGTCCCTGGACTCTGCAAAGTTGCAACTCGGGCCGAGATCGAGGCACAGGGCTGGAGTCTGAACCCTGGCCGTTACACCGGCACAGCTGCGGTCGACGAGAGCGACGTCGACTTCATCGGCGACCTCGGAGCCTTATATGAGGAATTCTCGATGCTGAGTGATGAGGCCGACACTCTGCGTACGAAGGTCGATGCCGCTGTCCAAGGGATCCTTGAGGTATGAGCGAATGGAGTGACAAGGCAATTGGGGATCTCGGCACAGTGGTAACTGGCAGTACACCGCCGTCTCGGCATCCGGACTGGTTTGGGAACGAAGTGCCGTTCGTGACCCCGAGCGACATGAACGAGGGTGACCGACGCCCGAGTCCGGGGAGGTGTCTTTCTCGCCTAGGACGAGTGGGGCTGAAGACTCGAATCGTTCCAGCGAATGCTGTCGCGTTCGTTTGTATTGGGGCCACCATCGGCAAGGTTTGTTTGCTTCCGACTGAGTCGGTAACGAACCAGCAGATCAACACAATCGTCCCGAACTCCGATACCGACAGCAGATTTCTCTACTACCTACTTCGATACGCGGCCCAGGGGATTGCGCAGGGCGCCAGTGGGGCCGCAACACCGATTATCAATAAGTCGGTGTTCTCATCGGTTGTTGTGCGAGTGCCTGACCTGGCGACACAAATCGGGATCGGCCAAGTTCTAGGGTCGTTCGACGATTTGATTGAGAATAATCGCCGGCGGGTGGAGGTGTTGGAGGAGATGGCGCGGGCCATCTACCGCGAGTGGTTCGTGAAGTTCCGCTACCCTGGCCACAGCGACGTACCCATGACCGACTCCGCCCTCGGCCCAATCCCTGAGAGATGGATGGCGGGCACCATCGGCGACGTCCTCGAACTAAAATACGGAAAGGCTCTGAAGGCAGATGCCAGGCGCGGCGGCGGCGTTGCGGTAGTGAGTTCTGCCGGGGTCGTAGGTTGGCACGATGAGATGCTGGTCGACGGCCCTGCGATCGTTGTAGGCCGCAAGGGCAACGTCGGAAGCGTCCACTGGGTCGATGGTCCTTGCTGGCCGATCGACACGGCCTACTACGTGAGCACAGACTTGCCGCTGCGATTCGTCGCCGAGCAGTTGCGTCGGTCCGAGTTCACTAACTCCCATGCAGCAGTCCCAGGGCTAAGTCGTGAGGCCGCGTACGCACGGCCGTTCCTGGTCCCGCCATCGGATCTGCTCGCGTCATACCAAACGCTCGCTGACTCATTTGGTACTCAGGCGGCCTCACTCTCGTGGCAGAGTGAGAACCTCAGGGCCCTCCGCGACTTGCTGCTACCAAAGCTCGTCACCGGTCAGATTGATGTGTCTACGCTCGATCTCGATGTGCTGCTTGAGGAGGCGGTGGCGTGATGATGGCAAAGGGGCCGGAGTACGTTTACGTCGAGAAGCCAAGCATGGAACTGCTTGCTGATCTCGGCTGGACTCCAGTCGACGCCTTCTCCGAAACCCTTGGCGCGCAAGGCACCCTAGGGCGCGACTCTCAACGCGACGTCGTCCTCACCTATCGGCTCCGGTCTGCGATGCGCACATTCAACCCCGAGCACGTGCCCGACACCTCGATCAACGAAGCCATCGAGCTACTAACCAAAGACCGTTCGGTCATGAATCGCGTGCGCGCCAACCGTGAGGTCCACGACCTGCTACGTGACGGCTACCAGGCCGAATGGGTCAACGAGGCCGGCGACAAGCAGATCGAACGACTCCAATACTTTGACCTGACCGATCCCTCAAACAACGATCTGCTGGCTGTCCAACAGATGTGGGTCAAAGGCAACCTCCACAGTCGCCGCCTTGATGTTGCGCTGTTCATCAACGGCGTGCCATTGGTGTTGATGGAATTCAAGGAACCCAACGAGCCGATCAAGTCGGCATACGAGCACAACCTGACCGACAACCGCGACACCATCCCGCAACTGTTCATCCCGAACTGTTTTGTGCTTCTCTCCAACGGCGGAGAGGCCAAGATCGGATCAACGTACTCGCCGTGGGAGTTCTTCAATGACTGGAAGGTCGTCGACTCCCATGGCACACGCGGCGCTATCGCCTTGGAGACCGCTTTGCGCGGCACCTGTAATCCGGCGGTCCTGCTCGACCTGTTCGAAAACTTTGTCGCATACATGGAGCGTCCCGGCGGACTAATCAAGGTTTTGGCGCGCTCGCATCAGTACCTGGGGGTGAACGCCGCGATCGAAAATCTCCACCGTGCGCGGACAGAACACGACAAGCGGCTCGGGGTGTTCTGGCACACCCAGGGCTCGGGTAAGTCGCTGTCGATGCTGTGGTTCACGCAGAAGGTGCTGCGCCAGGTGCCGGGCAAGTGGACGTTTGTGATGGTCACCGACCGTAAGGAACTCGACACGCAGCTGCATGGAGAGTTCGCCGCGGCGGGCGCGATTTCGCCGGAGGCTCGAGTGCATGCGGATTCCGTCGCGCACTTGCGTGAGCTGCTAGCCGCTGATCACCGGTACGTGTTCACCCTGATTCAGAAATTCCAGCCGTCCAAGAGCCGAGGTGAGCGGCAGATGCCAATGCTCTCGGACCGTTCCGACGTCATCGTCATCACCGATGAGGCGCACCGCAGCCAGTACGACACGCTCGCCCTCAACATGCGCACTGCGCTGCCGAACGCCTCGATGATGGGTTTCACCGGTACCCCGTTGATCGCCGGTCAGGAACAGGCCACTCGTGAGCAGTTCGGCGATTACGTCAGCGTCTACAACTTCCGCGACGCCATCGAGGACGGCGCAACGGTTCCGCTGTACTACGAGAACCGGATTCCTGAGCTGCAGCTAATTAACGAGAGCTTCTCCGAAGAACTCGACGCGCTCCTGGAAGAGGCCGAGCTCGACGAGGACGCCGAGGGGCAACTGGCACGCGCCTTCGGCACCCAGTACACGCTCCTCACGCGCCCGGAGCGGTTAAAGACCCTCGCCAAGGATCTCGTCACGCATTTCGTGGGACGGGGATTTAGTGGCAAGGCGATGTACGTCGGACTCGACAAGGCCGCCGCCGTGCGCATGTATGACCTAGTCCAAAACGCCTGGGCGGAGCATTTGCACGAGTTGCAGGCCGAGCATGACGCGCTGCCGGAGTTGGAGCGGCCCTGGCTGGCGTCGCGGATCGAGTTGATGCGCACCACCGATATGGCGGTAGTGGTCTCGCAGAGCCAGAACGAACTCAAAATGCTCGACGACCAGGGCCTCGATATTCGGCCGCACCGTGAGCGGATGAATCGTGAAGATCTCGCCGAGAAGTTCAAGGACCCTGCCGATCCGCTGCGGCTGGTGTTCGTTTGTGCGATGTGGATGACCGGTTTCGATGCTCCGAGCGTGTCCACGATCTACCTGGATCGGCCGATGAAGAACCACACGCTGATGCAGACCATCGCCCGCGCTAACCGCGTATTCCCTGACAAGGACAACGGTCTGATTGTCGACTATGTCGGCGTCTTCCGGAACTTGGAAAACGCTCTCGCGATCTACGGTGCCGCGGAGGCCGGCGACTCTCCCATCGAGATCATCGATGCGCTCTCCGCCGAGTTGGATGCTGCCGTCACCGGGGTCTTCACCTTCTGCGGTTCTGTTGGTGCCGATCTTGCGGCTATGCGGGATGCGGAAGGCTTCGCCCACATCGCCAAAAGGGATGCCGTGGTGGAAGCGCTGCTCGTGGACGAGGATGTCCGGATCGACTTTCAGCAGAAGGCCCGGCGGGTCCGCAAGCTCTTCAAGGCATTGCTGCCGAACCCGGACGCCGCCGCCCACCAACGCAATGTCGCCGCCATCCGAGTCGTCGCCGAACGCATCGCGGACGTCACCCGGCCAGCCGAAGCAGATATTGGGGCAGTCGCTAATGCGGTCGACGCGCTGCTCGACCGATCCGTCGGTGCCGAGGAATACGTCATCCGAGCAGCCGCCGAGGGAACGAAACCTGATCCGCTGATCGACTTGTCGCAGATTGATTTCGAGGGTTTGGCCGCCAGACTCGCAGGTCGTAAGCGAGCGGAGACAGACCGGCTGGCGCAGCTCCTGCGCCAGAAGGCCATCGGGGCGGCTACCCGCAACCCGACCCGGTACGAGCTTGTGGAGCGTATTGAACAGCTCATCTCTGATTACAACGCCGGAAGCGTGAACATCGACGAGTACCTCAAACGCCTGATCCGCCTGTCGGAGACGTTGACTGAAGAAGAAGAGCGTTCGGTGCGAGAGGGCATGAGCGAAGCGGAGCTGGCGATCTTCGATCTGCTGACCCAGCCCGAACCCGAGCTGACCGACGAGGAGCGCGAGAAGGTCAAGGCAAGTGCTAAGAACCTCCTCAAGCACCTGCATGACCTGCTGGTGCAGGACTGGCGTCACAAAGTGGACGTCAAGAGTGACGTTGACAGCACAATTCGGAGAATTCTCGATCAGGGACTGCCCGAGGAGCCGTACACAGTTGATATCTTCTCTTCCAAAGTTCAGATGGTCTTCGATCACGTCCTAACGGCCTATGGCAACGACGGGGAGAGCGCTTACGACGCCTACCGTGAGCAGACGCGCCGTACGAAGACGGATATTGCATGGCCACTGGACCTGAACAAGCTGACCGACGACGTGGTGTCGCGTATCCACAACGACCCCAATTTCGCCGCGCATGTAGCGAGCGAACTCGGGGCCACCGAGTCGTAGCAAACAGCGCATCTCGATCGCAGCATGGCGGCCCCAGACGCCCGCGCATGCTGGTAGCAGACGCAAAAAGGAAGGCATCAGAAATCAATGGCTAGCATCACTCCGCACTACCGTACGGTCACTCAACTTCTGCAGAGTCGCACGTTCTCTATTGATGAGTACCAGCGCGAGTACAAGTGGGACCGTGAAAATATTGCGGAACTCGTCCAAGACCTGACAAGTACCTTTCAGCGTTCCTACACAGAAGGTGACTCGACGAAAGATGTGTCGGGGTACGACGAGTATTTTCTCGGTTCGATTATCGTCACTCAGCGACGCAACAAAAACTATCTGGTGGACGGACAGCAGCGCGTCACCTCACTGACCCTGTTACTGATACACCTGTACCGGCAGGCCAGAGATGCGAATCTCAAGGCTGCCCGGACTATCGAGCCGTTGATCTACTCCGATTCTCTGGGTGAGGAGGTGTTCAACCTCGACATCGCGGAGCGGACTCCGGTCATCCGCGCGTTGTTCAACGGCGAGACCTTCTCCACCGACGGTCGTGAAGAGTCAGTGCAGACTATGGTGCACCGCTACCACGATATTGAAGACCTTGACATCTCCGGCGAACTCGGCGACGGCTTCCAATCGTTCATCTACTGGCTTCTGAACAAGGTCGGGCTCATCGAAATCGCTACCGATTCCGACCAGCATGCCTACGCGATCTTCGAGACGATGAACGATCGCGGTAAGCCGCTCAGCCCAGTTGACATGGTCAAGGCGTACCTGCTCGCTCCGATCACGGGATCCGAGGACCGGGCCAAGGCCAATGACGCATGGAAACGCACGGTGCTCGACCTTATCTCGTGGGGCGAGGAAACCGATACAGAGCGGGACGCCGAGTTCATCAAAGCCTGGCTACGCGCCCAATACGCTGAGACCATTCGCGATCGGCGCAAGGGTGCCACTGACCGTGATTGGGAACTGATCGGCAGCACCTTTCACCGGTGGTTGCGCGACCACTCCGGCCGGGTCGGCGTAGGAACTCGTGAGCAGAACCTGCGATTGATGACTGAAGAATTCCGGTTCTTCGCCCGCTACTACCTTCAAATTCTCGACGCCAGCACTCGGCTTATGCCAGGGCTGGAGGCGGTGTACTACAACGCGCACAATAACTTCACCTGGCAATACACGGTGCTATTGGCACCCCTTGAGGTCACCGACAGCGAGGACACGGCGCGCCGCAAGATCCAGGCCGTCGCCACCTACCTCGACATCTGGTTGATGCGCCGAGCAGTGAATTACCAACGATCGGGATACAACGCGGTGTCCTACACAATGTGGCTGCTGGCCAAGGACGTGCGGCGCAAACCGCTCAATGGGCTGATTACCGTGTTGTCGGCCAGACTTGAGACAGACGAGGCCAGCTTCGAAGGCAACCGCAGCCGTGGACGCGGCGGCATCGCAGAGCTGAGACTAAACCAGTTCTCGCGACGTTACATATTCCACTTACTCGCTCGCGTCAGCGCATATGTCGAACAGAAGTCTGGGCGAGGTCTTGATTTCGCCACGCTGATCGACCGCACTGCGAAGAATCCGTACGACATCGAACACATTTGGGCGGACAGGTACGAGCGCCACCTCGATCAGTTCGACAGTCGCCAAGACTTTGAGGCTTGGCGCGATGACATCGGCGCACTGCTCCTCCTGCCAGCTGACGTGAACCGCAGCCTGCAGGACAAGACATATGAGGAGAAAGTCGCACACTACGGTCGACAGAACTTCTATGCGGCGAGTCTCCACTCGGGTACTTATCAGCATCAACCGCAGTTCCAGCGCCTGCGTCGGGACGAAGGCCTCGAGTTTCAGAGTTACGACCGGTTCGATAAACAGGCCCAGCGCGAGCGTAGTGCTTTGTTGCTTCAACTGGCGAATATTGTTTGGTCCCCAGGCCGGCTGGAGGATCTTAGACCGTAGACCGGGCTGACCGCTGTAGTTACACCTGGACCAGATCGGTGGGCCCTACTTCAGCCCGTATGGGTGCTCATAAGAGTTCCGCTTCGACGATCTCGTCGATCATCGGAAGGTCCCTCGTCCGCTTGTCGACATCCTCGGGGGTAACGTCAGGACGCCAGGACTCTGGATCCAGCCCGTACTTCTCAGTCAGGAAACGCAATCGGTAGACTGTATGAGCCCGCGTGACGGTATCGCTGGCCATTTTTGCGTTAAGGCCACCGTTGATAGCGACACCAACTACGGGAATGACCTGCGCGAGTTTCTTGTGTGTCAGTTTCTGTCCTAGAGCTTTGAATACGATGTCTACCACTCTGACGAGATGGTTCGAAGACAGTTGCGTCCAAGTGGCCCTTCGCATCATTTGCTGGGTCAATCGGGAAAGCGCGGCCATCGTAACTGCTTTCTCGGACGCGTTTCCGGCAGTGGAATACGCGAGAACACCCGAGGCGAATACCGCTTCCTCTGGAAGCCGAACGTCATAACCGTAGTTCGCCGCGACCGACGCGATGATGCGTCCCATTCCAGTGAGGACAGTGAGGGAGTCGACCGCGATCGCTCCGGCCGCCACACCCACTCCCACGCCTCCGGACACTGTCGAACTGACAGTTAAACCAGTGACCGCGAGAGATGAAGCGCTGCCTTCGATCGCGCCAGCGGCGACATATTTCTGCTTCTTCGTTGATCCCACTGTGTCGCAGATTTTAAGATCGAGCGTGCGGATGTCGTCGAGGGACTCGACGCTATAGCCAGCCTTGGTGAATCGCTTGATGACCGTTGCCGCATTCACAGAATTCAATCCGAAGTCGACCGTCATTAGGTGAAGGCCTGACATCGCCTTGTCGAGGGCGAATTTCATAGCGTCTGCGGTCTCAACCGCCCCGGGAAGCTTCTTCCCAGCTTCAATCGCAGTAGCGGACGTTTCCGTGACGCGTGCCCGAACCTGCGACAAGCGCTTAGCGACAGCAGTCGGTTCTCGTGTGCTGTTCACGCGGTTGGTGAGGCTCTCCCACGCCCGTAGGTCGTAGGGAGACATGTGCAGTTCGGTGGTCACAGTTCTGAAGGGTAGCGGAGACGCGACTAGCGGTATTCGTTCAGTCTCGTGCAGTCCGGTGTTGTACTGTCCTGCCCTTCGGCAACTCTCGAGGGGGACCATGGTTACTGGGAGTGATGACGAGGAACGGCTGCACCTGGGCACTGCCAGTCCTTGGCGTGTGGTGCTGGCCGAGATGGCTGGCCGAGATGCGGGGCCAGGTCTGAGCAGCACATGGGACCTCCCCAATGACGCGAGACCTGGGGATACGGTTCTGCATCTGGTCGAGACGCCGCGGTTGGCGATTATCCAGTGGGATTGGATTGAAGAATCCGTCGCGGGGGCTGGGGATATCGACTTCGAGAGCATTCGATTCTTTTCCCGTGGTCTGTCTGTGGCCGCGGTGCAGCGCCGGCTCGGCTTCTCGTTGCCGCCAGCGCCGGCGACGATCGATGCGTCCGTGATGTCACAGGTGATCAATGCGGTGCAAGCTGAGGACGACTCGCCTACCCCCTGGCGGGAGCTTTTTGACTGCGAGGCAGAACGGGAGCGGTTCGCCCATGTTCAACCGCCGGTAGATCCCCAGTGCCCAAGCTGCGAAAGGAGTCCGGTAGCTCTCGAACGCCATGTCCTCGACGCGGAGAATGATCGAGACCGTTTCGGTAACGGACCCGTGTTCGTGTGTCGTGTCTGCCACGACCGTATGCACGCGCCGATACCGGTGGACTTCGCCGATCTGGTGGGGCAAACCCGGCCACCATGCCCGGAATGTTCGGCTCGTCGCACCCTTCGGGTGGCCTGGGGGTTTCCGGCATTGCCGCTGGTGCCCGGGTACTCCTACCCCGGGTGTCTTGTCGAGGAGTTGACCCCCCTGATTCATGGGGTGTGGGAGATTCGGTTCTCTACGGATGTTGTGCTCTGATCGGCGTGTAGGCGTGCGGGAGCACCGGCTGGCGCTGCCGGTGGGCGGGTCTCCGGGTGGTGCTGTCGTGGGCGGGCGGGTGGGGTCAGGCGGGTTTGGGGATCGCTGCGATCGTGTGGAACACGGCGTCGATGGCGACGGCCCACGGCCAGGTCTCAGGGATTTTTACGCGTCGTCGTCGGCTGCTGCGGGTCAGCAGGGCCGCGACGTGCAGGAAGCGGTAGCGCATTGCTTTGGGCTCACACGCAGCGAGGATGGCGGCGTCGCCGGTGCAGGCCAGCATCCGGGTCCACGCGATGAGGTCGGCGGCGATCATGACCGTCACCAGCCAGGCCTGATTGAGGGCGAACTCGCGTGAGGGCAGTCGGCCGAGTCCGGTGTCTTTGGCGTGGCGGATCCGGTCCTCAACCCGGGCGTGCGCCCGGTGCCGTGCTTCGAGGAACTGCAGTTGCCCGGTACGGGTGTTGGTGACAAAGGCCTGGTAGCGCCACCCGTCGAGTTCCTCGAACATCGACAACTGGGCGCCCGGGTGGGGCCGCTCACGGCGGACGATCACCCGCATCTCGTCGGGCCACTTGGCGAGCATCCGCGGGGAGAGGAACCCGGTCAGTTCGGCGACCTCGGCCCCGTCGCGGATGTCCCCGTTGGGGTTGAGCGCTGGTCCCCACGCGGCTTCGGGGCAGGTCGCGATGGCTCGGCGCATCGGGCTGGTGATGGCGAATCCGACCGAGTACTCCATCCGCCGGCCTCGGACGCGGTTCTGGTCGGTGATCCAGTCCAACAGGTCGTGGGAGGCGCCGGCACCGTCGGAGCGGATCAGCACATCACGCCGGTGAGCGGCGGGGATCTGGGCGATCGCCTGGCCCAGGACGTCGATGTGGTCTGAGGCGGTGTTCGACCCGGCGTTGCCCGGCCGCAGGCTCGCGGCGAGGAACTCTTCTGTGTTGTCGCACCACACGCCGATCGGGTGGTAGCCGAACGTGCGCTTATAGGTTGGCGCGGTCTGTTCTTTCTCGCTGTGGGTGACCACGATGGTGGCATCCACATCAAGCACGACTGTGTCCCCCAGATCCCGGCCCGCGCACTTAGAGGCGGGCACCCCGCCGGGCAGGTGGGACCACACATGCCGACGGGCACGAGGCCGCGCGACCTGGATTTTCTTGCGTTTACCGGCGGTGACCTCATCCAGGGTGCGCCACACCGTCGGGGACGAGGCGACCGGCCCGAGAACTGTGGATTGGTGGCGCAGGACGCGGATATCGGCAATGTTCGTGCCGCCACCGGTGAGCATCACCGCGACATCGGTCAACACCCGTCCACGGTCATGGATCGGGATGGATCGGCGCTGCGCCATGGCCTTGGACAGCTCGGCGGTCAGCCCGACGCGGTCAGCCAGAAGGCGTGGCGCGATCGTCCCGGCGTGAGAAATCACCCCGACATCATCGACGGAGAACGACAGACCAGACGACCACGAAGTACGCTTCACCTACCGAGTGCTTTCTGCTTGAGAACCTGGAGCTCTAGACAAGTCCCAGTTTCCCCTGTTCAGGAAGCACTTCGGTCTATTTATGCCCGGAAATTCGCAGATCCCCATGAAACACCGGGGTTGACGCCAGAATACGAGTGTCCTGAATGCGATCTGACCTGGACGGAAGACGACACCCGATACCCGCCGGTGACTGATTCGAGCCATTCCGGTCAGGTTCGTGCACGCATCGCCCCGCCGGAACCTCACCCGGAAGCCGAAGAACGGGAACTGCGATATCCCGGACGGCTCGTATTCGGAAGTTACATGCCGGTCAAAACACCGGCGTGTACCGGACCCGCCTGGGGGCGAGGTGGGCGGGATTTCCTCAATGGAAACGACGGACGCTTGTACGACGTGGATCCGAGAACTATCCGAACGATTGAGCCGTCGACCACTACGTTTGACGACATGACCTACACGCGCGTTGTTCACGACGCCGGAGCGGAACTGTTCGCTGCTCTGGCCACCGTGTCCGGCACAGTGACACTGACCAGCCCGTTCCTAACGTTCCCCATCGCGCAGCGACTCGCCGAGCTTGCAGCCGAGTCGGATGATGACTGGTACCTGCTGACCCAACTCGAACCTTCTTCAGTCGCCAACAAGGTCCTCACGGTGCCTGGCCTACGCGAGCTCCTCCGGGCGGGCGTGTATATCCGGCACTGCGCCAGCCTGCACGCCAAGGCCTACGTGGTGGGTTCCTCGTTCGGCATGGTGGGCTCCGCCAACCTCACGGGGGCTGGACTTCACGAGTCGAACCCGCCCAACGACGAGTTGTCGGTCATTCTTCCGCCGACTGAAGTCACTCGACTGCAGGAAGTGCTCGACGACTGGTGGGAGAAGGGCTGGGACGTCGACGACACCGACCTCGACGAACTCAAAGCGCGAGCCGCACGACTTCCACAGGCATCTCGGGTGCCCCCTACCGGCGGCACGGGCACGGAACCGGACGCACTAGCCCAGCTGCTCGAGGATGCCGGCGGTGGGGTCTCACTGTGGATGAAGCCGCACTACGGCGACACCGATCCGGTGAGGTGGTCGCAGGAGGGATGGATCTCCTCCAGCTCGAAAGGGCGCCCCTCGTTCGCGCCCGGTGACCTGGTGGTCCTCTACTCGGTGGGGAACGGATTCCATGGCGTGGTGGAGATCCTCAGCGAGCCCCGGTATGACCCAGACTTCGTCTCACGCCACCATGGTGAGGGTGAAAAGTGGCCCTGGGTCAACCGGGTAGCTCCGCGCCTAATTCCGGACCCCGCCATCGCGGTGGCGGTTGCGGCGCTCGGCATCAGCCCCCACGGCCTTCAAGGTCACAAGAGGCTCGACCTAGAGCAATTCACCGCGGCAGTACGCGCGCTCGCCCCCAGCCCTGCCGGGTGATGGTCGTTGGTCAGGTGAGTAGTTGGAGGTTTTGGGCCACCGGATATTGCGTCCGGGGGCCAGCAGTATTGCCGTTAGCCCCGGTAGTTCACGGGGATCTGCGGATCGCTGGGTGAAAATAGACCGAAGTGCTTCCTGAACAGGGGAAACTGGGACTTGTCTAAGGTTCCTGATCCTCAAGCAGAAAGCACTCGGTAGGTGAAGCGTACTTCGTGGTCGTCTGGTCTGTCGTTCTCCGTCGAGGATGTCGGGGTGATTGCTCATGCCGGGGTCATCGCGCCGCGTCTTCTGGCTGATCGCGTCGGCCTGACCGCCGAGCTGTCGGGGGCCATGGCGCAGCGCCGATCCATCCCGATCCATGACCGTGGCAGGGTGTTGACCGATGTCGCGGTGATGCTCACAGGTGGCGGCACGTCCATCGCCGACATCCGCGTCCTGCGCCACCAATCCACTGTCCTGGGTCCGGTCGCCTCCTCTCCGACGGTGTGGCGCGCCCTGGACGAGGTCACCGCTGGTAAACGCAAAAAGATCCAGGTCGCGCGGGCCCGTACGCGGCGGCATGTGTGGTCCCAGCTGCCCGGCGGGGTGCCGGCCTCCAAGTGCGCGGGCCGGGATCTGGGGGACACGGTCGTGCTCGATGTGGACGCCACCATCGTGGTCACCCACAGCGAGAAAGAACAGAGCGCGCCGACCTACAAGCGCACCTTCGGCTACCACCCGATCGGCGTGTGGTGCGACAACACAGAAGAGTTCCTCGCTGCGAGCTTGCGGCCGGGCAACGCGGGGTCGAACACCGCGGCCGACCACATCGACGTCCTGGGGCAAGCCATCGCCCAGATTCCCGCCGCCCATCGGCGTGATGTGCTGATCCGATCCGACGGCGCCGGCGCCTCCCATGACCTGTTGGAGTGGATCTCCGAGCAGAATCGGATCCGTGGTCGGCGGGTGGAGTACTCGGTCGGCTTCTCGATCACCGCCGGAATCCGCCGGGCCATCGCGATCGCCCCCGACACCGCGTGGGGGCCAGCGGTGAATCAAGACGGCGACCTGAGGCCGGGCGCGGAGATCGCCGAGCTGACTGGACTGCTGCCGCCCAGGATGCTCGCCAAGTGGCCCGACGGGATGCGGGTCATCGTCCGCCGTGAGCGGCCCCACCCCGGCGCCCAGTTGTCGATGTTCGAGGAACTCGACGGGTGGCGCTACCAGGCGTTCGTCACCAACACCGCCACCGGTCAACTGCAGTTCCTCGAGGCCAGGCATCGGGCGCACGCCCGGGTGGAGGACCGGATCCGCCACGCCAAAGACACCGGCCTGGGCCGTCTGCCCTCGCGAGAGTTCGCTCTCAACCAGGCATGGCTGGTGGCGGTGATGATCGCCGCCGACCTCGTCGCCTGGACCCGGATGCTGGCCTGCACCGGCGCCGCCACCATCCTCGCAGCGTGCGAGCCCAAAGCGATGCGCTACCGCTTCCTCCACGTCGCCGCCCTACTGACCCGCAGCAGCCGACGTAGACGGGTCAAAATCCCCGAGACCTGGCCCTGGGCCACCGCCATCGAAGCGGTGTTCCACACGATCGCCGCGATCCCCAAACCGGCCTGACCCCACCTGCCCACCCACGACAGCACCACCCGGAGACCCGCCCACCGGCAGCGCCAGCCGGCGCCCAAACACGTCTACACGACCCGCCGGACACAACATCCGTAGAAACCCGACTCCATCACGCCCCATGAATCAGCGGGGTTAGGGGCCGGTGATCGCGCCTGTCGGGGCCACCCGATGACCTTGACTTCCGGTAGCTCGCCTTGCTTCCCATTCGGTGGGCGGCTCCGGTGACCGTCACGCAGCGCCGGCGGGTGTTGTGGGAACGACTCGTGGACATTCCCCCACAAGGACACGGCGGCGCACTGGGTGGCGTGCTCGGCATACCGAGGATTGCGCGCGGCCCCAACCCTGGCAAGCTATCGTCGCAGCTGTTGCACGCGCGGTGGGCCGCGCGCTGGTGCACACCCCGGCGTGGAACATGCTGGAAGAACACCTCTGCACATCACCCAACTCTTCGGTCGCATCGGCGGCTTCCGTCACCGCCGCGTGGCGATGGCGACACTCGCCCCAGCGAGGCAGTGGTGAAGGTGGCTCCCAAGCGCACCACTACTGGCCCCCGAGCGCAATATCCGCGCTACCGGCACCTGGCTCCCGGAGGCAATGCCGGTAGTCGCCAATGAGACGAATATTCACTCCGGCCGGGCTGTTGTCAGTCAGTCATCGCCGCCGCCGTACCAGTCGAGTAGCCATCTGAGGTGCGTCGACTGCCCTTTAAGTTCTCGTGCGATTTTCCCCTGGGGAGGCTGCCCGCTGAGCTGGGATTGCACGTGGGTGAGGTCGAGCTTGAGTGCGCGCCTAGTGCGGTTGAACTCGGTCCTGCACCGGTCGGAACAAAACCTCGCCGGTGCGCCTCGAGATGTCTCGTCGTAGCTGACGAGAGAAGCACACGTGGGATTGCGACAGGGGCTGGCGGTCGGGTACTTGGCGCGACTGGCCCGAAGGTCAGCGACAGAATCGCCTCGCGCCGGCTGAATAGCAGGCATTTGAAGTCCTTGCGTGACTGAGAATCGCCTCAGTCTTGGGGTTGCGAGATTCCGATAAGACCAGAATACCTGCTAGATGCGGCAGATGTTCGCGGGCCACGGTCCGTGTTGAGCATTAATTCGTGTCTCTCCTGCGTGTCGATCTGACGTTGGAAAGTGTCAGTCCTACGGTCGGTCTATCAGTGACCTACGACACGGTGCGTGAGCGCCGGGAGGGAGCGGCACCAGGAGATTGCACGCAGAGAGCGCCGGGGCGCGTGGTACCCCGAGCGGCCCGTAGGGCAACACGGACGCATGCAAATCGCAGAAGCCGGGAGCTGCAACTCCCGGCCTCCGGACGCGATGCGAGTGCACCGCTTTCAGTTCATGACTCCCTTGAGAGGAGCTACGTCTATGTTGGCGTACGCAGAATTCGCAGTCAATGTTCGCTCCCGGCGTGTCGCCGCTACGCAGGGGGTCCGGTCCCATGGGTAGGTGGCCTCGTCAATCGACGACCGGGGTAGTTTCCGCGACAGGGTCCGCTTTCGTCAGTCAGCTCGACGTCGCCGCCGATTCACCTCACGCGACCCAGGACAGGCGGACGCGGCTTGGTCGGGCCGCAGTGCAAGTCGAGGGACCGTGGGCGGTGGAGGCTCGCAAGCACGCACTGCGGCTTCGACTGGCAGCACCCCCACCGCTGATGGACCGCAATGACGTGACGGCGTTGGGCGAGTTGGCCCGGTACTTGGCCTCATGGGCCGACGGGCGCGGATATATCGACCCCGAGGCTGCATTGCGCGCCGCGGAGGTCAATCGCTGGGCGGCACGAGAGATCGCGGCCGGCAGCCCAGCTGGGAGCATCCGCAGTCGGCGCGGTCGTCTCGTTGAGGCTGCCCGGCAGCTGCACCCTCGTGAGTTCGGGCCCCCGCGGGGTCCGGGCCCGGTACCGCGACAATCACGATTCTCCCCTCTGACAGAAGCTGACCTCGCGGCAGCACGGCACGTTCTGTCCGTGGCCCCAGACGGGATTAGGACCAAGGCTCAGCTGTGCATCGCGTTCGGCCTGGCGGTGGGAGGGCGAGAGAGCGAACTGCGCGCACTGCGAGGGTGCGACGTCTATGGCGAGACGGTCGACGGCGAGGAACGCATCGTCGTCAGGCTAGTCAATCGCGAGGGCCGGGAGCGGATCGTCCCGGCCTTGGACCCTGATGCCGGTGAGTACTTGTCCGCCCGTGCCCAGGCAGTCGGGAGTGGTCTGCTGATCGGCTCCCCTGACAAGAACGCGCTAAACCGAGCCCAGGAGCACATGCGCAAGCGAGGCGTCAATATCCAATTCTCGGTTCGCGCCCTTCGCTACCTCTGGCTGCTGCGCTTAGCAGAGCTCGCTCTTCCCCTGGCGGTGTCGCTACGGATGGCCGACACATGGAACACCGAAGTGTTCATCGATATCGAATGCTCGCTTCGTGCTTACAGCATTGCAGACACCCTCCGCCTGATTGATCACGCCAAGCAGGGAGATCCGAAATGACGAACGGGAAAGAAGCCGACACCGGTCGCTATCGCAACAGCAGTGTCAGCGCAGCAGTTGATCTCGTATCTCGGTCTAACGCAGTGGGGATGATCACCGCCTGGCAGCGAGAAGACGGGATCGCGCAAAGACCGGCTATTCGCCACCCGCAATTCACCCTCCAAGCCGTCCTGGTCGCAATGGTCCTGATTCCAGAGATCGGGGTGACCACGACCGTGCGGGAGATCCTCCGAACCATCTATTCACTGACCGACCTCCAGTTGAGCATGGTCGGGATGGCGATCAACAGTGAAGCCCGCGCGGCGTTCGATGACGATCCGAAGAATCGGGAAGAAGCCAGGTTTCGGGCCTGGCTACACGCGCAAGTGACCTGTATCGACTCGTTCTGGGACCTGCCTGCACGGACTATGAGCAACGGCGACTTTGCTACCGCGCTCGCAGCCCGGACCCCAGATGAGCGCGCATTGGCGAGCAGACGCAACCTCCGTGCGGGTGAGCTCGTCAACAGCCTGATTGCAGCATCGATCGACTGGCCTGGATTGGCGAGGTGGCGCGGTGACATGGTTGCCGACGAGACGATCCTTGACCTTGCCGCTGTAGGAGAAGGAATGGGATCGAAGCCCGACAAGATCAAGTCGGCCGTTTCCCGCGCACGCTTCTACATCCGCCAGGACAATAACGAAGTTCGCGGCGACGGTGCCTCGGCTACGCGAACCCGAAAAATGGCCTTCGGCATCGGGGTGACCGCGGTGATGGCGATTGGGCCCATCCGCGCACCGGGGGCCGTACCCCGCACCATCCTGGCGGTGGAAGTCGGCGGGCCCACATCAGGAGACGCAGCCGCATTAATGCGATGCCTTGAGCGAATCGATGGCTGGCCGCAAACGCCGAAGCCCAGATCGCGCCAGAGAAATCGACTTCTGGGAGTCGACATGGGCTATCGCGCTAAGCCCGAATTGGCGCACTTCCTCTTGACCCGCCGGATCGATCGCATCCATCGCTACCCGAAGTCAGACAAGCACGCAGGTCGCCGCACCACCTTCATCCTCCCCCTTGCGTGACCGGGCTGAAACGCACCAACGTCGGACCACGCAGAGAACCCCTGCTCATGCTGCAGATCGGCATCGCCATCGCAGTCAGCAACCTCAAGCTTCAGCGGAACTTCAAACCCGACCACACGGACGTGATCGAACGGAACTTCAAGCTGACAGACCGCGCCCTCGGACGGAAGGCCACGCGCAAACCATATCGATCCTGACCTGACCTACCCCCTCAGCCGGCTGGACCCCGACCGTCAAACGACGGCCGGGGCCCAGCCGCGTCCGTCACAGTCGATCCAAGCGGTACTTTCCGGGCATCCTCGGCAGCTCACGCCTACGGCGCGATCTCGGCCGGTGTGCAACAGCGCCGACAGAATCGGCGTTGACTGTCGGATGTGGCGGAAGATCGCGACTCAGGGCACAAAGCTGCAGATCAGGTCTCGTAACCACGTGGAGTGATCCTTGCGGAACTTTCGGGCAAACCTTGCGGTTTCGCCGCGTGAAAACCACCCCAGTACTCGACGTTTCAACTCCTCACAGCAGACAACACCCCGGGCCGTCGATCAGACGGCCCGGGGTGTTGTCGTATGTGCGGGCGTTTTTCCGCCGGAGCCGGCGCGCGGACCGCAGCCTATGTCATCCGTCACAAGGCCGACCAAAACGCGAAATCCCGATGGTTCAGCGCGCAGAGTGTCCCGTAGGCTCTCCCGAAAGTTCTCGGGAGACGTGGCGCCACCCTTGCCCACCCCGGAGGACGACGCCTCATCGGCGGACGAAGCCGGGGAGACCATCCCATCCCGAGTTGCTTCGTGAGCTCTGATCGCGGATCGGTGACTGGAGCGCACCCCGGTAGAACACGTTCCGGGGCCTGTGGACAATGAGTAGAACACCGACACGAGAAAACGACGGAGCCGACGCGTACGCGTCGGCTCGCTCACAACGCCCAAAAAGGATGCCCGATGGCCTCGAGCCTTGAAGAGATCCCTGATATGACCCCGGAGACTGATGTCCGGGAAACCGCAGACGCCCCTTCGGTGATCGGCGTGGTCGCCGAATCCAATCCGGCGGAGAACCGTGTGGCCGCGACGCCTGAGACGGTCGCGAAGTTGATCGGCCTGGGCTACCGGGTCGTGATCGAGCGGGGCGCCGGCACGCGCGCGGAGTTCGCCGACGCTGCGTACGCGGAGGCCGGCGCGGAATTGGTCGACGGCGATGCCGCCTGGTCGTCCGATGTGGTGATGAAGGTCGCCGTGCCGACCGAGTCCGAGGTGGGCCGGGTCCGGTCCGGGGCCACGCTGGTCAGCCTGCTCGCGCCGGCGCAGAACGAGCACCTGTTGACGGTGTTGGCCGAGCGCGGCGTGACCGCCCTGGCGATGGATGCCGTTCCGCGCATCTCCCGCGCGCAGTCGATGGACGTTCTGTCGTCCATGGCCAACATCGCCGGCTACCGAGCCGTGATCGAGGCCGCCCATCACTTCGGGCGGTTCTTCACCGGCCAGGTCACCGCGGCGGGCAAGGTGCCGCCGGCCAAGGTCCTCGTCGCCGGTGCCGGCGTGGCGGGTCTGGCCGCGATCGGTGCGGCCTCGAGCCTCGGCGCGATCGTGCGCGCGACCGACCCCCGGCCCGAGGTCGCCGACCAGGTCAAGTCCATCGGTGGCGAGTACCTGCCGGTCGAGGTTCCCGACGAGGAGAAGGTCGTCTCCACCGACGGTTACGCCAAGGCCACGAGTGAGGCCTACGACCGCGCGGCCGCCAAGCTCTACACCGATCAGGCCGCCGAGGTCGACATCATCATCACCACCGCGCTGATCCCGGGCCGGAAGGCGCCGCGGCTCATCACCGCCGCCGACATCGAGGCCATGAAGCGTGGCTCGGTCATCGTCGACATGGCCGCGGCCCAGGGCGGAAACGTCGAGGGCAGCGTCGCCGACCAGGTCGTGGTGACCGACAACGGTGTGACCATCATCGGTTACACAGATCTGGCCGGCCGTCTGCCCGCCCAGGCGTCGCAGCTGTACGGCACCAATCTGGTCAACTTCACCAAGCTGGTCACGCCGGGCAAGGACGGCCTGTGGTCGCTGGACATGGACGACGTCGTCCAGCGCGGTGTGACCGTCACCAAGGGTGGCGAGATCATGTGGCCCCCGCCGCCGGTGCAGGTCAGTGCGGCCCCGGCGGCACCGGCGGCCGCGGCGACGGCGGAGCCGGCCGAGGAGAAGAAGAAGCTCTCGCCGGCCGCGAAGTTGGGCATGATCGCCGTGGGTATGGCGCTGCTGCTGCTCCTCACGGCAGCCGCGCCGGGTGACATCGCCCGGCACATCACGGTGTTCGTGTTGGCGATCGTCATCGGTTACTACGTCATCGGCAACGTCCATCACGCACTGCACACACCGTTGATGTCGGTCACCAACGCGATCTCGGGTGTGATCGTCGTCGGCGCGCTGCTGCAGATTGGTATCGACAACACGCTGGGTCTGGTCCTGGCCGTGGTGGCGATCCTGCTCGCGTCCATCAACGTCTTCGGCGGCTTCGCCGTGACCCGTCGCATGCTCGCGATGTTCTCGAAGGGAGCCTGAGAAGATGTCGATCGACTCCGCCGCCAATGCGGCCTACCTGATCGCGGCGCTGCTGTTCATCCTGTCGCTGGCCGGACTGTCCAAACACGAGACCGCCCGCCGGGGACTGACCTTCGGTATCTCCGGCATGGCGCTGGCGCTCATCGCCACCATCGCGCTGGTCCTCGACCATCAGCCCCCGACCCTGGGGATCGTCCTCATGGTCGGCGCCGTGGCCATCGGTGCCGCCGTCGGGATCTGGCGGTCGCGCAGTGTGCAGATGACCGAGATGCCCGAGCTCATCGCGCTGCTGCACTCGTTCGTCGGTCTGGCCGCCGTCCTGGTGGGCTGGAACGGCTACCTCGAGCCCGACCTGCACGGTGAGCTCACCGGCTCGCTGCTGGGCATCCATCACGCCGAGGTGTTCATCGGCGTGTTCATCGGCGCCGTGACCTTCACCGGCTCGATCGTGGCCTACCTCAAGCTGTCGGCCAAGATGAAGTCCGCGCCGCTGGTCCTGCCGGGCAAGAACCTCATCAACCTCGGCATCCTCGTGGCGTTCGTCATCCTCACCGTGTGGTTCGTCATCAGCCCCGCCCTGTGGATGCTGATCGTCGTCACCGTCCTGGCCCTGGCGCTGGGCTGGCACCTGGTCGCCTCCATCGGCGGCGGCGACATGCCCGTGGTGGTGTCGATGCTCAACTCGTACTCAGGCTGGGCGGCCGCGGCGACCGGCTTCCTGCTGGGCAACGACCTGCTCATCGTCACCGGTGCGCTCGTCGGGTCCTCGGGCGCCTACCTGTCGTACATCATGTGCAAGGCCATGAACCGGTCGTTCTTCTCCGTCATCATGGGCGGCTTCGGCATCGAGGCCGCCTCCGGCGAGGGCAAGGACCACGGGGAGCACACCGAGATCGACGTGGCCGGTGCCGCGGAGATGCTCGCCGGCGCCTCTTCGGTGATCATCGCGCCCGGTTACGGCATGGCCGTGGCCCAGGCGCAGTACCCGGTCGCCGACCTGACCCGCACGCTTCGCGAGCGTGGTGTGGACGTGCGGTTCGCCGTTCACCCCGTCGCCGGCCGCCTGCCCGGGCACATGAACGTGCTGCTGGCCGAGGCCAAGGTGCCGTACGACATCGTGCTCGAGCTCGACGAGATCAACGATGACTTCGCCGACACCGACGTCGTCCTGGTGATCGGTGCCAACGACACCGTCAACCCGGACGCCGCGGAGGATCCGGGCAGCCCGATCGCCGGGATGCCCGTGCTCCACGTGTGGGAGGCCGAGAACGTCATCGTGTTCAAGCGGTCCATGGCCGCCGGATACGCCGGCGTGCAGAACCCGCTGTTCTTCCGCGAGAACACCCAGATGCTGTTCGGCGACGCCAAGGACCGCGTCGGCGACATCCTGTCCGCGGTCAAGGACCAGCAGGGCGCGGGCGTCTGACGGGTGCCGGCCCGGCCACCCACGGTGGCCGGCCCGCCCCCCGAATCCGCTACTGTCCCTCCGGATTCGCTACCCCTGTCGGAGTAGCGAATTCCGAGGGGGAGTAGCGGATTTTCGGTGTTGAGGGGGGTCGAGAGGACCGTGGCCCGGTGGGCGGCCGGGTCGGCCCCTGGCCGAATCGCCTCGCAGGGCGGGCGAGTGTCGTAGAAGTGGGGCATGAGCTCTGCGCCCCACGACGACCGCACCGAGACGGTGTACCCCGACACCCGCCTGTTCATCGACGACCAGTGGATCGACTCCGCCGACGGTCGCACCATCGACGTGCTCAACCCGGCCGACGGACAGGTCATCGGCACGGTCGCCCACGCCTCCGTCGCCGACCTCGATAGTGCACTCGCCGCCGCCGACCGCGGCTTCCGGATCTGGCGCGACACCACCCCGGCGAAGCGGAGCACGATCATGCGCGCCGCCGCGCAGCTGCTGCGCGACCGGGTCGAGACGATCGCGCACCATCTGACCCTGGAACAGGGCAAGCCGCTCCGCGAGTCCGAGGGGGAGATCCTCGCGGCCGCCGACATCATCGACTGGTTCGCCGACGAGGGCCTGCGCGTGTACGGGCGGCTCGTGCCCCACCGCACCGACATCACGATCCGCCAGATGGTCCTCAAGGACCCGGTGGGCCCGGTGGCGGCGTTCACGCCATGGAACTTCCCCGTCAACCAGGTGGTCCGCAAGATCGCGGCCGGCCTGGCGGCGGGGTGCTCACTGATCGTCAAGGCACCGGAGGAGACGCCGGCCAGTCCTGCCGAGCTCATCCGGGCGTTCGCCGACGCCGGCCTGCCGGCCGGCGTGCTGGGGCTGGTCTACGGCGACCCCGCCGAGATCTCCGGCTACCTCATCCCGCACCCCGTGATCCGGAAAGTCACCTTCACCGGATCCACCGCCGTCGGCAAGCAGTTGGCGGCGCTGGCCGGGCAACACATGAAGCGCAGTTCCATGGAGCTCGGTGGCCACGCCCCGGTGATCATGTGCGACGATGCCGACCTCGAACTCGTGCTCAGGACGATGGGGCCGATGACGTTCCGCAACGCCGGCCAGGTGTGTATCTCCCCGACCCGGTTCCTCGTGCAGAACGGTGTCCGCGACGAGTTCGCCCGCGCGCTGGTCGGCCACGCCGAGAGCATCCGTGTGGGCAGCGGGCTGGAGGACGGCACGACCATGGGTCCGCTGGCCAACGACCGTCGGCTCGCGGCGATGGGCGAGTTCCACACCGACGCCCTGGACCGCGGCGCGCAGGTGCTCACCGGCGGCCACCGGATCGGCGAGGCGGGCAACTACTGGGCGCCCACGGTGTTCGACGAGGTGCCGACCGACGCCCGGCTCTTCAACGACGAGCCGTTCGGCCCGGTGGCGGCGATCCGCGGCTTCGATCAGCTCGACGAGGCGATCGCCGAGGCCAACCGCCTGCCGTACGGCCTGGCCGGCTACGCGTTCACCGGCTCGCTGGCGAACGCGGACCTGCTGACCCGGCGGGTCGAGGTGGGGATGCTGTGGGTCAACATGCCGTCCATGCCCTCCGCCGAGCTGCCCTTCGGCGGGATCAAGGAATCGGGTTACGGCTCCGAGGGCGGACCCGAGGCCATGGAGTGCTACCTCAACACTCGGACGGTCGCGATCCGCAACGTCTAGCCGGGCGATCGGGGCCGCGCTGCCGGCGTGGATCACAGCGTCAGCGCGGCCCCCGGGGCGACGGATCGCGCGAGGTGCCCCCTACGTGCCAGCCGGCGCGGCCGGGACCGTGGGCGCCGGTGACCCGTTCACTGGCCCCGACGACCCGGTCGGCTCGACCCGGGTGCCGAGTCCGTCCTGGAAGTAGGCCATCTCGCGGTGGTACGCCGTGTCGAGACCTTCGAGCTCGTCCTCCTCGGTGACGCGTAGCCCCATCGTCTTGTGCAGGACCAGCGCGATGAGCAGGGTCACGACGAACGAGTAGGTGACCACGGCGAGTGTGGCCAGGGCCTGGGCCCCGAGTTGGCCGAACCCGCCGCCGTACAGCAGCCCGGCCTCGCCGACGGGCGAGGCCGGATCAGCGAGCACGCCGATGAGCAGTGTGCCGATCACGCCCGCGACGAGATGCAGACCGGCCACGTCGAGTGAGTCGTCGAAGCCGAGGCGGAACTTCAGTCCCACCGCGTAGTGGCACACCACGCCACAGATGAGCCCGATCGCGATGGCACCGAGCGGGCTCACCGACGACGCGGCCGGGGTGATGCCGACCATGCCGGCGACCAGGCCCGAGGCGACGCCCAGCGTCGTGGGGTGCTTCGCCCGGATCTGTTCGGTGATCATCCAGGCCAGCGCGCCGCACAGGGCGGCAACCACCGTGTTGAGGGCGGCCACACCCGCGGTGTTGCCGGCCGCGACCGCCGAGCCGGCGTTGAAGCCGATCCAGCCGGCGAACAGCAGCCCCGCGCCCAGGAAGGTCAGCGGCACGCTGTGGGGACGGCTCACGGTGGGGAACCCGGCGCGGCGCCCGAGAACGAGCACCAGCGCGAGAGTCGCCACGCCGGCGTTGATGTGGATCGCGGTACCGCCGGCCAGGTCGATGGCACCGAGGCCGTTGGCGATCCACCCGCCCACCACGGATCCGTCATCGGAGTCGAACGCGAACACCCAGTGCGCGACGGGGAAGAACACCAGCAGCGGCCACACCACCGCGAAGACCAGCCAGCTGGAGAACTTCATCCGGTCGGCGACACCACCCGCGACGAGGGCGACGGTGATGCCGGCGAACAGCAGCAGGAACCCGGCGAACAGTGCGGGCGGGAGACCGGGGGTCTCCGGCTCGGCCATGATGCCCTCCAGGCCGAGATATTCGAGCGGGTCGCCGAGGAGTCCCAGTCCGCCGACCGAATCGCCGAACGTGAGGGAGTAGCCCACCACGACCCACAGGACCGCCATCACGGCGACCGCGCCGATCGTCATCATCATCATGTTGAGCGTGCTGCGGATGCTGACCATGCCGCCGTAGAACAGGGCCAGACCGGGCACCATCAGCGCCACGGCGACCATGGCCGCGAGCACCCAGGCGGTGTCCGCCGCCGCGATGGCTACGTCCATCTGTCTCTCTTTTCTCTGCGGGCCACCCCGGGGACGGCCGTCGGGATAAACGAACGTTTCACAGTGTGATCCCGCGTCCCTCACCGTCGGGTGTCACGCTCGTTTCCATCCGGTTACCGAATGGGTCGTCTGACCAGCGGGGAGATCGGGAAGTCGGGCGGCTCCGGGATGGCGACGAGATGTAACACCGTCGAAACCAACTCGGCGTTTCATGTCAGTAGGTTATGGACACCAAAAAGAAACGCCCTGGGAGGACCAATGACCGTGACCGCAGACCCCGCCGTCGGGGCCGCCGCCAGTCCGAGCGACTCCGCCCCTCACCCGGCGGTTCCGGTGCCGGGCCCCGCCGCGAGCCCGGATCGCGGCCCACTCGCACGACTGGTGGCCGAGACGGGGACACGATTCGTCCTCGCCGTGTTCACCAACCTCCGCGGCAAACCCTGCGCCAAGCTCGTCCCCGCCGCCGCCGTCGATCAGCTCGAGGCCGGAGAGCTGGGGTTCGCCGGCTTCGCCGCCGATGCGATGGGCCAACAGCCCGGAGACCCCGACCTCGTCGTCGTCCCCGACCCCCGGTCCTTCACCTCCCTGGACTTCATCAAACCCGGCCTGGCCCTGGTGCACTGCGACCCCTGGGTGAACGGCGAGCCGTGGCGCTTCGCGCCGCGCGTCATCCTCGGCCGGACGCTCGCCGACGCCGCCACCGACGGCCTCGAACTCAAGGTGGGCGCGGAGGTCGAGTACTTCTTGGTCCGGAGGAACGCCGACGGCTCCCTGTGCACGGCCGACCCCAGGGACGACGAGTCCCACCCCTGCTACGACGCCCGCGGGGTGACCCGCATGTACGAGCACCTCGCCGGGGTCTCCGACGCCATGAACACCCTCGGGTGGGCCAACTACGCCAACGACCACGAGGACGGCAACGGGCAGTTCGAGCAGAACTTCGCCTACGACGAGGCGATGATCACCGCCGACCGGGTCATGACCCTGCGCTACATCATCTCGATGGTCGCCGAGCAGCGGGACATGATCGCCACCTTCATGCCCAAGCCGTTCTCCGACCGCACAGGCTCCGGGATGCACCTGCACATGTCGCTGTGGCGCGACGGCGACCCGGTCTTCCCCGCGGGCGACCGGGATCGATACGGCCTGGGGCTGTCGCCCACCGCGTACTCGTTCATCGCCGGCATCCTCGGGCACTCCACCGGGATGCACGCGGTCCTGTGCCCGACGATCAACTCCTACAAACGTATAGGCGCGCAGACGACCGCCTCTGGCGCCACGTGGTCACCGCGCGATGTGACCTACGGCGGCAACGACCGAACCCACTACCTACGGGTCCCGGACGGGAACCGTGTGGAGCTGCGCGGTGGTGACGGCTCGGCGAACCCGTACCTGGCGATCGCGGTGCAGTTGGCCGCCGGGCTGGACGGCGTTCGGCGCGAGCTCGACCCCGGGCCGCCGGCCACCCTCGCCGACGCCGCCCGCACTCTCCCGCCGACCCTCCTCCACGCTGTCGAGGAACTCAACCGCGATCGCGTGATCCGCGCCGCCCTCGACATCGGCGGCGACGGCGTGGCCGAGTACTACGCCGATCTCAAACGCGAGGAGTTCACCGCGTGGCACAACACCGTCACGCAGTGGGAGATCGACGAGTACCTCACCGCGCTCTGAGCGCCCCACCCACGACCCCTGAAGGAGAACACCCATGTGCGGAATCGTCGGACTCCACCTGCGCGACCCGGACCTCGAGCCGCGGTTGGGAGCCCTGCTCACGACCATGCTCGGCGAGATGACCGACCGGGGCTCGGACTCGGCCGGCGTCGCCGTCTACGGCAACACCGACTGGACCCCGCCCGGGTCGGCGACCGTCACCGTGCTGACCGACGGCGAGGACGCCACGACCCTGGCCTCCCGCGTCTCCGGCCTCCTCGGCGCCGAGGTCCACGGCCGGGAACTCGGCGCCACCACACTGCTGACCGCCCGCACCGACGCCGACGCCCTGGCCACCGCGGTCCGCACGGCCGCGCCGGAGGTCGTCCTGGTGGGCATGGGTACCGAGCTCGCCGTTCTCAAGGGCGTCGGACTGCCGATGGACCTCGCCGCGGGCTTCGGCCTGCCGAGCGCCTCCGGGTGGCAGGGCGTCGGGCACACGCGGATGGCCACCGAGTCCGCGGTCACCCCGGCCAGCTCCCACCCCTTCTCCGTGGGCCCGGACCAGTGCATCGTCCACAATGGTTCCTTCTCCAACCACGCCTCGGTGCGCCGCGAGATGGCCCGGCGCGGCGTCCACTGCGACACCCTCAACGACACGGAGGTCGCCGCCCGCTTCGTGGCCGAGCAGATAGCGGCCGGCGCGGGCATCGACGAGGCGCTGGAGGAGATGGCCGGCGTCCTCGACGGCTTCTACACCCTGCTGGTGTCCACGGCCGAGGAGTTCGCCGTGGTGCGCGACCCGATCGCCTGCAAGCCCGCGGTGATCGCCGAGACCGACCGGTACGTGGCCATGGCCTCGGAGTACCGCGCGATGGCGCACCTACCGGGGATCGCCGACGCGCACATCTACGAGCCCGAACCGGGTCGCGTCTACCACTGGCACCGCTGAACCCCGCCCCGCCCCCGCGCCTCAGAAAGGACACACGATGACCGTCACACCGCAGCAGGAACTCGCCCCGGAGTACAGGGCACCCGACCAGCGCGCCGCGTCCACCGAGCCGCGCGTGATCGACGTCCGCGAGGCCGGGCTGCGGGAGACCAACCGGACCCTTCAGGGCTCCGACGGCTCCGGCCGGTTCCTGCTCACCGATCCCCGGGGGGCGCACGCGCTCGCCGTTGGCCTGGCGCAGCCGGACGAGGTGGTGATCGACGGACCCACCGGCTACTACACCGCCGGGATGAACGACGGCGCCCACGTCACCGTCAACGGGAACGTGGGGGTCGGCGTCGCCGAGAACATGATGTCCGGGACGGTCCGGGTCAACGGCTCGGCCTCCCAGTCGGCCGGCGCGACCGCGCACGGCGGACTGCTGGTGATCAGCGGGGATGCCGGAGCACGGTGCGGCATCTCGATGAAGGGCGTCGACATCGTGGTGGGCGGCTCGATCGGCCACATGAGCTGCTTCATGGGCCAGGCCGGGCGCCTGGTGGTCCTGGGCGACGCCGGGGACGCCCTCGGTGACTCCCTCTACGAGGTCCACATCTACGTGCGCGGCCGCGTCGCCTCGCTGGGCGCCGACTGCGTGGAGAAGGAGATGCGGCCCGAGCACCACGCCGAGCTCGGTGAGCTCCTCGACCGGGCCGGGGTCACCGACGTGGCCACCGACGAGTTCCGGCGCTACGGGTCCGCGCGCACCCTCTACAACTTCGACGTCGACAACGCCTCGGCGTACTGACATCACTCCGCACCTACCGACAGGAGCCGACATGCCCTTCGACGGCCACACCCGCACCGAGCCGGTCACCTCCGTCCCGGCCGCCCCCGACCCGACGTTGCGGGAGTCCGCGACGTTCCCCCGCCCGGTCATCCGCGAGATCCAGCGCGCGGCCGCCACCGGGATCTACGACATCCGCGGCTGGGGCGCCAAACGCCCGCTCCCGCACTTCGACGACCTGCTCTTCCTGGGCGCCTCGATGTCCCGGTATCCGCTCGAGGGGTACCGCGAGCGCTGCGGCACGGACATCACCCTGGGCACCCGGTACGCGTCGAAGCCGCTGCACCTGGACATCCCCGTCACCATCGCGGGGATGAGCTTCGGCGCCCTGTCCGCGCAGGCCAAGGAGGCGCTGGGGCGGGGGGCCAGCGCGGCCGGGACGTCCACGACGACCGGCGACGGTGGGATGACCGCGGAGGAGCGGGGCCAGAGCTCGCAGCTCGTCTACCAGTACCTGCCGTCGCGGTACGGGATGAACCCGGTCGACCTGCGCAAGGCCGACGCGATCGAGGTGGTGCTGGGCCAGGGGGCCAAGCCCGGCGGCGGCGGCATGCTCCTGGGGCAGAAGATCTCGGATCGGGTGGCGCAGATGCGCACGCTGCCCATGGGCATCGACCAGCGCTCGGCGTGCCGGCATCCGGACTGGACGGGTCCCGACGACCTGGCCATCAAGATCCTCGAACTCCGGGAGATCACCGGCTGGGAGAAGCCGGTCTACGTCAAGGTCGGGGCCACCCGCACGTACTACGACGTCAAGCTCGCGGTGAAGGCCGGCGCCGACGTGGTGGTGGTGGACGGGATGCAGGGTGGGACGGCGGCCACGCAGGACGTGTTCATCGAGCACGTGGGCATCCCCACCCTCGCGGCGATCCCGCAGGCGGTGCAGGCGCTGCAGGAGATGGACATGCACCGGAAGGTGCAGCTCATCGTCTCCGGAGGCATCCGCTCGGGCGCCGATGTCGCCAAGGCCATGGCACTGGGCGCGGACGCGGTGGCCATCGGGACGGCGGCGCTCATCGCGCTGGGCGACAACGACCCGCGCTACGAGCAGGAGTACCGCGCCCTGGGGTCGGCGGCCGGCTTCTACGACGACTTCCAGGACGGTCGCGACCCGGCCGGCATCTCGACGCAGGATCCCGAGCTGGCGAGCAGGCTGGACCCGGAGGCCGCCGGCTGGCGCCTGGCCAACTACCTGCACGTGCTCACCATGGAGGCGCAGACCATCGCCCGGGCGTGCGGCAAGGCGCACCTGACCCACCTGGAGCCCGACGACCTGGTGGCGCTGACCCTCGAGGCCGCCGCGATGGCGCGGGTGCCGCTGGCCGGTACCGACTGGATCCCCGGACACGTGGGACGGGGCCTGTAGGTGACCGCTACCGTCGAGGCCATGGGGACCGACCCGGAGACCGCGCGCAGAATCGTCCATCAGGAGGCTCCGCGCGAGCTCCCGGTGGACGTGCCCACCGGCAACGACCTCGAGCGGATCATCGGTTTCCACGTCCGGAGGCTGCGTTCGGCCGAGGGGCTGGGCGTGGCGGAGATGGCGCAGAGGATCGGTATCTCCAAGGCGATGCTGTCCAAGATCGAGAACGCGCAGACGTCCTGTTCGCTGAGCATGCTGGCCAAGCTCGCCGCCGGTCTCGACGTCCCGGTGACCTCGCTGCTGCGTGGCGCGGACACCAGGCGGGACGCGGTGTTCACCGCCGACGGGCAGGGCGCCACGATCGTCGGACGGGGCACGTCGGTCGGGCACGTCTACGAGTTGCTGGGCGCGCTGCGCGGGCCCAACAAGCGCATCGAACCGGTCCTGGTGACGCTCACCGCCGAGTCGGAGACGCACCCGCGCTTCCAGCACCCGGGGACCGAGCTGCTCTACATGCTGGCCGGCGACATGATCTACCACCACGCCGAGGCGGAGTACCGCCTCCGGCCCGGGGACTCCCTGCTCCTCGACGGCGAGGGCGTCCACGGCCCGGTGGCGATGCTCGAGCTGCCCATCCGATTCCTCTCCGTGACCGCCTATCCGGACGGCGTCGAGGGCTGACAGCCGCGGCGTTCCCCGCGCTGGCCGCTCACCACCCGCCCCGGCGCCCGCCCGACCACATCCCATCCATTTCCCGCACGCGACCCTTCACCCGGTCGTGCGCCCCCACCTTTCCCGAGGAGCCCCCATGTCGGCACCCGTGGCCGCCACCGTCACCTCGCTGATGTCCGCGATCGCGGACGTCGGCACCGATCCCATCAGGGGCGGATACAGCCGCCCCGTCTACTCCACCGCCGAGTCGAGCCTGCGCGAGTGGTTCCTGTCCGAGGCCGCCGCCCGCGGTCTGTGCGCCGAGACGGACCGCAACGGCATCATCTGGGCCTGGTGGAACCCGGCCGACCATCCGCTGGAGGACGCCGTGGTCACCGGGAGTCACCTGGACTCGGTACCCGGGGGAGGGGCCTTCGACGGTCCCCTCGGCGTCGCGTCGGCGCTGGTCGCGGTGGACCGACTCGTGGCGCGGGGGGTGCGGCCGCGCCGGGCCCTGGCGCTGACCGTCTTCCCCGAGGAGGAGGGGTCGCGGTTCGGGCGGGCGTGCCTGGGGTCGTTGTTGCTGACGGGCGCGATGGATCCGGCCGTGGCGGCGGGACTGAGCGACGACGACGGGGTCACCTTCGCCGAGCTGTGCAGGAGCAACGGTCTCGAACCAGCGCACCTCGGCCGCGACGACGAGGCGCTGGGCCGCATCGGTCGCTTCGTGGAACTCCACGTGGAGCAGGGCCGCGGGCTCGTCGACCTCGACAGCCCCGTGGCGGTGGCCTCGTCGATCATCGGCCACGGGCGGTGGCGGCTGACGTTCACCGGCCAGGGCAACCATGCCGGCACCACGCTGCTCGCGGACCGGCGCGATCCCATGATCCCGGCGGCGCGGACGGTCCTCGACGTCCGGCGCATCGCGCACGTGCACCGGGGGGCGCGGGCCACGGTCGGCCGACTGGTGCCCACGCCGGGGGGCACCAACGTCATCGCCTCGCGCGTGGACCTGTGGCTGGACGTGCGCCATCCGGATGACGTGGTCACCGAGCGGATCGTGTACGAGATCTCCGAAGCGGCGGCGTCCGCCGCGCTACGGGAGGGGTGCGGTGTGTCGATGGTGGAGGAGTCGCTCAGCGCGTCGGTGGACTTCGATCCCGTGCTGCGCGACCGGCTCCGCGCCGGCCTGCCGGGCGTCCCGGTACTGCCGACGGGCGCCGGACATGATGCGGGCGTCCTCGCCGCGCACGTCCCCACCGCGATGCTCTTCGTCCGCAACCCCTCCGGCGTCTCCCACTCGCCGGACGAGTACGTCGAGGACGCCGACGCCGAGTGCGGCGCCGAGGCTCTGGCCGACGTCCTGGCGGACCTGCTCACCACCGACACCCTCGGCACCGACACCCTCACAACCGAAGCGAAGGAGTGACCGATGACAGACACGGCAACGAGCACCACGGTGAGGTTCCTCATCGTCGGCGGCGGCCTGGAGGGCCTGTCGATCGCGTGGAACCTCACCGAGCGGGGCGAGACCGACATCCTCGTGGTGGACAAGGACACGCTCTGCTCCGGCATGACCGGAAAGTCCAGCGGGATCGTGCGCTGCCACTACGGCTCGCCGACGATGGCGGCGCTGAGCTGGTACAGCATCCCGGTGTTCGAGAACGCGACCGAGCTGCTCGGTGACGACCTGGGCTTCCGCCAGTGTGGCTACGCGGTGATCGTCGGCGAGGAGAACGTGGTGCCGCTGCGGGCGAACGTGGCGATGCAGCAGAGCCTGGGGGTCGAGACCGAGCTCATCGGCCCGGACCGGATGGCCGAGTTGTGGCCGGGACTGAACGTCGACGACGTGGCGGCGGCCGCGTGGGAGCCGCGGGGCGGCCGGGGGGAGGCGTACATGACGGGGATGGCGTTCGCGGCCGCCGCCCGCCGACGTGGTGTGCGGATCCGGCAGAGCACCCGCGTGGCCTCGTTGATCCGTGGACGCGGTGACCGGGTCGTGGGCGCCGAGCTGGCCGACGGCACCCGGATCCACGCCGAGCAGGTGATCCTCGCGACCGGCGTGTGGGCGCCACAGCTCGGTGCGACCGTGGGCCTGGACATCCCGGTCCGGGCTCAGCGCGCCCAGCTGGTGATGGTGGACCAGGGCGAGCCGCTCGGGGCGGTGCCCACCCTGTCCGATCTGGTCGGCCTGCAGTACCTGTGCCGCGAGCCCAACGGGGAGATCCTCGCCGGCAATTCCGACCACCACGCGCCGGAGTACATCGACCCGGACGCCTACGCCAACCGTGCGGACACCTCCACGGTGGAGAAGGTCGTCGAGCGGCTCATGCACCGGCTCCCGGACATGCCCGACCCCTCGATCACGGGCAGCTACGTCGGGGCCTACGACACGACGCCGGACTACAACCCGATCATCGGCCCGTCGCCGATCGAGGGGTTGTTCCTCGCGGTGGGGTTCTCGGGCCACGGCTTCAAGATGGCACCCGCGGTCGGTCGGCTGGTCGCGGAGTTACTGACTGAGGGGACGACGACGATGAGCGGCGTCGACCCGTCCGACTGCCGCTACTCCCGGTTCGCGGAAGGACGCCCCACGACCAGCCTCAACCCGTACGTGGGCGCCGGCGAGATGCGCTGAGGGGCGACGGACCCGCGGGTTTCACGTGGAACCGTGGAGGGCGGGCAGGAGTTGCCGCTCGGCGAGCTCGAGGAACGGCGCCTGGTCCCGCGCGACGTGATGGAGGTAGATCCGCTCGAATCCGAGCTCCTCGAACTCGCGCAGTCGACCGATGAGGTCGTCGACGGAGTCGGTGACGATCACGGCCTCGGCGATCTTCTCGTCTGACAGGCGGCGTCCGGCGAGGTCGAGTTCCTCCGGGGTGGCCAGGTCCGCGTCGAGGGGCGAGTCGACCGCGTTGTTGCGCCACTGGTCGCGGGCGAGGTCGCGGGCCCGCTCGATAGTGTCGGCGATCGAGATGTGGACCTGCAGGGCGAGCGGCCCGCGCCCGCCGGCGGCGCGGTAGGCGCCTACGATCCCGGCCACGGTCTCGAGGTCGGCGTTGACGGTGATAAGACCGTCCGCCCAGGCGGCGGCCCGCTCGGCGGTGGCCGGGGTGAGCGCAGGCCCGAGGAGGGGTGGCGGGGTGTCGGGCAGGGAGTGGACGCGCGCCCGGTCGACCTCTACGAGTCCACGGTGGGTGACCTCCTCGCCGGCGTGCAGACGGCGGACCACGTCCACGCACTCCTCGAGCCGCGCCTGACGGATGTCCTTGGCGGGCCACGCATCGCCCGTGATGTGCTCGTTCATGTTCTGGCCGCTGCCCAGGGCCAGCCAGAAGCGCCCGGGGAACATCTGCGCCAGGGTCGCGGACGCCTGCGCGACCACCGCGGGGTGGTAGCGCTGCCCGGGCGCGCACACGGTGCCCAACTCGAGGTCGGTGGTGGCCAGCGCGGCGCCCAGCCAGGACCAGGCGAAGCCCGAATGGCCCTGTCGGACCGACCACGGCGCGAAGTGGTCGGAGCACATCGCCATGCGGAACCCCGCTCGCTCGGCCCGCTGCACGTCGGCGAGGAGTCGACCGGGCGAGATCTGTTCGTGCGAGGCGTGGAATCCGTAGTCGGCCATCGCTCAGTCCTCCTTCTGCTCGGCTCCGGGTGCGGAGCGGGCGCCGCGTGCGGCGTCGATCGCGTCCGCGGCGCGGATCAGTCCCATGTGGCTGAACGCCTGGGGGAAGTTACCCGCCTGACGTCCGGTGTCCGGGTCGTACTCCTCGGCGAACAGGCCGAGGTCGCTCGCGCGGGCCAGCACCTCGCCCATGAGCTTCTCGGCGTCGGCGAGCCGCCCGCTGCAGGCGTACTGCTCGACCAGCCAGAACGTGCACATCACGAACGGGTACTCGGTGCCGCCGACCCCGTCCATGCCGCTGGCGGTCCGGTAGCGGTTGACCAGACCGAACCCGCTGACCAGGTCCTTCTCGATCTTGGCGACCGTGCCCAGCATGCGGGGGTCGTCGAAGGCCAGATAACCCGTGTGGGGAAGCTGGAGCAGGGACGCGTCGACCTCGTCGTTGTCATAGGTCTGGGTGTAGCTGCCCAGCTCCGGATCGAACCCGTGGGCCTCGATCTCCTCGGCCAGCCGGGCGCGCAGTTCCCGCCAGCGTCCGACGTCACCGTCGAGGCCGAACTCCTCGACCGCCTTGATCCCGCGGTCGAAGGCGGCCCACATCATGACGCGGCCGTGCGTGAAGTGGTGGGTGTCGCCGCGCATCTCCCAGATGCCGTGGTCCTCGCGGTCGAAGTTCGCCTCGGCGTAGTCCAGCAGGCTCTTCTGCAGCCCCCAGGTGTACTCGTTCTCGTCCACACCCGCCGCGCGCAGCTCGTGCAGGGCGATCATCACCTCGCCCACGACGTCCGCCTGGTACTGATCGGCGGCCCCGTTGCCGATGCGCACCGGGCGCGAGTCCTCGTACCCGGACAGGTGGCCGAGCTCCTCTTCGCGCAGTTGCCGTTCGCCCGAGAGCCCGTACATGATCCGGACGTCCTGGGCGTCACCGGCGACCGCGCGCAGGAGCCAGTCGCGCCACAGGGTCGCGCCCCGGGTGAGCCCGTGCGCCACCACGACCTCGATGGTGAACGCGGCGTCGCGCAGCCAGGTGTAGCGGTAGTCCCAGTTGCGGCCGCCGCCGAACTCCTCCGGAAGCGACGTGGTGGGGGCGGCCACGATGCCGCCGGTGTCGAGGTTCGTCAGTGCGCGCAACACCAGCAGGGACTGGACGACCTCCTCCCGGTAGGGGCCGTCCACTGACAGCTGGTCGGCCCACTCGCGCCACATGCCGACCGTCGCGTCGAGGGCCTGCTCGGTGTCCGGCGGGGCGGGCGGGTCCTGGTGCGAGGGGAACCACGTCAGGTCCCATGCGGCGATCTCGCCGGCGGTCAGGGCGAATCTGCCCTCCAGTCGAGTGGCCCGTTGTCCGCCGGTGGCGGTGCCGACCTCGGCGTCCGGGCACGTCAGCATCGGGCCGCTCACGAGGATGGCGTCCGGGCCGGCCAGGGCGAGCAGCGCCCGCTCGCCGCCGTCGAGCGTGACCTCCCGGGTCCACGGCGTCGCGCGGGCGTAGTCGAATCGCAGCCGCAGGTCGTGCTCCACCTCGATCTCACCCTCGAGGCACTCGACGCGGCGGACGAGGTCACCCTGATCGGTGCTGCGCGGCAGGAAGTCGGTCACCCGGGCGATGCCGCGCGGACCGCGCCACGTCGTCTCCACGACGAAGGTCAGCGGCAGGTAGCGCCGCTCGATCACCTCGCCGTCGACGGCCGATAGCCGCCACCGGCCGTCGTCGGGCCCGCCGAGCAGCGCGGTGAACATGGCCGGGGAGTCGAACCGGGGCAGGCAGAGCCAGTCGATGCTGCCGTCGCACGAGACGAGCGCGCCGGTCCGGAGGTCGGACAGAAGGGCGTACTCCTCGAGGGGGGTCGACATGTCAGAAGATGGGCTTGCCGCCCGTCACCCCCAGTACCGTCCCGGAGACGAAGCTGGCGTCGGAGGGTGACGCGAGGAAGACGTACGCGCCTGCGCACTCGCCGGGCTGACCGGCGCGGCCCAGCGGTGTGTCGCCGCCGAACTCCTCGAGTTTCTCCGGGTCCTGGGTCGCCGGCTGTAGGGGCGTCCAGATGGGCCCGGGAGCGACGGCGTTGACGCGGATCCCGCGTTCGCCCAGCTCATTGGCCAGGTTGACGGTGAGGTTGTTGAGCGCGGCCTTGGTCGCCGCGTAGTCCACCAGCGGCGGCGCCGGCTGGTAGGCCTGGATGGACGTCGTGTTGATGATCGACGACCCGCGGCCGAGGAACTGCAGCGCCTCCTGGCTGGCCCAGATGGTCGCGTAGAGGTTGGTCTTCATCACCCGGTCGAGATTCTCCGAGTCGATGGTCTCCAGCCCGTCGCCGCGGGCGTGCTGGTAGGCGGCGTTGTTGACGAGGACGTCGAGTCCACCCAGCTGTTCGGCGGCGTCACGCACGACCTTCCGGCACTGCGCCTCGTCCTGCAGGTCCGCCGGCAGCAGGACCGCGCGGCGTCCGGCCTTCTCGATCCACTCGGCGGTCTCCTCGGCGTCCGGCTGCTCGACGGGCAGGTAGGAGATCGCCACGTCGGCACCCTCGCGGGCGAAGGCGATCGCGGCGGCCCGCCCGATCCCCGAGTCCCCGCCGGTGATGAGCGTCTTGAGACCCTCGAGTCGGCCGGACCCGCGATAGCTGTGCTCGCCGTGGTCGGGCCGTGGGTCCATCCGGGACGTCAGCCCGGGCGGCTCCTGCTCCTGGGCGGGGAACCCGCCGGAGTCGTTGACCATCTGCTGCGCATTGTCTGCGATGTCGCTCGTGGTACCCATGCCCCGAACGTAACGAAGTCCGCGCGGCCTGCACACCGGTCGAACCGCCAGGGCGGTCGGTGCGGGCGGCCGGCTCCCGCGGCGCGTCTAGTTCTGCTTGAGTACGCCGGTGCACTTCACGCGCAGTTCCTCCAACTCGCGGGCGTGCCGCTCGGCCCGGTCGAAGAGGTTCTGCAGCGTCGGCGTCGGCAGGCGTGGGTCCTCGATCTCCAGCAGTGCCCGGAAGCCCATCTTTTTGCCGGTCACCGCCAGGGTGAGCGCCTCGAGTTCGACCAGGTCGCTGAGCGGCGACCGGTCGGCGATGCGGCGGTTGGGCTTGAGTTGGCCGAGCTTCTCGGATGTCTTGGCGGGCAGGTCCTTGAGGAGCGACGGCGACGTTCCCGCCAGCGTCATGAGCTCCTCGAGGGCCTTGAGATCCTCGACGGTCTCGTCGCCGATCCGGCTCACGACCTCTCGGACGTGGGGGTCGTTGTGGTCCTCGGCGACGCGCCGGAACAGGTCGATCCCGGCGGCGGCACCGGCGTGGTGGTCCTGCATGTAGGTGTGCAACATCTCGGTGGCCATGATATGACGGTACGAGTCCGGACGCGCACGGCAACCGGAACGACACGGCTCTCAGCGCGCGAGCAGCCCCTTGGCTATATGCGTCACCTGGATCTCGTTGCTGCCGGCGTAGATCATGAGCGACTTGGCATCACGCGCGAGTTGCTCGACCCGGTACTCGGCCATGTAGCCGTTGCCGCCGAACAACTGCACGGCCTCCATGGCGACCTCGGTGGCGGCCTCGGAGGAGTACAGCTTCATCGCCGACGCCTCGGCGAGCGACAGCGGCTTGCCGGCGCGGGCGCGTTCGATGGAGGTGAAGACCATGTTCTGCACGTTCATCCGCGCGACCTCCATCTTCGCCAGCTTGAGCTGGATGAGCTGGAACCGGCCGATCTCCTGGCCCCACAGCGTCCGCTCCCGCGAGTACTCGATGCACAGCCGGCGGCACTCCTCGATGATCCCGAGCGCCATGGTCGCCACCCCGATCCGCTCGGCGGTGAAGCTCGACCGCGCGGACTCCTTCCCGTCGCCGCCGCGACCGGTCTCGGACCCGCCGAGCAGGCGGTCCCGGCCGAGGCGCACGTCGTCGAAGAACAGCTCGCCGGTGGGAGAGCTGTGCAGGCCCATTTTCTTGAACGGCGGGCCCTGGGTGAGCCCGTCCATGCCCTTGTCGAGGACGAACGTGAGGACCTTGCGGTCGCGCGGGCCCACCGCCGGATCGCCCTCGTCGAGCTTGGCGTAGACGATCATCACGTCGGCGTACGGGCCGTTGGTGATGAACGTCTTGCGGCCGTTGAGGATGTAGTCGTCGCCGTCGCGCCGCACGTAGGTGCGCATCCCGCCGAAGGCGTCCGAGCCCGAGTCCGGCTCGGTGATGGCCCAGGACGCCACCTTCTCCATGGTCATGATCCCCGGCAGCCAGCGCTCCTTCTGCACGAGCGTGCCGCGGGACGCGATCGTGGTGGCGCCCAACCCGAGGCTCACGCCGAGCGCCGAGACGAGCCCCATGCAGGCCCCGGCCAGTTCGCTGATCACCACCGCCATCATGGAATCGCGGCCACTGAGGGCGTCGCCGGAGCCGCCCTCCTCGTCGTCGTCGTCCTTCCCACTGTCTCCACGCGGCGCGTCACCGGACGCCCGCGCCTTCGCGAGCATCTTCTCCACGCTGTCGCGCGACATGGTGTCGATCCCGAACTCGGCGAAGAGCTTCCGGATGATCGGGTACGGCGTGATCTCACCGCTCTCCAGGGCGTCCAGGTTGGGACGGATCTCCTTGGCGATGAAGCCGCGCACGGCGTCGCGGATCATCAGGTCGGTCTCGGACCACTCGAACATCGGCGTCTCATCTCCTCGGTCTCGGGCGCGCCGCGCGTGCGCTGCAACACGTTGCAGCTCAGTGTGTCGTGGAACGGTCTCGGGGATGCGGGTTTGCGGCGAACGGCCACGCGCGTCGGGCACACTCGTGCCATGACTTCTCTCCGGGACAGCGCATCCCACCCCGCGGGCCGCGAGCGGCTCGGGCGGGTCGGCCTGTGGACCGGTTCGCTCGAGGGCGTCCCGGTGGCACAGATCCCGGACGTGCTCGGTGAGGTCGAGGACCAGGGCTGGGGCTCGCTGTGGTTCGGCGAGGCCGTCGGCCGGGAAGCGTTCACCGCCGCGCAGCTGTACCTGGGCGCCACGCGCCGGATGGCGATCGGCACCGGCATCGCCAACATCTACGGCCGCGACGCCTCGGCGGCGGGGGCGGCCGCCCGGACGATCAAGGCCATGCACCCGGGCCGGTTCGTCCTGGGCCTCGGCGTCTCGCACGCGCCGCTGGTCGAGCGCCACCGTGGTCACCACTACGGGCGGCCGCTGTCGGCGATGCGTGAGTACCTCGACGCGCTCGACCGGACTCAACCCATGGCGGCGGGCGAGGACACGATGCCGCCGGTCGTGCTCGCCGCGCTCGGCCCCAGGATGCTCGAGTTGTCGCGCGATCGCACCGCCGGCGCCCACCCGTACCTGACGCTGCCCGAGCACACCGCGCGGGCGCGCGAGATCCTCGGCGGGACCGCCGACGACGGGCCGGCCCTGGTCGTGGAGCACGCCGCGGTGGTGGCCGAGGGGGTCGACGACGACAACGAGGTGTGGCGGTCGCGGGCCCACGATCACCTCAACGTCTATACGGGCCTGCCGAACTATCGGAACTCGTGGACCCGGCAGGGGTTCGACGAGTCGGACTACGTGCGCGGGGGCAGCGATCGGCTCAAGCACGCGATGGTCACCCGCGGGGTCGAGGCGACGCGGGCGCGGGTGCAGGAGCACCTGGACGCAGGGGCCTCGACCGTGCTGGTGCAGGTGCTCGGCGAGAACGTGCTGACGCCGCCGGTCGAGGACTGGCGGATCGCGGCCGAGGGGCTGCTCGGCTGACGCCTGGCCCGACAGGTTTTGCCGACTGGAGACGCGTCGGTTGCCAGACGTTGCGGCTGTTACCCGATCACGAACCTGCGAGCTGGCAGGAACTCACCGCTGGCGACGCTCGTAGATCTCCCTAGTGCTACTCAGCAGCAGCGGGATTTGTTCGAGTACACCCGTGCAGGACGATATGCCGCCGACCATTGCTGCTGTGTCACAGGGTCCAGTTCGACATTTATGAAACACCTTCCCATCGGGTCTAATATCTACTGATACAGATTCCGGGCGAAAGGGTCTCTTCGATGGCCGATCGGATCGGGACGCTCTTGAACCGTTCGGGTGACGGTGGCGAGGAGGTGCTCATCGTCAGCCGCGGGAAAGAGCGGACTCGGTTCCGGCGCCGGGACGAGTTGGGCTGGAGCTTTCGGGTGGAGTCGACGGACTCGGAGAACATCATCGAGCAGAACCCGAAACGAAAGCCAAAGCCGGATCCGAAGCCGGCTCGCCGGGCCTCGCGTCCTCGTGGGCAGCGAGTGGCGTACGTGCGGGTGTCGGCGGCCGATCAGAACGAGGCGCGTCAGCTCGAAGCGGTGGGGGAGTGCGACCGGGTCTACGTCGAGAAACAGTCCGCTCGCTCGCGTGCCGATCGCGTGAAGCTAGAAGAGTGCATCAGGTATCTCCGGGACGGTGACGAGCTGGTTGTTGCGTCGATGGACCGGCTCGCCCGTTCTCTGGTTGATCTCAAGCAGATCGTCGGCGAGATCACCGCCAAGGGCGCCAGTGTGGAGTTCGTCCACGAGCGGGCCACCTACGCCGCCGGCGCCCAGGATCCTCGAGCAGACCTGATGCTCTCGCTGCTCGGTGCGTTCGCCGAGTTCGAGCGGGCCATCATCCGTGAACGCCAGGCCGAGGGCATCGCCATCGCCAAGGCGAAGGGCAAGTACAAGGGACGCAAACGCGTCCTGACTGACGAGCAGATCGACAAGGCCCGCGCCCGCATCGAGGCAGGGGAGGGGCCATCAGCGATCGCCCGCGATCTGGAAGTCGGACGGTCAACGTTGTACCGCGCCCTCCAACGACATACGACGTAGACGAGGAAGGGGAAGCGACATGGATGGGTGGTCGCCAGTGTGCGGCAAGGGCCGCATCGCAGCGTTGCTCGAGACCGGGACCGTGGGTGCTGTCCGAGATCTCTTTCCCTACGGGGTGCGGATCCTGTGTCCGATCACGCTCCATACGGGCCGCGACGTGGCCGGGTGGAGCTCATGGCATGAGGTCGCTGAGCGTGTAGGTGCGCAGTATCCGCCCCGCCGTGGATTGACATCGATGATCGACAGCGCCAACACCCCGGAGGTGGCGATAGGTGTGGATCGCCTGGTCGGGTGTAGCGCTGGCCCTGCCATCGAGATCGCGCAGCGCTACTGCAGCACCGCGTCTGTCCTGCAGTGGAAAGCCGCGATCTGGACAGTGAACGGCGATCCAATCGGAACATCCGACGCCGCACGCACTATCACAATCGTCGATGACGGCGACTATGGCAGCTCCTACGACTACCAGCTGGTATCAGCTTCCACGGCGGCTCTCATGGACCCGTTCCTCCACCCCGAACCATCCTTCTTGTGGTCCGACGACGAGACACTGTTCCTCGAGATTCAACCCGAGACAGGATGGATCGAGGTCTACTCGACTAGGCCGGATCTGGTCGAGGAGGTGCGAAGCGACACCCAGTGGGAAGTAGTCCCGCTGACCCGCGACCTCCCGCAGTCGTAGCAATAGCGCCTCCCGCGAATCTTGCTCGCGGTAGGCACTGCAGCACGACACCGGACCGCCAGCCAGTACTGGCAGAAACCCGCCACCGAGCGCCGGGAGCTGATGCACGGTTAGGTGACAGGGTTAGTCACGCGGTCTGAAGGGCCTCGTCGGTCATGATGGTCTCGAATTCAATGGGGGCCAGTCTGCCGAGGCGGTCCTGCCGTCTACGACGGACCCGGCCATCAGGTTGGTCGCAGTCGGCTGATGGGTGGTTACACCTGGCGCCCGGCGTCTTCGGCCCGCAGAATCGCCGGCAGAACCACGTGTGGCTCGGGGATCATCCCGGGTGTGACGCGGTGCCGGAATACCCAGTAGCTCCATGCCTGGTAACAGAGGATCACGGGCAGCGCCACGACCGTGATGGCGGTCAACACGCCGAGGGTATACGTACTGTGCGCCGCGGACTGCACCGTGATGTCGAAGGCACTGTCGATTGTGGACGGCAGCAGAACCGGGAACATGGCCAGGAAGATCGCGGCCAGCCCGAACAGGCCGGTGCCGGCATAGCCGGTAAACGCGAGCCCTTCCCGGCCCGCGCGTGCCTGAGCCCATCCGACGCCACCGGAGACCACGGCGAGAAGGGCGACCGTCCACCCCGCCGGTCCGGCACCGTGCTCGAATTGCACCATCGCAATCCAGACGAGCAGCGGCAGCAGGCAGAGGGGAGCCCACCGGACGGCGAAACCGGATGCGCGCCGCCGCACTGGGCCGTCGGCCTTGAGCGCCAGGAACGTGGCGGAGTGGGCCAGGGCAAATCCCACCACGGCGAGGCCACCGACGAGGGCGGGCCACGAGAGCCAGGCAAAGGGACCGCCGACGCGGTCGCCGTTGCCGTCGATAGGCAGTCCGATCGAGGTGAGCGCGAGCAGCGCGCCGATGAAGAACGCGACGGCCGCGGAACCGAGGCCGATCATGTACGTCCAGAACGTCGCCCAGACCCTTGTGCCGACCTTGCCCCGGTACTCGATACCGACGGCCCGCACGATGAGTCCGAGCAACGCGAGGGTCAGCGGCACGTAGAGGGCGGACAGTAGCGCGGCGTACCAGGGCGAGAACGCGGCGAAGAGGGCAGCGACGGCGGTGATGAGCCACACCTCGTTGCCGTCCCAGACGGGGCCGATGGTGTTGAGCATGACGCGGCGGTCGCGTTCGCTGCGGGTCGAGAAGATCATGTGCATGCCCACGCCCAGATCGAATCCCTCGAGCAGGAGGTACCCGGTCCACAGGAGGGCGATGGCGACAAACCAGATGATTGCAAGGGGTTCCATGGTTGTTCCTCGTCTCGTGGTCAGTAGGCAAACGACAGCACGTCGTCGTGCTCGCCGTCCGGGTCGTCGACGTCGTCGTCGTCCTGACCAACGAGTTCGGGCATTGCACTGGCGACTCCACCGCGCGTATACCGCACCAGCAGGTACACCTCGACGACCAGCAGAACCCCGTAGACGGAGCCCAGGGAGATGAGGGAGAACAGCAGCTCCCCGGCGGTCACACCGGGAGATACGGCTGCCTGGGTGTACATGTACACGGAGTCGGCGCCGGTCACGGCGGGGTTCGGGGCCACGACGAACGGCTGTCGGCCCATCTCGGTGAAGATCCATCCGGCGATGTTTGCGGCGAACGGGGCGAGGATTCCGGCGAGCGCGAGTCGCATGAGCCCGCGGGAGGCGGGGACGGTGCCGCGCCGGGTGAGCCACAGGGCAACCGCTCCGGCGGCGGCGACTATCCCGCCGAGGCCGATCATGAGGCGAAAGCCCCAGTAGGTCACCCACATGACGGGGACGTACTCGATCTGCGCGCCCGCCCGGTCGCCGTACAGGGCGTCGTCCGGAATCGTCTCGCCGTAACGGTCCACGTACTCGGGTTCGAGGTCGCGAATACCCGGCATGTCGACGCCCCACTCCCCGGTGGCGAGGAAGCCGAGAACGCCGGGGACCTCGATGAGAGTGGTGACGTCGCGGCAGTCCGTGGATCCCGGGTTGCCCAGCGAGAGCACCGAGAAGGAGGAGCCGGAGTGGCAGGCGGCCTCGGCGGCAGCCATCTTCATGGGCTGCTGCTCGTACATGAGTTTGCCCTGGATGTCGCCGGTGACGACTGTGCCGAGGAACCCCACCATGGCGACTATCGCGCCGAATCGCAGGGACCAGATCCAGACGCCGTGGTCGGTGCGGTCGCGTCCTGGTATGTCCTGGGCCTGCCCCACGATCACGTGCCCGCGCTCGTCGACGGTGTCGATCCCGTCATGCCGGCGGCGCCACAGGTGGTACCAGGCGATCCCGAGCAGGAACATCCCTCCCACCACGAGCGCACCAAAGACGGCGTGGGTGAACGCTGCCAGTGCGGTGTTGTTGGTGAGCACGGCCCACACGTCAGTCATGACCGGCCGGCCGTCCTCGCCGAGCTCAACGCCCACGGGGTGCTGCATCCACGAGTTGGCGACGATGATGAAGTACGCCGAGACCCAGGATCCGATCACCGCGCACCACAGGGCCGCGAGGTGCACGCCCTTGCGCAGCCTGCCCCAGCCGAAGATCCAGATACCGAGGAAGGTCGATTCGAGGAAGAAGGCGAGCAGACCCTCGAGCGCGAGCGGGGCACCGAACACGTCCCCGACGAACCGGGAGTACTCGCTCCAGGCCATTCCGAACTGGAACTCCTGGACCAGGCCCGTGGCCACGCCGAGGATGAAGTTGATGAGGTAGAGCTTTCCCCAGAATTTGGTCATCCGGAGAAATTTCTCCTGGCCGCTGCGCACCCAGGCGGTGTGCATCACGGCAACCATCGCCCCGAGTCCGATAGTGAGCGGGACCATGAGGAAGTGGTAGACGGTCGTGATGCCGAACTGCCAGCGTGCGATCTCGACAACGTCCATAGGACGCCAACCCCTTTCACCGGATCGGGTGTCGTGTTCACCCGCCATCGGCATTCTACATAGCGTAGAAATATTTCTACCGAGAGTCGAATTTCTTTCGCCACTGATAGAATCCGGCTACACAGCAGGAGGAGAGGATCACCGTGGCGACCCTGGGCGAGTTGGAGCGTGCCGTTATGGACGTAATCTGGGACCACAGTGGGCCGGTGACGGCGTACGACGTCAAGGGCGTGCTCGACAGCTCCCGGGAGCGCCCACCCGCCGTGACCACCCTGCTCACGGTCTTGAGCCGCCTTGCACGCAAAGGTCTGGTCGTCTCGGATCGCACCGCGCGCCCCCACCGCTACCGCGCTGTGGCCTCGCGGGAGGAGTACACCGCGGAACTCATGCACGAAGTCCTTGGAGACTCCCGGGACCGGCACGCGGTACTTGCACGGTTCGTCGGCGGGGTCTCCAACGATGAGGCGGCGGCGTTACGCACGCTACTGAAGGGAAACGGCTGATCCCCCAGTCGGCGATGTCCACCGGCGCCGTGGGGCTCCTGTTGGCCGGGGTCGCCCTGGCCCTGGCCTGGCCGGTGCCGGTTCTGTTGGCTCGCGCGCGCTGGCCGATGCACGCCCCGGCCCGCGCGCTCCTTCTCTGGCAGGCCATCGGCCTGGCCGGCGGGGTCTCGATGATCGGGGCACTCGCGCTGATCGGCCGCGCGGTCGCGCCGGAGCATCCCCTGGCCGCAGTCGTCCCCGCAATCCTGCTGGGCTGCTACCTTCTCGCTCACCTCGGTGCGACCGTCGTCCAGGTCACGCGGCAACGGCGCCGACATCTGACGCTGCTCCAACTACTCACAGCGCCCCACCCGACCCGCGCGCGAACGCGCGTGATCGACGAGGCCGCACCAGTGGCATATTGCATCCCCCGTGGCGCCGGTTCCGTCACGGTGCTCTCCCAGGGACTTCTCGACAACCTGGATCCCGACGAGCTCGAGGCCGTGATCGCCCACGAACGCGCGCACGTGGAGCAGCGGCACGACATCCTGCAGCTGGCATTCCGGGCCTGGCGGTCCGCACTACCGGGACTTCCCACCGCGGTCCTCGCGGAGACGGAGGTCGCCGCGATGGTGGAGATGTTGGCCGACGACCAAGCTCGCCGCGAAGTACGCGACGAAGTGGTGGCCCGCGCGATCCTGCGGGTCGGTGCCGCCGACGGTAGCGGTGAGACCGACAGCGTCGGCGACGACGACCGCAGCGGGAGCAGCAGGAACGAGCGCGGCTGCGGCCACCAGGCCTCCTGCCGCGGCGGCCGCATGAGCGATCGACTCCGCCGTCTCGGTGCCCCGGCCCCCGGCCATGAGTGAACGATGCGGATCTGACGGCTCGCTCCGGCTCGTTCAGCTGAGTCGGACCACCTGGTCCTCGGGCCGCCGGTCGTTGTGGCGGTGTGAAACCAGGATCACCACCTTGTCGTGGGCGGCGGTACGGAGATCTTCCATCATGGCGTCGGCTGTCGGCGCGTCTAGGTGCGCAGTCGGCTCGTCGAGCAGGAGAACGTCGGCGCGCGTGAGCAGTGCCCGTGCCACCGCCAATCGTTGACGCTCCCCTCCCGATAGGGCCCGACCGCCGGCCCCGACCCGGGTGTCCAGACCGTCCGGGAGCGCGTCGAGCAGAACGGTCAAACCGACCCGCTCGAGAACCCGCCGCAGTGCGGCGTCATCGGGGGCCTGCGCGGCCGGCCTGGATAGGAGGAGATTGCCGCGCAGGGTGGAGTCGAAGACATAGGCGTCCTGCGGGCACCAGGCCACACGGGATCGCCATTCCTTTTCGGCGAACGTCGTGATCGGAGAGGTCTCGGCCCAGATCGTGCCGCCACTGAGGGGCAGTGCCCCCATCACGGCGGACAGGAGTGTGGACTTACCCGATCCGGACGGCCCGTCGAGGAACAACCAGCACCCCGTGCGCGCAACAGCATCCACACCCGCCACGGCCGGTCGCGCAGTGTGCGGATACCGAGCAGTAACCTTCTCCAGCGTCACCGAATTCACGGGCCCGTTCGGCGCACCAACGCCCCACGTGGCCTGCGGGAAGGGGCCCAGTACGGAGCCGAGGCTCTGCAGCAGTGATCGCACGGACGGCACACGGTGCACTGCCGAGACCCACGCGGCGAGAGACTCACCCAGCGCCAGGCACAGTAGAGCAATCACACTGGCTCGTTCCGCGTCCACCGCCGGATCGGACACTGCCACGAGCACCGCTAGGAGGCCCGTGCCTGCTGTCACCGCCGCCGTTCCGAGCCCGGCGCCGCGGGTCGCGCGCCGTTCGGCGGCGGCCTGCTTCCGGTTTATCTCGTCGAGTTGGTCGACCGCCGCCGCTGCCACCCCGTTACCGCGCAGGTCCGCAGCCGCTGCACTCAATGACGCCGATCCCCGCACCAGACGAGACCGACCCGCGACCCTGGCTACGTCACCCCCACGTTCGACCGTTGCCACCAGGCCCGCTCCGAGTGCCATGGTCGTGACCAAGCCCGCCCCCACCAGCACGGTGAACTCAGGAGTGACCAACCAGGTGGTGAGCGTGGCCCCCAGCAGTACGGCCACTCCGGAGATCAGGGGCGTAACGACCCGGGGGAGTTGATCCCGCAGTTCATCGGCCTGGGTCACGAGGTAGTCCAGCGGCGCCCCACCCTCGAGCAGCCGCCGGGACCCGGTACCTCGTGCTGCGATCGCCCGCCAGAGCCGCAGTCGGAGATCGTCGATGGTCCGGAAGGCGGCGTGGTGGGTGAGCAACTGCTCAGCGTATGTGGCCACCGAGCGTCCGATCCCAAACGCTCGAACTCCGACGATCGCCACCAGGAGATACATGATGTACTCCTCGACGCTCGATCGGACGATCAACCATCCCGAAAGCGCCGTGAGAGCCAAGCCCAGCGAGGTGGCGAGCACCGAGAGTCCTACCGCCCCCGCCCAGAGCCCGCCGTGGGCACCAATCAGCGCACCGAGTGACAGACGCTGGGCGCCGCCTGTCTCGTCCGACACCTGCTCGTCCGCCCCCGCGCAGACTCCCTGTTCTGGTCCCCGCCCGTAACGACCCTGATCGGCATTCCCGTCCACAGCGGGGACCGGGGAGGCGCCGAGATCACCGTCCCGAGCGGCCTCGGTGAGCGCGGATGCGTCATCGTCTGCGCGGCCGGCCTGCCCAGAGATCCGAATAGTGCTCGTGGCGAGATCAAGTGTCATCGGTTCGTGGCTCGCCAGCACGATCGTGGCACGCTCGGCCCGGCGCACGATCGCGTTCCTGACCAGCTCAGCGGCATGGTGGTCAAGGTGGGCAGTCGGCTCGTCGAGCACCAGCAGGCGGGCGCCGGCGTCCACGCGGGCCAGTGCGCGCGCCACAGACAGGCGTCGGAGTTCCCCCGGGCTGAGTTCGGCGGCAGCCGACTCGGCGACCCGGGATAGTCCGACCTCGGCCAGAGCGGCCGCGGGATCCGCGCCATACAACGCGAGTTCCGCCCGTGGGGTGGCACCGAATACTCGCGGCGACTGGGGTGACCACCCCACGAGGTCAGCCTCGATTCCAGTGACTCGACCATGCACTATCGCATCGACCGGCAGCGCCCCGACCAGCGCCGAGAGGAACGTGGACTTACCGGCTCCACTGGCCCCGGTCACGGCGACAATGCCGCTCAGCTCTGCGTCGAGACCAGTCAATGCCGCGGCCCCGCGACCGGAATAGCGAACCTCGAGCCCTGCGACGCGGACCGTGGCCCCGTGGGCTTCTCGCAGGTCAGTCCCGGGTGCTACCTCGAGATGTTCGCGCACTCGGTGCAGAGCCGCGAGGCCATCCTGTGACGCATGGAATGCCACCCCGACCCGGCGAAACACGGTAAAGCACTCTGGCGCGAGCAGCAGCGCGAGCAGTGCGGGCTGTAGGTCCATCGACCCGCCAAGCAAGCGGAGACCCAAGAAGACCGCTACTACCGCCACAGAGATCGTCGCGATGAGCTCAAGTGCCAGGGCGGACAGGAACGCCCACCTCAGCGTCTCCTGCGTGCGGCGCCCGTAAATCCGCTGGATGGTGTCCAGCGAGTCCGTCTGCTCCTCGACGCGGCCGAGCCCGACCAGCACTGGCAGTCCGCGGGCCAGTTCGGCCAGATGGTCAGACAGCCTGGCCAGAGCACGCAACGCCGCATCTGTGCGTTGACCGGTGTGGCGGCCGATCAGGACCATGAACAGTGGCACCAGCGGGATCGTCACTACAATCGCCAGTGCACTGACCCAGTCGGCGGCGAGGATGCGTACCAGCAGTAGCGGGGGCACCACGATCGCCGCGACTATGGCCGGCACGGATTGCAGGTAGTACTCGTCCAGATCGTCTAAGCCATCCGTGGCGAGCACCGCGGTCCCGCCCCGGGGATCGTGCGCTTGCACCATGTGGCGCCACAGCCGACCCCGCAGGTTCTGCTTGACGGCGATGGCGACCCTGCGTGCACTCGTCTCGGTCGCCCATTCGGCAGCGGCCCGCAGCAGCACACCACTCATACCGAGTACCAGGATCGCCCGCACCGACCCGGTCGAGAGGGTGCCGACCGCCAGTCCCGCGATCCCTCGCGCGACAGCCTCCGCCACCAGCACCAGGCCCAGTGCCCGCAGGGCTGCCAACAGCCCCAGCGCCACGAGGGAGGATCTCGGTGCGGGCCCGAGGTCCGGGCGCGTGGAAATCCGCTGCACAGTCCGCTCGGCCTCGAGCATCCAGGGATCGATCCCCTGGGCGGGCCGCGTGGTCGACCTGCGCATCACCATCCACACACGTCCTCACAGGGGGTTCACCGCAATTGATCATCGACTCCGCCGTGTAATTCTACATTCCGTAGAAGTACGCGCTGGGACCAGGTCGGCGAACATCGGGTCATCGATGGCATCGACGCCAAGGCCGAGCAGTGGATCCTAAAGGGAGACCCTCCATCCGCTGTACTTATATACCCTGGGGGGTACATTGCGGGGTGGCAGAACTGCCACAGCTGCTACGAAAGGCTTCCAACATGAGCACTCACCATGCAACCGTCAGCAGGGAAGTACGTGTCCGCCTACAGGGAGATTGGCATGGCCGCTAGCACAGTAGACATCCGTGAGATCGACGGCCGGCCGGTGGTGGACACCCGGCCTGGCGACGATCGTGTGCTCCGATTGATGCGGCGCGCCTCCGAGTTGGGGGCGACCGAGGTCGGCGGACCCGTCGACCTCAACGGACCGCGCAACGGCTTTTTCTCCGACGACGTTCACCACGATCACATCCATCTCGGTATCACCCCCGGCGACCCGCTGGCGCACCTGCGGTAGAACGCACGTGCCTGCAGGCGTGGCACGAAATCACAGGTGACGTGATCCGGTGAAGTCCATAGCGGTGCAACCGTTATGGTAGGGCTGCTCGGTGATGCCTGCGAGACAAGGAGCACGCTCATGATGAACGGTGACGGTATGGGCGGTATGGGACTGATGTGCGTCTTCGGGTTGCTGGTGCTCGTGGGGGTGATCGTAGGTGTGGTCGTGTTGGTGAAGATCTTCTCCGGCAGGTCCCCGAACACGGGCGGGTCCGGCACCAATCCTGGGATTGGCGCGGGAGCTAGCCGGGGGCGGGAGATCCTGGATGAGCGCTACGCCCGCGGTGAAATGAGCACCGAGGAGTACCGCGAACGGCTGTGGGCTCTGGAAAGGGACGGCCGGTGAGCCAACTGACCCGCCGCCAACTGCTGGTACTGGGCGCGGCCGCAGCCGGTGCCACCATCGTGGGCGGGACGGGGCTGTGGTGGACCACCACCGGCGGCCCCGGATACATCGAAGGCGAGGATCTGATCGAACCGCAGGTGCTGGCCAGCCGTGACCGCGTGCTGGAACTGGAGTTGACCGCCGCCCCGACACGGGTCCGGGTCGGCGGCCGAGAAGCCTCCGTGCAAACCTTCAACGGATCTCTGCCTGGACCGACCCTGCGGGTGGCCCCGGGCGACACGATCCGGGTGGCATTGACCAACGAGCTTCAGGTCCCGACGAACCTGCACGTGCACGGACTGCACGTCTCCCCGGAAGGCAACGGCGACAACCCGTTCCTGAGCATCGCCCCCGGTGAGTCGTTCGACTACGAGATCTCCCTGTCTGCCGACCACCCCCCGGGCACCTACTGGTACCACCCGCACCGCCACGGCTATGTGGCCGACCAGGTCGCCGCCGGACTCTACGGAGCCATCATTGTGGAAGACCGCGAACCGGTCTCGGTCACCCGGGAGCGGGTCATGGTGGTCTCGGACCTGACCCTGGACGCCTCCGGCAACCTCGCTGAGGTCAACCAGATGCAGCAGATGATGGGCCGGGAAGGCGAGGTGGTCCTCGTCAACGGGCAGGTCCGCCCGCAGATCACCGCCGCGCCAGGGGAGCGAGAGCGGTGGCGGATCGTCAATGCCTGCTCCTCCCGGTACCTCCGGCTGCAGCTAGATGGCCAACAGGTCCGGATGTTCAGCCGCGACCTCGGCCGCCTACCAGTGCCCAAGGAGATCACCGAAGTGGTGCTCGCCCCCGGCAACCGCGTCGAACTTCTTGTGGAGACCACCGAGGGCTCCTCAGCACTGGTGACTGCACCGGTGAGCCGCGGCGGCATGGACGCCATGATGGGCGAGGGCATGATGGGGGGCGACAACGAGCCCAGCAACGACGAGCCGATCGAGCTGCTCGACCTGACCGTATCCGGGGACCTCGCCCAACGGCTGGCACCTGTGCGAGAAGGGTCGGCTCTGCGAGATTTGCGGGGGGAGCCGATCAGCGCTCGACGTACCCTGGAATTCGCCATGGGCATGGCCGGTGGCATGGGAGGTGACGGTGCCATGATGGGCGGTGAGGAGGATGCCACCATGATGTCCTTCGCCATCAACGGGCAGGAGTTCAACCCCGACCGGGTCGACACCCCGGTGACGGCCGGGACGGTGGAGGAATGGACCCTGGTCAACTCTAGTCCCATGGACCACCCCGTCCACTTGCACGTGTGGCCGATGCAGGTCATCAAGGACGGGGACCGCGACCTCTCCGAACCGAGATGGCAGGACGTCGTGAACGTCCCGCCTTTCAGGGAGGTGAAGGTACTCATCGCTTTCGAGGACTTCCCCGGGAAGACCGTCTACCACTGCCACATCCTCGACCACGAGGACCAGGGCATGATGGGCACCGTCGAAGCCCGCTAACCGCGGCGTCCCAGTGATCAGCGACGCCCGGCGTGAGATCTCGGAGACCAGCTGTCCGCAGGCGCGCTCGAGGAGTTGCTTGTTGTCGCCCCGTGCCAGGGCGAGGATGTTCTGGCACGAGCGGTAGCCCTGGGCTTCGATGCGCTGACGATCGAGGAGGTCGCTGATCGCGGCGACGGTGTTCGGGCCGATCTTGTGGGCTTGGCGCACGAAGTAGGCCGGCGACCACAGGTCCGCGGACTGCAGGTGCTGGGCGGGTACATGCTCGGGATCGGTGATGTAGCCGTGCCGGCGCCCGGAGACGGTGTGCGAGGCGATGACCTCGCCGTCGCACATGACCGTCAGCGTGTGGCCGGTGATCTTCACACCGACGTGCTGGCTGGCGAAGATGTGGGGCACCGAGTACTTCACCGTGGCGATCTCCACGTGGTAGTCCCGTTTGGCCTTGGACTTCTTCCAGATCACCGGCTGCCAGCGGGCCTCGGGCAAGGCGATCAGTTCCGGTTTCTCGTGCTCGGCGAACAGCTCCCGGCGGCTGGTCTTCTGGCCGCGGAACGGGATCCGGTAGTTGATCGCCTCGACCTCGACGGCGATCGCTTCGTTCAGGTCGTCCAGGCTGGCGAAGCGCCGGTCGGCCAGACGGCCGATCACCCAGTTCGTCACTACTTCCACCCCGGCCCCGACGTTTCCCTTGTCCGTCGGGCGCACCGGCCGAGTGGGCACCGCGGCAGTCGGTGGTACTCGAGGAAGTCTCGGTACTCACTGTTGACCTCGCGGGCCCGGTCACCGCGGGTGATCTGATTCGACGCCGTGGAGGCATTGTCGGGGATGACCACCTGGGCGGCGCCGAAGTACTCGAAGACCTGTAGGTGGGCATCGAGCCAGTTCCGAATTTTCTCGTCCAGGCAGCCGCAGGCGAAGACCATCCCCGAGTACGGCAGTGAGGCCACGAACACTGACACCTTGGTCTTGGTGCCGGTGACGGGGTCGAAGATCGCCATCTGCGTGCCCGCCCGCTGGCCGCGGATCTGGGAGTCGCTCGGGGGTCGTTGAAGACCTGGGTGCACCTGGCGCGGAAGAGGGCCGCACTGGCGCAGTCCGGGGCCAAGGAGAGCACGGAGCCCTCCCAGACGCCGCAGGAGCAGCTCGCCAGGGTGCAGGCCGAGAACGAGCAGGTCCGGGCCCGCGATCAGGTTCTGGTCGCGGAGAACGACAAGCTCGCCGAGAAGCGCGACATCCTGCGCAAGGCCACGAAGTATTTCGCGGCAGAGACGAACTGGACGCGGCGGCAGCGAGAGGGCGGTCTGGCTCCTCGTGGGCGTGGAGCAGCTCGCGACGACCGTAGAGGACGCCGATACTGTCGGGTTTCCTGCTCTACATGGTGCACGGGGTGAGGTCCTCGGCTGGGCAGCCGCTCTCGAGATCCACAGCACCCATCCGCTGGCCGCGGCGATCACCGCCACAGCATCCGAGGTATACGCCGCATTGGAGGTCACCGAGTCCGCTGGCGCTGGAATCGCCGGCCTCATTGATGGCGTCCGCACCGCCGTCGGCAGCCCACGCTGGCTCAACCCGGGCCCTTTCTCAGAGCGCATTTACGCGATGGAGAGTCGCGGCATCACGGTGGTGATCGTCCACCGTGATAACGACCCGGTCGGAGCCATTGGGGTGCGCGACGAGCTGCGTCCGGAGGCCGGCGAGGTCATGGCATCGCTGGCCTTGCAGGGCATGGGCGTCACGATGCTCACCGGTGACAACACCCGTACCGCGGAGGCCCTGGCCACCGAGGCAGGGATCACCGACGTGCGTTCCCAACTGCGTCCGCAGGACAAAGCGCACGCCGTCGCCGAGTTGCGTGACCGTGGCCGCGGGCCGGTGGCGATGATCGGCGATGGTGTCAACGACGCTCCCGCGCTGGCCTCTGCGGACATCGGAATCGCTATGGGGGCCACAGGCTCCGACGCGGCGATCGAGTCAGCCGATGTCGCGTTCACCGGCGACGACCTGCGACTGATTCCGCGGGCCATAGACCACGCCCGCCATGGCCGTCGCGTCATCTCTCAGAACATCATTCTGTCCTTGGCGATCATCATCGTCCTGCTCCCGCTCGCGATCACCGGAATTCTCGGGCTCGCGGCAGTCGTTCTGGTCCACGAAGTCGCTGAAGTCGTCGTCATACTCAACGGTCTGCGTGCCGCACGGGCCAGGCAGCACGGGCGTCCCCCGAGTAGAAGAGCTGTCGAACAAAAAGAACGTCAGCAGGTGTACCCGCCGACGCCACTACCGCGCTGACGTTACGTCAAGGGCCTCGCACCGCATCTCCGGGAAGCGGCGGCACACATCGGCCACAACCTCGGGGTCCGGCGGGGTAGCCCTGCGCCGCGCCGCGAGACATCAACTGAGCGGTCCGACTGGGGCAGCAACAGACCACCCAACGTATCGTCATATGGTGCTAATATCGCTATATGCCGATTGTTGCGAGTGGGTCTAGTTCGGTGGTCTTCGAGGGACGAGGCGCCTATGCCGCGTTGTTCCATGCTTTAGCGGAGCCGACTCGACTGGCGTTGTTGGAGCATTTGGGCAGTGGTGAGCATCGGGTTCGGGATCTGGTCGATCACATGCATCTGGCGCAGTCGACGGTGAGCAAGCACCTGTCGTGCCTGCGAGACTGCGGGCTGGTCACGACGCGCATCGAAGGACGCTCCTCCTGGTTCTCATTGGCTCAGCCGGCCCGATTAGTGGGCATCTCCGTTAGTTCGTCGGGGGTCGGTGAGCCAGGCGGTGGGGTCGCCGAGATAGAGGCCGCAGGCGGTGTCGAGGGCTTCTGCGGGAGTGCCTGAGGGCCATCCGTTTGGCAGGGCGGCTTGCTGGTAGTCGTCGTGGCTGGCGCGGTAGATCGCAAAACCCCACTGGCTGGCTGACCCGGCGTAGCGCAGCCGGCAGAGCTTGACTTCGTCCCCGTCGGTCAAGGTGGCATCGATGTAGGCGAATCCGGCCCGGTAACGGGTGTGCAGGGCCTGGATCTGGGGCCACCGTTCGGCAGCGCGGGCCAGCAACTTCTGTCGCAATGAGGTCTGGGTCGACTCGGGGATCTTGGCCATGATCTCCATCATCGCCTCCACCAGTTTTCGCCCTCGGCTTTCGGGGTGTTCCGGCGTGGCGGCTCGGCGGGCGCCGCTGGATGGGTCAGAAATGGATATGCCTCCCACCAGCGCCGATATCGTCGTCCTCACCGCCAAGGAACGCGACGCGTTGACCCGCCGCGCGCACGCTGCCCGCTGTGCTCACCGTGACGTACTGCGAGCCCGGATCGTCCTCGCCGCCGCCGACGGTGACGCCAACGCTGCGATCGCTCGTGAGGTCGGGGTATGTCAGGACACGGTGCGCCAGTGGCGGCATCGCTTCTGTCTCGAGCGCCTTGAGGGGCTCAAAGATCGGCCCCGCTCGGGACGACCGCGAGTGTTCACCCCCGTCGAGGTCGCCCAGGTCAAAGCGCTGGCGTGTACGCGTCCGGCTGACCACGGTCTGCCGCTGACCCGATGGTCGGCCGCCGAGTTGAGAGCCCACGCCGTGGCCACAGGGCTGGTGCGCCCCGTGGCGCCGTCGACGATCGGGCGCTGGCTGGCCGCAGATGCGATCAAGCCGTGGCAGCACCGATCGTGGATCTTCCCCCGCGACCCGGACTTCGCCGCCAAGGCCGCCCGGGTGCTGGACCTGTACCACCGCCGATGGAACGGCGTTGCTCTCGGCGACGATGAGTACGTCATCAGTGCGGACGAAAAATCACAGCTCCAAGCCCTCAAACGCCGTCACGCCGAGACTCCCTCCGGGCCCGGTCAGCCGCGGCGCGTGGAGTTCGAGTACCGCCGCGGTGGGACGTTGGCCTACTTCGCCGCCTACGACGTCCACCAGGCCCGCGTGATGGGGATGACCGCACCCAAGACAGGGATCGCCCCGTTCACCGAACTGGTCGAGCAGGTGATGACCCAAGAGCCATACGCATCCGCGAAGCGAGTGTTCTGGGTCGTCGACAACGGCTCATCCCACGCAGGTCAGGCCTCGAAAGACCGGATGCGTCATGCGTTTCCCAACGCGGTCCTGGTGCACCTTCCGGTGCACGCCTCGTGGCTCAACCAGGTCGAAATCTACTTCTCGATCCTGCAGCGCAAAGCCATCGCCACCGGCGACTTCGCAGACCTCGACGATCTCGCCGCACGCATCCTCGCGTTCCAGGATCGCTACAACCGAAGCGCCGAACCGTTCGGCTGGAAGTACACCCGCGACGACCTCAACCGCCACCTCGACCGCCTCAACAACGACGGCACCCTCCGCGCAGCATGACCCCCGACGAACTAACGGAGATGCCCATTAGCAGAGCTCGTGGAGGTCGCAGGCGCGCTGATGAGCGCCTCCGGGGTGTCGCCGTCTCTGCGTGATCACCAGGACCATCACGAACTGAACCTCGGGCAGGAGTGAATTGAGATGGGGAAGAATCATGGCCACGACCATGGAAATGTGTCGCAGCAAGCTGATCGCGGGACGCGCCGTCGGCTGCTGATCGCGTTCAGCATCACCGCGATCATCGTTTTAGCGCAAGCGGTGGGCAGCGTGGTCACTGGCAGTCTCGCGTTGCTGACCGATACTGCCCATGCGTTGGCAGATGCGTCGGGTCTATTGGTTGCAGTCATTGCCGCAACGATGATGATGCGTCCACCCAACAGTAAGCGGACCTGGGGGTTCGCCAGGATCGAGGTCATCGCAGCACTGGGACAGGCTGTGCTGCTGATCGTTGTCGGTAGCTATGCCGCGATCGAAGGTGTCCGCAGACTATTTGAGCCGGCGGATGTGCCTGGCACGGAGTTGCTGGTGTTCGGCATGATCGGCCTGGTCGCCAATATCGCCGCCATGATGGTGCTGGCCTCCAGGCGAGGAGCCAACTTCAATATGCGTGCGGCATTTCTGGAGGTACTCAACGACGCTCTGGGGTCGGTCGGGGTGATCGTCGCCGCGATCGTCATCAACACCACCGGCTTCCAGCGCGCCGACACCATCGCCGCACTGTTTATTGCCGCGTTGATCATCCCCCGCGCGTTCTCGCTTCTCCGGCAGACGGTTCGAGTGCTGATGGAATACGCGCCCACCGGACTCGATCTCGATGAGGTTCGAGATCACATTCTGGAGTTGGATCATGTTCGGGACGTGCATGACTTGCACGCATCCATGATCGGCACTGGCCTGCCTGTCATCTCCGCGCACGTGGTGGTCGAAGATCAGTGCTTCGAATCCGGTCACGCTCCGCAAATCTTGGAAAAGATCCTCACCTGCGTCAAGGAGCATTTCCCCGTCTCCTTCGACCATGCCACCATCCAACTGGAGACCGCCGCCGTGCGAGCCCGGGAATCCCCCGCAGTCCAACATGCCTGACAGACAGGCGATAAGCCTGAAATGGACAGACCACATCTCGGACGGACGCGTGGTGCGGTGCGTGTTTGGCGGGCGACCGTGGATGTGCGTCGTCGGGAAACTTCTGGTCGCTCCCGGGGCTGTGCTTTAGCAGGCGCGAATCGTTCCGAGGGGCACCTGCTTCCTACGATAGGGGCCATGTCGCCGTCGTCGAAGACATCCTCGTCCAAGGCTCCCGCAACCGTCACTCAGATGCGTATCCGCAGTGTGGTGCCGGTCGTGGTGCTGCTCGCGGTGGTGGCGGCAGCGGTAGTGATCCCGCTGTCGCGGATGTCTACCGAACTGGCGCTGGAGCTGATCGGAGTTCCGGACCCGGGCCTGCTCACCACGGCCGGACTGCCAGCGGTCCGCGCGATCGCCGAGCTGCTGGCATCGGTGGCGGTGGGGATGGCGCTGTTCGCGGCATTCTTCACCCCGCCGCAGCAGGACAAGACCCTCGACGTGGACGGCTACCGCGCGCAGAGGATCTGCTCGTGGGTCAACATCGCGTGGGCGGTGGCTGCGGCGCTGCTCATCCCGCTGACCCTGTCGGACGTCTCCGGGCGCACGCTCTGGCAGTCTCTGCCGCCGGACCAGTGGTTGGTGGCGATTACCCAGATCGACGTGGCATCCTCCTGGCGCTGGGCCGCGGTCATCGCGCTGGTGGCCGGGGTTGGGCAGCGGCTGACCCTGAGCTGGCGTTGGTCGGTGATCTGGCTGGGTGTCACGGTGCTTTCGCTGTTACCGGTGGCGGCTACGGGGCACGCCTCGGGCGGCACCGCCCACGACATTGCGACCAACTCGCTGATCATCCACCTGTTTGCCGCCGCGTTTTATATCGGCGGGCTCGTCGCGGTGCTCGCCCACGCGATGCGGGGCGGCACCCGCGTGGCACTGGCGCTGAGACGCTATTCGGTGGTGGCCACGGTTGCGATCATCGCGCTTGGGGTGTCCGGAATCATCAACGCGCTAGTTCGTCTTCACCCCGCGGACCTGCTCACCTCGACCTACGGTCTGCTCATGGTCGCCAAGGCGTTGTGCCTGGCTCTGCTGGCGGTGTTCGGGCTGGCCATACGGCGTCGCATCATTACGCGCATTGAGTCCAGATCCGACAACGCGCCGGTCGACCGGGGCACGCTGCTGCGAATTGGCCTGGTCGAGACGATAGTCATGGCTGGCACGTTGGGTCTGTCGGTCTCCCTCGGCCGCACCCCGCCGCCGGCGCCGCTCTACATCCCCACTCGGCTTGAGTCGCTGCTGGGCTTCGAGCTGCCGGGCCCGTTCTCCCTTGGCACGGTGTTCGGGCTGTGGCGCCTGGACCTCATATTGGGTCTGGCCTCGATGATCCTGCTCGGGCTTTACGTGTGGGGGCTAATCACGCTGCACCGTCGCGGCGATGCTTGGCCGCTGGCCCGGACTGCAGCGTGGGTTCTCGGGTGTGTGCTGCTGTTCCTCGCCACCAGCTCCGGTATGGGGATGTACATGATGGCCGATTTTTCCAGCCATATGGTCGGGCACACGCTAATCTCGATGCTCGTACCGGTTTTACTCGTGCTTGGCGGGCCATTGACCCTGGCATGGCGTGCTCTCCCGGCGGCGGGCCGCGATGATGCGCCGGGGCCGCGCGAGTGGATCGTGGAGTTTGTCAACAATCCACTCCAGAGGTTTCTCACGCATCCGATCGTGGCGGCGGTGCAGTTCGTGGCTAGCTTCTACCTCATCTACTTCGGCGGTTTCTACCAAGATTTAGCTTCCGAGCACATGGGCCGGATGTTCATGAACGTGTACTTCCTGATCTGCGGCTACCTCTTCTACTGGGTCTTCATCGGTGTCGACGCCACGCCGCGGCGCTTCTCGCCGCTCTACAAACTCGTGGTGCTGCTGGCCTCGCTGCCGTTCCACGCTCTCTTCGGCATCACGCTGATGAGCTCCCAGACCGTGCTCGGCGAGAGCCGTTACTCGGAGATCGGATTGCCATGGATCCCGGATCTGCTAGCGAGTCAGCAGGTGGGAGGCGGAGTCGCATGGGGGCTAGGGCAGATCCCGCTGGTCATTGTCACGCTGGCCTTGGCCTGGCAGTGGTTCCAGAGCGACACGCGTGATGCACCACGTGGGGAACAGCAAGTCGAGCGCGACGACGAGGCTGAAACCTCTACCGAGTTGCTCCGCGAGCTTCCCGATGCTGGCAGGCAGGAGTAAGGCCGCAGATGCTTCAAGGCGAGGACGGTTGTTTGGCACCCCACGAGTTCACTCGATCGCACTGGGTTGCGATGCGAGAATTTGTGCTCGTCGGCCTCACCGCCATCATCGCGGGCGGTCTGGTGGCCGCGGTCACCGGTCCTACCGAATTTGCTGATGGTTCCTGGGTGGCGGCTTACCTGGTGCTGGTTGTGGGGGTGGCCCAGGTAGGGCTGGGCGCGGGGCAGGCACTGCTCGCTGCCGACGTCCTGTCCGGTCGGCTGCGTATGGTCCAGCTCCTGGCCTACAACTTGGCCAACAGTGCAGTCCTCGTTGGAACTCTGGCCGAGTCCGTGGTCGTGGTTGTCGGCGGCGGAGTGCTGATGCTGGCATCACTCGCGTTGTTCCTGGCTCCAGCGCGCCATGTTCATGCGCTTACGTGGTACCTCGTGCTCTACCGGATGGCCATCGTGATCCTGGCAGTGAGCGTGCCGGTGGGCATTGTCCTCTCGGTTGTTCGCCACGGCTGAACCCGGTAGCACCGGGGTGAAACGGGGCCGGAGCCGCGTGTGCCGTCCGGGCTGTCAGGGTACGGGCGTCAGAGGGGGCTGCTGCTCGGCCCTGAGTTGACTATGACGCCCCGTTCTGCCAGCCATGCCGAGGGATCGATCGCCCGTGAGCCGCCGTCGGCCCATACCTCGAAGTGCACATGCGGGCCGGTGGAGAAGCCGCGGTTGCCCATCACACCGATTTGCTGACCAGCAACGACAGTGTCACCGACTTGCACTGTATTGCTCTCGTTGTGGCCGTAGACGGTCATGAAGCCGTCCGGCGACATGATCCGGATCCAGATGCCGAAACCGGAGGCCGGGCCGGAGTCGATGACGATTCCGTCGGTCGCGGCGAACAGCGGCGTGCCGATGGTGTTGGCAACATCGAGACCTGAGTGGGTCGTGCCCCACCGGGGGCCGAAAGAGGATGTAGAGGTGCCCGTTGCCGGGAGGGCCACACTGGGGCGCCGGGCCAGCTCCTCGGTAATCTCACGTTGGTAACTGAGCTCGGTGCCGCTCTGCAAAGAGTCAATGAAGCCCGCGGCTGTGGAGTCTGCCCCCGGCTGGTCTGATCCACCCGCGTTGTCGGAGGGAAGGACGAGGGGAACCGAGGGGGTTTGGGCAGGGGTGTCCTCGGTGTGGGGGGCTGGAGTGCTGCCGGTCGGGGGTTGGTCCGTGGACAGAAGGGCGATTCGATGATCGTCGGCGGGGGCCGCCGCGGCAAGTGAGGCACCCGCGGCCAAGGCCACGACCGCGGCGATGCTCCGGCGGTTGTCGGGTGACGCTCGACGATGGGCTCCGCGGCGCCGCCGACGGGGGCTGCTTGTCCGAGAGGAGTGCTTTGGTCCTGCTCGCTTCGCCACGGTCTCCCTATCTCGTCGTCTAGCCGTGATCGTTTCGTGACCTGGCCACGGTCAAAGATAGTTGGTGACCACCTGGGGGAGCAAGGTGGATGCGCTCAGATGGCGATCGTCACAGGAGTGCGGGAACGACGGGTCGGCGCCGGGCGTGACAGTCATTGTCCAGCGTCCCAGGCGGAGAACACTTCTCGCCGGCGAGGGCGGCAAGGCGGCGCCGGAGATTTCCTAGTCCGGTCACTGCGGCGGGGCTGGCGGAGGTCACAATGGTTTCGTCAAGGGTGACAGAATTGATATTGAGTTGTTATATTCGGTCGTGTTGCCGGCAAGGTCGGTCACCCGCTTCGGATGGACGGCGCGGGATCGAAGTAACCACGAACGAGGGAGACACCCTTATGACCGACTCCACCCGGTCCGTGACCGTCGCAGAGCTCACCGAACGTTTGGGCGTACGCAATGCGACTCTGGCCGGTGGTCGCCATCGTGTGGCCACCGGCAATTCGACCGTCTCGCGGTTCGTTGGTAGCGCCGTGGTTGGCGCCGCCCTCTCCGGCGGCCTTGGTCTTGCTTTTGCCCCGGCTGCCGCCGCTCAGCCCGCCGCGATCGAACACCTCCCGGTCGTCGAGGCGATCCAGGCTGCTGCCGAGCAGTTCGGCATCGGCCCCGCCGAGATCCAGAGGATCGGGGAGCAGTTCGGCCTCGCCCCAAGTGAGGTCCGGCAGTACGCTGCCGGACTCGGACTCGGCTCCCTCGGAGAAAGCGCCGGGAGTCCGCAGATCGGCGGCGCACATGCCCCTACGGAGGCCGTGATCACCTCGGGGTTCGGCCCGCGTTGGGGCAGCTTCCATAACGGCACTGATTTCGGTGCGCCGATTGGCACGCCGCTCTACGCCGCCAAGAGTGGTGTTGTCGAAGCCGCAGGCCCCGCCGCCGGGTACGGCATCTGGATCCGCATCCGCACCGACGACGGCGAGCTGCTGGAGTACGGCCACAACGACCAGAACTACGTCAGCGTCGGCCAACGGGTCAACGCCGGGGAAGTGATCGGGACCGTCGGCAACCGTGGGGACTCCACCGGCCCCCACCTGCACTTCCGCGTGCAGAACGCTGTAGGCCAGTGGGTCGATCCGGTGCCGTGGCTCGCGGCTCACGGGGTGCTGGTCTAGCTCGGTCTCATGCGTCCGGTACACCCGCGTACCTAGGGGTACTGCGGATCTGAGGTTGGTGCCGCGAGGCGGCAGGAATCGTGGCAAGTCAGGTGCGGATTTCCCGGTTGGTTCGAGTGCTCCGACAGGACCGTGTAGCCGACTCCTCGACGCCGTGGGGGACCCAGCGGTGATCGCACCGTCGGCACCATTACTGTTCGATAGGTGAAGCGAATCTCCCGCATGATCAAGCCAGGATGGTTGATCAGCCTTGTGTTCGTCGGCCTATTCGTCTACTTGTGCCTGACGACGCTTGCGCCGTGGCAGCTGAACAAGTACGAGGCGCTCCAGCAACGCAATGCCCAACTCTTCGAAAGCACCGTGGCAGCGCCCAGTGCACTGCAGGACGTGGTCGGGCGCGACGGGGACCTCGGCGACTCCGAATGGCTTCTGGTAACTACGAGCGGACGTTATCTCCCCATAGAGGATGTCCTGTTGCGGATGCAGTCCGTCGACGGAGAACTGGTTTACCAGGCACTTAGCGTCTTCCGCACCGATGCGGGCGACAACCTGCTCGTCAATCGCGGATGGGTCCGCGTCGGCGAAGACAATACTGTCCCGGAGTTTCCTCCCGTGTCGTCGGGGCAGATCACCATCACCGCCCGACTCAGAATGCCGATGGAGGGGCCCGCCGAAGCCATCGTTCTGCACGATTGGAACATGGTGCGCAACATCAATCCCCAGGCCATCGGCGAGATCGTCGACGTAGACCTCGCGGCCCACTACCTCCAACTCCCCGGCGGGCAGCCAGGTTCGCTGGAACCAATGCCCGTGCCTTCGGTCGAGTCGGGCCCCTACTTGTCCTACGGGCTGCAGTGGATGGCCTTCGGTGTCCTAGCTCCCGTCGGCCTGGGCTACTTCGTGTGGAGCGAGCTGCGCCAGCGACGTCGTCTGGACCACGAGGACACCGACGACGACGTCGCCGATTCCTCTCAGAGCCCTCCCGAGGGGGAGCATCGCGGCACTGCCGAGCACGCCAGCGCCGCACAGCCCGGGGACACGGTCGCCGGTGAGGGGCAGGCGAGCGAGGTTGTCGATTCGGATCGGCTCGTGGCGGCGGCCATGCGTGATCGCTACGGTGACCGGTTCGCTACCGAGCATCGACGCCAATGGCGTCGAGGCGACCGTTTCGACGCCTGATCGCTTAAGGCGGCCGACGCAGGGACTACAGGGCTGCGGTGCGCTTGGCGCCGGGTAATCACCTCAAAAAGCCCTTTGGTCATCGGTGAGCGTGTCTAGATGAGGGTGATCCAGTAATCCCAGAAGCGGTGAGTGACGAGTAGCAGCACAAGCAGATACCAGGCGGTGAGGACTGCGCCACGGTATTCGGTGGCTGCGGTGAGGATTCGCGCAAGTCTCGCCGGTTTGCTGTGGCGCAGGGGCTGCAGATTGTAAATGGTGCAATACCAGAAGATCGGTATGGTCACTGCCCAGACGATCATGCAGTACGGACAGAGGGCACCAATGTTGTACAAGCTCTGATAGATGAGCCAGTGGATGAACACCACCGCGAACGTGACGCCTACCTGGATGCCGGCCCAGAACCATCGTTGGAAGACCCCTCCGGCCAAGAGCGCGGCGCCGAGCGCTGTCGTGGTCGCGAATCCGGCGATGCCGATGATCGGATTGGGGATGCCAAAAGCCTCGGCCTGCGCCGTGGTCATCACCGACCCGCAGGACAGGACCGGGTTAATGCTGCAGGACGGAACGTAGTCCGGATTCTCGAGCAGCGCGATCTTCTCCACCAGCAGCACAACCGCCGCGACCAGGCCGATAAGCCCACCAACGATCAGTAGAACAGCGAGTCTGCGGCGGGGGCCCTGATCCGGATCGACGTCGGTGGAGAGTGCGACCGGGGTGGCAGGGCTATTCGAGGGCAGCATTGATGCTGTTCTCTAGATCGGTGACGCTGGTCGGGTCGAGGCGTTCCCCGTCCAGGAAGAACGTCGGCGTGCCAGTGACCCCAAGGCGCTGGCCGTCTTGCTTGCTCTGTTCGATGCGACTGAGGGTGGCGGGGTCGTTGTATGCGCGCTCGAAGCGATCCATATCTAACCCCAGTTCCTCGGCATAGCCGAAGAACGTGTCCATTTGCGGGGTTTGTTGGTGGCCCCACTGCTCGGGTGTGTCAAACAGTTTGCGGTACATGGCCTCGAACTGGCCTTGCTCAGCGGCGGCCTCGGCGGCCAGGGCCGCCGCCATGGAGTTGTCGTGCAGGGGCATGTGGCGCACCACGAACGTCACCCGGTCCCCGTACTGCTCGCGGAGGTCCTCAATCGTCGGATAGAGCGCGATGCAGGCCTCGCATTCGAAATCGAGGAACTCAACGAAGACGGCGTCACCGCCCTCAGACAGTCGGGGGCTGTCCTCACGCACCAACACTCCGGTGCCCGCACTGTCATCGGGTCCTGCCTGCTCGGAGCCGGAATCGTTCCCGGCAGCCAGTAAGGCCACAACCAGGACGACCAGCGCAGCCGTGATCAGCGCTAGCGAGAGTTTCAGATTCTTACTCAACAGATTGTCCGCTTTCCGACTCGTGCGTGCCCTGACGTGATCACTGGATGATAATCGGGCCAGCCGTAGCGATAGCGGTGAGGCGGGGCAACCGGAGCGCGACCTGCCCACGAGACGACGGCCGGACAGACCCGAATCGAGCGGAGCGGTGACCGTAATCCACGGCCGTTGCGTGCGGCTATCCCTCCAGTGCGCTCTCGCCGACGTAGCCGCCCTCGTGGCACCCCGGTGGGATCGCGAAAACGGCGGAGCCGATCGGAACTGTCCAGGTGTTGAGCATGTCCTGCGCTGCCAGTCGCTGCTGGATCGGCACGAACTGGCGTACCGGGTCGGCCTGGTAGGAAGCGAACAACAGACCAGAGTTGCTGATCTGGCCGGAATCCGGGACATCGTCATAGTTGTACGGTCGTCGCAGAATCGTCTCGGACCGGACCCTCGGCCGGGCCCGGGCGATGTGTGATTCGGTGGGAATGACGGTCAACCCGGTCTGGTCGATCGCCTCGAAGTCCGCGGGATCGTGTTCAGTGGCACCGGTCAATGGCGCGCCCGAGTCGAGTTTCCGTCCGATCGTGAGCTCACGGGAGCTCCGTTCGATCTCCTCCCAGGTGTCCATCGTCATCCGGATACGACGCAACACCAGGGAGGTACCGCCCCGCATCCATCGCCGGTCGGCGCCATCGGAGTAGAGCAACTGGTCGTAGTCGGCATCGGCCGGCGCGGGATTGGCGGTGCCGTCAATCTGCCCGAAAAGGTTGCGTTGTGTCTGCCCGGACGGGTCGGTGCCCACGGCACGACGGAACCCTCGCTGCGCCCACCGCTGAAGGACCGCATCGCGAACACCCGAGGACAGAATCCGGGCCGAGTGGGCGACGGTGAGCGGGTCGTCGGCACAGACCTGCAGCAGCAGATCGCCGCCGGACCACCGGTCCTCGAGCCGGTCGATCTGCGGGAAGTCCGGTAGCGGCTGCAACCACTCCGGGGTCCGGTCTCCAAGACCGACCTTGCCGAGCAGCTCCGGGCCGAAGCCGATAGTCACCGTCAACCGGGACGGTCCTTCAGCCAACTCGTGTTGCAGGTCGGCCAGACCGCCGCGCCCCTGCGTGAGCCGGGCCGCGTCCTGCGTCCAGGCTCGCAGTACGCCGATGAGATCGGTGCGGCGAACGCCGTCTCGCAAATCGAATGCCACATACGCGGCATGCGCCTGCGGCGCCGTGGTGATGCCGGACTGACGGTCACCATGGAAAGGCTCGGTGGCTGCGCCGACGGCCCGGGAGTTGGCCACCGCGTCGCGATCAGGGGTCCGCGCGGTGGCGGTGCGCCCACCAACTCCCCACCCCGCAGCTCCTCCGGCGACGGCCGCCCCACCGGTGAGAGCCGCGCCGCCGACCAGGAAGGATCTGCGATTCAACGCCGAGTGGTGGTTACTGTCACCCATTGCCTGTCACTCCCCGCCCTGGTACTGCTCATTGCCCCCCTCGAACGACCGTGCCGAGGCGACGATCTCGCTGCTGTCGCCGTTCTCCAATGTGAGGGTCACGGCGACTTCCTGACCTGTGCGGATCGATTCGTGCACGCCCATCAGCATGATGTGATTCCCGCCAGGTTCGAACACAAGCTCTCCACCTGCCGGGATGACAAAGCCGCCCTCTCGCTCCCGCATCATCGAGCCACCCGTCCCCGAGACGGTCTCGTGCAACTCGGCCTCACCGGAAACCACGGAGGCCACCTCGACCAAGCGGACATCCTCATCGGATTGATTTCGCACGATCTCAAACACCGGTGCCATCGCGCCACCGTCACCGTGCGCATTCGGGTCAGCAGGACCGGGGTCACCAGTGGCCTCGCCGTGGTCGGTACCCCCATTGACGTCGGTGGACTTGACCCACGCATCCTCCACCACAAGGGGCGCCGCGCCGGCGGTCGAGGCTGCGGTCGTCTCAGTCTCGGTGCTGCCCGAGGTGCACCCGGTGGACCAGGTACGACCGAACTAGAGGCGAGCGCGACTTAGTCGACTGGCTGCGCTGCTGCGGCCACCTCAGTTGTCATGAGGTCCCCTGGCTTGCCGGGTCGCAGCTTCGGGCGTTCCCATGACGTTGGTCCTGTCGCGGCCGGTGAGGGTGGCCACGATCAGCACCACGGCGCCACTGGTGATGAAGACATCGGCGAGGTTGAAGGTAGGGAACCAACCGGTGTGCAGGTAGTCAGTCACCACCCCGTCGGTGGCGCGATCGATGAAGTTGGCCACAGCTCCGCCGAGGATCAGGGCCAGCGCCAGTCGTACTGTGCGCGTTGCGGAGCGGGTGGCCCGCCAGGCGAGGATCGCTAGCGCACAGATGATGATTCCAGTGATGGCGAGAACGACGCTGGCGGGGAGGCCAGCGCCGAGGCTGAACGCCACCCCGGAGTTGAAGCCCAGGCGCAGCTGCATTAGTCCCAGGTCCACCGTATGGCCGTCGGCCAGTGCTCCGCCTGCCCAAGTCTTAGCTCCGAGGTCCGCCGCGGCCAGCAGCACGACAGAGACGACCAGAGCAGTTCGCGCCAGGGCGCCTTGTTTGCTTTGGTGGGGTGGTTCAGTAACGGGATTGACGTCCTTCGGCATGACGTCATCTTCCCTCGACTCGAAACCGAGGCGGCAGGAAATCTCGATCGCGAACAACCAAACCTCTCCTAGAGGCGGTGTTCAGGCGCAGCAGGAGGTGGGCAGTTCGGTGTGGAAGGCGTGTGCAACCAGGCGCAAGGCTTCGGAGGTCGTCAAATAGGGGGCCCAGGTGTCGGAAATCTGGCGGGTGGTCATCCCGGCTGTGATGGCGTAGGTCGCCGCGAGCATGATTTCTCCGGCGTGGTCTCCGATGGCGCTGAGTCCGAGGATTCTTCCGGTTTCTGTTTCGGCGACCATCTTGATCGCCCCGCGAGTGTCCTGGTCGACTAAGGCGCGAGGCAGGTCTTCGAAGCTCATCACCCGGGTTTGGCAGCGGTGCCCGGCGGCCCGGGCTGCGGCCTCGGTGAGACCGGCGGTGGCCAGGTGGGGGCGGGAGAAGATCACCGCTGGCAGTCCGGTGTAGTCGACGACCTCGCCTGGGCCCTGCGGATCGGTGCGAAGGGCATTGGCGGCGGCGGCTTTTCCGGTGGCAGCAGCGACGTAGACGAACTGGGGTGCCGAGGTGGCGTCACCGGCGGCGAATACGCGTCGGTTGGTGGTGCGCTGATGCTCGTCGACGAGGATGAATCCGTCCGGGTCGGTGGTGATTCCTGCGGCTGGCAGGTTGAGGCGGTCTGTGGACGGGCGACGCCCGGTGGCCACCAGTAGCCGTTCTGCGCAGTGGCTGCGGCCCGAAGCGGTACGGACTGTGACGTGTGCGTTCTGCCGGTCGACAGAGGTGGCGTGCTCTTCGACCACCGTGATCCCGCCCTGGGCCAGGGCCTGGCGAAGGATGACGACCATCTCCGGCTCGGCAGCAGGGGTGATCCTGCCGATGATGGTCACCCGGGTGCCCAGATGGGCGAAGAGTTGGGCCTGTTCGATACCGACGTAGCCACCGCCGATGACGATCATGGAGTCGGGCAGTTCAGTTAATTCCATGGCGGTGGTCGAGGTTAGATACTCCACCTCGTCCAGCCCGGTCACCTCCTTCGGTAGTGCCGGTTCTGCTCCGGTGGCCAGTACCACCGAACCGGCCGCCACCGGATCCCCATCCATCACCAGAGTGTCGGGATCGAGGAAGGAAGCCTCCCCACGGCGGATTTCGAAGCCATGGGCGTTCGCGACGTCGGTGTACTTGGTCTCTCGCAGTCGGGTGATCAGCTGGTCCTTCTGCTTGACCAGCGCTCCCAGATCAACGTCCCGGGCGAGGGTGGGGACCCCGGGGAAGGGATTGGTCAGTGCGGCCTGGCGGGTGCCGGCAGCGGCCAGCAGCGTCTTGGACGGGACGCACCCGATGTTCACGCAGGTGCCGCCGATGGTGCCGCGCTCGATCACCAGCACCGTCCTGCCGGCCTGTCGAGCGGTGATAGCGGCCGCCATGGCTGCCCCGCCGGAGCCCACCACCGCCAAATCGAATTCGAAACCCGGTTCCATCAGATGGCCCCTCTCTTTCTTCGCTCATTAGGATGGACCTTCCAGTGCACTGGAAGGTCAAACCAGGCGGTCTTGAAGGAGCGGTAATTTCAATGAGGATCGGCGAACTGGCTGCCGCGGCGGGCACCACTCCGAAAACCCTTCGCTTCTACGAATCCGTGGGCCTTCTCCCGCCTCCACAACGAACCCTCAACGGTTACCGTGACTACCCTGAGCACGTGATCTCCCGGCTCGATTTCATCCGGCGGGGCCAGAGCGCGGGGCTATCGCTTGCCCGCATCGGTGAGATCCTCCGGATTCGCGATGACGGACAGGCACCTTGCGCTCACGTCGATACACTCCTGGTGACTCGACTGGATGAGATCGACCAGCAGATAGCCGACCTTTTGCAGCTGCGTCAGGCAGTGGCCCAGCTCCAGTCCGCCAGCCGCACAGTGGACCCTGCGACCTGCCAAGCCGAGACAATCTGCCGTTACCTCTGACTGGCGGTGCTGTGGTCCACGCGGGACGCACCTCCTTCCCTGCCGGCCGGTGGCCGCGACCCGGCGGGGGGTTGTCAGGTGAGTCTCATGGTGGTCAGGCAGGTGAGGTCCTGGTCTCCGGTGGCGATCGGAACCCTCCGACAGATCCAGGGAGGTTCAAGATCAGCGTGTCGGACTCCGGCGAAGGAATCGCCCCACACCACCTCGGCCACCTCTTCGGCCGCTTTCTACCGAGCCGACACCTCACGCGGCCGCCACAGCGGCGGCAGCGGTATCGGCCTGACCATCACTCGCGCACTCGTCGAAGCCCACGCCGGGCACATTCGAGCACACAGCGACGGGCCCGGCCAAGGGGCAAGCTTCACCGTCACAATTCCGAAGCCTGGCTAAGACGACCCCGGTGTAGGGGCCTGTAGGAAGCTCAAGCGGCGCGCAATCTACAACTCGGCATCGTCGGCTTTACAGAACGCCTGGATGGCGGAGGGTGGTCTGCTTCAGGCGCTGCTGTTGAATGCATTGCGGGCGGCGGCTACGACGTCGCGGATCGCGCCGGTGGCATGTTCGAGGTTCAGCGGCGGTGCCCATTGCGCAATGACGGCTGCTTCGACCGCAGCGGGGTCGGGGTGCTCGCACCAGGTCAGGTGAAGGTGGATGTGCATCCAGTCCGTGAGCCTGGCCTCGTCGTGGGCGATCAGCACGACGCGGTCGGTGCGCTCAGTGCGGTAGCCGTGCTCGGCGAGTAGCAGGCCGGCGAGGGTGCGACGCAGGGCCGAGCTTCCGCTACGCCGCAGGTGGTTGCTGATGATCCGGCGTCGCAGGTTCGAGGCGATCCCGATGTAGAGCAACCGCAGTTCGTCGTGGTGCGGATGGGCGGGGCCGGGCAGGTGCGGCAGTATCTCTGGGGCTGCCCACTACGCATATAGCCCGGATACCGCGGGTAACGTGGTCAGGTCTCCGAGTGGGTGGGTGGTGGAACTCAGGGCCGCAATCGTGGCCGCCGGGCCGAGGGGGTCAGGGGCGGTCATGCCAGTACGTCTGATAATCCGTCGGTGGCGTCGAGGTAGCCGACATCGCGCAAGGCCGCCTCGAGAACCCGGACATACGGAAGATGCAGTTCGGTAGCCATGCCGTCGAGAGTCGTTCGGGCCGGCAGGCCGCGCAGTCCGAAGGTGCGCCACAGGTGCAGATTCTGGCGGGTGATCCCGATTCGGCGGGCCAGCTCGGCCTCACTGACGCCGTAGGTGTGCTTGTGGGCGTCGATGAGTTCGACCAGTCGAGGAGTCTTCATGGCCCTGAGTGTCAGCCTGTGTCACGAGTGTCGTCAAGGGACAGTTAACGGTTACGACAAGCGTTACTGGTCAGGTGCCGGGTTCTGTGGTGTCGGGTTCCTGGCGGAGTTCGGGGTAGGCGCTCCAGTTGGTACCGCTGATGAATGCGTGTCGCTCGGTTGTCTGAGCTCTGTATCCGAATTGGGTTGCCGCGATCGCTGGAGGAATGGCGCGGACCAGTTCGCGCATCGCGCTGTTGCGTGCGCCTTGGAGGTCGATTCCGTTGGCGCGGAGCTTTCCCATCAGGGTCTGCGGGTTGATGTGATGGCCTGCAGTGACTCCGGGAAATAGCCATTGGGATGTCTGGTTGGCGGCGGTGTTCATGTTGGGCCGCTGTGCGATGAGCTCAGTCACGGGGTCGGCGAGAGGAGGTGGGAGTTCTACCTCGGCGTCGGCGAATCGGATCCACAGGCTGCCGCTGTCGTCGGTCCGCAGTGCGTCCAGTTTGATGGCGGCGATGCGCGAAACTGGTTGCGCGCAGATCAGCAGCAGGACGGTGGCGGCTTTAACCCACACCGGGGTGTCACGGTGTCCCAGGATCGTCGTCAATCGGGCGTAGCGCTCATCGTCGCTGGTCATGGGGTGGGTTCGAGCACGTCGGTAGGGGAACTCCAGGTGGGCGGTTATGTGTTGATGCGTGATGCACCATCTGACGAACATTCTGGCGATGCTGCGGGTGGTCGGCCCGGTGGCGAGCCAGGCGTCGATGTCGGATTGTGTCGCTTGCGCCAGTGGCGTGTTACGGGTGTAGAGCCAGTTGGTGAAGTCGATCGCGGCGGTGATCTCCTGCTTGGCGTTGGCGATCGGCCCGTTCTCCAGGGGTTGGCGCTGGGAGCGGGCGCGGAGTTTGCGCAGGTGATGCCAGGTGGCGAATCCGGTGATGACCTGCTGCGATTGGTGAATTGGTGTGGAGGCGAGCTTCTTTTTGAGCCAGCTGGTGAAGCGGTCGAGGTTGCGGTCGTAGGGTGCGAGGATTCCGCAGCTGATGAACAGGTCCCGGAGATGGCGTGCGGTGCGTTCGGCGGGGTAGTGGGCGAAGGTGTCGTGACTGATGGTCAAGCGGTGTTGCGCGAACCCGTCCAGGAGCTGGCGAACGTCGGGGTTGCGTAGCCAGATGAGTGCACTTCGCGGGTGGTCTTGGCTGGTCAGCGCATCGAGTAGGGGCTGCAGCTCGGTGGAAATGTGGCCGGTGTCGGCGGTGGTGAGCAGGGCGGTCAGGTCGTCGGTGAGGCAGCATCGGGCGCAGAGTCCTCGGCGGTGGGGTTCGTCTTGGTCGCCGCAGCGGGTGCAGGTCAGCCGGGGGTCGTCGATTCCGGCGCAGTCGGTGCAGATGGCCTGGGTGTCGTCCAGGCCGGGTAGGAGCCGGTCTGGGCGCTGGCAGCTGGGGCAGGTCCCGCGTCGGCGGGTGGCCTGTTGGTAGCAGCGGCGGCAGACGAAGCCCTCGGGCCAGCGCACGCCGCGATGCTGCCGCTCGTCGTGGCACCGTGTGCAGTGGTACTTCGATGTGTCAGCCATGTGCTCGCCGCCGCGGATTGTCTAGTCCGGTGGGCCGGGTCGGTGAATATGAGCCCGCTTCGGCCGCAGCGGACCATCAGCTGCGGGGGAGACGTCCGTGGCCGTGGCGGTGCGTCGTGAGGGGGCGGTGTCGACGCGGAAGCCGCAGAGGTCCTCGACGGTGCAGTCCAGGACGTGGCACAGGGCGCCGAGCAGGGTCAGGGGCAGCCGGTCCGGGGTGCGTCCGAGGAGTCGGTAGAGCTGGGAGGCGGAGAGTTCGATGCCGACCTCGTGCAGCGGGGTGATCAGGTCGGACAGGTTGTGCATGTCTCGGTCGGTCATGATTTGGCGTAGTCGCCACTGGTAGGCGATCCGGTGCTTCATGTCCTGTTGGTCCTTTCGGGCAGGTGGCCGGCTGCGGCGCGGAGCGCGGCGGCCACGACGCGGCTGCGGTAGTCGGGGGAGACGAAGGTGTAGAGCGAGGTGGTCGAGGCGTACTCGTGTCCGACCTGCTCTTGGATGAAGCGGGTGTCGTAGCCGCACTCGACCAGCAGCGTGACGTAGCTGCGGCGCAGGGAGTGAAAGTCCAGTCCGGGGTCGGTCAGGCCGGCTGTGTCACAGAGTTCTGAGAAGCTGTGGGACAGTGCCCCGTTCGAGATCCGATCGGATCGCTCGGTCGGAAACAATGCTGTCCCGGTGGCCTGGTCAAAGCCTGGGCGTCCCTGGTCGATCCACTGCTCGAGGCAGTCGATCACCCATGCGGTCTCCGGGACGGTCAGGACGCCGCGCCGTTTGGTGGGGGATCCTTTGCTGGGCTTGCCGTAGCGGACGTAGCAGACCCCGAAGCGGCCGAACTGCCGTGCACGCGGGTTTGGTCCGAAGTCGGTCAGGTCCAGCATGCGCACTTCGTTGCGCCGTAGGCCCCAGGCGTAGGCGACCTTGGTGATCGTCGCGGTGCGCAGCGCCACCATCGCCCCTTTCGCGCCGACCTGAAAGCGGTGGGTGACCTGCGCGTCTGCGGTATCGCACAGGTCCTGCAGCTCGTCGGTGCTGTACGCGCGTTTGCGCGGGTCGCCGGGGCTCTCGTGTGCGTGGCGGGCCGAGTTGGCCTCGGTGATGATCTGTACGGGATGGGTGGCGAACCGGTCCTGGCATTGCTGGGCCCACTCGTAGGCCGGGTCGAGCAGGTAGTCCATGAAGTGCCGCAGCGCACCCTGGTAACTCAGGATCGTGCTGTGTGCGAGGCCGTGGATCCCGCGCAGTTCGGTGATCCAGTCATCGGCCATCGCGGGCGTCCAGGCCCACGGTCCCTCGACCTCACAGAAGTCCTGGAACCGCCGGATCGTTGCTACCTGCGCCGAGATCGTGCCGGCAGAGAGGTTCCGTGCCATTTGTTGGTGGGACCATCCGGTGACCATCGCCTCGAACACTGCGGTTTCCGGCCGCAGGACAGCGATACCGTCGGCCAGCTGCAGCCGCGCCGATCCCGGAGGCAGATCCTGCTTCGACATCTCGCACCGTCCAATAATGGTTCGCGATATGTGCGAAATTATCGCACTTAATGCGAAACTCGGCAAGAGGTCGCTGGTGGCAGGGTTGCCCGACGCTTCGCTATGGCCCAGCGGCCAAGGCGCACCAAGGGCTCAAGCGACAGCCTGGCACCTGAGGGTGTGCAGGTCACGTGGGCTGTTGGGCAATGTGGGCGAGGGGCGATTCGGTGGAGGTGTCGAGTTCGCAGGATCTACAACTCAGCAGCTTTCACTTTACATAAGATAAGTTATCGGCGTTCACTTCACGGCTGGTCAGAGCGTTTTCCGCACGGGTCAACCACCCATGGCCGGACATGCGCCTGTGGCGGCGGGGCTGGTTCTCGCGTGGTTGGAGCCCTTGAGTATTTGAGGGTTTGGGAGCCACTGGATATTGAGGTTCGGAGCCACCGTTATTGGCTTTGAGAGCCGGTGGCCGATGGGGTGGGAGCCACCGGCTCTCTCGGGCCGCTTGTTCCGGTTAGTTCACGGCGGTGTGTTCTCGCATGTTGAAGGTGCCGGTCTCGACCCAGAGGGTGTTGTGGACGATGCGGTCCATGATGGCGTCGGCGTGGACTCCGGAGCCGAGCCGTTGGTGCCAGTCCTTCTGGGCGTACTGGGTGCAGAACACGGTAGAGGCGTGTCCGTAGCGGCGCTCGAGGAGCTCGAGCAGCATGCTGCGCATCCCTTCATCGGGCGGGTCGAGTAGCCATTCGTCGAGTACGAGCAGCGTAAAAGCGGCGTACTTCTTCAGGAACGTTGAGGTGCCGTTCGGCTTGTCCCGGGCCAGGGCCCACGCCTCAGCCAGGTCGGGCATCCGGATGTAGTGAGCCCGGATCCGATGGGTGCAGGCCTGTTTGGCCAGGGCGCATCCGAGGTAGGACTTGCCGGAGCCGGTGAAGCCCTGGAAGACGACGTTCTGATGCCGGTCGATGAACGAGCATGTGCCCAGTTGGGCGATCACGCCCTGGTCCAGGCCCCGCTCGTGGAGCATGTCCAACCGCCGCAGGTCGGCGTTCGGGTAGCGCAGGCCGGCTCGCCGGATCAGGCCCTCGACCTTGGCGTGGGTGAACGCCGAGTGGGCCTCGTCCACGACGATCTTGACCTGGTCGGCGAACCCCAGGCCGAGCATGAGGGTCTCATCGCGGGCCTCGAACGACTCCAGCAGGGCGGTGGCGCCCATCTCGCGCAGCTTGCGCCGAGTCTCAGGGTCGAGCCGGGTCATCGGGCACCTCCGGTGGCGTAGTAGTCGGCGCCGCGCACGTAGCCGCCGGCCTCCGCGGGCGGATCCCCGGCCGGTGGGCTGGGTTTGTCCTGCCCGGTTTCCAGGATCGGGCGCAGGTGGGCGTACCGCGGAGAGCGGATCGGCCCGGCCAACGCGATCTGGCACGCGGCCTCGACCCGCTCCGCGGAGTAGCGGCGGGTCAACCGCAGGACAGCCAGCGCCGGGTTGATGCCCTGCTCGGCGACGGGCACCGACTCGAAGATCCGATCCACGACCACCAGCGCCGAGGGTCCGACTCGCTCGGCCCATTCGCGGACCCTGCTCTGGTCCCACTGCCGGTACTTCGGCCCGGCCGGCAAGTCCGCATCGTGGGTGCGGTAGGCGTTGACTACCGTCTCGGGCAGCAGCACGTGGCTCGAAAGGCGCTGGTGGCCGCGGTGCACCTCCAGCATCGAATCGGTGATGCGCAGGTCGACCTTGGCGCCCACGTGCGGGTACGGCACCGAGTAGTAGTTGCGGGCGAACGACACGTGGCCGTTGCGCCCGACCTTTCGGCCGTAGACCCAGCGACTGATCTCGTACCCGGTGGCCGGAAGTGGTCGCAGCAGGTCCTTTTCCTCCGAGGCGAACACGCTGGCCCGCGAGCCGGCCCGCTTCTGGAACGGCTCGGCGTTGTACGCCTCCAGCTGACCGGAGATCGCGGACTTCAACTCCGCCAGCGTGGCGAACGTCCGCGTCCGCAGGGCGGCGATGATCCAGGTGGCCACGTGCGCGACGGTGTTCTCCACGCTCGGCTTGTCCTTGGGCTTGCGCACCCGGCCCGGCAGGACCGCGGCCGAATAATGGGCGGCCATCTCCCGGTAGGCGTCATTGAGGACGATCTCGCCCTCGCGGGGATGGGTGATCACGCCGGTCTTCAGATTATCCGGGACGATCCGCGGGACTGAGCCGCCGAGGAACTCGAACATCGCCACGTGGGCCCGTAGCCAGGTGTCCTGCTTCATGTCCAGGGTGGGTTCGACGAAGGCGTAGCGGGAGAACGGCAGGCACCCAACGAACAGGTACACCCGTCTCGCTTCCCCGGTGACGGGGTCGGTCAGCTGCATCGTGGGGCCGGACCAGTCCACTTCGACGGTCTGCCCAGCCTTGTGCCCGACCCGGGAGGCCAGCCCGGCGACCTGCACGTGCTGTTGGTACTGCTTGCAGAACCGGTCGTAGCCCATCGCCGGGGAGCCCGAGCTGGCGCAGCGGTCGGTGTACTCGCCGTGGAGAAGCTTCATCGTCACCCCGACCCGGGCCATCTCCCGATGCACCTCGGCCCAGTCGGGTTCGGCGAAAACGCTCTCGTGCTCGCCCCGCCCTGGGAACAACAGCGAGTACACCTCGCCGTCCGGTAGGTCAGCGACGTCGTCCCAGCTGAGCTCGGCGGCATCTGCGGCTTCCAGCACCGCCGCGACGCTGTTGCGCGAGATCTGCTGCGAGGCCGCGATCGCCCGCCCCGACAGGCCTTCGGCCCGTAGCTGCAAGACGAGTTTCGCCTTGATCTTCCTTACCATTGGGAACTGCTCCTTCCGCCAGGTGCCCGTTACACCCAGCGGAAGGAGCCTAAGAAGGTGGCTCCGAACGCGAATAACGGTGGCTCCGACGGAGTCGTCCGCATCAAGCCGCCGCCGGCTCCCAAAGCCAATACGACTGGCCCTCAGAACAGCGAATACTCACCCTGCTGTCGAGCTAGTTTGCCGCTGCGTAGGCCTGCATCACGTTGGCGGGGATGCGTCCGCGGTCTGAAACGTCGTAACCATTGGCGCGGGCCCAGTCTCGAATCGCTCTGGTGTTCCCGGACGTGGCCGTGGTTTTGCGGGCGGTTCTGGTCCTGTTTCCGGTTACCCGATGGCTGGCCCTAATGTACGGCGCTACGGCCTGGCGAAACGCCTCGGCATTATCGTCGCTCAGGTCGATGGAGTATTCCTTGCCATCAAAGGCAAAGGAGATGGTGTTCGACGTCTCGCCGAGGTCGGTCCCGTCGAGGTCGTCGATGTAGTGCACCTGGAAATGCTGAGCCATGGTTACCCCCTTTTGTTTGCTGCTCTATCAAGTATGCCTACGGTGGAGAAGTCATGCCCGTCATCATGAGTGGCATCACTTCGCCCTGGTGCCTCGGTTATCGGCGGGGCCTCAGGAAGGCGGTGGCGGAAGTTGTCGGGGGCTCGTCCGTGCTTGCGTATCGCCTCCGGGCGAATGCATGCTGGTCCAGCTCGTCTTGGGCCAGCCGTAATTCGTCCTAGTTTTCTGTCCTTTTGGGTTCGTTTGCGGTGGCACTGGCGGATTTCTTTTGGCACAGTCAGGTCGCGCTTGACTGCTGCGCCGTGATCGTCGCCAGTGCGCGGTTCAGGCGCTGTGGCCGCGCGATCAACTGTGGCGAGCATCCAGGGCGGGGTTACTTGCGCAATGCCGGTGTGCGGGCCCGTGGTCGCCGCGTGCACGCAACGAACGAGAAGGTGGCGAGGAGTCAGGTGGTCGACGAGGGCCCTCGGGCGGTCCGCTGGTCGCAGGTGGAAGAGGAGTTCTACGTTGGCAACTATCGGGGGAATTTCGTTGGTTACATCGACAGGGGCCCCGATGGTGCGTTCAGATCGTTCGACAGTATGTCGACACTGCGGGGCGAGGCCAGCACTTTGGAGGAATCGATGGCGTGCCTCGATGCACTGTTCTTCGCCACTGCGGGAGATCGGGGTCGACAATGACTGTGAACAATGACGCCGCCAGCACGTCTCAGTCGGGCGAGCTGAAGTATCTGGTGTACACCAGTGTGGCTACGCGAAAGATGCTTCCCGAAGATCTCGAATCGATTCTGTTCACCTCCAGGAGACGGAATCTGGACGCCCGGATAACCGGACTGCTCCTGTATAGGGGCAATGTTTTTATTCAGTTCCTCGAGGGCCCCGCTTTGGAAGTGGATTCACTCATGGACCGCATCTCGTGCGATGACAGGCATAGCCGCGTGCGGGTGCTTGTGGTCGAACGGGTGGCTGAGCGCAGTTTCGCAGACTGGAAGATGGGGTTCGCCATCCCCAAGGACACGCGGCCAACCGGGATCGAGGGGCTCAGAGATAGCTTCACGGATCTCACCAGTGGGGTCGACTACGACGTGGTCCGGCAAGCCGCAGAGGACTTCTCTGTCTGGTTCAAGGCCGGCCAGCGCGCCGGCTCATCCTGACCTCGAGGGGTAACCGATCGGCCCGACGCGTGCGATACGGGGCAGATCCCGGCCCTGGCCTGACTTCCACAAGTTGACGCTGTTCTAGGGATCGGGATTGCGGTTTTCGCTGGTAGGGCGAGTTCGGGGCTGGCGTTTGTGACACTAAACGGCCCGGTAGCTTGGACGTGTGGGGCTGAAATTTCGGAAGGTGCCGACGGGGTCGGGGGCCACGGCGTGCAGTTGGTCGAGTGGGTAAGCGGCCGGCTGGTGGTGCGCGAGCACCTCGGTTCGGCTCACACCCCCGGCGAGTTGGCGGCGTTGATCGAGGTCGCCAAGCAGCGCATCCAGGGCGATCAGCAGGCGTTAGACCTGGAATTGGGCGAGCGCGACGGCGCGGTGATCGACGTGCCGGCAGCGACAGCCGCGCGGATCCAGCAGTCCACGGCGCGGATCCTGTGGCAAGGATTGACCGGTACGTACTCCAGGCTGGGCTTTGACGTGGTGGGCGATACGGTGTTCCGCGACCTGGTGCTGTGCCGTGCGGTGGAGCCGACCAGCAAGTTGGACTCGGTTCGGGTCCTGGCCGAGTTGGGGACGAAACCACCGCATGTCAACACGCTCTACAACTGTCTACAGCGAGTGGTCGGCCGGGACTACCGCGCGCTGATCGCCACCGCCTGCTGGGCCCACGTCAACCGCGCCGGAGGCCCCGGTGTCGCGTTGGTGCTCTACGACTTGACCACCTTGTACTTCGAGGCAGAAAAAGAAGATGACCTGCGCAAAGTCGGGATGAGTAAAGAGCGCAAGGGCGACCCGCAGATCACCGTCGGCCTGCTGGTGGCCCGGGACGGGTTCCCGCTGGACGTGCACGTCTTCGAGGGCAACAAGGCAGAGACCAAGACGCTAATCCCGGTCATCACGGCCTTCCAAAAGCGCCACCAGATCAGCGACATGGTCGTGGTAGCCGATGCCGGCATGCTGTCGGCGGCCAACCTCAATGCGCTGGAAGATGCGGGCCTGTCGTTCATAGTCGGCTCCCGCACCTCCAAGGCGCCCAAAGAGCTCGAGGACCACTTCGGCCGCCGCGGCAACGCAATCGCCGACGACGGCGTCGTGGAGCTGATCCGCCCAATGGGACAGGGCCGGGACCGGCGAGACCGGCGGGTGGTGTGGCACTACAAATGGGAGCGGGCCAAACGAGACCGGCGGACGCTAAACGCGCAGATCGACCGCGCCCAACGCGTCGCCGACCGGGCAGAACCACTCAAGAAGCAGCGGTTCGTCAAAATCACCGACCAGAAGGTAATCCTGGACGAGACCTCGATCCAGCGGGCCCGCGAATCTGCAGGTTACAAGGGGTATGTCACCAACATCGCCCCGGCCGCGATGGACGGCCATGCCGTCGTGGCGGCCTATCACGACCTCTGGAAAGTCGAACAGTCCTTCCGCATGGCCAAGGCCGACCTGAGGGCCCGGCCGATCTTCCACCGCACCCGCGACGCGATCGAAGCTCACCTCACCGTCGTGTTTGCCGCCCTGGCCGTGGCGCGGCACCTGCAGGACCTCACCGGCATGTCGATCAAGAAGATCGTCACCACCCTGCGGCCCCTGCGCACGGTCACCGTCGCCATTGGCGACCACGAAATGCTCGTCGAACCCACAATCCCGGACGCCGCGCGAGCCGTCATCGACGCGATCAACGCAGGGTGACACTAAAACTTGTGGAAGTCAGGCCTGGTGACGAGGGGGTCACTGCGGTGGGTCCGCCGTCGGGTTCCCGTCCGCCCGGGCGCAGATCACCAGGGTGTCGGATGGCCCTGATAGCCCTACCGCGACTATTCTGGCGGGGCACACAGTGGCTCGGGAATGCGGCCGGGTTCTGATGTCCGGAGTCCATGCAATGTCGTCCGTTCCGGCATCTTATGGTTCGTTTCGGGTTGCTTCTGTCTGCCGGTGGAGGTAGTCGCTGCTGCGGGGGTTGTCCGAGTGCAGTGCGATGTGGTCCGGTTCCGGTTTGAACGGCAGTGGTTCATGGTGCGCCGTCTTTTCGAATTCGTCTGCGTGGTCGCGTCGACTCGAATCAACGGTGACCCGGTCGGATCTGTCGTCCCCGTCTGGCTCCGTGCGGGCGCCGAGGGACACGTTGAGCGCGCTGATGATGTTCGTGAACTCGTCAATTGTTAGTCGGCGTCGGCCACCTTGGAGCCCTTGGGCTTTGATGCCGAGATCGTGTAGCGAGATGCCGGTCTGGTTGGTCGGGATGAGACGGGGTGCGGTGGTGTTCACCCACGGCCACCGGTCTCCGTTATCGGCGCCTTCGAATTTTGCGACGAAGTCTGGGCTGTAGCGCGGCTCGTCGGTGACTTCCACGATGCAGTAGCAACTGTGGTCGTCTTGCGAGTAGATCGCTACAAGGTCGCCAGGTTTGAACGATGGGGTGCCCGTGCTGCCGCTGGTTGAAAACCAGGATTCCCGGCTCCATGTATCGGGGCGGGCAGGGCCGTAGTGCGCTTTGAGCCACAGCGTGACGTCGTCGCGTTCAGCATCTTCCAACAGAGCGGACTCGGTGTCTGTGGTCGTTGTGGGTGGGGCAGTAGGACTGAACCGGGGTAGGCGTCGTGCGAGTTCGTCAAGACGGTCTAGGCGTGGGGCGTCAATGTCTTCTCCGTGGCTCCACCACAGGTCCAGTACTTGCTGGACTGAGTCGACGTCGGACTCCGGCACGATGACCGACAGTTCAGCGTTTGCGGCAATGTTCACTCCGAGGCCAGCGGCGGTGAGATTCGCCGAGCCAACCAGTGCGAAGTGGTGACCGATGACGTAGGCCTTGGCGTGCAGTTTTGGGTAGTTAACCATGTGCACCCCGGCTTCGAGCAGCGTGCGCAGCCCATCAACTGACTGGTAGCCGTTGGCGACGGCCTGGGCATCCAGGTGGGTCAGCAGATACCAGTCCACCTCGGAGTTTCGCGCTAAGTCAGCCAACCGGTCAGCGATCTCACTGGTCAGAAATGGAGCGCACAACGTGACGTCACCGGCTGGGTTTTCCAGGCGGGAGAACAGCTCGTCTGCGGCCCGGGTAACGACGCGGGGTGGGTTCATGAATGGCACTTTCTCGGGGTCGGGATCGAGGTGGCGGACAGTGGCCGGGTCTACGTTGTAGATGCGGTGGTCGTCGCCGATCAGCACGACGTGCTGTGGCGGACCCCAGGCGGGCACAAGGCCGGGAGGCGGGACATTCTCGGCGAGACGTCCGAAGACGAGCCTGCCGGGCTCGTACGGTGCCGAGTCGACGCGATCGGGCGATCCTGGCTGGTTCTCTACCCGAGCTCGCACTCGGACATTGGGTCCCGGCGCTGATGCTCGCGGAAAGTACCGGTCGTCTTCGGCCCAGAACATGCCGCACGCCTGGCACGTGAAGTCGTCTGGAAGTCCAAGGATCGTGCATCCGGCGATGTGGTAGCCGATAGGCGAGGGCCGGGGTGGCATTCCGGTAATGACCTCGTCGGTGCGTCTGGCCGAGCACGAGGGGCACAGTGGTCGGTCTGCGTAAATCAGATCTGCTGGGTCTGGGGGGAGCGGAGTGTGAAGCCGATCGTGGCACTGCCGGCAGACGAAAAGGAGCCCCAGGTTGTCTGGATCGTCTTCGTGCTCGTGGGGTTCCAGGGGCAGGCCCGGTTGATGGCAGCACGTGCATCCGTGCGGCTCGGGTGGCCAGGCGGCCGGGTATGAGGATGGCGGGCAGGAGTGGTTGCCAATCTGGCGCCAAGATGTAGGGCGGATCTTTTCCTGCTTGACGGCATCGGCGATCTGGTGCGCGAGGGCGGGATCGTCGATGGTGGTAGGAAGTGAGGGAAGGGCCCGTCCGAGTCGGCGTTCAATGGCCCACAGTGAGATGCCAGTGGGAAAGCTGTCGTGACTGGCGAAATCTATTGTTGGGCCATCGAGTGCGTCGATGATGACGCCCTGTTCGACAGCTGCTGGAGCGGGAGAGTCGACGAACTGAATGTAGGTGTCGCCAGCTTCCGCGCCATCTGGCAGCTCCCATTCGATAGCGGTCGCATCGGCCGTATCGTCTCCTCGCAACGCCGCCACGGCGGTCCGCCAGGGACGTGCAAAGCACAGTTGGAGTCGACTCACTCGCGTTGTGGGCGTCATGTGTGGTGCCTCCTCGAAAACGCGGGGCGGCAGTCACTTCGCGAGATCGCTTCGCACCGGGTTTGCGTTGGCAAACTTCAGACGGGTTTGCCTGTACTGACTGGGCTGATGAACGAGCAGGTGACATCTAATCTGGCTTGCCCTACGGGGTCAGCCCCTGACGTTCGGGATGTTGAACGGGCACGGGGCGAAACCGACGAACCTTTAGACATTGTCAGGGCGGGGCCAGACTCAGGTTATATCGGCAGCCAGGTGACCACCACTGGATTGTGGTGGTCACCTGGCTCGTCACTAACGGGTGGCGTGTTATCGGCCTCTGGTGCTGCGGTAGTCGTCTGCGCGGGTGGTGTGGGTGCTTCGGGCACCGGCGGCGCCGCCCAGTGCGGTGACGAGGGCGCCGAGCAGTAGGCCGCCTACGGCCCACCACGCCCCGGTCGCTATCTCGTCGCGGTTCTGCTCGAACTGGTTTTGTGCGTCCTGGGCGGCCTGGTCGGCTTGCTGCTGTACTTGGTCGACATCCTGCTGGTCGATGTCGGCGTTCTGCGCCGCCTGGCCCAACTGGTCGGCGGAGATGCTGGTTGCGCTGCCCGCGGTCTGAGCGAGGTTGCCGAGGGCTCCTCCGATGGTGCCCAGGATGCTCGTGCCCAGCCATCCGACCAGTACCAACATCGCTACCAGTGAGGTGGCCCAGGTCACCAGCCCGTGGAGCAGGCCGCTGCGCACGGCCAGGGCGCCGGCGATGTACCCGGCGGCGGCGAGCGCCAACACCAGGGCCATTACGCCCCAGAGGCTCACGGCAATGCCGCTTGCCTCTGATAGGCCCAGTGCGGCACTGGCCAGGGCGAAGACCACCAGGATGGCCAGAAACGTCACGGTGCCGGCGAAGATCGCACCCCACGACGTGTTGGCGGTGCGGTGGCCTCGATCAGTGCCGATGAGAGAATCTCGCGCGGTGTCGTCGTGCTGCTCGGGGGCCAGTGGCGCAGATGAGCCGTGCGTGGGGCCGTGTCCGAGGGCGAAGCCCGCTGTTTCTGATCGCCGGTGGGATCCGGTGGTGTCCGGGGTCCGGTCGCGGCCGGCTCTGGCGTCCTCTCGGTCGTCTGCAGAGGTCATGGGTAGAGCTCCTTTGAGGGTTGAACCTTGTCGGCTGGATAGGCGGGCGCGGGGATCGAGTTGGCTGCTGGCGAGCCTCGATTCCCGCGCCTCTTTTTTCCGGTGTGTCGGTTGGTTCGAGCTTTAGGAGTCCTGCGCGTGGTCCTTGACGTTCTGCGCGGCCTGCTGGGAGTTCTGCTTGAGCTCGGAGGCGTGGTGCTTGCCTTCGCTGGTGACCGTCTCCGCCGCTGCGCTAGCGGTGTCCTTGAGTGATTCGGCTGCGTCCTGGGCCTGCGGTTTAAGGCTCTCGGTCATGTCCTGAGCCACGCCCTTGACCTCATCGACCAGCGGTTCGGCCCCGTCTTTCACGGTGGTGGCCGCGTTCTTCTCAGCGTCGCTGGCCGGTAGCAGGGACCCGAGAAGCCAGCCGGCGCCCAGGGCGATCAGGCCCGCGGCGAGCGGATTGCCGCGAGTGCGGTTCTTGATCTGGGTGGGCGCTTGCTTGGCAGCGTGCCCAGCCTCCGAGGCCAGTGCCGAAGCCTGGTCCCGCGCCTGGGCCGCGGTGTCCTGGCCCGAGGACGCGGTGTGGTCCACGGCGCCCATCACAGACTCCCGGATGCTGCTGAACCGGTCTTTGACCTTGTCGGTCTGACGGCTGGCGGCCTTGGCGGGGTCCACTTTCTCGGCCAGTGCGTCCACATCGTGGCCCAGATCGGCGCGGGTGCGCTCGATGTCGGCCCGAATCTCCTCGGGGGTACTCATGGCGTCTCCTTGCTGGGGTTGAGGGTGGGCGGAATCTCTTGCATGGTCCGTTGGGTCTGGGGCAACCCCTTGACCTTGGTCATTCGCGCCCTGCCCAGCACCGCGAGCACGGCAGCGATAACGGCCCAACACAGGGCCACGATCAGGGCGGCCCACCCCAGGTCCATGACGTTGCCCAGCGCCCACGCCAGAGCGAGGGAGAGAAACATCAGGACGAAGAACCCGCCAAGTGCTGCCCCGGCGAGCATCCCCACCCCGGCGCCGGCCTGTTTAGCGGATTGGGTGGCTTCGGCTTTGGCGAGCTCGATTTCTTTGCGGACCAGGGTGGAGAGGTTGTCGGCGAAGCTGGAGAACATCTCCCCCAGCGACTCGCTGCGGGCCCGCTGCTCGGCTTCGGGTTCGGGAACTGGCGAGGACCCGGTCATCAACGGCCACCCGGATCAATGGTGTCGGCGCCGCTGGGGCCCTGCCCGAACAGCGGAGTGCTGAGCGGATCGATGGCAGGGACGGGGTCCACGCGCTCGGGAAAGTCGAACGTGGGATCGGCCGGGGCCGGCATTGGATGCGCAGGGGTCGGGACATCCGGTGAGGTGGCGGCCGCGGGAGCATCGTCACTGTCGGCCAGCCCCCGGGTCAGGCGCCCGGCAACCAGGCCGACACCAGCAGCCACGGCCAGAAAGGTGCCGGGGCGCCGGGCGGCGAAACGGCGCACGCCCGTCAACAGATCCTCGGGCGACTTGGTCTCCAACGCGGAGGTGAGCTGGTGGGCGCGATCGGCCACGGTGGAGATGACCTGACCCACCAGGTCCGATTCCGGCTGTTCGCCGCGGGCCAGGCGCTGGAGATCATCGGTGGCCACACGGGCCTGCTCGGCCAAGCGCTGCTGCTGGGTGGCCGCCTGGGACAGGGCCTCATCGCGTGCCGAGGAGGCCAGGGACTTGGCATGATCAAGCGCCTCGTTGGTGACCTGGGACGCTTCCTGGCGGGCGGTGCCCGCCATTTGCCCGGCGGCGCCCTTGGCCTGATCGGTGATCTGGGAGGCCTGCTCGCGAGCGGCGTCTGGGGTTGAGTCGGCGCCCTGTGAGTTCGATGTCATCGTCGGTGCCCTTCTTGCGAGTCGGCTCGCCTGCCCGGCGAGCTTGGTGGTGACGTGCACGTCGTTATTGGCCTGACAGGCGCCGCCGGCTGGGTGCCGGGCGGCGCCTGTCGCAGGGCCTGAGTCGGGCTAGCGCCGCGTGGTCTGGTCGGTGTCGCCGTCGATGTCGATGTGCTCGGTGCGGACTTCCTCCGACACTGTCTCGGTGTCGGTGACCTTCTCCTTGCCCACACGAAGGCGCTCGCGCTCGACCGTCTCCTTCTCCACCACCGGACGCTCTTCACGAAGAGTGATCTCCTCGACGTGCTCACCGTCACTGACCTCGTCGAGGCCACCCTTGCGGACCGTGCCGCCGGCGTCCTCGCGCTCGACGACGAGCTTTTCCTTGGAGACGGGAACCTCGACGTTCTCGGTCTCCGTGGTCGTGTACTTGCGCAGCCGCACCCGGCCGGTCTCTTCGGTGCGCGTGCCGACGTTGAGGCGCTCCTCGTGCGCGGTCACGGTGTCGGTGGCCTCATGGCCACCCTCACGCGACTGCCCGGTGGTGCCAGCCTTCACGCGGGCATCGACGTCATCATCAGACACCGTGGCGCGGTCGGTACGGCCGGTGGCCGCCCCTCCGCCGGTGAGTCCGTAGTGGCTGTAGAGCCGGTCCTCTTCAGCGGGAGAAAGATCTCCACCGGCATCGATACGGGGAGCGTCCTTGACCTGGTCTTTGGTGTACGCCACCCGTACGTCGTCGTCGCCCAGTTGCGCGCCCTGAAGCGGTACGAAGCTCTCCGACATCCCGAACAGGCCCGTGGAAACGGTGGCGAACGAGGGCTGGCCGCTGTCGTTGTCGACATACAACGTCCCGAGCTTGCCGATCTTGTCTCCGGAATTGTCGTAAACAGTGGCATTAGCCAGACGATCAAACGAATTGTCGGTCATGTTTCGAACTCCTTGCAGTAGGGAACAAAGCGACCTCGACCACGAACCGGAACCTAACTATCCGATCGTTGCCTTCACCCCCTATTGTCTCGGTCCCCCGCGGGCAGTTCTTCACCCTTTAGGGTGATGCTGTAGTGGGGCGGTTGGGTTACTTCGATGTCGAGGTTTTCCGCCGTCAGACACGGTGGCCCTGATCGCCGACGGTCTCGTTGTCGCCGCCGATCTGAGAGCATTCTCGGCGTCGTGGTGCAAGCGCAGCCGATAGATGGGGAGGCGGGGTGGGCGAAGTCCGGTCAACCAGGGGATTGCCATTGGCCTGCAGAAAGGACGGGACCGGGCCCGGTACAGGGTGGAGGTGACCCGGTTCCTTGCTCCAGGCAGTGTCCCACCGAGAGAATCTCTGGGAAGTACTACTGATCGGTCAACACCGGGAATTCCTACAACCGTCAGACGAACGAGCTGCGTGTTCGCAGGCCGTTTCCGAGAGGTGCTAGCCACCGATTTTTACTCGAGCCGGAAACTCTCGTCGATCCCCGCTGCACGCTTGCCCTCGAAACCTGCCCCGGGTGACCACGGGCCACCCATCTGAAGTCTGGTCCTTTGGCGTAGTAACAATTGACTGTGGACGAGCGATTCTCTGAGGGACAGTTGAGTTATCGAACGTCCGGCCGCGCGCACAGTGGTCCGGCCGAACGCACGAGAGAAAAGAGTCCAGCATGCGGTCGCATCGCCCCCCGTACTTCCGGATCGCCGCGGTCAGTACGGCCGCGCTCCTCGCCGTCGCTGGCGCGCCGGCGACCTCCAGCGCGCAGAGCGCCGAGCTCGGTCTCGGGCTGGCGGTTGTCGGCTCCCTCGGCGCGTTGACACTCGGCCTTGGTGCCGAGGTCGATTCCTCACAGCTTCCGACCGACTCCCTGGCCGACGGTTCCTTGGAACCAGGTTCGCTTGGGCTCGGTTCGGCTGAGGGGTCGTTGGAGTCGGGGTCGTTGGAGCCTGGTTCGGCTGAGGGGTCACTGGAGTCGGGGTCGTTGGAGCCTGGTTCGGCTGAGGGGTCACTGGAGTCGGGGTCGTTGGAGCCCGGGTCGGCTGAGGGGTCACTGGAGTCGGGGTCGTTGGAGCCCGGGTCGGCCGAGGGGTCACTCGAGCCGGGGTCGCTCGCGGCGGGGTCGCTGGCGGCGATCGCGGTGTCGCTGGGTTCGTCCGGTGAGGGTTCGACTGCGGAGTCGCTCGATGATGCGACCGGGTCGGCCGAGGGGTCACTCGAGTCGGGGTCGTTGGAGCCCGGTTCGGCTGAGGGGTCACTGGAGTCGGGGTCGTTGGAGCCCGGTTCGGCTGAGGGGTCGTTGGAGTCGGGGTCGTTGGAGCCTGGTTCGGCTGGGGGGTCGCTCGGCTCGCTCCTGCCGTTGGCCCTCGTCGGTGGCGCCGTTGCGGGAAGCGCGATCGCCGCGCCGCAGATCGGCCAGTTGGTAGCAGATCTGCAGGTCGACTTGGGGATCGAACTACCGCCGCTGCCCGGATCGGTGGCCCCGCCGGTCGTCGAGGCGCCGCCGGCCCCAGGGCCGGACACCCCGAACGGCCGTGGGTGACTCCGGTACGAGATTCGGCGGCGACACCATCGTGGCCGACACGATCACCGTCATGTCCGGTTCGCTCGGTGATTTCGAGTTCTCGGCCCCCGGCGGCGTGCAGTTGGCGTTCATTCGCCTGACCCGCGATGACTGGAACCCCGCTCCGAGCGTGAGCGCTCGGAGCGGGGTTGTCGTCGTTGGGTAGCACGGTCGGCATATGCGCGAGGCGGGACATACCTACCTTAGGCACCCCACACGATCACTAGACGCGATCACCACGTCGGAGTGGACCTTGGTCCGTACACCCCCGTGGGACGAAAGGGGATGTAACCACTCTGGCAGGGCAGGACTGTCGCGACGCGGGTGCAAGGAATGCGGCGCGGGGGAAGGTCAGCCGGAGCGCAGGCGGCCTGCCAGTTTGTGGCGTTCCATTTCGGTCAGGCCTCCCCAGACGCCGTAGAGTTCCCGCGCGTTCATCGCGTACTGGCGGCATTCCACTATCACCGGGCAGTGCTCGCAGAGGGCTTTTGCTGCCTCCTCTTTACGGCGCCGGACCCCTTTGAGGTCCTGCTCGTCGTTGTAGAACAGCTCTGCCTGTCCTTGGCAGTTACCGCGATCGGCCCATGCCCACCGGTCATCGAGAGCCGTGGCGATGATGTGGGTCAACAGATATTTCCTGCCCTTCGTCAAGCATCGCGCCAAGTGAACATCCCACTATCGCGGGCCACGGCAGCCATAGCTTCACCCCAAGGGGTGAAGTGGAGGGGTGTTCACCTGCGCCTACGATTACCACGGTGAGCGGCAAAGCGATCAGGGTGACTGTGGTCAACGACTATCTCGTCGTAGTGGCGGGAGTCAACGCATTGCTGGCGCCGTATTCGGATCGGGTTGAAGTTGTGGAACGGCACACCGTCACCAGTGGATCGGCCCCCGTGGACGTCGCGCTCTATGACACTTTCGCCGCACCGGTGGGCAAGCATGCGCGCCTGGAATCGCTACTGCAGGACCCGTTGATCGGGTCGGTTGCCGTCTACTCCTTCGCCGTGGATGAACGGGCGATCGATGACAGCCTGGCCCAAGGAGCTCATGGATTCTTGGCGAAGTCGCTAACAGCGCTCGAGCTCGTCGAGGGAATTGAAAAAATCGCCGCAGGTCAGCGGGTGACCATGGTTGGCCCCGGCCTGTCGGTGATGCGATCGGATCGGTGGCCGGCCAAAGAGGCGGGCCTGTCTCCGAGAGAGGCGGAAGTGATCGGTCTTATTGTTCAAGGACTATCGAACAAGGACATCGCCGCGCAGTGCTACCTGTCGACCAATTCGGTTAAGACCTTCATCCGGTCCGCGTATCGAAAAATGGGCGTGAGCACCCGGGCCCAGGCCGTGGCGTGGGGAATCGAGCACGGACTCAAGCCCGACCGACGAGGCCCCTGAGCGAGCTCCCCACGCGCGCCAGTCCGCCAGGGTTACCGGAACAGCATCGGCACGCCCCAGCGCACTCAGGGCCGAATCGGCGGCACCGGGGTTCTAGTGGGCTGCCACCGTGGGGAAGGAGGACCCACGATCCCGGCACATCGGACTGTCTGCCTGCACTTGCCAGGTCGATAGAGACGTGTAGGTCCGGCTGAGCCTGTGTCGCTTACCCGTAGTGGTAGCGGCAGGTGGCGATTCGGACTTCGGTATCGGTGACTTTGTAGACCAGGCGATGCTCATCGGTGATGCGTCTGGACCAGTATCCGGCGAAGTCGTATTTGAGGGGTTCGGGTTTGCCGATTCCCTCGTTGCCGTTGCGGGTGATGTCCTGCAGGAGCAGGTTGATGCGTTTAAGGATCTTGCGGTCCTGTTGTTGCCACCAGAGGTAGTCCTGCCAGGCGTTGTCGTCCCAGATCAGCAGCACGTCAGTCGGCGTCGAGCAGGTCGCGCGCCTGACCGCGGCCGGACTCGAGCCGCTCCATCGCATCGAGCAGACGTCGGGCGTTGGCCGGTGATCGCATGAGGTGGGCGGTCTCGCGCAGGGACTCGTAGTCGTCGAGGGAGACCATCACCACCGGTTCGTGGCCAGCGCGGGTGATGATGACCTCTTCGCGGTCGTTGGTGACCCCGTCGAGGACCTCGGCGTAGCGGGCCCGGGACTCGGTGTAGCTCATGGTCTTCATCTCAACCCCTCCTGTACGCAAAAGTGTACAGGACGCGGAGCTGGGCTCCACTGTGACTTCCCGCCTCCCGCGCCTGTATGCAAAAGCCCGGCCGGATGGCGCAGCGTTGGAGTGTCGAGAGCTCCTGCGCGGGAGTCCTCATACTTCTGGGCGTGGTCTCGATGGCCGGATCGGCGCCGCCGCACGGCGCGGGCCTGCCGGTGGCCGCGCCGGCCCGCGGGCGCCCAGTGGCCGCATCGCGATCAGGTCTCTACCCGCCGTCTCGCCCGCGGCTGGGGCCACAGCGGCGTGGCCAGAATCCCGGACACCCCCTCGCCTCGCCGGTGGCCCTCGTTGACGGACAGCTCGCGCCCGCCCCCGGTCCTGAAGGCGCGGATGGCTAGGAGGCTGCTGAACAAGGCGCCATTGGGGGTTGCGGTGGTGTGAGCGGCTTGCGGATCGGTCTCGGTGGGCCGTCAAGCGGCGATTCAGGTCAGCGCTCTGGGTACGGCGACTGGGAGCGATGCGCCCGCCTGTGGTCCTCGTGTGGCTGACCGGCCTGCAGCAGGGAGGTTCATGAGGCCCTGGTCACTGGGTCAGGCCAGGGCCCAGGTCCCGTTCTCCATGGTCAGCCCCATGGCGAGCAGGCGTCGTAGGTTGAGGGCGGCGGCGCGGTGGTGGAGCCAGTTATTGTTCTTGTCCACGCCGCGATAGGGCACTCGTCGGGCGCCTCGGGTGAGCCAGGCGATGGAGCGTTCCACCATCGGGCGATGCTGCCGGTAGGTGGCCCGGAAGTCCTCGCCCTGTGCGCGCTGGCGGTGCTGGCGTTGCAGCACATGGTGCTCGCCCAGCAGCACCGAGCGGCCGGATTGTGAGGTGGTGCACCGCTGGCGCAGCGGACACTGCCGGCAGGCCGCACCGAACTTCGCCCGGCCCTGCGGCGACACTGTCCGCGTGACATCAGCCGGGCAGGTCAACGTGTTTGCCGCGGCATCGAAGGTGAAGTCATCCAGACCAAACCCGCCCTCCACAGCGGGCCTGGTCGGCCAGGGTTTGACCAGCGGCAGCCACTGCTTTCCGGCGAGGGTGGCCAGCATGTCTCCGGTGGCATACGCCGAATCGCCCAGCACCTCAATGTTCTCGACGTCTGTAGTGGTGGGATCTGTGGTCACCAGGTCCGCACCGACAGTGGCATCGGAATTGTCCGGACCGCTGGCCCGAGTCAGCCGGGCCGCAGTGGTCAAGCCGGTGTCGGGTTCGACCACGATGTGGGCTTTGAACCCGTCCTGGCGACGCTGCTGGGTCTTGTGCGCGTGCCGGGCATCAGGATCGACAGTGGAGATCACCCGATCCGGGGCGGTACGGCGCGCGATGCGCCACCGCCCGTCGGTGCCATCTTCAATCCTCGGCCGGTTCGACGTCCTGACCGGCCACCAACGCCAAGAGAGCGACCGCCTCGGCCGGCCTGCCACCAGCGGCGGTGATCGCCTCGACGTTCAAAGCCTCCAGCAGTGCCAACGCATCGGCTACCAGGGCGGAGACCAGCTCGTCGCGGGCGGCCTGGTCGTCCCACGCGATACGTGGTTTGCCCGCCGTCTCGTATCCGTGGCCGGTCACCTGGGCCAGGCGGGTGCACACGCTGGCGATGAGGTCTTTGGCGTCGGGGACCTCGCGGCCCACCCGACGGATCTGGGCGATCAACTGGGTGATCGTGTCCTGACGGGCAACCGCATCGTCCAGCACCGTCGAGTCCAGTGCCCGGCGGGTCTTGGACTTGACCGCCCCGGTCTCGGCGATGACCTGACGTACCACCTCGAAGATCCGCTGCGGACGCTCGCTGGCCGCCAACCGGCGCCGCCAATAGGTCAACGTCGACGAGTCAAAGCCCTTCGCATCGACCGCGTACCCGCAGGCAGCCTTCCACCGCAGATCGAACGTCAACGCATCCACGGCCTCACGGTCCGAATGGCCGTACAGGGCTTGCAAGACGATGACGGAGGCGATCACCTCACCCGGGATCGACGGCCGGCCCCGACCCGACCGGAACAGGTCGGCGAACAACTCCGCCGGGAACAACCGGTCCCGATGCTCGGCCAGCAATGCGAACACGCTGCCGGGCTCGAGCAGATGCCCCGCCACCGACTCCACATCCAACAACTCACGCTGCCGATCCGACTCACCCTGCATACACGCAGTATTTCAGGCGCCCCGCCAACCCGAGGTGCGGACACCCGGATTGTTCAGCAGCCTCCTAGGCCTTGTCCGCCCTCGCTGGTAACGTGGGTAACGAAACGTGTTACCGATTACCCATTACCTGCCTTGGAGGGGTTGTCATGTCGACGTCGGAGAAGATCGCTCGAGCCTATGGGGTGCTCGTTGCACGGGGGGACAAGGTCACCGTGCGGGCCGTGCAGCGCGAAGCGGGGGTGCGCATCGGTGAGGTGGCCGCATGGATGCGCGAGCACGCCACCGGCGTTGGCGGGGATGTGCCGCCCGCGCCGGACTTGTCGGAGGCAATGTCGGCGATGGTGGCCTCGGTGTGGGCCGCGGCGTGGAAGCGGGCCGCCGAGCAGGCGGACGAGCAGGCCGCTGTGGCGCTGGATGCAGCCCGCGGCGGCGAGGCCGCCGCACTGGAGGCGGCCGAACAAGCGGAGTCGGAACGCGACGATGCTGTCGCGGTCCGCGACCGCGCCCTCGGCGAGCTCGAGGTAGTGCGCGGCGAGCTCGAGCAGCTGCGCGGTCAGCTCGAGACCGCACGCCAGGACGCGGCGGTCGCGCGCGCCAAGGCCGAGGAGTCCGACCGGGCACGGGTCCGGGCGGAGGCCACCTCGGACACCCTGCGTGAGGTCCTGGACTCGCTGCGTGAGACCGCTCGTAAGCCAGGCCAGTCGGATCAGCCGGGCCAGTCATAGCCAGCCCGTCAGAGCGCGACGCGCACAGACTGTCGGAAGGGGAACGCCATACTGACAGCCGAACCGGCCGTGAGGCCCGCGTGGGCGCCGCGGCGGAAGTCGCTAGCGACAGGAGTGTGGAATGTGGGATCTGGAGACCGCGCTGCTCGCTACCGCTGTCGTCGCTGGCGGCGCGGTAGCCTTGCCGCCGCTCGCGCGTGGGGTCGGCGGGTTTTGCGCGGTGATTGGCATGCTCGGTGTTGTGCAGGGTCGTAAGTGGGCGCCCACGGTAGCGGCGCTCGGGCTCCTTGCGTGGTTCGTCGGTCATTGGTCGTTCGCGGTGCGCCACGGCGTGCACTATCGGTCGCGGATGGCGCTGTGGGTGATCGATAGGACCCCGCTGCGATGGACGATCCCGCAATACTGGCAGCTACGCCGACAAGCGGCGCCCCGCTGACACATCCTGGTCAAGCCCCTGGAAGTGGTGTAACTGAATGGTGATCCTTCGTGGGTGGTCAGGCGGGTAGTTGCATCAGGTCATCGGTGCTCACGTCCGTCGGCGAGCTGGTGGCGGGGTCGGTGGTCAGGGTGAGTCGGCAGCGGCTGAGGACTTCGAGACCGAGGTAGCGGCGGCCTTCGGCCCATTCGTCGGTCTGCTCGGCCAGGACGGCGCCGATGAGGCGAACGATGGCATCCCGGTTCGGGAAGATCCCGACCACGTCGGTGCGGCGTCGGATCTCCCGGTTGAGCCGCTCGGTGGGGTTGTTGGACCAGATCTGCCGCCACACATCGTCGGGGAACGCGATAAACGCCAGCAGGTCCTCGCGGGCATCGCCGAGGTGGTCAGCAACCTCGGGCAGTCTGCCTTCGGTGTAGTCCAAGAGCCGGTCGAACTGGGCATTGACAGCCTCGGCGGTGGGCTGGTCGTAGACGCTATGCAGCATCGCCTTCACGGCCATGAGGTTTGCGGCGTAGTGGGTGCGACAGCGCTGCCAGGCGGCCCCGGGCAGGTTCGCCGCGATCGCCTCGATCAGCCCGGCGTGGGCATCGGAGGTCACCAGCCGGACTCCGCCCAGGCCACGGGCCACCAGGTCGGCGGACAGCGAGTCGATGCCGAGAGTTTTGACCAGCTTGTCCATCCGGCGGGTGGAGACCCCGGCCAGGTAGCAGTCCGCCACGACGGTGATCAGCGCGGATTCGGCCCGCTTGCGGCGCTCGAGCAGCCACTCGGGAAAGTAGGAGCCCGAGCGGAGCTTGGGGATGGCGACGTCGACGGTGCCGACACGGGTGTCCAGGGGGCGGTGGCGGTAACCGTTGCGGTAGTTGGTGCGCTCTGACGAGCGGGCGTTCCACTCGGCGCCGCACACGGCGTCGGCGTCCGCGGACAGCAGGGCGTTGATCATGGTCTCCCAGCAGCTCGCGCATCAGATCCGGTGACGCGTCGGTCAGGGCTTGGCTAAGCAGGCCTGCAGGGTCGACAATATGGGGTGCGGTCATCGTGATGACTCCGTTCGAGGATTCGGTAGAAGGTTGACTCGAAGGATCACACGGTGGCCGCTCTACATCCGTACACAACACGGAATCGCAGACGATCTCGGCCACCGAGTTACACCACTCTATGGGGCACTACTGTGCGACTTTCTCGATGGTGGTGACATGGTCGGTGGCGTCGAGGTAGCCGGAATCGCATAGGGCGGCCTCGAGAACCTGGGCATAGGGGAGGCGCAGTTCGGCAGCCATGCCGTCGAGCGTCGTTCGGGCTGGTAGGCCGCGCAAGCCGTGAGTGCGCCAAAGGTGCAGATTCTGCCGGGTGACCCCGATCCGGCGGGCCAACTCGGACTCGCTGACGCCGTAGGCCCGCTTATGGGCATCAATGAGTTCGACCAGGCGAGGGGTTTCCATGTGCCGAGTGTCCGCCTGCGCCGAGGGTGCCGTCAAGTAGTCGTTAACGGTTTCGACAAGTGCGACTTTACATAAGGTAACTTAGCGGCACTTCTAATTCCGCTGGTGAGTGCACATCCGGAGATGCTCACGTCCGCTACTGGAACCGGTTTGGCAACCGACACGATGCTGGCCCGGAGCGGCTGCCCGGTCCGGGTGCTGCGCGCCCCCGGCGTCGTCAGCCGTCGTAAGCGACCGTCTCCACGACGATCGGCCCGGCGACGGCCCCGCCGGTGGTGGTGAGTCGGTATTCGACCCGGCCCGGGCCGGTGGAGATCTGCGCCTCGTAGGGGTGGGAGATCGGATCGGGGATGCCCGTCGAGATCCGCGGGAACGGGACCTGCGCGATCTTCTCCCCGGTGGCCCCGGTGTCGAGGTTGCGCCACGAGAGGGTGGCGGTGAGGTTGCACGGACCCACCCCGGCGATGGCGAAGGCCCAGGCGACGGACGCCGTGTCCGGGTACCCGTCGCCGTCGAGCGTGGTGGAGATCGCGCCCGCGCACAGCCCCGTGGGTGAGCCGCCCACGGCGATCACGCGGTCGGGAGCGGGGAACAGTCGCGGGATGGCCTCGGAGGAGTCCTGGGCGTTCGCGGTGGCCGGGGCCGTGACGGCGGCGGTCAGTGCGACGGCCGTGGCGGCGAGGAACGCCCCCACGAAGACGGTGGGCCGGCGGGTGATCCGCCGGGTCGAGCCGGTGGTGTCCACCCGCTCATCGTCGCACTGCGGACAGCGGCAGACAATAGTGGGCGAGGATTCCGCCACGTCGGACCGCCATGTCGAACACGGTGGCCGTGCCCGGAACGAGAACCCGTTCGACACCTGTCTGTAATGTCCGACGAGAGGCTCCGGAAGCGAGCCTCGGTCGGAAGGACACGGGATGATGGCACGAACGCGCGGTGGGGACGCCGACACCGTCCGGTCGGACGAGAACGGTCTCATCGCGGTCCTCGCCTTCGGCGGCATCGTCATGTCTCTCAGTCAGACGCTGGTCATCCCGCTGCTGGGAATGCTGCCGGCGATTCTCAACACCTCCGCGGTCAACGCCTCCTGGGTCGTCACCATCACGCTGCTCGCCGGAGCGGTGGCCGGTCCGCTCATGGGACGACTGGGAGACCTCTATCCGAAGAAGTACGTGCTCATCGGTTGCACGGCGGTCATGGTCGTCGGCTCGGTGCTGTGCGCACTGGCCACCTCGCTGTGGCCGATGCTCATCGGGCGCGCCCTGCAGGGCGTGGGAATCGGTGTGATCCCCATCGGCATCGCCACGATGCGCGAGATCCTCCCGGCGCGTCGACTCGCACCGGCGATCAGTCTGATGAGTTCGTCGCTCGGAGTGGGAGGGGCGCTCGGGCTCCCGGCGGCGGCCGCCCTGGCGCAATACGGTTCGTGGCAGTGGATGTTCTGGGGGTCCGGGGCCCTGGGCGTGGCGATCATCGTGATGATGACGGTGCGTCTCCGGACGCTGCCGGCCGCCAAACCGGACGGCACGCTCGACGTCGTCGGCGCGGTGGGGCTCGCGATCGCTCTCATCTCGCTGCTGCTCGCGGTGTCCAAGGGCGCCGACTGGGGCTGGGGCGCCCCGTTGACCCTCGGCCTGCTGGCGCTCACCGCGGTCTCGCTGCCCGGATGGGCGCTGTGGGTCCTCCGGCACCCGTCACCGATCGTGGACCTGCGGGTTGCCGCCCGTCGCCCCGTCCTGATGACCAACATCGCCTCGGTGACCATCGGCATGGGCCTCTATGCGCAGCTGCTGATCATGCCCCAGATTCTTCAGCTCCCGGTCGAGACCGGACACGGGTTGGGCCAGTCGATGGTGGCCATGGGGTTTTGGAGCGCGCCCGGCGGGCTGGCGATGATGGCGGTCTCCCCACTCAGCGGGAGACTCATCGGCACCCGCGGCCCCAAGACCACGCTCATCCTGGGAGCGCTGGTGGTCGCGGTCGGCTATGCGTCCGGGTTGTTCCTCATGGGATCGACCTGGGGTGTGGTGACCGTCGGCATCGTGGTGAGCGGCGGTGTGGGGCTGGCCTACGGTGCGATGCCCGCGCTGATCATGGCCTCGGTCCCCACCTCCGAGATGGGCTCGGCCAACAGCGTCAACACGCTCATGCGCTCCATCGGCACCACGACCTCTGCCGCGGTGCTCGGCGTGCTGCTCACCCAGATGTCCATGGACTTCGAGGGGCTGTTTGTCCCCACCGAGACCGGATTCCGGGTCGGTCTGATGTTCGGCTGCGGCGCGACCCTCCTTGCCGCGGCGGTCGCCGCCACGATCCCGCCACCGTGGGAGGACAAGGCCACGGCCCCAGCGGTGCCGGCGCGGGAGAGCTGAGCGGCCGGATCAGTACGCGCCGGACAGGATCCCGTCGGCCCGCGACCGGTCGATCTTGGTGGTGATGCCGCACGCCGTGCACGTGGCCGTGTACGACGACCCCAGCGGGATGATGGGGATGAAGAACAGGGAGAACGCTCGCTTCCGACGGTCGACCCGCTGTGTGGCGACGTTGCCGCAGTTCGGGCACGTGGCCCGGGCCAGCCCGAGGTTCCGGGACGAGTTCTTGAAACCGAAGATGAAGAACATCGGCCCAGCGTGACACCGCACCGGGCCGCGCGCACCCGGTGCGGTGGAGTTCAGGACCCGGGACCCGAGCCGTCCGCGGTCGACCGGGCGCGGGCCACGATTGCATCGGCCAGCTCTGCCGGCCGCTCGTCGGGGATCCAGTGACTGACCCCGCTCATCTCGACGAACCGGTAGTCGGCGTCCACGTGGTGGCGGGTCCGCTCGGCGCCCCCGCGGCCCAGGGCCGGGTCGCGGTCACTCCACACGAAGGTGGTGGGCACACGGACCGCCGCGGTCGAGCGGGACGGTGGGGCGAAGGGCAGGGCCCGGTACCAGCCGAGTCCCCCGGGGATCGCGCCGGCGGCGACCATCTCACGCCGGTAGCGCTCGATCATCTCGGGCGTCATACCCATCCCGGCCAGGGCCTTCTCGGGCCGCGGGCCGGCCGAGGTGAGCAGTCGCTCCGGCAGGAACGGCAGCTGGAAGAGCCCGATGTACCAGGATCGCAGCAGCTGGTCGGAGGCGACCATGGCCTTGAGGAAGGCGGCGGGGTGGGGGACCGACACGGCGGTGAGACTGCGGAAGCGGTCGGGGTGCGCCCCGGCGACACCCCACGCGACGGCGGCGCCCCAGTCGTGACCCACCACGTGGGCGTCGGGCAGGCCGGCGGCGTCGAGCAGCGCGAGGACGTCCCCCACCAGTTCCGACAGCCGGTACGCGCGCCGACCACGGGGGCGGGCGGACTCGCAGTACCCGCGCTGGTCCAGCGCCAGGGTGCGGTACCCGGCCGCGTGCAGGAGCGGAGACACGAGGTCCCAGCTGGAGGTGCGTTGCGGGAACCCGTGGAGCAGGACGATCGCCTCGCCGTCGGCGGGCCCGGAGTCCACCGCGCGCAGCTCCATACCGTCGCGGGAGAACCACAGGTCCGGCCGGTGGGCATTCGGATCAGCCGCGGATATATCCCCTCCTGACCGCCCGGTCGAGAATTCCGAGCGTCGCCTTGAGCGCCGATGCGTCCAGCACCGGCAGTACTCCCGAGTCGCGCCACTTCGGGTGCGCGTCGGACCAGTCGTAGTAGCTGACGACCTCGGTACGCGCCCCCTCGGTGTCGTCGCCATCGCCCAGCGGGATCAGGCGGTAGCCGTAGGTGTGCCCGATCGGGGGTCTGATGGCCCCGTCGATGGTCCAGGCGATCTCGGCGTCCGGCTCGAACCGGGTGATGATCACCGTGACGTCGTACTCACCCATGTCATAGTCACCCAGCGACTCGCGGTCCATGTGGACGACGAACCTGTCGCCCTCGGAGGTGACCGCCGGCCCCTCCGCCGACTGGAGCATGCCGGAGGAGTCGATGGCCACGTGGCCGTCCGGATCACAGAGCACGGCGAACACCCGGCCCGCGTTCGCCGCGATCACTCGCCGCGCCTCGAGGCGGTACCCGGCGGCCGGACCGGCGCCGGCATCCGCATCGGCACGGTCGCTGGCGGCCCCGCTCGCGGCGGCACCCTCGCTGCTGGCGGCCTCGCTTGCGGCGGCGTCCCGTGAGGAGGCGTAGTCGCTCATGGCGGCGACGCTACCCGTGCCCGCCGGCCCCCGGGGACGGTTGCACACCGGCCGAGGAGCCTCACGAGGAATCCGCTCCTCGGATTGCGATACGCCCGCGGAGTTCCGCGAGCGGATCGACTTCCGAGGCGCGAGGCGAGATCGGAGGGGCAGATCGTGCGGCGGGGCCCGGCATCGTCTTCCGCAGGGCCCCGCCTCGCCCGCCGCAGAGGTTCCAGAACCCCGTGTCGACTGCGGCCGAGCCGCTTCCGCAGCAGCGCCGCCTATCGGAGACGCGCCACCTAAGGGGCCCCATAGGCGGCGCGCAGTCCGATAGGCGGCGTGCGACTCGATAGGCGGCGTGCGCTCGGATGGGCGGCGTGCGAGCCCGCAGGCCCCGGGGCGGCGTTCGCGGGCCCCTACTCGCCGCCCATCCCCGCGCCACCGGAGCGGGCCCGAATCAGACCCGCGCCGGGTCGGGCCGCTCCCACACGCGGTGGTTGGCCAGCAGCGGCTTGAGCGCGGGCACCACGCCGGCCGCGGAGTCCACCTGCACGACGCCCGGGGTGTCGGTGGTGATCCCGAAGTCGGCGTACCGGTCGACTGGTGCCAGTGTCGCTATGGCCTTCTTGTGCCGGTACATCTCGCTGATGAGGATGTCCGTGCGCGGGTTGGCGGGGAGATCGACCACCACGAGCGCGTCGAACTCGATGGACCGCTGCGTCTGATAGGTCCGTGACACCGACACGGCCTCGCCGGCCTCCGGATCACCGAGCATCCCGCCGGTCGGGGCGATCACCAGCGGCACCATGTCGTCGTCGAACACCGCCTGGACGAGGTCCGAGACCGCGTCGACGTCGGAGCCCTCGGTGACGAGGATGCCGATCTGGCGCCCGTCGGACGGCCACTCCTTACCGATCTGCGAGAGCGCCGGGCTGGTGACGACCTCGGCGACGGGCACCTTCGCCGGCGCGGGCAGGCCCAGGCCGGTGGCCACGGTGACGGCCAGGTCGTGGTCGATGTGCGCGAGCTGCTCGACCTGCCGGACCTTGATGGCCTGCTCGTAGCACTTGCCCAGCTCGAACGTGTACGCCTCGGCGACGTGCTCCTTCTCGACGTCGGTGAGGCTGTTGTAGAACAGCGTGGCCTGCGAGAAGTGATCGTCGAAGCTGGCCGGGGTGGCCCGCTCGATCTGCGATTCGGCGATCGTCTGCGCCACCTCGACCAGCGCGCCGTCGGTGGTGCCCGCCATGAACGGGCAGCCGCCGTCAAGACTGTTGGGCTGGTACGGAGCCACGCCCACGTGGTCGGCGGACTGGTGGAACCCGTCGCGGAACATGTCGTTGACGGGCGCGTGCGGGCGGTTGATCGGGATCTGCCCGAAGTTCGGCCCGCCCAGGCGCAGGAGCTGCGTGTCCAGGTAGGAGAACAAGCGGCCCTGCAGGAGCGGGTCGTTGGTGACGTCGATGCCCGGCACGAGGTGGCCCGGGTGGAACGCGACCTGCTCGGTCTCGGCGAAGAAGTTCTTGACGTTGGCGTTGAGCTCCATCGTGCCGATGACCTGCACAGGTGCGAGCTCCTCAGGCACGATCTTGGTCGGGTCCAGCAGGTCGATGCCGTGGAACATCTCGCTGACACCGTTCTCGTCGACCGTGTCGGGGAAGACCTGGATGCCGAGGTCCCACTTGGGGAAGGCGCCGGCCTCGATGGCGTCGGCCAGGTCGCGGCGATGGAAGTCCGGGTCCATGCCGCCGGTGATCTGGGCTTCTTCCCACACCTGCGAGTGGACGCCGAGGTGGGGCTTCCAGTGGAACTTCACCAGGCTCGTCTCGCCGGCGTCGTTGACGAGCCGGAAGGTGTGGACGCCGAAGCCCTCCATCATCCGGTACGAGCGCGGGATGCCGCGGTCGGACATGTTCCACAGGGTGTGGTGCTGAGCCTCGGTGTGCAGGGAGACGAAATCCCAGAAGGTGTCGTGCGCGCTCTGGGCCTGCGGGATCTCGCGGTCCGGGTGCGGCTTGGCGGCGTGGACGACGTCGGGGAACTTGATGGCGTCCTGGATGAAGAACACGGGGATGTTGTTGCCGACCAGGTCCCAGGTTCCCTCGTCGGTGTAGAACTTGGTCGCGAACCCGCGGGTGTCGCGGACGGTGTCGGCGGAGCCGCGGTTGCCGAGCACGGTGGAGAAGCGGACGAAGACCTCGGTCTCCTTGCCCTCGGCGAACACGCCGGCCTTGCAGACGCTGGCGGCGGCGCCGTTGGCGCGGAAGACGCCGTGCGCGCCGGCGCCGCGGGCGTGGACCACGCGCTCGGGGATGCGCTCGTGGTCGAAGTGCATGATCTTCTCGCGCAGGTGGTGGTCCTGCAGCAGCACGGGGCCGCGGCGGCCGGCCTTGAGCGAGTGGTCGGTGTCCGACAGGCGGGCGCCCTGCGCGGTGGTGAGGAAGGCGCCCTGCTGGCGCATGACCTCTTCGCGAGCCGTGACGGAGCCGGGCGGCTCGGCGCCGGTCGGGCCGTACGGGGTGGCGCCCTTCTGGTCCGCCTTGGGCGGCAGCGGGCTCGTGGGCTCGGTGGGCTCGTCCACGGTCGGCGGGCGGGAACCGGGGGTGCCGGGGACGACGTCGGCACCGCCGACCAGGTCGTCGGCGAGTTCCTCGGCCTTGTCCACGATCTTCTCGGCGGCGGACCGGGCGGCGGACTTGGAATCTGACCTCTTATCGGGCATCGGTGCTCCTTCGCGGGGTGGGACCTGTCCCTGGCCGAGATTCTGCCCAGACCTGACCGGTCCGCAACCGCTCGATGTCGGGGAGGAAACCTTCACCCGCGCCTATTCTCATGACATGGCATCTCCGCCGGTCGCCCGCGAGCACCTCCCGTACCCGGTCCTGCTGGCGGCGGCGTGGTCCGCGTGTCTGCTCCTCATCGCCGGTGGTGGCTGGCTGCTCGGGCGGGCGATCGGTCGGCTGTCCGTGATCATCGCGCCCGTCGCGATCGCGGTCCTGCTCGCCGTCATGCTCCGGCCGCTCGTCGACCGGATCCCGCAGCGGGTCCCGCGAGCGGCGGCGGCCCTCGTCGTCGTCGGGGTCATGGCCGGCACGTACCTGTTCGGCATCGTCGGCGCACTGTTCGCGGTGCCGGTTACCGCGATGGCCAACACGATCGTGCGGTACCTCGCCGCGCGGGGGGACGGCGAGCGTGGTGCGCGCGCCGCGCGAGCGGGTGTCGGCGCGCATCGTTACGCCCAGCGGTGTCGCCCACGAGTTCGGGCCCCTGCTGACCATGCGGTTCCCGGCCGCCCTCGCCGGCACGTCCATCGCGGAGTTAGAACCAGTCGCCGGGGACGTAGCCCGCGAGCGCCCCGACCGGTTCGCGGTATGCACCGTCGACGGCGGCGGCAGCGGCCGCGGACGCGATCCCCGGCGTGGCCGCGTGCGTGACGGCGGTCGGGACAGTCGGCATCGGGCGGGCCATCTGCTCGTAGCGGCCCCGGAAGAACAACAGCGGATCACCGGAACTGTCCTGCGGGCCGGCGCCGTTCACGTCAGCGAGGATCACCACGTGGTCACCGCCGTCGACGACCCGCGTGACCGAGCAGTCGAACCACGCGAGCGACCCGGCGATGACCGGCATGCCGCGGCCCGTCCATGCGAGAGGCACGCGCGAGAATTTGTCGGGATCGCGACCACCCACCGTCGCGGAGACCTCCGCGGCGTCGGAACCCAACACGCTCACCGCGAAGTCGCCGCGCTCCAGCAGGACGGGCAGCGTCCGGGACCGCCGCATGACCGAGATCAGCACCATCGGCGGATCCAGCGACAGGGCGGAGAACGACTGGCAGGCGAAGCCGGCCACCCCTGCGGGCCCCTCGGTCGCCACAACGGTGATGCCTGAGCAGAACCGGCCGAGCAGCTCCCGCAGCGCCACGGGGTCGTGGTGGTCGATCTCTGAGTCCACGGCGATGTCCATGCAGATACTGGTACCGCCTGTCACCGGGTCGGGACCGCCGACTCCCGGTGAGCGGGATCCGGGCGCGTGAGAATCGGTGCGGAGGGAAAGCTGTGGCCATGACTGATCGCGCCGTCACCACCTCCACCGTCCCGGCCCCGGCACGTCCGCTGCCGCGCCCTCCGCCATCTACTCCGCCGAGCCCCCGCTGCTCGAGCTGGCCACGGACCGGGGGATGTTGCGTTACCGCGAGGCCGGTGACGGCCCGCCGCTTCTCCTGCTGCACGGCTCAGGTCCGGGCGTGACCGGATGGCGCAACTTCTCCGGCAACGTGCCGGTGTTCGCCGAGCACTTCCGGACCATCGTGCTGGAGCTGCCCGGCTTCGGGGTGAGCGACCCGGCGGGCGATCTCCACCCCGTGGCCTCCGCTCAGACGGCGGTCCAGGACTTCGTCGACGGCCTGGGCCTGGAGAGGCTGAGCCTGATCGGCAACTCGATGGGCGGGTTCATCGCCACCGCGTTCGCGTTGGAGCATCCCGAGCAGGTGGAGAAGCTGGTCACCGTGGGCGGCGCGGGCGTCTCATCTTCTCCCCGGGACCGGGCGAGGGCATCATCCGGTTATCCGCGTTTGTCGAGGACCCCACGCGCGAGCGGCTGATCGAGTGGCTGCACTCGATGGTCTACGACAAGTCCCTGGTGACCGAGGAGATGATCGAGCAACGCTGGGCGCAGGCCACCGATCCCGAGACGCTGGCCTCCTCGCGTCGGATGTACGGGCGCGAGGCGCTGGCGGCGATGGCTGCCGCCCCCCGTGACGCGGCGGCCATACCGGCGTGGGCAAGGCTAGGCCAGGTGCAGGCGCCGACCCTCATCACCTGGGGTCGGGACGACCGGGTCAGTCCGGTGGACATGGCCCTGCTGCCCCTGCGGATGCTGCCGCGCGGCGAGATCCACTTGTTCCCGAACTGCGGACACTGGGTGATGATCGAGCAGAAGGCGGCGTTCAAGTCCGTCGTGCCGGGTTTCCTCACCCGTCCGTGACGAACGCGGCCCCGGCTTCCCATGAGGGACAGGGGCCGCGTCGCGGGGGCCTGATGGTCAGGCCGTCACAGGTCAACCTTCAGGGTCAATCTCAGGCGACGGCCGTGGTGACGGGCTCATCGTCGCCCTCGGGCGCGACGTTCTCGCCCTCGACGGGCTCCTCGGTGTCGACATCGTCCTCGGCGTCATCCTCGTCCGGGACCTCGGCCTCGATGCCCTGGAGGATGTCGATCGCGCCCTGGATGTCGCCGGAGAAGGCGGCGTCCACGGCGAGCTGGGCGTTGGCGGCGCAGTCCTCGCCGCTCAGGCCCGGCACCACACCCTCGGCCGAGCCGAGGAAGTCGTAGGCGTCGATGGTGCCACAGAGCTGCTCGGCGATGGCGGAGACCTCGGCGGGGGTCTCGACGGTCTCACCCGCGCCGAGCGAACCGGCGTCTACACCGGGGACGGCGCTCTGAGCCGAGGCGAGCCCGGCACCGGCGAAGGACAGGGCGGCGGCGGAACCGATGACAGCGATGGTCTTCTTCATATGCGTCACACCTTCCTATCGGGATTCCGGAGGATCTCCCCGGCGATATGGGGCTCACCGTAACGGTCGACAGGCGCCCTGGCTGTGACGATGGTCACGCAGGCGTGGCTACCGGCCGGACGTGCAGGGCCGCTGCCCAGGGAAAATGCCGCGAGTACGAATTCTTCTTCATTCCCACACCCGGAGCTCCGATCGTTTGCCGGACCGGGTGCTTTCGGGGAGTCTTAGCGCATGAGTGGAGCCGCCGAGATCTATGACGCCGTCCTCGACCCGGGCAAGCTGGACTTGCTGCGTGGGTGGGTCCGTCGCCAGGATTGGTTCGACGGTGATCCCGAGAGCCTCGAGCAGGTGACGGCCTACCGGTTCGTCGACCCGGACGGCGAGGTGGGGATGGAGTCGTTCCTGCTCTCCGACGGCTCACAGACCTATCACGTCCCCGTGACCTACCGGGGCGCCGAGCTGTCCGACGCCGCCGACGCGCTCGTCGGGACGACGGAGCATTCGGTCCTCGGTCGGCGCTGGGTCTACGACGCCCCCGCCGACCCCGTCTACGTGACCGAGGTCTGCCGCGTGATCAGCCACCGCGACACCGCCGCCGACCACTTGCTGGTCGAGGAGGGCACGGTCACGCCGTCCCCGGTCAACATCCGCGGCGGCGGCGACGGGCTCGGGCAGTCCCCCGAGGCGAGCCCGCGGGTCCTCCGCGTCGTCAACGAGGAGAACGACGCCGAGGCCGACCGTCCGCTGATCGGCTCCCCGGGCACGCTCAGCGGGACCTGGGAGGACGGAGACGGCACACACACGGCGGTCCTCGTCGTCGTCACCTAGGAGCATGGGTCAGTAATGGCTCGAAGCGCGCCGAGAGTACGGCGGAGTGCGTGAGAGCGTTGCGCTCGGGCCGGCGTCACTGGCGGACAGGTATTCGGTTTGCGAAGCCGCGGTGATGGCGTTCAGTCCGCGGGTCAGCCTGTAGGTCGCCCGGGCCTGCCAGTTCAGGCGATCTGGAGGCCGCCGAGCCCGGTGGCGCCGATATGACCGTGGAGCTTTCGCAGGTTGTGGCAGGCAGCGAGCAGTAGCCATTCACCGCGGGCGGCGTCCAGACCGCGAATCAGGAGTTGCTTGCCGTTCTGCAGGGTGCTCATCTGTCCGAAGACCGGTTCGACGATCGCTTTGCGCCGGGCGTAGACCGCTCGGCCTTTCTTCGTGGCGAGCTTGCGGGCCATGCGCTGCTTGTCCGTGGCGCTGGCCGGGATCGGTCCCCGGGGGGCGATCGGCGCCGGTTCCCCGCTGCGCTGTCGTCCGGTGGCGATGAAGAACTCGGTGCCCTGCTCGCCGGTGACCTCGGCGGAGGCGGCGAGGTTCGCGGCTGAGCAGTACCCGGCATCGGCGAGCATCTGCTTCGGGGCCTGCCCCGTGTTGCTGATGGCCTGCTCGGTCATGGGGATGAGGTTGCCGACGTCGGCGGCACAGTCGTTGACCTCGGCCGCCACGATGATCTGATGGGCGGCATCGACCACGGCCTGGCCGTTGTAGCACTGAGCGAACGACCCGTCCCCGGTGAGCATGATCTTCGACTCCGGGTCGGTGAAGTTGCGCTGGGCCTTCGGCCTGGGCGTGGCGCGCTCGGCGGCCTCAGCGGCCTTCTGCGCGACGGTGTCTTCGTCTTCGCCCTTACCGCGGGCCTTAGCCTCAGCCTTCTCCGCCGCATCGGCGGCGGCGTCGGCTTCCAGAGCAGCTTTGGCCTGGCGCAGCTTGACCAGGCGAGACTCTCGGCGGGCCAGCTCATCGGGCAGCTCGTCCCCGCGCCGGTTCTTGCCGAACTTGGCGTCCTCGGCCTTGTCGATGGCCTCGGCGGCGGCCAGCAGATCGGAGACCTCCTGGGCCAGTACCTTCTCCTTGTCCGTCAGCCGCGCGTACGACATGGCCTTGCGTTTGGAGGCGTTCGCCCGCAGCTTCGTCCCATCCAGCGCGACCTGTCCAAGCGTGACCATCCCGGCGGCCTGGCACAACGCCAACGCCTGCAAGAACAGGTTGCCCAGCGCGGCCAGGTGCCTCTTGCGAAACCTGGCGATCGCGCGGTAGTCCGGGGCCGCCCCGGCCGCCAACCACCGGAAAGCGACGATGTCGGTGCAGGCCTTCTCGATCCCGCGGGAGGAGCGCACCCCCGTGGTGTAGCCGAAGATCAGCAACCGCACCATCAACCGCGGATCGTACGGCGGGGCCCCGCGCCCCTCCTGGTAGGAGACGTAGATCCGCGATAAATCGGCTTATATCGTTTTCGGTGCTGGGTTTTCCCAGCTCAGCAGCCCGCTAGGGTTGACGGTGGGAGAGGTTCGGTGAGCGCGGTTGTCGGCTGAGGGTTGTGCCTCGTGAACAGAGAATGCGACACCGGATCTGCCCCGCCACATGGCCCGTTTGAAGGGAATTGACGGACTGGCCTGGCAGAGGTGTTCTGTCGACTGGTCGCGCCGGATGACACGTAAGCACGGGCACACCCTGGCGGCGACACCTCTCGGCCGATTGCTGGCCGCGGGGCGCCGATGGCCTGCTGTGGCAGCGGCTCGAGTATGCGGGGCCGCGGCGACGGGATGCTCCCGAGACCGATAAGTACACAGGAAGCCACGGCCGCACTACCCGATGGCGCGGCGATGATTGTGGGGCTTCCCTCCTGCGACGTCGCAGGCAGGCTTGGTGGAGCCTGCCGGCACGTGCGATGCCGCTCGAGGACGCCCGGCGACATCGTCTCGACTGTCCCGCTATGGCGAGCGTGGCAGGAAGGAAGCCCGAACCCATGACTTCAACGGGCACAGTCCATAGTCCCACAACGATTCAGGCCCGCGCCGGGATCGACTGCGCGATCGTGGCGAATCACCAGTGCGAGCTGATCGAATATCGCGACGACGGCACGACACGAACAACCCGCAAGACCATCCCGAGCACCGCGGCCGGGATGAACGAGCTGACCAGGTTTCTCGCAGCAGTCGACGTCGCCGTCGACGTGGTCGCTGAACCGACTTCCCTGACCTGGGTTGGTATCCAGGCTGCGGTCGGCGCCGCCGGCGGCCGGTTCTACCTGATCGGCACCAGGCACTCCTCTCGACTGCGCGCAGCGGTGGCCGGCAAGAACAAGTCCGACGTCATCGATGCGCATCTGCTGGCCAAGGCGCTCGACTTGTTCGACCTTGAACCGCTCGTCGTTGCCGACGTCGGTTCCGAGGCCATCAAACGCTCGGCCCTGTCGCGGGGCGATGCCCGCGTGCACTACGACCAGTGCTGGCGCCGACTGCGTTCTTACGTCGCCGCCACCGTTCCGGACATCGACAAGATTCTCGCCGGATCTCGTACCCGCACGTTGGCGGTGCTGGGGCGGTGGCCTGACCTGCGAGCCCTGGCCCGAGCACACCGGTCCACCATCACCGCAGTGCTGCGCGAACACTCCTACTGCGGTGGCCGCCAGGAGCAGATCGCTGACCAACTCCGCAGTGCCGCGGCGGCCTGGGTGGGCATCCTCAGGGACTACTACGACCTAGATTTCTGGGCTTTGAAGGTCGCTGGAATGCTCGCCGACATCGATCAGGCCGCGGACCGATTCGACCGCTACACCGAGCAACTCGACGGGCTCTGGCACGCCTTCTACGGCCCCGATGATCTGCTGCTCTCGGTGCCGGGGACCGGCCCGATCACCGCGGCGACGATTCGTGGCTGGCTCGGCGACGGGTCCCGTTTCGCCCGCCCCGAGGACTTCGCCTCCTACTGCGGACTGACCCCATCGAACTGGTCGTCGGGAACCATGGAGCACAAACATCGCGCGATCAGCAAGGAAGGCCCGTCGGCTTTGCGGATGGCGGTGTTCCTCGCCGCGAATGCGGCACGCACATCCGACCCGCAGCTCGCTCGGGTGTACCACCGGCTCATGGTCGACAAGGGTCAGCACCACAACAAGGCCGTGTGCGCGGTCGCCCGCAAGCTCGCCGAGCGGATGTGGATAGTCGTGCACCGCAACGCGCCCTACGAGTACCGCGACGACGACGGCGCGATCCTCGACATCACCCAGGCTCGGGCCATCGTCCGCGAGCGCTACCAGGTGCCCGCGGAAGTCCGCGCCCGCCACCGCAACCACACCACCGCCCAAAGGAGAGCCCGACTGGCAGCCTGACCCCTCCCTCGCCTCGCCACCACGAGGCCCCAGATCAGCCGTAGAGCCCGGCGCTCTACGGCGCCTCGACATGCATCCCGACAGGACCATCCTGAGGGGGGTTGACAATCGTTAGGGAATCTCTTCCGGATCCGGAGTGCGTAGCTGGGGTTCGCCGGTGATGCGGTGAGGCACAAGATGTAGGGGTCCTGGGGCGTGTGAAAATGCAGGTTCTCACACCGCGCATCGAACACCCCAGGACCCGTCTTGAACGCTACCGCCAGCCTGCTTGCCGACACCATCTGCCGCACCGTCGAACTCGGGGTGAGCATCACCGACGCCGCCGTTGCTGACGAGTTCACGCACTTGTTCTGCGCCCCGGTCATAGTCGACCCGATCTGCCCCGGGTGCGGGATGGCGGGCCGGCTGCGGGACCACGTCGAGCGGCGGGTGACCGATCTTCCGATCGTCGGGCACCCCACGAGGCTGCACGTGCGGGTACCGCGCTTCATCTGCGACAACACCGAGTGCGCCACGAGGATCTTCCAGCAACGCATGCCGAATCTGGCCGAGCCGCGGGCCAAGACCACCCGCCGTTGCACCCGCTGGATTCTGCAGCGTCTGGCGATCGATCGCACCAGCGTGTCCGCCGTGGCCAAGGCCCTCGGGCTGGGGTGGGATCTGGTCAACGATCTCGCGGTCTCGGAGATCCGCGCGATGGTCTACGACCAGCCCGGACACTTCGACGGCGTCCGCGTTCTCGGGGTCGACGAGCACAAATTCCAAGCACGTGCGCGGCGACGGTTCCTCTTCGTTCGTCACCGTGCTGGTCGACCTCACACCGGTCGTGGACGGCACCGGCCCGTCTCGGCTGCTGGACATGGTCCCCGGGCGCTCGGCGAAGGTGCTCACCGAGTGGCTCGACGCCCGTGACCAAATGTTTCGAGACCGCGTCAAGGTGGTCACGATGGACGGGTTCGCCGGATACCACACCGCCGCCGCCAACGCTGTCCCTGAAGCCCGGACGGTGATGGATCCGTTCCACGTCGTGCAGCTGGCCGCGGACAAGCTCACCGTGTGCCGCCAACGCATCCAGCAGGCCACCACCGGGCACCGGGGCCGCAGTGGCGATCCGCTGTACGGGATCCGCCGCATCCTGCGCACCCGCGCTGAGCTGCTCACCGACAAGCAGCAAGTCCGGCTGTTCAAAGCGTTCACCGCCCATGACGCGCACGCGGCGGTGGAGGTCACTTACGGCGTCTACCAGCGTCTCATCACCGCTTACGAGGCCTCGGGCAAGCGGGAGGGCAAGATCGCGATGTACAAGCTCCTGCGCTCGATCCGGGCCGGGGTGCCCAAGGAGCTGCCCGAGCTCGCCCAGCTGGGCCGGTCGCTGTGGAAGCGCCGCCGCGAGATCCTGGCTTACTTCGACGTGGGCGCTTCCAACGGCCCCGTCGAGGCCATCAACGGACGCCTCGAGCACCTCCGCGGGATCGCCCTGGGCTTCCGCAACCTCAACCACTACATCTTGCGGTTCACTGATCCACTCCGGACAGCTCCAGAATCGGATCAATGCACTCTGATTCCGGAAGGGCCGATAAATCCAGGTGCTCATCGACCAGATCCGCCACGAACCGTGCCAGATGATCGGCCGGAAGCCAGTCATCCAGCGACGGCGGCAGCAACAACCCCTGGCCCGGGTCGAACGCCCGAAATGTCTTGCCTGCGCCCACCGGCTCGACCTCGCCCTGCCGGTCAGCCCGCTCGACGCGGAACTCCTCGGCGGCGAACAACCCTTCCTCGCCCATGACGACAATTATCCCGCCGAACCCGCCCCATCAGCGGACCTGAACTGGCGTGTTACTGACCCACGCTCCTAGGCCGTCGGGTCCGGCGCACCCCTCTCACGCCACACCAACGCCCGCCCCGGTCGATGCCGGGGCGGGCGTTGATGTCGTAGCGGCGTCCGGCTCCGACGCCGGGCCGGATCAGGCGCTCTTGATGGCCGAGATCTCCAGCTCGAGGGTGATCTTCTCCGAGACCAGCACGCCGCCGGTCTCGAGCGCGGCGTTCCAGGTCAGGCCGAAGTCGGTGCGATTGAGGGTGGCGGTGCCCTCGAAGCCCGCGCGCTGGTTGCCGAACGGGTCGGTGGCGGTGCCCTCGTACTCGAACGGGATGGTCACGGACTTGGTGGTGCCCTTGATGGTGAGGTCGCCGGTCACGTCGACGCCGCCCGAGCCGTTGGGGGCGATCTTCGTCGAGGTGAAGGTGATCTCGGGGTAGTTCTCCATGTCGAAGAAGTCGTTGGACTTCAGGTGGCCGTCGCGGTCGGCGTTGCGGGTGTCGATCGACGAGGCGTTGATGGTGACCTCGGCCTTCGCGCCCTCGATGCCCTCCGCGGGCACGGTGACGGCGCCCGTGAAGTCGTTGAAGGCACCGCGCACCTTGGTGATCATCGCGTGACGCGTGACGAACCCGAGACGCGTGTGCGTGGGATCGAGGGACCAGGTGCCGGTCAGGTCGTTGAGGCTCGCGGTCATGGTGACTCCTTGTGGGATCGGTCCGGTTGACGCCGGACGCTGTCTTGTTGTTGTGTCACCAACGATAGGGCGGGCCCTGTGACGTGTCAACTATTGATAGGTGTGAATCAGATCATACCTCAGGCGGGGGCGAGGGACGGCGACGTCGACGGTCGTTGTCATGCGGTTCTCCCCGGATCGGCCCCGGGGTCCACTGCGGGGTCCGGGCGGCCGTACACAGTGCGCACCCACATGTCCGCGGCGACGGTGAGCAGCGGTTCCCGCGTGCGGCCCGGGTCGTACGCCAGTTGCTCGAGGACGGTCTCGTTGATGTGGATGAGCCCCTCGGCGAGCGCGTCGGCGTCGACACCCTCCGGGGCCCGACCGGCCGCGCGCTCGGCGCGGAGGAACTCGGCGACCTGCACGGCGAGGGCCCGGCGACCGTCGTCCCACAGGGTGCGGGTCTGGGCGTGCTTACTGCGCGCGGTGAGTAGAGCCCGGTAGATGTGAGCCTTGTCCAGGACCCGGTCGGTCAGCCGCTCGAGCGCGGCGGTGACCCGGGTGCGGAACTCCCCCTCGCCGCGCACCGCGGTCTCGACGGCGGCGTTCGACTCGTCCTGCACCATAGCCAGCAGCACGCCCACCGCGGCGGCCTTGGAGTCGAAGTAGAAGTAGAACGCCGACCGGGTGATGCCGGCGGACTCGGTGAGGTCGGCCACCGAGATGTCGTCCAGCGCGGTGGTCTTGAGGCGGTCGTCGAGCGCGGCGAGCAGCGCCTCGCGCCGCCGGTCGCCCCGCGGGGAGGTGGTGCCGGCCGGCGCCGCGGGTGTCATGTCGTCACCTCGGGCCGGAGGGCGGGTCCGTGGGCGCGGGCGAGTCCTCGGGGTAATTCACGGGTACGCATGTCGTGTTCATACATGAAGTAGGCGACCTGTTGCTGATCCCGGGGCGTGTCGAGCATGGAGCGCGCCGATCACGGCGATCCGTAGGTCGCGGTCATACGAACCCCTTCGCGCGGTCCGCGGCGAGGCGCACCCACCAGGAAAACGAGTTATGGCGTGCCGCACGGGTCCGCGCTGCGGGCGGGGACGTGGCCACCGGCCGTGGGGAAGTGGCCTGCCCCGCGCCCTCGCGGCGCACTGTCCGGTCAAGGCTATATGATGGATCAACTATAGTGAACGCATGAGCACCGTAGCCCCCGGACCACAGCCCCGCGTCGCCTTCGGCCTCGACACCTTCGGCGACACCACGGTCGACCGCGACGGCCGGCCCGTCCACCACGCGCAGGTCCTGCGCGACGTCGTGGAGCAGGCCGTCCTCGCCGATCAGGTGGGCGTCGACGCGATCGGGATCGGCGAGCACCACCGCCCCGACTTCGCGGTCTCCGCCCCCGACGTGGTGCTGGCCGGCATCGCCACGCGCACCGAGCGCATCACCCTCGGCTCGGCCGTCACCGTCCTGTCCAGCGACGACCCGATCCGCGTCTTCCAGCGCTTCGCCACCATCGACGCGCTGTCCAACGGCCGCGCGGAGGTCGTGCTGGGCCGCGGCTCGTTCACCGAGTCGTTCCCGCTGTTCGGCTTCGACCTGTCCCAGTACGAGCAGCTGTTCAGCGAGAAGTTGGACCTGTTCGCCGCGCTGCTGCCCGAGGGGCCGGTGACGTGGTCGGGCGAGCTGCGGCCGCCGCTGGTCGACCAGCACGTCTACCCCAAGACCGCCAGCGGGCTGAGCGCCTGGATCGCGGTGGGTGGCAGCCCGGAGTCCGTGGTCCGCGCGGCCCGCTACCGGATGCCGCTCATGCTGGCGATCATCGGCGGGCCCGCCGGTCGGTTCGCCCCGTTCGCCGACCTGTACCGCGAGGCCAACGCCCAGCTCGCGGGCACCGATGCGCCGCGTTTGCCGATCGCCGTGCACTCGCCCGGCTTCGTCGCCGAGACCGACGCGAAGGCCGCCGAACTGTCGGTGCGTCACTGGCTGGTCAACCGCAACCAGATCGGCCGCGAGCGCGGCTGGGGCGACGCGACCGAGGCCGACTTCCACCGCGAGGTCCGCTCGGGCGCCATGTACGTCGGCTCGCCGGAGACGGTCGCGCAGAAGATCGCCACCACGGTCCGCACACTGGGCCTGGACCGCTTCGACCTCAAGTACGCCAGCGGCCCCACACCGCACGAGGACCTCATGACCTGCATCGACCTGTACGGCCGCAAGGTCATCCCGCGCGTGCGGGAGCTGCTCACCGAGGCGGGGTACACGCCGGGTGTGCCGCAGACGGTCTCGCGTCTGTGACGTAGGTTTCGTCGGGTGCCCGGAATCTGCACGATCCGGCGCGGCGGGTCTACGGTGATGCCATGTTGTTCGCTTTCTCCGTCGCCCCCACGTCCACCACGGACGAGTCGGCGTCCATGAGCAGGGCGGTCGCCGAGGCGGTCCGTGTGGTCCGCGAGTCCGGTCTGCCGCACGAGACGACCTCGATGTTCACGACCATCGAGGGCGAGTGGGACGAGGTCATGCCCGTCATCCGCGCCGCGACCGACGCCGTGCTGGCCGTGTCGCCGCGGGTGTCTTTGGTGCTCAAGGCGGATCTGCGGCCGGGCCGCTCCGGCGAGCTGCGTGGAAAGGTGGATCGGGTGGAGCGTCACCTCGCGGGCGGCGGGGGTGGTGCGCCCGGTGGCGGCGCCGGAGAAGGTGTGACCGGGGAGGGTTCCGACGACGAGGAGCTGCACTCGTGACGTGGCCCGGTCCGTTGGAGTCGTCGTCGCAGGCCGCTGACGCGATGGCCGAACACCTGAGGCGCCCGCGGGGTGGGGTGACGATCGCGTACGTGGTCGCCACGGCGGCCGGCGGTGCCGGTGCGCTGGTGATCGCGGCGGCCCAGCTGGCCTCCGGTTCGCCCAGCGTGATGGACGTGCTGCTGTGGGCGGCCATCGCCGTGTTCCTGCTGGGCGGGGCCGCGCACCGCTGGTGGTTGGGCGGACGCAACGAGGAGCGGTCGTTGCGGATCGCCGCGGCCATCCGACCCGAGCAGGTCGCCGCTGCGATCCGCGGATCGTCGGGGGAGATCGACGCCGTGCGGCGCCTGCGCGTCTCCCACCCGGGCCTCGGGCTGCGGCACGCGTACGACCTGTACCAGCACTACGAGCGTGAGCGCCGCTGATCAGACGGCGCTCTTCTCCGCCTGACCCGCCCCCGTCAGCAGCCCGCGGCCCCGCCGAGCGCCTCGGCGACGAGCGCGTGCGTCCGCCCGTCGACGACCATCCCGCCGTGCGAGTTCGGCCCGCCGCCGCACGCGTCCTCGGTGACCACCCAGCGCACGCCGGGGCCGGGCACGAAGCTGCGCTCGGGCGGCAGCAGGTGGTCGCCGCGCGTGGCGATGAGCGTGTAGCCCACGCCGGGCAGGAACGGGGTGCGGTCGAGGCCGTACCAGGCGGTGATCATGGGGCTGCCCGGGGACAGTTCGGCCAGTCCCCGCAGGTTGGCGGCCCACAGGCCGAGGCCGGCGATCTCGCGCGGCAGCTGATGCGGGATGAGCCCGCTGTTGTCGGCGCCCCAGTAGCCGCCCACCGAGACGACGTTCGCCACCGCGCCGGGCCGCAGCACCTTGGTGGTGTAGCCGGCGATCGCGGCGCCCTGCGAGTAGCCCACGAGGTCGACCTGCGGCGCCCCCGTCACGGCCCGGACGTGGTCGATCACCCCGGCGAGCTGCGGGCCCGACGCGGCGACGATCGAGTCGAGGCCGCCGCGGGCCGGGTTGCCGGCGTAGGCACCGAGGGTCGGGGCGACCACGCAGAAGCCCTGCCGACGCAGCGGCTCGCCGAGCCGCGGCATCGTGTTGGCGCCGTTGTCGAAGGTGCCGTGAACGAGGATCACGGGCCGCGGCCGCGCGGGTGCGGGCCGGCAGGTCACGGGCGCGTCGACCGCGGCGGGCGGTCCGGGCGCGCCGATCGGCCCGTTGATGCCGTTCAGAGCCTCGGTGACGTACGGCCCGAGCTCCCCGGCGGGATCGGCGTCGCGGAGCGCGTCGGCGAGCGGTCCGAGTTGGCCGGCCAGGGGGCCCAGCTGACCTGCCAATGGGCCGAGCTGGTCGAGCGTGGACTGGGCGTGCGCCCGAGGCGCGAGGTCACCCACCTGAACCGACCCGACCGCGGCGGCGAGCGGAACCGCCAGCGCGAGGGCGGCCAGCGCCCCGGCCAGGCGCGAGCGCGCTGATCGGCGTGTGGACCCGCGTGCGGGGCGGCGGCCGGAGGGGCGTGCGGGTGTGCGGGAACCGAGCATGGGATCTCCCCGGGAGCGGGCGGTGAGCACCAGTATGCGAGCCCTGCGCCGGATTGGGAACACTATGACCTCACGAATCCGTGGCGCCGGGCGACTACTCACCGAAGCCCGCCACCCGCCGCCCGGCCGGGCGGGGCGGGCCGCGCGGGACGGCGATCACCGACGAGGGCAGGATCTACACACATGAGGGCAGCGTTCGACGCCGCGGTCGACCGGCACGGGACCACCGTGCTGCGGGTCTGCCGCGCGGTCCTGGGTCCCGGCCCGGACGCCGACGACGCGTGGTCGGAGACGTTCCTCTCGGCGCTGCGGGCGTGGCCGGAGCTGCCCGAGGACACCGATGTCGAGGCGTGGCTCGTCCGCGTCGCGCACCGCCGCGCCGTCGACGTGGTCCGTCGCGCGTCCCGGACCGCGGTCCCGACCGGCGCCGCCGACGACATCGCCGTCCTCGACGCCCGTGCACCGGGGCCGGGCGGGGTGCGCGCGGGTGGCTCGGGTGGGTCGGGTGGAGACCTCGGGGTCGACGACGAGGAGGTCGACCCCCACATCTGGGACGCGGTCGCCGCTCTGCCGACCCGGCAGCGCCTCTGTGTGGCGTACTGGTACCTGGGCGGTCTCCGCTATGCCGAGATCGCCGAACTCACGGGCGGCACCGAGGCCGCGGCCCGGCGCGCTGCCGCCGACGGGATCGCCGCCCTGCGCAGGACACTCACCCGGTCACAGCTACAGTCACAGGAGGTCGCGCCATGACCGAACACGCTACGACCGACCCCGCGATCGCCACGCTGCGGGCCGCACCCGCCGACACCGGCCGGCTCCGCGACCGCCTCGCCGCCGACGCCAACCGGGAGGGCCTGGTCGACGTCATCTACCGGACCGTCGACTCGCCCATCGGGGGCCTGCTCCTGGCCGCGACCCCGCTCGGCCTGGTGTACGTGGCGTTCGAGGTCGAGGACGCCGACGCGGTCCGGGCGACACTGGCGACCCGCGTCGGTCCGCGCGTCTTGCGGGCACAGGCCGCCTCGCCGGTCCTCGACGCCGCCGCGGAGCAGATCGGGCAGTACCTCGCCGGCGACCGCCGCGCCTTCGACCTGCCCCTCGACACCCGCCTCGCGACGGGCTTCCGCGGCGAGGTCCAGCAGCACCTGGCGAGGGTGGGCTACGGCCGCACCGCGACCTACCGGGAGATCGCCGCCGCCCTCGACCGGCCCGGCGCGGTCCGCGCGGTGGGCACGGCCTGCGCCACGAACCCGCTCCCGCTGGTGTGGCCGTGTCACCGAATCCTGCGCTCGGACGGCGGGCTCGGCGGGTACCGCGGCGGGATCGCGGCCAAGCAGCGGCTCCTCGCGATGGAATCGGCGGCGTGACCGCGGCGCAGCTCCTCGGCCTGTTCGGCGTGTGGGCGATCGCGGTCGTCTCGCCGGGACCCGACGTCGTCGTCGTCCTCCAACGCGCCCTCGCTGGACGGCGGCACGGCGTGGCCACCGCGCTGGGGATCGTCGCCGGCCTCACGGTGTGGCTCGGGGCCGCGTTCGCCGGGGTCGCCACCCTCGTGCGCGTGTACCCGCAGGTCATGACGGTCCTCCAGGTCGCGGGTGGGCTCCTGCTCGCCACGCTGGGCGCCCTCGGCCTGCGCGGGTGGTGGCGCTCCCGCACCGCAACCCCCAACCCGGCCACCGCCCCGGCGTCGCCCGCCCGCACCGACCCCGCGCCGCAGAATCCGCTACCCGGAGTCCGGATCCGCTACCGCGATAGGAGTAGCGGATCCCGACTCGGAGTAGCGGATCTGGTGCGGCGGGACGTCGCGCGCGGCCTGGCCACGAACCTCGCCAACCCCAAGGCCCTGGTGTTCTTCGGCGCCGTGCTCACCCCGTTCCTACACGACGAGGTCTCGGTGGCGTGGTCGGTGGCGCTCGTGGCGGGGATGCTCGCGGTGGCGCTCGCGTGGTTCGCCGGGCTCGCAGTGGTCGCCTCGCACCGGGCGGTCAACGAGCGGGTCGGGCGGCTGCTGCCGTGGGTCGACCTCGTGGCCAGCGCGCTGTTCGTGGCGGCGGGGGTGGCGTTCGTCATCGCCGCGCTCGTCTGAGACCCGCGGGTTAGGTTGCTGCTCATGGATTCTCCGGTCGACCGCCGCAGCTGGGTGCCCGCCGCCCTCGCGGTGTTCGCGGTGGGCTGGGGCGCCAACCAGTTCGCGCCGCTGCTGCACCTCTACCGCGCCGAGCAGGGGCTCTCGCAGTCCGGCGTCACCGCGATCTTCAGCGTCTACATCGTCGGCCTGCTGCCCACGCTGCTGTTCGCCGGCCGGTGGTCCGACCGCAACGGCCGCCGCGTCCTCATGCGGCCCGTCCTCGTGCTCTCGCTGCTCGCGACCGTGGCCATGCTCCTCGGCCCGCAGCATGAGCTGTGGCTGTACCTCGGCCGGTTCCTCGCCGGCCTCGCCTCGGGCGCGGCGTTCGGCGCCGGCAGCGCGTGGGTGCGCGAACTGTCCGCCGGCGCCCCGCCCGGGACCGGCGCCCGCCGCGCGGCGATCGCCCTGACCGGCGGGTTCGGGCTCAGTGGCCTCGCGGCCGGCGTCGTCGGAGAGTTCGCCCCCGCGCCGCTGCTCTCGGCGTACCTGCCGCATCTCGTGCTGGGCACTGTCGCGCTGGTCGCGGCCTGGAACGCCGTTGACCCGTATGTGCCACGTCCCCGCGGCGGCACCGAATCCACGCCGCTCATCCCCGCCACCGCCGTCTCGCGCAGGTTCCTGCTGGGGGTCGCGCCCTGGGCGCCGCTCGTGTTCGGCTGCGCGAGCATGTCGTTCGCGGTGCTCGCCGACCTGCTCGGCGGCGACGCCGGCGGCCGGCCCACCCTGTACGCGGGCGTCATGGTGGGCGTGACGCTCGGCTCGGGGGTGCTCATCCAGCCGGCGATCCGGCGGCTCGCCGCGAACTCCGTGCCGTCCCGGCCGCCGATCGCCGGCCTCGCGGCGGCGTGCGCGGGCATGGCGGCCGGCGCGATCCTGGTGGCCTCCCCGGACCTGCCCGGCCGGGCGCTGTGGCTCGTGCCCGTCGCGGTCCTGCTGGGCATCGGCTACGGCACGCTGCTCGTGGCGGGCCTGGTCGAGGTGGAGTTCCAGTCGGGTCCCCGCGATCACGCCGGGCTCGTCGCCGTGTTCTACGTCCTGGCGTACCTCGGCATGGGCACGCCGTACTTCCTCGCCGAGCTATCCCGGTTCGGCGGGCCGGTCCCGTGGATCGCGGGGCTCGCGGTGGTGTGCGCCCTGCTCATCCCGGTCACGGCCCGCCGCCTCCGCTAGCCGCCGCCTCCGCTAGCCCGAGTTGCGCAGGGCCGTGGCCAGGCCGTTCATCGTCAGCTGGATGCCGGTGCGCACGGCCGGGTCCTCGTCGCCCGCCCGGTAGCGGCGCAGCAGCTCGACCTGCAGCACGTTGAGCGGCTCGAGGTACGGGAAGCGGTTGCGCACCGAGCGGGCGAGCGCCGGGTTGTCGTCGAGCAGCGTCTCCTGTCCGGTGATCGCCAGCAGCATCTCGCGGGTGAGCTCGAACTCGTCGGCGATCACCCCGTGGATCCGCCGACCCACCTCGGCGTCGGGCACGAGTTCGGCGTAGCGGCCGGCCAGGCCCATGTCCGCCTTGGCCATCACCTGCGCCATGTTGGACAGAGTCGTACGCAGGAACGGCCAGTCGTCGTACAGCCGCCGCAGCGTGGCCAGCCGCTCGTCGGCCGTGGTCCCGGCCGAACCGCCGCCGGCACCGTCGATCCAGCGCCGCAGCGCCGTACCCACGCCGAACCAGCCGGGCAGCATGACCCGCGACTGCGACCACGACAGCACCCACGGGATCGCCCGCAGGTCCTCGACCGACGACGTCTGCTTCCGCGAGGACGGCCGCGAGCCGATGTTGAGCTCGCCGATCTCCGCGACCGGCGTGGAGGTGGTGAAGTACTCGATGAACCCCGGGTCGGAGTGCACGAGCGACCCGTACGCCTCCCGGCCGAGCGTGGCGAGCTCGGCCATCACGCCGTAGGCCTCCTCAGCGCGGTCGCCGAGGCCCTCGACGTCGAGCAGGGACGCCTCGAGCGTCGCCGCGACCAGCGCCTCGAGGTTGCGCCGCGCCCGCCGCGGCTCGGAGTACTTGGCGGAGATGACCTCGCCCTGCTCGGTGATCCGCAGCGCGCCCTGCACGGCGCCCGGCGGCTGGGCGAGGATCGCCTCGTAGGAGTTGCCGCCCCCGCGGCCGACCGCGCCACCGCGACCGTGGAAGTACCGCAGGTGCACGCCGGCGCGGTCGGCGGCCTCCACGAGGTCGCGTTCGGCCTGGTATAGCGCCCAGTTCGCGGCCAGGTAGCCGCCGTCCTTGTTGGAGTCCGAGTAGCCGAGCATCACTTCGAGCACGTCCCCCTGTGCGCGGATGAGCGCGCGGAACTGCGGGATCGCCAGGGCCGCGTCGAGGATGCCCGGCCCGGCGGCGAGGTCGTCGATCGTCTCCAGCAGCGGGATGAGCCGCACGCTCGACCGCGGCTCGGCCGGGTCGCCGGAGAACAGTCCCACCTCGCGCAGGAGCACGGCCGGTTCGAGCAGGTCGGACACGGACCCGCACATCGACACGATGTAGTGCGGCACCACGTCCGCGCCCAGCAGGTCCACGGCCGCGGCGGCCGCCCGCAGCACCCCGAGTTCCTTCTCCGCCAGCTCGGAGAGCTCCGCGCGCGGGCCGAGCAGTGGCCGGTCGTGCGAGAGCTCGCGCAGCAGCAGCCCCACACGCGCGTCCTCGTCGAGCGCCGAGTAGTCCTCGCTCACGCCGGCCTTCGCGAACAGTTCGGTGAGCACCTCCTCGTGCGATTCCGAGTTCTGCCGCATGTCCAGGGCCTGCAGGTGGAATCCGAACGTGCGCACCGCCCACCGGAGGTCCCGCAGCCTCGGCGAGCGCAGCATCTCGGACCCACACTCCCCGAGAGCCGCGTCGATGACGTCCAGGTCCGCGAGCATCTCACCGGGGGAGGCGTACGGCTCGGCGGTGAAGACCTCGTCGTCGTCACCGTCGCGGTGTCCGCCTGCCAGGGGCGACGACGACGAGGTGGTCCCCCGCGCGGCGAGGCGACGCCGGACCACACTCACGGCGCGGCGGAAGGGCACGTCCTCCCGCGCGGCGGTGAGCTCGCCCTCCTCCTCCCCGAGGGAGTCCGCGAGGTCGCGTAGCGCGGTGGGCACGTCCACGACACGCCGCGACAGGGGCAGTTCGCGCTCGAGCATCCGCAGTTGGTGGGCGTAGTGCTGGTGCAGCAGCGCGGCGGCCTGCTCGGTGGCGAATCGGACGACGTCGCCGGTGACGTACGGATTGCCGTCACGGTCGCCGCCGATCCAGGAGCCGGGGCGGACGACGGGCCGGTCTCCGCCGCCCAGGCGCTCGGCGATCTCGGCGTTGAGCGGCGGGATCACGTCCATGAGCGTGGCCTCGTGATACTGCAGTCCGCCCAGGATCTCGTCTTCGATGCGGGGGCGCTGGCTACGGATGATCGCGGTCTGCCACAGGGTGAGCACCTGGCGGCGGATGTCGGTCTCGACCTCGGCCAGCTCGTCCTCGGTGACGCGGTCCTGTGGCCCCGTCCGCAGCGCGTCGCGGCGGCGCATGAGGTCGAGCACGCGGCGGGTGATCTCGAAGACCGACCGGCGGCGCGTCTCGGTGGGGTGTGCGGTGAGGACGGGAACCACCCGGGCGGTGGTCCGGACAGTCTCGAGTTTGTCGGCGTCCGGCTCGGTCTTCGCGAGGCGGGCCCAGGTGGCCTCGAGATCACCGTCGGGCGGCGGCGAACCGGCGGCCGTGTGGAGACGGCGACGCCGCTCCTGGTGGAGGTCCTCGGCCACGTTGGCCAGAAGCGCGAATAGGGAGAACGCCCTGATCACAGGAATGACGTCGGCGGCGGGCACGTCGGTGAACAGGGCGGCGACCTCGTCGCGGTCGGCCTCCGAGCGGCGGACGGCGAACGCGGTGCGCCGCGCGGTCTCCACCAGGTCGAATATCCGCTGGCCGGCCTGCTCGCGCACGGTGTCCCCGAGCAGGGCGCCGAGGAACCGGACGTCGTCGCGCAGGGGGCGGACGGCGTCCTCGAGCGGATCGACGCCGTCGGGTGCCGGCTGATCGACGCCGGGCTGGTCTGCGCTCGGCGGCTCGGTCGGACGCTGGTCGGGCTGGGTGATGTCGGCCATGCCCGCCACAGTAGGCGCGGGATATGACAAGTGCGTGAAACCTGGCCCGCCGCGGAAACCGGGGAGATCCCCGATGCGCGGGCGTCGATTCACGAGGAGACTGGGGCCATGACCCAGCAGCCCGGTTTCTCCCAGTACGGCGACCCCCGGTACGGCGATCCGCGGTATGGCCAGCCGCCCGCGGCCGCGCCCGACGACCGCACGCCCGCGGCCCTGGCCCACGCGTCGAGTCTCATCGCGATGGCGCTGTCGGCAGGGTGGCTGTCGTTCGTCGGTCCGCTGGTGATGTGGCTGATCTACAGGGACCGCAGCCCGTTCGTCCGCCAGGCTGCGGCCGGCTCGTTCAACTTCAACCTCGGTCTGTGGCTCATGAGCATCGTGGGCTGGATCTGCATCATCACGGTGATCGGTATCCCGCTCGGCCTCATCCTTCTGGCGGTGTCGTTCCTCGCGCAGATCATCGGCCACGTCATCGGCACCCTCCGTGCGCTCAAGGGCCGGACGATCAACTACCCGTTCCAGTTCAAGGTGTTGCGCTAGAGCCGCTGGTCTGCTTTCAGCGCCGCATCGACGCTGGCCGGGGCGCTGCCGGAGGATGTCGAGAATGAGTTTGAGTGCTTGGGCGGTGGAGCATTCGCGTGGTTGGACCCTCACTATGATCGTGAACCAGCGTGGGGATGGGGTCACTTGTAGACGTCACCGCGGTGGCCGATGCGTAGTACGAGTACAGCGAGGGCATCGTCTTCGATGTCATAGATGATGCGATGGTCACCGACGCGGATGCGGAGTTCGCCGTCACCTACGGCGAGTTGGATCGCTCCGGGCGGTCGCGGTGTCCCGGCCAGCGCCTCGATCGCCCGGACGATTCGCTTCTGCTCGGTGGGATGAAGTTTGCGCAGGGCTTTGGCAGCCGAGGGCTTGTAGGAGATCGAATAGGGCATCAGACAAGCGGGGGCGCTGGTCTACAGGCCCAGTTCCGCCATGAGGTCTTCGTGGGAGATGCTGTCGTCCTCGCGGCGAGCGGCAGCCGCGGCTTTCATGTCGGCCTGATCTTCCAGGGCCTGTAGGGCGCGGTCGAAGAACTCCGGCGAGACGACAACGGCGCGACGACGGCTGCCCCGGCTGAGGATCTCTACCGGCGCCCGCTGCGCGGCATCGAGTAACTCGCTCTGATGAGCGCGGAAGTAGCTCAGCGTCGTGGTGACCATGCCAGCAATAGTACATCTTGTACAACTAGTGGCCCGGTTGCCTGCATGATCTCGAGTGGGTGGTGAGCTCCCTCGTCGTCGCCCCCGGACGGTCCGACGGCACCCCCAACACCACGGTGCGCGTGGTCGACTGGGTGACATACGTGGTGCCACCCTCGGTCGCGATCCCGTTGGACACGCCGACCTGCGCGCGGCGCGACCACTCGTCGTCGATCTCGCGGGCCGCGGTGACCCGCGTCAGCCGGCCCGTCTGGCCGGTGACGATTACGTGTGCGGTCACATCCAGTTGACGCCGTCGTGTTCGTGTTCGCGCACTCGGTACTCGATCATTCTGGTGAGGAGTGGGTGAGGCGGTGGGGTGCCGTATGGCAGGGCGACGGTGCTTTTGCCAGTGCGGTACCGGGTGAGCTCGGCTTCGAAAGCAGCTTTGGTGGATGGGGTGAAGGCCATGCTGGCATGGGCCTTGTGACCGCTGAACATGAACAAGATGACGCCGTACTCGGTTATGAACATCACAGCCGGGCGGACCTCCGTTTCTACTCCGCAGGAACCGGCGGTGCAGATGCCCCCGGTCAGCGCCTTCTCTCCGCTCGGCCGGGGTGGTGGCGGTTGTCGTGGGCTGTTAACGTCGGGTCTGTCCACACGGGAGCCCTAATGCAGGGGCTGAGATCGGGCTGAAGCAGCCTGCGACCGTCGAACCTGCCCGGGTAATGCCGGCGAAGGAAGTAGGAGCACCTCACATGAGTGCATCGAAATCGCGCGCACTGACGTATGTCCACGACACCGAACATGATCTCCGAGTGCCGGTCACCGAGATCGCCCTGGGGGATTCCCCGGGCGGGGCGCCGAACGCCCCGGTGCGGGTCTACCGCACAGCCGGCCCGGGCAGTGACCCGGTGGTCGGGCTCCCGCCGCTGCGGGCCGCGTGGATCCGGGGCCGCGAGGACGTGGAGGAGTACGAGGGTCGGGAGCGGAATCTGCTCGACGACGGCCGCTCGGCGATCCGGCGGGGTGAGGCCTCCCAGGAGTGGAAAGGCGCGACTCCGGTGCTTCTCCGGGGCAGAGAGGGCCGGACGGTCACGCAGATGCACTACGCCCGCGCGGGGATCATCACCGAGGAGATGCGCTTCGTGGCCTTGCGCGAGAACTGCGACGTCGAGCTGGTGAGGTCCGAACTGGCGGCAGGGCGGGCGATCATCCCGGCCAACGTGAACCACCCCGAAGCCGAGCCGATGATCATCGGCAGGGCCTTCCTGGTGAAGATCAACGCCAACATCGGCAACTCAGCCGTCACCAGCTCGATCGCCGAGGAGGTGGACAAGATGCGATGGGCCACCAAGTGGGGAGCTGACACGGTGATGGATCTATCCACTGGCGATGACATTCACACCACCCGCGAGTGGATCATCCGCAACTCGCCGGTGCCGATCGGCACCGTGCCGATCTACCAGGCTCTGGAAAAGGTCAACGGGCAGGCCAACGAGCTGACCTGGGAGATTTTCCGGGACACCGTGATCGAGCAGTGCGAACAGGGTGTGGACTACATGACGATTCACGCCGGAGTATTGCTGCGCTACGTGCCGCTCACAGCCGATAGGGTCACCGGAATCGTCTCCCGGGGCGGGTCGATCATGGCCGGTTGGTGTCTAGCCCACCACCAGGAGAACTTCCTCTACACCCACTTCGACGAGCTCTGCGAAATCTTCGCCCGCTACGACGTCGCCTTCTCCCTGGGCGACGGGCTACGCCCGGGGTCGATCGCCGACGCCAACGACGCCGCCCAGTTCGCCGAACTCGACACCCTGGCCGAGCTCACCGCCCGGGCCTGGGAGTACGACGTGCAGGTCATGGTCGAGGGCCCCGGGCACATCCCGCTGCATCTGGTGCGGGAGAACGTCGAGCGACAGCAGGAACTGTGCCACGGAGCCCCGTTCTACACCCTGGGCCCGCTGGTCACCGACATCGCGCCGGGCTATGACCACATCACCTCCGCGATCGGGGCCACGGAGATCGCTCGCTATGGCACGGCCATGCTGTGCTACGTCACCCCCAAGGAGCATCTCGGGCTGCCGAACAAAGAGGACGTGAAGACCGGGGTCATCACCTACAAGATCGCCGCTCACGCCGCGGACCTGGCCAAGAACCACCCCGGAGCGGCCGAGCGAGATCATGCGCTGTCGAAGGCGCGGTTCGAGTTCCGGTGGCGAGACCAGTTCGCATTGTCTTTGGACCCCGACACCGCCGAGGCGTTCCACGACGAGACGCTGCCGGCCGAGCCGGCCAAGACCGCGCACTTCTGCTCAATGTGCGGGCCGAAGTTCTGCTCCATGCGCATCTCACAAGACATCCGCAACCAGTTCGGTGGCGCCGAAGAGCAAGAAGCAATCGCCGGGATGCAGCAGAAGTCCGCCCAGTTCCGGGCCGCCGGATCCACTGTCTACCTGGACGCCCCCACAGTCCCCACGAACTAAGGGCCCCTGCACCGGGGCGCGGCGCGGTGGACCGAGGGAACCCCCCTGGCTGCCTTCCCTGACGGGTCGGCGGACAGGGGGCCGTGACCCTGGATCGTGGACACGCTGATTCCAGCACGGTACCGGGGGAAGCGGGAATCCATGACATAGCACGGAAGAACTACACGGACGAGGTTCGTCGGCGGGCGGTGGACTTGTACGAATCGCCGCCTGGCGCCACGCGCGAGGGCATCGCGGCTCACCTCGGGGTCTCCCGCGGTTTGCGGGCCGCATAAGGGCAACCGGCGCCAGGGCCACGGCGAGCCCGACGGACACCGCGCGCACGGACGCCGCGCGCAGGATCCGCCGGGCCCGCATTGTCAGACCCCGGCCGGCCGGCGCCCGTGCAGCTGGTACTCGGCGAGCAGCGCCTCGCGGTCGGCGTCGGTGAGGGGCCGGTACACGTCGTCCGACTTGTCGGCGCCGCCGCGCAGGTAGACCTCGCCCGGCTCGGGCCACGACTCGCGTCGCAGGCTGGGCTTGGAGATCTTGCGGGTGGCGGTGACGGGCATCTCCTTCATGATACGAACGAACCGCGGCGCCCACTTGGTCCCCATGTCGGGCTGGGTGCGGCAGAACTCGGTGAACGCGTCGGTGTCGAACTCCACGCCGGGCTCCAGCTGGATGGCGGCCATCACCTGGTCGCCGGTGCGCGGGTCGGGCACCGGGTAGACCGCCACGACGAGCACGCCGGGGAAGCGGTCGAGGATCCGCTCGACGGGGCCGGCGGAGAAGTTCTCGCTGTCCACGCGGATCTTGTCGCCGGAGCGGCCGGCGAAGTAGAAGTAGCCGTCAGCGTCCTTGTAGCCCAGGTCGCCGGAGTGGTAAACCTCGCCGATGTTGCGCTCGGCGGTGGCCTCCGGGTTGCGGTAGTAGCCCTCGAACAGCTTGGCGCCGGTGAGGTTGCAGATCTCGCCGATCGCCTCGCCGGCGTTGGTCAGGCCGCCCTCGTCGTCGAACTCGGCGATCGGGCACTCGTTGCCCTCCTCGTCGAGGATCGCGACGTCCATGTAGGCGCCGGCCACGCCGAGCGCGCCGGGCGGGGTGTCCTCGGTGTGGCTGATGACCACGCCGCCCTCGCTCGAGCCGTATGACTCGAGCGGGGTCACGCCGAAGCGGCGCTCGAACTCCACGCGGTCGTGGACGGAGGCCTCGGTGCCGAAGACGACCCGCAGGCGCGTCTGCTTCTCCTCGGGGACCTCGGGCCGGGCGAGGATGTAGGACAGGGACCGGCCGACGTAGTTGAAGTACGTCGCGTCGAACTTCAGCACGTCGGGCAGGAAGCCGGAGGCCGAGAACTTGCGGCGCATCGCGAAGGTGCAGCCCACGTACGCGGCGGGCGCGAAGGCGGCGAACAGGGCGTTGCCGTGGAACAGGGGCATCGCGCTGTAGGCCACGTCGTCGCGCACGAGGCCGCGGTAGTTGATCGTGCCGAGCATCGCCATGCGGCCGGTCGAGCACATGACGGCCTTGGGCGCGCCCGTGGAGCCCGAGGTGAACAGCAGCGCGAGCAGGGTGTGGGGGTCGCGCGCGTCCTCCGGGTGCAGGCGGGGCTCGGCGCCGGCGTGGTCGGCGAGCAGGCCGCGCCACTGCTCGGAGTCGATGTCGAACGAGGCGACGGCGCCCGTGTCGAGGCCGTCGAGCAGCGCGCTGCCGTCGGCGTCGGTGAGGATGACGTCGCAGTCCACGCCGCGGATGTCGGAGGCGAGCTCGGCGCCGCGACGGGTCGGGTTGATGCCGATGATCGTGACGCCCGCGAGCGCCGCGCCGGACAGCGTGAACAGGTACTCCGGCACGTTCTCCAGCAGGATGCCCACGTGCAGACGCTTGTAGGGGTCGGGGCGCTCGGCGTAGGAGGACGAGTACTCGTCGGACCAGCCGCGCAGGATCTCCGCGCGGACGGCAGCCTCGGCCGCGAACTCCCGCCAGGTCCACGAGGAGTCCTCGAACAGCAGTCCCGGGTGATCGTCGGTCGACCGCTCCAGCAGGATGTCGCCGAACGTCTCGTGCTGCATGGCGTGGCCGGGATTGAAATCTGTTCTGGTCATGAGATCGCACAATAAGCCATTGCAACCCGTTCTACGCCGGAAACGGGCGGCAACATTGACACGTGTCAGCTGCTCGTGTCCGGGCGGCTGTTCTGTCGCCGTCGGGACGCTGTCGCGGAGCCTGATCGGGTAGGAACGAGGCGTGGCGCGCCGCGCGGGCGGGCCGGGATCGTGAGGGGCGTGGGATGGTGGCGGAACCGGGCGGAAACCGCAGCGTGGCATCGGGTGTCGAGGTTGGTGGCGGCATCGGTGTTGGTGTTGATGGCGACGACGACGAGGTCGGCCTCCACCGCGACGGGTTCGCGGTCGAAGAGATCCGGCTGAGCAGCGTGCACAACTTCCGGGACGTGGCCGGCCCCGGGTACGCCCTCCGGCCGTCCGGCTCGATGACCCGCGGTGTCGTCTTCCGGTCCACCGCGCTGTCCGTGGGCGAGGAGGATCTAGGGGTCCTCGAGCGGCTCGGCGTGACCGCGGTGGTGGATCTGCGGACCGGCGCGGAGATCGAGAGGCAGCCCGACGTCGTCCCCGCCGGCGCGGAGTACGTGCCGATCGACGTGCTGGGCGGGCACACGTCCGCGGCGACCCTCACCACGACCGGCCTGGTGGGGGTCGAGGAGGCCCGCCGCGAGATGGCTGAGACCTATGAGCGGTTCGTCCTGGGCGACCACGAGCGCGGGGCGTTCGGTCGCGCGATGAGCGTCCTGGCCGAGTCGTCCGGCCCGGCGATCGTGCACTGCACCGCGGGCAAGGACCGCACCGGCTGGGTGTCGGCCCTACTGCAGCTGCTGGTGGGGGTGCGGGAGGAGGACGTCGTCGCCGACTACCTGCTCACCCGCGAGATGTCCGCGGACTTCGTGGCGGCGATCCGCGCGCACGTGCAGTCCCAGATGCCGGAGCAGCTCGAGGCGGTGGAGGTCCTCATCGGTGTGGAGGAGGCCAATCTTCGCCGCTCGCTGGACGCCCTGGCCCGTGAGTTCGGTGACGCCAGGCGCTATCTGGTGGAGGGCGCGGGCGTCGACGCCGAGGTCGTCGACGAGCTGACGGCCCGGCTCCGGTCCCGCTGAGACTCAGGTCAGGATGAGCAGTGCGCCGAGGACGCCGCCGAAGCCGACGGACTGCAGCACCACGGCGACGGTGCGTCCGACCTCGGTCCGGGCGCCGGCGTGGACGCGCGGCCCGGCCAGGGTGACGGCGAAGATCATGACCACGGCCGCGACCCCGGCCAGCGTGTCCGCCAGCCGCTCGGCCACCCCGTAGACGGCCGCGAGGCCCAGGAACCCACCGACGAGGGCGGCGGCGATGGTCGTCAGCGGAGCGGGGAACACCGTGGCGTGGCCGCTCTCGTCACCGACGAGGCCGTCGTCCGGGCGCGCGGGCTCCGCCCGGCGCTCATCCGGGAGTGCCTCGCGGTCCCGGATCATCAGACGTTCGCTCATGTCCTCGACCGTACGCATCGGCGATCGGTTCCGGCCGATCCCTCCGTGCGAGTGGTCGGATGGATGGCATTTGCGCAGGCCTGAGGCGGTTTCCTCCTGCGGAGAGGTCAGTCACACGTCGGTTCACTCCCGGCCCTCCGGCCTCGCTGGGCGCCCCCTGTCTCGGACCCACCACCGGCGCGGAGGTGGGCGTAGGATGCCCGGGGATCCGCTGGGGCTCGGGTCCGGATCGTGTGACTGCCTGGGGGGTTGACGTGGGCGCTGCGGGTGCCATCGGTGGGTGGTTCGAACCATCCGACGAGGTCGGACGGGCGTGGGACGAGGCCGAGGCGATCCTCCGCGCCTGCGATGACCTGGACGCGGTGATGGCCGCGATCCACGACGCCGACTCGCCCGTCGAGGCCCGCCGCGCACTCAAGCGCGACTTCGGTTTCACGGGACGCCAGGCCGCGCTCTTGCTCACGCTGCCGGTGCTGTCGTTCACCCGCTCGGAACGTGAGCGGCTTGCCGGCGGACGCCGCGCACGGCTGGAGCTCCTGGCCGACGTCACCGGGGTCCTGCCCGCGGTCCCCGCGGACGGCGATGTCTCGGAGCAAGCGCCCGCCGCCGCCGCAGAACCGGCCCACACCGAATCCGCCCACGCCGAACCCGCCCATCAATCACCGCCTCCCGCCGAAGTCGACCCCGCTGCCCCGGTCCTCGCGGGCCCCGATGACGGGTGGAGCGCCGAGTTCGACGGCGCGTTCGCCCGGATCAGTGGCGCGATGGCCGCGTCGTGGGGTGACGCCGCGCCCGATCCGGCTCCCGCAGACGATCTCGCCGCGCCCCGCGATCCGGCGCCCACCGCTGCCGCCCCGGTGGGGCCCGCCCGCCCGGGGCGGCGGTCGGCGGCCGTCGAGCAGGACGCGTGGGCGGTCCTGGACGAGCAGATCGGCGAGCTGTGCGACGCGCTCGCGGAGCTCCTCCGGGTGCCCGCTCCCGCGCCGGCGGTGGTGGCGGTGGACGACCCGCGCAGCTCGGACAGCCCGAGCGGGGTCCTGCTGGACGGGTCCGGCGTGGATGACGAGACCGGTATCCGCACCCTGCTGTGGCATCTGCGGCGCACGGGACTGGACTCGGTGGAGGGCCTGTTGCCGTTCGCGGAGCCGCTAACCACCGAGCGCGGCTTCGACGTGCAGGCGGCGCGGTACGAGGATGCGATGGGCGCGGGTGTCCTCGGGTTCGAGCCGGGAGGCGACGCGACCTGGGCCGGGCGGTTGTGGCCGATCGCCGAGCGGAGCGGTTTCGGCTACGCGGTGTCGTACCGGGGAGGCCCCGACGCCGGCTCGGTGTGGGCATACGGCGGTGGGCAACCCCTGCACCGACTGTGGGATTCCGTCGTGGACCTGCTGGTGGAGTTGTACCAGGCGGTCACGGCGGGGGCCCCGTGCGACTCCGCGCTGGCGGCGGTCGCGGCCGGACGGGTGGTGTGGACCAACCTCGGCTGAGGCCCCACCCACGCCTCAGCCGAGGTCGCGCGCCACGACCGTCGGCCGGGCACCCCGGCAGAAGACCAGCTCGATCCGCGAGACGGCCCTGCCGGTGGAGCCACCGAGGAGCTCGGCGTACGCGCACAACTGCAGCAGGTATTCGTCGACGGTGTCGGTGGTGGCGGCGACGTCGGTCTTGTAGTCGATGATCGACAGCGATCCGTCGTCCTCCTGCACCACGAGGTCGACGACACCGTCCACCGCCACCCGCGTCCCGTCCGACGTCGTCAGGGTTCCGGCGGCGGGCAACTCGGCCCAGTGCGTCCTGCTCGCCGCGCGCCTGACGGGCTCGGAGGTCAGTGCGGTGCGTGCGACCGAGACCATCTCGGCGACGGCCTCGGGATTTCGGCTGCCCTGCAGGCCACCGCCCAGTCCGAGGGCGACCAGCTGGTCGGCCGCCCACCGGCCCCAGTCCGCCATCGCGGAGTCCGGGTCGGCAGCCGGTCCGAGCAGCCGACTGAGATCGGTGTGCTCGGCCAGGTGGTGCACGGCGGTGCCGACGTCGGGCCCGGAGGCGACCGGTGTGTACCGCGGCCTGGGCGGCAGCTCCTCCGGACGGGCCGGGGCCGGTGCGAACCGCTCCCGCAGCGCGGCGGCCAGCTGCTGGGGCAAGGACGGTTGGCGCTCGGCGTCTTCGATTTCTGGCGCGGCATCCACCGCGTCGGGGTGCACGATCCGCGTCGCCGACCAGCCCGCGCGCTCGGCGGATCGGGCCGCGATCTCGTGGGTGCGCTCGACCCACTCGGCCTCGTCGGGCACGTCGACCTCCGGCGCGGCCGCCGCCTCGAGCAGGTTCTCGCCGTACTCCACCAACGGGGGCGCGTCGGGCACCTCGACGATCGACCCGAGCAATGACCCCCACAGCTTCTTGGGGGTCTTCTTCTGGGTCAGCACGTACCCGTGCCCCGAGACCGCCAGCCGGCTCTCGGCGCGGGTGGTGGCCACGTAGAGCAGGCGGATCCGCTCGGCCAGCGAGTGCTCGGCCTCGCGCGCGGCGGCGCGGCGGAAGGCCGGGTCGCGGACGACCGCCGAGAACGACGCCGCGGGCCGCGGCGGCTCGTCCTGCGTCCAGAGCAGGCGGGACCGGTCGTCGGGCCACTTACGGCTCATGCCGGCGAGCACGACCATCGGGTACTCGAGCCCCTTGGATGCGTGAATGGTGGTGATGCGCACCGCGTCGACGCCGATCTCGGGGATCGCGGCCTCGGGCACGCGGGCGTCCTCGGCGGTCAGGGCCATCGCCCAGTCGGCGTACTCCCGCAGGTCGGCGCGGGCCGGATCGGCCGCGGACTCCTCCCACTGCCACGCGTGCTCGATCACGAACCGGATCCGCCGCCACAGGTCGCGCCGCCTGGGGGACTCGGCGACGGACTCGAAGACCATCCGGTCGTGGACGAGCCTCTCGAGGAGTTCGCCCGGCCGCCTGGTGGACCGGCCGAGGGCCGAGAGGTACCGCATGCCCTCGGCGACCGGCGAGGACGCGAGGTCGTCGGGGGCGGGGGCGGTGAGTGCCCAGCCGCCGCCACCGGCCCGCCAGCGCACCAGGTCGTCGTCACCGCAGCCGAACAGGGGTGAGCGCAGCGCGCCCACGAGGGACGCCTCGTCGGCGGAGTTCGCCACGGCGCGGACGGCCAGCAGGAGATCGCGGATCTCCGGCGTCCCGTAGACGATCGAGGACGCCTCGGTCCGGAAGTCGATCCCGGCGTGATCGAGGCACGTCTCGAGCATGGGCAGCGATCCGCGCGACGGCAGGAGGATCGCGATGTCACCGAGGCGAAGGGGTCTCTGCTCACCGTTCTTCGACTCGTGGGTCCAGCCTTCGCGGATGGCGGTGACGATCACGCGGGCCACGTCTGCGGCCTCGATCCAGTGACGGGTGTGGTCGTCACTCGCCTCCGGCGGGCAGTGCGGGGGGACGTCCTCGGTGCGGAAGACGAACGGACGCGGCCCGTGGGCCGGGTCGTACTCGGGGCGGCCGGGCGCGGGCTCCAGAGCGCGGTACTCGGGTTGGACGCCGTCGGTCGCGGTGAGGACCTCGGAGAACACGTCGTTGACCCAGTCGAGCACGGCGCGCGAGCAGCGGAAGTTGGTGCTCAGCCGCTCCACCTCGACCCCGCTCGTGGCACCGCCGTCCCCTTCCCGGGCGCGCAGGTACGTCGCGATGTCCGCACGCCGGAAACGGTAGATGGACTGCTTGGGATCGCCGACGGTGAACAGGCGCCCGGGCTCGGTCCCCGATCCTCCCGGCGCGGACGTGAGCAGCTCGGCGAGGTCCAGCTGAATGGGGTCGGTGTCCTGGAACTCGTCGATGAGGATCCGCTGGTAGCGGTCCCGCACCCGTTCGCGGACGGCCTCGTCTCGGAGCAGGTCGCGGGCCAGCACCAGCTGATCGTGGAACTGGAGAGTCCCGTGGCGGCGCCGCTCGTCGGCATGCCGGCGGACGACGGGGATCAGCGCGTCCAGCACGAGGGCGATTCGTGGGCGCCAGTGCGCGGCGAGGACCTCACCGCACAGTTCGGGCAGCTGCCTGATCTCCTCCTTGATGGAGTCGAGCACGTCCTTCCCGCCCCAGCTGGCGCCCTTACCGCCGCGCCCGACCCCCACCGGCTTGGCGAGGAGCTCGACCCAGGTGGGGGACGCGGCCGGATCGGTGGTCGCGGCCTCGAGACTCTCCAGCCACGCCTGGTGCTTGCCGAGGGTCTCGTAGAACAAGTCCGTCTCGTCCCGGCACGAGTCGCGCCACCCCACGATCGAGCCGATCGCGGCGACGACCTCCGACAGGTCCGGCGACCCGGGCAGCTCGGCCGGCCCGGAGTACAGGGGCTCGCCGGGCAAGCGGTCCCAGTCGCGGTGCAGGGCCACGACGACCTCGCGGAAGGCGAGAGGGCTGACGCCCGCGTCGAGCATGTCGTCGACGGCCCGGGCCAGGTTGCCGCTCCGCTCCGCCGTCGGTCCGCTGCCGAACAGGACCGTGGCGCACTCCTGCCACAGCGCCTCGACGGCCGCGGCCTCAGCGGTGTCCTGTTGGGCGGTCACCTTCGGCGGGATACCGGCCTCGAGCGGGTTCTCGGAGAGCAGGCGGAGCGCGAAGGAGTGCAGAGTCCCGATCGCGGCCGTGTCGAGCCCGGCCAGGGCCTCGTCGGCGCGGGTATCACCCTCCGCGCGCCTCTCGACCAGGTGCACGCGGAGCCGGTCGCGTAGCTCGGCGGCCGCCTTCTCGGTGAACGTGATGGCGGCGATCCGGTCGATCGGCACCGCGTCGTCCAGCAGGAGGGTGCTGAGACGGCGGACGAGGGCGTACGTCTTGCCGGTCCCGGCTCCCGCCTCGACGAACAGGGTGGCGGCGGTGTCGGTCTCGACGCGGTCGCGGGCGGCCTGGTCGGGGAGCTGGCTCATGAGGAGGTCTCCGATTCGGATTCGGTGGTCACCGGGGCGACCAGGCCTGCGAACGCGCGATGGGACGAGATCGGCTCCTGGCCCGACAGCTTCTCCCATGCGCGGTCCAGCTCGTCGCCGCCGAGTAGGTTCGCCAGGTCGCGTGAAGAGCCCCGGCCGCCCTTGAGCGGGAACCACCCTCGCTGGAGGGCGTCGATCAGGTGACCGACGTCCTCGCGGACGCGGTCCATGACGTCCTCGGTGATGTCGAGCGAGATCTGCTCGAACTCCCCGCGCTCGGTGCAGTACCAGTACCGGGCCCCACTCACCGGTGCCCGCCCGGCGGACTGCGCGGCCGCGGCGTAGAGCGGAAGCTGGAAGCGGGTGCCGCGGAGGGTGGGATCGTCCGCGGTCGGGCGGGCCTCCGCCTCGGGAGGCTTACCCGTCTTGTAGTCGGTGACGCGCTGCGCGCCCGCGCGCACGTCGAGTCGGTCGATCGACCCGGCCAGTAGCACGGTCGCCGTGCCGGTGGACGTGGATACCTCGAACGGGATCTCGACGACCGAGCCGTCGTCCGACCGCCCGAACCCGAGTTCCGTCGCGGCCGGCCGCCAGCCGGCGTCGAAGTCGGCGCTGTCCTCGGCGAACCACCGGTCGAGCTCGGCGGCGAGCATCATCTCGCGTCGGCGCCACAGCGATGCGACCAGTCCGGGGGAAGCGGCGATCGCGGCCTCGCACTCGTGCCGCAGCGCCGCCATGAGCAGGTCTCGGTCCGGCCCGGAGCCCCTCTCGATCCGGGCGGAGACGTACCGCTGGAGGATCGCGTGGACCAGGTCACCGTAGTCGCGCAGGTCCATCTCGATGTCCGCCGCCGGATCGTCGAGCGTGCGCACCCGCAGGACGGTGGAGAGGAAGAACAGGTAGGGGCTCTGGGCCCAGTCCTCGAGCCGGGTCGGGGAGAGGGGCTGCTCGAGGACGGTGAGCAGGTCGGCGGCCGACGACACGTCGCCCGTGAACCGGGTGAACCGGCCCTGTCGGCGGTCGCGGCGCATCTCGTGGGCGGACACGAGCAGCGCGGGGGCGTCGGGACGCGTGCGCCACCCGCCGGCGGCGAGGTCCCGGAGCCGCAGTTCCGTCCGGGTGGCCGGATCGGTCCCCAGGGCCGCGGGCGGGGCCAGGACCCCGTCGACGAACGAGGACACGCCGATCACGGCAGCACACCGGGCCACGTCCTCCTGCCACCGGGTGGCGTGGACGGGCGAGCCGACGAGCCGGGAGAGCGTGGGGAGCAGCCAGCGGGACGGGATCCGGTCCCCACCGCCGCGCATCGAACCACGGGGGAACGAGCACAGCCGGCGCTCGGAGCCGGCGGCCAGCGCGAGCTGGAGGACGCGGTAACGCTCGTCGAGCACCTCGGCCGACGGGGGCTCGACGGACCCCTCGGGCAGCAGCGGGTCGGGCGCGTGGAGGACGGGCAGCAGACCCTCTGCCATCCCCACCACGCAGACCGTGTCGAGGTCGCGGCCCACGGCGTCGTCGATCGGCCCGAGGGCCACGCCCGCGCCCTCCTCGCCGACCCGGTCGCCCACCGGGTCGAGACGGGCGGTGACGGCGCCCGCCACGCGGTCCCGGGTGATGGCGGGTGCGATGGCGTCGAGGTCGCCCAGGGCGCCGACCACCGCGAGGACCGCCGCGCGGTCCGGACCCTGCCGGAAGGCCGCCGTGACCAGGCCGCGCACCGCGTCGGCGGCCTCCGTCCAGGTCCGGGCGGCGTCGACCGCGGCCAAACCGGACCGGATGAGGCGGATCAACCGCAGCAGGGCCGACGCGGCCGCGCGGTCCGACTCACCCAGCACCTCCGACTCGCCCGATGCCTCCGGCTCGGTGCGCAGGTGCTCGTCCAACCGGTCCCAGTCGCTGCCGCCGATCACCGGGAACCGGGTGCGGGTGAGGGTCTCGACGCGCCGGGACGACACGGCGGCCCCCGAGTCGTCGAGGGGGGCGACCGAGCCCTCGGCGATGATCGACAGCAGCTCCGCCCGCGGCATCACCGACGTGTCCAGGCGCAGCAGGCGCACCAGGGACCGGCCGGCGGGGGAGCGTCCCAACGTCGAGTCGGAGGGCCCGTACACGGCGATCCCCGCCTCGGCGAACGCCCGGTGGAGCAGGCGCAGGTAGGGGTCCGGGGACGGGTAGTAGACCCCGATCCGGTGGCCGGGGACCCCCTCGGCCAGGCGGGAGCGGACGAAGCGGACCACCGCCCGCACCTCGTCGTCCGAGTCCGACGCGTGCAGGACGTGGGTCCCGGTGACCGCGTCCCCGGACGCGGGCTCCGCGGCGGAGGCCAGATGGTCCGACCCGGTGCCGGCGACGGGCGTCACGCCGCGTTCGGCGAGCGCGACCCGCAGCCGCCGCTCGGCGTGCGTGCCCCGCAGCGGCGCGGCGAGCACGACCCGGCCCAGGTCGTCCAGCCGTTCCAGCGCGGTGGTCACCGCCTCGAACTGCGTGTAGTAGGCGCCGCCCGTCATCTCGTGCGCCTCGGCGGCGAGGCGGAGCACCTCGGAGTGCAGCGGTGTCTCGGCGGTGACCGACCCGGGCTCGACGGTCCCCAGGCGCAGGCACGCACGGGCCACCGCCTGCCCGGTGACGGGCTCGGCGGCCACGGCGGCCAGGCGGCCCGGATCCGCGTCGAGCGCCTTGTCCACGGCGGCGGCCAGGAGCGGGAACGGCACCGCGGCCCGCGGGGCGAGCACCGGTGCGGACAGCTCGTCGACGATCTGGGCGGCGGTCCGGACCGCCACGTTGACGGCGCCGCCGGACAGGGCCAGCGCGCGGACCAGGTCCCGGGCGGCCCCGAACGACGGCACGATCACGGTGATCCGGCCGAGCGGATCGGCCGCCCGGAGGCGGCGGACCTCGGCGACGAGGGCGGGGGGATGAGCCTGGGATCCGGTCACACCGCCATGGTGCACCACGGGTCCGACACGGCCGATCACCCGAGTCCGACCGCCCGGGCCGCGGCCCGGCCCCACCGCGCCGCGTCGACGGGGACCGACGGGTGGTCCTGGCGGTGCGCGATCACCGCCTCGACCACGCGGAACGGCAGGTCGAGCGCCGGATCGTCGGCGTCGAGGTCGGGGCGGCACAGGGCGACGAGCTCGCGGTAGATCTCCCGGAGCTCCGAGCGCGCGTCCCGGAACTCCGCGAACTCGTCCCCTGCGACCTCGGGCAGCACGTAGAGCATCCCGACGTTCCACCGCGAGGCGAGGAGGCCCTCGACGTCGAGCGTCGCCAGCGTCAGCAGGGTCTCGCGCGGGTCCCCGCCCCCGGCGCGGAGCCGGCGGGCGTGCTCGAGCGCCGGGGCCACCGTCGCGTCGAGCAGCGCGCGGAGGATCGCGGCCTTGGTGGGGAAGTGCGTGTAGAGGGACGCCTGACGGAGTCCGACGGCGTCCGCGATGGCCCGGGTGGAGGTGGCCGTGTACCCGCGGGTGGTGAACAGCTCCGCCGCGGCGTCGAGGATCTCGTCGGCCGGCGTGGCCCCGGGGCGCCGCCGGTCCACGAGGCGGGGTCGGCCGGGCGAGTACATCAGGGCGTCCTCCGGGTCGGGGTCCGGTCCATCGTGACACTGCCGTCGATCGTCACACGGAGGAACTCGAACCGGTGCGCCGTGGGATCGACCGAGCGGCGGGGTGGGGTGGGCATGGAGGACACGGCGGCCTGCACCCACATCTCGCGCGAGGTCCGGCCGAAGTCCAGGTCGAGGCCGTGGCAGCGCGCGGCGAGCGTCGCGGCCACGGCGGCCGCGCGGCCGTTGCCCTCGCGGAACGGGTGCACGTGGTTGAACCGCGCGTACCAGTCCGCCAGCGCCAGGGCGGCGACCGTCCGGCGGGACGCGGCCGCCGGCGCGGAGGCCAGCGCGTCGGCGACGATCCGCGCGGGCCGCTCCAGGGGCGCGACGAGGTCCGGGACGCGGGACGCGGGCGCGAACACCGATCCCTGCCTGCCGAGGTCGACGATGCGCGGCCGCCCGGCCCAGGCGTACACGTCCCCGAACAGCGCGGCGTGGACGTCGGACACCGTCCCCGGCGCGGGCCCCGGGGCGCGGAGGAGGCGGGCCCCGGCGGCGACGACGAGCAGGGCCTCCGCCCGCGCGAGAGCCCCGGCCGAGGTGATCCCGAGGGAGTTCTGCAGCACCCGCGTCCCCCGGTAGAGGTACGGGGCGCGACGGGCCAGGACCCGCGGCCCGGGTCGCCGGCGGGCCTCCGCGGGTATCGCCTCCAGGACGCGGAGGCGGATCAGCCGACCGGAGACGCCCCGGTCGACGAGTCCGAGCACCTCGTCGTCGTCATCCGGGCGCCATCCCTCGAGCGCGGATACCGCGAGCATCGCGGCGGTGGCCGGGTGGCGCGTCATCCGGGCTGCCGGAACTGGCCGGTCGACCGCAGGTAGTCGAGGGTGCGCTGCGCGCCGGCGATCTCGCGCGCGGCGGCCCGGAGCCCGGCGCGCTCGGCGGCGGTGAGGCGGGACAGCGGCACCCGGTCGGTCCCGGGGCCGTCGGCGTCGGCGCGGAGCCGGACCTCCCACCGGAGCCCGGCGGCGACGCGGGCGGCCTCGCGCAGGGACTCCCACCGGTCGGCGGGGAGGACGTCGGGATCGGCGGCGAGGTCGAGACGCGCGTCGGTGGCGGTGGCGGTGACCCCCGCACGCAGGGCGGCCCACCGCGCGAGCTTGACGACCGGGGTGAGGACGGTCGCCTTGAGGTCCACCACGGGATCGGCGCGGGTCGGCACCCGGAGCCGGGACGGTACCGACGCCCGGGTCGCCAGGGCGTCCGCGAGGACGTCGGCGAGCACCGTGGGGTGCGCGCGCACGGCCCGCACGGCCAGCCGGGGGAGGAACTCCGGGTCGTCGTGGCCGTCGGTCAGGGGGCGGGCGTCGGCGAGCAGGCCCAGGTGGACCACCCCCAGGTCGCGGGCGGGGTCGGCGGCCCAGCCGTCGGCGGCGGCGGACCACCCGGCGGCCGTGCGGACCAGGCGGGGGTCGGCGACCGACGCCGCGGAGGTCTCGGCGAACCACGGCGCGCCCGACAGGTCTGTGGCGGCCACCGCGCGGCGTACCGCGCGGGTGTCGGGGTCGACGACGACGGCGAGGGATTCCAGATCGCTCCCGGGGACGGCCTCTGAGCGACCCACCGATCCGGTCACCCACACCGCGGTCGCCACGGCCGGATCGAGCCGGGCGGCCAGCTCGCGCCGCAACCCGTCGGACCACGCGCGTGGGCGGTCGGCCTTTGTTGGGCGGGCGGCTGTCATGAGCACATTCGACCACGTCAGCGCCCCTGCGGGCGGGGTCGGGGGCGGCGTGAGGGCCTGTTAATGGGAACGAAACATCGCGCAACCCGGGTGTCATGCGCGGCGAGAAAACTATCGCCTGACAGGAAACGGCGCCGCCGCATCCCGGGTCGCACCGACCCGCCCGTCGCACCGCCCCCGCCCCGAGAGGAGATCCGCCACATGAGCGATCCGACCGGACTCACCGCCCCGGCTCCGCAGTGCCGGGGCGACCACGACGACCTCGCGGACTTCGGCTACGAACAGCAACTCCATCGGAGTCTCGGCACGTTCGCGTCATTCGCGGCCGGGTTCTCGTTCGTCTCCATCCTCACGACGATCTTCCAGCTCTTCGGCCTCGGGTACGGGTTCGGAGGCCCCGCCTTCTTCTGGACCTGGCCGATCGTCTTCGCCGGCCAGTTCCTCGTGGCGTTGTGCTTCGCCGAACTGGCGGCCAGGTACCCGATCTCGGGCGCGATCTACCAGTGGTCCCGCCGGATGGGCGGGGAGATCGTGGGGTGGTTCGGCGGGTGGTTCATGATCCTCGCCCAGATCGTCACCGCCTCGGCGGCGGCCATCGCCCTGCAGGTCGTCCTTCCGAGCATCTGGTCCGGCTTCCAGATCATCGGCGACGACCCGGCGCTGACCTCACCATCCGGATCGACGAACGCCGTCCTGCTGGGATCGGTCCTGCTCGTCATCACCACGGTGATCAACTCCATCGGCGTCCGGTGGATGGCCTACGTCAACAACATCGGCGTGACGTGCGAGATCGTCGGTGTGATCGCCGTGGTCCTCGCGTTGTTCACCCACGCGGTCCGCGGCCCCCAGGTCGTCTTCGACACCGCGGGCATGGGGGATCAACCCGGGTACATCTGGGCCTGGGTGGTCTCGGGACTGATGGCGGCCTATGTCATGGTGGGGTTCGGCTCGGCCGGCGAGCTCGCGGAGGAGACGGTCAATCCCCGCCGCATCGCGCCCCGGACGATCCGGATGGCACTGACCGTCTCCGCCATCGGCGGTGGACTGATGATCCTGGGAGCGCTCATGGCCGCGCCCAGCCTCACCGACGGGCGTCTGGCGACCGAGGGCCTTCCCTACGTACTTAACTCGGTCCTCGGGAACTTCTGGGGGAAGGTGCTCCTCGCCGACGTCGTCGTCGCGATCTTCATCTGCACCCTCGCCATCCAGACCGCCGCCACCCGGCTCATGTTCTCCATGGCACGCGACGGCAGGCTCCCGTTCTCGACGACTCTCTCGCGCGTCCACCCGCGGACCGGGACCCCGATCGCGCCGTCCGTTCTGATCGGACTGGCCTGCATGGGCATCCTGCTGGTCAACGTCGGCAACTCCGCGATCTTCGCCACGCTCGCCTCGGTGTGCATCATCCTCATCTACCTGGCCTACCTCTGCGTGACCGGACCGCTGCTCATGCGTCGACTCAAGGGGTGGCCGAACGGCCCCCGGCTCACCGACGCCGAGGGCAGGCCCCTGTTCTCGCTCGGCCGCTGGGGGATCCCCGTCAACGTCCTCGCCGTGGCGTACGGACTGCTCATGACCATCAACCTCGCCTGGCCACGGGCCGAGATCTTCGACCCGTCCGGTGAGACACCGTGGCTGCGGTGGGCGGGCGTGGCGACCGTCGTGGCTGTCGTCGGGCTCGGCGTCCTGTGCTTCCCCCGCGGCAAGACCCACCCCAATCCCGTTCAGATCGGAGAGTGACCAGTCATGACCAGCACCACCGCATCCAGTCCCGCAGGCACATCCACCACCTCGGGTGCCCGCCAGCACGCCCGCGCCCAGGCCGGCATGATCACCGACGCCATGCCGGTCGTCCCCGCCACCGACTGGCCCCACCCACCGACGGACGTCCCGGCTGACCGCCTGACGTGGGCAGAGTCCATCCCCGGTGGCCGGTACACCGCGGTGACCCTGGCCCGGGGCACCCGGATCCGACTCACCGACAGGGATGGCACGGCCTGCGCCTCGCTCATGATGTGGCGCGCGGACGCGCCCTGGGAGCGACTCAACACCGCCGACACGGTGAAGGTCCCGTGGCAGGCCTACCTCGGGACCGGCCATCCGCTGCTGTCGGACCAGGGGCGCGTGCTCGCGACGATCGTCGCGGACACCTCCGGTCACCACGATGCGCTGTGCGGCGCCTCGACCCTAGCGGGGAACACGGCCCGGTACGGGGCCGGGGCGCCGGAATCGGAGTCTCCGGCCGGACGGGAACTGCTGCTGTTGGCGGCGCTCAAGCACGGGCTGGGCGAGCGCGACCTGCCCCATCCGGTGTCGTTCTTCCACGGCGTCCGGGTCGACGGCGACGGCACGCTCGTCTCCACCGGGAACGCCGGCCCGGGCGCGGCGGTCGACCTCGTCGTCCATCTGCCGGTCGTGCTGGCCGTGGCGGTGGCCGACCACCCGCTCGATCCGTCCCCGGACTACCACGCCGGGACGGTGGAGCTCCTGGCCTGGAGCGCGCCGGGGGACCTCGACGCCCTGGTCGCCGACACCTTCCCCGGCGTCGAGCAGGACCAGGAGTACTGGCGCGCCCTGGCCAACTCCGAAGCCGCCCACCGCGCCGCCGCTCTCGCCCCGACCTCCTGAGGAGAACCGCCATGACACAGACAGCGACCACCGACCGGATCGTGCCCGCCAACACGACCGTGATCTCGGACGAGACCGTGCCCGCCCGGGCGGCCTGGTCCCGCGTCCTGCGCGCGGGCCAGACGCTGACCATCGTCGACCTCGAGGGTAACCAGGCCGTCGACACCCTCTTCTACGACGCGCACGACGCCACCCGCCGCTACAGCGCACCGGCGACCGTCGCGGCCCAGGGCTCGATCTTCCTCACCACCGGCAGCGTCCTGCGCGACGACGCCGGCGAGCCGATGGTGACCATCACTGCCGACGAGGTGGGCAACCACGACACCCTCGGCGGCGCCTGCTCGCAGGAGTCCAACACCCTGCGCTACGGCCACCACACCCGCCACCAACACGCCTGCGTGGAGAACTTCCTGCGCGAGGGCGCCCGGCACGGGCTCGGCAAACGGGACCTGGTCCCCAACGTCAACTTCTTCATGAACGTGCCCGTCGACGCCGACGGGACGCTCGGGATCGTCGACGGCCGGTCCGCGCCCGGCAAGAGCCTGGCGCTGCGCGCCGACCGCGACGTGATCGTGCTGGTCTCCAACTGCCCGCAGATCAACAACCCGTGCAACGGCTTCGACCCGACGCCCGTCCGGATGATCGTCACCGCCTGATCCCCGCGGCCTGATCGCGCCGGCCCGACCCGCCACCCGTCACCACAGGAGCACCCGCCATGACCCGCCTCGAGATCCTCGCCCCCGGCCTCATCACCACCGTCCAGGACTGGCCCGGCCGCGTCGGGTACTGGGGGGTGGGCGTCCCGCCCTCCGGCGCGATGGACGACCAGTCGCTGCGGCTGGCGAACCTCGCCGTGGGAAATCCGGAGGGCGCCGCCGGCCTGGAGTGCACCCGCGGCGGCCTCCGGCTCCGGGCGGACGTCCCGGTCACGGTGTGCGTGGGCGGCGCGCACGTGCGGCCCACCGTGGCCGGGCGGCCGGTGGCCCAGTGGAAACCGGTCCCCCTGGCGGCCGGGGAGGAGCTCGACATCCCGGTGATCAGCGGACCGGGGATGCGCGTCTACGTGGCCGTGCGCGGCGGGATCGACGTGCAGCAGTACCTCGGGTCGTCGTCGACCTTCACCCTGGGGCGGTTCGGTGGCCACGAGGGCCGCGCCCTCACCGCGGGGGACACGCTCGCCGTCGGTGAGCCCGGGCCCGCGACACCCCGCCGGATCTGCGCCGAGGAGATCCCCGCCATCGGCCACCACTGGCACGTCGCGGTCGCCGAGGGGCCCCACGGCGCGCCCGAGTTCCTCACCCGGGCCGGGATGGACGAGCTGTACGCGGCCACCTACACCGTGCACTTCAACTCCGACCGCACCGGCGTAAGGCTCGAGGGCCCGCGCCCGAAGTGGGCCCGGCCCGACGGCGGCGAGGCCGGGCTGCACCCGTCAAACCTCCACGACAACGCTTACTCGGTGGGCGCGCTGGACTTCACCGGCGACACCCCGATCCTGCTCGGCCCGGACGGCCCGAGCCTGGGCGGCTTCGTCTGCCCGGTCACGGTGGTGAGCAGCGACCGGTGGAAGCTCGGGCAACTGGCGCCGGGCGACACCGTGCGGTTCGTGCGGGTCCGCGTGGACGCCGTGCCCGACCGGGTCGGCGCCGCGGGCTCGCGGGGCGCGGGCCGTCCGTACGTCCTCGGCGACGGCGGGGACCGCGACGACGGCGTGCTGGGCCGCGGGCACACCGCGGACGGGCTCACCGAGATCACCTACCGCCGAGGCGGGGACGACAACGTCCTGGTCGAATACGGGCGGATGGAGCTCGACCTGGAGCTCCGCGCCCGCGCGCACGCCCTCTACCTGCACCTGCTGTCCAACCCCGTGCCCGGACAGCAGGACCTCACCCCGGGCATCCGGTCGCTGCAGGTCAAGATCACCCCCGGGCGCAGCACCGTGTCGTCGACCCTGGACGCCCTCCGCGAGGCCGAGGCCGCCCTGCCCGCCGCCGAGTCGCTGGTCGTGCCGAGCCGTCACGTCCGACTCCCCCTGAGCTGGGACGACCCCGCCACCCGGGAGGCGATCGAGCGCTACATGTACGGCGTGCGCGACGACGCCCCGTGGTGCCCGTGGAACATCGAGTTCATCCGCCGGATGAACGGGCTGGAGACCGCCGACGACGTGTACCGCACCGTCTTCGAGGCCGAATACATGGTCCTGGGCTTGGGGGACGTCTACCTGGGCGCGCCCGTCGCCACGCCGCTGGACCCGCGTCACCGCCTGGTGACGACCAAGTACAACCCCGCCCGGACGTGGACCGCCGAGAACTCTGTGGGTATCGGTGGCGCGTACCTGTGCATCTACGGCATGGAGGGGCCCGGCGGCTACCAGTTCGTGGGCCGCACCACCCAGGTGTGGAACCACCGACACCCGGAACCGGCACCGGGCTTCGACGCCGAGCACCCGTGGCTGCTGCGGCACTTCGACCGCATCTCCTGGTACCCGGTGACCTCCGAGGAGCTGGCCGACCTGCGGGCCGACACCGCCGCCGGGCGCGGGCGCGTCGACATCACCGACGGCACGTTCTCCCTGGCCGAGCACAACGCCTTCTGCGAGCGCGAGGCCGACTCCATCGCCTCCGCGAGGCGCCGCATGGAGCACGCCCGTGCCGAGGAGTTCGCGCGCTGGGCCGCCAGCGGGGAGCTCAGCGCATGAGCGCCGCGACGACGGCTGCCACACTCCGGGACCGGGCCGCGTCACTGGTCGACGCCGTGCTGACCCGACTCGCGGAGGCCGACCGGCCGGAGGTGTTCCTGCAGGTGCGCGACCGGGAGGCGATCATCGCCGACATGGCGGCCTCCCTCGCCGCCGGCGGGCCCCTCGCCGGGATGACGCTGGCGGTCAAGAACAACGTCGACGTCGCCGGGATACCCACGACCGCCGCGTGCCCGGGGTTCGCCTCCGTCCCGGAGCAGGACGCGGTCGCCGTCGCCCGTCTGCGCGCGGCCGGTGCGGTGGTGGTGGGGGTGACCAACCTCGACCAGTTCGCGACCGGATTGGTCGGCACCCGCAGTCCCTACGGCGCCGTGCGGGCCGCGCACCGGCCGGACCACGTCTCGGGCGGGTCGAGCTCGGGATCCGCGGTGGCGGTCGCACTGGGCATCTGCGATCTGGCGATCGGCACCGACACCGCCGGGTCGGGGCGGATCCCCGCCGCACTCAACGGCATCGTGGGGATCAAGCCCAGCCTCGGCGTGGTCTCCACCGACGGCGTCGTCCCGGCCTGCGCGAGCTACGACTGCGTGACGATCTTCGCCCGCGACGTGCGCACGGCCTCCCGTGCGACCGGCGTGATGGCGGGCGGCGACGGCACGCGGAGCTGGCCCGCGGACGCCCCGCTCGCCGCGGCGCCGGGGGCGACGATCGCGGTCCCGCGCGAGCTGACCGCCATGGCGCCCGGCTGGGCCGAGGCGTTCGCCGCGGCCGTCGACGCGGCCCGCGACCGCGGGTTCCGCGTGGTGGAGATCGATCTCGCGCCGTTCCTCGCCGCCGCCCGGCTGCTCTACGACGGCGCGCTCGTCGCCGAGCGGTACGAGGCGGTCGGCGCCTTCCTCGACGGGGCCGACGGGGCCGCCGATGCCGGTATCGATCCGACCGTGCGCGGCATCATCGCGCCCGCCCGCGATGTGCGGGCGGTGGACCTGCTGCGGGACCGGCGGACCGTCGAGGCGCTGCGCCGCCGGGCCCTGGCCGAGCTCGACCGCCTGGGCGCGGCGGCGCTGCTGGTGCCGACGGCGCCGTTCCATCCGACGATCGCGCAGGTGCAGGCCGACCCGGTCGCCCTCAACAGCCGGATGGGGACCTACACGAACTTCTGCAACCTCTTCGACCTCTGCGCGGTGGCCGTCCCGGCGGGAGAGGTGGACGAGGCGGACCGCGGTACGGCGACGTTCGGCGTCACCGTGGTGGGCAGGCCGTTCCACGACGGCGTGGTGGCCGACATCGCGGCGGCCCTCGCGGCAGAGTTCGCCGGGGAGCGCGAGGCCGCCACCGAGCCGCTCGAACCGTGGCCCCTGGGCGCGGGCGCGCCGACCGTGGACCTGGTGGTGTTCGGTGCCCACCGCCGGGGCGGCCCGCTCGACCACCAACTCACCGGACGCGGCGCGGTCTGGCGTGGCGTCGTGCGGTCCAGCGCCGACTACCGGATGTACCGGCTTGACACGGACCCGCCCAAGCCCGGCGTCCTGCGGCACGCCGAGGGCGCGGAACTGCTCGGCGAGAGGTGGACGATGTCCCCGGCGGCGCTCGGCGCGTTCCTCGACGAGCTGCCCAGACCCATGCAGCTCGGCCGGGTGACCCTCGCGGACGGCTCGGAGGCCGTCGGCTTCGCCTGCGAGCCCACCGCGGTGACCGCGGCCGCGGAGGACCTCACCGCGATCGGGGAGTGGCCGATCGGGTGACCGCGGGTACCGCGGAGATCGTCCGACAGCCGGCACGCACCGCTACGGTCTGTCTATGAGGGGAGTCGGTGATGACGTACAACTCCGGTGACGGGCGGTGGGGGCCCGACGGGAAGTGGCACACCTCCGACTACGAGCCCACGCCGCGGCGGGGGACCCCCGGCGCGGTGATCGCCCTCGTCGCCGTACTGACGGTCCTCGCGGTCGGCCTCCTCGGAGTGATCGCCTACCTCGCCCTCCGCCCGGGCGGAATCGCCGGTGACGGGCCGGGCGTCGCGGCAGCGCAGTCCTCGTCGTCGTCGTCCTCGCCGTCGACCTCGACGCCACCGCCTCCGGTGACCGAGACCGCCTACACCACCCCGCCGCCACGCGAGACCGTCACCGTCACCCGCGAGGCGCCGGCACCCCGGCTCCCACGCGGCGGTGGTCAGCCCGCCGGGGCCGACTCGTCCGGATGGCTCTCCGACAGCCAGGCCCGCTGCAACGCCGGCGACCCGGCCGCCATGATCGGACGCACGACGCAGGCGTCGTTCTCCATCTGCGTCAACCCCGACAACGGCCGGTACTACTACCGCGGCTCGTCGGGCGGAGCGGGTGTGGAGATCGACGACCCCACCGTCACCAGGACCGGGGCGGTGGTCACGAACAACGACGTACTCTACTCGATCGACGCGTCCGGGATGAGCATCTACCAGGGCGGAGAGCTCATCTCGAGCCAACCGATGCTCGTCCTCTGGACCGGGTGAGGCGCCCGTCCCCTGAGCGCCGCGCCACCTGCGCGGGGCCCCGTTTTACGCTCGGGCCGAGCTTTCCGCTAATGTTCCCTCTCGTGCGAAAAGCACGGCCCTGTGGCGCAGTTGGTTAGCGCGCCGCCCTGTCACGGCGGAGGTCGCGGGTTCGAGTCCCGTCAGGGTCGCAGGAGAAAGCGGGCGCATCCGGTATACACCGGATGCGCCCGCTCTCGTCTGGACGGCGCGCCGACTACTCCTTGTTCAGTTTGTCCTGAACGGTGCCGGCGGCCTTCTCGACCGTGTTCGGCAGCTCGGTGGTGCCGTAGAACCGGGCGTCCGGGTGGGTAGGCGGCGGCATCGGCGGGCCCTCGAGCGGCTCGGGCGAGTACGAGAATTCGCCGTGACCGTCCGGCGTCGGGCCCGAGGCCCACGAGCCCTCGGCCGCGGCGGCGCCGTCGGAGAAGTTGTACATCGTGTACGCGTGCTCCGCGGCCTCCTTCGACTTGGGGAAATTCGACGGCACGGGCAGTTCCTCCAGGCCCTCGGCCTGGAGCTCGTTGGCCGCGGCGAGCCACTGGTTCTGGTGCATGGTGTCGCGGGCGAGCAGGAACGACAGCAGCTCACGGATGCCCGGGTCGTCCGTCATGTGGTAGATCCGTGCGACCTGGACGCGGCCCTGGGACTCGGCGTTGACGTTGGACCACATGTCGGCGAGGAGATTCCCGCTGGCGGTGACGAAGGCGCCGGACCACGGGTTGCCCATGGAGTCGACGGGACGCGCGCCGGCACCGGCGACGATGCCGTGCTGGACGTCGGTGCCGCCGATGACCGCGGCGACGGCCGGGTCGTTCTGGACGGCGGCCTCGGTGATGCCGAGCGGGGCGTCCTCGAGTAGCTGGGCGACCATCGTCGCGAGCATCTCGACGTGGCCGAACTCCTCGGCCGCGGTGCTGAACAGCAGGTCACGGTACTTGCCCGGGATGTGGGCGTTCCACGCCTGAAAGCTGTACTGCATGGCGACGGTGATCTCGCCGTACTGGCCGCCGATCACCTCCTGCAGTTTGCGGGCGTACACGGCGTCGGGCTTCTCGGGCTTCGACTGGAACTGGAGCTTCTGCTTGTGGATGAACATGCGTCTCCTTCGGTCGTGCGCGGTGTCCGGGCGGCCTCGGCGGATTGCCACTCGGGCGTATGCCGAGGCTAGGAGCGTGGGTCAGTAACACGCCAGTTCAGGTCCGCTGATGGGGCGGGTTCGGCGGGATAATTGTCGTCATGGGCGAGGAAGGGTTGTTCGCCGCCGAGGAGTTCCGCGTCGAGCGGGCTGACCGGCAGGGCGAGGTCGAGCCGGTGGGCGCAGGCAAGACATTTCGGGCGTTCGACCCGGGCCAGGGGTTGTTGCTGCCGCCGTCGCTGGATGACTGGCTTCCGGCCGATCATCTGGCACGGTTCGTGGCGGATCTGGTCGATGAGCACCTGGATTTATCGCGGATCTACGTCTCCTACCAGGAGGGGCGCGGGGCCCCGCCGTACGATCCGCGGTTGATGGTGCGGTTGCTGATCTTCGGCTACACCACGGGGGTGCGCTCCTCCCGCGGGATCGAGAAGGCCTGCACCGACATCGTCGCTTTCCGGTGGTTGGCGGCCGGGGCGGCCCCGGACTACCGCGCGATCGCCAGGTTTCGCAAGAGGCACCTGGCCGCGCTGGGCAACCTGTTCTTGCAGGCGTTGGCGTTGTGCCAGGCCGCCGGGATGGTCACGCTTGGACAGGTCGCGCTGGATGGGACGAAGCTGCGGGCGAACGCCTCCAAACGCAAGGCCATGTCGTACGCGCGGCTGACGGACAAGGAGAAGGTACTGGCCCAGGAGGTCTCCGATCTGCTGGCCGCCGCCGAGGCCATCGACAAGGCCGAGGACGCCAAGTTCGGCAAGAACCGGCGCGGGGACGAGCTGCCCGATGAGCTGGCCCGCCGAGAGTCTCGCCTGGTCAAGCTGCGCCAGGCCAAAGCTGCTCTGGAAGCCGACGCCGCCGCCGATGCGGCGGAGAAGGCTGAGGCTAAGGCCCGCGGTAAGGGCGAAGACGAAGACACCGTCGCGCAGAAGGCCGCTGAGGCCGCCGAGCGCGCCACGCCCAGGCCGAAGGCCCAGCGCAACTTCACCGACCCGGAGTCGAAGATCATGCTCACCGGGGACGGGTCGTTCGCTCAGTGCTACAACGGCCAGGCCGTGGTCGATGCCGCCCATCAGATCATCGTGGCGGCCGAGGTCAACGACTGTGCCGCCGACGTCGGCAACCTCATCCCCATGACCGAGCAGGCCATCAGCAACACGGGGCAGGCCCCGAAGCAGATGCTCGCCGATGCCGGGTACTGCTCAGCCGCGAACCTCGCCGCCTCCGCCGAGGTCACCGGCGAGCAGGGCACCGAGTTCTTCATCGCCACCGGACGACAGCGCAGCGGGGAACCGGCGCCGATCGCCCCCCGGGGACCGATCCCGGCCAGCGCCACGGACAAGCAGCGCATGGCCCGCAAGCTCGCCACGAAGAAAGGCCGAGCGGTCTACGCCCGGCGCAAAGCGATCGTCGAACCGGTCTTCGGACAGATGAGCACCCTGCAGAACGGCAAGCAACTCCTGATTCGCGGTCTGGACGCCGCCCGCGGTGAATGGCTACTGCTCGCTGCCTGCCACAACCTGCGAAAGCTCCACGGTCATATCGGCGCCACCGGGCTCGGCGGCCTCCAGATCGCCTGAACTGGCAGGCCCGGGCGACCTACAGGCTGACCCGCGGACTGAACGCCATCACCGCGGCTTCGCAAACCGAATACCTGGCCGCCAGTGACGCCGGCCCGAGCGCAACGCTCTCACGCACTCCGCCGTACTCTCGGCGCGCTTCGAGCCATTACTGACCCATGCTCCTAGGGCGGCCTACGCGGGGTACAACCGCTCACGGGACCGTGCCACTGTCATGGGTAAGCGTCCAGAATTAGGGGTTGCTGGCCATGTCGGGTCGATGGGCCGCGAGAGGCGGCCGAAGAAACTTGCGTTAACTCCGCGTACGCGGGCCCAACCGCGCTGCGACCTGATCGCGCGTGGCGGCGTACGTGAGCAGGAAGTGCTCGAGTGCGTGCTGCGCGTGGCGGGGCAGGAACGGAGCGACGGGCACGGTGGTGCGCTGCATGACGTGGCGACCGTCGAGGACCCACGAGGTGAGGTCGTCGTCCAGGTTGAGGCGCGCGATCTCCAGAGCGGCCTCGGCGCGGGAACGCACACCTCGGACGACCCACGCCCAGATGCGGGCGAACGGCTCGTCCTCCGTGAACGAGACGTGCATCCGGTGGCCGACGTGGTCGAAGACCAGGTGGCCCACCTCGTCCACCACGCACGGCCGGCCGGTCACCTGTTCGATGATCGCCTCGTACCGCTCGCGGGCGTCCACGTGGTCCTCGACCTCGACGGCCACGTCGATCGGGTTGGGATAGTCGGCGGGGTCGCGTCCGACGGGCACGGAATCGGACCGGATGAGCCTGAGCGCGCCGGTGTAGCGACCGACCGTCCCCTCGCATCGGAGGGTGAGCAGTTGCGGGTGCGGGACTCCCAGCCGGTCACGGCAGACGTCGACCACCGCCCGGGCGATCGGCGCCGGGGAGGTGGGGGCGGTGTGCGCGATCATCTCCTCGACGAGGTCGTGCCCGGCGGGGCGGGCGGTCACCCAGGCGACCGCCCCGCCCGCCGCCAGTTGGACGGTGCACCGTCCCTGTCCGCCGGACGGTTGTGACGGTGCGCGGAATTCCATCGCGCCCACCGCCCCGGGCCTGCGGAGATGTCCGGTGAGGGTGTGCTCGAAGTCGTGCCACGGGTCGTCCGCCGGGCGCAGGGAGGCGCTACCCGGTCCGAGGCGGTGGTCCTGCATGACGTCACCCCACCGGCGCGAGGGCGGCCACGTCGTCGACGGCCCGGCGGAGTTCTCGCGAGGCGGTGCAGTCACCGAGCCGTTCGGCGACGGCGTCGGCGATCGCCCGGTAGAACCACAGTTTTTCCTCCGGCCCGGCGTTGAACAGGCCCCACATGTCATCGCCCAGCCGCTTGTGCGCGGTGACCATCGAGCGCAGATTGTGGATCTTGTCGGCGGCCGAGATGAGCAGGCACTCGTGGGAGTCCTCGGCCAGTCGCGCGAGGTAGCCCTCCTTGCGCACCCGCCACGGCGGGGTCTCCTCGCCGGCGGTCTTCTCCTCCGAGACGCCGCGAACGAGTTCCGTGACCCGCTCGCCGAACTCGGCGGTCATGTCGTCGGCCGAGTAGACCGATGGCGGCACGTCCTCCAGCACGTCGTGGAGCAGCGCCGCGACCGCCACGTCCTCGTCGCCGGTGAAGTCCGAGACGATCAGCGCCACCGCGACCGGATGGGCGATGTAGGGCGTCGGTTCGTCCTTGCGGGTCTGGCCGGCGTGGCAACGGGCGGCGACCGCGAGTGCGCGGTCGAGGGTGGGGGTCCAGGTGAGCGACATGGTGCACTCCTCGAGGGAGAGGTCCCGACGCCGGGCGACGCCGCCGGGTCGTGGGTGGAACCGGCCGTGACCGGTGTCCCTTCCACACTCCCGAGTACACACCACGGGTACGACACGGGGGAACCGATCGGCGTGGGGCGCGCGTCGTACATGGTGAGGACGCCACGGGGGCGTCCCGGTAGTAGACCGGAACGACGACGAGGAGGGCTCGTGCCCGACGGGACGATCAGGGCGGATGCCGGGAAGATCGCGAGCGCGGTCTCGGTGTTCCGCGACTGCGGGGAGGCGGCCGCGGAGGTGACGTTTCCCGAGGTCACGGCACGTCTGGGCGGCGGTCTTCCGGGCGGGTCGGCGATCGAGCAGGCGCTGGACCGGGCGTGTGGTGCCGCCACCGTGTGCGCCTCGAGAATCGCGGGTCGGCTCGGGGGCCTGGCCGACTTCGCGGCCGAGGCGCACCGGTTCCTCGAGGCCGAGGATGAGGACTTCGCGGATCTCCTCGCAGCGGTGGCCCGGCGGTGAGCTGGACAGTCGGCGACATTCGTCGTTGGGACGTGTCCGCGTTGACGGGCGCCGGTGGCGAGGTCGGGCGGCAGGGCTCGGTGGCGCAAAGCATCCGGGGGGACCTGGTTGACGGTGCGGCGGAGCTGGATGATGGCTGGGACGGGGAGGCCGCTGACGCCGTCCTCGACACCGTGGAACGCGAGAAGTCGCACGTCAGCACGCTGGCTGACGGACTCGAGGATCTGGCTGATGCTCTCCGGAGCTCGCACGCTGCGCTGGGGCCGGCAGTTCAGACGGTTCGAGATCGGATCGCCGATGCCGAGGCAGCCGGACTGCAGGTGGGCGAATCGTCGGTGCGTCCTTTGTCTGGTCGCGACGACATCGGTCACTCGGCGGTCGATGAGCATGCGGAGGCGATCAGCTCCGCGGTCGACACCGTGCGCTCCCTCGATGAGCACTACGGGCGCGAGATCGACCAGATCGCCGCTCGGCTGCACTCCGCGATCCCACTCGAGGTCGACCGGTCGCCGATCCCGGGCCCGGACGACCCGTGGCCGGGTCGCGGTGTGGACGCGATGACGGGGGCCGCGTCACGGGGCTACCCGGACGTCGCCGATGAACTCGATCCACGGACCCGGGGGAGACACATGCTCAACCCGGCTCCGGATGACTTCGGCAGCGCCGCGGCGACGGGGTTGCGAGGACTCGGTAGGGTCGCCGGTCCGGTCGGTGGCGGGCTTACGGTGTACGACGGCGTGAAGGCCCACGCCGAGGGGAGGACGTCGACCGGCGAGGCCGTCGCGGAGACCCTTGGGGCTCTGGGTGGCGGCGCGCTCGGAGGCGCCGCAGCCGGCGCCGTCGCAGGAACGATGTTCGGTCCCCTCGGAACGTTCATCGGCGCCGGCATCGGTGCGGCCGTCGGGACGTACCTGGGACAGCAGGCGGGCGATATGGCTCACCACCGGTACCGGATCCACACGGCAGAGAGGTGACACGACCATGAGGTATGGGCAGAGACGGGACGACCCGTCGGAACGCGACCCGCACCCCTACGAACACCCCGCCCTGGAACCGGAACCCGGTTTCTGGGACGGCAGGTGGGAAGAGTTCAAGCGGCGGTTCATCCAGATGGCCTGGGAGGATCACTACAGCCGGACCGTCCTCATCCTCTCGACGGTGGGATTCGTGGCGACATTTATCTGGATGTGGTTCACCGGTGAAACCTGACGGTCTCGCCTAGAACGTCTTGGCGTCGATCACGAACCGGTACCGGACGTCCGAGCTGACGACGCGGTCCCACGCCTCGTTGATCTGATCGGCCGAGATGAGTTCAATCTGGGCGGTGATCCCGCGCTCGGCGCAGAAGTCCAGCATCTCCTGCGTCTCGGGGATACCGCCGATCATCGAGCCGGTGAGGATCTTGCGGCCGCCGGTCACCGACCCCGCCCGCAGGGACATCGGCTCACTCGGGATGCCGATCTCCACCATGGCGCCGCGAGGCTTGAGCAGGGCGAGGTACCGGTCCAGGGGCAGGTTGGCGGAGACGGTGTTGAGGATGACGTCGAAGCTGCCTCGGAGCGCCCGCAGGTTCTCCCTGCCCTCGTCTCCGGCGGTCGCGTAGTGCTCCACGGCGCCGAACTTCAGCGAGTCGTCGCGCTTGGAGGTGCTCTGGGACAACACGGTGACCTCGGCGCCCATGGCCACGGCGAGCTGCACGCCCACGTGCCCGAGCCCGCCCATGCCGATCACCGCGACCTTCGTGCCGGGGCCGACGTTCCACTGACGGAGCGGCGAGTACATGGTGATCCCGGCGCACAGCAGCGGCGCGGCGGCGGCCGGGTCGAGGCCCTCGGGGACGGAGACGACCATGCGCTCCTCCACCACGATGTGCGTGGAGTAGCCGCCGTTGGTGACCGGGCCCTCCGGGTCGCCCTCGGGCAGCGGGGAGCCGTAGGTCGCGGTGGCTCCGACCTCGCACTCCTGCTCCTGGCCGGCCTCGCACGCGGCGCACTCGTGGCAGGCCCCCACCAGGCAGCCGACGCCCACGCGGTCGCCCACCGCGTGCCGGGTGACCTCGGAACCGACCTCGCGGACGATGCCGATGATCTCGTGCCCGGGTGCCACGGGATAGGTGGTCTGCCCCCACTCGCCGCGCACGTGGTGGATGTCGGAGTGGCAGATGCCGGCGAACTCGATCTCGATGAGCACGTCGTCCGGGCCGGTGTCCCGACGTCGGATCGTGGTCTTCTCCAGGGGTGCGTCCGGTGCGGTGGCGGCGACGGCGGCGACGTCCATGTGTGGTCTCCCTCGGGTCGGGTCAGGTGTGCACGCCACAGTAGAGAATGTTCGGCGTGAGAGAATGTTCGGCGTGCGCCGCCGCCACGGCATCTGCGGCCGCAGCGGAGCGGGTACACGACAATGCCCTCCCGGCCAGGCCGCGTACGACTCCCGAAGGGTTCGTACCGCCATGTCAGAAGGGCAATGAGTCGATTCACAGCGGGCCGGGGTGACCGGCTACGTCAGCTGAGCGACGAGCCGGACGCCCCCGGTCCAGGTGGTCAGCTCCCGAGGCTGCCGAACACGTCGACGCTGCCCAGATTGACGCTCCCGGTAGTGGTGACCGAGAAGTTCCGGAAGTGGATCTCGACCGGGTACTGGACGTCCGCGAGAGTCGAGATCTCACCGGTCGCAGTGAGGGGCGCGATGCTGTCTTCGGTGACGCAGATCGACGTGGCGACGTAGTCCCCGTCGTTCAGGCCCGGCACGCTGACCTCGTGGGGACTGGCGTAGGCGCCCTCTTCGTCCAGTAGGTCACTGGACTCGTTGACCACCACGCGCAGGTCGGATTCCTTCGTGGGCCAGACCGGATTGCTGTACAGGTCCTCGAAGAAGGTCTCGTCCCAGGTCTCGGGGTCGATGTCCTTCTCGCTGATCGCACCCTCGACCACCAGAGGTCCGACGCAGGCCATGTTCTCGGGCGCGGTGACGGTGAAGTTCGCCGTGGTGCCGTTGACGCTCACGGTCAGGTCGGGCGAGTCGATCTTGATGATATCGGTGGGGTCGACGGGGTCGACCAACTGCGCCTGGGCGATGGCCGGCGCGAGGAATGAGCCGGCGCCCAGGAGTGCGGCGGTCACGGCGGCGGTGCCGTACGTACGGAGGGAGGTCGAGGACATGGGAAGTCTCCTTGGTGAAGTGAGGATGGGAAAGGTCATGCGGCCCTGAGGCCTTCGGGTGCGAGTGCGTGCTGGTCCACCGGAGGGGAGCGCGGTAGGACATTCGTTGGGGCGTCGGTGGGTCGGTTCGGCTGGGTTCCTGCGGCGCTTCGTGTGGGTGACGGCATACCGACACTCGCCGTGTCGCGCACGGATGCGGTCGCATCCCGGTAGAGGCCGTCATGGACGAGGGTGAAGACTGCGGGTACTGCGGCGGCGAGGGCGATCACGGCGAGCTGGCGCCGTCTGGTTGTTCCCAGCTTGAGTGCCAGGATCACGGAGGCTGCGGCCAACACGAGCGCGGTGCCGAGGCCGGCGACGACAGCCCCGGTCGCGCTCGAGATATGCCGTAGCGATCCATACAGCAAGTCGATGTGCCAGTTCAGGCCAAGGAACACGACCGCGAAGGCGCCGGAGATCAGGACCACACCGACTGCTGCTTCGACCGGGTTCGGCAGACCCAGGCGGACGAGCGCCCTGCACGCTTCACATGCGGCCAGTACGAGGGCGGTGGCCAGGACGGGTACGGCGATCGCGGCGAGGTAGTGAAGCCACCATTCGAGGGGACTCCAAGCGGCGAGGTGGTCGACCGTGAGGGCGTTGTTCACGAGTGACCTCCGGGGGATCGAGTGCGGTTGACTTCCGGGGAGACTTTTCCCCTGCATGGCGGCGGAGTGCTGAGACCTATGGCGATAAGGGGCCTTATCGCCGGGCGGGTATGAGTCGGTGCAACTCGGAGGTAGCGTCGGCCGCATCGCAGATCAGACGGACCGAGTGGAGGTGGCCCCGTGGAGACTCTGACCATGCAGCAGGTCGCCGCGCTCGCCGGCGTGAAGCGCCCGGTCGTCTCGGTGTGGCGCTCCCGGTCAGCCGGATCGGAGCACCCCTTCCCTGCGCCGGTGGACCCCGCACGACTGGTGTTCTCCGCAGACGAGGTCGGCAGCTGGCTGCGCGTGACCGGCAGGGGGAACAATCCGGATGCGCACGAGGACGCGGCGCTGTTCTCGTCGTTGATGGACCGGGCGGCCTCGCAACTCGACGACGCATCGGCGCTTCTCCTGCTCCATGCGCTGTCTGGTATGCCGTTGGCTGAACAGAGCAGTGACGACCTCGCGATGCTTCCGGTGGGGCACGCAGTCGAGTCGGTTTTGTCCGTGGCGCAGGCGGATAAGGCTCTGCGTGATGCCGACCTGGTCGCGTGCGTCGATCACCTCGCCGAAGCCGGCGTCACGGCGACACGGGTGCTCAAACGGTTGGCGCAACGTCAGGAGGCCAAGGACGCGCCGCTCGCCTCGGAATCGCTCACCAGCACGGGCGATGCACTGGCGTGCGAGGTGGTCGCGGCGCTGGCCGGCGATTCCGACAGGGCACTCGTGCCGTGGGGTCCGGGCGGACTGCGTCTGCTTGCGAGCGTGGTGGAAAAGGCGTCGGAGTCGGATCGGTCGCGAGTCGTTTCGCCGGATGGCCCGACTGGGCCGGTGGACCGACTGCTCTGGCGGTACCTCGCCGCACTCGGCGCCCGCCTGGAACCAGCGACGGCCGGTTCAGCCACGCTTCTCGTCGGGCAGTGGGCGGCGATTCCCCGGGACGGGACTGAGGGCTTCTTCGACTCGGTCGACAACGTGGTGCTGGACCTGGGGCCGGGCAGCGCCGCGGTGGTGTTCGCTCCCGCCCCGCTGCTGGTCGACGAGTTGCCGGGGACGGACCATCGGCGGCGGATCCTGAGGGGGACAGGCGGCGACTATGTTGCGCCCCTGCGCTATGTCGCTCGCCTGCCGCGGGGATTGTGCCGGTTCGGCGGTCGTCGTCGGATGGCGATGTGGGTGCTGGGAGAGTCCGGCGACACCGCCGGTGCGCGGAGTTTCACGACGTTCGGGGAGCACTCGGCCCACGCGCTGGATGCGCGGGAGAACCGTGCACTCGCCTCTGACGCTGTCGCGGCTCTCCGCGGAGGCGCCGCACGGCGGAGTCACGCGTTCCTGCGGGCCGAGCACCGGCTCACCGATGCGGTGGTGGTCAGGTCCGCGCTCGCTCTGCCGGTCACCACCGACGTCGCGGAGGACGGCGGTGATGCGCTGGCCCGCCTGTGGGAGAAGCGCGACGCGTCGGCGTCCGGGGTGCTCGACGGGGTCGAGGTGGTGGCGGCCGGGTCCGCGGCAGATCACTCCCTGCCGTGGAGAGCGGCGACCACGGGCGAGCACCGGCCGGCCCGGGTGATCACGGGCGTGCGCATCCCCGCGGAGGTCTTCGCGGCGGGTTCGGGCGGCATTGGGGTGATCGGCCCGGACGAGGTGCGCGGCCGGTGCGCGATCGGGTCACGGTCGGTCGATCTGGTGGAGTTGGTCCGACGCGCGCCTCGTTTCCGGCTCACGGAGCCGGGCGACGTGGTGTTTACGACGACGAGGGGGCCGGCCGCGATCATTGACACAGCCGGCGGCAATGCCGTTCAGGCGCCGGCCCGGGTGCTGCGTTGTCTGGAGCCGGTCGAGGGATCGCGACGTATTCTTCCCGAGCTCGCGGTTCGGGATATTTCGGCTGCGCGGGGATCGGATTGCCGTTCGTGGCGGCTGCGCACCGTCGTCGTCGACGCTTGTAGCCCTTGGCGCACGGTGGCGGCACGGGCCGCCGAGCATCGGGCACGGCTCCTGGCCGAACTGAGTGCGCTCGACGCGCTCACCACAGAACTTTCCGACGGACTCGCGGCGGGCACGCTGCGCATAGACCACGACTATTCAGATCAGAACTACGAGGAGAACGCCTGATGGCGAAAGTGCTGGTTCCGATGCCCATGGAGGCATCGACACCTAAGGAACTCAAGGACACGCTGTGGAAGGCGGCGGACAAGCTCCGCGGGTCCATGGATGCGTCGCAGTACAAGGACGTTGTGCTGGGGTTGGTGTTCCTCAAGTACGTCTCGGACGCCTTCGAAGAGCGCCGCGACGCGATCCGCCAGGAGCTGGCCGGGGAGGACGAGGCCTACCTCGCGGAGACGCTCGAGGACGCCGACGAGTACCTGGGCTCGGGCGTGTTCTGGGTGCCCGCCGAGGCGCGCTGGGAGTACCTCTCGCGGCATGCCAAGGGCATCCCGGCGTCGTCGACCAACGACGCGCAGTCGATCGGTGAGCTGATCGACGCCGCGATGCGCGCGTTGATGCAGGCCAACGAGTCGTTGGTGGGCACGCTGCCGGTGTTGTTCGGGCGGGACAATGTGGAGCAGCGCCGACTGGGTGAGCTAGTGGACCTGTTCAACGCGGCGCGTTTCACCGGCGGTGGCGCCTCCAAGGCGCGGGATCTGCTCGGGGAGGTCTACGAGTACTTTCTGGACAAGTTCGCCAAGGCGGAGGGCAAGCGCGGCGGCGAGTTCTACACCCCGCCCGTGGTGGTGCGGACGCTAGTGGAGATCCTCGAACCGCATTCGGGGCGTGTGTACGACCCGTGTTGTGGGTCGGGCGGCATGTTCGTGCAGACGGAGAAGTTCCTCGAGGGGCACAAGGAGGATCCGACCAACGTCGCCGTGTACGGGCAGGAGCTCAACGAGCGCACGTGGCGGATGGCCAAGATGAACCTGGCGATCCACGGGATCGATTCGCAGGGGCTCGGTTCACGGTGGGGCGACACCTTTGCCCGGGACATCCACCCGGATATGCAGGCCGACTATGTGATGGCCAACCCGCCGTTCAACATCAAGGACTGGGCGCGGCGCGAGGACGATCCGCGGTGGATCTACGGGGTGCCGCCCAAGCGCAACGCCAACTACGCGTGGATGCAGCACATCCTGTCCAAGCTGGCGCCGAACGGCGAGGCCGGCGTGGTGATGGCCAACGGGACCATGACCACCTCGACCAGCGGCGAGGGCGACATCCGCAAAGCGATGGTCGAGGGTGACGTGGTGCAGTGCATCGTGGCCCTGCCGGGGCAGCTGTTCCGGGCGACAGGCATCCCGGTGTGCGTGTGGTTCTTCGCCAAGAACAAGGCCGCCGGCAAGGGTGGTTCGGTGGATCGCCGGGGGCAGGTGCTGTTCATCGACGCCCGCGAGCTGGGCCACATGATCGACCGCGTGGAGCGCACGCTGAGCGAGGAGGACTTGCAGCGCATCGCCGAGACGTTCCGCTCCTGGCGCGGTCGCCCGTCCGCTCAGGGCGAGTACGAGGACGTGCCCGGCTTCTGTAAGTCGGCCACGCTCGAGGAGATCAAGGCCGCCGGCTACGCGCTGACCCCGGGCCGCTACGTGGGCGTGCCCGAGGCGGAGGAGGACGACGAGCCGGTCGACGAGAAGATCGCGCGGCTCACCGGTGAGCTCACCGCTGCCTTGGATGAGTCGGCCCGGCTCGATGCCGTTGTTCGCGAGCAGTTGGGGAGGCTGGTGTGAAAGCGGTGCGCTTAGGCGACGTCATCAAGATTCACCATGGGTGGGCTTTTCCTGGTTCTGGGTTCGGCACGGATGCCGAGCTGCCACAGCTCATTACCCCGGGGAACTTCGAGCCAGGCGGCAGTTTTGTTCGCAGGGTGAAGTCATTCTCTGGTGAGTTTCCGTCTGCCTTCATCTTAGAACCGGGTGACCTGGTTGTCTCGATGACCGACCTCAGTAAGGAGGGGGCCACCCTAGGCAAACCTGCTATTGTGCCGAGCGATGGCATCTTTCTCCACAATCAGCGAATTGGGAAGGTCGAGATTCTTGACGAGTCGGCACTAGATAAGAACTACCTAAAGGCACTCTTTCTTACCGGCGAGTTTCACAGGCAGATTCTCTCTACCGCGACTGGAAGCACAGTCAGGCATACCAGTCCGGGGCGAATCTATGAATTCTGCCACTCCCTGCCGGAGTTGGAGGCGCAGCGCGCGATCGGCGAGGTCCTCGGCGCGCTGGACGACAAGATCGCCGCGAACCGAAAGGTCTGCGTGTCCCTGCGTGGTCTGCAGGGATCGATATGGTCGAGAGCTTCGAGATCGCTGCCGCATATACCGCTCATTGAGTTAGCTCCACCAAGGTTGGGTGGAACCCCGGCTCGATCCAGTCCGGAACTTTGGGGTGGCGGAACTCCGTGGGCCTCGGTGCGCGATATGACAGGTGCCGATTTGGGGGTCATTTTGTCGACGGCTGAGACAATCACGATCAAGGCTGCTCAGCCGGAGCGACTCAGACCGGTTCCAGCGGGGTCGGTGTTTTTGACAGCCCGTGGGACTGTGGGCGAAGTTGCGGTGGCAGGTGTTGACTGCGCATGCAATCAGTCTGCGTACGCTTTCATTCCCCAGGCGGGAAAGAGTGCAGCTCTGAGGCTGGCTTTAGAGGGTGCTGTCGCCGGCCTGATTTCGAGAGCGCACGGTTCGGTATTCAGCACCATCACGACTTCGACGCTTGCGGATGTTGAGGTGCCCAACTTCTACGATGGGTCGACAAGACGTGCTGTGAGCGAACTTGAGGTGCTTGAGGAGCGTGTCGTAACCGGGCTCAAGGAGAACGTATCCCTAGCCCGCACCCGCGACGAACTGCTCCCACTCCTCATGAGCGGCAAGGTTGGCGTTAAGGACGCCGAGCGAGCAGCCGAGGATGTGCTCTGAGTGGCGGCCGACCTGCGCCTGGCGGAGATGAGATGATCCGCCTATGAACACCGACGAGCTCTCCTCGCTCCTCGATCGGCTAATTGCCGATTGGGAGAGCGAGGTGGTCGAGTTCAAACGTGGCCGTGAAGGTTTCAGCATGAGCGAAATTGGGAAATATTTTTCGGCACTGGCCAACGAGGCGAACCTGCGCGGTGACGAAGCGGGCTGGTTGATATTCGGAGTTGACGACAAACTCCGGGTAATCGTGGGCAGTTCCTATGGCCACTCGGCAAACCGCCTGAACGCGCTCAAGCTGGAGATCAACCAGAACACCGACCCCCGAGTGTCGTTTCGCAACATTCACGTTCTCGACCACGAGGCCGGCCGCGTGGTGCTCTTCGAGATCCCACCAGCGCCCCGAGGCCTGCCGATCGCATGGAAAGGGCAATGTTGGGCGCGGGCCGGGGAAAGCCTCGTTCCCCTCGGCATGGACAAACTGGACCAGATACGCAACCAGACCATCGGTAGCGACTGGACGGCCACGATCATCCCTCACGCAACACTCGAGGACCTGGATCCCGAAGCCGTTGCTCAGGCGCGAAAGGGGTTCACTGAAAGATATCCGCGACTGGCCGACGAAGTGGCGCGCTGGAACGACGCCACCTTCTTGGAGAAGGTTCGGTTGACGCTTGGGGGCAAAGTCACTCGCGCTGCGATCTTACTGCTCGGCAAGTTCACCTCGGCGCACCTGATCAGCCCGCACATGGCCGAGATCACTTGGAAATTGACCGGTGAACAACAGGCGTTCGAGCACTTCAGCACGCCATTTCTACTTTCCGCTGACGATCTGATCAGTCGTGTCCGCAATGTCCAGATCCGGTTCAATGACCCGAACAGAGCCGTCTACCGCGAGATCTCGAAGTACGACGAGGGAAGTCTTCACGAGGCTCTGTACAACTGCATCGCGCACCAGGACTACCGCCAGCACTCACGAATCGTCCTCGTCGAACGTCCGGACCGGGTCGAGTTCCTCAGCGTCGGTGACTTTGTCGACCGCACCCCTGATGACTACATGTTGAGCGACACAGTGCCTCGTCGGTACCGCAACCCGCTCCTGGTGACCGCGATGACTGAACTCAACCTCGTTGACCACATGGGAAACGGGATTCACCGTATGGTCAGTCAGCAACGCAAGCGGTTCCTCCCGCTTCCCGACTACGATCTCACCGACCCCGGCGAGGTCAAGCTCACTGTCTATGGCGCGGTCATCGACGAGGCGTACACCAAGCTGCTCATGGCTCGCGAGGATTTGCCGCTCGAGGATGTGCTCGCTCTCGACCGGGTCCAGAAGGGTCTGCCGCTCTCGGCATCAGTAGCCCGCCGCCTCCGGAAGGCCGGACTGATCGAGGGACGACAACCTCACCTTCGTGTCGCACCGACCATTGCGCGAGTAACGGGAACGAAGGCTGCGTACATCGGAACCCGAGGCCAGGACGATGCGTTCTACTGCAAACAGATCAGCGACTACCTGGAGAAATTCAGCTCGGCCAATCGCTCCGACATCGACGAGTTGCTCATGAGCCAGCTCAGTGACGCGCTCACTGACGAGCAGAAGCGAAACAAGATCGGCAACCTGCTCACAAAGTTGAGGAAATCCGGCGAGATCCACAACGCAGGGAGCCGCACCCGGCCGCGCTGGGAGCTTTCATAAGTGAGGACCGATCCAATGAAGCTAGCCAAGAACCTAAGTAAGAAAGGTACGTCTCAGGGCGTCGAAATAACAGGTCGGCGCGGTTTGCCGCCTTCTTTAGGTCGTCCTCGGGTCGACGAGCCTAGCCGAGAAAGCCAGTCCGTATCGAAGGGACACAGGCCGGGCGGTAGCGGCGTAGTAGCTGTCGCGAGGCGCGCCCCGTCACTGTTCGTCACTGTAGGTCACTGTAGGTCACTGTGCAGTGACGCCTACAGTGATGGGCTCGTCGAAGGCCCATCAACGGGCACCTCTACCCGACGTACATTGCTCGATTGCAGCGCCGACGCTATCCTCGGGGCATGCCACCTGCCCCCTCTGGGGGCAGGTTTTTTCATGTCCGATCACGCTTCGCGCCCCTCTGACCTGGAGAGGACGCGATGACTTACGGCTGGTCCGAGGCCCAAGCCGAGCAGGGCATCCTCGACGCCCTCGCCGAGCGCGAATGGGAGCACCGCTCCGGGCCATCCCTCGCGCCCGGCTCGGGGGAGCGCGACTCGTGGCATGACATCGTCCTGCGGGGCACCCTCCTGCAGTCGCTGATCAACCTCAACCCGGACGTGCCCGAGGAGTATCTCCAGCAGGCCATGGCCGAGGTGACCACTCCCAAGTCGCAGGACGCCGTCACCGAGAACCACCGGCTCCACCACATCCTGCTCGACGGCTACAAAGGTCTGACCTACATCGACGACGACGGCCGCGAGGTCGCCCCGGTCATCCGCTTCCTGTCCGCCGACGCCTCGCGCAACAAGTATCACGCGGTGGACCAGGTGACCGTCCGCAGCCGCGAACACGAACGACGATTCGACGTGGTGGCCTACGTCAACGGACTGCCGCTCGCGATCGTGGAACTCAAGAAGCCAAGCGCCAAAAACGCCACCGCCGAACTCGCGTACAACCAGCTGCGCACCTATCTTCACGAATTCCCCATGGCGTTCCGCTTCGCCGTCGTCGTCGTCGCCACCGACGACCTCTCCGCCCGCTACGGCACGCCGTTCACCCCGTGGAACCACTTCGCGCCCTGGAACGTCGACGACGACGGCCGCCGCATCGCCCCCCTCACCACCCACGAAGACTCCGCGGAACCCATCACCGAACTCGACCTCCTCATCGACGGCGTGTTCAACGTCGAACGATTCGGCCAGCTCCACCGCGACTTCACCGCCTTCGACGCCACCGAGTCCGGTCTGATCAAACGCATCGCCAAACCGCACCAGTACTTCGCCGTCACCAAAGCCGTCGGCGCCACCGTCCGCGCCGTGGACTCCGACGGCCGGGCCGGCGTCGTGTGGCACACCCAGGGCTCCGGCAAATCCATGGAGATGGAGCTCTACACCGCCAAGATCATGCGGCACCCGCGACTGGCCAACCCCACGGTCATCGTCATCACCGACCGCACCGAGCTGGACTCCCAACTGTTCGACGGCTTCCAGATCTCCGACCTGCTCCCCGAGCAGCCGGTGCAGGTCCGCACCCGCGACGATCTGCGGACACAACTGGCCGACCGCCGCTCCGGCGGCATCTACTTCACCACCCTGCAGAAGTTCGGCCTGAGCAAATCCGAGCGAGACTCCGGAGCAACACACCCGCTGCTCTCGGACCGGCGCAACATCGTCGTCATCGCGGACGAGGCCCACCGCAGTCACTACGACAACCTGGACGGCTACGCCGCGCACCTCAAGAGTGCGTTGCCGCACGCGACCCTCATCGCCTTCACCGGGACCCCCATCACCGAGGGCGAACGCGCCACCCGCCGCGTCTTCGGCGCCGACATCGACGTCTACGACCTGCACCGGGCGGTGGAGGACGGCGCCACGGTCCCCGTGGTCTACGAACCGCGACTGATCAGCCTGGCCCGCCTTCCCGGCGTGGACGACGAGTCGCTCGACGATGCTGCGGAGGAGGCACTGAGCGGCCTCGACGCCGCGGACGCCGAACGCCTCCAGCGCGCAGTCGCCAAGCTCGACACCGTCTACGGCGCCCCCGAGCGGATCCGCACCCTGGCCGCCGACCTGGTGACCCACTGGGAAACCCGCCGCGACGCCATGAGGCCCTTCCTCGGCGTTCCGGGCAAGGCGATGATCGTCTGCGCCACCCGATCCATCGCCGCGAACCTGTACCAGGAGATCGTCGCCCTCCGCCCCGACTGGCACTCCGACGCCGACGACACCGGCAAGGTCAAGGTGGTCTACACCGCCGACCCGGGCGACGAGGAGCACGTCACCAGGCATCTCCGGCGTCCGAGTGCGATCGCCGCGGTGAAGCAGCGGGTGAAGAACCCCGACGACGAGCTCGAGCTGATCATCGTCAAAGACATGATGCTCACCGGCTTCGACGCCCCGGCGCTGCACACGCTCTACGTGGACCGGCCGCTCAAGGGCGCGCTGCTCATGCAGACGCTCGCCCGCGTCAACCGCACCTTCCGCGGGAAGCAGGACGGGCTGCTCGTGGGCTACGCGCCGCTCACTGACAACCTGTCCAAGGCATTGGAGGAGTTCACCCGCGAGGCCCCGGAGGGCGGCGACCGACTCGTCGGCCGCACCTCCGAGGAGGCCGCGCATATCGTGCTCGACCTGCTCGCAGGCGTGCGTGAGCTCATCGGCGACGAGTGGAAGGCACAGTGGCACGCCAACGCCAAAACCGGCTGGCGTGATGCGCTGCTCACCGTGGTGACCCGCCTGCGGTCGCCGGGCACACCGGGAAACCGCGACGACGACGACCCGGACGCGCGCCCTCTCGCCGACCGCTTCCGCGACCTGTCATCCAAGCTCGCACGGGCGTGGGCGCTGGCGGCGGGCAACGACTCCCTCGAAACGGTCCGACCAGAGGTGCGGTTCGTCGAAGAGGTCCGCGTCTGGATGCTCAAGCTCGACGCACAGCAGAAGATCGGCGCCGGAGAACTGGTCCCGGACGAGATCAAGCGCATTCTCGGCGAACTGATCGTCGACTCCGCAGCGAGCACAGGGGTCGTCGACATCTACCGCGAGGCCGGACTGCCCCTCCCGCGGCTCGACACGCTCACCCCGCAGTGGGTCGAAGAGGCGCAGAAGCCGTCCAAGGCCCACCTGGCGATCGAGGCGCTCAAGGCGACGTTGCTGGAGGAGGCCGCGACGGTCACGCACGGCAACGAGCTGCGGCGAAAGCTGTTCTCCGAACGCGTCAACGAGCTCATGGTGCGCTATACCAACCAGCAGCTCACGGCTGCCGAGGTGATCGCCGAGCTGGTGGAGCTCGCCAAGGAGGTCAGCGCGGAAGCCGACCGCGGGCAGCGCTTCGAGCCGCCGCTGGAAAGCTATGAACTCGCGTTCTACGACGTGGTCGCGTTGAATGGGTCCGCGGTCGACGTCCTCGGCGACGACGTGCTGGCCGAGATCGCCCGCTCGATCGTCGCCACCATGCGCCGCGACATCCGCACCGACTGGACGGTCCGCGAGGACGTCAAGGCCAAGCTTCGCGCCTCGGTCAAGCGCACACTACGCAAGTACAAGTACCCACCGGACAAGCAGCCAGAGGCCATCCAGCTGGTGATGCAGCAGATGGAGGCACTGGCCCCCAGGTACGCAGAGGAGTCAAAGGAGGAAGACGGGAGGTGAGCTCAGGCCGGGTGTGGGACGCCTACGGCTCCACGGAGCTCGCGATTCCCGCGGACCCCCGCCCACCCCGAGGCCGTTCTCGCAACCCCACCCGCTGGTCTTCCTCGATGCGGGGCGCAGCCGCCCGGCGGACCGCGAGACTGGGCACGCACTTCCAGCCGCAGCTCGATGATCCCGGGCTTATCGCGCTCTGCCGGGCAGAATGCCTCGCGCCCGGGCACCGGCCTGGCCTCGTCGTCGTCGCCCCCGTACGGCTCATCGGCGAGCGCGTCCTGCCGGGGATCCGGTGAGGGGGCCGCCGCGCCCGTAGTCTCGGCTGATGAGCTCCGAGACCGCCCGCCCCCGCAACGCCCGTCCCCGCACCGCCCGCTACTGGGCAATGCCCGCCGCCCTCGGGGCGATGGGGGTCCTGCACTTCGTCAATCCCCGGCCGTTCGACGGTCTCATCCCGCCCGAGCTGCCCGGCAGCCGCCGCGCGTGGACCTATGGGTCGGGCGTCGCGGAGCTCGCGGTCGCCGGGCTGTTGGCCGCGCCCCGCACACGGAGGCTGGGTGGTGCTGCCGCCACCGCGCTGTTCCTCGGCGTGTTCCCCGGCAACCTGCAGATGGTCCGCGCGTGGCGCCGCAAGCCGGTCTGGCCGTACCAGGTGATCGCGTGGGGCCGACTGCCGCTGCAGGTGCCGATGATCGTCGCCGCCGACCGCATCCGCCGAGGCGCCTGACCTGGGGCGCCTGACGCGCCTTACGCGCCGCCGTCCTGCCAGGCGGCCCGGTCCTCCCACGCACCGAGGCGCGCGAGGGCGTCCCGCTTGACGTCCGCCGGCGCGAACGACGACTCGATCGACGTACGCGCCACCTCCACGAGCTGCGCCTCGGGCACGCCCATCCGCTCGTGTGCGGACACGTACTCGTCGACCACGTCCGCGCCGAACAGCAGGGGGTCGTCGGCGCCGATCGAGCACCGCACGCCGGCGGCCAGGAGCGCGGGCAGGGGATGGCTCTCGAGCGAGGGACTCACGCCCAGCACGACGTTGGAGGTGGGGCACACGTCGAGGCACGTCCCCCGCTCGGCGAGCAGCTCGAGCACGCCCGGATCCTCCACGGCGCGCACCCCGTGCTGGATGCGGTCCGCCCCCAGTTCGACGGCGGAGCGGACCTCCTCCGGCCCGCCCAGTTCGCCCGCGTGGGGCACCACCCCGAGTCCGGCGTCGCGGGCGATCGCGAACGCTTCCGCCGCGGCGGCCACGGGACTGTCACGCTCGTCGGCGACCAGACCCACCGCCACGACGCCGCGGTCGGCGAACCGCGCGGCCAGCCGTGCCGCCTCGAGCGCGTGCTCGGGCCCCGCGCCGCGGTCGATGCTCACGATCGCGCCGGCCCACACCCCGTGCCTGCGTGACGCCTCGGCCATGACCGGCAGCTGGAACTCGAGCGCCTCCTCGGCGGAGCCGAACGCCACCGCCTTCTCGGGGATCGACGCGAACTCGAGCGCCACCACCCCCTGCGCGGCGGCGTCGGCGATCACCTCGTCCAGGAGCTGCTCGACTCGCTCCGGCGTGTGCAGGAGGTCGATGAGCAGGCCGTACGCGTCGAGGAACCGCGTGAAGTCCGGGTAGTCGACGAGCGGCGGCACCTCGAGGCCGTCCTCCGCGCACCACTGCCGCAGCGTCGCCTCCCGCATGGCCGCCTCGAGGTGGACGTGCAGGTGCGCCTTCGGCAGCGCGGTCAGGCTCCGGCGATTGGCATCGGCGCGGTGGGCGGTGTCGGCGCGGCGTGCGGTTTCGGTCATTCGTCGGCCTTGACCTCGCGGGCATCGTCGGCGATGTGCTGGTGCGTCATCGGGTCGGAGCCGTCCCAGGCGGTGACGTTTCGGGCCCGTGGCAGGTCGTCGCGGTGGAACACCGGGTTGTGTCCCTTCGTCTTCTGCTGCAGGTAGTGCCGCAGCAGCGCCACGGCGAGTCCGCCGAGCGGCAGGATCGCGATGAGGTTGATGGTGGCCATGAAGCCCATGAACAGGTCGGCAAGGCCCCACACCAGGTCCACCGAGCCGAGCGCGCCGCCGAACACCGCGAGCAGGACCAGCGCGCGGAAGACGTTGATCGACCGCGGGCTGTCGCGCAGGAAGTTGATGTTGGCCTCGCCGTAGTACGAGTTGCCGAGGATCGAGGAGAAGGCGAGGAAGAAGATGACCACCATGAGGAACGGCACGCCCCACTCGCCGACCTGCGACGCGAGCGAGTCCTGCGTGAGCGTGATGCCCTCTCTGTCTCCGCCGAACTCGGGGTCCGCTAGCAGAATGATGAACGCCGTGGCCGAGCAGACGACGAGGGTGTCGAAGTACACGCCGAGCGACTGGACGAGGCCCTGCTTGACGGGGTGGGAGACCGAGGCGGTCGCCGCGGCGTTGGGGACGGAACCCATGCCGGCCTCGTTGGAGAAGAGGCCGCGGCGCATGCCCTGCATGATCGCCGCGCCGATGGTGGCGCCGGCGATCTCGCGGAACCCGAGGGCGTGGCCGACGATGAGGCCGATCATGTCGGGGACCTCGGTTATGTTGATGGCGACGACGATGAGGGCGACGACGACGTAGGCCGCGGCCATGACCGGGACCAGGATCTCGGTGACAGCGGACAGGCGGCGTACGCCACCGAAGATGACGAGGCCCGTCACGAGCGCCAGCCCCAGGCCGATGGCGATTCCGGCTCCGGTGCCCTGGAGGTCGAACTGGTTGCGGACGGATTCGGAGATCGAGTTGGCCTGGACGGCGTTGAACACGAAGCCGTAGGTGACGGTGATGATCACCGCGAACGCCACGGCCACCGGCTTCCAGCCCAGCCCGTCGCGGATGTAGTACGCCGGTCCGCCGACGTACGAGTCCCTGCCCTTGACCTTGTACAGCTGCGCGAGCGTCGACTCGATGAAGGCCGTCGCGCCACCGATGATGGCGAGGAGCCACATCCAGAAAACCGCCCCGGGCCCGCCGACGGTGATGGCGATGGCCACGCCCGCGACGTTGCCGGTGCCGACCCGGGATGCCGCCGAGATGGTGAAGGCGCGGAAGGCGGAGATGCCCTTCTTGTCCGGTTCGATGTCGGAGGGTTTCTCGGTGATGGTCCGGAGCATCTCCGGGAAGAGCCGGATCTGGACGATCAACGTGGTCACTGAGAAGTACAGCCCGGCGATCACCAGGAGTGCGATGACGCCGTACCAGTAGACGTCGTTGATGCCCGCGACGAGCTCGGTGAGTTGGGTCACGGGTGGTGACACTAGCCTCGGTCTTTCACGGGCCGGCTGCATCACGCCGCTGAAGCGTGGCCGGAGCCGTTTCGGGCTGATTTCGATGTCGGGGCATGGTTGGGGCCCGGCTGTCGCGCCGGGGCAGCGGGTTCCGGGGGTCCTTCGGCTCGTCGGGGCAGAGGTTCGGTGGTCAACCGAATGCGGTGCGTATTCGGTGCCAGCCTGCGGCGATGGCGCTCGCCCAACGCCAGGTCTTATCGATGCGCAGGCAGGTCTGTCGGGCACTGCGGGTGATGCGGGCGGCCACGTGGAGCACGCGGTAGCGGAACGCCCCGATCTCGCAGCGAGCCAGCGCCGGGTCGCCCTGGAAGGCGATGAGTTTGGTCCAGGCGATCAGGTCGGTGGCCATCATGACGACCTCGAGCCAGGCGGCGTTCTCGGTGAACCCTCGGCAGGGCAGGTTGCGAAGCCCGGTGGCCTTGGCCTGCCGGATACGGTCCTCCACCCGGGCGTGCTGGCGGTGACGTAGCTCCAAGCCGGCGATATTGCCGCCGATCACTCCGGGTGGGGTGTCGGTGAGGAACGCGGTGATCCGCATGCCGTCTGAATCGGTGAACGTCAGCTGCGCCCCGGGGTGCGGCCGCTCTTTGCGCAGGATCAGCCGTGCCCCGTCCGGCCAGGCTGACAGGTCGATGTTGGCGGTGGCCTCGGTGACCCAGGCACCGTCGCGGATGTTGCCATCGGTGTCGATGGCCGGGTACCAACACCCGTCGGGGATGCCATCGACGAAGTTCTTGATACGAAAGTCCACCGGGAACCCGAAGGAGAACCCGACCCCACGCTCGCGGCAAGCGGCAGCAAACGCTCGGGTCGCGCCGGCTGAATCCGAACGAGCCAGTACCCGTGGGCCGCCGGGATCGCCCGGGGTGGGACGCGCATGCGCCGGTAGCGAAGCCAGCGCCATGTCCAGGACCTGAATGTGGTCGGCAGCGGTGTTCGAACCAGCATTGCCAGGTCGGAGCAGCCCGCCGAGGGCTTCACCACCGGCGATGTCGGGCCGATCCAAAAACGCCAGCAACGGGTGGAACCCGAAGGTGCGTTTCCAGGTCGCGGCCGCGTTCTCTTTCTCCGAATGAGCCACCGTGATCGTGGCATCCAGATCGATGCACAATTCCTGACTCAGGTCAGGGCCGGCACCTGCGGCCCACGCCGCTTGCCGGGCTGCGGCCCGTGCGGCGCGCACCGCCGGAAGGTGGTCAGTGTCGATGCGGTCCAGCGCCCGCCAGGCGGTGGGCATCGAGGCCACCGACCCAAATACGTCCTCGCGATCACCGAGGACCCCGATCCCGGTGATCGCATCCGCGCCATCGGCGACCGCGACGGCCAGATCGGTCAGCACCTGGCCCGGGGAGTGGACCCACGCCCCGCGGTAGGTGTCCGCCAGAGCGTCCTCGAGCGCGGTGACCAGGCCCGTGCGCTCGGCGAGCTCCCGCAGCATCCCCAACCCTGCGTGCGAGACAACACCCGACCCGTCCGCACTGACCTTCAACCGCCGAAACGACCCGCTAGACTTCATCTGGGAAGTGCTCCTCGAACTGAACCGATGTGGACCTTAGATAAGTCACATCATCCCAGCTCCGGAGCACTTCCCACGTCATTTCCAAGACCAGACCTCACGGCCCCCGTGAAAGACCGAGGCTAGTGGGCATCTCCGTTAGTTCGTCGGGGGTCGGTGAGCCAGGCGGTGGGGTCGCCGAGATAGAGGCCGCAGGCGGTGTCGAGGGCTTCTGCGGGAGTGCCTGAGGGCCATCCGTTTGGCAGGGCGGCTTGCTGGTAGTCGTCGTGGCTGGCGCGGTAGATCGCAAAACCCCACTGGCTGGCTGACCCGGCGTAGCGCAGCCGGCAGAGCTTGACTTCGTCCCCGTCGGTCAAGGTGGCATCGATGTAGGCGAATCCGGCCCGGTAACGGGTGTGCAGGGCCTGGATCTGGGGCCACCGTTCGGCAGCGCGGGCCAGCAACTTCTGTCGCAATGAGGTCTGGGTCGACTCGGGGATCTTGGCCATGATCTCCATCATCGCCTCCACCAGTTTTCGCCCTCGGCTTTCGGGGTGTTCCGGCGTGGCGGCTCGGCGGGCGCCGCTGGATGGGTCAGAAATGGATATGCCTCCCACCAGCGCCGATATCGTCGTCCTCACCGCCAAGGAACGCGACGCGTTGACCCGCCGCGCGCACGCTGCCCGCTGTGCTCACCGTGACGTACTGCGAGCCCGGATCGTCCTCGCCGCCGCCGACGGTGACGCCAACGCTGCGATCGCTCGTGAGGTCGGGGTATGTCAGGACACGGTGCGCCAGTGGCGGCATCGCTTCTGTCTCGAGCGCCTTGAGGGGCTCAAAGATCGGCCCCGCTCGGGACGACCGCGAGTGTTCACCCCCGTCGAGGTCGCCCAGGTCAAAGCGCTGGCGTGTACGCGTCCGGCTGACCACGGTCTGCCGCTGACCCGATGGTCGGCCGCCGAGTTGAGAGCCCACGCCGTGGCCACAGGGCTGGTGCGCCCCGTGGCGCCGTCGACGATCGGGCGCTGGCTGGCCGCAGATGCGATCAAGCCGTGGCAGCACCGATCGTGGATCTTCCCCCGCGACCCGGACTTCGCCGCCAAGGCCGCCCGGGTGCTGGACCTGTACCACCGCCGATGGAACGGCGTTGCTCTCGGCGACGATGAGTACGTCATCAGTGCGGACGAAAAATCACAGCTCCAAGCCCTCAAACGCCGTCACGCCGAGACTCCCTCCGGGCCCGGTCAGCCGCGGCGCGTGGAGTTCGAGTACCGCCGCGGTGGGACGTTGGCCTACTTCGCCGCCTACGACGTCCACCAGGCCCGCGTGATGGGGATGACCGCACCCAAGACAGGGATCGCCCCGTTCACCGAACTGGTCGAGCAGGTGATGACCCAAGAGCCATACGCATCCGCGAAGCGAGTGTTCTGGGTCGTCGACAACGGCTCATCCCACGCAGGTCAGGCCTCGAAAGACCGGATGCGTCATGCGTTTCCCAACGCGGTCCTGGTGCACCTTCCGGTGCACGCCTCGTGGCTCAACCAGGTCGAAATCTACTTCTCGATCCTGCAGCGCAAAGCCATCGCCACCGGCGACTTCGCAGACCTCGACGATCTCGCCGCACGCATCCTCGCGTTCCAGGATCGCTACAACCGAAGCGCCGAACCGTTCGGCTGGAAGTACACCCGCGACGACCTCAACCGCCACCTCGACCGCCTCAACAACGACGGCACCCTCCGCGCAGCATGACCCCCGACGAACTAACGGAGATGCCCACTAGTAACGGGGAGGCGGCTGCGCCACTGAACCTCCACCGCCGGACCCCCGTACCCGGACCTCCTACTCTGGGGGAGTGACTGATGCGGGACCGAGACAGACGCGCGCCGGCGGGCGGGGTGGGAAACCGACCGGGGCGCGACCGGAGACGCTGGAGCCGACCGCCCCGGATGTCGCCCTGCTCTTCGAGGGCGGGGGTATGCGAGCGGTCCACACGGCGGGCGTGGTCGAGACCCTGATCGAGGCAGGGATCCACACCGGTCTTGCCGCCGGGATCTCGGCGGGGTCGTCTCATCTGGCCAACTACGTCTCCCGTGACGCGGTGCGCGCCCGGAAGAGTTTCGTGGAGATGGCCGCGGACCCGAACTTCGGGGACTGGCGCAGCTTCGCGCGTGGCAAGGGGTTGTTCAACGCGGAGTACATCTACGAGCAGGCCGGCCTGCCGGATCAGGTGCTGCCGTATGACTTCGAGACGTTCGAGGCGAGTGGTACCGCTGCGCGGATCGGGACATTCCGGTGCTCGGATGGCGAGACGGTCTTCTGGACCGAGGACGACGTCGAGTCGATGGCCGACCTGATGCGGATGGTGCGGTCGTCGTCGACCATGCCGGTGTGGATGCCGCCGGTGCTCATCGACGGCGAGTACTACGTCGACGGGGCTCTGGGCCATGACGGTGGGATCCCGTTGTCGGCGGCGCGCGAGGCGGGGTTCGAGAAGTTCCTCATCGTGCTCACTCAGCCGGAGGGGTACCGGAAGATCCCGCCCCGTCGACTGACGCCGTTCTATCGCTCGTATTTCCGCCGCTTCCCGGCGGTGGGGGAGGCGCTGCTGCATCGCTGGGCGCTGTACAACGAGACGCTCGACGAGATCGAGGAGCTGGAGAAGTCGGGCGACGCGCTGGTCTTCCGACCGGAGCGGGTGACGATCAGGAGCTACGAGCGCCGGGTCGACCGGCTCGCGGAGGCGTACGTCTCGGGACGCGAGCAGGCCCGCCGTGAGGTCGACAGCTGGCTGGAGTTCTGCGGACTCTGAGAAGACCTGTCCCGCCGCTCCGGAGAGGCCCGGAAATGCGCGACGCCGCGGTCGTGTTCAGGGCACGATCGCGGCGAAGCGGGAAGGGGTGTGACTCAGGAGCCGAAGATCTCCGCGCCGCCACCGAGCGTGAAGAGGATGTACGAGGGAAGGCGGAGCAGGCCGTCGATTGCGGCCGAGCCGACGCCACCCGCGGGGAGGAGGTCAGCGGACCCTTCGGAGAGGTCGAACCAGAAGTCAGAAATCTCGCCCATGTCGTGCCCTTTCGACGTGACGTGCCCACTGTCTGTGGGCTACACCACCAGAAGTTACGACCGCCCTGAGTGCCGTGCCACCGCGAAAGTCACATATTCCCCGGCTTGGTCGCCAGCTAAGGAATTTGCGAACTGTCGACCTGCTAAATGATCGGTTCGTGAAGAAATGGCCTCGCTAAGTAACTTTCGCTCAATTCCGGCGACCGGGTACTCCGCGAATGAGCGACAGGGGACTTCTCGGATCGATCGCGCTACGCGACGCAGTTCCCGGCAATTCGGACGAAGCCCTTGTGGTGTCGAACACGCATGCGTAGACTAGAACACGTATTCGAGACAGGTCGCGGCGCGGCCGCACGGCGGACCACGGGGGTGGGGCATGGACGGCGATCCCGGTCGCACGACCGGTAACCCCGCTGCCGCGTTGGCAGGCCTGACGACGGCGGCGCGCGAAGGCTGGGCCGCCGAGAACCGCGCGGCCGCGCAGCGTCTGGTCGCTTGTTACGCGCTGCTGCAGGAGTGTTGGCGTGAGTACGGGCACGGTATCGACGGCAGTCACGAGGCCCGTCCCGGCCACGCTGTTGTGGACGGGCTCGTCGCCGCGGCCGGGTATGTGGTGGCGGCGATGTCCATCTCGGCCAGGCGCGCGGAGAAGATGCTGTCCTTCTCCTGGGAACTACACACCCGCTACCCGGCGATCCTGGAAGCCATGGCCGCCGGCCTGATGGAGCAGCGCGTCGCCGAACTGCTGGCCCGGCAGATGGCCACCGTCCGCGGGGATGTCCTCGAGCGGGTCCAACGCCAGGTTGTCGAGGACTACCTCAACGGTGTCGCCGCCGGTATCCGCCTGGGCGACAAGGCCCTGCGCGATGACATCGACGCCGTCATCGGCCGCCACGACCCCGACGCCATCCGCCTACGCAAAGATGACGCCAGCCGCACCCGCGGCGTGCGATTCAACAAAGGCGTCGACGGCATGTCCACCGTCTCCGCCCTGCTGGCCACCGAGGAAGCCGCCGTCCTGGCCGAGGCCCTCGACCAGCGGGTCGCCGAACACCAGGCCGCCGACACTGGCGCAGCCGCCGCGGCCGACCCGGATGCCCCGGGCGAGCCGGAGCCGCAGTACTCCGCGGCCGAACGTCGCGCCGACGCACTGATGTCCCTGATCTGCGGCGACACCCCCACCCACACCGACACCACCACCGACGACGCCAGCGGCGCGGACGGCGGCTCGAGCGCCTCCACCGGCGCCAGCGGCAACGGTGGCCGGGAGCAGGGTCAGGCGCCGGTGTTGCGGCCGAAGGTCACCGTTATCGCCACCGGCGATAACGGCCGCGACGAACACGGCGCGCGGGTGGAGTTCACCCGCACCGGCGAAGCGGCCCTGCAGACCCTGATGGAGATGCTCGCCACCTCCGATGGCGCCTCCTTCGAGCAGGTCGACCCCCGCATCGGCGCCGCCGACGAGGCGAACGCGGCCCTGAGATACCGGCCGAGTGCCGAGTTGGCGCGGCGGGTCCGGCTCCGCGACGGCACCTGCCGCCACCCCGGGTGCGCGATCCCGGCCGATGACTGCGACCTGGATCATGTGGTGCCGTTCAATCACGCCGACCCCGTCGCCGGCGGCCTGACGGTGGAGGCGAATCTGGTCAGTCAGTGCCGGCGCCATCACCGGTTCAAAACGTTCTGCGACTGGACCTACAAGCTCCAGCCCGACGGCACGCTGATCGTGACCGCCCCCGACGGCACCGTCATGCTCACCCGCCCCGACGGGCCGCTGGCCCAGTACCGACGCGAACAACAACGCGACGAGGCCGATGCCTGGGCGCGTCAGCAACGCCGCAACCCCAGCCCCGTCTACGGGGCCGGGGTCCTGGACGAGGCGACCTACTTCGCCCGCCGCGCCCAACGCCTGGCCCGCGAACGCGCCCGCACCGCCGCCCGCAACGCCACCGACGCCGCTACCTCGCCGCCACCCGACACCACGGACACGCCCGCCGAGACCGCCGACAGCACGCCCGCCCCGGCCCCGGCCCCGGCCCCGGCCGCGCGTGAGCGCATGACCCCCGCCGAGGCCAGCCGCTGGTGGGAACGCAACCAACCCACCGACAGTACCCTGGAAACAGCCATCCTCCACGCCCTGCACGAACACCTCGACGAACTCCTCCAACCACCACCACCGTTCTGAGAGCGATCTTCTCGGGCGGCGCAGGCCCGGGCGCAGCGAGGACGGGGAGACTTCGGGTGGTGAGGGCGTTCGATCCGGTTGGAATCGGTTAGGTGACCCTTGTTAGACAGACCAGTCTGTTCTGACTATTCTCGCCGCCATGACCGATACTGCAGCCGCCCCCCGTACCGCTCGTCCCGCGCGCGCGGCCAAGCCACAGGGGCAGTGGAAGATCGACGGCAAGCTCACGCTTAACCACAACGAGCAGTTCAAGCTCGAGGACGACGCCCTCAACGTGCGCCAGCGCATCCTGGACACATACTCCAGGGAGGGCTTCGACTCGATCCCGTCGGACGACTTGTCGGGCCGTATGCGCTGGTGGGGCCTGTACACGCAGCGCAAGCAGGGCCTCGATGGCTCCCGGACCTCGAAGCTCGAGGCCGACGAGCTGCAGGACAAGTACTTCATGATGCGTGTCCGCACGGACGGTGGCGCGGTCACGACCGACCAGCTGCGCGTGCTGGCCGGCATCTCGACCGACTTCGCCCGCGGCACGGCCGACATCTCCGACCGGCAGAACATCCAGTACCACTGGATCGCCATCGAGGACGTCCCCACCATCTGGCAGCGGCTCGAAAACGTGGGTATCGACACCGTCGAGGCGTGCGGCGACTGCCCCCGCGTGATCCTCGGCAGCCCCGTCGCGGGCGTCGCGGAGAACGAGATCCTCGACCCCACCCCGGTGATCGAGGAGATCAAGGCCAAGTACATCGGCACCCCCGAGTTCTCGAACCTTCCCCGCAAGTTCAAGTCCGCCATCACCGGCCACCCGAGCCTCGACGTGGTCCACGAGATCAACGACATCTCGCTGGTCGGCGTCGAGCACCCCGAGCTCGGCCCCGGCTACGACCTGTGGGTCGGCGGCGGCCTGTCGACCAACCCTCAGCTGGCGACCCGCATCGGCGTGTTCGTCCGCCAGGAGGAGGCCGCCGAGGTGTGGGCCGGCGTGGTGGGCATCTTCCGCGACTACGGCTACCGCCGCATGCGCACCCGCGCCCGCCTCAAGTTCCTCATCAAGGACTGGGGCGCTGAGAAGTTCCGCCAGGTCCTGCAGGACGAGTACCTCGGCCGCGAGCTCCCCGACGGCCCGGCGCCCGAGCGTGGCGTCGGCTCCGGTGACCACGTGGGCATCTACGAGCAGAAGGACGGCCGCTTCTACGTGGGCGCCGCCCCGACCGTCGGCCGCGTCGGCGGCGAGAAGCTCGCGCAGGTCGCCGACCTCGCCGAGGCCGCCGGCTCGCACCGCGTGCGCTTCACCCCGCACCAGAAGCTGCTCGTGCTGGACGTCGAGCCGGACAAGGTCGACCAGCTGGTCGCGGGCCTCGCCGAGATCGGGCTGCACGCCCGCCCGAGCTCGTTCCGCCGCGCCACCATGGCGTGCACGGGCATCGAGTTCTGCAAGCTCGCCTTTGTCGACACCAAGGACACGGCCACCGCGCTGGTCGACGAGCTCGAGCGTCGCTTCGCCGACGACGCGCCCCTGCGCACGCCGCTGTCGATCCACCTCAACGGCTGCCCCAACAGCTGCGCCCGCATCCAGACCGCCGACATCGGCCTCAAGGGCCAGCTCCTCGACGGCGACACCCCCGGCTTCCAGGTCCACCTCGGTGGCGGCCTGGCGGCGAGCCACCGCGAGGAGGGCGGCCTCGGCCGCACAGTCCGCGGCCTGCGCGTGAAGACCGAGGACCTCGCCGACTACGTCGAGCGCGTCATCCGTAAGTATGTCGAGACCGGTGAGTCCGGCGAGACCTTCGCCGAATGGGCGCACAGAGTGGACGAGGAGGTCCTCGTATGACCGCAGTGAGCCTGGAACTGCTGCCCCGCAGCACCGTCCTCACCCCCGGCCCCGGTCGCAAGCGCACGCCCGAGGAGCTCAAGGCCATCGCCGAGGAGGCCGGCCGACGCTTCGACGACCGCGGCCTCTACGGCAACCACTCCGAGATCGACCCGGCCGAGGTCCTGGCCTGGGCGGGGGAGACCTTCGGTGACGCGCTGGCGGTGGCGTGTTCCATGGCCAACACGGTCGTGCCCGAGATGACAGCGCAGCACGCCCCCGGCGTGGACGTGCTGTTCCTCGACACCAGCTACCACTTCTCCGAGACCGTCGGCGTCCGCGACGCGCTCGCCGCGACCCCCGGTCTCAACGTGGTGGACGTACGCAGCCCCGCGACCCGCGAGGAGCACGAGGCCGCTCTCGGCCCGCGCCCCTACGAGACCGATCCCGAGCTGTGCTGCCGCCTGCGCAAGGTCGAGCCGCTGGATGCCGCACTGTCCGGTTACGAGGCCTGGATCACAGGTCTGCGCCGCGTCGACACCGACCACCGGGCCGGCGCGGCCATGGTCGAGTGGGACGAGAAGCACTCGATGGTCAAGATCAACCCGCTGGTCGCGTGGACCATGGAGCGCGTCCACGACTACGCCGCCGAGCACGGCTGCCTGCTCAACCCGCTGCTCGACGACGGCTACCCGTCGATCGGCTGCGAGCCCTGCACCCGCCGCGTCGAGCCCGGTGCCGACCCGCGCTCGGGCCGCTGGGCGGGGTCGTCCAAGACCGAGTGCGGCATCCACCTGTGACCACCGCGGTCTCGCGGGCTCCCGTGCTGGACGGGCTACCGCTCACCGTCGGCCTCGCGGGTCGGGAGGTGCTGCTCGTCGGGGCGGGACCCGTCTCGGCCCGCCGGGCGACGACGTTCCTCGAGGCAGGCGCCCTCGTCCGGGTGGTGGCCCCGCGCGTCGACCCGGCGATGGCCGACCTCGCGGAGCGGGCGGGCGACGACCTCGTCGTCGTCACCAGGCCCTTCACCCCCGCCGACCTGGACAGTCCCTGGATGGTGCACGTCGCCACCGGCGACCCCCGGATCGACGCCGAGGTCGCCGCACTGTGCGAGCAACGGCGGATCTGGTGCGTCACCGCCGGGGACTCCGCGCTGGGCTCGGTACGGGTGCCCGCGCGCACGGCCGTCGCGACGCCCACCGGAACCGTGCGCATCGCCGTCGACTCGGGCGACCCCCGCCGCTCGGTGCGGGTGGGACGCCACGTCGCGCGCTCCCTGGCCACCGCACCCGCCGGTCTGCGTGCACGCCGCCGCCCGGCCACCGGGTGGGTCGCGCTGGTCGGCGGCAGCGGCGACGGCGACCTGCTCACCGTCCGTGCGCGGCGCCTCATCCACACCGCCGACGTGCTCGTCGTGGACGGCACGGCCGACGCCGCACTGGTGGCGGAGCTAGACGACGACGTCGAAGTGCTCGAAGCCGCCACCGACCTGCCCGCCGCCCGCGTGGCGGATCTTGTGGCGACACGGTACGCCGCGGGGCACGGGGTCGTGCGGATCGCCGCATCGGCCACCCTGGCCGATCGGGCCCGCGAGCTCGAGGCCGGCGGGGTGGACTTCGAGGTCGTCCCGGGCGTGGTCTAACCCCAGGCGGTCGTGAGCGCCTCGTCGATGCCGTCCCGCACGGCAGCGCGCACCTCGTCGACAGTCGGCGGCGGCCCGGAGTCCCACACCACGATCGGCGCCGCCGCGGCGACGGCGCGTCGCGGGGGAAGTTTCGCGTGCTCGCGGCCGTGGTAGGCGAGTCCCAGCGGCAGCACGGCCACCGGGGCGCCGGCCTCGCGGGCGCCCGCGACCATCATGCCGACGCCCTTCTTCACCGACTCGAGCCGCAGCGTGCGCAGGTCGTCGGCGGAGGAGTTGGTGCCCTCGACGAAGGTGAGCACGACGCCCCCGCCCGTGAGCCGGTCCACGCAGAGCCCGATGAGGCGCGTGGCGGCGGCCTCGTGGATGTCGGACGCCGTCCCCTCGTAGTTCTTGGCCCGGAACACGGGCACCGTGCCGGTGTACTCGAAGACCGGTCGCAGGGGCCCGCGGAACAACGGGTCCTTGGTCAACCCGGTCCCGCTCGCGAGGAAGCGGACCCGCCGGTCGAACAGGGCCGCCGCGAGCACGGTCGGGTCGTGCGCGGACGGGTGGTTGACGGCCACGACGATGCCCACGCCCTCGGAGTGCAGGCGGTGCAGCCGCTCGATCGTCTCGTCGGGGATCCGCAGCCGCGGCCGGTAGATCGCGTCGACGAGCGCCAGCAGCGGGTAGGTGAACCAGTCCCGCCGCCGACCGGGCCCGTAGAAGTCGTACACGGCCTCCCAGTTGGCCACGGACACCTCGGGCCGCCGCCGCTTGTTCATGTACGCCGCCTGTTCATGGAGCCAGCCTGTTCATCCCCCCAGTTTCGCCGAGCCGATGCGGCGGCGCACCCCGATTGCGGCATGCTCGATGACATGACAGCCCTGTCCGGTCCGGCCGGCCCCCGCCTGCTGTTGGTCGCGCACGGGACCCGGTCCGCCGCCGGCCGCCGGGTGCTGGGCCGGATCCTGCTCGAGGCGCGCAAGCAGCTCGTCGGGGTGGACTGCCGACTCGCCTGGGTGGACGTCCAGGAGCCGGGGCCCGGGAAGATCCTCGCGGACGGCGTGCCGACGGTCGTGGTCCCCGCCTTCCTCGCGCGCGGGTTCCACGTCGTCCACGACGTCGGGCAGGCGTGCCGCGAGGCGCCCGGCCCCGTCGTGCAGACACCGCACCTGGGCGCCGAGCCCGAGCTCGTCCGGGCGCTCGTGCAGCGGCTCGCCGAGGCCGGCGCGACGGGGGCGTTCGGCGCCGACGCGGTCGTCCTCGGCGCGGCCGGCAGCAGCGACGCGTCGTCGGTCGCGGAGACACGCGCGCTGGCCGCGCGCCTCGCCGAGCTGCTCCGCACGCCCGTGACCGCCGGTTTCGCGTCCGCGGCGAGTCCGACGGTCACCGAGGAGGTCACGCGACTGCGCGCTGACGGACACCGTCGGATCGCCGTGGCGACGCACCTGCTCGCTCCGGGATTCTTCGCCGATCGACTGGCCGCCGCGGGCGGGGATATCACCTCCGCGCCATTGGGTGCGCACCCGGAGATCATCGATCTGATCGTGCGGAGATATCGCGAGAATTCCGCGGCAATCGGTCGCTAAAGTCACGACGACTTACACGCCCAACACCTGTGAATCGACTTAAAACGTCAGCGTTGCAAACATTTCCATCGAACGTTTTCAAAAGTAGTGTGTGCGGACTGTGAATTGTTTGTGCATAATGTCCTCGAAAGACGGATAGCCGGAGCAGGGAGAAGAAGCGCATGGCACAACAGTTCCAGGTTCAGTACATCGACGACCTCGACGGAACGAATCTCGGCACAGAGGCCAATTCCATTTCGTTCGCGTTCGACGGCAAGGAATACACGATCGACCTCAGTGATGAGAACGCCGAGAAGTTCCGTGAGGTCATGGCGCCGTACGTCGAGAACGGCCACCGCGTGACATCGACCAAGGCCAAGCCGGCACGCCGGACGGCGAGCAAGACGTCCTCGTCGGGGGAGACCAAGGCCATTCGTGAATGGGCGCGGAACAACGGATATGAGGTCTCCGACCGCGGCCGAATTCCCGCCGACATCATGGACGCGTACGCTGCGGCCAACTGATCGCCGTGGGCAGAGCGCGGCCGCCCGGACGGGCGGGCGATGGGCTCCGTTGATGGGGGCTGAGGTCCTTTTCCTCTTGCGTGATTCACGCCGCGGCCGGTCAGTTCGCGGCGTATTCCATCCCGGCGGCTCAGAGTCGCTCGACCGGCGCGTCCAGATGGGGCAGTATCCCCGCGACGAGACCGGCGCGGATGCCCGAGTAATTCGGCCCGCGCAGCGAGGCCAGTTCCGCGGCCACGGCGACGGCCCGGTCGAGGACCGACTCGGCGTCGACGGCCTCGTGCGCGATCCCGGCCGAGACGGCCTCGGCGGCGGGGTAGCGGCGGGCGGTGAGCATCGCGGTGGACGCCACCGGGTGACCGAGGCGGGTCGTCACGAGCGCGTTCATGCCCGCCGGGAACGGCATCCCCAGCCTCGCCTCGGGAAGGTTCCAGTAGCCGCGGTCAGACCGCATCACCCGGTGATCGTGGCTCACCGCGAGCATCGCCCCGGCGCCGAACGCGTGACCGTTGACCGCCGCGACGGTCGGCAGCTCCAGCCGCAGCACCCGGGCGAACAGCCGCTGCACCCGCGTCACGTACGCGGGCAGCCCCGCGGGGTCCGAGGCGACGACCCCCAGATCGAGCCCGTTGGAGTAGAACCGACCGGCGCCCGTGGTGACCAGCGCGGCCGGGCCCTCGGAGGCCTCGACCTCGTCGAGCGCGGCGTCGAGCGAGTCGAGGAGGTCCGGCGAGAAGACGTTCTCGGGATTGCCGGGCTCGGCTGTCGGCTCGGTGGTGGTCGGCTCAGTGTCCATCAGCTCCGAGAAGCGCAGGACGTAGACGCTGCCATGACGGCTCAGGGTGGTCATGGACCCAGCCTAGGCCGCCCCGGCAGACGGGCGGGTAACACTGTCTCAGCAGGTGCGGAGCCGGCGTGACGGCACTGTCGCGACGCCCGTATCACGGTGTCCCGCCGACACGCCACGCCGGTATGACGGTGAACTCGTCGTCGTCGTCGTACCCTGCCGGGGTGACCCCTTCCTCGACGCGTGCCTCCACCCACGCCCAGTACGACGACTCGCTGCGCCGGGGGATCCTCGACGAGGCCACCAGGCGGCTCCGCGACGCGCCCCCGGAGACGCTCGGACTGCGGCCCCTGGCCGCCTCCCAGGGCACCTCCACCACGGCGATCTACACGATGTTCGGCGGCAAGGCCGGACTGCTCGCCGCGGTCGCGCACGAGGCCGACAGCCAGCTCGCCGCCGCCCTGCGCGACGCCCTGCGGCACGACAGCGTCGAAGGCGACGTCCGGTCCCTGTGCCGCGCCTACCGCCTGTGGGCGCTCGAGAACCAGGGGCTCTACGGCCTCGTCGTGGGCGAGCCCGCGCGGTCGCCGCGGGCCGGGACCGAGCGCGGTGCCGGTGACCCCGACGAGCCGCTGTGGCGCGAGCCGCTGCTCGAGGTGGTGGACGCGGCGGTCGACGAGGGCGTCTTCCGGGCCGCCGACGTGCACGAGGCCGCGACCGCCATCTGGGCGTCGCTGCACGGCGTGGTGTCGCTGGAGCTCAGCGTGTGGCGGTCCTCGCCCAGCGCCGAGCAGTACTTCGAGACGCAGCTCGCGGCGATCCTGCGGTCGTGGGCGGGCGGCTCGGCGGGGACGACGCGCACGCTCGGCGCCACCGGCACGGACGGCGCGGCCCGATGAGCGACCGCGCGTTCTTCACCCTGGACGACTCGGGCGCCTACATCCCCACGATCTTCGCGCGCAGTGCATGGTCGGACAACATGGTCAACGGCCCGGCCGTGGTGGCGGCGACCGCGCGCGCTCTGGAGCTCGAGCACGGCGCCGACGGATTCCAGCCGGCGCGCCTGACCGTGGACCTGTTCGCCCCGGTTCGCAACGAACCGCTCGTCGCGCGCACCTCGGAGATCCGGGCCGGCAACCGGATCCGCGTGGCCGACGTCGAACTGACGCAGGGTGACAAGGCCGTCGCCCGCGCCACGCTCGTCCAGCTGCGCCGCGGGGAGCAGCCGCCGGGCCGGATCTGGCGGTCGGGGCGGGTCGTCGAGCCCCCGACGGGGGCCGCGGACGAGCCCGACAAGCCGGGCTCGAACGTCTTCTTCGGCAGCGGTGAGGACCCCGTCACGTGGGACCGCGATATGGGCTCGCACCAGAACGACCAGCGCAAACGCTTCTGGCAGCAGCCGCTCGACACCATCACCGGCGAGGACTCCACGCCGTTCCAGCGCGCGGTGACGCTGGCCGAGTCGACGAGCCTCATGACCCACTGGGGCGACGAGGGGATCGGCTTCATCAACGCCGACCTCACCGTCGCGCTGGCACGGCTGCCGCGGTCGCGTGACCTGGGGATCGAGGCCGACGAGCACATCAGCGCCGAGGGCGTCGCGGTGGGCACGGCCTCGCTGTTCGACCGCGACGGCGTGTTCGCGACCGGCACCGTCGTGGCCGTGTCCAACGCGGGGCGGCAGATCGACTTCACGCGGCGCGGGCCGGGCGGTGACTCACAGGACCGCGGTTCGCTCGGCGGCTCGGAGAGGGCGAGGCGGGTATGACCGGCGGCCTGAGCCACGCCAGGATGCTCGACGCGCTCGAGGCGCAGGTCGGGCTGGTGCGGTTCGCGCTGGCGGGGGACGGGTCGGGTGGCTCGGGGTCGGGTGGCTCGGGTTCGGGTGCTGCGGACGTCACCGCCGCCGTGCCCTCGTGCCCCGACTGGACCGTCCGCGATCTCGTCGCGCACCTGGGCACCGTCAACTGGTGGGCGGGTCAGACCGTCCGCGACGCGACGCCCGACGCCCGGAGCCGCGGTATGAGCGCGGTGCAGCGCTCGGCGCCGCCGGCCGCGGACGGCGCGGATGCGCTCGCCGACTGGTACGCGCGGATCGCCGATGAGATGCTCCGGACCCTCACCGACGCCGCCCCCGACGCGCCCGCCTGGACCTTCTCCGGCGCTGGCCGCGCCGACTTCTGGCTGCGACGCCAGCTGCACGAGACCACGATCCACCGCTGGGGCGTCGAGGCCGCGCTGCACGGCGCGGCCGCGACGACGCCCGTGTCGGAGGACGTGGCCGTCGACGGCATCGACGAGTTCTGCACGGTGATGCGCCCGCACTTCTCCGGCCGCGTGCCCGCGCTGCCGCTGACGATCCGCCTGCGTGCCGTGCCCCACGCCGCCTCGGACGGTGTGGCGGCGGGCGGCCTCGCGGCGGGCGCCGAGCCGGTCGGTGCGGGCTCGTTGGGTGCTCTCGAGTGGGAACTGCCGGGGCCCCCGGACGGCGGGGAGGTCGAGGTGGCCGGCCCGCCGGAGACTCTCGCCCTGCTGCTGTGGGGGCGCGTGCGCGCGGGCGCCGCGGGCCTGGAGGTCACCGGCGACCGCGACGGCCTCGACGCCGCCCTGGAGGCCGGGCTGTCCGCGTGAGCGGGCCGTCGGCGTGAGGGTCCCTGCCGCGGTGGCGTGGGTCGCGCTCGGCGGCGCGATCGGGACGTCCGCGCGCGTCGCCGTGACGGAGGCGATCGCGCCGACGCTCGCCGCGACCCTCACCATCAACGTCCTCGGTGCGTTCCTGTTGGGCGCGCTGCTCACCGCCCTGGAGGGCGGTGAGGACGGGGGCGGCCGGAACCACGATGAGGGACGACGACGACAACGCGCGCGACTGCTCCTCGGCACCGGCGTCTGCGGCGGGTTCACCACGTACTCCCTCATCGCGCTGCAGGCCGCGACGCTGACCCGCGCCGGCGACGGGCCGGCGGCGCTGGCCTACTGCGTGGTGACGCTCGTGCTGGGCGCTGTCGCCACCACGCTCGGGATGGTGCTGGCCGCGGTGGCGCGCCGGGGGACGCCGTCGTGACGATGTTGTGGGTCGCGCTCGGCGGCGGGGTGGGCGCCGCGGCGAGGTACGCGCTCGACCGCGTGGTGGCCGCCCGCTGGCGGGGTCGGTTCCCGCTGGGGACGTTCCTGGTCAACGTGTCCGGGTCGCTCGCGCTAGGGCTGCTCACGGGCCTGCTCGTCGACGGCTCCCTCCCGTTGGTCCTCCTCGGCACCGGGGTGCTCGGCGGATACACGACGTTCTCCACCGCCAGTTACGACACCGTCCGCCTGGTCCGCGAGCGGCGGTTCGGCACCGCGGTGGTCTACGGGGTCGGCACGATGCTCTCCGTGGTCGCCGCCGCGGCGCTGGGGTTGTGGCTCGCGGGCGGCTGGTCCACTGTGGGGTGATGGGTCACCGGATGTTCGTGGCGGTCATGCCGCCGGAGGAGGTTCGTGGCCAGCTCGAGAGGTTCCTCGAGCCGCGGCCCGGATTGGCGTGGACGAGCCACTCGCAGTGGCACCTCACGCTGACGTTCTGTCCCGATGTCGACGACTGGCGCCTCGACGAGCTGACCGAGCGGCTGGAGGCTGTCGCCCGCAAGCACGAGCCGTTCCGCGTGCGCCTGGCGGGGGCCGGGGCCTTCCCGTCGGTCGAGCGGGCCAAGGTCCTGTGGGCGGGCGTGGACCAGCCGGAGGGGCGGCCGCTCAACGCGCTCGCCGCGGGCGCCCGGTCGGCGGCCAACGCCGCCGGGTGCGTCCCGGACGGGGCGCGGTTCCGGCCGCACCTCACGCTGGCGAGGCTCGGGGGCCGCGATGACGCCACCGCGTGGCTCCGCGTGCTCGACACCTTCACCAGCAGCGAGTGGGAGGTCTCCGAGATCGCCCTCGTCGACTCGTTCCTCGGCGAGGGCCCCCGGGGTCGAGCCCGTCACGAGGTGGTGGCACGGCTGCCGCTGGGCTCACGGGAGCGCCGGTGGTGGGACCCGCCCGGCGCCTGACGGTCGGCGCCCGGGCCGCCGGTCCCGCCGGACGGCCGGTCACAGGGTCGCGCACTGCCCCTGGCGCTCGCCGGCGACCTGGTTGCCGCCGCCCGTCGGGGCCGGGTCGTTCGCCTCGCACTCGAGGTCCCCGCCGATCGTGTTGCCCTCGAAGCGCTGCGCGCCGGAGTTCTCCTCCGATTCGACGTCGCCGCCGATCCGGACGTTCTCGAGGGTCGCCTCGCCCCCGTATTCGAGCTCGACGGAGCCGGTCACGTCGCCGCCGGAGACGAGTACGGAGGTGTGGCCCTCGGCGTCGATGTCCTCGGTGACGCGGATGTTGAAAGCCTCGAGGCGGCCGCCGCCGAGCACGTCGATGTCCCCGTTGACCGCCAGGTCGCGCAGGATGCACGTCTGCCCGTCGAGGACCCGGACGTCGCCGGTGATGTCCTCACCGGTGCGTTCGCCGGAGCAGTCGACGAGCCCTGGTGCGGCGGTGGCGTCACCGGCGGCTCGATCCTGCTCGGGGACGGTCGGCGCGGAGGACTGCTCGGTGACGGTGACGGTCTGCTCGGCGGGGGTCTGCTCGGTGGCCTGGTCGTCGGACCCGGAGGTGCATCCGGCCGCGGCGAGCAGCGCGGCGGCAGGGAGTGCGAGCAGGGCGCGGCGGGCGGGGCGCGGGGTGCGGGCGGCGTGGACGGACATCGTGGACGACCTCTTCGCTGGTGTGCCGGGGCGCCCTGTGCGGCCCCGGCCGCGGTGGTGACGTGTCCCACCGTAGGCGCCGCCGGGCCACCCGCCACCGCAGACGCGGATACGGTATGGCCGTGGAACTCATCGGGACCGTGGACCCTGCCCATCCGCTCATCGTCGTGGCCCTGGAGCAGGAGGCCCGGCACTTCGTCACCGACTTCCCCGTCCTCGTCACCGGGGTGGGGAAGGTCCGCGCGGCCGTGGCCGTCGCGCACGCCCTCGGTGGCGGCGCTCGGCCGCGCGAGTTGGTCAACGTCGGCACGGCCGGCGGTCTGCACCCGGGGATGGAGGGCACACACGAGGTCGCGACGGTGTTCCAGCACGACTTCGACGACCCCGCGCTGCACGCGGTCACCGGTCGTCACGACGGTCCGCCGCTCGCCTTGTCGGCGATCCGTGCCGTGATTCCGGCGCAGGCGCCCGAGCCCTCGGCGCCGGGTGGCACGGTTGCGCCGGTGCTCGCCACCGGCGACCGCTTCGTCGCCGGCGGGCCGGTGCGCGACCGACTGGCGGGTATCGCCGACCTGGTGGACATGGAGGGTTACGCGGTCGCCGCGACCGGGGCGATGCTCGGCGTGCCCACCCGGTTGGTCAAGCACGTCTCGGACTCCGCCGACGAATCCGCCGGGACCACGTGGGTCGAGGGCGTCGACGCCTGCGCCCGCGTGCTGGCGGAGTGGGTCGGTACCCGCCTGGCCTGACGCGGCGGTCACGGCCCGCCGCGCGACGCGCCGACCGGTTCCGTTCGAACCCTTGTGCGCCCGGCGGGGCGCCGGTATGATCGAACTATAGTTCGACATTGGTGGTCATTGTTCGGTGTGCGCTCGGCGAGGGGGTGGGGGTTGGTGACGACGGCGAGGACGTTGTTCGCGGTCCCTGAGGGTCTGGGCGCGTTGGACATGGCGGCGGTCAGTGAGGCGGCTCGCGCGGCGACTGTGGCGCAGAACCGGGCTGGTGCGACGCGGTTGGAGGCCGCGTATGTGCTGGTCGCGCAGTTCGCCCGCGCGGCGCAGACCGAGGACGAGCAGCGGCCTGAGGGGTCGCGTCGGCCGGGGTATGCGCGGTTGGCGCCGGCGGCGCGGGCGCGTGATCATCTGGCGGCGGCGTGTCAGCTGACGTGTTGGCATGCCGAGCGACTGGTCACCGCGGGGGTGCAGATCCATACCCGCCTGTCCCGCCTGGCGTCGGTGGTGGCCCGAGGGGTGATGCCCGAGGAGTTGGCGATCGATATCGCGTGCCGCCTGGCCGAGGTGCCCGATGCGATCGTGGTCGACGTGGAGGACGAGGTCCTGGCCCGGTTCACCGGTGATCTCGAGGGTGGGGATCGGCCGAGCCGGCCGGCGGTGAACTCGGCGATCGACGAGGCGGTGGAGCGGTTCGATCCGGCCGGGGCGCAGGAGGCGGCCGAGGCGGCGGCCGAGACCCGCAGGGTCCGGTTCCGCGGCGCGCGTGACGGGATGGCCACGATGTGGGCCAAGCTCACCGCCGCTGATGCGGAGTTGTTGCGCCGGCGGATCGATACCGATGCTGCGGTGGCGGCCGCGGACGGGCTGGACCGGCCGATCGACCAGTTGCGCGCGGACGCCCTGGCCGCGCTGGCGGTGTACCCGCCCGACACCACCGCCGCCGATACCGCCACCGGCGCGGCCGCGAGCGATGCCGCCGACGATGAAGCTGCTGTGGTGGCGGCGGAGTGTGGGATCGAGCTCGGGCAGGTCCGGGTGGGGGCGGATCTGCCGCGGCCGTCGTTGGGGAACGCGGCGCGGGCGGGGGTGCCGATCCGGATCAGTGTGATCGCCTCGGCGGTGCGGGGTCTGCCGAACCGGGTGGAGTTCGTCCACGGCACGTACAGCAGTTTCGAGTGGTTGTGCACGGAGTTGCTGGAGGGTGATGAGGCCAGTGTGCGGTTCGAGCTCATCGACCCCGCCCCCGGGGTGCTGGACCACCCCGAGCACGCCCTGCGATACCTGATCACCCCGGCGATGGCCGAGCGGATCCGGCTGCGCGACGGCACGTGCCGGCATCCGGGCTGTTCGGTGCCAGCCAAGGACTGCGACGTCGATCATGTGATCGCGTTCAACAAGGGTGATCCGGAACTGGGTGGGCCGACCCTGGAGTGGAACCTGGTGTGCTTGTGCCGCAAGCATCACCGGGAGAAGACGTTCGGCACCAACACCTACCGAACCGGGCCGCTGGGCGAGTTGATCATCCGCACCGACACCGGGCATGAGCACCGCACCAGACCGCGGGGCCCCCTGGCGCGGGCCCGCGACGCCATCCGAGAACGCGAATGGGCCGCCTTCGCCGACCGCATCATCGCCGACGACGGCACCCTCATCAACCCACCAGGCCACCCCAGACACGGCCCCCACACCCGCCCCGCCTGACACGCCGCGGCGCCGGGAACGCCGCGCCGCCGGCGCTTATCAGCAGTCGCCGACGCCCACCCACTCCGACAAGCCGTCGGAGAAGCGCTGGCGTTTCCAGATCGGCACCTCGTGCTTGAGGCGCTCGATGAGGTCCGAACACGCCGCGAACGCCTCCGCCCGATGAGGCGCCACCGCCACCGCGACCACCGCGACCTCACCCACCGTCAACACGCCCACCCGGTGCACCGCGCCCACGCGCGTCACGCGCTGCGGATCGACGGGCCGACCGTCGGCGTCGGCGGGGCCGCTGTGCTCGCGGGCCACCTCCGCGCAGAGCCGGGCCAGCACATCCTGCGCGACAGGGTGAGCGGAGTACTCGATGTGCTCGACATCGGCGCGACCGGCGTCGTGATCCCGCACGATCCCGGAAAACGTCACCATCGCGCCATCCGCCGAGCTCCACACGGCCTGCTCGACCTCGCGGGGCTCGATCCGCTCGTCGGTGATCCGGGCCAGCGGCGCGGGGTGCGGCTCGGAGTTCGGCCCGGAGGGCTGGCCCGAGGCCGGGGTCGGGGCCGACATCAGTGACCACCACCGTGGGCGTGAACGTCCAGCAGGTGCTCGAGCAACTCGTCCAGCACCGCCAGCCCGTCGCTGACCCCGCCCGACGACCCGGGCAGGTTCGCCACCAACGTGCGCCCGGCGAACCCGGCGAGACCACGACTCATCGCGGCGGTGGGCGTCGCCGCCAGCCCGCGGGCCCGCATCGCCTCCGCGACCCCCGGCAGCTCGAGTGTCAGGTGCGGCGCCGTCGCCTCGGGCGTGCGGTCGTCGGGCGCGACGCCGGTCCCACCCGTGGTGAGCAGGACCGCCGGCGAGCGGCGCACGTGCTCGGTGACCGCGGTGGCCACATCCGCATCGGCCACGACGTGCACCTCCACCGGCGAGAAGCCGCGCTCACGCAGCCAGGCCTCGATGGCGGGCCCGGTGGTATCGGTGCGGTCGCCGCGGGCGGCGGCGGTGGAGGAGACGACGACGACGCCGGTCCGGCCGACCTCGAGAGCAGCGGGCCCGGAGTTCGGGCGAGCGCCCTCGTCGTCGTCGTCGATCCCACCACTCGGTTCGGTGCCGTGGTCTTCCCGCCTCCAGTCACCGCGTTTGCCGCCCGACTTGGCGGCGAGGCGGACACCGTCCATGGTGGCGAGCGGGTCGACCGCCTTGACCATGTCGTGCAGCGTGAGCCCCGCCACCGACACGGCGGTGAGCGCCTCCATCTCCACGCCCGTCCGACCGGTCGTCTTGGCGGTGGCGCGGACGAGGATCTCGCCGGACTCGTCGTCGAGGTCGAAGTGCACCTTCACCGAGTCCAGCGGGATCTGGTGGCACAGCGGGATGAGCTCCGACGTCTTCTTGGCGGCCCCGATGCCGGCCAGGCGCGCGGTGGCCAGGACATCCGCCTTGCCGAGCGCGTCGCCCGCGACCATCGTCACCACGTCCGGGCGCGTGCGGAAGACCCCCTCGGCGGTGGCGGTGCGCGTCGTCACGGCCTTGTCGCCGACGTCGACCATCCGCACGCGGCCCTCCGAGTCGAGGTGAGTGAGGCCGGAGAGGGAGCGATGCGAGTCTGCCATGACCTCCACGCTAGTCCGCGGCGCCGGGTGCGGCCGATCGGATCGGGGGAGCACCTCCGGCGGGCATGCTGGAGGTATCGCAGTGTGTCCGGTGGAGGAGGCGGGGAGATGGAGACGGCGATCGTCATCGGAGCGGGGATGGTGGGGCTGTCGACGGCCTGGCATCTGCAGGAACACGGTGTCGAGGTCACGGTGGTCGATCGAGAGGGGGTGGCCGCGGGTTCCTCGTGGGGGAACGCCGGCTACCTCTCCCCGGCCCTGACCCTGCCGCTGGCGGATCCGAGTGTGTGGACGTACGGGCTGAAGGCGTTGCTCGACCCGGATGCCGCGCTGCACGTGCCACTCCGGGTCGACCCCGGACTGTGGGGGTTCCTGGCGCGTTTCCTCGCACACGGGACGATGCGGGCCTGGCATCGGACCATGGCCGGCCTGGCCCCGATCAACGCCCTCGCTCTGGAGGCGTTCGACCAGCTGACGGACGGTGGGGTCGCGGCCCGGACGCGAGAGGGCCCCTTCGTGGTCGGGTTCACCGACCACGCGTCGGCCACGTCATTCCTCGACGAACTCGAGTGGGTTCGCGGCCACGGGATGGAGGTGGAGGTGGAGCGGCTCGACGCCGCCCGAGCGCTCGCGCCGATCCTCTCGGAGGAGGTCACGGCGGCCTACCGGATGAACGGCCAGCGCTTCATCGAACCGGGACCCTTCGTGAACGCGCTCGGCGACGCGGTCCGCGCGCGCGGCGCCCGGCTGCTCACCGGGGACGCCGTCACCGAGGTGAGGCCCGGACGCGCCCCCGGGGTCGTCCTCGCGACGGGGGAGCAGCTCAGCGCTGACTCGGTCGTCATCGCCACCGGCGCCTGGATGCCACAGCTCGCCCGCCCGCTCGGGGTGAGGACGCGAGTCCAGGCGGGCCGGGGTTACTCGTTCTCGGTGGGCGTCGAGGAGCCGATCCCGCACCCCGTCTACCTGCCGGCGCAGCGCATCGCGTGCACCCCGTATCAGGGGCGGCTCCGGATCGCCGGAACGATGGAGTTCCTCGGACCCGACGAGCCGCCCCGGGACAGGCGGATCCGGGCGATGCTCACTCAGGTCGACGGGCTGTTCCGAGGCGTGGACCTCGACGACAGGCGGGACGAGTGGGTCGGCTCCCGGCCCGTGACGCCTGACGGACTGCCGCTGGTGGGCGCCACCGCGGGACGCGGGGTGTACGTCGCCGGCGGCCACGGGATGTGGGGGATCGTGCTCGGTCCCGCTACCGGGAGACTGCTCGCGAAGCAGATCGTCACCGGGCAGGTCGACCCGGTGCTCACGCCGTTCGACCCGCTGCGATGAGTGCTCGGCCCGGTCATCGCCGACCGGGGCCCGGCGACGTGGCGGTACGGGTGGGGGTTTAATCGCGGGAATGGCGTTGCTCTTCGAACCGATCCGCATCCGCGACCTCGAGATCCGTAACCGGGCGTGGCTGTCCCCGATGTGCCAGTACTCGTGCGAGGACCGCGACGGCGTGCCGACGCCGTGGCACCTGGTCCACCTCGGCGCGCGGGCGCAGGGCGGGTTCGGGCTGATCCTCGCCGAGGCCTCGGCGGTCGTGCCGGAGGGGCGCATCAGCCGCGAGGACGCCGGACTGTGGAACGACCGGCAGCGGGACGCGTGGGCGCCCAGCGTGGAGTTCGTCCACTCCCAGGGCGCGGCGATGGGAATCCAACTGGCGCACGCCGGGCGCAAGGCGTCGACCTACAAGGCGTTCCCCGGGCAACCCTCCGGGTCGATGCCTGTGTCCGAGGGTGGCTGGCCCACCGTGGCGCCGTCGGCGATCCCGTTCGGCGACATGGCCACCCCCGAGGCGCTGGACGTCGCCGGGATCCGTGAGGTGGTCACCGCGTTCGCCGAGGCCGCCCGGCGCGCCGACGAGGCCGGGTTCGACGTGGTGGAGATCCACGCCGCGCACGGGTACCTGCTGCACGAGTTCCTCTCGCCGCTGTCGAACGAGCGCACCGACTCCTACGGCGGCTCGCGCGACAACCGCGCGCGGTTGCTGCTGGAGGTCTGCGACGCCGTCCGCGAGGTCTGGCCCGAGGGCAAGCCGCTGTTCGTGCGCATCTCGGCCACGGACTGGGTGCCCGGCGGCTGGACGCCCGAGGACTCGCGTTGGCTGGCGGGCCGGCTCGCCGAGCACGGCGTGGACCTGGTGGACGTCTCGTCCGCCGCGAACACGCCCGACCGCCCGCCGGTGGCGCTCGAGCAGGGCTACCAGGTGCCGCTGACCGAGGAGGTCCGCGCGTCGGGTGCGGTGCTCGCGGGCGCGGTCGGCCTGATCAGCGACCCGGAGTTCGCCGAGCGGCTGCTCGTCGAGGAGCGCGCCGACGTCGTGTTCCTCGGCCGCGCCGGGCTCCGCGAGCCCGCCTGGCCGCAGCGCGCGGCCGCCGAGCTGGGCCTGGACTGGCGCGACGCCCCGTACCCGCCGCAGTACACGCGGGGGAAGTGGGACTGAGCTACAGATCCAGCTCGATGTCCGAGGAGGCCAGCGAGTTGCAGACCGTGATCCGCTCCTGCTGCACACCGGGCTGTTCGGCGCTGGTGGTGCCGGCGAGCTTGGTCGTGACGCACGCCTTGCACAGGCCCCGCTCGCAGCCGGTGGGCACCGGGATCCCGGCGCGCCCGGCCGCCTCCAGCAGTGTGGTGCCGCCGTCGATCTCCACAGACGTCCCGGTGCGGGCGAAACTGACGGTGTAACGGCTGCCGTCGTCGGCGGGCCGATCCAGTTCGGGCGCGGTGAACGACTCGGCGTGGAAGCGCTCGGCGGGCTGTCCCAGCCCCCGCAGCCACCCGCGGGCCAGGTCGATCACCGCCGCCGGGGCGCAGACGTAGGTCTCGCGCTCGGCCAGGTCCGGCACCAGCTCGGTCAGCAGTTCCGGGCCGAGGCGTCCGGTGCGAAGGTCGTCGCGGGTGGCCGGGGCGTCGGTGAACAGGTGCAGCGTGATCCCGGCGTCGCGGGCCAGCTCACGAAGCTCCGGCTCGAAGATGATCGAGCGTTCGTCGCGGTTGAAGTACAGGACCGTCGCGTCGACGTGGGGGCTGGCGTCGCGGGCGAGGCGGCGCAGCAGCGCGATGATCGGGGTGATGCCCACGCCGCCCGCGATGTGCAGGGTGGGGGCCGGGTGAGTGGTGTCAGGCTCTGCCGGCAGCGCGAAGTCACCGGTCGACTGCGGCACACCCACCAGGGTCACGTAGGCCCCCGGCTTCAGGGTGTCGTTCAGCCGGTTGGAGACGCGGCCGTCAGCCACGCGCTTGACGCAGAACTCCAGGTCGGACGGCCCGGCCTGCCCGACCGAGTCGTGGACCAGGCTGTACTGGCGGACCAGCTCGTCGTCGTCGACCATCTGGCGCACCGACACGTACGCGCCGGCGTCCCACCGCACATCTTCCCACCCGCGCGGGCGGGCCAGGCGCACTGATAGGGCTTGCCCGTCCGCGACAGGCGTGGCCGCCACGACCCGCGCCGGCACGTTGTGGAACTGCGGCTTGTCGAGGTAGGGCGACTCGGGCAGCCGCCGGTAGCGCAGCCCGGCCGCGACGCGGCGAACGAGCGAAGCCGGGTCGCGCAGCAGGTCGCGGGGCCGAGAGAACTCGCGCTCGCCGAACGGCACCGACAGTCCGGTGAGCGTCTTGGCGATGAGCGGCACGGTCCCCAGAAGCGGCGTCTCGTGGTAGGGCAGCCCGTGCCGGGCGGCGATCTCGCGGACCTCCGGCGCGATCTTTCGCTGCATCGACGGCGGCAGATCGGGGAACAGGTGGTGCTCGACGTGCGTCTCCAGCCCGCCGTAGAAGATGCGCAGATCGGGCCGGTACTCGAACGGCACCTCCTCCTCGAGCAGCCGCGCGAGGGCGTCGTCCATCTGCGCGCTGGGCAGGAAGTTGCGGGTCGCGCGGATCTGACGCTCGTAATACTGGTCGGCGGTCTCGTCGGGGCCGGGGTCGGTGAACAGCTCGAGCTCGCCCGCGTGGTGCTCGATGAACACCAGGAACAGCACCGACATGTAGCCGGTCACCCCGCCGAGGTAGTTCGCGGCGAGCGTCTGCAGCGGCTTCCATCCCGAACGGAACGGCTCGTCGACAAACCGACGCCGGGCGTCGCGGCCGGCGATCCGGGCGGGGGACCACAGCATGTATGAGCTGAAGAGCCCGTGTCCCTCGACCTTGCGCGCGATGTTCGCCAGGAAGAACGGCGCCGCGATCGGGGCCATCGCGGCCAGCGCCGAGATCATCGCGACCTGGCCGAGGTGGTGGCCGTACCAGTCCTGGCCGGCGCTGCCGCGGAACAGGCTGTACCCCAGGTCGTGGTCCTTGCCGACGATGTTGGTGTTGGGGTGGTGGCCCACGTGGTGCATGGTCTTCCACTGGTCGGTGTCGACGTTGAAGTCCCAGTGGTAGCGGTCGGAGTGGTACTCGCCGCAGTCCGGCAGGTGGTCGTAGCTGCCGTGGATGATGCTGTGGCCGAGTTCGGAGAACTGCATGAGGCGGTACGCCATCTCCAGTGCGGTGGCGCGGCGGACCGCGCGGGGGCCGCCCTCGCGCAGCAGTTCGCGACGGCGGGCGTCGATCGCCTCGCCGTAGGCGGTGACGTTGCGGATGTGCGCCAGGTCCTCGGCGCCGACCGCGGCCTTGGCGCGGATGTAGAGGGCGCCGAGCTCGGCCGCGAGCCCGGTGTCGGTGGCGGTATCAGGGGAGCCGGCGAGGGTCATGACTGTGACCGTAGCCACGCATCCGCGCCGGCGGAATGGCACTTTCGGTCGGGAAGTTGGCACTTTCGGACAATCGGGTGGGTGGGTTGGTAGTTTCAGGCGATGACTGTGAGGCCGTCGTTGTCGTCGTCGCGGTCGTCGCCGGGATCGCCCGTGTGGGCCGTGCCGCGCGGCACGGAGGGCGTGCGGATCATGGTGGAAGGCGCCGTGGCGCAGGGGATGACGACGACGAGGTGCCTCGCCGGCACCGGAATTCAGCCGCCCGATCTCGCGGATGAGAACGCGCAGATCTGGGCACATCAAGAGTTCGCGGTGATCCGCAATCTGTTGGCCGAGCTCGGGGACCTGCCCGGGCTGGGAGCCGGCATCGGGGCGTATTCGACCATCGGTCGGACCGGCGTGATCGGATTCATGATGCTGGCCGGGCCCACCGTGCGCGCGGCGCTCGAGCGGGCGATCCCGTACCTCGCGCTGTCGCCGACGCACCTGCGGTTCGCGCTGGAGGAAAGTGGCTCGGGAGACGGCGCGGACGGCCTCGTCTACGCCGTCGCCGCCGACGACGAGATCCCGCCCGATGTGCGCGCCTTCGTGGTGGAACGGGACCTGGCCGGGCTGGCGGCGGCGTTTCGTGGCGCGCAGATCGACCTGCAGCTGGTCGGGATCGAGACCACGCTCGGGCCCGCGAGCGCCGCGCTGCTGGCGGAGGCGTGGCGGCTCGAGCAGGCGGCCGTGGTTCCCCGGTGCGCGACTAACCGGCTGGTGATCCCGCGCGAGCGCCTGGACGAGCGGCTGCCGCAGGCGGATGAGAACACCGCGCGGCTGTTCGAGCAGCAGTGCCGGGAGGTGCTGGATGCCCGGCTGGCCCGCGTCGGTGTGGCCGGGCAGGTGCGTAGCCGGCTGCGGCACGAGCGGGGTGACTGGCCGTCCATGGCGGATGTAGCCGCTGACCTGCACGTCGACGAGCGCACGCTCCGGCGGAGGTTGACCGCGGAGGGCACGTCGTTCCGGCGGCTGGTCGACGAGGTGCGGCATGGCAGGGCGCTGGAACTGCTCGCCCAGGGCGCGGCGGTGTCCGAGGTGGCGCGCGAGCTCGGATACTCGGAGACCGCGACGTTCACCCGATCGTTCACCCGCTGGGAGGGCGTGTCTCCGAGCCGGCTACGGGAGCGGGGCCTGTGACGCGGATGGCACACTTCGAGGTGATCGAGACCTACACCAGGACAGGGCCCGGGCACCGGCCACACGGCGCGATCGTCGCCCGCCTGTCGACCGAGCGCTGAAGGAGACCCGAGTTGATCCTGTTCGAGACCCTGAAGACCCGCTGCCGCGACGAATGGGACGCCTACACCCGGCACGACTTCGTGGAGCGGCTCGGCGCCGGCACCCTGCCGCTGCCGGTCTTCCAGGACTACCTGGTCCAGGACTTCCACTTCCTCGTCCAGTTCACCCGCGCCAACGCCCTGGCCACGTATAAGAGCCGCACGCTTGCTGACCTCAGGGCCGCGCACGCCGCGACCGGGGCGATTCTCGCCGAGACCGAGCTGCACCTGACGCTCACCGAGCGCTGGGGCATCCCGCGCGCCGAGCTCGAGGCCGCTCCCGAGAAGCAGGCCACTGTCGCCTACACCCGCTATGTCCTGGACTCGGGAATGGCCGGGGACCTGCTCGACCTGAGCGTTGCGCTGGCCCCGTGCACGATCGGCTACGCCGAGATCGGCGCCAGGCTGCAGCCGCGTCTGGCCGAGCACGGCGGGCAGGTTGGCGAGCACCCGTACCGCGAGTGGATCAGTGAGTACTCCGGCGAGGAATTCACCGCCGCCTCCCGCGCCGCGATCGCCCAGCTCGATGCCCTGGCTGCGGGCGGGCTGTCGGACCGTCGGCTGGACGAGCTCACCGACGTGTTCCGCACGGCCACCCGCCTGGAGATCGACTTCTGGCAGCAGGCTCTCGACAGCGCCGAGTAGGCATCGCCGCCGCGTGGTCGCAGACCACGGTGGTATGTGGACCCGCCCCGGGGATGTGTGAATCGGCGAGACCACGCGGCGGCGAGGGGTCCTGGGCAGGGGCTCAGAACAACTGCCGCAGGTTCGCCTTGGCCAGGTCCACCAGCTCGTCACCGCGGCCGGACAGTACGGTGCGCAGCGAGTAGAGCGTGAATCCCTTGGCCTGGGCGGCGCTGATGGACGGGGGGATCGTGAGCTCCTGGCGTTCCACCTCCACCTCGAGCAGGGCGGGCCCGTCGTGGGCGAGGAACCGCTTGACGGTCCCGGCCAGATCCTTGGACTTGTCCGCCCGGAAGCCCGCGAGCCCGCAGGCCTCCGCGACCTTCGAGAAGTCGGGGTTGGACAGGTCGGTGCCGAAGTTCACGAAGCCGTCGGCCTTCATCTCCACCTCCACGAAGTTGTACGAGGCGTTGTTGAACACCACCACCTTGACCGGCAGGTCGTGCTCGACGAGCGTGAGCAGCTCGCCCATCAGCATGGAGAGCCCACCGTCGCCCGCGAGCGCGATCACCTGTCGGCCGGGTGAGGCGGCCTGGGCGCCGATCGCCTGCGGCAGGGCGTTGGCCATGGACCCGTGGGTGAACGACCCGACGATCCGTCGGCGCCCGTTCATCGTCAGATAGCGGGCCGCCCAGATCACAGGGCTGCCGACGTCCGGCAGGAACACCGCGTCGTCGTCTGCCGCCTCGTCGATCAACCGCGTCAGATACTGCGGGTGGATGGTCCGCTTGGACGGCGTGGCGAGATCGTCCAGCGTGCGCCGCGTCTTGGCGTAGTGCTTCGTGGCACCGTCGAGATGTTTGCGGCCCGTGTGCGTGCGCAGCCTGGGGAGCAGCGCCCGTATCGTCTCCCCGACACCGCCGACCAGCGGTACCTCGACAGGCGTGCGTCGACCGATCCGATCGCCCCGGATGTCGACCTGGATCACCGTGGCGTCCGGGTAGAACTGCTGATACGGCAGGTCGGAGCCCAGAACCAGCAGGGTCTCGGCGGCCATCATGGCGCGGTAGCCCGAGGAGAACCCGAGCAGACCGGTCATTCCCACGTCGTAGGGATTGTCGTGCTCCACCCATTCCTTGCCACGCATCGCGTGGACGATCGGCGCCTTGAGCATCTCCGCGATCTGCAGCAGTTCGTCATGGGCGCCCGCGCAGCCGGCGCCTGCGAGGATCGTCACGTCCTCGCAGCCGTCGAGGGCACGGACGGCGCGAGCGAGATCCTCCTCTGCCGGGACCACCGCACTGACTGTGGGGCGGATGGCGGCCGCCTCGGCGGTGATCTCCTCGAGCGCCACGTCGCCGGGCAGGACGAGTACGGCCACCCCGCGCTTCTCGATGGCCGCACGCATAGCGATCCTCAGCAGCCGCGGCGCCTGCTCGGCTGACGAGACGTGCTCCGCATAGACGCTGCACTCGCGGAACAGCTCCTGTGGATGGGTCTCCTGAAAATATCCCGTCCCGATCTCCTCTGACGGGATGTGCGCGGCCAGCGCGAGGACCGGGACCCCGGAACGCTGGGCGTCGAACAGGCCGTTGATCAGGTGCAGGTTGCCGGGCCCACAGGAACCGGCGCACACCGTGAGGTTCCCCGTCAGCGCGGCCTCTGCGGAGGCGGCGAACGCGGCCGCCTCCTCGTGCCGGGTGATCACCCAGTCCACGCCGTCGGTCTGCCGGATCGCGTCCGTGACGCCGTTCAGCGAGTCGCCGGGAAGTCCGTAGACCCGCTGGACCCCCGAGGCGTGGAGCGTGTCGATGATGTGTCGAGCGACCGTGGTACGTGTGGGCATGTATGCCTCCGACTGGTGGTGAACTCGTCGCCGAAGGGCCGGGCCGGCCCTTCGGCCATCCCCGACCCTACGACCCTTCAGTGCGACCGGGTACCGATCGCGCTTCGGGTCAGGAGCCGGAATGTCGCTGGCGGTGACGGGTGAGGTGGGGGTGTCCGGGTGGGGTCAGCCGTGCGCCGGGGCGGGCGGGTCTCCCGGGGTGGGCGCGGTCGCGGTGGTGGCGTTGTCGTCGTCGACCCGGGGAACGTCTTCTCCGTCAATCTCGACGACCTCGCCCCTGCCGTCATCCCACACGGCCTCGCCGCGCGCGATCATGCCGGCCTCGGTGCTGAGGGTGACCTGGGGGAGGAAGAACGCGAAGAGAAGGGCGACGGCGAGGACCGGCACCACGAACCAGAGCGCGGGAGCCAACGCATCCGCATAGGAGTCCACGATCCCCTGGTTCAGCGGCTCGGGGAGGTTCGCCACGAAGGCCGGCGTGACGGCGCCCGGGTTCAACCCCGAGGCGATCGCCTGCTCCGGGTTGGCGGCCACCGTGTCGGTGAGGTTGTCGATCAGCCGACCCGTGAACAGCGAACCGAACCAGGCGGTGTCGATCGCCGCACCGATCTCGCGGAAGTAGTTGTTCGAGCTCGTGGCCACGCCCACCTCGCGCGGGTCGACCGCGTTCTGAACCGCCAGCACGATCACCTGCATGACCAGGCCCAGGCCGGCGCCGAAGAACAGCAGCATGCCCATGATCTGCCAGATCGGGGTCGAGCCTGTCATCTGGGTCATCACCGCGACCGTGGCCGTGGTCAGCGCCATGCCGACGATCGGGTAGATGCAAAAAGGCGTGCTCGGTCACGTGCCTTCTGGTCTCAGATCTGTCGCCTGCCCGCGGGCATCGGCGGCTACAGCGCCACCGCGTCGACCTCGGTCCCGGCGGCCAGCGAGGTCACGTCGGCGGGGATCTCCACCAGCACGTCAGCGCGCGCCATCGAGGCGACCAGGTGTGAGCCGGAACCGGAGACCGGCTCGACGACGGGGATGCCAGCACCGGAGTCAGGGCCGAGCGCCGCCCGCAGGAACTGGACCTTCCCTGCGGGGGAGGTGACGTCGCGCGAGAGCCGGGCCCGCACCGGTTGGACAGGCGACCGCCCCACCGCCTCGAGGATGACCGGTCGCAGCAGCACCACGAACGACACCAGCGCGCTGACCGGGTTGCCCGGCAGACACACGACCGGGGTACCGCGCCACGTCGACAGGCCCTGCGGGCCGCCGGGCTGCATGGCGATCGGCGCGAAGCGGGCGCCCTCGCGGTCGGCGAGCACCTGGCGCACCACCTCGGCGTCGCCCATCGAGACGGCACCCGCGGTCACCACGAGGTCGGCGTCGCCGGTGGCCGCGTCCAGGGCCGCGGTGAACTCGCCGCGGTCGTCGCCCGAGATCGTCGTGGTGGTGACCTCGCACCCGCAGGCCTTGAGGGCGGCGGCCAGGGTGATGGAGTTGGACTCCCAGATCTGCCCCGGCCCCAGCGGCCGCCCCGGCGCGACCAGCTCCGAGCCCGTGGCCACCACGCCGACCCGCGGGCGAGGCCGCACATCGAGACCCGACTCCCCGAGCGAGGCGGCCGCCGCGAGGTGGCGCGCCGCCAGCCGCACCCCGGCGTCGATCACCACGTCGCCGGCGCGGACGTCGTCCCCCGGGCGGCGGATGAACTCGCCCGGCGACCGCGGCGCCACCACCAGCACCGCAGTGGGGTCGGTGTCGCTCACCCTCGTGTCCTCGACCGGCACCACACAATCCGCGCCCTCGGGCACGGGCGCGCCGGTCATCACCTTGCAGGCCTCGTCGTCGTCGACCCCGTGACCCCGACCGTCACCGGCGTGCACCGCCCCGACCACCCGCAGCCGCGCCGGCGAATCCGGCCCCGCCCCGGCGATGTCCACCGACCGCACCGCGTAGCCGTCCATCTGCGAGTTCACGAACAGCGGCAGGTCCACCGACGCCCGCAACGGCACCGCCAGGACCGAGTCCGCGCACGCCGCCAGCGGAAGGTGCGTGCTCCGCGCCGCCCGCTCCAACACCGGCGCCAGGTGCGCGCGCAGCAGCTCGCGGTACTCGGCGGGGGACGGACGGTCGGGCCGGTCGGGCAGGGAACTCATGTCCCCACGGTAACCGCGTTGTACTGTGCCTACGGCGCGCGCGGGTGCGGCCGGACGCAGCGAGAGTGGGGAAGACGTGGGTCTCTGGTCGGTACACGGCGACGGCAGGAACATCCGACCCGGTGAGGTGGTCGCCCCCATGGAGCGGCTGAGCTGGCCGCGCACCATCGGGATCGGCGCGCAGCACGTGGTGTCGATGTTCGGCGCGACGTTCGTGTTCCCCATCATCATGGGCCTCAACCCGCAGCTGGCGATCCTCTTCTCCGGCGTGTGCACCCTGCTGTTCCTCGCCGTGGTCAAGGGACAGGTGCCCAGCTACCTCGGCACGTCCGTGGCATTCGTCGGCGCGGTCGCGGCGATCCGCGCGCAGGGCGGCACGAGCGCCGAGGTCACCGGCGCGATGCTCGTGGCGGGCGCGACGCTGCTGGTCGTGGGCGTCGTCGTCCATCTCGTCGGCGGCCGCGTGGTCACGGCGGTGCTGCCGCCCGTGGTCACCGGCGCGGTCGTCATGCTGCTCGGCTTCAACCTCGCTCCGGTCGTCGCCGAGACGTACTGGCCCCAGGACCAGTGGGTCGCGCTGGCGGTGATGGTCGTGCTGATCCTCATGACCGTCGGGCTCAAGGGCTTCGCGGGGCGGATCGCGATCTTCCTCGCCCTCATCTTCGGCTACGGCCTGTCCTGGGTGCTGGACCTGGCCACCGGCCCGATCACCTCCCTCGACGCCGGCTCCGGTGAGGTGGCCGAGCACCTGCGCGTCGACTGGTCGGGCGTGTGGGACGCGCCGTGGATCGGGCTGCCGCCGATGACCGACGAGGCCGCCGGCGTGGTCGGCATCCACGCGCCGAGCTTCTCGCTGGCGTTCGTGCTGCTGGTGGTGCCGGGCGTAATCGCGCTCATCGCCGAGAACGCCGGGCACGTCAAGGCGATCGGGGAGATCACGCGGACCGAGACCGACGGCCTGATGGGCCGCGCCCTCGCCGCGGACGGTGCGGGGACCGTGCTGGCCACGTCGTTCGGCGGGTCGGCGACGACGACGTACGCCGAGAACATCGGTGTGATGGCCGCGACCAAGGTGTACTCGACGGCCGCGTACGTGGTGGCCGCGCTGACCGCGATCGTGCTGGGGTGTTCCCCCAAGCTGGGTGCGGTGATCTCCGCGACCCCGGGCGGTGTGCTGGGCGGCATCACGGTGGTGCTCTACGGGATGATCGGCCTGCTCGGCGCCAAGATCTGGAAGGAGAACCGGGTCGACTTCGGCAATCCGTTGAACCTCGTGCCGGTCGCGGCGGGTGTGGTGATCGCGATCGGCGACACGACCCTGCAGATCACCGACGACTTCCAGCTCGGCGGCATCGCCCTGGGTACCCTGGTGGTGGTCCTGGGTTACCACCTGGGACGGGCGATCGCGCCGCAGCTGCGCGGCCAGGCCGAGCGCGACGAGATCCACGAACTCACGCTGCTGGGGCCCACCCCGGACGTCACCGCGCTGGAACGGCGGCCGGAGGACGAGTGAGCGGGGCACGGCGCGGGCCCCTACACTCGGGGCCACCTACACCTTAGAGGGGAGGTGGCCGCCGTGACCGTCCCGGACACCCGCCGCGCACCGGGCGCGGGCCCGCACACACGCCCCGCGACGCCGCTGCTCGTCGACTCCTTCGGCCGCGTCGCCCGGGACCTGCGGGTCTCGTTGACCGAGAAGTGCTCGCTGCGCTGCACGTACTGCATGCCCGAGGAGGGGCTGCCGCCGATCCCCGACGCCGCGCGGATGACGGCCGACGAGGTGATCCGGTTGGTGGCGCTGGCGCACCGCGAGCTGGGGGTGCACGAGGTCCGCTTCACCGGGGGCGAGCCGCTCATGCGGTCCGACCTCGAGCGCATCATCGCCGGCACCCGTGAGGCCTGCCCGGACCTGCCCATCGCCATGACCTCCAACGGGGTCGGCCTCGAGCACCGCGTCGGTCGGCTCGTCGAGGCCGGGCTGGACCGCATCAACATCTCGCTGGACACGGTCGACCGCGCCGAGTTCGCCGAGCTGACCCGCCGCGACCGGCTGCCCTCGGTCCTGCGCGGCGTGCGGGCCGCCGTCGAGGCAGGGCTGGATCCGGTCAAGGTCAACGCGGTGCCGCTGCGCGCGACCCTGCACGGCGCGCCCGACCTGCTGGAGTGGGCGCTCGCCGAGGGCGTGCAGCTGCGGTTCATCGAGGAGATGCCCCTCGACGCCGAGGCCACCTGGTCACGCGCGGAGATGGTCACCGCCGCCGACGTGCTGGACTCCCTGCGGACCCGGTTCGAGCTGGTCCCCGCGGGGCGCGAGGACCCGTCCGCGCCGGCCGAGCTGTGGCGGGTCGCCGGCCACACGGTCGGGGGCGCGCCCGCTACGGTCGGGGTGATCGCGACCGTGACCCGCAACTTCTGCGCGGCCTGCGACCGTACCCGGCTCACCGCCGAGGGAACGGTGCGGTCGTGCCTGTTCAGTGACGACGAGACCGACGTGCTCGGCGTGCTGCGCTCGGGCGCCCCGGACTCCGAGGTCGCGGAGATCTGGCGGGGCGCGATGTGGGGCAAGCAGGCCGGGCACGGGATCGGCGGTACTGCCTTCCACAGGCCGCGGCGGTCGATGGGAGCTATTGGTGGTTGACGTGTCAGTGTCGAGCGATAGAGTTGATGATGTGAGCAGCACACCGGATGTGGGACGGGCGCCGCGGGTGATCACCGTGGGCTACTACGCCGCGGCGGAGGACGCCGCCGGTACCGCCCGCGAACGACTGCACACCCACGCCACCACCGTCGGGGAGCTGGCGCGGGAGGTGTGCGAGCGGCACGGTGAGCCGCTCGCCAGCATCGTCACGGTGTCCTCCTTCCTAGTGGGCGACGAGACCACCCGGGATCCGAAGACCCCGATCGACGGCGTCTCCGCCGTCGATGTACTGCCCCCGTTCGCCGGCGGCTGAGCGATGAACCGGAGCCGGGGGGTCGGCGTGCTGACGATCGCCCTGGCGTGCACGGTGGTCGGTGCCTGCGCGACGCAGGAACCCGAGGACGAGACCACGACCATCGGGGTCGCGGCCGCCCCGTCGTTGACCGCGGCGTTCACGGAGATGATCGACATCTTCGAGGACGAGCATCCCGGGGTCACCGTCAGCCTCGAGCTGGGCCGGTCGGACACGATCGCCGCCGGGCTGCCGGGGCGTGACGACATCAACATCTTCGCCTCCGCGAGCGAGGAGGCCATGCAGCAGGTGGTGGACGCCGGCGTGGCGGTCGACCCCCGCGTCTTCGCCCGCAACCACGTCGTGGTGGCCGTGCCGTCCGGGAACCCGCGCCGGATCACGGGGCTGCGCGACCTCGAACGCCCGGACCTGCGGGTCGGGCTGTGCGCGATGGACGTGCCGTGCGGGAAGGCCGCGGAGACGCTGCTGTCCGCCGCGGGCGTCGAGCCGCCGGGCGTCGAACGCGACTCGGGCTCGCGCGCCCTCGCCGCGCGCCTGGCCGACAACGACGTGGGCATCGTCTACCGGACCGACGTCGCCGCCTCGCACGGCTGGGTCGCGCAGGTCGAGGTCGACCAGCGGGACCGCGAACTCGCCCAGACGGCGGGGACCACGCGGTACTCCGTGGCCAGGGTCGTGCGCGGCGAGGAGGGGGCCGACTCGGAGGGGGAGCGCGCGGCGACGGACGATTTTTTGGAACTGGTCGTCTCCGACCGGGGCCGACGCGCCCTCGAGAACACCGGGCTGGCCCCGCTGCCGCAGTGATCGCGGGGAATCCCCCCGTCGGCCGCGGAAAATCCGCACGTCGGGAAGGTATTTGGCCGGGCCTAGACTCGGCGATATGAGCACTTCGGCGCCCCGCTCCCCGTCCCGGCGGACGGGATCGTGGCACCGGCGGGCGACCCGGCCGGTGCAGGTGTGGATGATCGCGCTGGTGGTGCTGGGCGTGGTGCACCGGTGGGTGCCCGCGTCCACGTGGACGATCATCCACGTCTTCACGCTGGGCCTGCTCACCAACTCGATCCTCGTCTGGGGCCAGCACTTCACCGAGACGCTGCTGCACCAGCGGCCCGCGGAGGAGTCGAGGGCGGTCCAGGTGCGCAGGATCATGGTCCTCAACGCGGGGATCGTGGCGTTGGTCGCGGGGATGATCGGGGCGTGGCCGATCGCGATCGTCGCCGGCGCGACGGTCGTCGGCGGAGCGGTCGCCTGGTACGTGGTGGATCTCGTCCGGCAGATCCGCGCGGCCGCCCCGACCCGGTTCCGGCCGATCGTGCGGTATTACGCGGTCGCGGCGGCGTTCCTGCCGGCCGGGGCCGTCGCTGGCGCGGTCATGGGGGTCGGCGTCGACGAGGAGTGGGGCGTGCGCCTGCGGGCGTTCCACCTCGCCGTCAACGTCCTGGGATTCGTCGGCATCACGGTCCTCACCACGCTGGTCACCTTCTGGGCCACGGTCCTGCGCACCCCGATGGCGCGGGGCCAGGACACCGCGGCGATCCGTTCCCTGGCCGTCATGGCGGCGGCGGTCGTCGCGGCGGCGGGAGCCTCGCTCGCAGGGCGGAGCCGGTGATCGCCGTGGCGTTGGGCGCGTATCTGCTGGCCGTGCTGTGGCACCTGGTGTACCTGGTCCGCGCCGCACGCAGCGCGCCGCCGCGGGAGTTCGCCTCGATGAGCATCGCCTGCGGGCTGGTGTGGCTGCCGATCGCGCTGGGATGGGCCACGTGGCTCGTCGCCACCGGCCGAATGGCCGACCTGGGCGACGTGACCGCCCCGCTGCTCGCCGGCGCCGCCGCCCAGATCCTGTTCGGCGCCATGAGCTTCCTCATGCCCACCGTGATGCGCGGGGGGCCTGCGGCCGTGCGCGCGGGGATGGTCGAGATGAACCGCCTCGCGGCGTTCCGCCTGGTCCTGGTCAACGCCGGGCTGACCGTCTTCCTCGCGCCTGGCGGGACCAGCTGGACGCGGGTCGTCGGCTCACTGCTGGCGTTCGTGGGGTTCGTCCTGTTCCTGCCCGTGATGATCCGGGCCGTCCGCGCGCAGTTGCGGGTGATCCGCGCGGCCGCAGCGGCGCGGGAGGCCGGGGAGAAGCCCGCCCGGGTCACGGCGGACACGGCCCGCGCGGAGATCGCCCCCGGCCGGCGCCGGAACCTCGTCGGTGCGCTGGCGGCGCTGCTGGTGGCGGCCCTCGCGACGGGGACCGTCCTCGCCGTCGACCCGTCCTCCCCGCTGCGCCGCACCGACGGGTCGGCCGCGGTCACCCCGACCGGGAACACCACGACCGTCGAGGTGGTCGCGGTGGGGATGAGGTTCGAGCCGAGCACCGTGACCGTCCCCGTCGGTGACCGGTTGGTGATCGAGTTGAGGAACGACGACGAGACGACGGTTCACGACCTGTACCTGGCCAACGGGGTCGGGACCGGCAGAGTGGAGCCGGGTGAGACGGCGCGGGTGGACGTCGGCGTGGTGGGCCGCCCGGTCGAGGGCTGGTGCACAATCGCCGGGCACAAGGCGATGGGCATGACCTTCGATGTGCAGGTCGAGGGGGACGATCCCGCTGGCGGCGGGGCCGGCGGTGGTGTCGGCGGTGCGGCCCAGGACCCGCGCGCGGCCGGGCACGACGGCCACTCCGGCGCGGGCGATGACGCGGCATCCCCGACCGACGCGATCGACGTCCTCTCGCCGCCCTCGGACGATGTCGAGACCCGTGACCCCGTCCTCCCGCCCGCGCCGCCGGGCCGCGAGCACCGGGTCAGCCTCACGGTCAGGGAGACCACCGACGAGCTGGCGCCCGGGGTGGTGCGGCCGGTGTGGACCTACAACGGTGGGCTGCCCGCGCCGACGCTGCGCGGCCGGGTCGGGGACACGTTCGTGGTGACCTTCCGCAACGAGGGGACGATCGGCCACTCGATCGACTTCCACGCCGGTGACGTCAGTCCGGACGAGGTCATGCGCACGATCCCGCCCGGCGAGGAGCTGGAGTACCGGTTCACCGTGAAGCGGGCGGGGGCGTGGCTGTACCACTGCGCCACGGCGCCGATGAGCGGGCACGTCGCGGCGGGGATGTTCGGGGCGCTCATCGTGGACCCGCCGGAGTTGCCGGAGGTCGACCGCGAGTACGTCCTGGTGCAGTCGGAGGCGTATCTGGGCGGCGACGACGAGCCGTTCGACATGGACAAGATCGCCGCCCGCCGGCCCGACCTGGTGATGTTCAACGGCCACGCCACGCAGTACCGGCGGGACCCGCTCACCGCGCGGGTGGGCGAAACCGTCCGGATCTGGGTGGTCGCGGCGGGTCCGAGCGATGGCACGAGTTTCCACGTCGTGGGTGGGCAGTTCGACACCGTGTACAAGGAGGGGGCGTATCGGCTGCGCGACGGTCGCGACGCGTTCGGCGGGAGCGGCGGCGGGGCGCAGGCGCTGGACCTGGCGCCGTCGCAGGGAGGGTTCGTCGAGATGACCCCCGCCGAGCCCGGCCGCTACGTCTTCGTGGACCACTCGTTCGCTGACGCGGAGAAGGGCGCGACGGGCTTTCTCGACGTGAGTGACTGATCGGTCCCTGACCAGTCCCTGACCGGTCCTGACCGGGGGCACTTGATGCGTCACGGAATAGACGACGGCCCGCTCCGCTTGGTATAGATGACACATCAAATAGCATCGACCGACTGATCGGCCCGACGATCCAGGAGAGCGCCATGCCCGTCTACGTCCAGAACCCCGACCCCCGCAGCCTCGTCGAGCGGCCCGCCGACGACCTCCTCGCGCCGGACACCCGCATGGGAGCCGTGGAGCTGCTGGTCCGTGACCTGGACGCGATGATCGGCTTCTACTCCGAGGGCGTGACCCTGGAGGTGCTCGAGCATTCGGGCGAGACCGCGGTGCTCGGCCGCGCGGGCCTCCCGCTCGTGCGGATGCGCCGGATGCCCGACCTGCCGCCGCGGAAGTCCGGCGAAGCGGGTCTATTCCACACCGCCGTGCTGTTCGACGACGAGGCGTCGCTGGCCGCCGCCGTCGCCTCGGTCGCCCGGAACGCGCCCCGGTCGTTCACCGGTAGCTCGGACCACCTGTACAGCCAGGCGTTCTACTTCGACGACCCGGAGGGCAACGGCGTCGAGCTGTACGCGGACCGGCCCCGGGAGACCTGGGCCACCGAGCCGCACGGTCTGCTCAAGGTGGCCACCAATCCGCTGGATCCCAACGCGTTCCTGCGCAGCCACCTGCCCGAGACGTCCGCGAGCCCGCCGGGCGCGACGCTCGGCCACGTCCACCTGCAGGTCGGCGACATCGGTGTGGCCCGCGACTTCTACGTGGACGCCCTCGGATTCGAGGTGATGAGCGATGTCGGCTCGGCCCTGTTCATCGCCGCCGGTGGGTACCACCACCACATCGCCGTCAACACGTGGGGCACCGCCGGGGCGGGCCCGCGCGCGGCCGCCCTCGGGCTGGGGCAGGTGAACATCGACCTGCCGACCGCCGACGACGTCGACGCACTCCAGCAGCGCCTGACCGACCACGGGTTCCGGGCCCGCCACGACGGCGCCGTTCTGCGGGTCGACGACCCGTGGGGCACGCTCATCCAGGTCGGGGCGGCTGGCGCGGTCGCGGAAAGCTGACACGGTAGGCGCTGCGTTCGCCCGCGCGGTGGATTCGGCATCCGCCCCTGCGCATGCCCGCCGAACCCGCAGCCGCCCCTGCGCCTGGCGTCTCGCTCCCGGGCTTGGCGTCTCGCTCGTGCGCGTGCGTCGTGGAACCCTCGCAGCCGCTCCCGGCGATGGCGTCTCGCTCCCGGGCCCGCCCGCCGAATCCGCAGCTGCCCCTCGGCATGGCGTCTGGCCCGCCCCGCGGTGCGCGCGAGACGCCATGCCGGCGGGCGGCTGTGCGGAGCCGATCCGTGCCGCGTGTGCCGCGGTGCGTGCCCGGCGGGCTGCGTCGTCGGCTACCGCTTCGTGCCGACGGTCCGGCTGACGTCCGCCACGTCCTCGCGGGACCAGCCGCGCCGGTAGTGGCGGTTGCCGAACTGGTCGGTCGGCCGCGAGCGGTAGACCACGTACGGCCGCCACAGGTACCCGACGGGCGCGGAGAACACGTGGACGAGCCGGGTGAACGGCCAGATCGCGAACAGCAGGAACGCCACGATCGCGTGCGCCTTGAAGCTGAACGGCGCGTCGGTCATGAGGGCGGGGTCCGGCTGGAACCAGAAGATGCCGCGGAACCACACGGCCAGGTCCTCACGGTAGTCGTAATGGCTGATGATGTTGCCGATGATCGTGTTGCTCATGCCGAGGAAGATCGTCAGCGCGAGGAAGACGTACATCACCTTGTCGTTGAGCGTCGTCGCCGAGAACACCGGCCCGACGGTGCGGCGGCGGTAGATGAGGATGATCAGCCCGACGACCGTGCAGAAGCCGGCGATCGCGCCGATCACCACCGCCAGCCAGTGGTAGGCCTCCTGCGAGATGCCCACCGCCTCGGTCCACGACTTGGGGATCACCAGGCCGATGATGTGCCCGCCGATCACGAACAGCAAGCCGAAGTGGAACAGCGGGCTTCCCCAGCGAAGCAGGCGGGACTCGTACAGCTGCGAGGACCGGGTGGTCCAGCCGAACTTGTCATACCGGTACCGCCACCAGTGGCCCACGACGAAGATCGCCAGGCACACATACGGCAGGACGACCCACAGGAACACGTCGATCCAGGTCACATCGGTCATGGGTGGGCCCCGCTCTCCAGGTAGGACGATGAGGTGAACGCCTCGAGGCCGACGTCCTCGTCGGGCGGGCCCTGGGCGATGAGCTTGCGAACCGCCTCGTGGCCCTCGCCGTCGATCGGCGGGAGGGTGGCGGTGACGGCCGAGACGACCCCGGCCCATTCCGACCGGCGATCGGTGAGCGAGATGCGCAGCAGCTCGAGGCCCGGCCGGTGGTTCACGAGCAGGCCGCGGCAGCGGTCGAGGTCGTGCTGGGCGCCGAACTCCAGGACGACGCCCAGATGGTCGGGCAGTTCGTGGGCCGACATCACGGCGCCGGCGAGCTTGTAAGCGGTGACGAAGGCGAGCAGGGCGGAACCGCGCTTGCGGGTGTCGCCGTGCTGGTAGTACGTCAGGTACAGGCAGCAGCGCCGGCGCATGTCGAAGGTCTCGACGTACTCGGTCTGGAGGTCGGTCAGCGGTTCGCTCTCGAGCCTGTCGAGCAGCGGGAGCAGGGACCGGGCCGGGCCGCCGAGCTCGGCGACCAGGGCCCGCACGGTGGGCACCTGCTCCACGAGTTCGGTGGTCGGGTAGTCCAGCAGCAGCGAGGCCGCCTGGTAGAGGGCGCGGTCGGTGGGCGCACCGCGGCCCACGACGGGCGTACGTCCCGGTCGAACGGCCTGGCGGACGCGGGCGAACAGGTCGCCGGTGAAGAAGTCTGCGGCCACCGGTCTACCTCTTTCCCGGGAACAGGCCGCCCGCGCGCCCGTTGCCGTCCCAGTTGAGCAGGTTGATCCGCCGGTCCTTGCCCTCCGGGGAGGCGGCGGTGTCGGCGGTCTGCCGGTCGCGCAGAGCGTGGAAGTTCTCCACGGCGATCGGCACGTTGTGGTCGCCCGAGCCCTCGCCGAACGGGCCGGAGCCGCCCATGCCGGGGCCGCCGTCGAAGTCGAGGCTGCACTCGGTGACGAGCTCCTCGAGGTCGTGGGCCTGTTCCTGGTGCGCGGTGGGGATGACGTACCGCTCCTCGTAGTGCGCCAGGGCGAGGAGGCGGTACATCTCGTACATCTCCTCCTCCGTCATGCCGACGGCCTCGCAGAGCTCGCCGCGCGGCTCGCGCCCGAGGTTGATGTCGCGCATGTAGGTGCGCATGGCGGCCAGCCGGTTGAGCACACCCTGCACCACGTCCACGTCGCCCGCGCTGAACAGCTCGGCGAGGTACTCCAGCGGGATGCGGAGCCGGTCGATCGCGGAGAACAGGATGTCGGGGTCCTCGCCGTCGCCACCGTCGGCGGAGATCCGGTCGATCACCGGGGACAGCGGCGGGATGTACCAGACCATGGGCATGGTCCGGTACTCCGGATGCAGCGGAAGAGCCACCTCGTAGTCGTGGATGAGCCGGCGGATCGGGGAGCGGCGGGCGGCGTCCAGCCAGTCCTCGGGGATGCCCTCGGCGCGCGCGGCGGCGATCACCTCGGGGTCGTCGGGATCGAGGAAACACGCGCGTTGGGCGGCGAGCAGGTCCTTCTCGTCCGGGGTGGACGCGGCCTCGGCCACCTTGTCGGCGTCGTAGAGCACCAGGCCGATGTAGCGCAGCCGGCCGACGCACGTCTCCGAGCAGACGGTCGGGATGCCCACCTCGATGCGGGGGAAGCAGAACGTACATTTCTCGGCCTTGCCCGTGCGGTGGTTGAAGTACACCTTCTTGTACGGGCAGCCGGTGATGCACTGGCGCCAGCCGCGGCACTTGTCCTGGTCCACCAGCACCACGCCGTCCTCGACGCGCTTGTAGATCGCGCCGGAGGGGCACGAGGCCGCGCACGACGGGTTGAGGCAGTGCTCGCAGATCCGCGGCAGGTAGAACATGAACGTCTGCTCGAACTCGGCCTTGACCTCGGTGCCGACCTTCTTGACGATCGGGTCGTCGGCGAGGTGCTCGGGGGAGCCGCCCAGGTTGTCGTCCCAGTTGGCCGACCAGGAGATCTTCATGGGCTCGCCGCTGATGAGCGAGTACGGGCGCGCGACCGGGGTGTGCTGCTGCAGCGGCGCGGAGACCAGCGTGTCGTAGTCGTAGGTCCACGGCTCGTAGTAGTCGTCGATCGACGGCATGGTGGGGCTGGAGAAGATCTGCATGAGCTTTTTGGCCCGCCCGCCGGCCTTGAGCCGCAGGCGCCCCCTCCGGTCCAGCTCCCAGCCGCCCTTCCAGCGCTCCTGATCCTCGTAGGTGCGCGGGTACCCGAGGCCGGGCCGGGTCTCGACGTTGTTCCACCACACGTACTCGGTGCCGGCGCGGTTGGTCCACGCCTGCTTGCACGTCACCGAGCAGGTGTGGCACCCGATGCACTTGTCGAGGTTCATCACCATCGCCATCTGTGCCATGACCCGCATCAGTACTGCACCTCCTGGGAGCGACGGCGGATGACCGTCACCTCGTCGCGCTGGTTACCCGTGGGACCGATGTAGTTCCACGCGTAGCTGAAGTGGGCGTACCCGCCGATCAGGTGACTGGGTTTGACCATGATCCGGGTCGCCGAGTTGTGGATACCGCCGCGCTTGCCATCGGTCTCGGACAGCGGGACGTCGATCGTGCGGTCCTGGGCGTGGTGCATGTACACGGTGCCCGCCGGCATGCGGTGCGAGACCACGGCGCGCGCCACGATCACGCCGTTGCGGTTGACCGCCTCGATCCAGTCGTTGTCCTTGACCCCGATGAGCGCGGCGTCGGCGTCGCTCATCCACACCATCGGTCCGCCGCGGCCGAGGCTGAGCATGAGCAGGTTGTCCTGGTACTCCGAGTGGATCGACCACTTGTTGTGCGGGGTCAGGTACCGGACGGTGAGTTCGGCGCCGCCGTCGTGGCCGAGCTTGGGCTCGCCGTACAGCTCGTGCATGTTGAGCGGCGGCCGATACACGGGCAGCTGCTCGCCCATCTCGGCCATCCAGTCGTGGTCCATGAAGAACTGCATCCGGCCGGTGAGCGTGTGCCACGGCTTGAGCCGCTCGGTGTTGATGACGAACGCGCTGTAGCGGCGTCCGCCGTGCTCGGACCCCGACCACTCGGGCGAGGTGATGACCGGCTGCGGCCGCGACTGGGTGTCGGAGAACGTGATGCGCTTGCCCTCCTCGCCGCGGGACAGGTCGGCGAGCTCGCGGCCCGTGCGCTCCTCGAGCTGCTCGAAGCCCTGGGTGGCCAGGCGGCCGTTGGTGGTGCCGGACAGGGACAGGATGGCCTCGCACATCCGGATGTCGGTGTCGAGCCGCGGGCGGCCCTTGCCGACGCCCGTGCGCGTCTCGCCGTTGTGCCGCAGCAGTGCCGCGATCTCCTCGGTGGGCGTGAGGTTGAGGCCCTTGACCGGCATGCCGGCGGACTCGGCGAGCGGGCCGAGGGAGCCGAACTTCTCGCCGATCAGCCGGTAGTCGCGCTCTACCGTGGCGATCTTGGGGAAGTTCTTCCCCGGCACCGGCTCACACGAGCCGTCCTTCCAGTCGGTTACCCTGCCGCCCGGGTTGGCGATCGCGTCCGGGGTGTCGTGGCCGAGCGGCACCGCCACCACGTCGGTCCGCGCGTCGAGGTGGCCGTGGCTGAGCTCGGAGACCTTCTCGGCGAGCATCTTGAACGTGTCGAAGTCGCTGCGGGTCTCCCAGGGCGGGTTGATCGCGGCGTTGAACGAGTGCACGAACGGGTGCATGTCGGTGGACGACAGGTCGTGCTTCTCGTACCACGTCGCCGCCGGCAGCACGAGGTCGGAGAACAGCGTGGTGGACGTCATCCGGAAGTCCAGCGTCATGAGCAGGTCGAGCTTGCCGTCCGGGGTGGCGTCGCCCTCCTCGCGCCACACCATGTCGCGGCCGCGGTGCCCCTCGGGCGCCTGGTCGGCGCGCAGGGAGCTGTCGGTGCCCAGGAGGTGCTTGAGGAAGTACTCGTCGCCCTTGGCGGAGGACCCGATGAGGTTGGACCGCCACACGGTGAGGATCTTGGGCGCGTTGCCGGGACCGTCGGGGTCCTCGGCCGCGAACCGTATGTCGCCGGCCTTGATGCGGTCCACCACGTACTCGCCGGCGGGGACGCCCGCCGCGGCGGCCTCGTCGCCCAGGTCGAGCGGGTTGCGGGAGAAGGTCGGGTACGAGGGCATCCAGCCCAACCGCGCGGACATGGCCACCAGGTCCGGGGTGCTCATGCCGTCGAAGCGGCCGTCGCCGGTCGGGGAGGTGAGCACGTCGGCCGCGTACGCGTCGTACTTCCACTGCCCGGTGTGCAGGTAGAAGAAGGCCGTGGAGATCATCTGGCGCGGCGGGCGCGACCAGTCCAGCGCGTTCGCGACCTGCTGGAACCCGGTGAGCGGGCGGACCTTCTCCTGGCCCACGTAGTGCGCCCAGCCGCCGCCGTTGACGCCCTGGCAGCCGGTCAGGATGGTCAGGGACAGAAAGGCCCGGTAGATGAGGTCGGAGTGGAACCAGTGGTTGGTGCCGGCGCCCATGAGGATCATCGAGCGGCCGCCCGAGTCCAGCGCATTCTGCGCGAACTCGCGGCCGAAGCGCTCGGCCTGGGCGGCGGGTACGCCGGTGTGCTCCTCCTGCCACGCCGGGGTGTACGGGGCGGGGTCGTCGTATCCGGTCGGCCAGTCACCGGGCAGGCCGTCCCGGGCCACGCCGAACTGCGCCATCATGAGGTCGAACACGGTCGTGACGATGACCTCGTCGTCGTCGTCCAGCACAACGGTGCGGACCGGCACGCCGCGCGCGACGGTGTCGGCCTCCCCGCGCGGCGTGTCGAAGCGCGGCAGGACGATCTCGGCGGTGTCCCCGCCGCTCCCGTGCAGGCTCAGCACCGGGTCGATCTCGCCCAGGTCGAGATTCCAGCGGCCCTTGCCCTGCTCGCCGAACCGGTCGCCGAGCGTGCCGTTCGGCACCACCACGCGGTCGGTCACCGCGTCGAGCATCACGGTCTTGCTGGCGGCGTTCTCGCCCGGATCCACGTCGAGGCGCACGGCGTCGGCGGTGAGGAACTTGTCCGGCACCACGGTGCCGTCGGCGCGGGTGCGCAGGGTGACGAGGAACGGCAGGTCGGTGTACGTCTTGGCGTACGAGGTGAACTCGGGGGTGTCTCGACGGGCGTAGAACTCGGTGAGCACCACGTGGACCATCGACATCGCCAGCGCGCCGTCCGTCCCGGGGTGCGGGTGGATCCACTCGTCGGCGAACTTGGTGTTGTCCGCGTAGTCGGGGGAGACCACCACGACCTTCTGCCCCTTGTAGCGGGCCTCGGCCATGAAATGGGCGTCCGGCGTGCGGGTGACGGGGACGTTGGAGCCCCACATCACCAGGTAGGTGGAGTTGAACCAGTCCGCGGACTCCGGGACGTCGGTCTGGTCGCCGAACACCTGCGGAGAGGCCACGGGCAGGTCGGCGTACCAGTCGTAGAAGGACAGCATGGAGCCGCCGAAGAGCTGCATGAAGCGGGCGCCGGCGCCGAACGAGGCCATGGACATGGCGGGGATCGGGGAGAACCCGGCGACGCGGTCGGGGCCCACGGTCTTGGCGGTGTACACGTGCGCGGCGGCCGCCATCTCCAGGGCGTCCTCCCAGCGGCAACGGACGAGCCCGCCCTTGCCGCGCGCGGCCTTGTAGTGGGCGCTCAGGACGGGGTCCTCGACGATCGACGCCCACGCGTCCACCGGGTCGGAGTGCACGGCCCGGGCGGTGCGCCACATCTGCATGAGCACGCCGCGCACGTACGGGTAGCGCACGCGGGTGGGGGAGTAGGTGTACCAGGAGAACGCCGCGCCGCGCGGGCAGCCGCGGGGCTCGTAGGCCGGCAGATCGTCACCGATGTCCGGGTAGTCCGTCTGCTGGGCCTCCCACGTGATGATCCCCTCCTTGACGTACACCTTCCACGAGCAGGAACCCGTGCAGTTGACACCGTGGGTGGAGCGGACCACCTTGTCGTGGCTCCAGCGGTCGCGGTAGAACACGTCGGCGTCGCGGCCGCCGGTGTGGGTGACCGTGCGGAGGTCCTCCGAGGCCTCGCCGCGCCGGAAGAACCGCCCGGTGCGGAGGATGGCGTCGGTGACGGGGCCGTCGAGCCGCCCGGAACCGGAGGGAGCGTTCCCGCCGTCCGAGGGTGACGACGACGAGCTGGGCGAGTCGACGCTGGTCATGCCGACGTCCTTTCAGTCGCGGGGGAGGCGCTACGGCCGGAGCGGAGGAACCACAGCCACGTGAGCACCGCGGTGGCCGCGGAGAGCACGAACAGCAGGAGCAGACCGATGCGGTAGTTGCCGTGGGCGGTCCAGAAGTAGCCGAGGAGCAGGGGTGGGACGAAGCCGCCCAGACCGCCGACCGCGCCGACGATGCCGGTCACCGACCCGACGGCCGACGGCTCGACGAGCTCGGCCACCAGGGCGAAGACGGCACCCGAGGCGACGCCGAGGGACGCGCCCATGAACAGGAACACGACCGTGCCGAGCGGGTAGAGGGTGCCGCCCTCCGTGTTGATGAGGGGCATGCGCTCGGTCGCGGCGGCGGCCATCAGCCCGGTGACGATGTAGCTGACGATGAGCACCCACGCGCCGGGGAACCTGTCGGCCAGCGCGCCGCCGAGGGGCCGGCAGGCCACCGCGATCACGACGAACACCGCGGTGCGCAGGGCCGCGTCCTCCATGTCCAGTTCGTAGAAGTTGTGCAGGTAGGTGGGCAGGTAGACGGAGAACGCCACGAACCCGCCGAAGCCCATCGCGTACAGCCAGGCGAGTTTGAGGGTGACCGGGCGGGCGAGCGTCCTGGCGGCCTTGACCACCCAGTTGCCCTGGGCCGGGGCCCACGCCGGCGAGTTCTTCAGCAGTGCCCGGGCGACGACCGCGTACACGGCGAGCAGGACCGCGACCAGGATGAACGGCGCCTGGTCGCCGAAGGCGTCGCGGAGCCGCAGGGTGGTGAAGGCCGCGATCGCCGTACCGCCCATGCCGGCGCCGAAGATGCCGATGGCCGTGCCACGCCGGTGCGGCGGGAACCACGAGTTGACGGTGGGAACGCCGACGGCGAAGGAGGTGCCGCCGATCCCCAGGAAGAACCCGCCGATGAGGAGCGCGATGTAGCTGCCGTCGACGAACCCGACGAAGAGGGTGGGGATGATCGTCAACGCCGCGATCAGCGGAAACATCGTACGACCGCCCAGGCGGTCGGTGAGCGCCCCGACGGGGATGCGGCCGAGCGACCCGACCACCACGGGCAGCGCCACCACGAGCGACTGCTGGAACGAGCTGAGCCCGAGCTGGTCCTTGTAGGTCGCCCCGAGCGGGCCCATCAGCGCCCACGCCCAGAACGTGAGGAGGAAACCCGAGAAACACAGGGCCAGAGCGATGTTCGCCTGCTTCGGGTCGGGCGTGGCCGAGGACTGGGGCCGGGCGGCCTCGGGCTGTGGGTCCGCCGGCTGCGGAGACGCGGGCCCTGTCTGTGGGGAGTTCGGGCCTGAGGGCACCGGAGGTCCTTTCGCGTTGATTCTGGCTGCGGCGGGTCCGCTCGGTCGTGGGCGGGCCCGAACCTGAGTGTGTGTAACCGTAGATCGCGCTATCGGCGCTTCTCTCGCCTTGGGGCACTTTGTTATCGGCTAAATACACTCCGCACTGAGTATTTAGGGTTTTTAAGGGAATTGGCGCGGAGAAAACGCCCTGAATGACCGCGGATAATGTCTCGGGATAAGGGGCGAAAAGGGAATTGACCACCCCAATTGGTTGATATCTCCGCTAATTCGCGACAGTAAATCGGCCGTGGGCCCGGGCGGCGACGCACCGGACCCACGGCGGCGGGATCAGACCAGCCAGTCGTTGGGCGCGAACAGCTCGGCGTGGAGGCGGTCCTCGGGCACTCCGGCGTCGAGGAACTGCCGGCGGAGGGACTGGAGGAAGCCGGTGGAGCCGCAGAGGAAGACGTGCGCACCCTCGGGGAGGGGGACCGACGACCGGTCCATGAGGCCGCGGTGGACCGTGCCCGGGCCGGAGACGGCGTCGGTGTCGGTGTCGGGGGCCTGCTCGTACCACGTGTGGACCTCGGCGTCCGCGAGCATCGCGGCCTCACCGGCCACCTCGTCGGCGAGCACGTGATCGGCCCGGCTCCGGTCGGCGTGCAGGACGAGCACCCGGCGGGGGTCCTCGGTCGCCGCCAGGTGGGCGATCATGCCGAGCATGGGCGTGATGCCGATCCCCGCCGAGCAGAGCACGATCGGGGCGGCCTCGTGGCCCTCCCCGATCCCGGCGGCGTCTAGGACCAGATCGCCGAACGGGAGGGTGACCTGGATGGTGGTGCCGACGGTCGCGTTGGCGTGCAGCCACCCGGAGACCTCGCCGGCAGGGGAGGCCTCGCCGTCCGCGTCGACGCGGCGGACGCCGATCCGCCACGTGCCGTCGCCCGGGGCGGTGGACAGCGAGTACTGGCGCAGCTGGCGGGCGCCGTCGGGCAGGACCACGCCGACCGAGGTGTACTGGCCGGGTCGGAAGTCGGGCAGCGGCTCGCCGTCCGGGCCGCCGAGGGTGAAGACGGCCACCGAGTCCGTGACGTCCTCGCGAGCCACCACGGTGGCGGTGCGGAACACGTCACCCGGCTCGACCTGCGCCTCGTCATAGAGGGCCTTCTCGAAGTCCACCAGGACGGCGGCCATGATCCAGTAGACCTCGTCCCACGCCGCTGCGACCTCCGGCGTGATCGCCTCGCCCAGGACCTCGACGATCGCGCCGAAGAGGTGGTCGTGGACCACCTGGTACTGGTCGGGCGTGATGCCCAGGCTCGCGTGCTTGTGGCCGATCCGCGAGAGCATGTCCACCGGGCTCCGGCCGTCCACCAGCAGGGTGGCGAACGTGGCGATGGACGCGGCGAGCGCGCGCTGCTGCGCACCGAGCTTCTGGTTGCCGCGGTTGAACGTGTCGCGCAGCAGCTCCGGATTGTCGGCGAACATCGTCCGGTAGAAGACCGGCGTGATCTCGTCGATGTGGGCGCCGATCACGGGCAGGGTCTCGCGGACCACGGCGGCGTGCTCGTCGGACAGCTCGTGGGGATGCGCGAGGATCGACTCCAGGGTGGTGATCGAGGTGGTCACGGGTACTCCTTCTGCGAGAGCGCCGGGACAGCGACGGACGTGTCGGGGCGCGACGGGGCCGTCCGAGCACCAGGTGGGTCGGACTGCGTGTGGGTGGAGGACGAGGGGCGGCGGGTGTCACCGACCGGGCGGTCAGGGTCCCGGGCCGGTCCGGGGGCGGGCGCCGAGGCTGAGCGACACCTGGCGGGTGGGCGTGCGGACGATCCCGTCGACCGTCAGCGGGTCGAGGGTGGCGAAGAACGCCTCGCGGGCGTCGACCAGCGCGCGTCGGAGTCCGCAGTTGCCCGCGAGCGGGCAGGGCGTCGGGCCCTCACACTGGACGACCTCGCCCGGGCCCTCCAGTCGGCGCAGCAGCCGCCCGACCGACTCGTGCCGGCCGAGTTCGGTGATGACCAGCCCGCCGCCGCGGCCGCGCCGCGACTCCGCCAGGCCCAACTCGACCAGGCGGGAGACGATCTTGGCCACGTGGCTCACAGAGGCCTCGACCGATTCGGCGATCACCGCAGCGGTCATCCGCTCCTCGCGTTCGTCGGCGACGGCGAGACGCATGAGGGCGCGGAGCGCGAGATCGGAAGACCGGGACAACTGCACAACGCCGAGCGTGCCATATTGCGACTAGTCGCAGTGCATTTGTCGCAGGTGATCTCAAATACGTATTGAGCTGGGCATTTGCTGCCCGTCCCACCTGCGGCAACGCCCCCGGGGAGCGCACTCACGCGGCAGCTGCTCCCCTCCCTGGCGTCTCGCTCCCGGGCTCGGTTTCCCGCCCCCGGGCCTGCATCGCGCAACCCGCGCAGCCGCTCCTCTCCCTGGCGTCTCGCTCCTATGCTTGCCCGCCAGATCTGCAGCCGCCCCTCGGCATGGCGTCTCGCCCACCCCGCGGTGCGCGCGAGACGCCATGCGGACGAGCGGCTGCGTGGGACGCCCCTCGTGACGACGGCCCGCCGGCCCGCCCGCCGGCCCGCCCGGCCGGCCCGCCCGCCGGCCCGGCCGCCCGGCGGGGCGGAGGCATGGGGCTTCCGCGGAGCCCGCGACCGGAGGCCGGGACCACCGCGCGGCGGTAGACTTGCTCCACCGCCGATCGATTGAGGGTGCACTATGGGATTGCTACGGAACGCACTGCGGAGCGGAGTCGCGCTCAAGGCCGTCCAGGTGGTCAAACGCGAGGCCTCGAAGCCGGAGAACCAGCGCAAGGCCCGCGAGTTCGTCGGGAAGATGCGCAACCGGCGGCGCTGACGACAGCGCTGACCCGGCGAGATCGGCCAGCCCGCGCCCGGCCCCACGTTCCCGCCCGGCCCGCTCTCGGCGTCAGATCCAGTCGACGAGCTCCACGCGGCCGCCCGGGCCCGAGCCCGAGCCGGTGCCCGTGCCTTCGCCTGCACTCGCGCCCGCCTCCGCGCCCGCTCCCGCGTCCCCGCCTTCGGGCACCACGGCCAGGGCGGGGGCGCCCGCGAGGTCGGCGAGGTGTGCGGTGCGGACGCGGTCGGCGAGCCGCCAGCCCCCGGTGCCGTCGGGCCGGGCGGGCAGGATTCGCGCGCGGCCCGGATTCGCCACGTCCGCCAGCCCCGGCAGATCGGCGGTCACGGGCGTGCGCTGCCGGCCGGTGAGCGCGTCGACCAGGGCCCGACCCGTGGTGGCGGCCGCGCACACCGCTGCCAGCGGATTTCCGGGCAGCGCCAGCAGGACGCGCCCGTCGGGCAGTGCCGCGACGAGCTGCGAGCCGCCCGGGCGGACACGGACCCCGTCGATCACGACGCGCGCACCCAGCCGCTCGAGCGCCGGCCGCAGGTGATCGGCGACGCCCCGCCCGGTCGCGCCCACGAGCACCAGCACGTCCGAACCGGAATCGGGACCGCCGAGCAGATCGTCGACCGCCTCGGCGGTGTCCGGACAGTGGCGCGGCGGGTCCACCGCCCCGAACCCCGCCCGCGCCAGGACCCCGGCGGGCCCGCTCAGCAGGGGCCCCACGGTGTCGCGGATCCGCCCCGGCGGAAGGGGGGAGGGCGTGTCCGCGGGCAGGACCTCGTCGCCCGTGGTCACCAGCGTCGCCCGCACCGGACCGCGCACGGGCACCCGCTCGACCCCCGCCGACAGGGCCGCCGAGGCCAGCGCCGCGTCGAGCACCGTGCCGTCCGCGGCCAGCGCGCGCCCGGCGGGCCAGTCCTCGCCGACCGGACGCAGGTCGTCGACCCCGTCGGCGCCGGCCGACGCGGTGACGACGGTGTCGCCGGGGACCGCCGCGTCGCCGGAGCCCGGGCCGCGCACCTCGACCAGCTCGTGCCGCAGCACGCGGTCGGTGCCGCGCGGGGCGAGCGCACCCGTCGCGATGCGCGCCGCCGTCCCTTTGGTCAGTGAGGCGGGGGAGTCGTCGCCGGCGCGGCGGGCGGCCCCGGTCAGCCGCCACGGCCCGGGGCCGGCCAGCGCGTAGCCGTCCATCGCCGAGACGGGCCCCCTCGGCATCGGGTCCGCCGCGATCAGCGGCGCCGCGAGGACCGCCCCCACCGCGTCGAGGGGCGCGCGCCCGACCGCCGGCAGTGGTGCCAGCCCCGCCCGCAGGACGGGCCCCACGTGAGCGAGGGCCACGGGTCCGCGTCCGGCCAGGTCGGCCCACGTGTCGACGTCCCGCGCGGGGTCGCCGACGGGGACGCGGACCACCTCCTCGTCGTCGTCGTACAGGGCCCGGACGGCGCGCCCACCGACGCCGCCGGAGGCCTCCAGGGCGGCCAGGCGCGCGGCGAGGGCGCGGCGGTCCCACGCGGCCAGGAGGTACTGGTCGCGGCCCGCGGCGTCGACGGCGAGCGCTGCGCGCGAGGCGCTGACCTCGCCCGCGCCGGTGGTCGACGCGGTGGGGCGGCGCAGCGCGGCGAGGAGGGCGCGGAGGGTGGCGGCGTCGAGGTCGGGGAGGTCACAGGCGACGACGACGACGAGCTCCACCGCCCCCGGCAGTCCCGCCAGTCCCGCGGCGATCGCGGCGACCGGCCCGGAGTGGGGCGGATCCTCGCGGGTGTCACCACCGGGGCCCACGGTGATGACGGGCCCGGCCACGTCCCGGGCGGCGCCGACGACGCTCTCGATCATCGGTCGCCCCGCCACCGTGACCCGGGCCTTGTCGACGCCCCCGAGGCGGCTCGCGCGGCCACCGGCGAGCACGATCGCTCCGACGGTGGTCACGTCTCGTCCGCCAGTCGACCGCGGAGGAAGTCGTCGACCAGCCGCTCGACGTCGGTCGGCGTGAACGGGCGCAGGCCGATCATGCGCGCGACCACCACCGGCCCGGCGAGCTGCGCCACCGCGAGGTCGCGGTCGCCGGGGACGAGGGTGCCGTCGGCCTCCGCGGAGGAGAGCACCGCGTGCAGCGGCGCCGTGTAGGAGTCCACGACCCCGCGGCGGAGCTGGCCGACCTCGTCGTCCTCCGAGGCGCCGCGGCCCATCGCCAACCACCCCAGCATCGACTGCTGCAGGGGCGCGTCCTGGATGAGGCGGGTCATCGACGCGCACAGGTGCAGCAGCTGCTCGCGCAGCGGGGCCTCCGCCGGCGGCGGCTCCGGGGCGGGCAGCAGTCGGCGGAACGCGGCCGCGATGAGCGAGTCCGTCGACGGGAAGTTGCGGTACAGCGTGGTCCGCGCGACCCCCGACAGCCGGGTGACCGCCTCCACCGTCACCGCAGCCGCGCCGCCCGAGACGAGGAGGTCCGCCGCGGCGTCGAGGAGCTTGCCCCGGGATCGGGCACGGCGGGGGTCGGTCGGCGTGGGCATGACCCCATTGTGGCCCCCCGTGCCGGGAGGGTCGTACGTTACGGTGGCGGGGACGAACGATACCGCCGGTATTGTTTCCCGTACCGCTCCCCGGGAGGCTCGGTGCTGGAACTGTCCACCGGACGACGCCGCTGGCTGCTGTTCGTCAACGTCGTCGCGGTCTCGCTGGTCGTGGCCACCATGTCCGCGCTGTACACGTCGCTGCCCGACATCGCCGTGGCCATCGGCGCCACCCAGGCCGAGCTCACGTGGATCGTCGACGCCTACACGCTCGCGCTGGCCGCGCTCGTGCTCACCGCCGGCGCGCTGGGCGACCGCTTCGGCCGCCGCGCCACCCTCATCGTGGGGCTGATCCTGTTCACCCTGTCCTCCGCCCTGCCGCTGTGGCTCGACTCGCCGCTCTGGCTCATCATCCTGCGCGTGGTCGCCGGCGGGGGCGCCGCGTTCGTCATGCCGTCGACGCTCTCGCTGCTCACCGCGAGCTTCCCGCCCGAGCGCCGCGGGACTGCCGTCGGCACCTGGGCGGGCTTCGCCGGCATCGGTGGGATCGTCGGACTGATCGGCTCCGGGCTCATGCTGCAGGTGTGGTCCTGGAAGTCGATCTTCCTCGTCTACTCGGTGATCGGCCTGGTCGTGTTGGTGGCGGCCTCCACGATCGGCGAATCCGTCGCGTCCCGTCGTGGTCGGCCGGACGTCGGCGGCGCCGTGTTCTCCGCACTGGCCGTCGGAGGGGTGGTGTTCGGGCTCATCGAGGGGGCGCACACCAGCTTCTCGGAGGTCCCCGTCGTCGTCGCCCTCATCACCTCCGCCGTGAGCCTGGCCGCCTTCGTGCTGGTCGAACTCCGAGCCGACGACCCGATCCTCGACGTGCGCTACTTCCGGCGCCGCGGCTTCTCGGCCGGCTCGGTGTCCGTGGGGATGCAGTTCCTCACGATCTTCGGGTTCTTCCTGCTCATCGTGCAGTACCTGCAGCTGGTCAAGGGCTACGACGCGATCGGGGCGTCCCTGTCGCTGGCACCGATGGTCGTGCCCGTCATGGTGTTCTCACTGCTCTCGCCCAAGATCACCGCGGGGGTCGGACTGCGGGCGGTGTCCGTGGTGGGCGTGGGCGCGATCGCCGTCGGGATGGTCTTCCTCCCGAGACTGGGCGTCGACTCGAGCTACTGGGACATCCTGTGGCCGATGGTCATCGCCAGTGTCGGCCTGGGCCTGTCCACCGCGCCCGCGACGTCCGCGATCGTCTCGGACATCCCCGTCGACGAGCAGGGCGTGGCCGCCGCGGTCAACGACGCCATGCGCGAGGTCGGCGCCGCGATCGGCATCGCGATCTCCGGCAGCATCCTCGCCGGCCGGTACGCCGCCGACATCGGCGCCGTCCTGCTCGTGCTGGGGCTCGTCGCCGCGGGCGCCGCGCTGGTCCTGCTGGTCGTCGCACCCGGCGGCGGGTACGTGCCGTACGGCGAGCGTGCCGAGGCCGCCGCCGAGCCGCGACGCCCGGTGGGTCAGGTGTAGTTGGCACCGGAGGCCTGCGGGCGGCGCGCTCAGTCCCGGATGCGCTCGGGATGGGCGTACACCGTCGCCCGGTCGCCCCGGCTGAACCCGACGAGGGTCACCCCGGCCTCCTCCGCCAGGTCCACGGCGAGCGACGACGGTGCGCTCACCGCCGACATCACGGGGATCCCGGCCATCGACGCCTTCTGCACGAGCTCGAACGACGCCCGGCCCGACACCTGCAGGACGGTCCTCCGCAGCGGCAACCGGCCCTCGCGCAGCGCCCAGCCCACGACCTTGTCCACGGCGTTGTGCCTGCCCACGTCCTCGCGCAGGCACAGCAGTCCGCCGGTGGCGGAGAACAGCCCCGCCGCGTGGACCCCACCCGTCTTGCCGAACAGTCGCTGGTGGTCGAGGAGTCGCTCGGGCAGCGTCAGCAGCACCTCGGCGTCGACGAGCGGTTCGACCGGCTCGGCCGGGAAGTGGGTCGAGCGCCGCACCTCGTCGATCGAGTCCACGCCGCACACCCCGCAGGCGCTGCTCATCGTGGTGGCCCGGGCGGACCGGGGTGCCGGGATGTCCGGCGAGAGGGTCACCGTGAGGGTGTTGTAGTCCTGTTCGGCCCGACCGCTGACGGTGGTGCAGTAGCAGATCTCGGGCAGGTGATCGCGGTGCCAGACAGCCCCCTCGGAGACCAGGTGTCCGGCGGCGAGATCCATGTCGTCGCCCGGGGTGCGCATCGTGACGACGAACGGCTGGCCGCCGACCCGGATCTCGAGCGGCTCCTCGACGGCGAGGGTCGTCACCTCCCGCCGTGCGTCACCCCCGGCCAGAACCCGCTGCGCCCGGTGACGAGTCGTCCGTCGTCCCATATCCGCGCAGCCTAGCGCCGTCCGAGCGTGAGCGTCGGACCAGCACCGCCGCCAGCACCACCGTGACCAGCCAGAGCAGCGGGTAGATGTTCGCGATCACCCCAAAGACCACCGGGGGGATGTCACCCCCGAGCATGAACAACCCGATCGCCACCCACCGGTCGTCGGGGAAGTCGGGGTTGGGGAAGCTCTGCACCCAGGCGGCCGTGGCGGCCCAGAGCAGCGGCGGCAGGAGCCAGAGATACCAGCGACGGCCGACGATCGCGTGGTGCACCGCGGTGACCAGCAGCGGCACGAACCAGACCCAGTGGTGGCCCCACGAGAACGGCGACACCACCGACATCGTCATCCCGGACAGCGTCAACGCAAGGAGTTGGTGGCCGGCCCGGTGCAGCAGGGCCGCCATCGCTAGCCCGACCACCGCGGCCACCGCCGCCAATGCCAGCCAGGCGGCGGTGGGGGCGGCGTCCACGCCGAGGACCCGGGCGAGGACCCCGCGTAGCGACTGGTTGGACACCACCGAGTCCTGGGCGATGCGGCCCGACTCGAAGACCGTGCCCGACCAGTAGCGGGCGGCGTCCGAGGGGATCGCGAGGAAGCCGACCGCCACCGTCGCGAGGAAGGTGGCCACGGAGACCAGGGCGAGGCGCCACCGCCCGGTGACGACCCAGTGCGCCCAGAAGAACGCGGGCGTCAGTTTGATCCCCGCCGCGAGTCCGCTGCCGATGCCGGCGGCGTGACGCCACCGGGAGAAGCGGTGGTCCGGGCCTATGCGGGACAGGAGATGGTCGGCGAGGACGAGGGTCAGCAGGATGATGTTGATCTGGCCCAGCCAGACGGTGGTGCGGACCGGCTCGAGCGACAGACTGATCAGGGCCAGGCACAGCGACACCTGCCTGGTGACGGTGTCGGGGGCGTAGTCGAGCGCACGGAATGACATCCGGATGACCAGGTACAACAGGCCCAGCGTGAGTACCGTCCAGCCGGCCATTATCAGCGCTTCGGAGAGCAGTGGCAGTGGCTGGAAGAGCAGCGCGGAGAACGGCGGGTAGGTGAACGGCATCTCCGCGAAGAAGCGGGCGTTGGGCCCCCAGAGCAGGCCCTCGTAGAGAGGAGTGCCGGACCGGACGGCCTCGGCGCCCCAGCGGTAGACGTGGACGTCCAGGAAGCTCTGGGTGATCCCCCACCACGGGGTCCGCTCGTCGGGTGCGCGCAGGACCATGATCACCGACGCCAGCGCCAGCAGGGCCAGCGGTCCGCGCAGCCAGTAGGTGGTGGGAAGCACTCGCACAGTGGCAGAGCCTAGCCCTCGTCGGCGCGGGGGGGAGTCCGTCACTCCGCCACCGCCCCGAGATGGGCGCGGCCGACGCGTCGGTCGTCCCGAACTCGACGAGAAGGCAGTTCCGCACGCATCCACTCGGGCGATGTGTGCGGAACTGTCTTCTCGACGGCACGGCGAGGCCGGCGCGGCGAGGTCGGCAGGGCGTGGGCGCCGCCGGGCGGCCCGGCTAGATGTAGATGGCCGGGTCGATGTAGAACTGCGCGTCGCGCAGCTCCTCCTTGGTCGACTTGGACGGGCGGGCCTCGCCGGGGACGCCTACGACGATCGAGTTCGCGGGGGCGCTCTTGACGACGACGGCGTTGGCGCCCACCGACGAGTCGTCCCCGATCTCCACGGGTCCGAGGATCTTGGCCCCGGCACCCACGGTCACGCGATCCCCGAGCGTCGGATGCCGCTTGACCTGCTTGAGCGAGACGCCGCCGAGAGTGACGCCGTGGTAGATCATGCAGTCGTCGCCGATCTCGGCGGTCTCGCCGATGACGACGCCCATCCCGTGGTCGATGAAGAACCGCCGACCGATGGTGGCGCCGGGGTGGATCTCGATCCCCGTGAGGAACCGGGCGAACTGGGACAGGACGCGCCCGGCGGTCCGGCCGGCGCCGCCGGCGTTCCATAGCCGGTGCGAGAGCCGGTGGAACCAGATGGCGTGGAGGCCGGAGTAGACGACGGCGTTCTCGACGTCGCCCCGGGCGGCGGGGTCATGGGCGCGCGCCGCGGCGAGGTCCTCGCGCAGCGTGCGCCAGAACCCCACCGGGCGATCGGACGTCGGCGTCATCAGTCGCGGTAGTCCTCGAACAGCATCGTGGAGACGTAGCGCTCACCGTAGTCGCACACGATGACGACGATGGTCTTGCCGGCATTCTCGGGGCGCTTGGCGATCTCGAGGGCGGCCCACACGTTGGCGCCGGAGGAGATGCCCGCGAGGATGCCCTCCTCCTTGCCGAGCCGCTTGGCGATCTCCAGCGAGTCCTCGAGGGTCACGTCGATGACCTCGTCGTAGATCTCGCGGTCGAGGATCTCGGGCACGAAGTTGGCGCCCAGGCCCTGGATCTTGTGCGGTCCGGCCTTGCCCTCGGTCAGCAGCGGCGAGTCCTTGGGCTCGACGGCGACGATGTGCAGGTCCGACTTCTGCGAGCGCAGGTAGTTGCCCGCGCCGGAGATGGTGCCGCCGGTGCCGATGCCGGCCACGAACACGTCGATGTCGCCGTCCGTGTCCTCCCAGATCTCGGGGCCGGTGGTGCGGCGGTGGACGTCCACGTTGGCGGGATTGGCGAACTGGCGCGCCAGGACGGCGTTCTCACGCGTCGCGGCGATCTCCTCGGCCTTGGCCACCGCACCCTTCATGCCCTCGGAGCCCGGCGTGAGGATGAGCTCGGCACCGTAGGCGCGCATCACGGCGCGGCGCTCGACCGACATGGTGTCGGGCATGACGATGACGGCCTTGAAACCGCGGGCCGCCGCGACCATGGACAGCGCGATACCGGTGTTGCCGGACGTGCCCTCGACGATCGTGCCACCGGGCTTGAGGCCGCCCGACGCCACCGCGTCGTCGATGATCGCCGCGCCGATGCGGTCCTTCACGCTCGCGGCCGGGTTGGCGGACTCGAGCTTGGCCAGGACGGTGGCCTGCAGTCCCTCGGTCAGGGAGTTGAGACGGACCAGCGGGGTCTTGCCGATGGTCTCAGAGATGTCGGAGTAGATCTGCGCCATGGTGTGTTCCGTTCTGAAGAATGAACAGGTCTGTCTATTCGCGAGTGTACGCGATGGGTCGAGATGGCACGAGGGTGTGGCCAGGGAATGGTCCCCTGATTGCCACGAGCGCCCGTCGGGCCGATAATCGACTGCGCTCCATTTTCATCGTCGCCCGAAAGGCCGCCTCCGGCATGCGCGAGATCACCGTCCCCGCCCAGCGAAACTTCATACGTTCCGACCTGATCCCGGTGGTGGCGCGAGGGCGCGCCGCCACGGCGCCGCGGGCGGTCCCGTTCGACCATCACGTCGACGGCCGGTGGCGATCCGTCTCCAACGCCGAACTCGTCGAGCGCGTGGACAGGATCGCGGCCGGACTCATCGCGGCCGGCGTCGAGCCCGGGGACAGGGTGGCGCTCATGGCCGGAACCCGCCTCGAATGGGTGCTGGTCGATCTCGCCGTCTGGACCGCCGGAGCCATCACCGTGCCGATCTACCCGTCATCCTCGGCGGGGCAACTCGAATGGATTCTCGCCGACTCCGCGGCGAAGGTTCTCGTGGCCGAGAACGATGAACACGTCGTCGTCGTCGGAGACACGACCGTCCCCGACACCTGCACCCGGATCCTCTACCTCGACGACGGCGGGCTCGAGGCCCTCGAGGCCGACGGCGAGTCCGTCGAGGCCGAGACCCTGGACGCCGCGGTGGCCACTCTTAAACTCGACACACCCGCCTCGATCATCTACACCTCCGGCACCACCGGACGGCCCAAAGGTTGCGTGATCACCCACCGCAACCTCCTGTCGGAGTGTCACGCGCTGCTCGACCACCCCATCGGGTCGATGGCGCAGCAGGGCAAGAAGGTCCTGATGTTCCTGCCACTGGCCCACGTGCTCGCCCGCGCCGTGACCTACACGGTCTACCTCGGTGACGCGACCGTCGGCTTCTGGGACGACACCTCCACCATCCTCCCGCGCTTCGCCGATTTCCGGCCGCACATGATTCTCGGGGTCCCCCGCGTCTTCGAGAAGGTGCGCGACGGGATCGCCACGAAGGCCGCCGCCAAGGGCGCGGTTCAGAGGCGGATCTTCGAGCGCGCCGAAGCGGTCGCCATCGAGGACAGCCGTCTGCGCGGCAACGACGGACTGGACGACGCGCGCCGGCCCTCGCTCCTGCACGCCGCCCGGTACAAGGCTCTCGACCTGCTCGTGTACAGGGCCATCCGCGCGGCGCTCGGCGGTCGCTGTGAGTACGCCATCTCCGGCGGAGGCGCCCTGCCTGACCGCATCTCGCACTTCTTCCGCGGAGCCGGCGTGCCCGTCTACGAGGGCTACGGGCTCACCGAGAGCACCGCCGCCGCGACCGTGAACGGCCCCGGTTGCCAGCGCATCGGCACCGTCGGGCGACCCGTGGCCGGGACGAGCGTCCGGATCGCCGACAGTGGTGAGGTGGAACTGGCCGGCGAGCTGATCTTCGACCGCTACTGGAACAACGAGGAGGCCACCGCCGAGGCCGTCCGCGACGGCTGGTTCGCCACCGGTGACCTCGGCTCGCTCGACCCGGACGGTTACCTGACGATCACCGGTCGCGCCAAGGAGATCATCGTCACCGCCGGCGGTAAGAACGTCTCGCCGGGGCAGATCGAGGACGCGATCCGGGCGCATCGGCTCGTCGGCCACGCGGTCCTCATCGGTGAGGCCCGCAAGTTCGTCTCCGCGCTGATCACGGTGGATGAGGACGAGCTCAAGAACTGGGCGGAAGAGAACGATCACGGCGGCCGGCCGGCCGAGGACCTGGTCACCGACCCCGCGCTGCGCGCCGAGATCCAGGCCGCCGTGGACGATGCCAATCGGCAGGTCTCGCACGCCGAGGGCGTCAAGAAGTTCGTCGTACTGCCCCGCGACTTCACCGAGGACTCGGGCGAGTTGACGGCGACCCTCAAGGTCAAGCGGCACGTGGTCGAGCAGCACTACGCCGAGCAGATCGAGGGCATGTACGCCTGATCGGGCGGATGTGGGAGCGCCCGGAACCCGTCCGGGCCCGGGCGCTCCCACGATCGGCGGATCAGGCGTCGGTGTACAGCGACTCGATCTCGCTGCCGAACCGGTCGTGCACGACGTTGCGCTTGAGCTTGAGGGTGGGAGTGAGTTCGCCGGACTCGACGGAGAACTCGGCCGCGAGGATCTTGAACTTGCGGATGGATTCCGCGCGGGAGACCGACTTGTTGGCCCGGTCCACCGCGTCCTGGACCGCGCCGACCAGGTCGCCGTCCTGCAGCAGGTCCGAGACCTCGCCGGTCTTGCCGTGCCTGTCCCGCCACGCGGGGAACGTCTCCGGGTCGATCGTGACGAGCGCCGCGATGTAGCTGCGGTTGTCGCCCACCACGACGGCCTGGCTGATCAGCGGGTCGGAGGTGAGCAGGTCCTCGAGCTGTGACGGCGAGACGTTCTTCCCGCCGGCGGTGACGATGAGGTCCTTCTTGCGACCCGTGATGGACAGGTAGCCGTCGGAGTCGAGTTCGCCGATGTCACCGGTGTGGTACCACTCGCCGGTCCACGCGGCCTCGCTCGCCTCCGGGTTTCGCCAGTAGCCCTTGAACAGTGTCTTGGCCTTGGCCAGGACCTCGCCGTCCTCGGCGATGCGGATTGTGACGCCCGGGATCGGCGTGCCGACGGTGCCGATCTTGGCCCGGTTGGTCGGGTTGACGGTGAGCACGCCCGAGGATTCGGTCAGGCCGTAGCCCTCGAGCAGGTCGAACCCGGCGCCGCGGAAGAAGTGGCCCAGGCGGGCGCCCAGCGGCCCACCGCCCGAGATGATGCGGTCGCATTCGCCGCCCAGTGCGTCGTGCAGCTTCGAGTAGACGAGCTTCGAGTAGAGCTTCTGCTTGACCTTCAGCGCGGCCGACGGCCGACCGCCGTTCTCGAGGGCCTTGGAGTAGTCGATGGCCGTCTGGACGGCGGCCTTGAAGATCTTGGCCTTGGCGCCGCCGGCGTTCTCGGCCTTTGCCGCGGCGGAGTTGTAGACCTTCTCCAGCACGCGCGGCACCGACACCAGGAAGGTGGGGTGGATCTCGCCGAGGCGCTCGATGACCTTGGTGGTGTCGGGCTCGTGGGCCACGGCCACGCGCTTGTAGAAGCAGGACACCTCCAGGATGCGGGCGAGGACGTGGGCCAGGGGCAGGAAGATGAGGGTGCGGCTGTTGGGGACGAACGCGTCCTGGAGTTGCTCCTCGACCGACACGACGACGCCGCCGAACCCGCCGTGCGCGATCTCGCAGCCCTTGGGGTTGCCGGTGGTGCCGGAGGTGTAGACGATCGCACAGGGGTCGTCGTGGCCCGCGGCGAGCGAGGCCTTCTCGAGATCCTCGTCCGAGACGCCGGCGCCCGCCTCGGTGAGCTGGGCGACGAGGTCGCCCTCGATCACCAGGATGTCGCCGGACCAGTCGGTGCCGCCGGTCAGCACCTCGCGCAGCTCGAGGTTCTCGACGACCGCGACGGTCGCCCCGGAGTCGGTGAGGATCCAGTCGCACTGCGCGGACGAGGACGTCTCGTAGATCGGCACGGTGACCGCGCCGGCGGCCCAGGCCGCCCAGGCGATGAGCGACCACTCGTAGCGGGTGTGGCTCATGATCGCCAGTCGGTCGCCGGGCTTCACGCCCCGGGCGATGAGGCCCTTGGCCACGCCCTTGACCTCCTCCAGGTACTGGGCGCAGGTGACCTCCTTCCAGTCGCCGCCGACGAGGCGCAGCACGGCGACGTCGTTCGGCGCCTCCTGTGCGTTCTTGAACACGAGTCTCGACAGGTTCTCGACGGGGAAGGGTTTGGCGGCTGGCGGGGTGGCGAACTCGGTCGTCATCTCGGTCCTTAGGTCATGTGTGGCTTGCATCACTGACGATTGTAGAGGGGTCGGCCGCATCCCGTGGCTAGCGCCGCTTATTCGGATTCGCTTATGAGGCTGCCGTCATGTTTTGTGATTCCCGTTACACTGATGACATGTCGGCGGGGAGGCCAGCCGTGGCCAGCGCGATCGTCGCGCAGTCGTGGGAGCGCAGCAGGCGACGGGGGATCGACCCGGATCGGGCGGATCCGCCGGTCGACCTGCAGGGCCCCGCCCTGTCCGAGCACCTGGCCGCGCACCGGATGGCGGCGGTGCTGCCCATGGTCGAGAAGGTCCTGGTGTCCGGGGTCGTGACCAGCGGGCACCTCGTGGCGGTGGCCGACGCCGACGGCCGGCTCCTGTGGCTGTACGGGGACCGCGGGGTGAGGTCCCGGGCGGAGCGGATGGCGTTCGTGCCGGGGGCGCTGTGGAGCGACGACGCGGTGGGGGCGAACGCGCCGGGCCTCGCGCTGCGGCACGACGTCCCGGTGCGGGTGCGCGGCGCGGAGCACTTCCTCGCGCCCGCCCACTCGTGGAGCTGCTCGGCTGCGCCGGTCCATGACCCCGTGACAGGGCGGGTGGTCGGCGGTATCGACGTGACCGGCCACGACTCCGCGGCCTCCGACGAGATGCTCGCCCTGGTCAGGGCCACTGCGTTGCTCGCCGAGGCCGAGCTGCGGTCGACCCCGGCCGGCGTGCTCGTGCCCGGGACGGCGGGGGCGGCGGAGGCGACGGCGACCGGGCCGCGCCTCCTCGAGGTCCTCGGAACCGCCCGCCCGGGGCTCTCCGGCCACGGCCCGCTCACCGGCCGGCACGCCGAGATCCTCGTCCTGCTCGCCGCCCACCCCGGCGGCCTGTCCGGAGGGGCGCTCGCCGAGCTCCTCGCCGAGGGCCGGCTCGGCGACGTCAGCGTCCGCGCCGAGATGTCGAGGCTGCGCCGCGTCCTGGGGCCCGAGGTCATCGGCTCCCGGCCGTACCGGCTGGCGCCCGGGGCCGTGGAGACCGATGCCGACCGGGTGGTCGCCCTGCTCGACACCGACGTGGACGCCGCCGTGGCGGCCTACCCCGGCCCGCTCCTGCCGACCTCCGACGCGCCGGGCGTCGCCGACCTGCGGGAAGAGCTGCACGCCCGGGTCCGCGCCGCCGCGCTGGGCGCGGGATCGGTGCGGGCCCTGCGCGCCTGGACCGCCGGCCCCGGTCGCGAGGACCCCGACGCCTGGCGGGCCCTGGGGTCGCTGCCCGACCTCTCCCCGGCGGCGAGGTCCTCGGCCCGCTCCGTGCACCGGGTGTTGGACGACCGCCTGGGGGCCTGAGCGCCTCGTCGTCGTCGCCCCGGTTCCTCCCACGCCGCCCGTGGCCGCCCCTGGCCGCCCTCGCCGCTCCGCGCGGCGTGCAACGTCCGTGCAACCCTCCCACGATTAGTGTCCTGCATCACAGTCGCCGGCCGTCGGGGCCGGCGCGCGCAGACGAGAGGTGCCCGACATGACCGTCTACTCCCAGCCAGGTTCCGCCGACGCGGTGATGTCCTACGAGAGCCGCTACGAGCACTACATCGGCGGCGAGTGGAAGGCTCCGGCCAAGGGCGAGTACTTCGAGAACGTCACCCCCATCACCGGCCAGGTGTTCTGCGAGGTGGGCCGCGGGACCGCCGAGGACATCGAGGCCGCGCTCGACGCCGCGTGGGCCGCCGCGCCCGCGTGGAACGCCACCTCCGCCGCCGAGCGCTCGCTCGTGCTGCTGCGGATCGCGGACCGGATGGAGGAGAACCTCGAGAAGCTGGCGCTGGCCGAGAGCTGGGACAACGGCAAGGCGATCCGCGAGACCCTCAACGCGGACATCCCGCTGGCGATCGACCACTTCCGCTACTTCGCCGGTGCCATCCGCGCCCAGGAGGGCGGGATCTCGCAGATCGACTCCGACACCGTGGCCTACCACTTCCACGAGCCGCTCGGCGTGGTCGGGCAGATCATCCCGTGGAACTTCCCGATCCTCATGGCGGTGTGGAAGCTCGCGCCCGCGCTGGCCGCCGGCAACTGCGTGGTCCTCAAGCCCGCCGAGCAGACCCCCGCCTCGATCCTCTACCTCATGTCGCTCATCGGGGACCTGCTGCCGGCGGGCGTGGTCAACGTCGTCAACGGCTTCGGCACCGAGGCCGGCAAGCCGCTCGCCTCCAACCCGCGCATCCGCAAGGTCGCGTTCACCGGCGAGACCACCACGGGCCGGCTGATCATGCAGTACGCCTCGGAGAACCTCATCCCCGTGACCCTCGAGCTGGGCGGCAAGAGCCCCAACATCTTCTTCGAAGACGTCATGGACGCGGACGACGACTTCCGGCAGGCCGCCCTCGAGGGCTTCACGATGTTCGGCCTCAACCAGGGCGAGGTGTGCACGTGCCCCTCGCGCGCGCTCGTCCAGAAGTCGATCTTCGACGAGTTCACCGAGCTGGCGATCGAGCGCACCAACCGCATCAAGACCGGCAACCCGCTGGACACCGACACGATGATCGGCGCGCAGGCCTCCACCGACCAGCTGGAGAAGATCCTGTCCTACATCGACATCGGCAAGCAGGAGGGCGCGGACGTGCTCACCGGCGGCGGGCGCGCCGAACTCGACGGCGACCTGGCCGGCGGCTTCTACGTGCAGCCCACCGTGTTCCGCGGCCACAACAAGATGCGGCTGTTCCAGGAGGAGATCTTCGGGCCCGTGCTCTCCCTGAGCTCGTTCACCGACTTCGACGACGCCATGATGATCGCCAACGACACCCTCTACGGCCTCGGCGCGGGCGTGTGGTCGCGCAACGGCACCACCGCCTACCGCGCCGGCCGCACCATCCAGGCCGGCCGCGTGTGGACCAACACCTACCACCAGTACCCGGCGCACGCGGCGTTCGGCGGCTACAAGCAGTCCGGCATCGGCCGCGAGAACCACCTCATGATGCTCGACCACTACCAGCAGACCAAGTGCCTGCTCGTGAGCTACTCGGGCAAGCCGCAGGGCTTCTTCTGAGCCGGGCGTGAGCAGCATGGACGACGTGTGTGGGCTGCCCTCGGGTGGGAGCGTGCGGATCGCCGCGCGCGCCGCGGCGCCCGAGGGTGCGCCCGACGACCTGCCGCCGCGCGTGGTGGCGACCGAGCCGGCCGTCGAGCTCCTCCGCGAGCTCGTCGGCCGGCACGGGCCGGTGATGTTCCACCAGTCCGGCGGGTGCTGCGACGGGTCCGCGCCCATGTGCTACCCGGACGGGGAGTTCCGGGTCGGTCAGCGCGACGTGTTGGTGGGGGAACTGGACCTGGGTGACGACGACGAGGCGCGCGCCCCCGGGGCGTCGGTCGGTCTCCGGGTACGCGTGTGGATCTCGGGCTCACAGTTCGAGACCTGGAAGCACACGCAACTGGTGGTGGACGCCGTCCCGGGCAGGGGCTCGGGGTTCAGTCTCGAGAACCCAACCGGGAAGCGGTTCCTGTCGCGGGCCCGCACGTTCGACGAGCGCGAGCTCGCCGCCCTCGAGGAGTTCCCGCCGCCGACGGGCGCGGACCTGGACGTGTAGGGGTGGGGCGGCGTCCGGGGCCGGGACCGGCCGATCCGGTCTGCCCGGAGCGGGCACGGCGGTAGAGTCCGACCATGGACACGGACCGCACGGCCTCCGCTGACCCCCTCGACGCCACCGTCGAGTTCCTCACCCCCGAGCTGCGTGCTGACCTGCTCGAACGCTGGAACGAGCCGCAGCGGCGGTACCACAACGAGACGCACCTGCGGGCCGTCCTGCGGGCGATCGACGCGCTCGAGGCCGACGGGGAGTCGTTCGACGACACCGAGGTCCGCCTGGCCGCGTGGCTACACGCCGCGGTGTTCGATCCCACCGGCTCGGAGAACACCGAGAAGTCCGCGGCGTTGGCCGAGCGCGTGCTCGACTCCGCCGCGCCGGCCGCCGAGGTCGCGCGGCTGGTCCGGCTCATGGGCGGGCACCGCGTCGAGCCCGGCGACCTCAACGGCGCGGTCCTCTCGGACGCCGACCTCGCCGTGCTGGGCGCCGACCCCGACACGTACGACACCTACGCCCGCGACGTCCGCCACGAGTACGCCCACGTGCCGGGCGAGCGGTTCGTGGCCGGGCGGATCGGCGCGCTGGAGGGGCTGCTCGAGCGGCGCTCGGTGTTCCTCACGCGCGCGGGACGCGACATGTGGGAGAAGCAGGCCCACGCCAACCTCAATCGCGAGCTGGGGCTCCTGCGCGCGGGCGGATTCCCGGCGGCGTGACGGCCGCCGTGTACTCCGCGACGCCGGAGGCGACCATGAACTCGGTGATGGCGCGGGCATCGTCCTCGCCCGGCAGCCCCCAGCCGTCCCGGTACCCGTAGATGTCGGCCAGCGTGTGCGCGTCCCGGGTCCCGCGGGCGAGCTCGACGTCGGTCGGTCCGATGAGGCCGGGATGCGGGACCCCGACCGCGCCGGCGACCTTGACGAGCTCGCGGCGCAGTGACCGGATGTAGTTCGAGCACCGCACCGCCATCGCCGTTGGATCGACACCGCGGACGAGCCAGGGGTTCTGGGTGGCGACCCCCGTGGGGCATCCGCCGGTGTGACACTTCTGCGCCTGGATGCAGCCCACCGACAGCATCGGCTCGCGGGCCACGTTGATCATGTCGACGCCCAGCGCCAGTGCGACCACCGCGTTCTCCGGGATGCCGAGCTTGCCGGACCCGATGAACATGACGTCGTCGGTCAGCCCGGCTTCGGCGAAGACCGAGTAGACGCGCGGGAAGCCCAGGCGGAAGGGCAGGGACACGGCGTCGGTGAACACGAGCGGGCCCGCTCCGGTGCCGCCCTCTCCGCCGTCGATCGTGATGAAGTCGACGCCCCGGTCGCGCGGGACCATCGCGGTGGCGAGATCCTCCCAGAAGCTCATGTCGCCGACCGCCGACTTGATGCCGACGGGCAGTCCGGTGCGGTCCGCGATCTCCTCGACCAGGTCCAGCATCGAGTCGACGTCGTGGAACGCGGTGTGGCGGGAGGGGCTCGCGCAGTCCTCACCCATCGGGATGCCGCGGATCGCGGCGACCTCCTCGGTGATCTTGGCCGCCGGCAGGAGCCCGCCGAGCCCCGGCTTGGCGCCCTGGCTGAGCTTGATCTCGATGGCCCGGATCGGATGCTTCTCGGTGAGGGCCACCAGCTTGTCGATGTCGAAGCGGCCGTCGTCTTCCCGGACACCGAAATACGCGGTGCCGATCTGGAAGACCAGGTCCGCGCCGTTCTGGTGATACGGGCTCAGGCCGCCCTCACCGGTGTTGTGCAGGGCTCCCGAGAGGGCGGCGCCGCGGTTGAGCGCCTCCACAGCCGGGGCGGAGAGCGCACCGTAGCTCATCGCCGAGATGCTGACCAGCGACTCCGGTCGGTACGCGCGGGCGCGGCCCCGGGCCGCGCCGAGCACCTTGGCGGGCGGGAGGGGGAGCTGCTGCCCGGCGTGCGGGCGGGCGGAGAGCGTGACGTCGCTGAAGGTGCGCTGCTTGACGATCGGGTAGCCCTCGAGGAACTCGATGTCGTTGTCCGTGCCGAAACCGAACGTGGTCGCCCGGGTCTCGGCGGACTCGTACACCCAGTCGCGTTGGTCGCGCGTGAACGGGCGTTCCTCGTCGTTGCCCGCGACGATGTACTGCCGCAGCTCGGGGCCGATGGCGGTCAGTGCCATCCGGGCGTGGCCGAGGACGGGGAAGGTCCGCAGGATCGGGTAGCGGGTCTGTCGCATATCTGTGGCCGCGACGGCCGCGAGCGCGGCCAGTGGCGCTCCGAGGAGCCATTTGCGCATGTCGACCTCCAAGGGGGCGGGGTGGTGGGCCGGGGGCTGCCCCCATCATGCCGACCGGGCGCCGCTGGCATCAGGGCAGGATGCGCGAGATGACGTCGGCGGCGACGTCCTCGAGCAGCGGGCCCGCGTTGGCGATCGAGCGCTCGAGGTCCGGCTCACGCTCGGTCAACGCGGCGGCGGCGGCGAACCCGGCCTCGGCGACCCGGTCGGCCTCGAGATCCAGGCGGCCGCAGACCGCGACCACCGGCACCGCGTGTGACCGGCAGAGGGCGGCCACGCCCATCGGGGTCTTGCCGTGCATGGTCTGGTCGTCCAGTCGCCCCTCGCCGGTCACCACGAGGTCGGCGGCGGAGAGCATGTCCTCCAGGCCGGTGAGCGTGCCCAGCACCTCGAAGCCGGGATCCAGGGAGCCGCCGAGCAGCTCGCGGGCGGCGAAGCCCACACCGCCGGCAGCGCCGGAGCCCGGGGCGTCGGGGTCCACGTCGAGCCCCTGGGCGCGCAGGACCTCGACGAGCCGGGCGAGGCCGGCCTCGAGCTCGTCCAGCTGTTCGTCGGTGGCGCCCTTCTGCGGGCCGTAGACGCGGGCCGCGCCGAGGGGCCCGAGCAGCGGGTTGTCGACGTCGCAGGCCACGAGGATCCTGGCGGCCCGGACGGCCGGGTCGAGACCATCGAGGTCCACGCGGTCCAGGTGGATCAACGCGCCGCCGCCGTCGGGCAGCTCGGCGCCGGAGGCGTCGAGGAACCGCGCGCCCAGGGCGGAGAGCATCCCGGTGCCGCCGTCGGTGGAGGCGCTGCCGCCGATGCCCAGGTGGATGTTGCCGCGGCCGGATCGGAGCGCGGCCAGCATGACCTCGCCGACCCCGCGGCTCGACGCCTCCAGGGGACGCGGCTCCCCGCCGGGTAGGCGGAGCAGGCCGCAGGCGTCGGCCATCTCGACGAACGCGGTGTCCGGATCGATGGCGGCGAAGGACGTCTCCACCGTCTCGCCCGTGGGTCCGGAGACGGTGACGGGCACGGGGCGCGCGCCGCCGGCGACCATCACCTCCAGGCTGCCGCCCCCGCCGTCGGCGACCGGGCGCTCGACCACGTCGATCTCGGGGTGCGCCCGCCGAGCGCCCTCCGCCGCGTGACGGCACGCCTCGATAGCGGTGAGTGAGCCCTTGAAGGCCCCGCAGGCCACGACGATCGTCACGCCTGCATCATCCCCTATGAGTGTCCGGCGACACACGACGGCCCGGGATCGCGACGGGGGAGGGTCGCGGTCCCGGGCCAGGAAGGCGCATCCGCTGCGCCGCGTGTCAGCCGGGGGTTATCAGCCCAGCGAGCCGGCGGCGAGGCCGACGTCCGCGTTGACACCGGCCTCGACGGTCTCGTCGGCGGCGTCATCCTCGGCGCCGGAGCTCAGGCCGGCGAGCGAGCCGCTCAGCGAGCCGGTCTCGGCCTCGTCGTCGGTGGCCGCGGTGTCGTCCGTGGACTCATCGCCCGAGCCGAGCGAACCGGGGGTGGTCTCATCGGTGGCGGTGTCATCGGCGGGCTCCTCGCTGCTGCCGAGCGAGCCGAGGGAGCCGGAGTCGGCCTCGCCGGTCACGGCGCCTGTCTGGGTGTCGCCCTCACCGGAGCCGAGGGAGCCGGAGTCCGCGGCAGGGCCGCCTCCGTCGATGGCCTCGCTGCCGGTGTTCGGGGAGACCCCGAGGCTGCCGAACTCGATCGAGCCCGGGGTGGGCGTCTCGGCGTCGAGGTTGAGGTTGAAGCTCAGGCTGCCCAGGTCGATGCCGAGGTCCGTGCCGAGGGCGCCCTCGAGGCTGCCGTCCTCGCCGGTGGCCTCGGCCAGGCTGGCGGTGGGATCCGTGGGGGTGTCGGCGTCCTCCGCAGCGGCGAGGCCCGGGAACGCGATGGCGGCACCGATGCCGAACGCGCCGACGGCGGCGATCTTCGCGGTGGTGCGGTTGGTGGTCTTGCGGTGGGTGTTCGTCATAGAGGAACTCTCCGATCTGCATCGACCCCGATGAATCTCATCGCGGACACCCCGGTCGGAGCGGGGTGCGTCGGCGACCCTACAAGCGCACGAGAGTTCCGCAAGGGGTCGGGAACCTCAGCGTCCCTTGACGTAACAACCCGGTCACCGGGGCATTTCAGGTTTCTCACGCGGCGCCTGCGCGACCGGTGTGTCGCGCGTCATGCCTGCCTAGGCTGGGTGCATGGACGCTTCCGCAGCCGTCGATCCGCCGCCGCCCGGCCCGCCCGTCGTGGTGGAGACGCACAGCGCGCTCATCTTCCTCTGGGGTGACGAGGCTCACAAAGTCCGCAAGCCGGTCGACCTCGGTTTCCTCGACAACACCACCGCCGCGGCCCGCGGGGAGCAGAGCCGGCGCGAGGTCGAGCTCAACAGTCGGCTCGCCCCGGACGTGTACAGGGGCGTGTTGGAGGTGAGGGGTCCCGACGGCGAGGTGGTCGATCACGTCGTGCGGATGCGCCGGCTGCCGGCGCGCAGGAGCCTCGCCTCATTGGTCCGCCTCCGGGCCGAAGGCGGACCCGGGGGCGGTGATACGGACATCGTGGTGGGCCTGACCGAGGTGGCCCGGCAGATCGCGCGCCTGCACGCCGCCGGCCCACGCTCGGAGGAGATCGACGCGGCGGGCACCCCGGCGGCGGTGGCCGGGTTGTGGGAGCGGTCCCTCGATCACCTGCGCCGCCTCGAGGTGGGCCGGGACGCGCCGGAGATCGTCGACGACATCGAGGCGCTCGCCACCGACTACCTGCGCGGGCGCGCGCCCCTGCTGGAGTCCCGCGTGGCGGACGGTCGGATCGTCGACGGGCACGGGGACCTGCTGGCCGCCGACGTCTACCTGCTCGACGACGGGCCGAGGGTGATCGACTGCCTCGAGTTCGACGACCTGCTCCGCTACGGGGACGCCGTGCTGGACATCGGGTTCCTGGCGATGGACCTCGACGCGTCGGGGGCGCGGGACCTCGCCGTCGTCCTCCTCGGGGCCTACAGGGAGGCCTCCGGCGACGACGCGCCGCCGTCGCTCGTCCACCACTACATCGGGTACCGGGCACTCGTCCGGTCGAAGGTCACCGCGATCCGCGCGGAGCAGGCGGCCGACGGCGACGGGGGCCTCGGCGACGCGCGCCGCGCCCTCGGGCTGGCGGATCTGGCGGTTGACTCGCTGCTGCGCGCGAGGGTGCGACTGGTCCTGGTGGGCGGTGTCTCCGGGTCGGGCAAGTCCACCCTCGCGGCGCCGCTGGCCGAGGCGCTGGGCGCGGAGTTGCTGCGCTCGGACGTGGTGCGCTCGGATGTGGTGCGCTCGAACGTGGTGCGCGCGCAGGCGGCCCGGGGGAGCGACAGGTATTCGGAGGAGGCGGTCGGGGCGGTCTACGCCGAGATGCTCGCCCGCGCCGCCGCGTCGCTCGCCCTGGGCCGCAGCGTCGTGCTCGACGCCACGTGGCTCGAGCCGCGGCGGCGGGCCGAGGCCGAGACCGTGGCCGCCGACGCGCACGCCGAACTGGTGGAGATCTCGTGCACCGCGCCCCGCGACGAGCTGGTGCGGCGCATCACCGATCGGGCGCGCGCGGGGTCGGACCCGTCCGAGGCGACCATCGAGGTCCTCGACGACCAGCTGGCGCGCCCGGCGGCGTGGCCGGAGGCGATCGAGGTCGACACCGTCGGGCTCGACGTCCGCGACGGCGAGGCCGTCCGCCGGTGGGCGGAACGCGAACTGGGACCGCTGCCCTGGGCCTGAGAGCAGAGTCGTTGCCAGATCACAATTCTGGGGAAGCGGGCCCCACGCACCGAAACGAGGGGCGTATGGTCGTGCGCGTGACCCACCCCTTCGCACGGGCCGGGCGGGAGCTCGTCCCCGGCCGCTGGTTCGGCCCCGCCGCCGTCATGGCGCTGGGCTGTGCGATCGCGTGGACGCTCGTCGGCTTCGGCCACGGTGCGCTGCTGGCGGCCGTGGTCCTCGTCGGGACGCTGTTCGTGGCGCTGTGGAACTCGCCGCTGCGCGCCACGGGTCACGAGCCCCTGAAGGCCGTGCGCGCCCTGACCTCCGCCGGGCACGCGGTCGTGGTGCTGTGGCGGCCGGGCTGCCCCTACTCGGCGGCGCTGCGCCGCCGGGCCAGCCGCGAGGGCCTCGAGGTCCACTGGGTCAACATCTGGCGCGACGAGGACGCCTACGAGCTGTGTTGCACGATCAACGGCGGCTCCGAGGAGACGCCCACCGCCGTGGTGCTCGATCCGACACTGACGACGCCCGTGGTGATCCCCGCCTCCGTGCCGGGGATCCGTGAGGCGACCGCCGCGCCGATCACCTCCACGCAGACGATCACCCCGATCACGAAGATCTGCGCGGTTCCCGCGCCCGCGACCACCCCCGCGATCGGGTCGCCCCGCAGGACCGGCTCCCGCGGCCTCTGACCGGCCACGCCCGCCGGCCGGGCCGGGCGCACCTCGTCGTCGTCACCGCGCGTAGCGCAGTGCTCCCCGCACGTCCCCGCACTCGGCCCCCAACGCCATGTCGGCGATACGGCCGGCCGCCCGCAGCCGCGCCAGGCGCGGCGTCACCCGGTCCCGCAGGCCCCACGGGTCGATCGTGTTGACGTGGATCCCGGTCGCGCCCTCGAACCCGGCCGGCGTCGAGATGCGCCACTTGAGCACGATCCGCCACGGCATCGCCGCGTCGTCCCCCGCCGAGCCCGGCGGCAGGGTGTGCCACTCCTCGTTGGACGGCACCAGCGGCCCCGTCGCGGCGTGGCAGGCGTGCAGCAGATCGGAGACCCCGCGCAGTTCGGCCGCCGAGTGCTCCCACGGCCGGCCGGCCCGCGACCTCGAGTAGACCACCAGTGCCGGGTGGCGGTGACCGACGCCGACCACCGCGACGGCGTGCTCGTTGGCCGCCAGCACCAGGCCCTCGGCCACCGCGTGATCGATCCCGGCCGTGTTGTAGAGATCCGGTTCGCGGGCGAGCGCCGCCATTTCCCGGGAGGTCTTGGCGGGGACCTCGTCGATCGCCACGAGCTGCTTGTGCAGGTGCGCGAACGACGCGCCGGCCGGCGCGAGCCAGTTCTGGAACGCCGACACGTACGCGGCATGCGGATTGTCGCGGTACAGCCCCCGCATGGCACGGACCGTGAAGGCGACGTACTGCTCGTGCTCCTCCGGCGTCAGCTCCCCCGACGACGCGTGGCGGTCGCTGGAGGTGGCGCCGTCGACGAGGTGGCGGCGCGCGACCACCACGTCGTGGCAGCCGCCGAAGAAGCTCTCCGAGTGCTCTGCGAGGGCGGCGGTGTCCATGGCGTCGGCGACCGCCGGGTCGCCCTGTGCGGCGGCGATGCGGGTGCGCACCAGGGCCCGGACGTGCTCGGCGCCGGCCGGGGACGCGAGATAGGCGGCCTGGTGGGCGGCGGCGCGATCGGGGATCCGGTAGCCGTGCACCGACCTCCAGTAGTCGAGGGAGACGATCTCGAAGAGGTTGCCGATCAGGCGGAACTCGGGCGTGGTGGCGTCGAGCCGGTCGGCCGGGACCTCGTCGAGGACGGCCCAGGCGTCCCCCTCGCGGACGAGGCGCGCCTTCTCCGGGGTGGTCTCGCGCAGGCGCGTCGTGCAGAACGCGCAGTGCGCCTCCGGCTCGGCCGGGTCCACCGCGACGACGCTGCCGGGCGCGTGCTCGATCGGTCGCTGCGCCCGGCCGGGGACCGTCCACACCTGGGTGCCGGTGAAGGGATTGACCTGCTTGACGGTGCCGTCGGCCATGCGCCGCAGCAGCGCGGTCGGGCCGCCGGGTCGGGAGGTGGTGGTCACCCGCGTGAGCCTAGGGGTGTCCGGAATTAGGGGTGGAACTGTGATCTAGATAACAGTACCCTGAGGGTGAGTGTTAGTTCATCATCGGTACCCGCTCCGGGCGGGGCCACGGGGGAATCGAGCGAGCTCATGAGCACACAGCACCCACTGTCCCTGCGCGTCGCGGCCGTCGGCGGCGCCGTCACCCTCACGATCGCCGGGGCGGCCGGCGTCTCGGACGCCCAGACCGGCTCCGCCGAGCTCGCCGCAGAGCTCGCCCTCAACCTCGAACTCGCCCTCGGCTCGGACGGCGCGGGCTCTCTGGCACCGGGCTCGCTCGACCCGGGCTCGCTCGACCCGGGCTCGCTGGGTCCGGACTCGGTCGACGCCGGGTCCCTGCCGCCGATCGGCTCGGTCGGGGGATCCCTCGAGCCGGGCTCGCTTGACCCGGGCTCGCTCGGGCCGGGCTCGCTTAACCCGGGCTCGCTGAGCCCGGATTCTCTCGATCCGGGCTCGTTGCCCGGGTCCTCCGGTCCCGGTTCGCTGGATCCGGGCTCGACGGAAGGCTCGGCGGAGGGCTCGCTCGAACCGGGCTCACTGGATCCGGGGTCGTTGGATCCGGGCTCGCTCGAGCCGGGCTCGACGGGCCCGGGGTCGATGGAGGCCGGGTCGTTGGTGAGCCTGCTGGTGATGGTGTCCATGGGTTCGCAGGCCGGGTCGGGCGAGGGGTCGCTGGAGCCCGGTTCGCTGACGGGGTCGCTGGAGTCCGGTTCGCTCACGGGGTCGTTGGGGGCAGGGGCGGGGTCGCTCGAGGGCTCGCTCGAGCCCGGGTCGCTGACTGGTTCACTCGAACCCGGGTCGCTGGGATCCGGGTCGACGGGCGGATCCCTACCCCCCGGGTCGCTGGAGACGGGGTCGTTGGTGAGCCTCCTACTGATGCTGTCGATCGGGTCCGAGGCTGGTTCGGGCGAGGGGTCTCTCCCCGGAGGTTCACTACCCGTGGGCAGCGAGAACGGCGGGTCGCTCGAGCCGGGTTCCGCGGAGGGGTCACTCCCCTCGGGCTCCCTCGAGCCGGGTTCCGCGGAGGGGTCACTCGCGCCGTCGGGGTCACTGACCGCGTCGCTGGCACCTCTCGGTTCGGCGGTTGGATCGCTGCCCCTCGGGTCCCTGCCGCTGGGTTCGGCGGCCGGGTCCCTTCCGCTCCTGGTGCCGGCCGCGGCGATCGGCGGGTCGGTCGCCGCCGGGCCGATGATGGTCCAGGTCGCGGCCGATCTGGGGATCGCACTCCCGCCGCTACCCGGGTCCCCGGCGCCGGTCGCCGTCGGCGCGGTCGTGGGAGAGGCTCCGCCCGCGCCCGGGCCGTCGGTGCCCAACGGGCGCGGAGGTGAGCCGGGCGTGATGGCCGACGGCGGTGGGGCCGCGGTCGGGGTGAACGCGGTCGTGGTCACCACCGGCTCGCTGGGGGATTACCACGTGGTCCTTCCGGACGGGGTGGCACTACCACCCCTGCCGTTCATTCGGTGAGAACCCTGAGAGAGTTCCCGCCCCCGCTGCCGTGCGGGGGCGGGAACTGCGTCGTCTCGGCGGGTCGGCTGGGGACGACGCTGAGAGAAATCTCACAAGGTGGAATCGCCTTCCCACGTCAGGCTCTGCGGTTTGACTTCTCCGAGTTGTGTGACCTGCCCCCCTTGCCCATATGATTTCCGGGCCGGAGGACCTCGGTCCTCTGAGTACGGGTGCTCCAGCCACCACGGAGTCCGCCCGTCGACAAGCGAAGGCGAACACATGATGACGACTCCCGGCCCCAGAAGCCTGTACCGCCCTGAATACGAACACGACTCGTGTGGTGTCGCGTTCGTGGTGGACATGTACGGACGCCAGTCCCGGGACATCGTCGAGAAGGCGATCGCCGCGCTGGTGAACCTCGAGCACCGCGGCGCCGTGGGCGCCGAGGCCAACACCGGCGACGGCACGGGCTTGTTGATCCAGGTACCGGATTTGTTCCTCCGCGAGGTGATGCGTGAGGAGCAGAACGTGGAACTGCCAGAGGCCGGTGCATATGCAACCGGCCTTTGTTTTCTCCCCCAGTCCCGGATGCTGGCGATGGACGCCATGCGGATGGTCGAGCGGATCGCCGCCGAGCAGGGCGTGACCGTGATCGGCTGGCGCGAGGTTCCGGTCGACGACTCGACGGTCGGCGCGATCTCGCGTGACGCGCAGCCCACCATCAACCAGATCTTCGTCAAGGCCGCGGGCCCGGGCGGGGAGCTCCTGACCGGCCTGGCGCTCGAGCGCAAGTGCTTCGTGGTGCGCAAGCGGTGCGAGCACGAGCTCGGTTCGAAGGGCGCCGGGAAGGGCGACCTGGGCTCCGAGACGGTGTACTTCCCGTCGCTGAGCCCGCGCACCTTCGTCTACAAGGGCATGCTCACCGAGAAGCAGCTCCCCGACTTCTATCTGGACCTGCAGGACGAGCGCGTCGAGTCCGCGATGGGCATCGTCCACTCGCGCTTCTCCACAAACACGTTCCCCGCATGGCCGCTGGCCCACCCGTTCCGCTACGTCGCCCACAACGGTGAGATCAACACCGCGCGTGGCAACGAGAACTGGATGCGGGCCCGCGAGGCGCTCATGACCAGCGACCGTATCGAGGACCTGTCCGCGGCGCTGCCGATCTGCACCCCGGGCGGATCGGACACCGCGCGCTTCGACGAGGCGCTCGAGCTGCTGACGCTGGCCGGTCGGACCCTGCCGCACGCCGTGCTCATGATGGTCCCCGAGGCGTGGGAACGCCACGAGACCATGGACCCGGCCAAGCGGGCGTTCTACGAGTACCACGCCTCACTCATGGAGGCATGGGACGGCCCGGCGTCCATCACGTTCACCGACGGCACCGTGATCGGCGCTGTGCTGGACCGCAACGGCCTGCGCCCCTCCCGCATCTGGGTGACCGACGACGGCCTCGTCGTGATGGCGTCCGAGGTGGGCGTGCTCGACATCCCGCAGGACAAGGTGGTCACCAAGACCCGACTGCAGCCCGGTCGCATGTTCCTCGTCGACACCGCCGAGGGGCGGATCATCGACGACGAGGAGATCAAGTCGCAGCTGGCCGCCGAGCACCCGTACCAGCAGTGGCTCGACGAGGGCCTGGTCCGGCTCGAGGACCTGCCCCGGGTCGAGAAGCCCTACATGGCCCACGAGCGCGTGGTGCTGCGTCAGCGCGTCTTCGGATACACCGAGGAGGAACTGCGCATCCTCATCTCCCCGATGGCAGGGAGTGGCGCCGAGGCGATCGGGTCGATGGGCACGGACACCCCGCTACCGGTGCTGTCCCAGCGTGCGCGCATGCTGTTCGACTACTTCGCGCAGCGCTTCGCGCAGGTGACCAATCCGCCGCTCGACGCCATCCGCGAGGAGCTCGTCACCAGCTACGGCGTGACGCTCGGTCCCGAGGGCGACCTCATCAACCCGGGCCCCGAGTCGTGCCGGCAGGTCAAGGTCGCCAACCCGATCCTCGGCAACTCCGACCTCGCCACGCTGCTGGAGGCCGGGGAGGCCCGTCCGAACCTGCGGTCGGTGGTCGTCCGCGGGCTCTACAACGTCGCCCACGGCGGCCGCGGCCTGCGGATCGCCCTGGAGCGCATCCGCCGGGAGGTGTCCGAGGCCATCCAGGCCGGCGCGACCCTCATCGTGCTCTCCGACCGCGAGTCCGACGAGCGCAACGCGCCCATCCCCTCGCTACTGCTCACCTCAGCGGTGCACCACCACCTGGTGCGCGAGAAGACCCGCACCCGCGTCAGCCTGGTGGTCGAGTCCGGTGACGCCCGCGAGGTCCACCACATGGCCGTCCTGTTCGGGTACGGCGCCAACGCCATCAACCCGTACATGGCGTTCGAGTCGATCGACGAGCTGGTCAAGAACGGCGACCTCATCGGGGTAGACACCGCCGAGGCCTGCGACAACTACCGGAAGGCCGCCGCCAAGGGCGTGCTCAAGGTGATGTCCAAGATGGGCATCTCCACCCTCGCCTCCTACACCGGTGCCCAGTTGTTCGACGTCACCGGCCTGTCGCAGGAGCTGTGCGACGAGTACTTCACCGGCTCCGTCAGCCCTATCGACGGCATCGGCCTGGACGAGATCGCCGAGGACGTGGCCCTCCGGCACCGCTTCGCGTTCCTGCCGCGGCCCGAGGAGGCCGCGCACCGCGAGCTCGAGATCGGCGGCGAGTACCAGTGGCGCCGGGAGGGCGAGTACCACCTGTTCAACCCGGACACGGTGTTCAAGCTCCAGCACTCCACGCGCACGGGCCGCTACGAGATCTTCAAGGAGTACACCCGCCTCGTCGACGACCAGTCCGAGCGGCTCGCGACGCTGCGCGGGCTCTTCGAGCTGAAGGGCACCCGTCCGCCCGTGCCGATCGAGGAGGTCGAGCCGGTCTCGGAGATCGTCAAGCGGTTCTCCACGGGCGCGATGAGCTACGGCTCCATCTCGGCCGAGGCGCACGAGACGCTGGCGATCGCGATGAACCGCCTGCAGGCGCGCTCGAACTCCGGCGAGGGCGGGGAGGCCGTCGACCGCTTCGACCCCGACCCGAACGGGGACTGGCGTCGCTCCGCCATCAAGCAGGTGGCCTCCGGCCGGTTCGGCGTGACCAGCCATTACCTCACCAACTGCACCGACATCCAGATCAAGATGGCGCAGGGCGCCAAGCCGGGTGAGGGCGGGCAGCTCCCGCCGGGCAAGGTCTACCCGTGGGTGGCCGAGGTCCGCGGCTCGACGCCGGGCGTCGGACTCATCTCGCCCCCGCCGCACCACGACATCTACTCGATCGAGGACCTGGCGCAGCTCATCTACGACCTGAAGAACGCCAACCCGGACGCGCGGATCCACGTCAAGCTCGTGGCCGAGCAGGGCGTCGGTACGGTCGCGACGGGCGTGTCCAAGACGCACGCCGACGTCGTCCTCATCTCGGGCCACGACGGCGGCACCGGCGCGTCGCCGCTGACCTCGCTCAAGCACGCGGGTGGCCCGTGGGAGCTCGGCCTGGCCGAGACCCAGCAGACGCTGCTCGTCAACGGTCTGCGCGACCGCATCGTCGTCCAGGTCGACGGTCAGCTCAAGACGGGACGTGACGTCATCGTCGCCGCGCTGCTCGGCGGCGAGGAGTTCGGCTTCGCCACCGCGCCGCTCGTCGTGGCCGGCTGCGTCATGATGCGCGTGTGTCACCTCGACACCTGCCCCGTCGGCGTCGCCACCCAGAACCCCGTGCTGCGCGAGCGGTTCAACGGTAAGGCCGAGTACGTCGTGAACTTCATGGAGTTCATCGCCGAGGAGGTGCGCGAGTACCTCGCCGAGCTGGGTTTCCGCTCGCTCGACGAGGCCATCGGGCACACCGAGTGTCTGGACAAGTCGCGGGCCTTCGCCCACAACAAGCGGGCGGCCAAGCTCGACCTGGAGCCGATCTTCGCGCAGGCCGAGTCGCCCTTCATGCACCAGGACCTGCGTCGCACCAAGTCGCAGGACCACAAGCTCGAGGGCGTCGTGGACCGCACGCTGATCGAGGACGCCCGCGCCGTGATCGCCGATGCGGCGACGGGACCGTTCACGGGCAGCTACCCGATCTGCAACGTCAACCGCTCGGTCGGCACGATGCTCAGTCACGAGATCTCCAAGGCCCACGGTGCGGCCGGCCTGCCGGACGGGTCGATCGACCTGAGCTTCACCGGGTCCGCCGGTAACTCGCTCGGGGCGTTCCTCGCCCGGGGCGTGACGGTGCGCGTGTTCGGCGACGCCAATGACTACGTGGGTAAGGGACTGTCCGGTGGACGCATCGTGGTGCGTCCGGCCGAGGACGCGGCCCCCGACTTCGTGGCCGAGGACAACATCATCGCCGGCAACGTGATCTGCTACGGCGCGACCGCAGGTGAGGTGTTCCTGCGCGGGATGGTGGGGGAGCGCTTCTGCGTGCGCAACTCCGGCGTCACCGCGGTGGTGGAGGGCGTGGGCGACCACGCCTGTGAGTACATGACCGGTGGACGGGTGGTCGTGCTGGGCCCGACCGGCCGCAACGTCGCGGCCGGGATGTCCGGTGGCGTCGCCTACTTCTACGATCCCCGCGGTGTCCTCGCGGAGAACCTCAACGCCGAGCTCGTCGACACCGAGGAACTCACCAGTGAGGACGTGGAGTTCCTTCACGGGATAGTCGAGCGCCATGTGGAGGAGACCGATTCGGCCCGGGGCCGGGAGATCCTCGGTGGCTGGGCCCAGAACGTGAATCACTTCGCCAAGGTCATGCCGCGCGACTACAAGCGCGTGCTGCTGGCCATCGAACAGGCGGAGAAGGACGGACGCAACGTGGACGAGGCGATCATGGAGGCCGCAAATGGCTGACCCGAAGGGCTTTCTCAAGCACACCGAGCGGGAGCTGCCCCGGCGCCGCCCCGTCGACCTGCGGATCATGGACTGGAAAGAGGTCTACGAGTCCACGGTCCTGCCCGAGGACTCGATCCGCACCCAGGCGTCCCGGTGCATGGGCTGCGGTATCCCGTTCTGCCACCAGGGCTGCCCGCTGGGCAACATCATCCCCGAGTGGAACGACCTGGTGCATCGGGGCAAGTGGGACGACGCGGTGGACCGGCTCCACGCGACCAACAACTTCCCGGAGTTCACCGGTCGACTCTGCCCGGCCCCCTGCGAGGGGGCGTGTGTGCTCGGCATCAACCAGCCGCCGGTGACGATCAAGCAGGTCGAGGTGGAGATCGCCGAGGCCGCGTGGGCCGACGGTGGCATGGAGCCGGTCATTCCGTCGTTCCGCACCGGGCAGACCGTCGCGGTCGTCGGATCGGGCCCCGCGGGCCTCGCGGCGGCCCAGCAGCTGACCCGCGCGGGGCACTCCGTCACCGTCTTCGAGCGCGACGACCGCATCGGCGGGCTCATGCGCTACGGGATCCCGGAGTTCAAGATGGAGAAGGCGGTCATCGATCGACGCCTTGCGCAGATGGAGGCGGAGGGGACGGTCTTCCGTCCCGGCGTCAACGTCGGCAAGGACATCACCGCGTCGCAGCTGCGTGCCCAGTTCGACGCCGTGGTCCTGTGCGGTGGCGCCACCATGCGGCGGGACCTGCCGGTGCCCGGTCGTGAGCTCGACGGCATCCATCAGGCCATGGAGTACCTGCCGCTGGCCAACAAGGCCGCGGTCGGGGACCCGGTTGTGGACGCCGACGGACTGCCCGCCATCCACGCGCGCGACAAGCACGTCATCATCATCGGCGGCGGTGACACCGGTGCGGACTGCCTCGGCACCGCGACCCGTCAGGGCGCGAAGTCGGTCAAGTCGTTCGAGATCATGCCCCGGCCGCCGGCCACCCGCGCGGCGTCGACCCCGTGGCCGATGTACCCGCTGATGTTCCGCACGGCCTCGGCCCACGAGGAGAACGGCGAGCGCGTCTACGGCGTGTCCACCGCGGAGTTCGTCGGCGAGGGCGGACACGTCACCGCGCTGAAGGGCTCCGAGGTCAGGATGGTCGACGGCCGTTTCGAGCCCGTGCCCGGTACGGACTTCGAGTACCCGGCCGACCTGGTCCTGCTCGCGATGGGCTTCACCGGCGCGCAGAAGTCCGGCCTGTGCTCGGACCTCGGGGTGGAGTTCACCGACCGAGGCAACGTCGGTCGTGACGACGCCTTCGCCACCAACGTCGAGGGTGTGTTCGTCGCCGGTGACATGGGGCGCGGCCAGTCGCTCATCGTGTGGGCCATCGCGGAGGGGCGTGCCGCCGCCGCCTCGGTGGACCGGTTCCTCATGGGAGAGACGGCCCTGCCGGCGCCGGTCCGGCCGACGGATGTGGCCCAGCGCTGACGGCTGACCGTGGCGCCTGACCTTAGTGGAACCTAAGATCAGGTCTATCATGTCTCCAGGCCGTTCGGCCTCCGTCACGGAAGGCACCAATGGTCAGCCGTCGCCCCGCCAGTGTCGTCGTCGCGCTCAGCGCGACGATCGCGCTGGTCGGCGTGCCGGCGGCGTCGGCGCAGCCCCCGGGCCCCGCAGGGCGGGTGGTCGTCACGGAACTGCCGGTCCTCAGCGAGTTGCCTCCGCTGCCGACCAAGGGCGGGCAGCCGATCGTGGACGAGCCTGAGGACACCGGGGTCTTCGGTAGGTCCAGGGTGCAGACGGTCGCACTCGTGTTGGCGGCGTCGGTGCTCGTGGCGGGCGGGACGGGTCTGGCACTGGTCACGCGCCGCGGCCGTGGCGAGCCGCTCGAGGACCAGCCACCGAGGACGGATCCGGTGGCGTGACGACGCGCCCGATAGGCTCGGCGGTATGAGTCGCCACATCGCAGGACGGGGACGGGTCGGCCGGGCGGCCCCTCCTCCGGCCGGTCCGCCCGTCGACGACATCGATTGTGACCTGAGCAGCAAATTGACGCTCGGCCAGTTCCTCAAACTGGCCTCGCTGCTGGACTCCGGGGCCGAGGCCAAGGACGCGGTCGCCTCCGGCGCGGTGAGCGTCAACGGGGAGGTCGACACCCGGCGCGGCCGCGGCCTGGTTCACGGTGACGTGGTGGAGATCGGTGGCCGGGCGGCGCGCGTCGTCGCCCGCGAGGGACGGGACGCGACCTGATGGCTGAGGATTCACGGGGGCCCGTGCAGGCCCCGGTTGTGCTGCACGACGACGACCCCGGTGCCACCCGGTACGCCACGTGGCTGGCCGAGGAGTTCGACACCCGGGCGACCCATCACGACGCGGCCGATCCGGCCGAGCTGGTGGTCGCCGGGACGGTCGTCCTCGTCACGGGGATGCGCCCCGGTGGTGGGCTGGGCGGTTCGGCGTTCATCCGCGACAACTGGGAGGCCCTCGTCGAGGCCGGACGCCGCGTCGCCGTCGTCATGGTCGGGCCCACCCCGGTCACCGACGACGCCCGGATCGAGCTGATGTCGAGCGAGTTCTCGTCCGATCAGCTGCGCGACCTCAAGCTCTTCCAGCTCCGCGGCGTGGTCACGCCGGACCAGCTCGGCTTCCGGCAGCGGCTCGGGATCAAGACCGCGCTGGCCGCCCTGCGGCGCAAGACCGACCGCACCCCGGAGGAGGAGGCCATGCTCGAACTGGGCGGTCTGGACCTCACCGATCGGGTCTCGCTCGGGCCGTTGCTGCGCTGGATCCGCCGCGAGGCCTGACCGGCGATCACCGCGGCACGCGCCCGGCGCGCACACGGTCGGTGTCACCGCCGATATCATGACCCGCGAACGCACCAGCCGAGGGCGGGGCGATGACCTCGGAGGAACCCCATGCGCGCCACCACCCTCGCCGCCACCGTTTCGGCGCTCGCCGCGGCAGCCCTGCTGACGGGAGCGGGCGCCGCCACGGCGCAGGAGCCCGAGGATTCAGAGGGCTCTGGAACGATCCGCAGCGCGCTTCTGTCGCCCGCCGTGAGTGAAGCGATCGGGAGCATCGGTTACGGCTCGCTGGGCACGGGGTCCCTCATGGACCTCCTCTCCGGGCTCGTCAACACGGGGTCGGTCGCCCTGTCGGTGGACGTGCCCAACGCGACGGGCTCGTACGCACCGGGGTCGCTCGGGAGCTACGGACCGGAGGCGTCGCTGGGCGAGATCCTCCTGATCCCCATCGGGAGCCTCGCGGGCGCCTCCTGATCCGCGGTCAGCGCACCACGATCCCGTCGGAGTCGGCGTAGAGCATCTCGCCGGGGACGAAGTCGACCCCGCCGAAGCTGACGGTCACGTCCCGCTCGCCCTCGCCGGTCTTGGTGGACTTGCGCGGGTTCGTGCCCAGGGCCTTGCAGCCGAACTCCATCCCGGCGATGACCGCCGAGTCGCGGATGGCGCCGTTCACCACGACGCCGGACCACCCGTTCGAGCGGCCGAGCTCGGCGATGATGTCGCCCACCAGCGCGGTGTGCACACTCGCGCCGCCGTCGATCACGAGGACCCGGCCCTCGCCGGGCTCGCCCAGGACGCTCTTGAGCAGTGCGTTGTCCTGGAAGCAGCGCACGGTCGAGATCGGGCCGGAGAACTCCGTGCGTCCGCCGAGGTCACGGAACTGGGTGTCGCAGCTGCGGACGTCCTCGCCGATCTCGTCGACGAGGTCCGCGGTGGGGATGAATCCGGCGGGGGTGTCGGTCATGCGGTCCTCCTGGGCGGTGGTCTGTCGGGGTAACGCTATCCGGCCGCGCCGCCGCGTGGGAGCGTGCCGGTGGGGGACAATGGTCACATCAAGGGTGCCCGTCATCGTCCGAGAAACCGGAAGGAGCCTTCCGTGGCCCAGTACGAACTCCTGATCCACGCCCGACGCGCGGTGGTCGACGGCCGCATCCAGCAGGCGGCGGTGACGGTGGACGGGGGCGTCATCTCGTCGGTGCGGACGGGCTCAGAGGCGCGGGACATCGGCCTGGCCGGTGACCACACGATCGACCTGGGAGACGACGTCGTCCTCATGCCGGGTCTCGTCGACCCGCACGTGAGCACCGAGGACGTCGCGGTCGGCACGCGCTCGGCGGCGCAGGGCGGGATCACCACGGTCGTGGACTACGGCACCGACGGCGACCCGGTCGCCATCCGCCCGGAGGACGTGGATCGCTGGCGCGACGAGGTCACCGGAGAGTCGACCGTCGACGTCGGGCTGTGGGGCGCGGCGGTGCCGGACAACCTGGGCCGGCTCGGCGACCTGCTGGACCGCGGGGTGTTCGGGGTGTCCGCCGTGGCCGCCGGGAAGGGCGTGGAGGGCGCGCCGACGCTGGACCACGCGCAACTGGTCGCGGCCGCGGAGGAGGTCGCCGCACACGGCGGGCTCTTCGCGGTGGACGCCGGCGTGGACGATCTGTCCGGGCTGCTGGAGGTCTGCCGCCGGACCGGCGGTCGCTTGCACATGCGCGCGGTCGCCGACCACGAGGAGCTGCCCCTGCTGCGCGACGCCCGGGCGGAGGGCCTGGCCGTCACGGCCTCGACGAGCCCCCACTTGTTGGCACTGGTCTCGGAGGTCACCCACGGCGGATCGGAGGTCGCGCGGCTCGATCCGCCTATCCGCGACGCCGCCAACCGCGAGCTGCTGTGGGGCGCGCTGCGGGACGGCACCATCGCCGCGGTGGCCTCGGCCCGCCTGGGGTTGTCGGTGGTGTGGACCGAGGCGCGGCGCCGCGGGTTCGATCTGGCGGACGTCGCGCGCTGGATGGCCGGTAGCCCGGCGGAGGTGGTGGGGCTGCGCGACCGCGGGGAGATCCGGGAGGGATTGCGGGCGGACTTCGCCGCGGTCGCCGACGACGAGGCGTTCGTCGTGCTGCCCGGGGCCCGCGAGCTGGGTTCCGCGGACTCGGTGTACGCGCAGCGTGCGTTGGCGGGCGTGGTGCGGTGGACGATGCGCGGGGGCGCGGTCATCGACCCCCGAGCCCTGGCGTTCGGCACGGTCCTGACCCGTCCGACGGCGTGAACCCCGCCGTCGATCGCCTCGCGTTCCTCCCCTTCCCCGCGGGTGTCACCTCCGCGCTGCTCATCACCGAGTACGTCATCAAGATCCTCGCGCTGGGGATGGTGCCGGAGAACCGGCAGCCGTCCTCGTCGCAGGCCTGGCTGCTGGCGATCCTGTTCATCCCGGTCGTCGGCGTGCCGCTGTTCCTGCTCCTGGGCAACCCGTACATCACCGGCCGGCGTCACGTCATCCAGGCCGAGGCCAACCGGCTGTACGCCGACGCGCTGAGGCAGCGGCCCACCGTCCCCGACGGCGTGGGCGTCGCGCCGGGCGTGCGCACCATCCTGGAGATGAACCGGACCCTCACCGCGATCCCCGCGATGTCCGGGGATTTCGTGGCCCTGCACTCGGACTACAGCCGGTCGCTGGCGGCGATGACGGAGGCGGTGCGCGCGGCCCGCGACCACGTGCACATCGAGTTCTACGCCCAGTCGTGGGACGGCGAGACCGACGAGTTCTTCACGGCCGCTGTCGAGGCGGCGGAGCGGGGCGTCGCGGTCCGGGTCCTGGTGGACCACCTGGGCTCCCTGCGCTACCGGGGGTTCACGAGGCTGCGCCGGAAGCTCCGCAAGACCCCCGTGGCGGTCCACCTCATGCTGCCGGTCAACCCGTTCCGCGGCCGCTTCCGACGTCCTGACCTGCGCAATCACCGCAAGATGCTCATCGTGGACGGCCACCACGGCTTCATCGGCTCGCAGAACCTCATCGAGCGCCACTACGGCAGCACCCGCAACGCGCGGCTCGGCCGGGAGTGGGTCGACCTGATGATGGAGGTCCGCGGGGAGATCGTGCAGGCGATGGACGGTGTGTTCGCGGTGGACTGGTTCACCGAGTCCGGTGAGGTCATCGGGACGCTGGAGCAGCTGGCGCTCGGCGCGCCGCTGGCGCCGGGCCGCAAGGGCGGTGACCCGACGGCGGGCGACCCGGTCAGTGCGTTCCAGCTGGTGCCGTCGGGGCCCGGCTACCGCACACAGCCGGGCCTGCGGATGTTCACCCAGCTCATCACGCACGCGCAGGAGCGCGTCCGGATCGTCAGCCCGTACTTCGTGCCCGACGAGGCGCTGCTGCACGTGCTCACCTCGGCGTCGTACCGCGGGGTGTCGGTGGAGGTGTTCGTGCCCGAGCACGCCGACCAGTTCCTCGTCCACCACGCGCAGCGGTCGTACTTCCGGGCGCTGCTGGAGGCCGGGGTGGTGATCCACCGCTTCCGCTCGCCGGCCGTGCTGCACAGCAAGACGGTGCTCATCGACGACTACGCGGGCGTGGTGGGCTCGAGCAACCTGGACCAGCGGTCGTTCAACCTCAACTTCGAGGTGAGCATGCTGGTGCTCGGTGGCGAGGCGGTGTCGGCACTCAACGACGTGGTGGACGCGTACCTCGAGGAGTGCACGACCCTGGAGCTGGACGTGTGGATGAGCCGGCCGTGGGCGGGCAGGTATGTGGACAACGTCGCGCGGCTCACGTCGGCTCTGCAGTGAGTCGACCCAGCAGTGAGTCGGCTCCGCAGTAACCCCGGGCCGCAGTAGTACGCTCACCGGTGCGCGGGTCGCCCGGCCCGGCATGTGACGAGAGGCCTGTCGTGATGCCCCAGACCAGTGGTCCCGGAGCCCGGACCAGGCGCCTCGGCGCCGCTGTCACCGCCACCGTGCTGGCGGCCGTCGCCGTGCCCGCCGTGGCGCAGGCCCAGGACGAACCGTCACCGGGGACCGGGACGGGGTCGACGGTGCCCGAGACGGGCGTGTCGAGCGTCGACCAGCTGATCGGTCAGCTGCCGGACGAGATCGTCCTCGGTGGCGGCGGACTGGGCTCGGAGGCGCTGCGGGACTCGGGCAGCGCCCCGGTGGTCGAGGGTGTGCAGTCGGTCGGGCAGGTCCTGGGGTCGGTGGCGCCGCTCGAGGCCATGGGCGTGGCGGGCGGGTCCGCCGCGGCGTCGGTGGCGTCGTCGGGCAGCCTGCCGGGGTCGGTGTACGCCAACCCCACCGGGTCGCTCGGGTCGGGCACCATCGGGCTGGGCTCGGTCGCGGTCCCCGAGTACGTCCTCCCCGTCCTGAGCCTGCAGTTCGCCGGGGGTTACTTCGCCGCGCTCGAGGAGCGGCAGGCCGCGGGCGAGCTCTACCCGCACGAGCTGGACTTCTGGCACGGGCTCGTCGAGGGCTCGGCCGAGGGCGGCGCGCTGCTCACCGACGCGGCGGCCGCGGCGGGCACGGAACTGCCCGGCGGGCTCGCGGGGAGCATCGAGGCCGTGCAGATCGCGGCGCTGCAGGATCCGTACGAGGACAACGAGCGTCGCCGCGCCGAGGCCCAGGCCGCCGCGGAAGCCGAGGCCGCCGGCGAGGACGCCGACGCGACCGGGAACGCCGAGGCCGCGACGCAGGACGGCGAGGGCGCGGGCGGTGCCGCGGAGGGTCAGCCGGGTGCCACGACCGAGGGCGACGACGACGAGGTCGACGCCACCCCGGCCGGCGCGCGCGGGCCCGCCGGTGACGCGCGGGTCGCGACCGGCGACGGGGCGCGGACCCTCGACGCCGCGGCCGCTCCGGCCACCGATCACGCCGCGGCGGGGAACGCCGTCACCGGCCCGGCCGGGCAGTCGGCGCCCGCCGCGTTGGCGGTGACCGGCGTGCAGACGGTCACCGTGGCCGCTCTGTCCGCCGGGGCCGTCCTGCTGGGCACGCTCCTGCTGGTCGTGTCCCGCCGGCGGGCGTAGGACGCCCCTCGTCGTCGTCGCCCCGGTCGGGTCCCGCGCGGCGGAGCACGGTACCCCGGACGGTCCCCGCGCGGTGGCGCCCGGCGCTCCGGACGAGCCCCGCGCGCCGGCGTTCGTCAGGCGGCGATCATCTGCGCGCACCGCTCCCACAGGGCGGCCGCGACGTCCGGGTCGTGCGAGGCGCGCGTGGACTGCACGGTCGTCGGGTACCCGGTGAGCTCACCGGGGCCGTCGGGGCCGATGTACGCGCCGCCCGGCACGGACTCCACCGTCGCCGCGTACAGCTGCGGCAGCGCACCCCGCTCGGCGGGCTGCACCAGGTACGGGATCTTCTCCACGCCCTTCATGAGCAGGTCCTGCACGCGGCTGCCGCTGCGGTACTGCAGGTTGGTCGCCGAGTACCCCGGGTGCGCGGCCACCGACTTGAGCGACGACCCCGCCACCTCGAGCCGGCGTTGCTGCTCGTACGCCAGCATGACGCAGGCCAGCTTGGAGGCGGCGTACGCCGTCATCGGCGCGTAGCGACGGCGGGTCCAGTCCAGGTCGTCCGGGTCGACCGAACCGAAGCGGTGCATGATCGAGCCCAGCCACACGACCCGGTCGGTGAGCGCCGGCGCGAGCAGCTCGGTGAGCGCGAAGTGGCCCAGCACGTTGACGCCGAACTGCATCTCGTGGCCCTGCGCGGTGCGCGACCGCGGGATGTTCATCAGGCCGGCGTTGTTGATGAGCACGTCCGGCGCCCGGCCACCCAGGACCTCGCCCGCGGCCCGCACGGAGCCGAGGTCGGCCAGGTCCAGCTCGACGACCTCGGCGCGCTCCGGATGCGCGAGCTCCGCGCGGGCGGCCTCGGCGCGGGTGGTGTCGCGGCAGGCCATGAGGACCCGGGCGCCCGCCTCGGTCAGCGCCCGGGTCGACTGCAGGCCGAGGCCGGAGTTGGCCCCGGTGATGACGAAGGTCCGGCCGGTCTGGTCGGGGATGTCAGCGGTGGTCCATCGGCTCATGCGGGCCAGCGTATGGCCGGCGGGCGCGTCACGGGGGCGGCTTACCCGCCACTAGCGGAGGCGCCTCCCCGCCCGGCTCACCCCGCGGCTCACCGCGCGCGCCGGCGGCTCAGTCCCACGTCGCGGTGTCGGGGTCGACGCCGTGGGCGCGGGCATCGGCCTCGACCGCCGCGACGATCCAGTCGGTCAGCCCCGGCTCGAGCGCCTCGTAGGTCTGCGCGAAACGCTCGTCCTGCCGGTACATGCGGGCCAGCAGCACCTGCATCGACCGGGAGCAGTCGTAGAACCGCGAGATCGACGCCCGGTGACGCTCGACCAGCGCGGCCGCCTCCGCCGAGCCGGGATCCACCCCGGCGCGCTTCGCGGCGGCCAGGTCGGCGTTCAGCGACTCCGTCTCGGCCTTGACCCGCTTCCACTCCTCCTTGCCCATCTTCGCCGTGCGCTGCTGCGACTGCTCCCACTGCGGGGTGTCGCCCCAGCGCTCCGCGGCTTCGTCCTGCCAGTTCGGGTCCCAGTCGGTGCCGAAGATCTCGGCCCGGTCCTCCGGGGTCAGGGGTGCGTTCACGTCGATCGCCTCCTTCAGGCGGTCCACTGCGGAGACCATCTCCTGCAGGTGCGAGATGCGCTCGACGAGCAGCCGACGCTGGCGGCTCAGGTGGGCGCGCTCGTCGACCGCGGGGTCGTCGAGCAGTGCGCCGATCTCCGCGAGCGGGAAACCCAGCTCCCGATAGACCAGCACGCGGTGGAGTCGCGCGATGTCGTCGTCGTCATACACGCGGTAGCCCGACCACGTCCGCCCGCTCGCCCGCGCCAGCCCGATCCGGTCCCAGTGGTGCAGGGTCCGCACGCTCACGCCGACCAACGCGGCGGCCGCGCCCACGGTGAGCCCGGCGGACCCGCGCGTCCCTTCCAGCGCGGGCTGCTCGTCCGGCGCGGGCGTGCCATCCGGCGTGGGCGTGCCGTCACCTTCGTGCGTCGTCATCGATCCAGCATCTCTCACACCGACGAGCGTGGGGCCTGACGCCGCGTCAGGGTCAAGCATCGGGTGCGTGGATTGACAAATCATGCCGGGGTGTACAGCGGCGCGTACTCGCCGGTAACCTTGGCGGGCATGAGCCGACCTGCGCCCCGCGTGTACGACCGCCTCCGCGACCTCGTCGCGATCCCCGAGTTCCGCGCCGACCCGTCGAGCCGCCCGTCGTCGACCATCAATGAGGTCTTCACCGGCGAGCCGCTCGCGGAGATCCCCGCCGGCACCGCCGACGACGTGGTCGCCGCGGTGGAGCGGGCCCGCGCCGCCCAGGTGGCGTGGGCCGACCGCGACGTCGCCGACCGCGTCGCCGTGATCACCCGGTTCGCCAAGGAGGTCATGCGCAACCGGGCCGAGCTCATGGACATCGTCCAGGCCGAGACCGGCAAGAGCCGCTCGTCGGCGCAGGAGGAGGTTCTCGACTGCCTCATCACCGCCCGCCACTACGCCCGCACCGCCCCCGGCCTGCTCGCGCCCAAGCGGGTCCAGGGCATGCTGCCCGGGTTGACCAAGGCCGTGGTCCGCCGCCAGCCCAAGGGCGTCGTGGGCGTGATCGCGCCGTGGAACTACCCGCTCAACCTCGCCGCCACCGACGCGCTCGCCGCGCTGATCGCCGGCAACGCCGTCGTCATCAAGCCGGCGTCGATCACCCCGTTCTGCGCGCTCGCGGCGGCCGACATGTTCTACCGCGCCGGCCTGCCGCGCGAGCTGTTCCAGGTGGTCCCCGGTTCGGGCGGGACCGTCGGCGGCGCGATCGTCGACAACGTGGACTACCTCATGTTCACCGGTTCCACCGCCACCGGCCGCACCCTCGGCCGCCAGTGCGGCGAACGACTGATCGGGTTCTCGGCCGAACTCGGTGGCAAGAACGCCATGATCGTCACCGCGGGCGCCGACCTCGACCGCGTCGCCGAGGTCGCCACGCGCGCCTTCTTCTCCAACTCCGGCCAGCTGTGCATCTCGGTCGAGCGCCTCTACGTGGAGAAGTCCGTGGCGGCGCAGCTGACGGAGAAGCTCACCGCGCGTGTCAAGGCCATGAGCGTCGGCCCGGGGTACGACTTCGAGGCCGAGATGGGCAGCCTCATCTCGCAGGACCAGCTGGACACCGTGAGCGCGCACGTCGACGACGCCGTGGCCAAGGGCGCCCGCGTCCTGGCCGGCGGGCGGGCCCGGCCCGACCTGGGTCCGCTGTTCTACGAGCCCACCCTGCTGGCGGACGTGCCCGAGGACGCGACCTGCTACGGCGACGAGACCTTCGGCCCGGTCGTGTCGATCTACCCGGTCGACTCCGTCGAGGAGGCGATCGCCGAGGCCAACAAGACCGAATACGGGCTCAACTCCTCGGTGTTCGCCGCCACGGACGCGGAGGGCGAGGCGATCGCGGCGCGCCTGCGGACGGGCACCGTCAACGTCGGCGAGGGGTACGTCGCGGGCTGGGGTTCGGTCGCCGGACCGATGGGCGGCATGGGCGCCTCCGGGGTCGGCCGCCGGCACGGTGACGAGGGCCTGCTCAAGTACACCGAGGCCCAGACGATCGCCACGCAGCGAGTGATGCACATGGGCGGGCCGTCGTTCCTGCCGCGTAAGCGGTGGCAGCAGGTGCTCGCGCCCGCGACCAACGCGATGCGGTTCCTTCCCGGACGGTAGCCCGACGACGGGCCGGGGCTAAGCAGGCCGGGCGTGCTTCCGCCCGCCGGCGGCCCCGCGCTTCCGCCCGCCCGATACGCAGCCGCTCCTCGCGATGGCGTCTCGCCCACACTTCGGGGCAGGCGAGACGCCATCGCGAGGAGCGGCTGTGTGAGTCGCGTACATCTGGAGGAGCGAGACGCCAGGGAGGCGTGCGGCTGCCCAGGATTCCGCGGGAGCGAGACGCCGGGCTCGGGAGCGAGACGCCGGGCCCGGAAGCGAGACGCCAAGCCCGGGAGCGAGACGCCAGGGAGGCGTGCGGCTGCCCGGGGGCGGGCGGAGGCCAAGGGGTCGCCGGCCCGTTGCCCCGGGTCAGCCGGTCAGTCAGCTGCCGCTGCCGCTGCCGCCACCCCGGCGCAGCAGCACGAACGCGCCGCCGATGAGCAGGACGGCCAGGCCGCCGACCACCCAGATGACGGGATTGACCTCGGAGCTCTCGCCGGAGGTCTCGTCGGCGACGTCGGCCTCGGTCGCATCGGCGTCCGCGGACTCGCCACCGGCGTCGGCAGCCGTGGCCCCGCCGGCAGCGGAACCCTCAGCCCCGGCACCGCCCTCGCCGCCGGCTGCACCGCCCTCGGCACCGGCGACGGTGAACACCGAGGACCCGCTCACGACGTGCCCGTCGGCCGAGGTGACGCGATAGCCGACGGTGTAGGCGCCGGGCGCGAGGTCGTCGACGCGCGCGGTGACGGTCTCACCGTCGACCATCGGCTCGCCGGCCACGCGGTTCGCCCGGTCATCACCGGCGGTGACGGCGACGGAGGCGAAGTTCCGGTTGACCTCCTCGTTGAAGGTCAACACGATCTGCTCGGGCGCCGCGTCGAGCTGCGAGCCGTCCTCCGGGTCTACGGAGATCAGCACGGAGTGCGCGGCCGCGACGGGCGCGAGCAGCACGGCGGGGGCGGTGACGCCGCCGAGCAGCGCGGCCGCCACCGCGACGGAGGCCAGACGCCCACCAAGCGCCAGACGCCCACCAAGCGCCGGACGCCCACCAAGCGCCGGACGCCCACCAAGCGCCCGACCACCACGCTGCACCGGACGACAGCGGAGCTGGGTCACGCCTTGACCCCCAGGCGGGCCAGGACGTCCTTGTTCACGCGGTCGAGCTCGCCGGAGATCGAGGAGTGGATCTCGCGCCGCTGCGCGGTGGGCGTGGTCTCGGCGGTCTCGACGGCCGTGCGCAGGTCGGTCAGGCGAGTGCGGGTGGAGGCGACGAAGTCCTTGACCTCCCGCTCGCCACCGCGGCTCGCCTCGAGCTGGTCGAGGGTGCGCTCGAGGCGGACGATCCGCGCACCCAGGGCGGCACCGGGGCCGGTGGCGTTGATGCCGGCGGCCTTGAGGTCGACCCCGCCGGCCTCGGCGGTCTTATCGGAGCTCTGCGCGTTGGACACGACCTTGTAGACCAGCGGCAGCAGGACCGGGGTGGCGACCTGGGCTATGTTCAGCCAGCGCTGGACGTCGTCCTTGTTGAGCTTGGTGCCCTTGAGCTTGTCGAGCTCCATCTCGGCCAGCTGGTACTCGTGCTTGCGGCCGGCGGCGTCGATCTTCTCGGCGAGCTTCCGGTCCTTGGCCAGGATCTTGGCCTCGCGCTTGATGGTCTTGCGCTCCTCCTTGGCGTGGACCTTCTCGGCCTTCCGGTCCCGCTTGGCGGCCTTGCGGTCGAGCTTGTTCTGCTTCTCGGCGCGCTTCTCCTCCCGCTTGGCCTTGCGGTCGGCGTTCTTGCCCTCGAGCTTGGCGCGCTTCTTGGCCTCCGCCAGCTCCACGCGGTGGGCCTCCCTGGCCTGCTTGCGTGTCTCCTTGGCCGCGAGCTTGGCCTCGGTCATGGCGGTGGACTTGAGCGCCGCGGCATGGGCCCGGAGTCCGGCACGCTTGTCGCGGTAGGTCGTCAGCTTGCCCATGGGCGTCGATCCTTCTCTCGTCGCGAACATTCAGGTCACCAGCCTAGGCGAATTGCCGGGCACTGAGGACCGGACCGTCGTGCGCTGCACGGCTGGGTCATGATGGACGGCGATGGAGGACGCCGAGCGCACCACGGGCCGGGTCCCCGACGCGGCGGTGGTGGGACCGGCGTCGGGGGCCAGATGTCTGCACCGCGTGGCCCGGGAGCGCGACGCCCGGCCGGGCTGGTGGCGGACCGCGCCGCTCGACGAGGGCGTCCGGCTTCGGGCCATGGCGGCGGCGGATCGGCGCGCGGGGCTGAGGGAGCGCGCGCTGGCGGGCGCGCGCCCCGACGCCGCCGTGGTGGACGTGGTGGGGGATCACTGGACGGATCTGCCGGGGGACGTACCGGGTGACGACGACGAGGAGGTGACCCTCCGGGCGTTGGCCGACGGGGCGACTCTGGTGTGGGGCGCCGCCCTTCCCGCCGATGAGGGCAGTGGCCGGGCGGGCCTGAGGTGCACGGTGGCGGCAGTGCCCGGCGGTGGGTACGCGCCGGTGTTGGTGGTCAACCACAAGGTGGTCGACCCGCGGCGGGGGAGGGGGTCGTCGACGGCGACGGTGACGCGGCTGCTCGACTGGGCGCCGGCGCCCGATCCGACCCTGCGGGTACGGCGCCATCCGGCGGACCTCGACCGGCTCGTCCACGCCTGGCGCCTGCTCGAGGCCGCGGGGCACGCGGCGTCGACCCCGGTGGGTGCGGTGCTCGGGCTGGGCTCGGCGCGTGCGGTCGTGCACGACCTCGAGCCGGTGCTCGACCCGGCCGACCGCACCCACGCCACGCGACTGGCGGTGGTGCGCGGTGAGCTGGACACCGCCCCCAGCCGGATCGGCGAATGTCGCACCTGCCCGTGGTGGGAGGGGTGGGACGACCGGGACGGGCCCGTCGAGGGGTGTCGCGACCGGCTGGTCCTGTCCGATGACGTCAGCCTCGTCGTCGGCGGCGGACAGGTGGGGGCCCTGAGGGCGCGGGGGATCCGGACCGTGGCGGATCTCGCGGAGGCCGGGCCGGACCGGCCGACCGACTGGAACGGCGAGCCGTACTCCGACGCGGTCCTGCGCGCGCGGGCGCACCGCGACGGCGAGGTCGTGGTGCCCAAGGTGGCGCGGCCGACGATCCCCCGGGCGGACGTGGAGGTGGACGTCGACCTCGAGAGCCACCTCGACGACGGCGCCTACCTGTGGGGCACGCTGCTCACCCTGAGGGACGGGCGGCCGCTCGAGGACGAGGGGTACCGGCCGTTCGTCACGTGGTCTCGACTGCCGGACGCCGACGAGGGGCGGGCGTTCGCGGAATTCTGGCGCTGGCTCACCGGGATACGGGACCGGGCGGCAGGGCAGGGGCGCTCGTTCCGCGCGTACTGCTATTCACGGGCCGCCGAGAACGGCTGGCTCCTCTCCTCGGCGAGCAGGTTCGGTCCGGAGGGCACTCTCGCCGTCGTCAAGGGGGTCCCCGGCGTCGCCGAGGTGCGGCGCTTCATCTCCTCTCCACTGTGGGTGGACGTTCACGAGGCCGTCGCGACCCAGTTCGTCTCCACGTCGGGCCTGGGCCTCAAGGTGGTCGCGCCGGTCGCCGGGTTCACCTGGCGCGATCCCGAGGCGGGCGGTGAGGCCTCGCTCGGGTGGTACCGGGACGCGCAGGCGGCCCGGGGTGTCGAACGCGACGCCGGGCGCGAGCGGATCCTCGCCTACAACGAGGACGATGTCCGGGCCACTCGCGCTGTGCGCGAGTGGATCTCCCGCTCGAGCCGGGATGGCTACTAGCTCTGAACGTTCGTCCACTTTGGATTTGGACCCCTCATGCGCGGGCATTTCGCGGTGGCCGCGCAGTGTGTTCTCGGCGGAATGATTAGAATTGTTAAATATCGCCGGAGTGCCGGCGCATCCCTCCCGAAAGGAATACTGACCCATGACGAGTCACATCCGCGCCGCTGCAGCCCTCGCCGTCTCTGCTCTCGCCCTGACCGGCGGAGTGGGTCTGGCACACGCTCAGTCCTCCGCCCTCGGCTCGGCCGAGGAGGGGACGGGGGAGGTCGGCCCCGGATCGATCGACACCTCGGGCTCCGCATTGCTCGGCGAGCCGACCTTCGGCAGCCTCGCCCCGGTCGTGTCGCAGGGCGTGGGCTCGGTCAACGCGGCAGCGGGTTCCGACGCCGTGAGTCCCGCGCCGGGTACCGGCTCCGTGGACACCACCGGTTCCCTCCTCGGCGAGCCCACCTCAGGCTCCCTGGTGCCGGCCGTGGCGTCGGTCGGTGACGCACTGGGCTCCGATGGGGGTCCGGCAATCGTCATCGGCTCCGATGGCGGTACGGATTCGCTCGGAGGATCCGGTTCGCTCGGGCCGGTGCTGCTGATCGGCGGCTCCGCCGCTGTCATCGGGGCGGGAATCTACTTCGCGCCGCAGATCGAGCAGGCTCTGACGGACGCGGGAATCGTGCTGCCGCCGCTGCCCCAGTTCTGATCCTCCGGGGCCTCCTCCGCCCCGTACTGTTTCCGCTCTCGAGGCCCGCTCCCGACGCCGGGGGTGGGCCTCGAGGCATCGGCGGTGGTGTAATCACGGGAAGAAGCGTGACCGGACCCGCCCGGACGAGGCCAGAATCGCAGGCCGAGAATAGTTCTCGGGCCAGATTATAACTAATAATTAACTAAGTTTTCTCCGTTGACGTCCTGAGTGCACCGATAGAGTGCGGGTAGGGCGGTCGGAGCGGTTTCTCCATAACACTGTTTTGACGCCGTCAAACCCCGCCCGGGGTGGTTCGGCCACGAGCCTCCGCGCCTGGGAACCTATTCCACACGAGGAGACGAAGAAATGACGTTCACGACTCGCAAGGTGGCCGCCGTCGCTGCCGCCACCGCTCTGGCCATCTCGGGCGCCACCGGCGTCGCCAACGCGCAGAGCGAGGGCAGCCTGGACGCCGGCAGCCTGACCGGCGGCTCAGGCGAGCTGAGCTCCGGCAGTGAGGGCTCCGGCGACTCGGCCGGCAACGGTTCGGTCCCGGAGGACCTGGGCTCGCTTATCCTGGACGGCGATGCCACCGGCAACGGCTCCCTCGATACCGAGGGTTCCCTGATCGGCGAGCCGACCACCGGCTCGCTCTCGGGCTCCTTGTCCGAGGCGATCGCCTCCTCCGGCGTCAACTCGCTCAGCCCGGCACCCGGCACGGGCTCCATCACCACCACTGATTCGCTTCTGGGGGAGCCCACCACCGGTTCGCTGGCCCCGATCTACGCTCCTATCGCGGGCTCGCTCGGCATCGGCGAGGGAGCCACCACCGTTCTCGGTTCGATGGAGGGATCCCTCGGTGCCGGCTCGCTCCCCGGCGGCACCGGCTCGCTCGTTCCCGCCACCCTGGGGCTGGGTTCCGTCGCCGCCATCGGTGCGGGCATCTACTTCGCGCCGGAGATCCACGCCGCGCTCACCGCCGCCGGCATCGCCCTCCCGCCGCTGCCGCCGCTGCCGTGGGCCCCGGCCCAGGGTGCCGCTCCGGCCCCGGCTCCGGCCCCGGCTCCGGGCCCCGCCATCGACAACGGTCGCGGCTGACACCGGCTCGAACAGCACCGAGGCCCGCCCCCGATCAGGGGGGCGGGCCTCGGTCGTCTGCGACGCTGCAGCGCGGCGCAATCCAGCGCGGCGCTCGAGGGGGAGCGCCGCGCTGCCGTGCGCGGCGCGCTGACTAGCGTGGCGCCATGCGCAGGGCGCCGTCCATGCGGATCGACTCGCCGTTGAGGTAGTCGTGCTCGACGATCGCGTTGGCCAGCTGCGCGTAGTCCGACGGGCGGCCGAGGCGCGACGGGAACGGGATCGCGGCCTCGAGCGACTTCTGGAACTCCTCGGTCAGGCCCTTGAGCATCGGGGTCTCGATGGTGCCCGGGGCGATGGTGTTGACCCGGATGCCGAACTGCGCGAGGTCGCGGGCGGCACAGATGCCCATCGAGTAGACGCCACCCTTCGAGGCGGCGTACGCGATCTGGCCGACCTGGCCCTCGTACGCGGCGACGGACGCCGTGTTGATGATGACACCGCGCTGACCGTCCTCGTCGACGGTGTCCTGCGTGGACATAGCCTCGGCGGCCAGCCGCAGCACGTTGAAGGTGCCCACGAGGTTCACGGAGATGCAGGTCTCGAACAGGTCGAGCGCGTGGACGCCCTTCTTGGAGACGATGCGGGCGGCCGGCGCGATGCCGGCGCAGTTGACGACGACGCGCAGCGGGGCGGCCTCGGTGGCGCGGGCGACGGCGGCCTTGACGTCGTCCTCGTTGGTCACATCGGCGGCGATGAGGGTGATGCCCTCATCGATGCCCTGCTCGACGGCCTTGTCGATCGACTGCTGGAGGTCGAGGCCGAAGACGACGGCGTCCTTCTCGGCGAAGGAACGCGCGGTGGCGTTACCCAGGCCGGAGGCGGCACCGGTGACGATGACGGAAGCACCCTTGATGTCCACGGGCGTTGTCCTTTCACTAGGAACTGCAACGAATGTCGGTTCCCAGTGTCCCAGACAACGCCTCAGCGGACGGCGAAGGCCCGGCTCTCCCCCCGGACCGGGAACAGGCGACCGTCGAGCCCGCGGCCCGACGCGGTGTACACGACCCGGTATTCGCCGGCCGGGGTGCCCGGCGGGATGTCCCATGTGATGAGCGCGTTGGTGACGGTGAGCAGACCCTCAAAAACGATCATCGTGGACCAGTCGCCGTCGTCGTGGACCCGCACCCACCGCCCGCCGTCGCGGCGTTCGATCGCCAGGTAGGTGTCGCCGCGGCGCAGGTCGGAGTTGGGGTGGGTGCCGCAGAACCGCACCAGGACGCGCTGTCCGACCCGGTACTCCGGCAGCGGCTGGTCCAGGACGTCGCCGAAGTTCCGTAGTGGCGCCGGGGTGTCCACGAGCGGGTTGCCGAGCGGCGAGGCGGGGATCTGGCCGGTGAGGTCGCGCTCGGAGGTGCCGGGATCCAGCGGCGTGCCCGCCCGCATCGAGCGGGCCAGGTCGGCGGCGATCTGCTGGATCGCGGGCAGGGTCCACGGGCCGAAGATCGTCGCGCCGCCCTCGTAGTTCTGGGCCGAGTACTCCTCGGGCGTGGTCACGTAGTGGCCGTACGCGTTGGAGTACCCCTGGACGGTCACGTGGTCCTCCGCCACGCCCAGTTCGACCGCGAGCGTGCGCCGCAGCCGCAGACCCGCCACCACGGTGGGCTCGAAGCCCAGCGTGAACAGGTGGTGGCCGCCCAGGCGCACGAGGTGGAACGGGTACACGCGCTGGACGGCGTGCGGCACGAGCCCCACGGGGAGCAGGACGTCCTTGGGCGCGTGGGCCTCGCGCAGCCACGCCGGGATCACGACGTCGGTGAGGGCCTTGACCGCCGGGTTGCCGCCACGGTCGCCCTCGGCGAAGGGCAGTTCGTCCCCGCCACCGCCGTCCTCCTGGCTGCCCGAGGCGAACGACGCGCCGAGTGCGGCGACGGCGGTGCGGTGGGTGCGCCCGTCGCCGGTGAACTGAGGGCCCACCTCGACGGCGGACATGTCGACCCACACATGGCGCACGTCGATTCCGCCGCCGAGCGGGCGCACGTCCCTGCCCACCTGGTCGCGGGCGGCCGCGAACTGTCGTTCGCCGTTGATGCGGGTGTTGAGCCACTCGTCGGGCGTCGGCCCGCGGCCGGGTTCGCGGTCCAGGTTGGGGCTGACGTCTCCGGGGTTGGTCTGTGCGAATGCGGTGACGAGAGCGGGGGTCCCGCCGGCGACGTAGTCCTGGCCCGCGACCTCCCGCTCCCAGCGCCAGGCGGCGTACCCCTTGTTGTCCGAGGAGGCGATGCGGTTGTGCGACGTCATGGACGTGGCGTGGGTGGCGAACCAGTTGAGCACGCCCACCAGTTGGCCGCCGCGGGTGATCTGCAGCGACTGCGACCGCGGGTCGATCCCCTGGGGGAAGTGGGCGCGCTCCTCCGGGGTGTCGCGCTCGAACGAGCCGCGGGAACGCTGGACGCCGGCGTCGTGGAGGGTGCCGGTGGTGACGCCGACCTCCGAGGGGGCGAGGTCGTGATGCGCCATCCGGACGGCGTCGACGATGCCGGCGACGTTGGCCTCGAACGTGACCGGGCGGAAGCCGAGCATCGACAGGTCGACCATCGGGTGGCCGGAGGTACCGCCCGGGGCGACGTGGGTGTGCGTGGCGGTGATGACCACGTTGCCCTCGTGGTAGGTGCCGCCGAACTCCGCCGCCAGGCGCCGGAGGACCTCCTGTTGGATCGACTGGAAGATCAGGCCGATCTCGGCGGTGACGTGGAGGAACCGGGGCGACGACGGCGAGTCGGCGAAGACGAAGGCGCGCGCCCTCTGCCGCAGGTGCAGCCCGACGGAGAGCTGCTCGGTGTCCGCGTACCCGTTCATGCCCGCGCCCAGCGGCTCTCCGGTCATGTCCCCGATGCCGCGGCCGACGTACAGGGCCGTGGACTGCGCTGAGGCGACGGCGGGCAGGGCCGACTGCAGGGCCGCGATCCCGCCGAGGGCGGCGGCTCCGCCCAGGACGGTGCGGCGACTCATGCCGGTCGAACCGCCGGTCTGGGAGTGGTCGACCTGTCGCTCGCCGTTGGACACCGAAGGGACCTCACTTCTCGCGCGGGTGCGCCGCCGCGGCGGACGCCGGGGCGGTTGCGTGAGTCACAGTAGCGTCTCGGACGACCGTCCGGGTGCGGTCCCGGGGCCAGACCCGTTCCACGTCCCGGGGCCCGGACGGTTCCGCGGCTGCGGACCCCGGCGGTGGACAGCACGCGGCCCGGGCGGGGTGATCCCCACCCGGGCCGCTGTCAGCTCAGGAGAGCCGTGAAGGGTCCGATTCCGTCAGCCCTTGGCGGCGGCGTAGCGCTCGGCCACGTCCTTCCAGTTGACGACGTTCCAGAAGGCCTTGACGTAGTCGGCCTTGACGTTCTTGTACTGGAGGTAGAAGGCGTGCTCCCACATGTCCAGCATGAGCAGCGGGGTGATGTTCACCGAGATGTTGCCCTGCTGGTCGGTGAGCTGCTGGATGACCATGCGCTGGCCGATGTGGTCCCAGCCGAGGACGGACCAGCCGGAGCCCTGCAGGGTGGTCGCGACGGCGTTGAAGTGCGCCTGGAACTTGTCGAACGAGCCGAACTCGGCGTCGATCGCGGCGGCGAGCTCACCCTCGGGGCGGTCGCCACCCTCCGGCGAGAGGTTCTTCCAGAAGATGGAGTGGTTCGTGTGGCCACCGAGGTGGAAGGCCAGGTTCTTGCTCAGCAGCGGGGCCTTGCCGGAGATGCTGCCGTCCTCGCGGGCCGCGGCGAGCTGCTCGAGGGCGTCGTTGGCGCCCTTCACGTAAGTGGCGTGGTGCTTGGAGTGGTGCAGCTCCATGATCTCGCCGGAGATGTGCGGCTCGAGAGCGCCGTAGTCGTAGTCGAGATCGGGAAGAACGTACTCGGCCATAGTGGAGTGTCCTTTCAGTTGGGTGACGGGCAGCGCGCGGGGTCGACCCGTGGCGCCTGTCACGGCGTCCGTCTCCACCATAGTGATCTGCGGGCGAGCGCGTCGTCCGGCGCCGCGGTGGGCTCGCGGGCGGCTGCGGTGTCCTGCCATGATCAGAACCGTGGATCACTCCGATACGGCGGCCGTGCGCACCATCTCGGTCTCGGCCGTCATCCTGAGTCGGCCCGACGGCGCCGTGGTGACGGTGCGCAAGGTCGGCACGGACCGCTTCATGCTGCCGGGAGGCAAGTGGGAGACGGGGGAGTCGCCGCTCGAGTGCGCGGTGCGGGAGATCGACGAGGAGCTGGGTGTGCCCCTCACGCCTGACGCGTTGGAGTCGCTCGGCCGGTTCGACACGGCCACCGCCAACGAGCCCGGGTTCCTGCTGGTCTCTGAGGTGTTCTCCGCCCGGATGGACGGCGATCCCGAGCCGCGGGCCGAGATCGCCGAGGCACGGTGGGTGACGGTGGGCGAACTGAGGGAGATCGCGGCCCTGCCCGAGGACGACTGCGCGCCGTGGGCGCCGCTGCTGGTGCGGGTCGCGCGCGAGCGCCTCGGAGACCCGTCGGCGAGCTGACCTCGCCGCGTGCCGGGGCCCCGACCGCGCGCTGGCCGGTCAGAGGACGAGCAGGGCGATGAGCACGACCAGAAGGATGACGGCGAGCGCGACGGGCACCGCGATATTGCGGCGGCGGACGTGATCGCTACAGCCGGTCCCCTCGAACGGCTGCGGCTGATCGGCGTCGAAGATGGCGCGAAGTCGTTGGACTGCAGGCTGTGTGGCGGTCACGTCCAGATCCCCCTCGGTCGTACTGGCGACCACTGTAACGCGGACTATGGGATCGGTCACATCACGTCCGGATCTCGATCCCGCGACGCGGTTACCCTGGCTACATGGGCTGGCTACAGGACGCGATCAGACAATCCGCGATGCGACGGGCGACCGAGGTCGTCGACGCCGACTCGGCGCTGCCGGGCCGGGCGGAACCGGTGGCCGTGGCGCCGAAGAACATCGTCACGGGCAATCCGATGGTGCCGCCGTTCCCGGAGGGGCACGAGTCGATCGTGCTGGGTATGGGCTGTTTCTGGGGTGCGGAGAAGGTGCTCTGGCAGCTCGACGGCGTCTGGACCACGGCGGCCGTCTACGCCGGTGGGTGGACGCCCAACCCGACCTACGAGGAGACGTGTACGGGATTGACCGGCCACACCGAGGCGGTTCTCGTGGTCTTCGATCCCGCGGTGCTGCCCGTGGAGAAGCTGCTCGCGGAGTTCTTCGAATGGCATGACCCCACTCAGGGGATGCGTCAGGGCAACGACATGGGCACCCAGTACCGCTCGGCGATCTACACGACCACGCCGGAGCAGCTGGAGGCGGCGCGCCGCATCGCCGAGGGCTACCAGAAGGAGCTCGACGCCGCGGGCTACGGGCCGCTGACCACGGAGATCGGAATGCTCGACGAGGTCCGCTCCGGAAAGTACGCCTACGCCGAGGACTACCACCAGCAGTACCTGGTCAAGAATCCCGGTGGCTACGACTGCCACGTGCGCAGCGGGGTCGCCTGCCCCATCTGATCGCGGCCGTCGCGGCTCCGGCCTCCGCGGACGCCGCGACCCACGACCTCCGCAGGCGTCGCGGCCTTCGCAGCCGTAGCCCCGAACGCAGCCGCCCCTCGCGAAGGCGTCTCGCCCGCTCTTCGGTGCGCGCGAGACGCCATCGCCGGGAGCGGCTGTGCGGGGGCCGCGGGAGCGAGACGCCAGGCAGAAGAGCGAGGCGCCATCGCCGGGAGCGGCTGTGCGTGGGCTGCGGGAGCGAGACGCCAGGCAGGGGAGCGAGACGCCATCGCCGGGAGCGGCTGTGCGCGGGCCCGGACATGCGAGAGGGCCCCGCAGGATTTCTCCTACGGGGCCCTCTCGTGCAGTCTGAGAGAACGTCAGATCAGTCTGACGTCAGATCACAGCGGGGTGATGTTCTCCGCCTGCAGGCCCTTGGCGCCCTGCGCGACGTCGAAGGAGACCTGCTGGTTCTCCTCGAGCGAGCGGTAGCCCGAGCCGTTGATGGCGGAGAAGTGGGCGAAGACGTCGGCCGAGCCGTCGTCGGGGGCGATGAAGCCGAAGCCCTTGTCAGCGTTGAACCACTTCACGGTGCCGGTAGCCATATTGATGCCTTTCGAGAGTCGGTGCTCCGCTTGTCGGAGTACCGGGTGCTGCAGCAGAGAGCGTGCTGTGTGTTTCCCTGCGGTGCCGCACTGCCCTCTCGCAAGGGCGGTGGATCTACAGAAATACAACGAACGATTTCAACTACTGAGAAAGACCATACACACGACGGCACGGTCCGTCACCCCCTCTGTGATGACGGATACATGAACTGCGGGTGGCGTCCCCGCCGGACCGCTCGAGGCGCTCAGTCCGCGGAGGCGAGGACGACGTCCGCCAGGACCGCTGCGTGAGTGTGCTCGGTGTCCCGCGACGCGTACGCCAGCACCAGGTCCCCGTCGGTCGCCCGCGCGACGAGGCGCTCCACAGCCCCGGCCGCGGAAGGGCGGGCCAACTCGGCGCGGTACCGCTCGGCGAAGTCGGCGAAGTCCAGATCGCCGCCGTGGAACTCGCGCCGCAGCTCGGTCGACGGCGCCACGTCGGTACACCACTCGTCGTGGCGGAACGCGTCCTTGCGCACGCCCCGCGGCCACAGCCGGTCCACGAGCACCACGTACGCGTCCCCGGGATCGGCGCGGCCTGAGACGAGATCGTGGACGCGCACACAGCTCACGGACATGACCCCAGCATGTGCCACACCGCGCGCCCGCGCCATCCGCGGACGCGAGACCGGGCCACCTGCACCGCGCGCCCGCGCCACCCGGGCTGTGCCAGCATGGTCGCCATGACCACACCGCGGCGGCAGGGGCAGTGGCGCTGGGTCGCGCACCCGCCGTGGCGGTCGCCAGTACCGACCCCGCGACCGCCCCTGCCGCGCTACCGCACCGGACCCGCGTGGGGCCCGCGGACACCCGCCTATCCGGCCACCCCGAGGTGGGGCCTGCCCCCGGTCGCGATCCCGCACCGACTCGAGCCGCCCGCCGCGCCCCGGCCGGCCCGCCTCGCCTCGGCCGCCCCCGGCATCATGCGCGCCGCCGGCGCCTGGTTCGCCGCGACCGCCGTCGCCCACGGCCTGCGCTACGCCGCACTCGCCTGGTACGCCGACCGGCTCGCGCCGTGGTGGATCGAGGCCGTCACCACCGCGCTCGTCTGGGTGACCGGGATCGTCGCCATCGCCGTGGGCGTCGCCGCTGCCATCACCGCGACCGCCTGGCTCGTGGAGACCCGACGACGGGCCTACGCGCCGGTCCCGGATCCGCGGTCACGGGCGGGCCTGTGGGCTGGGGCTCTCCTCGTCGTCGTCAACTTCTTCCGCCTACCCGTCTACCTGGAGGAACTGCGCCGGGCGTCGGACCGAGCCCCCTCCCGATCCGACCTGAGGCGCTGGTGGGCGGCGTGGGGCGTCAACGCCCTGGCCGTCGCCCTGGCGCTGTGGCGCGGCAGCGGCGAGGGCTCCCAGGCCGCCGCCGACACCGTCCTGCTCACCGCCCTGGCCGCCCTCGCCGCCGTGTGGACCGCCCGCGAGACCCGGTCCGTCATGCGGAGTTTCACCGACCCTTCCCCGCGGTTCACCCGCAGGTTCCTCCCGGCGGGGATCGTGGAGGCGTCCGCGACCCGGAAGGAGTGAGACGTGACGGTCCCCGCGACCACCCACCTGCCCTCACCCGTCTCCACCCGAAGCGGCGTCGTCGCCCACCGCGGCGCCTCGGCCGAATATCCCGAACTCACCCGCGTCGCCTACCAGCAGGCCCTCGACCAGGGCGCCGAGGCGCTCGAGGTGGACATCCGCCTCACCGCCGACGGCGTCCCGGTGCTGCTCCACGACCCGCGCACCACCCGCGTCGGTGACAGGGACCTGTGGGTCCACTCCGCCACCCTCGACCAGGTCGCGGCCCTCGACGTGGGCTCCTGGCACCCGGTCCACCGCAGGCCGGAGCCGGTCATGACCCTGCGCAGTTTCCTCGTGATGGCCGAGGCGTATCCCCGCGTCCGCCTGTTCCTCGAGACCAAGCACCCCGTGCCCACCGGCGGGCGCGTCGAGACCGCGCTGCGCGACGAACTCCAGTACTTCGGGCTGGACCGGGCCGCGTCCTTCGCCGAGTCACGCGCAGTGATGATGAGCTTCTCCGTCTCCGCCGTCCGCCGGTTCCGGCAGCTGGCGCCGGACGTGCCGACCGTGCAGCTGCGCGAACGGCGCAACGTCTTCAAGTCCTGGCCCGCCGAGGGGTTCGGCGCCCAACTGATGGGGCCGAGCATCAGCGCGCTGCGCGCCCGGCCGTGGCTGGTCGAGTACTGGCGGTCACGGGGCATGGGGACGTACTGCTGGACCGTCGACGACCCCGCCGATCTCCTCCTGTGTCGCGACCTCGGCGTGGACTGGGTGGGCACCAACGTGCCGGCGCGGGCGCTGACCGTCCTCGACGGCGCGACGCCGCCGACCGAGGGGCCCGCGGACGGGGCCGGCGCCGGCGTGCCGAGTGAGGCGACGCGGGGCCTGCCGGGTGATCCGGGGGCATAGGGGCCGGCACCGACCGGCCGACTCGCCGGTCCGGCGGGCACCTGACGAAGTCGCACCGTATCGTGGTGCTCGTGGGTAGACGGAATAGGCACAACGAGCCCAAGGCCGGCGGAAACCGCCAGGCCAAGATCGCCGCACGCGCGGCCGAGCGGGAGGAACTGAGCGTCGAGCCGCGGCCGTTCGCCGGGTTCGCCGGTGAGTGCGACATGGTGGCGATGCGCGAGTTCGTGCCGTCGGCCACGGCGAAGCTGACCACGGTCGGGGGCGACCGCGAGGTGACGTTGGCGACGGTCCTGCCCGGCGCGATAGCGGCGCTCGTCCGCGACGATGAACTCGGCGGCGAGGCGATGGTCGGCCTGCAGGTGCAGGTCCACGGCCCCGATCCGGCGGCCGATCTGGCGTTCGCGATCGACTGGGCGGGCCGCGCCGGCGGCGGGGAGACGCTCACCTCGTCGCACCCGACCGGGTCGACGCCGTCGCTGGCGGACGTCGTGGTGAAGGACGCCCCGCTGGAGATCGTCGTGCACGACGACTTCTCCTGGTGGGTGGCCGAGGGCGTGCAGGTCGCCCCCGAGATCGAGCAGGCGGTCCGCAACGCCAATGAGGTCATGATGCCCTCGGCCCGCGTGGAGGCGGACGGCATCGAGGCCGCGTGGTGGGTCGACGCCGGCGAGAAGGCACACATCCGCTGGGTCCGGCCCGAGGACGAGGACGCGCTGTTCGAGGCGCTGGCCCGGGTCCACGCGGCCGGTGGGTTGCACCTGGGCGAGGGATCCCGTTTCGCCGGGTCCTTCCGCACGCACGGGCTGCTGGTGCCGGTGTTCGACCTGGACCGCGAGATGCACCACCAGGAATGGGCGCCGGGTCTGCAGGAGCTCGACGCGCGGCTGCGCGAGGCGCTCGCGAACGACGCCCCGCTCACCTCCGAGGAGCGGTCGTCCCGCGACGGGCTGCGCGCCCGGCAGGTGACCCTCCGCTAGAAGGTCCGCGCGGCACGGACCCCCGACGGGGCGCCGTGCGTTCTAGGATCCCTTCGGGCGACGTCGAGGGTCGCCCACGACGCGATGTGTCGACCCGGGACGATCCGAGGGAGTGGGGCGCGTGGCCGACCGACCGACCAGGGGGGACGACGACGAGTCGCCCCGTCTCCCCGAGGTGACGGTCCCGCCGTGGCTGCGGACCGGGCCCGGCCCGGACTCCTCGCTCCCGGGCGTGCCCGCGGTCGACCGGTCTGCGGGTGTGGCCGACGGTGCGGGTGCGTCGCGGGCCGGCGGCCGCGCTGACGAGCCCGCGCGTGAGGCCCCACCGACCCGGATCACGCTCGGTGCGGGTGCGGGCGCGGGTGCGGGTGCGGGTGCGGGTGCAGGCGCACCCGCCTCTGCGGGATCAGGGCCCGCCCGGACGGCGGGCGTCGACGTCGACGACCTGTCGAGCCTCCCGCTGGGCTCCATCGCGACGGAGGTGCCCCGGCCGGTCGACGAGCCGCCGCGGTCGCCCGTGGTGCTCGACCGCCGTCCGGTGCGGATCGCCCTGCTGGTCGCCGCCGGTGTGGCGGTGCTGGGCGGGTCCGCGGTGCTCGGATTCGTCGTGACCCGCGGGGCCGTCAGTCCCTCCGAGGAGGCGGTCACAGGGTGCACCGAGGTCTCGGAGCCCGGCCGCGTGGTCGGCGCTGGGCCCGGATCGCTCGACACGCCCGCCGGCGCGGTCCTGGCGTTCGACCACGCCTACTACGTGGAGCGGTCGGCGGCGAAGGCGTTCGAGGCGGTCTCGCCGTCCAGTCGGATGACCGAGGAGCAGCTGCGCGTCGAGGGCGTCGAGCGGGTCCCCGAGGGCACCACCCACTGCGTGGAGGCGCGGGAGCTGTCGCCCACGCTGCTCGAGGTCGACCTCACCGAGTACCCGCCGGAGGCCGATCCGGTCCTGATCCGTCAGCGCGTGCGACTCGCCGAGAACCCCGACGGCACGTGGGGGATCGTCTCCATCACCCCGGCCGGCTGAGCGCGCGGCCGATCAGGGCCCGGCGTCGATGTACTCCGGGCCGGGGGTCCGCCCGGCGGCGACCGCCTCGAAGAACCCCGTGGTGGTGGGGCCCCACGTCAGATACGAGCCCACCGATCCCGACGCCATCCCGTCGTGGGGGGCGGTCACGGTCAGCGGGTCGTCGCTGAGACGCCACATGACCCGCGCGAGGGTCCAGATGTGGTCGCCGGTGTCGACGGTGACGGCCTCGGCGCCGGAGTTCAGCAGCGGCACCGCGGTGAACGGGTTGAGCAGGTTCCCGGGGGACAGGGTCTTGCGCATGAGCGCGCCGAGGAACTGCCGCTGGTTACGCACCCGCTGGAGGTCCTGCTCGGCGAACCCGTAGCGGGTGCGGACGAATCCCAGGGCCTGCGGTCCGGCGAGCGTCTGGCATCCGGCGGCCAGATCGAGGCCGGCGAGCGGGTCGACGATGGGCTCCTCGATGCAGATGTCCACTCCGCCCACGGCGTCGACGATCCCGGCGAAGCCGCCGAATCCGATCTCCGCGTAGTGGTCGATCCGCACGCCCGTCTGCTGCTCGAGCGTCTGGGTGAGCAGCGGCGGTCCACCGAACGTGTAGGCCGCGTTGAGCTTGTTCTCGCCGTAACCGGGGATGGTCACGAGCAGGTCGCGGGGCAGCGAGATGAGCATCGTGCGGTCGCCGCCGCGCGGGGTGTAGACGAGCATCATCGTGTCGGTCCGCTTGCCGCCGGCGTCGGACTCGGACCCGGTCGACAGCTGCGCCTGCTGCTCGGGGGTGAGCCCCTCGCGGGAGTCGGTGCCCACGAGCAGGGTCACGGTGCCGGGCGTGTTGCCGCCCCGCCCCGGGTAGTCGGTGAGCGCGTCAATCCGTTGCAGCTTCGAGTCCGCCCACAGGGCCGTGACCACACCCAACGTGAGCACGAGGACCAGCACGAGGCCGACAATGCGCAGCGGCCCGATCCGCCGCCACAGGGGAGCCCGGCCCGGGCGCCGGCGGGGTCGGGCGGCCGAGGCCGCCCGCGCGGAACGACGATCAGGCCGCCCGCCGCGACGGTCGGTCGCCTGTCGATAGGGGTCGCGCCCGCCGGCGCGCGCCCGAGAAGACCGTCGCGGATCGCGCGGATCGCGGGGATCGCGTGGGTCGCGTGGGTCGCGGGGATCGCGCGGGTCGCGGGGATCGCGCGGGTCCTCCCGCAGGTAGCGGGCCCGTTCCTCGGGCGTCAGCGGTTGGGGCTCCTGCCGCGGCTGGTAGCCGGTGCGACCGAGCGGATGCTCACGGCCGGCGTCGGCGGCCCTCGCGCCCGGGTCCCGCCGCGCCGCGGCATCGCGGGACGCCGCCGGATCACGCCGGGCGGACTGGTCACGACGGGCCGCCGGATCGCGCCGGGCGCCGGGATCGCGACCGGCCGAACCCGGGCGGGCCGCCGGATCGCGCGGCGCACCGGGGTCGGCGTAGCCGCGTCGCTCGCGGGCGCGTCGCCGGAGCTCGGCGGCCTCCTCGGGGGTGAGGTGCCGGCGCCTGGGGTCGTCGGTCATGGGATCGGACTCTACTTGCCCGCCGGCGAGGTCGGCTGGTCCCGTCGCGCCGGCGGGACCAGTGTCACAACCACGACACGTGCGGCGCCAGCAGCGCGTAGCCGAGGAACGCGATCACGTCCAGCAGCGTGTGCGCCAGCACCAACGGCCACAGCCGGCGGGTCCGCATCCACCACAGCGCGAACACCACGCCCATCGCGAGATTGCCCAGCCCGCCGCCGAAACCCTGGTAGAGGTGGTACGACCCGCGCAGCAGGGCGCTGGCGGCCAGCGCCAGCCACGGCGGCACGCCGAGCTGCCGCAGCCGCACGAGCAGGTAGCCCACGACGAGGATCTCCTCGGCTGCGCCGTTGCCCGCCGCGGACAGCACCAGCACGACCGGCCGCCACCACGTCTCGCCCAATCCGGACGCCGCGACCTGCAGATTGAACCCGGCGGCGACGGCCCCCAGGTACAGCGCCAGGCCGGGCACGCCGATCACCGCGGTCAGGGCGAGCGCCCACGCCACCTGCCGCCCGGGCCTGTCGCGCACGAGACCGAGCGCCCGCGCGCGGATCCCGGAGTGCGCGAGCAGCACCAGCGGCAGCAGGGCCCACGCGAGCAACCGCAGCACGCCGAGCGCCTGGTAGGCCAGGTCGAGCCACGGATGTTCCGAGCGGGAGACGTTGAGTGCGGCGGTCTGGTCGGCGAGGTCGGCCGGCGCGAGCAGTGCGGAGACCAGGTCGAGGACGGCGTAGGCGCCGGACAGGCCGAAGGTGACGGCCAGGACGATGACGAGCTCGGCCACCAGCAGCCGGCGGACGCGCGGGTCGGTGACCGGGTCGAACCGGGAGGCGTACCGGGCGACCGCGGCGCGGGGGGAGAGTGCGCGACGGACCCGTCCGGCGTCGGACGCGGAGTGCGAGGACCCGCTCACTCGGCGAGCCGGACGCTGTCGACGATCCCGTCCATCCACTTGACGCCGGGGGCGGACTGTTGCGCGGTCGTCACGTACGCCACCCACCACCGCCGCCCCTCCGAGCCGAACACGGCGGTGTAGACGAGCCCGCCGGAGTCGAGGTCGGCGAACTCGTCGGGCACCACCACGTAGGAGACGGCGGCGCCCGTGCCGGCCTCGTTGTCCACGCGTGTGACCCGCCGCTCGTCGCGGATGCCGGACACGCCCAGGATGTAGAGCTGGATGGTCTCGGCGAGCGCGGTCGCCGCCCCCTGGTCGTCGGCGATCGCGGCGGCGGCGATACCGGGTTCGAGGGCGCCCGCGAGGATGCGGGTCTCCAGCGCGTGCCCCGTCCCGACGGGCACGATCTGCAGCGATCCGAGCTCCGCGTCGCTCACCACGCGCCATCCCACGGGCACGGCGAGCTCCAGCCCCGAGTCCACGTCGAGGTGGTGCTCCCCGTGCAGCGTCGAGTCCCTCGGCAGCACCGAGGCGGGATTGGTGGCCACCGCGACGATCAGCAGAAACGCCAGGAGTCCGAGCGCGACATGCACGGTCCGCGGGCCGCGTTTCTCCTCCGGGGTGAGGTGGGAGGCGTCCGGCGCGTCATCCGGGGCGGGGGAGTAGTCGGCCGCGTATTCGGGCACGGGGGCGTCGTCGGTACCCATCGGTCGTCAGCGTAGCAACGGGCGGGGTGTACACCTGAGTGCATGACGGTGTCGCTCGAACTGCTGAGTCGGGGTCCCTCGCGGCCCGACCTCCTGGAGGACCTCGTGGCCGACGAGGCCACCCTGGCGGGCACGCTCGCCCGCTGGTCGGCCCCCGCCCCGGTCGTGGTCGCGCCCGCCGCCGACCTCGGCCTCCCGCCGTTGGAGGAGGTGTCCGCGGTGCTCGCCGCAGACACCCCCGCGATCGTCGACGTCGCGCGCGGCCTGACCGGTCCCGGTCCCGCCGCCGACCACCTCGCGGACCTGCTCGCCGTGGCCGCGCACTCCGGGGTCGGCTTCGGCTCGGGCCTCGTGCCCCGGTGCGCCGACGCGGACCAGGTGTGGGCGCTGCTCGCGGGCGCCGTGGCCGCGATGACCGGGGCGGACGTGCGCGCCGCGATCGCCGCGCCGGACCCGGCCCGCATCCTGGGCCTGTCGCGATCGGCCCGGGAGGCCATCCGTGATGTCGTGACGTGCACCCTCGTGCCCGACGGGCGGGTCGACGCCGTGTCCGCGGACCTCGCGTCCGCCGATCCCGACCGTCGCTGACTAGTCTCGTCGTCGTGGTCACCGTCGCCTACCTCGGCCCGCCCGGCACCTTCACCGACGCCGCCCTGCACCGGCTCCGCGCGGACGCGCGGACCTCCGACTTGCTCGCCGACGCCGAGGCCGTCCCGGCCCCCACCCCCGACGAGGCGCTGGCCATGGTCCGTTCGGGCGCCGCCGACTACGCGTGCGTCCCGTTCGAGAACTCCGTCGACGGCACCGTCAACCCCACCGGCGACGCGCTCGCCGTGGGGGAGCGGCTCCAGATCTTCGCCGAGACCGAACTCGACGTGGCGTTCTCCATCCTCGTGCGGCCCGGTACCGCCGCCGCCGACGTGCGCGTGCTGCGGACCCACCCTGTCGCCGCCGCCCAGGTCCGTCGGTGGGTGGGCGTCCACCTGCCGCAGGCGCACATCGAGACCACGTCCTCCACCGCCGCCGGCGCCGAGGAGGTCGCCGCGGGCACCGCCGACGCCACCGCGGCGCCCGCCCGCGCCGGCGAGATCAACGGGCTGGTCCCTCTGGCCGAGCGCGTCGCCGACGTCGGCGGCGCCCGCACCCGCTTCGTCCTGGCCGGCCGGCCGGCCCCGCCGCCGCCGCGCACGGGCAGCGACCGCACCAGCGTCGTGTTCGGCCTGCCGCACCAGCCCAACGCGCTCGTCCAGGCGCTGACCGAGCTGTCGATCCGCGACATCGACCTCACCCGCATCGGTTCCCGACCCACCCGCGTCGAGCGGTTCACCTACCTGTTCCACGTGGACCTCGTCGGTCACATCGACGACCCCGCGGTGTCCGAGGCGCTCGTCGCGCTGCGCCACCGCACCTCCGACCTGCGCTTCCTCGGGTCGTGGCCCGTCGCCGACGGCGGCGAGGCCGGCGCGCCGCCGCCCGACCGCGCCGAGGCGCTGCGCTGGATCGACGGACTGCGTCGAGGGGAGGGCGCGGGGTGAGCGCCCGACTCCACCTCGTCCGCCACGGGCAGACCCCTTCCAACGTCGCCGGCGCCCTCGACACCGCGTTGCCCGGCGCCCCACTGACCGACCTCGGCCGCGAGCAGGCGCGGCTGGTGGGTGAGGAGCTCGCCGGGTCGGGCATCCGCCCCTCGGTCATCCTGAGCTCGGAGGCCGCCCGCGCCCGCGAGACCGCCGGCCTCATCGCCGGGGAGATGGGCCTGCCCACCCAGGCCGTGCCCGGTGTCCATGAGGTGCAGGCCGGCGAGTACGAGATGCAGACCGGGCCCGACGCGCTGCTGGCCTACAACCGGGTGGTCCGCGACTGGCTCGAGAACGGCGAGCTGGACTCCCGGCTCCCCGGCGGCGAGAGCGCGCTCGACGTGCGGCGGCGCGCCATGCCGCTCATCGCCGAGCTACGCGAGTCCTACCTCGACAACGCCGTCGACGTGGTGCTCGTCGTCCACGGCACGCTCATGCGGATGATCGCCGTGTTCGCCGGGGCCGTGCCCTCGCAGTGGGCGCTCGACAACCGGATCCCCAACTGCGGCGTCATCGAGCTGGCCCCGGACGGCGGCGGCTGGGCGTGCGAGCGGTGGGGCGACCACCTGGGGCGGCCCGGGTACTGACGGCTGCGGAGTGGCTCCCGCGGCCGCGCGTCGGCTGCTCCGCTCAGCCCCAGCCGAGGGCGTGCAGGGTCTCCTCGCCGATCCCGAAATGGTGGGCGATCTCGTGGATCACCGTCACCGCCACCTCGTGGACCAACTCCTCCTCGGTCGAGCAGAAGTCACACAGCGCGCCCCGGTAGATCGTGATGGTGTCGGGCAGGAACCCGGAGTAGGTGGTGTCCCGCTCGGTCAGTGCGACGCCCTCGTAGAGACCCAACAGGCCGGGCTCGTCCGGATTCCGGTCGGCGATGAGCACCACCACGTTGTCCATGGCCTCGAACAGCGCGTCCGGTACCGAGTCCAGCGCGTCGTCGACCAGCTCCTCGAACCGCGCCTCGTCGACCCGGATGGTCACGGCGCCCCGCCGCCGGGCACCGGGACGGCGACCGTGCCCTGGCCGGTGTCGGTCGTGGCGCCGGTGTCGCCACCGGGCTGCTGGCCGGGCGGCGGGATCTCTGTGGTGGTGGGCGCGACCGGGGTGTTCCCGTCGATGAGCACACCCTGCCGCGCGGAGCCGCGCAGCACCGCGAACGGCCCGGGCTCGGCGGCCCTCATCAGTCCGCAGTTGACGGTGCGACTGCCCGTGCGCCACGAGATCTCGGAGATGGGATTGACCAGCGTCGAGATGAGCGTCGTGCGGCGCAGCGTCTCGGGGTCGCCGAGATAGGCGATGCCGGCCTCTCGGCAGGCGTCGGCGGTGAGCTCGGACTGCTGCCGCGGATCCGGCGGGACCGGCCCCTCGGGGAAGGTCCCCGTCACGTCGACGTCGGCGACGATCTCGATCGAGTGGTCGTCCGAGCACGGCACCGGTGCGCCGGGCAGGCCCTCGGCGGTGAATCCCAGGCACGTCCCCGGCTCCCAGCGGCGGTGCTGGTCCGCCTCGGCGAACGTGCCCGTGGACAGGGCGGACCGGCCGTCGAGCTCGGCGGCCGCGATCCCGCACAGGACACTGCGGTCGCCCTTGGCCCAGCCCTCCTCGGACGGCGGCACCACCAGTCCGGTGAAGCGGCCCTGCGGATCGACCTCGCGGCCGCCCGCGTACCGGGAGATCAGCGGCAGGCACCGGTCCGTGCCCACCGGGGCCAGGTCGTCGCTGTCCGGGAGCGGGGTCCCCTCGCCGAACCCGGGGACCTCGGACAGGTCGATCCGCCCCGCCACCTCGAACCGGTGGGGCTCGGCGCAGTCGACCGTGTCGAAGGAGGCCACGCGGTCCGCGGCGTCGATGGACCAGGTCAGGCAGGTGCCCGGGGCGGCGTTGGCGTACGCCGGACCCGACAGGGTCCGCGGGTCGACCTGCGGGACGACCGCCGCGATCCGCCCGGCGCTCGACGAGTTCGGGTCGTTGATCGCCGAGGCCATGAGCGCGCCGGTGACCGCCCCGCCGGACAGGATCGCGAGGAGGGAGGCCATGACCGCGCCCCGCGTGCGGGGCAGGGTCCGACCACGGCGTGACGATCGGGTGGTAGTGGTCATCGCCTTCCATGATGCCGCAACCGCGCCGTCCCGATAGGATTCGGAGCATGAGCGGACAGAACCACGACGAGCGACCCGGCGCGGACGGTGACGTGCGCTCGCCACGGGAGGGTGTGGACCCGGAGGTCCTCGAGTTCGCCCAGATGCTGTTCCAGCTGGCCCGGGACGGCGAGACGGAACGGCTCGCGGCGTATGTCGACGCCGGCGTGAGCCCTGACCTGACCAACGAGCGGGGCGACGCCCTGCTCATGCTCGCCGCCTACAACGGCCACCCGGACACCGTCCGCGCACTGCTCGAGCGGGGTGCCGAGGTCGACCGCGCCAACGACCGGGGTCAGACCCCGCTGGCCGGCGCGGTCTTCAAGGGGTACGGCGAGGTCGTCCGCGTGCTCTACGAAGCCGGGGCCGACCCGTACGGCGGCACGCCCACGGCCGTCGACACCGCGCGCATGTTCGAGAAGGACGCCTTCCTGGAACTGTTCGGCGTCTGAGGGGGCCGCGGCGCCCGGCCGCGACTGGCCGCTGGGAGGATTCGCGCGGGCCGCTAGGCTGAGATGCGTGATCGATCTCAAGCTGCTCCGCGAGAACCCCGACCTCGTCCGCGACTCCCAGCGCACCCGTGGCGAGGATCCGTCGCTGGTCGACCAGCTGCTGGCCGCCGACGAGGCCCGCCGCTCCTCCATCGCGGCCGCGGACTCCGCCCGCGCCGAGCAGAAGGCCCACGGCAAGAAGGTCGGTAAGGCCTCGCCCGAGGAGCGCCCGGCGCTGCTCGAGGCCGCGGGCGCCCTCAAGCAGGCGGTCAAGGACGCCGAGGAGGCCGAGAAGGCCGCGGCGGCCGAGGTCGACCGGCTCCAGCGTCTGCTGTCGAACGTCGTCGAGGAGGGCACGCCCGCCGGCGGCGAGGACGACTTCGTGGAGATCGAGCGGATCGGCGAGATCCCCACCTTCGACTTCGAGCCCAAGGACCACCTCGAGCTGGGCGAGAGCCTCGGGCTGCTCGACATGGAGCGGGGCGCGAAGGTCTCCGGCGCCCGCTTCTACTTCCTCACCGGCTACGGCGCCCTGCTCCAGCTGGGCATGCTGCAGCTCGCCGCGCAGAAGGCCACCGCCAACGGCTTCACCATGATGATCCCGCCCGTGCTCGTGCGGCCCGAGATCATGCAGGGCACCGGGTTCCTCGGCCAGCACGCCGACGAGGTCTACCGGCTCGAGGACGACGACCTCTACCTGGTCGGCACCTCCGAGGTCGCGTTGGCCGGCTACCACCAGGGCGAGATCCTCGACCTCTCCGCCGGTCCCAAGCGCTACTGCGGCTGGTCCTCGTGCTTCCGCCGCGAGGCCGGCAGCCACGGCAAGGACACCCGCGGCATCATCCGCGTCCACCAGTTCGACAAGGTCGAGATGTTCTCCTGGTGCAAGCCCGAGGAGGCGCACGAGGAGCACAAGCGCCTGCTGGGCTTCGAGAAGGAGATGCTCGAGGCCATGGGCCTGCCGTTCCGCGTCATCGACATCGCCGGCGGCGACCTCGGCTCCTCGGCCGCGCGTAAGTACGACTGCGAGGCGTGGGTGCCCACGCAGGGGACCTACCGGGAGCTCACGTCGACGTCCAACTGCACGACGTTCCAGGCCCGCCGGCTCGGGGTGCGCTACCGCGACGACGAGGGCCGGACGCAGACCGCCGCCACCCTCAACGGCACGCTGGCCACCACGCGGTGGCTCGTGGCGATCCTCGAGAACCACCAGCAGGCCGACGGGTCGGTCGTCGTGCCCGAGGCGCTGCGGCCGTTTGTCGGAAAGGACGTGCTCGAGCCGATCCGCTGAGGGATCGCCGACCTCGTCGTCGTCGTCGTTGTCCGGACCGTCACGGGCGGAACAGCATCATCACACCGCTCGCGCTGGCGCACGTGCGGCCGTCGGTGTCAGTGACCCGCACCTGGACCACGCACGTCGACCGGCCGGCGTGCTCGACCTCCGCGCGGATCGTGGCCGGGGTCTTATCCAGGCGCAGCGCCCGGATGTAGCGGACGGTGAGGTCCAGCGTGCTGTACCCGGTGCCAGGCTCGACGACGGTCGCGGTGGCGTAGCCGAGCGCCGAGTCCACCCAGCCGGAGACGATCCCGCCGTGGACCGTGCCGCCGTTGTTCAGCGCCCACTCCGCGGGCTCGGCCGTCATGGTCACCGCGCCCTCCTCGGCGGCGGTCAGCCGGACCCCGAGCGAGTAGGCGCCGGGGGAGAGGTGGCGCTCCCCGGCGATGATCGCCCGCAGAGCGTCGAGACCGGCGTGCGGCGAGCGATCCGCGGCGTCCGGGAGCGGGGGCCAGGAGTAGTGACGGCTGCGCGTCACGGGATCGACCGAATCGAAGGGGGCGTCGTGGTCCACCCCGCCGAACCTACCGGCGGTCGCGGACACCTTCCGCCGCGGGCCGCTACCCTGGGGCCCGTGGAGCTGCTCTATACAGGGATCATCGGGGTCGCCCGGACGATGTTCAAGGTCCAGGGACTGGACATCACCGTGCGCGGGGAACACCACTTCCCGGCGGTCGGCGGGGCGGTCGTGGTGATCAACCACACCGGGTACTTCGACTTCGTGTACGCCGGCCTCCCCGCCCGCGTGCACAAGCGGTTCATCCGCTACATGGCCAAGCACGAGGTGTTCGAGCACTCCGTGGCCGGGCCGATCATGCGCGAGCTCAAGCACATCCCCGTGGACCGCACGGCCGGCAAGGCGTCGTTCGACGAGGCCGTCGAGCGCCTCAGGGCCGGTGAGCTGGTGGGCGTGTTCCCCGAGGCGACCATCAGCCGCAGCTTCGAGATCAAGGGCTTCAAGTCCGGTGCGGTGCGGATGGCGCTCGCGGCCGGGGTGCCGATCATCACCGTCACCATCTGGGGCTCCCAGCGCGTGTGGACCAAGGGGCTGCCCAAGAAGCTCCTGCGACCCAGGGTGCCGATCATCATGGAGGTCGGCGAGCCGATGACGGCGTACGAGCCGGTGGCCGAGTGCACCGAGGAGTTGCGCTCGCGGATGCAGGCGACCCTCGAGCGACTCCAGGACGAGTACGCCGAGCGCTACGGGCCGTACCCGGCCGGCGCCACCTGGGTGCCGGCCCGCCTCGGAGGGTCGGCTCCCACGCTCGAGCAGGCCACGGCCCTGGACGAGGCCGAGCACGCGGAGCGACTGCGTCGTCGCGCCGAGAAGGCGGCCGCCGAGGGCACGTCGGTGGCTGATGTCGACACCCCGGAGGGACCGGCGGGCCCGGACGCTCCGTGAGCCGGTCGCGGCCGCTCCTCGTCGCCACGGACGTCGACGGGACCCTGATCGGCTCGGACGACCTCGTGCCCGCCGCCAACCTGGCGGTCGTGGAGGACCTCGTCGCCGACGGTGCGACCTTCGTCCTGGCCACCGGTCGGCCTCCGCGCTGGCTCGCGCAGGTGGTCGACCAGTTGCCCGTCGCGCCACTGGCGGTGTGCGCGAACGGCGCCGTCATCATGGACACCGGCAGCGGCGAGTTCCTCGAGACCAGCCTGCTCGACCCCGACACGCTCGCGGCGATCGACGAGGTCCTGCGGGAGCGGCTGCCGGGCAGCGGGATCGCGGCCGAGCGGCTCGGGGCGGACGCCGCCGACGCCGACTTCGTGGCCAGCCCGGACTACGAGCACGCCTGGATCCACCCCGCGCATCTCGAGGTGGGGCACGCCGAGGTCCTCTCCGAGCCGGTGCTGAAACTGCTGGCGCGGGTGCCCGGCATGCCCAGTGCCGACATGCTGGCCGCCCTGCGAGGTGAGGTCGACCACCTGGCCGACGTCACGTATTCCACGACCAACGGGCTGATCGAGTTCGCCGCCCGCGGGGTGACCAAGGCGAGCGGGCTGGCGCGGATCGCGGCGTCCACCGCGGCCGCGACCGCCACCCCGTCCGCGGAGGTGCCCGTGACGGTCGCGTTCGGCGACATGCCCAACGACCTGGAGATGCTGCGCTGGGCCGATCACGGCGTCGCGATGGGCAACGCCATCCCCGCGGTCCACGCCGCCGCCGACGAGGTCACGCTGACCAATGACGAGGCCGGTTTCGCGCACGTCCTGCGGCGCTGGTGGAACTGACCCGCGGGGAGCCAGTGCTCCGAAATAGGTCGCGGACCGGTCCCCACCACTTCCCCGGTGTACCCCTCGCCCCGGTGGGGGAGGGGCACACCTGGTGGGAGCCGGTCCGCAAGTCTGAGATGGCCGCCGCGCCGGGAAACCCCGAGGCGCCGTGCCGGAGACCGCGCGGGTCACCCGCCGCGTGCGCGGCGGGTGACCCGGACGTCGGTCAGGGGTTGGGCTCGACGCTGAGCTGCTTGGTCTCCGGGTCGTAGACGAGCGTGCCGCCGACGAACCGCTGGGCGATCGTGCCGTCCTCGCGCTCGGCCTCCGCGGAGACCGGCAGCCCGAGCGGGCCGTGCTCGAAGCCCTGTGCCGCCCACGCGTCGCCGATCACGCCCCACACCGGGTGCGTGCCGGTCTCGGGGGACGAGTACAGCGCGCCGTTCTCGTGCTTGACCAGCGAGACGTTGCCGAATCGCTGCACGCCGGACAGCGCCTTGCCGAGCTGGGCGCCGAGCTGTTTGCCGAGTCCGCGGAAATCGCCGCCGGCCAGGTTCTCCACCGATCCGAGGTCCACGCCGACGGCGTCGCCCACCGAGCCGGCGTCGACCGGCAGGTCCGCGAGGGTCTTGCCGCCGAGCAGGGCGCGGGTCAGGGCCGCGGGGTCGAGCCGGCCGCCGGTGAGCACGGTCCGCAGCGCGGAGACGACGGCGTCCTGGATGCCCGACTGGGTGATCGCGGGCAGGCCGGCACTTCCGGTGCCACCACCACCGCCGGTGCCACCACCACCGCCGGCGCCGCCACCGCCGCCGGCGCCGCCACCGCCGCCGCCGGTGCCCGGGTTGGACGGGGCCGGGGACGAGCCCCCGCCGCCGCTCTTGGCGTAGGAGGCGGCGATGTCGCGGATCTGGCCCATCTTGGCGTAGCCGGCCTCGCCCGGGCAGGTGGTGAGGCCGACGTCGCGGTGGGCGAAGATGTTGGGCAGTCGCACGGCGGTGCCGTACGAGTACTTGGTGTACGAGGTGCCCTCGGAGTAGTGGGTGTCCGAGCCCTTGGGGTCGACGCCCGCGACCGACAGACGCCAGCCGATGATCTCGCCGACCTTGCGGATCGTGGCGTCGGGCGGGGAGACGGTCGAGTAGTCGCCCATCATCGAGATGCCCCAGGTGTTGCCGTTGAAGCCGCCGGCGTGGGCGCCCTGGACGTTGCGGTCGAGTCCGCCGCGGCGGCCCTCGAAGGCCTGCCCGTACTTGTCGACCAGCACGTTGTAGCCCACGTCGCACCAGCCGAGCGTGCGGGCGTGGTACGTGTAGATGCCGCGCATGACGCCGGCCGAGCCCTCGCGGGTGTAGTTGTTGCTGCCGGCCGTGTGGTGGACGACCGCCGCGGCGAGCGTGGGGTCGTAGGAGGTGCCGCCGCAGCGGATCGACTCGTCGGCGCCCCAGCCGGCGCGGGTGATGATGGACGGCTGCCTGGCCGCGATGTCACCGTGCGCGCCCGTGCCGCCGGAGGCGGTGACGTCGGCGAACGCCTCGGGGTCGGGCGTCGGGGTGTCGTCGGGGGAGAGCAGGACGGCCTGCACCGAGTCGGGGTCGAGGTCGGTGGTCTCGGCGACGGGCTTGATGTCGGCGTAGCGGGTCGGCGCGGGCGGGGTGCCGTCCGACGCGGGCCGGGCCGGCGCGGAGGTCGGGCCCGCGGGGGTGGCCGGGGTCGGCGCCGACGACGGCGTGGGGGCCGGGTCGGCGGTGCGGGCGGCGGCCACGTCCTCATCGGTTGGGGCCTCGGCCTCGTCGGCGGACCGGGTGTCGGCCTTCGCGGGCTCGTCGGGGGTCGCCTCGGGCGCGTCGGCCAGGGAGGTGTCCTCGATATCGATGCCGGACAGCGAGATCTGGACCGCCGTGGTGTCGAGCCCCAGGTAGACGGGCTCGGTGCCGCCGGTGCCGGTCACGCTCTCGCCCTTGCCGTCGGTGGACTCGGCCTCGTACCAGGGGCCCCACGTGCCGTCGGGGTTCTTGGCGCGGACCTGCGCGACGGCGGCCGGGTTGTGGCCCTTCCACGTGACGCCGACCATCGAGAACGGCGTGTCGGACGTGACCTCGCGGACGGGGGAGCCGCCGGAGGCGACGTCGCTGTCCACGCCCGCGGCGGGCGGTGCCTCGGCCAGCGGGACCGCGGTCTCGCCGGTCGGCAGGCCGCCACCGGCGGTGGCGGTGATGTCGTCGCCGGACTGGACGACCTGGTCCGCCCCGTACACGGCGAGGGGCGTGACGACGGACGCCGCGACCGCCACCGCCAGGGCGAGGGTCCGGCGTCGACCGCTGACGTACAGGGGGCGGCGTCGTGTTCTCAAGGGCTTCTCCAGATCAGGGTCTGTGACACGCGGCTGCGCGGGCCGCGTGGCACTGCTGCCCTCGGGGCCCCGCCGGAGCGAGACCACAGGGACGTGTGTGACGAACGGGGTCAATGTTAGCCAAGAAACGACTGAAACCAAGTGGTAAAACTGTGAATATCGGGACTACAGGGATGTAGTTTCGAACCGACGTACGACGACGAGAACGCCCGACCAGCACCGTGGGCCACTGCAGTCGCGCCGGGAAGTCGTCCTCCTCGTCGTCGTCGGCGTGCCCTGAACCCACCCCCGACCCGCCGGATACCCTTGGACGCGGACCCGCGCCGACCGGCGCGTGGCCAGGCGGGCGGACGCCGCGCGCGATCCAGCGACGGACCACCGCCACGGACTACGGGAAGGCTCGAGACTTATGGCAGGCGAACGGCAGTGGGGCACCTATGACCTCATCGTGGTGGGGTCGGGTTTCTACGGTCTGACGGTTGCCGAGCGGGCGGCGAGCGAGCTCGGCAAGCGCGTGCTGGTGCTCGAGCGGCGCCACCACATCGGCGGCAACGCCTACTCCGAGCCCGAGCCCGAGACCGGCATCGAGATCCACAAGTACGGCGCGCACCTGTTCCACACCTCCAACGAGCGCGTGTGGGAGTACGTCAACCGCTTCACGTCGTTCACCGGCTACCAGCACCGCGTGTTCGCCATGCACAAGGGCACCGCGTACCAGTTCCCCATGGGCCTGGGCCTGATCTGCCAGTTCTTCGGCCGCTACTACTCGCCCGACGAGGCCCGCGCGCTCATCGCCGAGCAGGCCTCCGAGTTCTCCTCCGAGGAGGCGGCGAACTTCGAGGAGAAGGCCATCTCCCTCATCGGCCGTCCGCTGTACGAGGCGTTCATCAAGGACTACACGGCCAAGCAGTGGCAGACCGATCCCAAGAACCTGCCCGCCGGCAACATCACGCGCCTGCCCGTGCGGTACACGTTCGACAACCGCTACTTCAACGACACCTACGAGGGCCTGCCCGTCGACGGCTACACCGCGTGGCTGGAGAACATGGCGGCGCACGAGAACATCGACGTGGTGCTGGACACCGACTGGTTCGACGTCCGCGACGACGTCCGCGCCGCGAGCCCCGACGCGCCGGTGGTCTACACGGGTCCGCTGGACCGCTACTTCGACTACGCCGACGGCGAGCTCGGCTGGCGCACCCTGGACTTCGAGACCGAGGTCCTGCCGACCGGCGACTTCCAGGGCACCCCGGTGATGAACTACAACGACGCGGAGTACGACTACACCCGCATCCACGAGTTCCGGCACTTCCACCCCGAGCGCAAGAACTACCCCACGGACAAGACCGTGATCATGCGCGAGTACAGCCGCTTCGCCGAGCGCGAGGACGAGCCGTACTACCCGATCAACGAGTCCACCGACCGCGAGCGGCTGGCCGCCTACCGCGACCGGGCCAAGGCCGAGACCGCCGCCAACAAGGTGCTGTTCGGCGGCCGCCTGGGCACGTACCAGTACCTGGACATGCACATGGCCATCGCCTCGGCGCTGACGATGTTCGACAACACCCTGGCGCCGCACCTGCGCGACGGCGCCCCGCTCGCCGACGGCTGACCGCCTGCGAAATCCGCTACCCCGCGGGGGGATCCGCTACTCCTACCGGCGTAGCGGATCCGTCGTCGGGGTAGCGGATCCGGGTGCGGTGTCCGCGGGCGCGTCGGCGACCAGCCCGTGCACGGCGGCGTCGCGCTGCGCCGCGTGCACGATCGTCGGCTTGGCCTCACCGAGGTGCTCCAGCACGGGCGTGACCGACGTCCAGAAGCGGCTCAGCGAGCTCAGGCCCTCGTTCTCGGCCCGCGCCTGTGCGCGTTGGGCCCGCGTGTCGTCGGCGCGCGTGGGGTGCAGGGCTGCGCGCTTGCCCTCGATGTGGTCGTCCTTGCGCTGCGAGATGACGTACCCCAGCGCGAACGCCACGCTCCGCGGCATCCGCCCGGACAGCAGCACGTGCGCCTCCGGGTAGTCGTCCAACACCTGTTCCACCGCCCCGGACAGCTCCTCCACGAGCCGCGCGAACGTCCGCCGGTCGATCTGCCGCCCGCTCGCGCCGGGATACCACCGTCCGGCGGGGAGCGTCCAGGGGCGGAGGGTCGCGGTGGTGTCCGATTCGGAGTCGTCGGTTGGTGCGGAGCCGGCGGTGGCGCGGCCCGCGCCGTCGGTGGGGGCGTGGGTGGGGGCGACGACGACGACGAGGTCCGCCGCCTCCCGAAGCGGATGACCCGCGTCCACCTCGGAGACCGGTCCGCCCCCCTCCAGCTGGAGTGAGAGCCAGACCCGCCGCACGGAGATCCGGTCCGCCGGCGCCGCGACCGCCGACCCGGCGGGAAAAGTCACCATCGCCAGTTCCCCGCGGGGTTGGCTGCGGCGGGACCGCCACCGGCGCTCGGCCCACATGTCGTCGCCGTCGTCGAAGTACACCGTCCGCACGCCCGTGTCGCCGCCGGGCAGGCGACGCCTGCGGGCCTCGACCGGCAGTTCGGCGAGATGGGTGCGCTCGCGCAGGAGGACGTCGTATCCGACCGCCAGCGCCGCCGGGAACGCGAGGTTGGGGGCCAGGACGAAGCCTGTCGCGTCGTCGTCGTCGTTCATCGCCCGCTCGAGCTCGTCGGAAATGTGGTCGACCTCGCGGCGCAGGTCCACCACGGCGTTGGCGGTGCCGAACCAGCCCGTCGCCGAACGGAAACCGAGACTGCGGGCGTTGGCCACGTCCACGGCGGCGCGCATCCGGTCCGCGCTCTCGGCCGGCAGCAGGCGCAGGTAGTACAGGGTGCCGTTGTGTGCCATGAGCCACGCGCGCAGGGCCATCGCCACCACCAGCACGAGCAGGGTGCCGATGAACCAGCCCAGCCGGGACGGCGAGGTACAGGTGTCGGACCACAGGTCGGACACGGTGGAGATCGTGCACGACGCGTCGCGGGCGACGAGGTCCTCGGCGACGAGCCCGCCGAACGCGGTGGTCAACGTGACGGTGATGGCGATGAGCGTTTCGAGGAGGAACACGCGCATGAGCGTATCTGTCGCCTCGGACACCGGCCGCGAAGTGGCGGCGCGGCCTCCCGGGCGGGCCTAGGCTTCTGGCATGACCCGCACGATCGCCCGGCCCCTGCCCCGCACGGTGCCCGCTGCCGCCGTCGACCCCGTCCCGGGCCGGGCGGCGGTCCTGAGCGGCGTCGCCGCCGCGCTGTTGCTGGCGCTGTTCCTCCTGCCGTTCGCGCCGGCCCGCGCCCAGGCACCCGCCGCGCCCGCGGACCCGGCCGAGGCACCGGCGGCCGCCGAGGTGGCCGTGGGCGTCACCGACCGGGCCGGCGTCCTGTCGTCCGGCGACCAGGACCTGCTGCGCGCCGAGACCGGACGCATTGCGTTCCCGCCGCAGGTCGAGCGCGTCGAGTACCTGGTCTTCGACGACGACGGCGACAACCTCAACGACACCGTCGAGCGCTTCGCCCAGTCCGAGCGGCCCGACCTCGTCGCGCAGGACAAAGAGAAGTGGGCGCCGGGCATTCTCATCGTGGCCAACGACACCGAGGCGCGCGACGTGGGAATCTACTGCGGCGATGACGTGTGCGCGGCGCTCGACGTCTTCGAGGGGCGTCATCTCGACGGCGCGCTGGAGGCGATGAAGGACCCGATGCGACGCGAGAACCACGCTGCGGGGCTGCTCGCGGGGGCGCGGGCGGCAGCGGATCCCACGGTGCTCGCGCCGGAGCCGGAGGGCATGCCGGCCTGGCTGCCGTGGGCTCTCGGTGGCGCCGGGGTGGTGGGCGCGGGCGCGATCGGTGCGGGCGTGGCGGCGAGCCGGAAGAAGAAGGCGACGACGGCGAGGGAGCGTTACGACCGGGTCTCCCGCGAATACGGGCGGGTCGCGCAGGAGCTCACCGGGTTGGACGTCCGCGCCAACTCGCTCACCTCCCCACTGGCCGACGACGAGCTGAGGTCCCAGTGGGCGGACGTCCGGGACCGGTTCCTCTCGCTGGACACGGTGATGGGCCGGATCGGGGACCTGCGGCCCGACTCGACCGACGCCGAGTTCCGGGCCAAGGCCACCGACATCGAGCTCGCGCACACCACGGTCGACCAGATGGAGATCGCGGAGAAGAACATCGACCAGCTGTTCCGGATGGAGCAGGGCGACCCCGACGTGCGCCGCCGCCAGCTCGGCGAGCTGCACGAGGACATGGTCGCCGCCGCGTTGGGGACGAAGGACGCGAGGTTGGCCGCGGAGGCCCGGGCGCTGGACGCGCGGGCGGACGAACTCGCCCGTGACACGCAGGCACCCGGCTTCATGGACCGGTACGCGCGGCTGGTGGTGGACTACCGGCTCGTCGTGGAGGCGATCCGGGAGCGGGAGATGTCGGACGTCAAGACGGCCGATGACGCGGGCGACCGGCACGCGCCCCGGCTGTACGACCGTGACTGGCGCGCCGGCTACGGCTACAACGGCTTCGTCCCGTATTCCGTCGTGTCGAGCTGGCACGCCCGGGACGTGCAGGCGGCGCAGTCGGCGAGCTCGACCACCACGAGCTACTCCAACGCGTCGTTCTCGGGCGGCGGCGGGTCGAGCGGGTACTGACCCGCCGCCCCGCCGCGTCAGCCCTCGACGATCTCCACCGACTCGATGGTGTGCGTGGTCTGGGGCCGACCCTGCGGGCTGCCGTCGGACTCGATCGCGGTGACCGCCTCCATGCCCTCGGTGACGGTGCCGAAGAGGCTGTAGTCCGGCGGCAGCGAGACGCCGGAGTCACCGGTGACGATGAAGAACTGGGAACCGTTGGTGTCCGGCCCGGCGTTGGCCATGGCCACCGACCCGATCTCGTACTCGCCGCTCGCGGGCAGCTCGTCGGCGAACTCGTAGCCCGGGCCGCCGCTGCCGGTGCCCTGCGGGTCGCCGCCCTGGATCATGAAGCCGGGGATCACGCGGTGGAAGGTGATGCCATCGTAGTAGTTGTGGCGGGCCAGGAACACGAAGTTGTTGACCGTCTCCGGTGCCTTCTCCTCGAGCAGGTCCACGGTGACGGTCCCGGCGTCGGTGGTGATGACGGCCGAGTAGTCGACCCCCGGGGTCAGGCACATCGGCGGGGCCGAGTCGAAGGAGGTCGTGCGCTCGTCCGTTCCCTCGGCGGGCGGGCACTCGACGTCGCCGCCCGACTCGCGGCCCTCGGACTGCGCCGCGCTGGTGGTGCCGCCGGTCGCCTGCTCGTCGGACGCCGCGTCGTCGGAGGCGCAGCCGGCGAGCGCGAGGGGCGTGGCGAGGGCGAGCACCCCGAGGGCGGTGCGGACGGTCGGGCGGCGGCGGGGTGAAGCGGTGAGGTGCATGGGACGAGACTAGGAGCGTGGGTCAGTAACACGCCAGTTCAGGTCCGCTGATGGGGCGGGTTCGGCGGGATAATTGTCGTCATGGGCGAGGAAGGGTTGTTCGCCGCCGAGGAGTTCCGCGTCGAGCGGGCTGACCGGCAGGGCGAGGTCGAGCCGGTGGGCGCAGGCAAGACATTTCGGGCGTTCGACCCGGGCCAGGGGTTGTTGCTGCCGCCGTCGCTGGATGACTGGCTTCCGGCCGATCATCTGGCACGGTTCGTGGCGGATCTGGTCGATGAGCACCTGGATTTATCGCGGATCTACGTCTCCTACCAGGAGGGGCGCGGGGCCCCGCCGTACGATCCGCGGTTGATGGTGCGGTTGCTGATCTTCGGCTACACCACGGGGGTGCGCTCCTCCCGCGGGATCGAGAAGGCCTGCACCGACATCGTCGCTTTCCGGTGGTTGGCGGCCGGGGCGGCCCCGGACTACCGCGCGATCGCCAGGTTTCGCAAGAGGCACCTGGCCGCGCTGGGCAACCTGTTCTTGCAGGCGTTGGCGTTGTGCCAGGCCGCCGGGATGGTCACGCTTGGACAGGTCGCGCTGGATGGGACGAAGCTGCGAGCGAACGCCTCCAAACGCAAGGCCATGTCGTACGCGCGGCTGACGGACAAGGAGAAGGTACTGGCCCAGGAGGTCTCCGATCTGCTGGCCGCCGCCGAGGCCATCGACAAGGCCGAGGACGCCAAGTTCGGCAAGAACCGGCGCGGGGACGAGCTGCCCGATGAGCTGGCCCGCCGAGAGTCTCGCCTGGTCAAGCTGCGCCAGGCCAAAGCTGCTCTGGAAGCCGACGCCGCCGCCGATGCGGCGGAGAAGGCTGAGGCTAAGGCCCGCGGTAAGGGCGAAGACGAAGACACCGTCGCGCAGAAGGCCGCTGAGGCCGCCGAGCGCGCCACGCCCAGGCCGAAGGCCCAGCGCAACTTCACCGACCCGGAGTCGAAGATCATGCTCACCGGGGACGGGTCGTTCGCTCAGTGCTACAACGGCCAGGCCGTGGTCGATGCCGCCCATCAGATCATCGTGGCGGCCGAGGTCAACGACTGTGCCGCCGACGTCGGCAACCTCATCCCCATGACCGAGCAGGCCATCAGCAACACGGGGCAGGCCCCGAAGCAGATGCTCGCCGATGCCGGGTACTGCTCAGCCGCGAACCTCGCCGCCTCCGCCGAGGTCACCGGCGAGCAGGGCACCGAGTTCTTCATCGCCACCGGACGACAGCGCAGCGGGGAACCGGCGCCGATCGCCCCCCGGGGACCGATCCCGGCCAGCGCCACGGACAAGCAGCGCATGGCCCGCAAGCTCGCCACGAAGAAAGGCCGAGCGGTCTACGCCCGGCGCAAAGCGATCGTCGAACCGGTCTTCGGACAGATGAGCACCCTGCAGAACGGCAAGCAACTCCTGATTCGCGGTCTGGACGCCGCCCGCGGTGAATGGCTACTGCTCGCTGCCTGCCACAACCTGCGAAAGCTCCACGGTCATATCGGCGCCACCGGGCTCGGCGGCCTCCAGATCGCCTGAACTGGCAGGCCCGGGCGACCTACAGGCTGACCCGCGGACTGAACGCCATCACCGCGGCTTCGCAAACCGAATACCTGGCCGCCAGTGACGCCGGCCCGAGCGCAACGCTCTCACGCACTCCGCCGTACTCTCGGCGCGCTTCGAGCCATTACTGACCCATGCTCCTAGGTGGTGAGCCCGTCCGGGTGGGCGCCCGCATAGGCGCCGGGGTGGGCCTCCGCGGGCGCGCGCGGGTGGGCCCCGCGCGTGGTGGGCGGGGTGCGTCGGCCCCGACGGGTACGATCGACCCGGCTTTCGTCCCGCGGCCGCGCCTCCCCGGCGGCGGCGCAGCGGGCGCGGAGGTGCGACAGGGCACAGCAATGTGGACGAGGGCGGCCCCGGCCGTCGGGACGGGGACACGCACACATGGAACATCACGGCCACCACGAGTTGGTCGACGAGGTCGAGCGATCGGTCGCCGCGCTCGCCGATCCACGTGGCCGGGAATGCCTCCAGCGGATCATTCTTCCGCGGGCCGGCGAGCCGCTCGACGTGCGCGCGCTCTACCTCGACGAGGCCCCCACCAACTCCCGCCGCGCCCACTCGTCCACCCGGACGTCGCTCCGCATCGGTGCGGATTCCGAGGTCTCCTTCGCCACCTACTTCAACGCGTTCGCCGCGGCCTACTGGCGCCGGTGGACGGTCCTGGACGAGGTCGTCCTGCGGCTGACCGTCCGTGGCGCCGGTCGTGTCGACCTGTACCGCTCGAAGATCGACGGCTCCCGGATCGCGATCACCGGGGACGTCGTCGGCGAGCCGGGTCAGGCCGGGCAGGTCACCACGGTCGAGTTCGTGTGTGACCTCGGTCCGTTCGAGGACGGCGGTTGGATCTGGTTCGACCTCACCTCCGACACGGACGTCGAGCTGCTCTCGGGCGGCTGGTACTCCGCCGTCGACGCCCCGGCCACGCGCCCCGACGCCGGCCCGGACGGCCGACCCGACCCGGCCGTGCAGGTGCCCAACGACCGCCGCGTGACCGTCGGGATTCCCACGTTCAACCGGCCCGGTGACGCGGTGGCCGCGCTGCGCGCGCTGACGTCCGACCCCGAGGTCGACGCGGTGATCGACGCGGTCCTCATGCCGGACCAGGGCGACAGGAAGGTCCGCGACGAGCCCGGCTTCGCGGATGCGGCGGAGTTCCTCGGCGACCGGCTGCACATCTTCGACCAGCCGAACCTCGGCGGGTCGGGCGGCTACAGCCGCATCATGTACGAGGCGCGCAGGCTGACGGACTCGCCGTACATCCTGTATATGGACGACGACATCGAGATCGAACCCGACTCGATCCTGCGGGCGCTGGCGTTCGGGCGTTTCGCCACCGTCCCGATGCTGGTCGGCGGGCAGATGCTCAACCTGCAGGAGCGCAGCCACCTGCACACGATGGGCGAGGTGGTGGGCGCTCACGACTTCATGTGGACCGCCGCCCCGCACGCGGACTACGACTACGACTTCTCCACGTACCAGCTCACGGACCGCGACAACCCCAAGCCGCTGCACCGCCGCATCGACGTGGACTACAACGGCTGGTGGATGTGCCTCATCCCGCGCGTCGTGGCAGAGAAGATCGGCCAACCGCTGCCGCTGTTCATCAAGTGGGACGACGCGGAGTACGGCCTGCGCGCGCGACGCGCCGGCCACCCGACGGTCACCATGCCCGGTGTGGCGATCTGGCACATGGCGTGGTCGGACAAGGACGACGCGATCGACTGGCAGGCCTACTTCCACCTGCGTAACCGCCTCGTGGTGGCCTCGCTCTACCACGACGGCGACCACAAGGGGATCATGCAGTCCAGCCTCAAGGCGCTGGTCAAGCACCTGGTCTGCCTCGAGTACTCGACGGTGGCCATCCAGATCGAGGCGATCCGCGACTTCCTCCGCGGCCCCGAGGCCCTGTACGAGTTGTTGCCCACCGCGCTGCCCAAGGTGCGGGCCATGCGCGCGGAGTTCCCGGACGCCGTGGTCATCCCGTCGGCCGTCGACCTGCCCGCGCCGTCGGGCGGCCCGGCCGGGATCCACTCCGAGCCCCGCGGCCCGGTCCGCAAGGCCGTCGCGCTGGCCAGGGGTCTCGCGCACACCCTGAGCAAGGACGACAAGCGTCACCACGAGGTGCCGCAGGCGAACTTCCCGCCGATCGAGGCGCGCTGGTACTCGCTCAGCCGGGTCGACGGCGCCACGGTCACCACCGCCGACGGCCGCGGGGTGGTCTACCGCAAGCGCGACCGCGAGCTGGCCGCCGCGCTGTTCAAGGAGTCGGCGGCGCTGCACCGCGAGCTGTACCGGCGGTTCCCCGAGATGCGGCGCCGCTACCGCGAGGCCCACACCGAACTCGTGACCAAGGAGGCCTGGAGCCGTGTCTTCGATGCCTGATCCCGTGGGTTCGGTCGAGATCCCCGTACCCACCGGCGAGGTCCGGCTCCTGGCTGGGGTGCAGAAGCGCCTGCTCGCGGTGCCCGGGTCGCGTCAGGCGGCCGTGACGCTGTCGCACGTCGGCGAGCACGCCCTCGGTTGGATGGCGATCGCGGCGGCCGGGATGGCCGTCGATCCCGCCCGCCGGGGTCGCTGGGCGATGGTGGGCGTCGGCAGCTTCGGCGCCCACGCCACGTCCGTCGTCGTCAAGCGCGTCGTGCGTCGGCGCCGGCCGGACCACCCGTCCGTCGCCGTGGGGGTGGGCACCCCCTCCAAACTGAGCTTCCCCTCGTCCCACGCCACCTCGACGACCGCGTTCGCCCTGCTCGCGGGGGCGGTGACCGGGGTGCCCGTCGCGCCGGCGCTCGTGCCGGTGATGCTGGCGTCCAGGTTGGTGCTCGGAGTCCATTACCCTTCGGATGTGGTCGCCGGTGCCGCCGTCGGTGCGGGCTGTGCCGCCCTCACCCGCGCGGTCTGGCCCTCGGACGCGGTCCAGCAGGTCCTGCCCGGGGCACTGCGCGACGGCGCGGCGGGCCCGCGCGCCACCCAGATTCCCGAGGAGAAGCGATGACCGATCAGACCGGAGTGCCGGCCGCCCGGGGCGGGACGGAACACCATCTCCTGGGCGCCGAACCGCACACGGCCAACGAGATCGACGACATCGAGGAGGCCGCCGAGGAGTCCGGGGGCGCGCCCCCGAAGAACCTGCTCGACGGGATGGTCAAGGCCCTCCGGCCGCGGCAGTGGGTCAAGAACGTCCTCGTCATCGCGGCGCCCGCCGCGGCGGGGTCGCAGACGCTCACCGACGGCAGCGTCCTGTTCTCGGTCTTCATCGCGTTCGTGGCGTTCTGCATGGCCGCCTCGAGCGTGTACCTCATCAACGACGCGATGGACGTCGAGGCCGACCGCGCCCACCCGACCAAGCGTTTCCGGCCCATCGCGGCCGGCGTGCTGCCCGTCGGCCTCGCCTACGCGATGGCGGTGGTGCTCATCGTCGCCGCGCTCGTCATCTCCGTGCTGTTCGCGCACCCGGCCCTGGCGATCGTCGTGGCCGTGTACATCGTGCTGCAGCTCATGTACTGCTTCGGGCTCAAGCACCAGCCGGTGCTCGACATCGCGTTCGTCTCGTCCGGCTTCCTGCTGCGCGCGGTCGCCGGCGGTGCGGCCGCCGAGGTCGAGATCTCGCAGTGGTTCCTGCTCGTCATGGCGTTCGGTTCGCTGTTCATGGCGGCGGGCAAGCGGTACGCGGAGCTGAGCCTGCACCTGAAGACGGGCGCGAAGATCCGCAAGGCGCTGGAGAGCTACACCCCCACCTACCTGCGGTTCGTGTGGACGCTCTCGGCCACCGTGCTCGTGCTCTGCTACGCCCTGTGGGCGTACGACCGGGGCTCGGACCCCAGCCAGCCGGCCGGCGCGGCGATCTGGCTTCAGATCTCGATCGTGCCGTTCACCATCGCGGTCCTGCGCTACGCGGTCGACGTCGACGCCGCGCAGGCGGGCGAGCCCGAGGACATCGCGCTGGGCGACCGGGTCCTGCAGGTCCTCGCCGCGCTGTGGGTCCTGACCGTGGTGATCGGGGTCTACATCGTCCCGTCGCTGGCGTGATCCCGGCGGACGCACGATGTCGGAGGTGACGGCGGAGAGCCGTGGCGGTCGCCGAGTCTCGGCGCGCGACGTGGTCGGACGCGGTCGGGGCGACGCGGTTTTCTGGTCCGGGCTCGCCGTGGTGGTGGCGATCTTCTTCGCCGGCGCATGGCAGCGGCGGTGGATCGCCGACGACGGTCTCATCGTGCTGCGGACGGTCCGCAACCTCGTGGCCGGCAACGGCCCGGTGTTCAACGCGGGGGAGCGGGTCGAGTCCAACACCTCCACGTTGTGGACCTATCTCATCTACGGCACCCATGAGGTCGTCGGCTACCGCCTCGAGCTGGTCTCGCTGGGCCTGGCGCTCACGCTGAGCATGCTGGCGGTGGCGTGCGCGATGCTGGGCGCCCGCGTCATGTACCGCGGGACCCGACGCGCCCCGGCGGGCGGGCCGATGCTGCTCCTGCCGTTCGGCGTCCTCGTCTATGTCATGCTGCCGCCGGCCCGCGACTTCGCCAGTTCCGGACTCGAGACCGGGCTGGTGATCTGCTGGATCGGCGTCATGTGGCTGGGCCTGCAGCTCTGGGCCCGGTCCCCGCATCGCGAGGGCCGCTTCGGCCTGCCCGCGCCGGGGACGGCGGCGATCGCGTTCATCGCCGGCCTCGGGCCCCTCGTGCGGCCCGAGATGGCGCTGGCGGCGGCGGTGTTCCTCGCGATGATGGCGGCGTCCCGCCAGTCGTGGCGGCACCTGGGTTGGCTCGTGGTCATCGCGGGCACGGTGCCGGTCGTCTACCAGCTCTGGCGGATGTCCTACTACGCGCTGCCGTACCCGCTCACGGCCGTGGCCAAGGACGCCGGCGGGGCGAAGTGGGACAAGGGCGCCGAGTACCTGTGGGATCTGCTCGCGCCGTACGTGCTGCTGCTGCCGCTCGTCGCCGTCCTCGTCGCGGGCCTCGTGGCCCTGTGGGCCCGCACGGCCCCACGTCGCGCGGCCGGTGCGTCGTCCGGACATCCGCTACTCCGACTCGGGATCCGCTCCCTTCACAGGGGTAGCGAATCCGGTCCGGCGGTATCGGATTCCGGGTCAGGAGAGGGTGACGACGACGAGGGCGGCCGGCTGCTCCGCCTGCGGGGGCGGGTCCGCTCCACCCCGGTCGTCACGGTCGCGTTCCTCGTCGTGGCCCTGGTGATGCTGCTGTACGTCACCCGCGTCGGCGGTGACTTCATGCACGGCCGCGTGCTGCTGCCGTCCCTGTTCCTGATCCTCCTGCCCGTCTCGGTGGTGCCCCTGCCCGTAGGGCCCGCCCGCGGGTCCGCGGACGCCTCCGTGCGGCGGGTGGCGGTACCCGTGACCGCGGCCGCGTGGCTCGTCGTCATCGGATGGGCGGTCACCGTCCAGGTCGTCGAGGACCCCTTCCGCGAGGAGCCGGAGTCCATCACGTCGGCCGGCATCGTCGACGAGCGGCAGTTCTACATCCAGCGCACGGGGCACAGACACCCGCTCCTCGCCGACGACTACCTCGACTTCCCGCGCATGCGCGCGCTCGTGCGCGACGTCTCCCGCAACGAGACGGGGGCGGTGTTCCTGCCGGTGCCGGGTTTTCAGGACCGCTGGGACGTCGTCGCCTACGACCACCCGATGCCCGGGTTGGCGCCGTTCGAACTGCCCGAGGACCCCGTCAAGACCGTCGTGTTCCTCAACCTGGGCATGACCAGCATGAACCTGCCCCTCGACGTGGGCGTGTACGACACGGTCGGCCTGGCCTCGCCGCTCGCCGCGCACACGGATCGGATGGAGGACGGGCGGATCGGGCACGACAAGTTCTTGCCGTACGACTGGGTGCTCGCGCAGAGGCAGGTGATCGAGAACCCGGTCAACTTCCCGCGGTGGATCGACGTCAACTGGGTCAACCAGGCCGAGGTGGCGCTCCAGTGTCCGGCGACGCAGGCGCTGATCGAGTCGTACTCCGCCCCGTTGACCCCCGAGCGGCGATGGTCCAACCTGGTGAACGCATTCTCATTCGCCGAGTACCGGATCAACAGAATCCCTGCTTACGAGGTGCAGAGGTGCGGCTTACCGATGCCTGAGGAGGTGGAGAAGTATCAGGGCACTCGGTAGGGTGGCGCTCGCTGTTGTCTCGAAACGGTAACAGTCAGGGGTCGAATCGGTCCCCGACCTGTAACACCTGTCCCAAAATGCGCGACAGTATCGATGACCTCGATGTCGCAGTTCCGGTCCTTCCCTGGTGGGGCCGGTCCGATGAACGTCACCGATGCCCTGCGGGCACCAGGAACGAACAAAGGAACCAACGAATGTCCCACTCCACCCTCCGGCGCCGGTTCGCCGCCGGGCTCACCGCTCTGGCGACGGCCGCAGGGCTCCTCGTCGGCGCCCCGGCACTGGCCGGCGCCCAGGCGACCGAGCAGGGTTCCTCTGCCAGTCTCGGGTCCGCCGGCTCGGCTGCCCCGCCGCCGGCCGCCCCCGCGTTCCGGCCCGCCGGCGGCAACGAGAACCCGGTCGGTTTCCGCCATTGGCTGCGGCCGGGCTGCGAGTGGGATCCCGTCGCGTCCTGGGTCCAGCTCTGCCACGTGTGGTCCCCGGCGATGAACCGGCACATCAAGGTGCAGGTCCAGCCCGCGCGCTTCGGCGGCAACGCCGGTCTCTATCTGCTCGACGGACTGCGGGCGCGTGACGACTGGAACGCGTGGACCCACGACGCCCAGGCGCAGCGCATCTTCCTGCAGGACAACATCACCCTGGTCATGCCCGTCGGCGGCCAGGTGTCCTTCTACTCCGACTGGCAGCGGCCCATCAACCTGGGCGGCAACCTGCTGGAGTACAAGTACGAGACGTTCCTGACCCGCGAGCTGCCGAACTACCTGGCGGACCACTTCGGCGTGCGGCGCGACAACAACGCGATCGCCGGTCTGTCGATGGGCGGCTCCGCCGCCGCGACGCTCGCGGCCAACCACCCGAACCAGTTCAAGCAGGTGTCGGTCTTCTCCGGCTACATGAACCCGACCGCCCCGGGCATGTACACCATGATCCCGCTGGCGATGTTCGACCAGTGCAAGTGCGACCCGTTCGCCATGTGGGGCCTGCCCGGCGCGCCGGCGTGGGGTCGCAACGACCCGCTGCTCAACGCCGACAAGCTGCGAGGCATCCCGATGTACGTCACCGCCGGCTCCGCGATCCCGGGCCAGTACGATCAGCCCTCGAGCCTGCAGGCCGTGTTCAACACGTTCAACGGCATCATCCTCGAGGGCCTGTCCCGCGGCTCGACCCTTGCGTTCCAGAACACGATGAACGCGGCCCCGAACAAGGCCGTCTTCGAGTACCGCACCACGGGCACCCACAGGTGGGGCTACTGGAACGACGACCTCATCGCGGCGCGCTCGGCGCAGATCCTGAACGTGATGGACGCCCACGCGTGGTGATCACACCGAGTTAGCCGACGAATCGGACTCCCATCAGCGAGTCCTCACCCGTCACACCGGGGCCCCGCGCGTAGATTCTGTGCGGGGCCCCGGTCGCATCTGACCACCGGGTTCGGCCGCGGGAGGGGAACCCGCGGGCGCGCCGCGGACCCGGGCCCCCTATACGGGTGACGCGGGCCGGGTGCGACGCGCGCCCACCAGACGATCCGGCGAGACGACGCGGCAAGAAAGAGAACAACACATGGCGACCCCCAGCGCACACGCGAGCCCCCGTTCCCGGTGGGCGTCCCTCCTCGCGGCTCCCCTCGTGGTGTCGGTGGTGGGGTCGGGCCTCGTCCTGCCGCCCGTCGCCGCGGCGCAGGAGACCCCGACCCGTCCGACCCCGGCGCAGAGCAGCCCCGCGCAGACCGCTCAGCCGCGGTCGACGACCGCCGCGCCCGACCCGGCGGGCGCGCCCGACGCGCCGAGCCTGCGCGTGCCCGCGGCGCCACCCTCCGGCGTGCGACTGGACAAGGTCGAGTGGAAGTCGGCCAACCGTGTGGCCCTGTGGGTGCAGTCGCCGGCCATGGAGCAGGCGGTGCAGGTGCAGCTCCTGCTCCCCGCCCAGTGGAACGCCGACCCCGGCCGCACCTACCCGTCCCTGCTGCTGCTCGACGGGCTGCGTGCCCGCGATGACGCGAGCGGCTGGACTCTCGAGACCAAGGTCTCCCAGTTCTTCGACGCCAAGAACGCGGTCGTCATCCTGCCGGTGGGCGGCCAGTCGAGTTTCTACACCGACTGGGTCTCCGACGCCAAGGGTTCGGCCTACCAGTGGGAGACGTTCCTCATGCAGGAGCTGCCCCCGCTGCTGGCGCGGGACTGGCGGGTCGGCGACAAGCACGGCGTGGCCGGGCTGTCCATGGGCGGCACGGCTGCCATGATGCTCGCGCAGCGCTACCCCGAGCACTTCCAGTTCGCGGCCAGTTACTCGGGCTTCCTCGACACCACCAGCTTCGGCATGCCCGAGGCCATCAAGGTGGCCATGCAGGACGCCGGCGGCTACCCGGCCGAGAACATGTGGGGGCCGCTCGGCTCGGAACGGTGGCAGGAGCAGGACCCCAAACTCCACACCGAGAAGATGCGCGGGCAGAGCGTCTACGTCTCCGCGGGCAGCGGTAACACCGGCCCATGGGACCAGCCGTCCGGCCTACCGGACATCCCGACCAACTTCCCCGGGTACGGGCTCGAGCTCCTCTCGCGGATGACCACCCAGACCTTCGTCAACAAGGCGCGCGCCGAGGGGGTCGAGGTCACCGCGAACTTCCGCCCGTCCGGTACCCACACGTGGCCGTACTGGCAGTTCGAGATGACCCAGGCGTGGCCGCAGTTCGCCACCGCGGTGGGCATCGAGAACGTCGAGAAGCCGTGCGCGGCGGCGGGCGAGATCGCCCGCGTGGCCGAGCGGCAGCCCGGACTCGGGCCGTGCCTCACCAGCGAGTACGACGTCCGGGGCGGCAAGGCCACCGACTTCCGCTTCGGCCGCGTGTTCTGGTCGCAGGCCACGGGGGCGCACTCCGTCCTCGGGGCGATCGGCGCCGCCTACCAGGCCGAGGGCGGACCCGACGGCGTGCTCGGGCTGCCGACGTCCGGGGAGACGACCACCCCGGACGGACGCGGCCGGTTCTCCACCTTCCAGAACGGCGTCATCTACTGGTCGCCCTCCACCGGCGCGCACGCGGTCCGCGGCGGCATCCGGGCGATGTGGCAGGAGCGCGGCGCGGAGCGCGGCGACCTCGGGTACCCGACCACCGACGAGATCACCAACCCCAACAAGCCGGGCGTCGTCCAGGGCTTCCAGGGCGGGACGGTCTACTGGTCGGAGGAGACGGGTCCCAAGGTCGTCGAGGGGGACATCCTCAAGGCCTACCGCGAGGCCGGGGCGGAGAACTCCGAGCTCGGCTACCCCGTGACCGACGAGATCGCCCTCGACACCCGACGCGGCGCGTTCAGCCGGTTCCAGGGCGGCGCGATCTACTGGTCGCCGCGCACCGGCGCCCACGTCGTCCCCCGCGGCCCGGTGTTCGACGCCTGGGGCACGGTCGACTACGAGCGCGGTCGGCTCGGCTACCCGACCGGCCCGCTGCGCAACACCTCCGGCGGCCAGGTGATGGAGTTCGAGGGCGGTCGGATCACCGTGTCCGGTGGCCGGGCGGAGATCTCGTGAGGTCCCGTGCGCTCTCGCTCGGCGCCGCGCTGCTCGTCGCCGGAGGGATGCTCACCGCGTGCGGGGGAGGGGACTCGACGGTCTCCGGCGTGCCGGACTCCGAGACGCTCGCCCCGCCGCCGGGCGGCGGCTCCGCCGGCGCCTCCCGTGTCCCGGCGACGGAGGACTCCGGCCGGTACACGGAGGCGCCGGCCCCCGTCCCCCCGGATGCGCCGGGGTACACCGCGCCGGCCATCGGTGCGCGCGAGCGCGGCTACCTCTCCGCACTGGAGAAGGAGGGCATCGAGACCGCCGACCTGTCGGATTCGCTCGTCGCCGCCGGCAACACCATCTGCCGCATCCGCACCACCGGCGGAGCCGCGGACGAGACCACGACGATCGCCGACGCGGTGGCCGGTCAGATCTCGGCGGGCGGCTACTCCGACCGTGAGGTCGACGAACTGTCCCGGGTCGTCGTGGACGCCTCGGCCGGGCAACTCTGCCCGTAGCGGCCCGCCCAGTGCACTGCCGCCCGCGCGGCTCGAACAGCACGGCGGCGGTCGTCGGCGGGCGGCGGCCGCTCCGGGTGAGCCCGGACACCTCGCCCGGCACCTGAGGAACCCGCGCGGACCGCGGGGCGTTGAACCGGTCGTCGGCCACACGCCACAGTCGTGCGGGAGGTCGGGAAGGAGTTCGTATCGTGGCTCGCGGAACGCGTCGTGGGGGAGGCCGCCGTCTCGGCTGCTCGCTGGGGGCGCTCGTCGTGATCGTCCTGCTCGTGCTCGGCATCGGGTGGTGGCTCGGCAACCGGGGGTTGCCGACCGGCCCCGACGGCCCGCTGCCCGGCCCGGACGAGACCGAGCAGACCCAGCCCGCCGACTGCCCGGACGTCGAGATGATCGCCGTCCCGGGGACGTGGGAGAGCAGTCCCACAGACGACCCGTTCAACCCGGGCTTCCTGCCCAACGCGCTGCTGCGGACGATCACCGACCCGCTGAGTGAGCAGTACCCGGCCGAGCGCCTCGAGGTGTTCACCGTTCCGTACGTGGCGCAGTTCCGGAACCCGCAGCGGCCCGACGAGATCACCTACGACCAGAGCCGCGCGGAGGGCACCGAACGTGCCCGTGCCGAGCTCGCGGCCACACACGAGCACTGCCCCCTCACCTCGTTCGTCCTCCTGGGTTTCTCCCAGGGCGCGGTGATCGCCGGCGACCTGACGAGCGAGATCGGTAACGGCAACGGTCCCGTTCCCGCCGACCGGATGCTCGGTTCCGTCCTCATCGCGGACGGCCGCCGCCTGCCGGGGCAGGGCCAGTCGCCGGGACTGTCGCCCGGCAACGGCCAGGGGATGGAGATCTCCCTGCAGCCGGCCACCGGCCTGACCCAGCTCATCGCGGGTGCCACCATGACCGGGCCACGCCCGGGCGGGTTCGGCGAACTGGACGACCGCACGGCCCAGATCTGCGACTCGCGCGACCTGATCTGCAACGCCCCGCTCAACGTCGTCGACGGTGCGGCCCGGTTCCAGGAGTTCGTCGCCAACAACGCGATCCACGCCATGTACGCCACGAACCCGGACGTCATCCCCGGGAGCACCGTCCCCGAGTGGACGCTGGGCCACGTCAGCGAGCTCGTTGACGCCGCTCCGGAGATCGCCCACGAGTAACCGTCGCGCCCTGCTCCCGGCGCCCGCGGGGCGACACGCCTGGCGAAGCGACGATTCGGAGTTCGGATGTGCCCTGAGGCACGCTGTAGGATCGACAAAGCTTGTCGTCAGTGCACCCGGCATATCCGTGGTCGACGACGTCGACCAACGTAGGACGGATCGGAACGGAGCAACGTGGAGTTCGAGCAGTATCACGACGCCGGTGGGGCGATCGTCATCCCTGATCGCACCACCCTTGTCGACTTCGTCGAAGCCAACGTCTCCGCCGCGCGCCAGGACCCCGCCCATGACGGGCTGGTCTACCGCTATATCGACTACTCGGCCTCCCGTGACGGTGAGGTGCACGAGCTGTCGTGGACGCGGTTCGGCGAGCGGCTCTACGCCATCGCGGCCCGCCTGCAGCAGGTCGCGAAGCCGGGGGACCGCGTGGCCATCCTCGCCCCGCAGGGCCTGGACTACATCGTGTCGTTCTTCGCCGCGATCCAGGCCGGACTCATCGCCGTGCCACTGTTCGACCCGGATGAGCCGGGCCACCACGACCGGCTCCACGCGGTCCTGGGCGACTGCGCACCGGCGGTCATCCTCACCTCGACCGAATCCGCTGCGGGGGTCCGGAAGCTCTTCCGAGAGCTGCCCGCCCGCGAGCGTCCGCGCACCGTCGCCGTCGACGCCATCCCCGACGAACTCGGCTCCGGCTGGTCCCGACCGGACCTCGGCGCCGACGACATCGCTTACCTGCAGTACACCTCGGGCTCGACCCGGGTGCCCGCCGGAGTCGAGATCACGCACCGCAACGTGGTCACCAACGTCATGCAGCTCTTCGACAGCCTGGGTCTGACCCGAGCCTCGCGCGGCGTCACCTGGCTGCCGCTGTTCCACGACATGGGTCTGCTGACGGTGATCCTGCCCGCGATGGGCGGGGCCGCCATCACGGTGATGAGCCCCCGGGCGTTCGTGCAGCGGCCCGGCCGGTGGGTCTCCCAGCTCGGCGCCGCGAGCGGTGGTGACGGCGTGTTCGCCGCCGCCCCCAACTTCGCGTTCGAGCACGCCGCCCGCCGGGGCCTCCCCAGGGAGGGCGAGACCCTCGACCTGTCCGGCGTGACGAGCATCATCAACGGTTCGGAGCCGGTCACCCCGGCCTCCATGCGCGCCTTCAACGAGGCCTTCGCGCCCTACGGGCTCGCGCCGACCGTCATCAAGCCGTCCTACGGCATGGCGGAGGCGACCCTGTTCGTCTCGTCGCCGCGCCGCGACGACGAGGCGATCGTCATCCACGTGGACCGGACGGATCTCAATCAGGGCGTCATGACGGTCCTGGACCCCGCCCAGGTGGAGGGGAACGAGGACGCCATCCCACAGGTCGCCTGTGGTTACGTCGCCCCGAGCCAGTGGGCGACCATCGTCGACGCGAACATCGACGAGTCCACGGGCGAGCACGACGGCACCGGTCGCGAGCTCCCCGAGGGCCGTGTGGGCGAGATCTGGCTGCACGGCACCAACATCGGGCGCGCCTACTGGGGGCGCCCCGAGGAGTCCGACGCCACGTTCGGCAACCGGCTCGTCGAGCGGCTGCAGGATGGCTCCAAGACCGTCCGCGAGTTCGGGACGGTCCCCGAGGACGCGCGGTGGCTGCGCACGGGCGACTACGGGGCGTACGTCGACGGCCAGCTCTACATCACCGGCCGCGTCAAGGACCTCGTGATCGTCGCCGGCCGCAACCACTACCCGCAGGACCTGGAGAACACCGCGCAGGCCGCGTCCGACGCCCTGCGGCCCGGCTTCGTCGCCGCGTTCTCTGTGCCGGCCAACCAGTTGCCGATCGAGGCGCGTAACGGTGCGGAGATCGCCGCCGATGACTCCTCGGAGACGCTGGTCGTGGTGGGTGAGCGCGCGCCCGGCGCGGGCAAGGCCGACCCCGGTCCCATCGCGGACGCGGTCCGGTCGGCGATCTCCGCGCGACACGGCGTCACCGCCCAGGACGTTCTCCTGGTTCCCGCCGGGTCCATCCCCCGCACGTCCAGCGGCAAGATCGCCCGCCGTGCCTGCAAGGCGGCGTACGTGGACGGCACCCTGCGCGGGGGCCACCAGCAGACCGCATTCCCGGACCTGCCGGCGCAGTAGCGTCCGCCGGGCCGGTTCACGGCGCACGGCGGCCCCGGCGCACGGGAACACCGGACGACACCTTCAGGAAAGGCGAGCCACGACGATGGCACAGAGCGAGATGACGGTAGTGGAGCTCCGCGAATGGCTGCGGGGCTGGGTCTGCCGGGCCACCGGGCTCGACATCTCCAAGGTGACCGACGACCGCTCGCTGGAGGAGTACGGCCTGTCGTCCCGCGACGCGGTGTCCCTGTCCGCCGACCTCGAGGACCTCATCGGCCGGCCGCTGGACGCGACCGTCGCCTACCAGCACCCCACCATCGCCTCGCTCGCCGAGTACGTGGTCAACGGTCCGGTGGAGGCCGACGAGCCCACGGACCTGCACACGTTCCGCGAGCGCGGCGCGGGCATGGAGTTCGACGTGGCCGTCATCGGCCTCGCGACCCGCTTCCCCGGCGGCGCCGACAGCCCCGAGGCGACCTGGGACCTGCTGGCCTCCGCACGCGACGCCACGACCCCGCGCCCGGACGGCCGCTGGTCGGAGTGGGCGGGCGACGCCTACGTCCAGCAGGTCCTGGCAGAGGCCCCGAACCGGGGCGGCTGGCTCGACGACACCGAGGTCAAGGACTTCGACGCCGAGTTCTTCGGCATGAGCCCCCGCGAGGCCGAGATGGTCGACCCGCAGCAGCGGCTCGCGCTCGAGCTCACCTGGGAGGCCCTGGAGAACGCCCACATCCCGGCTAGTGACCTCAAGGGCCGCGAGGTCGGCGTGTTCATGGGCTCGTCGTCCAGCGACTACCAGGTCCTGCTCACGTCGGACTCCGCCGCCGCGTCCCCGTACGCGGTCACCGGCGCCTCCAACTCGATCATCTCCAACCGGATCTCGTACACGTTCGACTTCCGCGGCCCGTCCATGACGCTGGACACCGCCTGCTCGACGTCGCTGGTCGCGATCCACGAGGCCGTCAACTCCTTGCGCCTGCACGAGTCGGACCTCGTCGTGGCCGGTGGCGTCAACATGATGCTCGCGCCCGCCGCCACCATGGGCTTCGCCAAGACCGGCGCCGCGCTCAGCCCCGACGGGCGCATCAAGGCGTTCTCCTCCGACGCCAACGGCATCTGCCGCGCCGAAGGCGGGGGCGTGTTCATCCTGAAGCGCCTGTCCGAGGCCGAACGGGACGGCGACGAGATCCTCGCCGTCATCAAGGGCTCCGCCGTGAACTCGGACGGTCGCTCCAACGGCATGACCGCCCCCAACCCCGACGCCCAGGTCTCCGTCCTGCGCCAGGCCTACGCCGACGCCGGCGTGGACCCGCGCGAGGTCGACTACATCGAGGCCCACGGCACCGGCACGATCCTCGGCGACCCCATCGAGGCCACCGCCCTGGGCCAGGTGCTCGGCCGCGGCCGCGACGCCGACCGGCCCACGCTCCTGGGCTCGGCCAAGACCAACTTCGGGCACATGGAGTCCGCCGCCGGCGCCGCCGGCCTGGCCAAGATCATCCTGGGCATGCAGCACGACGCCGTGCCGCCCACGATCAACTACGCGGGCCCCAACCCGTACATCGACTTCGACGCCGCCCGGCTCAGCGTGGTCACCGAGACCACCCCGTGGCCGCGCTACAGCGGCCGCGCGGTCGCCGGCATCTCCGGCTTCGGCTTCGGTGGCACCAACGCGCACGTCGTGGTGGCCGAGTACCGGCCGCAGCCGGCCCACGTCGTCGTCGACGCCCCGTCTGACACCTCTGCCGGCGCCCCGGCCGACACCGACCCGACCGCGGAGACCACCCCCGCGACGGCCACCCCTGCGCCGGCCACCACCGGGTCGGCCACGGATGACGACGTCGCCCGCTGCGTGGCCGACGCCGTGGCGCGCAACGCCGACGAGCTCGCCACGACCGGTACCTCCGCGCCCGGTGCCCCCGCCACCGTCCTGGTCGTGTCCGCGTCCCTTCCGTCGCGCCGTAAGGCCACCGCCGGACAGGTCGCGGACTGGCTCGAGGCGCAGGACGACTCGATCGACCTCGGCGCCGTCGCCCGCACCCTGGCGACGCGCAACCACGGCCGCTCGCGCGGCGCGGTCGTCGGCCACACCCGCGCCGAGCTCGTCGCCGGACTGCGCGCACTCGCCGCCGGCGACCCGGGCCCCGGAGTGTTCAGCGCCGACGCCCCCGCCGGCACGGGCGACGTGTGGGTGTTCTCCGGCTTCGGCTCCCAGCACCGCAAGATGGCCAAGGAGCTGTACCTGTCCAACCCGCTGTTCGCCTCGTGCCTGGACGCGGTCGACGAGCTCATCGACTTCGAGGCCGGCTACCGGATCGTCGAGCTGATCCTGGACGACTCCCAGACCTACGAACTCGAGAACTCCCAGGTCGGCATCTTCGCGATCCAGGTGGCGCTCGTCGACACCCTGCGCGCGCTCGGCGCCAAGCCCGAGGCCGTCATCGGGCACTCCATGGGTGAGGTCGCCGCCGCCTACGCGACCGGTGGCCTGGGCCTCGAGGACGCGGTGCGCGTGATCACCGTGCGCTCGCGCCTCATGGGCGACGCCGAGGGGCAGGTCTCGGAGGAGGAGGCCGGCGCGATGGCGCTGGTCGAGTACTCGGCCGAGGAGATCGCGCAGATCATCGCCGACAACCCGCAGTTCGCCTCCATCGAGCCCGCCGTCTACGCCGCGCCCACCCACACCACGGTCGGCGGCCGCGCCAAGCCCGTCGCCGACTTCGTCGCGTGGGTCGAGGAGCAGGGCAAGTTCGCCCGTCAGCTGCAGGTCCGCGGTGCCGGGCACACCTCGGACGTCGACATGCTCCTCGGCGAGTTGGCCGCGGAGATCGCCGGCCTCGAGCCGCGCGAACTCACCTCCGGGCTGTTCTCCTCCGTCGACCGCGAGACCTTCTACCGCGCCGGCCACGAGCCGGTCCACGCGGAGGAGTACTGGGTCAAGGGAATGCGCCACTCGGTGTGGTTCACCCACGCCGTGCGCAAGGCCGTCGACGCCGGGTACGTCACGTTCCTCGAGCTGGCCCCCAACCCGGTGGCCGCGATGTCGGTGGCCGCCACGTGTTTCGACGCCGGTCTCATGGAGCCGAACCTCCTGCACACGCTCAAGCGCAAGGAGTCCGAGGCCGACACGCTCCTGCACGCGATCGCGCAGCTGTACGTCCACGGGCACACGATCGACATGCCGAGCGTCGTGGAGATGATCCACGGCTACGTGACCGGCCCCGACCGGTACGCGCCGGTGCCGGGCACCGCGTGGAAGCGCCGCACCCTGTGGCCCAAGGTCACCGCGGGCGGCGGGTCCGGCGACGGCCGCATGCCGGGGTCGTACGTCGCGCTGCCCGACGGCCGCCACGCGTGGCAGGTCCGCGCCGAGGTCGTGCCCAGCGTGGATGCACTGATGTCCGCCGCGGCCGCCGCAGTGATCGAGGGCGCGACCCTCACCGCCGTCGACCGGCCCGGCGTCCTGCCCGCCTCGGGGTCGGTCACCACGACCCTCACCCCGCACCCGGGTGGGGCGTCCCTGCAGGTCCACGCCCGGTCGGACGAGGAGTCCGCGTCGTTCGTGATGGTCGCCTCCGGTGCGGTCAGCGGCGGCGCGCCGATCGATCCGTCGACGGCGCCGGAGATGCCGCATTTCGAGTCGGACGAGTCCGACGCGCCGGTGGTCGGCGAGGACGACGACGACGAGGCCGACACCCGCTGGAACCCCGCCTCCGGCGAGTCGATCAGCGACAGGCTCGCCCGGATCATCGGCTCCTCGATGGGGTACAGCCCCGACGACCTGCCGAGGGAGCTGGCACTGCTCGATCTCGGCCTGGATTCGCTCATGGCCGTGCGCATCAAGAACCGCGTCGAGCACGAGTTCTCCATCCCGCCGCTCGAGTTGCAGGCCATGCGTGACGCGTCGCTGAACGACGTCGCGGAGATGGTCCGGTTCGCGGTGGAGAACCCGGAGCAGGTCGGCGAGCTGGCGGCCCAGCAGGCCCGCGGTGAGGGAGCGGTCGATGTCGCGGCGCTGCGCGACGGCGACGCCGCCGACGGCTCGGGTGCGGCTGACCCCGACGGCGCGGCCCCGGCCGGCGACGCCGTGTCCGTCGCCCCGCGCGACGACACCGAGCGCATGGCGTTCGGCGCGTGGGCGGTGGTGACAGGCGCGGCCGCACCCGGTGTCACCGGCACTCTGCCGCAGCTCGACGAGGCGACCCGGAGCACGCTCGCCGAGCGGCTGTCCGCCCGCTCCGGGGGCGACATCAGCGCTGAGCAGGTGGCCGGTGCCTCGACGATCGCCGAGCTGGCCGATCTGCTCCGGCCGTTCACCGAGGTGGCCGTCGAGGGCAACATCCGCGTGCTGGCCGAGGGCTCGGACCAGCGCACGCCGCTGTTCCTGTTCCACGCGGCCGGGGGTTCGTCGTTCGTCTACGAGCCGCTGGTCGACCGACTCGGGGCGGACACCCCGGTGTACGGCGTCGAGCGGGTCGAGGGGCCGTTGGAGGAGCGTGCCGCCAGCTACCTGGAGCGCATCCGCGAGCTCGCGGCGGGCCGTCCCGTCGCGGTCGGGGGATGGTCGTTCGGCGGCGCTCTGGCGGTCGAGGTGGCCCGCCAGCTGCGGGCCGCGGGCGACGACGTGTCGCTGGTGGTCCTGCTGGACACCGTGCAGCCGTCCGAGCCGATCCCGGACACGCTCGACGAGGCCGAGGCCCGCTGGAAGCGGTACTCGGAGTTCGCCAAGCGGACGTACGGGCTCGATGTGGAGGTGCCGCGCGACTTCCTGGCCGAGCACGGTGAGGACGGGGTCCTGGAGATGCTGCTCGGCGCGCTGGGTGCCGAGGCCAACGCGATGGGCGGCGGCGTGATCGAGCACCAGCGGGCCAGCTTCGTGGACAATCGCATCCTGCAGAGCGCGGACATGGGCTCGTGGGCCGGCGTCGGCGCCGAGGTGCCGTTCGTGCTGTACCGGGCCGAGCGGATGCACGACGGGGCGATCGAGCTGGAGCCGCGCTACGAGCGCATCGACCCGGACGGCGGCTGGGCCGCCGTGGTGACCGATCTGGAGGTGGTCCACCTCGAGGGGGACCACCTCGCGATGGTCGACGAGCCGGTGGTCGGTACGGTCGGTAAGCATCTGGCGCGTCGACTCACGGAGCTCGACGCGGGCGTACGGAAGGGAACCAACGCGTGACGGCCAAGACGACCGCGGAGAAGCTCGCTGAACTGCGGGTCAAGACCGAGCAGGCCATGGACCCGGGCAGCGAACGGGCCAAGGCCCGCCGCGACGCCGCGGGGCACACGCCGCCGCGGCAGCGGATCGCCGAGCTCCTCGACGCGGGCAGTTTCGTGGAGATGGGCCAGCTGGCCAAGGCACCGGGCAACCCCGACAATCCGTTCGGCGACGGCGTGGTGACCGGCCGCGGCACGATCGACGGTCGCCCGGTGGCGGTGTACGCGCACGACAACACGGTCTTCGGCGGGTCCGTGGGCGAGGCCTTCGGCAAGAAGGTCTGCGCCATCATGGACTTCGCGATCAAGATCGGCTGCCCGATCATCGGGATCAACGACTCCGGCGGCGCCCGCGTCCAGGACGCCGTCACCTCGCTCGCGTACTACTCGGAGATCTCGCGGCGTCAGTACCCCGCGTCGGGGTACGTTCCGCAGATCTCGATCATGCTGGGCAAGTGCGCGGGTGGTGCGGTGTACGCGCCCGTGACGACCGACTTCGTGATCGCCGTTCAGGACCAGGCGTACATGTTCGTCACCGGCCCCGACGTCATCCGTCAGGTGACGGGCGAGGACGTCACGATGGAAGAGCTCGGGTCCGCGCTCGAGCAGGCGAAGCGGGGCAACGTCAACCACGTGGCCGTCAGCGAGCACGACGCGTTCATGTTCGTGCGCAACCTGCTCAGCTACCTGCCGTCGTCGGCGAGCGAGAAGGCCCCGCGGATCAACCCGGGACTCGAGCCGGAGACCACGGAGTCGGACCTGCAGCTCGACATGATCATCCCGGACTCGGACAACGCCGCGTACGACATGCACGACGTGTTGATCCGGATGTTCGACGACGGCGAGTTCGTCGAGACATCGGGGCAGTTCGCCTCCAACATCATCACGGGCTTCGCGCGCGTCGACGGCGAGCCGGTCGGCGTGGTGGCCAACCAGCCACTTCACCTGTCCGGCGCCCTCGACATCGACGCCTCCGAGAAGGCCACCCGCCACATGATGCTGTGTGACGCCTACTCGATCCCGATCGTCTACGTGGTGGACACCCCCGGCTACCTGCCCGGTGTGGAGCAGGAGAAGCTGGGCATCATCCATCGTGGCGCCAAGATGGGCTTCGCTGTGGCGGCGTCCTCGGTTCCCAAGGTGACCTTCGTGGTGCGCAAGGCCTACGGCGGTGCGTACGCGGTGATGGGATCCAAGAATCTCGGCGGCGACCTCAACTTCGCGTGGCCGACCGCCCGCATCGCGGTGATGGGTGCCGAGGGCGCGGTGGATCTGCTGCAGCGGCGGCAGATCGAGGAGGCCGGCCCGGAGGAGGGCCCGAAGCTCCGTCAGCAGTTCATCGACATGTACAACGAGTTCATCGCGACGCCGTACACGGCCGCCGAGAGAGGCTACATCGACGCGGTGATCGAGCCGTCGCAGACCCGCCTGGTGTTGCGCGGTGCGCTGGCGCAGTTGAGGGACAAGACGCGGGTCGAGCCGCCGCGCAAGCACGCCATCTTCCCGCTGTGATCCGATAGCAACAGCGCGCCAACGGCACGAGCGCACCGACGGGCGGCCCACCGACGAGGGGGCCGCCCGTCCCGCATTTCTCCGCCCCGCAGCCGCCCCGCAGCCGCTCCTCGACCTGGCGTCTCGCTCCCGCTTCTGCCCGCGTTGGCCGCAGCCGCTCCTCGACCTGGCGTCTCGCCGTCACCGCGGTGCGCGCGAGACGCCATGTCGGCGGGCGGCTGTCCTGGCGACGAGGGCTCAGGCCGGGGCCGCGCCAACGACCGAGGGCCCGCCGGTGGCTGCTGCCTCCGGCGGGCCCTCATCGGACCGGCGGGCCCTCGTCAGGCCGGCGCGGTCCCGCGCGCTGAGCGGGTCACTCGGGGTCGGTCACGAAGATCGGCCCCTCGGGCTGCCACCAGCCCCAGCGGGTCTCGGTGCCGGTGGTCACCTCGGCTGGCGCCGGCGGCTCCTCCTGGTACGTGCCCAGCGGGGTGTAGGCCTCGATCGAACCCCAGTCCCGGTTCCAGTCGTGCCGCAGGTACGAGGGGATCGTCCGCGCCCGCTGCGCGGTCTCCACCCATCCCAGCGGCCCGCCGGCCTCGTACGACATCCAGGTGCTCGTGGCGCTGACGGCCAACGGACGGTCCGGCAGGATCCGGTACTCGGGCAGCTCGGCCACGCCCGCGTAGTGCGCGAACGGACGCTGGCACGGGAACTGCAGGCTCACCGCCCAGTCCAGCAGGACCGGCGAGTCAGATCCCACCATCTCCTGGACCGTCACGAGCTCGGGAGCGCGCGGGGGCGTGATCGCTGCCCACTGATCGGGGGTGAGGTCGTTGTCGTCGACCCGGACACGCATCACGTCGGCGTCCGCGGGGGCGTCCTGCATGTCCACCCGCAGGTTCCGCCACGTGGGGGCGGGGCCGATGTCGAACGGGACGACCGGCTCGCCCACCGTCTCGACGCCGGCCTCCGCCGAGCGGCCGAACTCCACGACCACGCTCTGGCCGTACCTGTAGATGCCGTCCGCGTCGAAGCGGCCGATGCGACCCGCCGCCGAGATGACCAGCAGCGGATGCGACTCCCGGTTCTCCGGCAGGCGGTACCAGCCCGTCTCCAGGCTGGCCTCCCGCTGCGGGCCCACGAGGAACGAGCCGAGCACCGGCGTGGTGGCGGGATCGAGCCCGAAGGGCAGTGCGACGGTCGAGGAGTTGACACCCTCGGCGCCCCGGCCGCCTCCGGTGCCCGCGCTCTCACCGGTGTTGACCGACGGGCCGCCGCCGGGCTCGGAGGTGGTGTTCGCGGCGCCGGGATCGGCGACCACCGCGTCGGCGGACAGGTCGGGGGCGACACCGTCGGGCGTGAACCCGGTGTTGCCACCCGCCTCGATGGCCGCGGCGCGGTCCTGCGGGTCGATGGTCCCGTCGGGCAAGGGGGTGGCGTCGAGCGGGGTGAGCATGCCGGCGTTGGCGTCGGGCTCGACGAGGACGCGGTCGGCGAGCATGCAGGGGTTCCCGGCGAGCGCGGAGAGGTTGCCCTCGGCGATCGTGTACGCCGGGAACTGCTTGTGGATGCCCTTGGCGAACGAGGCGATCGAGAAGATCACCAGCAGGCCGGCGACCACGGCGATCGGTGCGGCGGCGAAGGTCCGCACGCGGCGTCGGCCCTCGGTGGTCCGGGGCGCCTTGTCGCCGATGTAGTCGCGACGCAGGTGCTGCCACCCGGCGTAGGCGAACGTCAGGACCGCCAGGACGAGCAGGACGGTGGCGGCGTCGATGCCGCGGATGCTCGGCGCCTTGTCCCACCAGGGGATGCCGTAGCTCGAGACGTACCACCAGCCGTTGGGGCCGGCGAACGCCAGCGCCACCACGACGAGGATCACGCCGAGGAACAGTGTGCGGTTGCGGGCGGTGCGGACGGCGGACGCGGAGATCGCCAGGGCTCCGAGGGCGGCGATCGCGCCGCCGATGCCCGCGTAGACACCGAAGTGGTGGGTCCACTTGGTGGGCGAGAACATCATGAAGAAGGCCGTGCCCACGACCACGCCGACCAGGCGCCAGACCGGGCCCGAGGCGGCGCCCGGGACCTTGCCGCGGCGCAGGAGGGTGCCGACGACGACGGCGAGACACAGCAGCACCAGCAGGACCGGCAGTCGACGGGCGAGCGAGCCGTCCACCGTCGGGATCATGAGGTAGTAGTAGCGGACGAACTCCTCGAACCAGCTCAGGCTGGGACCGATCTCGCCGCGGACCCGGATCGCCTCGAGCACGGCGGCGAGGGTCTGCACGCCGAACACGCAGATCAGCACCATCGTGCCGGAGGCGAGGACGGGCGCGACGAGCGCGAGGTACGAGCCGATCACGCGGCCGCGGATGACGACGGTGCGCACGACGGCCCGCAGGCCCATGAGCAGTGCCGCGACGGCCATGAGCCCGGTGGGACCGGTGGCCAGGGAGAACGACGCGATGATGACGGCGATCGCGAACGGCAGCATCCGCCGGGTGGCGATGGCCCGTTCCACGGAGACCCAGGTCAGGAGGGCGCCCAGCGCGATGATGGGTTCGGGCCGCAGGCCGTTGTTGAAGGCCATCCAGAAGGCGAGGAAGACGGCGGCGGCGCTCCACACGACGACAGGGGTGGTGCGGGCGGCGCGTCCGAGGCGGGGCAGGACCTCGCGGCTGAGGACGAGCCAGCACAGTATCGCCGCCAGGAGGGCCGGCAGCCGCATCCACGGACTCGCGGTGGACACGTGCGAGAACAGCGTCAGCAGGTCGTAGTAGGGCGAGCCGAACGGCGACTCGGGGACCCCGTACCAGCGGTAGTAGTTGGCCATGTAGCCGGCGGGATCGGCGGCTCGGGCCATGGACAGGATGTAGCCGTCGTCGGAGGTGTTGCCGCCGACGAAGTGCCACACGCCGAGCGTGCCGATCACGGCGATGTCGGGCGGGCGGATCCGGAACCAGCCGCGCGGCAGGAAGCGGCGTGCGCGGCGACCGTCGGTCTGGTCCAGCGCGTGCAGCGCCCACAGGGCGACGGCGGTCGACAGCAGCCCGATGACGATCGCCGCCCACTTCCACGCGGTGGGGTCGGTGGTGAAGCGGGAGTCGACCTGCACGGTGACGTCGAGGCCCTCGGGCACCGCGGTGTCGGCGGGCAGGTCGGTGTAGACGCCCACGACCATGGGGCGCAGGTCGTCGGCGTCGACACGGCGCGCGGCACCGTCGATGCCGTCGAACGACGCCTCGACGTAGGTGGGCGCGGCGACGACGCTGAGCTGCGTGCAGTCGCCGGCCTCGACCCGGTCGCGGGGCGCGGAGACGATGACGCGGTTGCGAGAGACCACGTCGACCGTGTCGGCGGAGGCCCGGACGAACAGGGCGCGGTCACCGGCCTTCTCGCCACCCGCCGGGGCGGTGGACAGCAGGATCCCCCCGTCGGCGGGCAGCCCACCGACCAGGTCGCACGGCGCGGTGGCGGTGAACCGCTGCGGGGAGTGCGCCATGAGGGGCGCGGTGACCGAGCCGACGGAACCGTTCTGCGGCCACTGCACGGTCGAGGTGGTCTGGGAGACCGGCAGGAACGGCAGGGCCAGGAAGCACAGCGTGCCCAGGAGGCCGCTGACGATGGCGATGAGCCGGAGCCTCGCGACCCGCGGGTCGGCGGCGATCGCGCCGGAGGCCGGACTGGGAGCCGGGGGATGAGCCGGGGACGGTTCCGGGGAGGAGTCTGACACGACAGCCGATTCTAGGCGACGATCAGTTCATCGGACCCGGCGTGGTCCAGCCCCAACGCACCTCGCTTCCGCGGAGGAGTTCGGCGGGAGTGGCGTCCGGGTCGAGGGGTTCGAACCGCTGCAGCGAGCCCCAGTCGCGGGCCCAGTCGTGGTCGAGGTAGGTGGGGACGGTGATGGCCTCGACGGTCTGCCTGGTCCACAGGAGCGGGCCGCCGCCGCCGGCGCTCTGCCACCAGTTGGCGGCGGACGACGACTCGCGGTCGGCGAGGATCCGGTAGCGGGGGATCTCGGCGACGCCCCCGTTGTGGACGAACGGCCGCTGGCACGGGAAGGCCAGCGCGACGACCCAGTCGATGAGCACGGGGTCGGTGTGGCCGACGACCTCGTCAAGGGTGCGCAGCCGCGGGTTCCGCGGCGGGGTGACGGCCAGCCACTGGTCGGGGTCGAGGTTGCCGTCCGCGGCCACCACGCGCACGACCTGGGCGTCCTCGGGGATCGAGTCGAGCGGGATGCGCAGGTTCCGCCAGGCGGGCGCGGGGCCGACGTCGATGGGGGTGGTGGAGCCCATGACCTCGAAGTCGGTGGGCCCGGTCGCGCCCACACGGCCGGGGCGCCCGTACTCGATGCGCAGGGCGCCGTTGCCGATGCGACCGGCGGCCGCCATGACGAGGAGCGGGCGGTTGGCACTGCGGGCGGGCAGCTCGTACCACGCCGAGGTGAGCTCGGCCGCGACCTGCGGGCCGCGCCGGTAGGAGCCCAGGACCGGGGTGGTGTCCGGGTCGAGACCGAACGGCAGCGCGACGGTGGAGCCGTTGACCGTGACGGCACCGCGGCCGCCGGTCGTGCCGGCGTCCACACCGTCGCCGGGGTCGCGTTCGCCGGACTCGGAGGTCGCGAGCGCGCCGGAGGCCTCCGCGCTGTCGACGGTGATGGAGTCGGGCAGGCCGTTGGGGGCGAAGCCGTTGACGACGCCCGCGCCGAGGGAGATCTCGGGCCCGGCGCCGACCGCGCTGAGCAGGCCGTCGTTGGAGTCCTCCTCGACGAGCACCGAGTCGGCCAGCGCGCACGGCTCACCGGACAGCGCGCGGATGTTGCCGCGGCCGACGCTGTAGGCGGGGCTCTGGACGAACACGGCGGTGACCGCGGAGACCAGCTCGAAGATCACCACGGAGAACGCGACCACCGTCAGCGGGGTGCCGCCGATCCCGCGGCTCCGGCCGTCGGCGCGGCGGCGGGCGGCGGGGGTGTCGGCGTGCGTCCGCAGGAACGGCGCCGCGCGCCGGACGCGGCGCCACAGGGCGGCGCCGGGCTCGGAGGGGACGAGGCCCGAGTGGATGAGTCCGGCGATGAGCAGGCACACCAGGGCGCCGATGAACGCGACGTACTGGACCTGGACCCCGCCCACGGCGGGGAAGGAGTCGGAGAAGGGGATGCCGTAGTCGGAGACGTACCACCAGGTGTTGTTGGTGGCGGTGGACAGGCCGACGACAAAGCACAGCGCCGCCCACACCAGCCAGCGACTCCGATTGAGCGAGACCGTCGAGGAGCGCAGGGCGATGACGGCGAGGACGGCGAGCGCACCCGCCAGACCGGCGAAGACCCCGAAGTGGTGGGTCCATTTGGTGGGGGTGAACACCAGGAACAGCAGCGATCCCGCGAGGACGCCGATGAGTCGGCGCGAGGGCCCGGCGGCCGCGCCGGGGATCTTCCCCCGCCTCAGCATGACGGCGGTGACCAGGACCAGGCACATGAGCATGAGCAGGACGGGGAAGCGGCGGGCGACACCGCCGTCGGCGGAGACCCCGAACAGCGCCTCCCACCGCTCCTTCTCCCCGTACCAGGGCAGGCTCGGACCGAGCTCGGTGCGGATGCGGGTGGCCTCGAGGACCGCGGCCAGCGTCTGGTCGGCGAACACGGTGTAGAGCAGCGCGAGACCCACGGCCAGGACGGGGCCGAGGATCGGGGCCCACCCGACCACCCGCGCGCGCCGCCGGGCCATGCTGAGGAACTCGCGGGCGCCCGCCGCGAGCGCCGCGACGCACATGAGCCCGGTGGGGCCGGCGCCGAGGGAGAACGCGGCCACGCCGATCGCCGCGACGCCGGGCACGAGCCGGCGGGTGGCGATGGACCGCTCGACCAGCGACCACGTGAGCAGGGCGCCGAGCGCGATCACCGGCTCGGGCCGTAGCCCGTTGTTGAACGCCATCCAGAAGGCCAGGAACAGGGCGGCGCCGGTCCAGCGCGGTCCGCGCCAGGTGCGGGCGAGGCGGCCCAGCCGGGGCACGACCTCGCGGCTGATGATGAGCCACGACAGGATGCCGCACAGCAGGGTGGGCAGCCGCATCCACGGGCTGGCGGTGGAGATCTCGGCGAACACGCGCAGGATCTCGTAGTACCAGCCGACCGGGGACTCGGGGGAGCCGAGCCAGCGGAAGTAGTTGGCCATGTACCCGCTGGGCCCGGCCGAGCGGGCCATGGTGAGCAGGTAGCCGTCGTCGGAGGTGTTGGCGCCCACGAGGTGCCAGAAGCCCAGGACGCCGATGACGACCCCGTCGACCCCGGACAGTCGCGACCAGGACCGCGGGACGAAGCGGCGGTGCGAGCGGCCGTCGATGCCGTCGAGGCGGTGCAGGAACACCACGGAGGCGAGGGTGGCGAGCACCCCGATCACCATGAGCACCAGTTTGAGCGCGGTGGGGCTGGAGGAGTACCGGGAGTCGACGGTGACCTCGACCGTGGACTCGCCGAGGCCGTCGGGCGCGGTCACGGGCGTGAGGTCGGTGAAGACCCCGGTGACCTGCGGGCGCATGGTCCCCGGGACGGCGGCGCGGACCGCGTCGTCGGCGTCGTCGGGGTCGCGCTCGAGGCCGGTGAACTCGGCGACGAGGATGCCCGTCTCGGCGCGCACGTTCAGCGTCTCGCACGCGGGGTCACGCAGGGTGGACAGCGGCACCGACAGCAGCGTGATGTTGCGTACCGCCACCTCGATGACCGGGTCGCCGGCCGCGTCCTCGGCGCGCTGGACCACCAGCCCGTCGGAGATCCGCCCGGGGGCGCCCTCCGGCAGGGTGGAGAACACGATCGTGTTCTCGGGGACCTGCGCCAGCGGCGCGCACGGTGCGGTGATGGTGAGGTCGAGCGGTCGCCCGGAGACGAGCGGGGCGGTGACCGAGGCGTAGTCGGGCCCGGCCGTCCACTGCACCCGCGTGGTGTCCTGGTGCACGGGGAGGAACCCGGCGAGGATCGCCAGGACCGCCCCGAGGAAGCCGGTGATGACCGCCCACCGGCGGTCGCGGTCCATGCCGGGGTACGGGTGCAGACCGAGGGGACGCTCGACGTCGGTGTCGTGCACCTCGTCGTCGTCGCCCCGTCCCACGGTTCCCGTTCGCTCCGCTGTCATCGCCTGATCACCGCACAGCCTCCTCACCGCACCGTGATCACGGCGAACGGACCCACGTCGTGGACCTCGAAGTGGTCCCCCTCGACGGCCTCGCCGGGGATGGTGACGCCGAAGCGGCGGACGTTGGGGTCGTTGGGGTAGGTGTCCTCGGCCAGGCGCAGGGTGAAGCCGTCGCCCGACCGGCGCGTGACGATCGCGTCGGGGCCGCGCCACGGCGTGGAGCGCATCATCGCGAACAGCTCGTCGCCGCTGGTGGCGTCCTGCCACGCGACCATGGACGCGTTGCGGTCGGCGTACCGCCCCAGCGGGTTGGCGTAGTGCGAGGTGACGGCCTGGTAGGCGAAGTACGGGTGGTAGGCCAGGAACGCGTCGGCGGTGCTGGCGACGACGAGGTCGGTCCGGTCACGGCCGGGGAACGACTCCAGGATGACGCGGTCGACCTCGGCGTAGTGGGACTCGGGGCCGGGCGGGTAGCGGTCGGCCCGCTCGCCGTGGCCGTCCGTGTCGGTGTAGGCCAGCCGGATCTCGTCGTGCAGGTGGTCGGGGATGCCCTGCGCGTGTGCGAGCACGGCGAGGGCGGCCAGCACACCCACCACGGCGCCGGCGCGCCGACGACGGTCGGCGGCCTCCGCGGCGGGCCGGGGCTCACCGGCCTGACGGCCGGCCGCGCGGACGGCGAGCCCGGCGACGTCGACGACGGCGAACACCCCGGCCACCACCAGGAGGAGGATGAGCACCGGCTCGAGCCGGAATCCCAGCATGGTGGTGCCCAGGACGGTGACGGCCATCGAGGCCAGGCTCCACAGGTAGACGGCCACGACGCCCAGGCCGAGCGCCTGCGCGCGGCGCGAGGTCCACGCCCGCGCGATGATCCACACCAGGCCGGCCAGGCACACCCAGCCGGTCAAGCCGCCCGCGGTCATCGGAAGCGGCAGCCGCGCCCCGGCCTCGGGCAGGTAGTGCATGGCGGTGCCGGAGTCTGCGGGCTCGCCGCGGAGCGCGGCCAGCAGGTAGGGCGCCCACACGAGCAGGGCGATCAGGATCGACCCGGACCCGATCACGGCGAGCCGGGCCGCGGGCAGCCAGAGCGGGATCACGCGTCGACCGCGCCGCGCGGCGAGCACCGCGGAGACGGTCGCGACGAGCGCCATGAGGACGACCGTGCCCGCCGCCAGGCCGGTGTACAGCGTGTAGGTGCACGCCGACGCCCCGAGGAACAGGGTCGTGGCCACGGTGGCGCCGCGGCCGGCGTGGCGGGCCGTCGGGCTGACCGCGTGCCACGCGAGGATGAGGACCGGCGGCAGGAACAGGGCCACCACGGCGCCGTACGGCTCGGGGCTGCCGTAGGCGAGCACGATCGAGGTCGAGACCAGGCCCACCGCGGCGCCGAGGTCGGTGCGCAGGATCCGCGTCCACAGCACGGTGACCAGCGCGGCCGCGACCGCCAGCGACAGGATCGCCCACGGCTTGAACGCCGCCCAGCCCTCGAGGCCGACCAGGTTCGCGAACCGCCCGCCCAGCCAGAACCACCCCGACGGGTAGAACGACGGCAGGTCGATGTACGCCATGTCGGGCAGCCCGAGCGAGGTGGCCGAGCGGCCGAGGAACTGGGTGCGGAACTCCTGGTCCACGCTCACGCCGTGCAGGTACAGCCGCGACGCCGCGAGCGGGATGCCCAGCGTGGCCGCCACGAGCAGGGCCGACCCGGTGGGGGCGGCGAGCTTGCCCAGCCGCACCAGCGCGGGCCGACCCCCCGGCCGCTCCCCGGCGCGCGCGGCGAGGATCCCCGCCGCCACCAGCGCGATCGCGGCGGTCTGACCGACCACGGTCAGGGCCCGCAGGACGTTGGAGTTGCCGTAGGCGGGGAAGGAGACGAGCGAGAATCCGACCAGGACCACGGCGGTGACGGCTGCGGCGAGCAGCGTCGCCGCCCCGGCCAGACCGGGTCCGCGGAGTGCCGGCGGCATTCTCAGAAGGGGAGCTTGCGGAAGATGGGGCGCGGCACGTGCGTGAGCACGGCCATGACCCCGCCGAACGCGGCCGGCGCGAAGACCGCGCCCTTGCCTGCGCCGGCGTTCTTCACCGCGATCCGGGCGACCTCCTCCTTGTTGATGGTCAGCGGCGCCTCCTTGACGTGCGCCGACATCCGGGTGCGCACCTGACCGGGGCGGATCACCAGGACGTCCACTCCGTGCTCGTCGAGCGCGTATCCGAGACCGGTGTAGAAGGAGTCCAGACCCGCCTTGGTGGAGCCGTAGACGAAGTTGGAGCGGCGGGCCCGCAGTCCGGCGGCCGAGCTCATGGCGATGATCCGGCCGAAGCCCTGGCTCTTCATCCGCTCGGCGAGCAGTACGCCCACCGAGACGGCACCGGTGTAGTTGATCTGCGCGATCTGGACCGCCTTGCGCTGGTCGGACCAGAGTTCCTCGTTGTCCCCGAGGAGGCCGAACGCGACGATCGCCACGTCGACGTCCCCGCCGCCGAAGATCGTCTCGAACGCGGCCGGGTGCGTGTCGGTGGCCGCGGCGTCGAAGTCCACGACCTCCACGGCGCTCGCGCCGGCGGCCTTCATCTCCGCCCGGGCGTCGTCCACACCCGGGTCCCCGGGCAAGCAGGCCAGGATCACGCGCATCGGTCCCTGCTGCAGGTACTCGGCACAGATGGCCAGGCCGATCTCGGAGGTTCCACCGAGCAGGAGCAGGGTCTGGGGGACGCCGACGGCATTGATCATGGGCAGGAGTCTACCGACGGGCCCCGACACCGCTGGGGGCGCTCACCCGCTCAGAGCAGTTCGAGCCGCCGGCCCATGTCGGAGGCGAACACCCCGTGGGGGTCGATGCCGCGGCGGGTGGCGATCCACGAGTCGATCTCCGGGTACATGGCGTGGAACCGCCCGGCCGGGACGCGCGAGTCCTTGGCCGTGTAGAGCCGCCCGCCCATCGACATGACCTTGGCGTCGAGGTGGTTGACGAAGCTGTTGAGCCGGTCGTTGATGGGGAAGTCCACGCACACGTTCCAGCCCTCCATGGGGAAGGACAGCGGCGCCTGGTTGCCGGGTCCGAACAGCTTGAACACGTTGAGGAACGAATAGTGCCCGGACCGCTGGATGTCGCCGATGATCTCCTTGAAGCCCTCGACCGCGCCGGGCGGGACGATGAACTGGTACTGCAGGAACCCCTTGGATCCGTAGGCCCGGTTCCACTCCGAGAACAGGTCGAGCATGTGGTAGAACGCCGGCAACGTCTTGATCTGGTTCCGCGACGTCCCGCCGAGCCGGTAGTAGACCTCGCCGATGGGGCCGAAGGTGTACTTGTTGGCCAGCCCGTTGGGGAACACGTCGGGGAACGTGATGAGCGGCTTGGCGTCCATCGCCAGCGGGTTCTTCGCCAGCTTGGGCGCGTACTCCTCGAGCTGGGCCAGCGTGGCCAGCGACCCGCGCGAGACCGCGGCCCGGCCGAGCTTGGGGGGCGCGCTGATCGCGTCGAACCACGCGGACGAGTAGGTGTACTTCGACTCCGACCCGTCGGTGTGCAGGGCGATCGTCTCGTCGAGGCTCGAGGTCTGGTCGTCGTCGGCGAGGAAGAACGCCGTCTCCGTGCGCGTCATCGCGATCCACACCTTGAGCACGATGCCGGTGAGGCCGTTGCCGCCGACGGTGGCCCAGAACAGCGTTCCGTCGGGGTCGTCGGCGGTTCCGCTCGGCTCGAGCGTGAGCACGCGGCCGTCCGCGACGAGCAGTTCCATGCGCGTGACGTGATTGCCGAACGAGCCGGCGGAGTGGTGGTTCTTGCCGTGGATGTCGTGGCCGATCGCACCGCCGACGGTCACCTGCCGTGTGCCCGGCAGGACCGGCACCCACAGCCCGAACGGCAGGGCCGCCCGCATGAGCTGGTCGAGGTTGACGCCCGCGTCGACCACTGCCAGCGCCTTCTCGGCATTGAGCTCGTGGATGCGGTTGAACCGGCTCATGTCCACGACGAGTCCGCCGGAGTTCTGGGCGCTGTCGCCGTACGAGCGGCCGAGGCCGCGGGCGACCACGCCGCGCCGCAGGTGGGCTGGGGAGGAGGCGTTGGAGTCGTTGACCGCCGCGACGGCCGCGGAGATCTCGTCGACCGAGCGTGGGGTCAGCACGTGGCTCAACGCCGGGGCGGTGCGGCCCCAGCCGGTCAGGCGCCGGAGCTCGGTGTCCAGCGCGGTCGGGGCCGGTGGGGTGTTCTGCGCGGTGCTCACGCGGTCGAGGTTACCGCCCGGCGGGGCCCGGCCGCCGCGTCGCCGCGCCCGGGTGTGACGCGGCCGACGGGGAGATGAGGGAGAGATGACGACGACGACGAGGGCCGCTCGCTCGCCGAGGACCCGCCCTCTCGGGCCGCGCCGGTCAGTCGGGCCGGCAGCCGGAGTCGAAGGGGACGCCGCGTGCCCGGTCGTCGACCCAGTCCAGCGCCGGGCCGACCGCGGTGTAGGCCGCGAGGATGTGCTCGCCGGGCACCGGCGTGTATTCGACGTCGGCACCGGCCGCGCACCACTCGTCCGCCAGCCGACGGGCCGTCCACTCGGGGACGAACGGGTCGCCCGGCCCCCGCGAGGACCCCGGTCCGGGGCCGATCGGCGCGGCGGCGTCACCGTGCCAGACCTGGACCGGCCCGGTCGGTACCTCCCGCGGGTCAGCGCCATGGGCGGGGTCGGGGGTTCCCAGGCGGTTGCGGGCCAGGACGGCCGCGACCGTGGGGTCCGTGCGGGGATCGACGTCGGTCAGGGCGGACAGCGGCGCGGGGATGAGCCCCCCGGCGGTGTTGGCGGCGGCGCAGGCATCGCGGAGGTGGTGCGCGATCACGTCGCCGGTGGCGTTGAGAAGGGGGTACATCTCGGGGTACTCGCGAGCCAGGCCGAGGACGGCGGCGCGGTAGAGGCCGGAGGCGATGGTGCCGTCCATCGTGTCGAACAGGTCGGAGTAGTCGGAGGGCACGCCGCCGACCGATGAGCCGACGAGCACGCCGGTCAGCTCGGGGGCGTACACGGGCTGCAGCTGGGCGGCCCAGCCCGTGGCGATGCCGCCGCCGGAGTAGCCGACCTGCACGACCCGCGAGTCGGCGAACAGCGGGCCGGCCTCACCGGGTGGGACGAAGGCGCGGGCTGCGCGGATCCCGTCGAGCACCGCGCGGCCGTTGGCGCGCCCCGCCGCGTAGGCCGCCCTGGGCCCCTGGAAGTCGGTGACGACCAGGCCGTAGCCGCGGTCGGCGAGGATCTGCAGGAACGGCGGGAGCTCGAGGTTGAGCGTGTGCGGCAGCGTGTGGGACGGCATGCACGTCAGGCCGAGCGAGTCGATCGTGACGTTGAACGACACGAGCGGCCGCGGATCGGGCCCGGGCCACGGGGTGGCCGGCTCGATGAGCGTGGACACGATCTGCTGCGGGCGGTCGTGGGAGTCGGTGCTCTGGACCAGGACCTGCCAGCCGCGGCCGAAGTTGCGGACGTTGTGCGGCGGGATCGTCACCTCTCGCGTGGCGAGGATCGTCCCCGGGGCGGTCGCGGGGTCGACGGTCGGCGGCGACGAGTACCAGGGGTCCGGGGACGGACTGGGCAGGTAGCGCTCGGGCGTGCGCTCGTGCTCGGGCGCGGGCCGGAGCGCGGCGAACGGGTCGGGGACCGTGACCGCGGACGACGCCGCACCGGTGGGCTGAGCGGCTCCGGCGGGCGCCGCGGTGAGCGCGCACGTCAGCGCAAGGAGTGCCGCCGCGACCGCGCGGCCGGGACGGAGGGGACGCCGCGACCTCATGCGCTCACGGTATACGGCGCGGTCGGCGGCGGACGCGTCGCGCGCGCCGGGGGTGACCGGCGCGCGCGAACCGCGTGTTCGGGGGTGGGCTCGTCCTAGGAGACTGCTGAACAAGCTGCGATCCTGGCACGCCCGGTGTGCGTGAGGGTCCGGTTGGCCGTCGCGCGGAGTGTGGGGCTTGAGATTTCTGGGTTCGGCGAAAGGTTCGTGGCGCCCACCGCGGGTTGTTCGAGCCTCTGCTGGGGCGGGAATGCCTGGCCCCGGCCCGCTGATCAGGCCAGGGCCCAGGTTCCGTTCTGGTTGGTCAGTCCCATGGCGAGTAGTCGGCGCAGGTTGAGGGCGGCAACGCGGTGGTGGAGCCAGGTGTTGTTCTTCTCGACCCCGCGGTACGGCACACGCCGAGCGCCTCGGGTCAGCCAGGCGATCGAGCGTTCCACCATCGGTCGGTGCTGGCGGTACACGGTCTTGAAGTCCTCATCGCCGGCCCGCTGGCGGTGCTGGCGTTGCAGCAGGTGGTGCTCGCCGAGCACCACTTTGCGCCCCGTGGCTGAGGTAGTGCACCGCTGACGCAGCGGGCAGCCACGACACGCCGCCCCGAAGGTGGCATTGCCCTTGGCAGAGAGGCCACGGGTGATGTTGGCGGGGCAGGTCAGGGTGCCCGCCACGGCGTCGAAGGTGAAGTCATCCAGGGTGAACCCGCCCTCGACCGCGGGCCGCAGCGGCCACGGCTTGACCAGGGGCAGCCACTGCTTGCCGGCCAGGGTGTGCAGCATGTCGCCGCTGGCATAGGCCGAATCGCCGAGCACCTCGACCTGCTCACCGTCATCGACGGTGGGATCGGCGGTGACCAGCCCCGCACCGACCGCGGCATCGGAATTGCTGGGTCCGTTGGGTTTGGTCAGGGCGCACATGGTGGTCAGGCCGGTATCGGGCTCGACGACGATGTGGGCCTTGAACCCGTCTTGGCGGCGCTGCCGGGTCTTGTGCGCGTGGCGGGCATCGGGGTCCACGGTGGAGATCACCCGATCCGGTGCGGTGCGGCGGGCGATGCGCCACCGCCCGTCGGTGCCGTCTGAATCCTCGGCCGGTTCGACGTCCTGCCCTGCCACCAGCGCCAACAGGGCGACCGCTTCGGCCGGCTTGCCACCGGCGGCGGTGATCGCCTCGACATCTAGTGCCGCCAACAGCGCCAGCGCGTCTGCGACCAGGGCGGAGACCAACTCGTCTCGGGCGGCCTGGTCATCCCAGGCGATGCGCGGCTTACCCGACGCGATGTAGTCCTGCCCGCACACCGCCGCCAACCGGGTGCACTCGGTGGCGATCAACTCCTTCGCCCCGGGCACCTCGCGGCCCACCCGGCGGATCTGGGCGATCAGCTGGGTGATCGTGTCCTGGCGGGCCACCGCGTCATCCAAAACCGTTGAATCCAGCGCCCGGCGGGTCTTGGCCTTGACCGCACCGGTCTCGGCGATGACCTGACGCACCACCTCGAAGATCCGCTGCGGCCGCTCACTGGCCGCCAGGCGGCGTCGCCAATAGGTCAACGTCGACGAGTTGAAACCCTTCGCATCGACCGGATACCCGCAGGCGGCCTTCCACCGCAGGTCAAACGTCAGCGCGTCGACCGCCTCCCGATCGGAGTGCCCGAACAGTGCTTGCAGCACGATGACCGAGGCGATCACCTCACCCGGGATCGAGGGCCGACCCCGCCCCGAGGGAAACAGATCCGCGAACAACTCGTCCGGGAACAACCGGTCACGATGCTCGGCCAGCAACGCGAACACGCTGCCGGGCTCGAGAAGATGCCCCGCCACCGACTCCACATCCAACAACTCACGCTGCCGATCCGACTCACCCTGCATGACCCACATCATTTCAGGGCCACCCCAACCCCGCGGGCCGTACACGCACTTTGTTCAGCAGTCTCCTAGGCGGAGCCGCGGGTGGTGGGCGTCGACAGGACGACGCGGCCGGTGGGCGTGTACGACGGCGACGCCGGGCGATGGTTGGGCGTGCGCAGCGGCGACGACGGCGGGATCGCCCGCCCGGTGGGCGTGTAGGAGAACGCGGTCGGGGCGTTGTTCATGGCGGGACTGCGGTACTGCGACATGGGACTCACTCCTGGTCGTGGAAGGACGACGGGCCCGGCGCGTCACCGCTCGGGGCGGGACGACGACGGGGGTCGTTCGCGTGCGTGGGGGTGGAGGCGACGGCGGCTCACCCGGGGAGAAGGCGCGGACCTCGTGGCGTGGGCGCCGGGAAGAGATGGGGTGTGCCGCGAGCGGATCGCTCCAGCGGGGTCGGACGGTCTCGGCGGAGGTGTCGCCGGACGGTTCGACCGGGAACGGGCTGGTGTGCCCGCGATGGAGAAAAGGATGACACGCCCGCCGGGGCCGCACAAGCCCCCTGTGTGGATGTTCACGTGTCGGAGCCGCGGCCTACCCTGTGCTGGTGAGTTCTTCCCCGAGAGACGCCGGCGCCAGGAGCGACTCCGCCGATTCCGCCGATTCCGCCGACCCGGTCGATCCCGTCGATTCCGTCCTCGACTCCCTGCGCGGCGCGGTGGACCCGCTGGAGTCGCACCACGAGTCCGACCCGCGGGAGGGCACCGATCTCAAGACGCAGATCGTGCGGTTCTTCCTCACCGGGGTGCTCTCGGCGGTCGTCGACTACGGCCTGCTGCAGCTGCTCATGCTGGCCGGTCTGGGCTACGGCCCGGCCAAGGCGCTGTCGTTCGTCGCGGGCACGCTCACCGCGTACGGCATCAACCGCCGGTGGACGTTCCGGGCCGAGCCGTCGCGGGCGCGGTTCATCGCCACGATGTGCCTGTACGCCCTCATGTTCGGCGTGCAGTGGGGTCTGTTCATGGTCCTCGTGCCGTTCTTCCACGGACTGGACTGGAGCACCTTCTGGGCCACGACCATCGGGTATGTCATCGCCCAGGGCGTCGCGACCGTCACCAACTTCATCGTCCAGCGGACTGTGATCTTCCGGGTCCGCTGACCGGCATGTCCGTCGCGCTCCTGCTCGCCGCCGCGCTGGCGCTGCTGGTCGTGCCGGTCGCGCTGATCTGCCTGGCCGCCGGCGCGCGGTGGCGGGACGCGCTCGCCGCGGGCCCCGCCCTGACCACCGCGGTGGCGGCGGTGGGGTGCGCGGTCACGGCCGCCGCCGACGTGCGGTGGGGCCTCGCGTCGGCGGGGGTGACCGCGCTGGTGGGGCTGCTCGCCGCCGCCGCGCTCGGGATCGCCGCCCGGGTCACCGACCGGGGGACGTGGCGGCGGGGCGAGGGGTCCGATGACGACGACGAGGTGCGCGGTCGCGGGCCGGGCCCGGGGGTGGTCGACCTCATCGTCGTCGCCCTGGCCCTCATCCCCGCGGTCCAGGTCCTCGTCGCCACCCGCGGTCTCACGGCCATCCCGCAGGGCTGGGACGCGATCTTCCACGGCGGCGCCACGCGGTTCATCGCCGAGACCGGGCGGGCCGGTCTCACCGATCTCGCGCCGGTGAGCCAGCCCGCCAACCCGCACTTCTTCTACCCGGACACCTACCACGCCCTGGCCTCCCTGCTGCTGGGTGTGGGCGGCGGGCTGCCGCAGGCGCTCAACGCGGTGTCGGCGGTCACCGGCGTGGTGTTCGCGCTGGGCGTCGCGGTCCTGGCGGGGCGGCTGTGCGGCGGGTCGCGGCTCGCGGCGGTCGGCGCGGCGGTCGTGGCGGGCGCGGCGTGGACCTTCCCGTACCTCGCGTTGGGCCGCGGTCCGGTGCTGCCGTTCGCGCTGGGCGTGGCGGTGATCCCGGGCCTGGTCCTGCTGGGCGAGCAGCTCGCCGCCCGGCGGCCGCGCATGCTCGCGCACGCGGCGCTGCTCGGGGCGGGGATGGCGGGGGCCTGGTCGGTGCACCCGTCGGTGGCGCTCGCGGCGGCGATCCCGCTGGCGGCCCAGGCCGTCGCCGGGCTGGTCGCCGCGCCCGGCACGCGGCCGAGACTCGCGGTCCTCGGCGGCTTCGCGCTGGCCGCGGTCGCGGCGGCCCCGTACGTGCTGTGGTCGGCGACGATGGTCTCGGCCGGGACCACCGAGTCGCTCGCCGGGTTCTCGTGGCCGCGCGAGGTGGGCGTGCCGCGCGCGGTGGCCGGCGTGTTCGACCTCGGGCCCACCGCGCTGTCCTCGATCGGGATGGCGATCGCGGTGCTCGTGGGCCTGGCGGTGGCGGTCGTGGACCCGCGGCGCCGTCGCCCGCTCGCCGCGCCCGCCGCCGCGCTCGTGGTCTACGGGGCGCTGTACGTGCTGGCCGCGGCGGTGGACGGCGACTGGGTGCGGGTGTTCACCGGCTTCTGGTGGGACGACTTCTACCGGTTCGCCTCCCTGCTGGTGCTGCCGTCGGCCGTGCTGGCCGGCGCGGGCGTGCGGGCGCTCGTCCCGCTCGGTTCGGCCCGCCGCCCGGCCGCGCGGACCGGCGTCGTGGTGGTGGCCGTGCTGGGGCTGCTCACGGTCTCCGGGCACGCGGTCCTGGCCCGCGACCTGCGGGTGTGGGGCTACGGCGACGGCCCGGCGGTCAACGCCCGCGAACGCGCGGTGCTCGACGCGCTCGCCGAGCGGCACGAGGGCGGCGTGGTCCTCAATGATCCGTTCGACGGCACCGCGTGGGCGTACGCGCTGCACGGCGTGCCCGTGGTGTTCGGCGCGCCGCTCGCCGACGACCCGGTCGCGCAGGTCGGCGCCGACCGCATGATCCTGTACACCTCGATCAACCGCTACGGCTTCGACCCGTCCGTCACGCACGAGGTACTGCGGCAGGACGTGCGCTGGGTGATCGTCGGCACCGGCGTCGTGGGCGGCCCGGGTCGGCCGGGCGGGTTCATCGGGCTCGACCTCAACCCCCACCTGCGGCTCGTCGAGGGCAACCCCGGCGCCCGGCTGTACGAGGTCCTGCCGGTGCCCGCGGACCACCCGCCGCTCCTGCCGCCGCCGGGGATCCCCCCGTTCACCCCGCCCGTGCAGCCCCCGAACACCGACTCACCGGTCGTCGACGCGGCCGCCGCCGGGCCGGCGACTAGCCTGGACGGCGCGACCGGGCCCTGAGCGGCCCGCCGCCGCGCGGCCCCGACGGGCCGTGTCCCCGCACCGACCCCACCAGGAGCGCATCGCCTCATGGACGCCACCACCGTGACCGCCGCGGGCCCCGACACCGCCGCCCCGCAGCCCGAGCGCGACCTGCTGCTCCAGCGCACGCTGTTCTCGGGCCCGCGCCGGTGGGTCAACGACGACCTGTACTCGCGCATCGTGCGCGGGGTCGTGCGACGTACCCGCGCCGAGCTGCACATGGACGCCGGCGCGATCGTCGACACCAACACCTACTTCGGCCGGTTCGAGGCCTCCTACTGGCAGCGGTGGACCTCGGTCACCGAGCTCACCGTGCGCGTGTCCGTGGAGACGACCGGGCAGCTGGACGTGCTGGTCCGCGCCTCCGATATCGGCTCCCACGTGCGGACGGTGGACGTGGTCCACCACCACGGTGACGGGATGGCGGTGCTGCACGTGCCGGTGGACGCGTTCACCGACGGTGGCGCGATGTGGCTGGAGCTGCACGCCGTGGACGCGCCGGCGACCGTGTCGGAGGTGGTGTGGAGTACGACGACGACGAGGCCCGCCCGCCGCGCTGCCGTGGCGATCTGCACGTTCAACAGGGCGGACGACTGTGCGGCCACGGTGGACTCGCTGGCCTCGGATCCCCTCGTCGCGGATCTCATCGACGACCTCTACGTGACGGATCAGGGCACCGATCTGGTGGAGACCCGCGAGGCGTTCCGGCACGCGGCCGAGGAGTTCGGCGACCGGCTGCACTACCTGCGCCAGCCCAACCTCGGCGGTGCCGGGGGCTTCAGCCGCGGGCTGTACGAGGCCACCGCGCCGGGCGCCGCCGGCCCGGTGGACGTGCTGCTCATGGACGACGACGTCCGGGTGGAGCCGGAGACGGTGCTGCGCCTGTTCGCCTTCGCCGCCGTGACGCGCGAGCCGATGCTGGTCGGGGCGCAGATGCTGTACCTGTACAACCCCGACTACCTGCTGGTCTCGGCCGAGCGCACGCAGCTCGACGAGCTCCGCGGCGGCCTCGACGCCGACGAGTACGCGCTGCGCGACGAGTCGGTGGTCGAGAACCGGCAGGAGCGGCGAATCGACGCCGAGTACAACGCCTGGTGGTCCTGCCTCGTCCCCGGCGAGGCGGTGGAGGAGGTGGGCCTGCCGATGCCGTACTTCTTCCAGTGGGACGACATCGAGTACGGCCTCCGGTGCCGCCAGGCCGGGATCCCGACGTGCACGCTGCAGGGCGCGGCCGTGTGGCACGCCGACTTCTACTGGAAGGACGGCGACGACTTCGGCCAGTTCTTCTCCCAGCGCAACTCGCTGGTCACCGCCGCGATCCGGCAGGGGATCGACCCGAAGAGCATGGCCAAGAACCTCGGCCGGAGCGTCCTGCGGGCCATGGTGGGGATGCAGTACGGCCTGGCGGCCACACGGATGCGGGGGATCGAGGCGTTCCTCGACGGGCCCGACGGTTCCCACGGGGTGGGCGACGGCGGGCAGGCCGCGCTCGCCGCGATCCGCGCCGAGCGCGCCGAGTATCCCGAGACCGCCAAGCTCGCCGTGGAGGCGCTCCCCGCGGGGATCAGAGTCGAGCGCAAGGTCGGGATCCCGCGCGAGGACCGCGAGGACCAGGTGCTGGCCAAGCGGTTGCTCACCCAGAAACTCGGCCGGCAGCGCCGCGGCGTGGTGGCGATCCCGTACGAGGACGCCGCCTGGTGGCACGTGTCGCTGTTCGACGAGGTCTACGTGACAGACGCCTCGCAGACCGGCGTGCACCACCGGAAGGTGAACCCCGCGCGCGCCACCGAGCTGCAGAAGCGTCTCGCGGCGCTGCTGGCCCGGTTCGTCCGCGAGGCGCCCGCCGCGCAGGAGCGGTGGCGGAAGGCGCAGGCCGAGCTCACGACCCGGGAGACCTGGGCGCGGCTCTACGGGGTGTAGCGGCGCCGGCGCCGCGGCGATCCCGCTCGCTGCGCGGGGACTCCCGCCGGCTGCGTGGTCAGGCGGTGACGAGTCCGGCCACGATGTTCGCGACGACGTGGACGACGGCACCGGGCACGAACGTCCCGGTCCGGTGCCGGAGCCACCCCAGTGCGTAGCCCGCCGTGAACTGGATCACGACGATCGGCCACAGGCCGGCGTCGATCCGGAGCAGCGCGAGGTGTGGGACGACGAACGCGGCCGCCTGCAGCAGGTTGCCGCGGGCGAACCCGAGTCGACGCACGAGGACGCCGCCGAGGAGCCCGCGGAAGAACACCTCCTCGCCCACCGCCCGCAGCGCGACGCCGACGACGGCCCCGGCCGAGGTGACCCGGGCGACCGTGACGCCGGGATCGTCCACCACCTCGGCGGGCATCAGCGCGATCGCCGACCAGCTCGCCGCCACCAGGGGGATGAGCAGGAGGAGCGCCTACCCGTACGCCGAGGGCGCGCCCCATCGCGCACCGATCCGGTCGAGCGCGGCCGCGGGTGACCGGTCGCCCCGACGCGATTGCACGACCACGTAGAGCACCGCGGGAGCGCAGAAGAGCGCGAACTCGATCACCGGTCCAGCCTAGGTTCCGAGCGGACCCCTCAGACCGGCATCGCGGTGGCTGATCCACAGCCGCCCCGAATTCCACATCTGGCCAGCCCCGGACCCGCGGACAGCCGGAACGCGGCGGGGCGTCGGGGCAGAGTAGGTGGCATGGACACTCCGACCTCGACCCCGACCGCGCCGACGACCCCGGCCGACATCCTCGCGCTGCCGCCGGGCCCGCTGACCGCGGCCGAGCTGGCCGCCGCCGTCCCCGACGCCCGGGACCGCGACCGTTACGAGCGGATCTGGCACGGGTTGTACCGACGCGACGACCAGCCCGATGATCTCCGGCTCCGCAGCATCGCCCTGGCGCGGACCTGGCCGGACGGGGTGCTACGCGGCCGCAGCGCCGCCCTGCTGTGGGGTGACGACTCGGTGCCCGTGGACGCGCCGCCCGAGATCTGGTTGCCGTCGACGCGTCGGTCCCGTCCGGGGCGGATCTACCGCTACGGCACCCTGCCGCCGTCGGCTGTCACCGAGATCGACGGGTTGCGGGTCACCACCCCGCTGCGCACGTGCCGGGATCTGGCCGGAGACCTGGGGTTCGAGGATGCGGTGGTGTCGGTGGAGCGGCTGTGCGCGAGGGTGCCCGAGTTGCCGGGCCAGCTGGCGGGCGCGCTCGAGCACCCCTCGGGGCGCGGTGCCCGCGACTTCACCGCCGTCGCCCGCGCGGCGGACCCGCGGTCGGGGTCGGCCGTCTCCACGCGGGCACGACTGGAGCTCCGGGCGGCAGGGCTCGACGGCTTCCGGCACGGGCACGCCGTGCGTCTGGGGCACTTCACGGTGGAGCTGCCGCTGGCCGATCCCGATGCCCGCTGCGTGGTCTTCGCCGCCGGGGATTCCGCGACGCCGTCGAGCTCGGGTCGCGGCACCGAGAGGTTCCGCGAGCAGCTGCTGCACGCCGGGTGGACGGTGATCGTGGCCCGGGGCGACGCCGCCCCGGGCAACGCGGCCTCGCTGGCGGGTCACCACCGCGCGGTTGACTCCGGTGCGGGCCGCCGCGCCGCCGCCGTGCTGCGGGCGCGGTGGCCCTCGTCAGAGGTTTGCTATCCGCCGGCCGATGACCCCGCGGCCGACCCGCACGGGATGTGGTCCGGCCCGCGGCGTTGAGGCCGCGGGCCGGGATGACGCAGGTGTGGCGGATCAGCGGGTGTAGTCGGTGGCCTTCTCGTAGCGGCCCTGCTCGTCCCAGACCCGACGCAGGAGCTGCTCGAGCTCCCACACGTCGCCCTCGCTGCCGAAGTACTTGCGGTCGATCGTGCCGAGCTTGTCCTCGTTCTCGAGGATCTTGCTCCACAGCCGCGCGCGCTCCACCGGGTCGTCGGTGAAGTCCTTGTTGAGGTACTCCCGCGAGTAGCGCTTGAGGTTGCCCAGGACGGTGAGCGCCTTGCCGGCCGGACTGACCAGCGAGGCCACGATGGTCACCACGAGCACCACCACGATCACGCCCAGCGAGAGCAGCGTGGGCACCTCGACCACGTCGACGTGCTCGCCACCGTTGATGAACGGCAGGTTGTTCTCGTGCAGGGCGTGCAGCACCAGCTTGACGCCGATGAAGCCCAGGATCGCGGCCAGGCCGTACTTGAGGTAGACCAGCCGATCGAGCAGGCCCTCCAGCAGGAAGTACAGCTGGCGCAGGCCGAGCAGCGAGAACGTGGTGGCGGTGAAGACGATGAAGACGTTCTGGGTGAGCCCGAAGATCGCGGGGATCGAGTCCAGCGCGAACATGATGTCGGTGCCCCCGATCGCGACCATGACGATCACCATCGGCGTCATGACGCGCTTGCCGTTCTCGACGGTGAACAGCTTGTCGTGGTCGTAGTGGTCGGTCGCCGGGATGACCTTCTTGGCGAACCGGACCATGACGTTGTCGACCTCGTCGTCGTCCTCATCGTCTTCGGCCAGCAGTCGGCCGGCGGTGACGATGAGGAACAGGCCGAACACGTAGAACAGCGCGCTGAACTGGTTGAGCAGCGCGGCGCCCACGAAGATGAACGCGGTGCGGGCGATGATCGAGAAGACGATGCCGAACAGCAGCGCCTTCTGCTGACCCGCCTTGGGCACCTTGAAGCTCGTCAGCAGCAGGAGGAACACGAACAGGTTGTCCACCGAGAGGGCCTTCTCGGTGAGGTACCCGGCGAAGTACTCGATACCCATGTCCGTGCCGCCGAAGATCCACACGGCGAAACCGAACAGGACCGCCACGCCCACGTAGAGCGAGGACCAGATGGCCGACTCTTTCAGCGTGGGAATGTGCTCCTTGCGCACATGGAAGAAGTAGTCGAACAAGAGGAGTGCGACGATCAGGCCGACTGACAACGACCATGCGAGCGGGGTGGCTCCCAACGGGGTTTCCTTTCCGGGGAGGGCCGGTTGACCGGATCATCCTACCCGCGCCCGGCGGTGTCGCCCCCCGACGGATGCTCGCCGCCGGTCGGCGCGGGTCCGTTCGCTCAGGTGTCGTCTCTAGGTGCGGCGTCGGACGAACATCGTGTGCCGGGCCTCGACGACCGTCCTGCCGCGGCTGTCGGTGACGACCGCGGTGTGGACCACGCTGGTGCTGGACCGGGTGGTCAGTTGCTCGCGGATCGAGTCCGCCTCCGCGTGCGGCACCTCGACGACGCACCGGAGCCGGCCGCGGCCGGGGGAGCGGAAGTCGATCGTCGCGCTTTTGGTCCACACCTGGTAGCCGGCGCCCAGGTGTCCGGACAGCAGCGCCCCGTAGAGCACGTCTGTCGCGGCGAACAGCGCGCCGCCGAACGCGGTGCCGTTGGTGTTGGCGGTCCACGGCGCCACGTGCATGTTCAGTTCCCCTCGGGTCCAGTCCGGGGCGACGTGCCGGATGCGGATCCCCGACCCCAGGAGCGGCGGGTAGAGCGAGGCCAGGACGGGGAACGCACGGGGGCTCGAGGTGTAGCGGTGCAGCATCGTCGTGGTCACCGGCCGATAGTAACTTACCGAGGAGTCAGTTCGGTTCCCGGCAATTTGACTCATTCTCTGGACACGGCACCGTGTTTTGTCTACTTTCAGGGCCACAACCATCGACTACGGGGCCCGGGGCCCCCGGCGGGGAGGCGTGACATGAGGATCATCGTGGATCCGGACCGGTGCGAGGGACAGGCGGTGTGCGTGGGACTGGCGCCGGCGGTGTTCGCGCTGGATGACGACGACGAGGTGGTGCGCCTGCTGGTCGACGACATCCCCTCCGAGCACGAGAAGCGCGCCCGCAAGGCCGTCGCCAAGTGCCCGATGGCGGCTCTGCGCGAGGCCTGAAGGGCACGGTGCCGCGGCCCCGCGACTACCGGGCCGGCCAGGCCGAGGGATCGCGGCCGGTGAGCGCGAGCACCTCGTCCCGCGCCGACACGTCCGGGCCGTCGAAGCCCGGGACCGCCGGGTCGAACAGCTCCGGCGCCGGGTTCTCGGCGAGGTCGGTCCGGACGAACTCCACCACGGCCCGCTCGAGATCGTCGCCCCAGTGCAGGTCCATGCCCTGCGAGGAGGCGATGTCCCACGCGTGGACGGCCAGGTCGAACACCTGCTGGGCGAGGTAGTGCTTCGCGGGAGCGAGTCCGTACGACAGATGCACCTCCGTGTCCGCGCCGCCGGCGCACGTCCCGCGCCACGCCGCCCCCACCGGCGCTGTGACCGACTCCCAGTCCTCCACCAGTTCGGGACCGGAGGCGTCGCGCAGGCGACGCAGGCGGTCCTCGAGGTCGTCGGCCACCTCGTCGACCGTGCCGCCGGCGAGCAGGCCCGGCACCCACAGTTGCTCGTCCACCACGTGGGCCAGCACCTCGCGCGCGGTCCAGTCGCTACACGGGGTGGCGGCGTCCCAGTCGGTGACGGCGGGCAGCACCTCGTCGTAGAGGTCGGCGGCGCGGGACTGCAGCGCGATCCAGTCGGTCATGCCCCCATCCTGCCGCATGCCGGCACTCGGGCACCCGGGCCCGGCCCCCCGAATCCGCTACCTTCCCTCGGGATCCGCTACCCCTCAGGGCGTAGCGGATCCGGAGTCGGGGTAGCGGATTCTCGCGGGTCAGGCGCCGGGCTTCTCGAACCGCTCGCCCGCGCCCATGCGCTGCAGGCGCAGCCACTCGCGGAACCCCGCCGGATCACGCCGCGAGACGAGGAAGTACCAGCCGAATCGCACGATCTCCTGCGGGATGAGCCGCCGGTTGCCGGGCTGGGTGAGGACGTAACCGCGGTTGCGGTAGGTGAAGTGCCGCTTGACCGGGTCGTCGGGGAACTGCGTGTGCATGCGGCCGCCGAGGATCGGCTTGAACTCGTCCGAGCCCTGCGGGTGCAGGTACGCGGTGGTCAGGCACGTGCCGAACGGCAGCCCCGAGCGGACCAGGCGCCGGTGCACCTCGACCTCGTCGCCGCGGATGAACAGGCGCAGGTCGGGCACGCCCACGCGGTCCAGGCACTCGGCGGTGAACAGGGCGCCGTTGAACAGCGACGCGATGCCGGGCAGCAGGTCCTCGGTGGTCTCCCCGTCGCCGGCCGCGCCCGCTCCGGTGAACAGCTCCGAGCGCCGACGCCGCCACACCACGCCGCGCCGCAGGGGGAAGGCCAGTCGGTCGGGGTCGGCGAGGTCGCACACCACCGGCGAGACCTCGGCCAGGCCGTGGCGGTCCATGCAGTGCAGCAGCGTGGCCAGGACGTCGGGGCCCTCGGGGCGGCCGTCGTCGTCCGCGCACCACACGAGGTCCGCGCCGGTGGCCAGCGCGTGCAGCATGCCCAGTGCGAAGCCGCCCGCGCCGCCGAGGTTGTGCTTGGAGCCGATGTACGTGGCCTCGACCGGCTGCGACTCGACGAGCTCGCGTACGGCGTGCTCGTCGGCGTTGTCCACCACCACCAGGTGGTCGATCGGGCGGGTCTGGCCGCACACGACGGCCAGGGACTCGCGCAGCTGCTCGAGCCGGCGGTGGGTGACCACGACGGCCACGACCCGGCGGGCGTCGGCCGCTTTTCGGCCCGCGTCTCCCGCGGCGGCCCCGCCCTCAGCTCTCATGACGCATCCTGCCGATGTACTCGCCGATCGAGCGGCCGGCCTCGGGGCCCTCGTAGGCGGTGACGATCTCCTCGATGCTGCCGCGCTGGCGGATGCGACCGTGGTCGATCCACATGGCCGAGTCGCACAGCTGCGCGAGGAACTCGTTGGAGTGGGAGGCGAAGACCAGGATGCCCGAGCGGGAGACGAGGTCGGCGAGCTTGACCCGCGCCTTCTTCATGAACTCCGCGTCCACGGCGCCGATGCCCTCGTCGAGCAGAAGGATCTCGGGGTCGATCGAGGTCACCACGCCCATGGCCAGCCGCACGCGCATGCCGGTGGAGTAGGTGCGCAGCGGCATGTCCAGGTAGTCGCCGAGCTCGGTGAAGTCGGCGATCTCGTCGACCTTGGCCTTCATCTGCTTGCGCGTCTGGCCGAGGAACAGTCCGCGGATGATGATGTTCTCGTACCCCGAGATCTCGGGGTCCATGCCCACGCCCAGGTCGAACACGGGCGCCACGCGGCCGCGGATCCGCGCCGCGCCGCGGGTGGGTTCGTAGATGCCGGACAGCAGCCGCAGCAGCGTTGACTTGCCGGCACCGTTGTGCCCGACCAGGCCCACGCGGTCCCCCTCGCGGAGGGAGAGGGTGATGTCCTTGAGGGCCTCGACGACGACGACGTTGGACGCGTTCCGGCCGATCGCGCCCCCCGCGGAGCCGAGGACCGCCTTCTTGAGGGAGCGCGATTTGGCGTCGAAGATCGGGAAATCCACGCACGCGTCCACGCAGTCGATGGACACGCCGCCGGGGGTGGGCGCGACGGAGCTCATGGGATGTACCTCCTACACCCAGTACGGGACTCGGGAGCGGAACCGGCGCAGCGCCACGAACGCCAGGAGCAACCCGACGGCCGTGCAGGCCAGGACGATCCACCAGTGGTAGGCGTCGACGGACTGGCCGAGCATGGGCGCGCGGACGATCTCCAGGTAGTGGTAGAGCGGGTTGATCTCGGCGATGCGGGCGCGGTCGGCGATCTGCCCGCCCTGCTCGTACAGCGTCTGCGTGGTCCACACGATGGGGGTCATGTAGAACAGCAGCTGCACCATCGAGTCCAGCAGAGGGGCGATGTCCCGGAACCGGGTGGCGAGGATGCCGAAAAGCATGGACACCCACACACCGTTGACCATGAGCACCGCCAGCCCCAGCACGGACAGCAGGAGCTCCCAGCCCAGCGGCCGCGGGAAGACCACCATGAGCACCACCCAGATGACCAGGTTGTGGCACAGGAACAGGAACTGCCGCCACACCAGCCGGTAGACGTGCACGCTCAGGGCGCTGGGGAGCTGCTTGATGAGGCCCTCGTTGGCGATGAAGACCTCGGCGCCCTCCTTGATGCAGCCGGAGATGAAGCCCCACATGATGAGGCCCACGGTGACGTGCGGGAGAAAGTCGGCGAGCGGGATCTGGAAGAGGATCGAGTACAGCAGGCCGAGCGCCACGGCCATGACGCCGGTGGCGATGGTGATCCACAGCGGGCCGAGGGTAGAGCGGCGGTAGCGCTGCTTGATGTCCTGCCAGCCCAGGGACAGCCACAGTTCGCGCTGGCTCAGCCCCTGGCGCAGGTCGGCCACGGCCCGGCGGAAGGTGTGGGAGTCGTTGACGATCTCGCCCCGCACGCGCTCGTCGGGGAGCGTCGCCGAGGTCGGATCGGGAAGGGACTGGTCCTGCACGAGGGCTCAGCGTACTAGAGGTTCCGCCGGTGGCAGCCCCGCCGCGAGGGCGCGTAGACAGGAGAGATGACGACCAGTACGCAGATCCAGCTCGCGAGCCGTCCCACCGGATGGCCGACCCACGACAATTTCCGCACGGTCACCGTCGACCTCCCCGAGCTCGCCGAGGGCGAGGTCCGGGTGGCCAACGAGTTCATCTCGGTGGATCCCTACATGCGGGGCCGGATGAACGAGGGACGCTCGTACATCCCGCCGTTCGAGCTCGACGAGACCATGACCGGCGCGGCCGTGGGCAGGATCGTCGAGTCCCGCTCGGACGACCACCCGGTCGGCGCGGTGGTCCTGCACAACGACGGGTGGCGCGACGTCGCCCAGGGCGACGCCCGGCAGTTCCGCGTGGTGCAGGAGATGGACGGGGTGCCGATCTCGGCGTATCTCGGCGTCCTGGGGACCACGGGCCTCACCGCGTACGTCGGGCTGTTGCACATCGGCCGGTTCCAGGCCGGCGAGAGCGTGTTCGTCTCCGGCGCGGCCGGGTCGGTCGGTTCGGCGGTGGGGCAGATCGCCACGCTGATGGGCGCCTCGAAGGTCGTCGGCTCGGCCGGCAGCCCGGAGAAGGTGGCCACGTGCGTCGAGCGCTACGGGTTCGACGCGGCGATCAACTACAAGGAAGGCCCGGTCCGGAAGCTCCTGCGCGAGCACTTCGGCAGCGAGAACGGCGAGGGGATCGACGTCTACTTCGACAACGTGGGCGGTGACCACCTCGAGGCCGCGCTCGACCTGATGAACGACGGGGGCCGACTGGCCCTGTGCGGCGCGATCAGTTCGTACAACGCCACCGAGCGTGCGCCGGGGCCGGACAACATGTGGCAGGCCATCACCCGCGGCCTCACCCTGCAGGGCTTCACGGTGAACAAGTACATGCATCTGTTCAAGGAGTTCGCGGAGAAGGTCGGCCCGTGGGTCGCCTCGGGCGAGATCGTGTTCGACGAGACCGTCGTCGACGGCATCGACAACTCGGTCGACGCGTTCCTCGATCTGATGAAGGGCGCGAACGTGGGCAAGATGCTCGTGCGGATCTGATCCCACCGATCTGACCCCCAGTCCGGTCCGGCGGCCGGCGGCGGTCTGACCCGGGCGGCGGGGCCCCACGGGGGTGCGGCAGGGTTGACGTCATGACGCCGACTCGCCGAGCCGCGCCCGCCGCCCGCCTGAGACGACGGGCCCGACGCCGGCTCGACGCCGTGCGCGCCACCGCGGACGCGCGGTGGGGCCGGCCGCGGGAGGGCCACCGGCCCGTGTACCTCGTCGCTCCGGCCGGCCACCCCAACCACGGCGACGAGCAGCTGTTGGCGGGGTGGCTGCGCTACCTGCGGCACGCACTGCCGGGGACGCCCGTCGTGGTGGACTGCCACACGCCCGGCCAGGTGGCGGTCCTGCACCATTCCGAGCACCCGGACGTGCTCTTCACCGACACCCTGTGGCGCCTGGCCTCCGAGCACACCGGCGCCGACGAGGCGATCGGGTTCTGCCGCGCCGCGATGGGCGACCCCGGGCTGCGTCCGGCGCTGGCCACGGGAATCGACCTGCTACGCAGCGCGTCTGTGGTCCACCTCATCGGCGGCGGCTTCGTCAACGACCTGTGGCCGCATCACCTGGGCGTGGTCGCGGCGGCGGGGGAGGCCGGCCGGGCGGCGGGCGCGCGCGTGGTGGCCACCGGTCAGGGGTTCGTGCCGTGCGGGGACGCCGGACGGTTGGCGGGGGCGTTGCGCGACTACGACCTGGTCACCGTCCGTGACGCCGACTCGTTCGAGCTCCTCGCGGGCACGGGGGTGCCGGTCCGCCACGTGGCCGACGACGGCTGGCTCGCCCTGTCGGCGGCGGGTGTCGTCGAGGCCGGCGACCACCCCGTCTACTCGCCCGACCCGGACGCGTGCCGCGACCTGGTGCTCTGCGCCCAGTCCGACCTGGTGGAGCCGGAGGTCCTCGCCGCCACCGTCGCGCGGATCCTCGCCGCGTGGGCGGTGCCGGGCGAGCGGATCACCGTCGTCGAGTCGATCCCCGGTGGGGACCGGGTGGTGTGGGACAGGGTGTGTGCGCGCGCCGCGGCCGCGTCCGGTGCCGACGGTGGACGGGGCGGAGACAGCGACGACGACGAGGTGGGCCGCGCCCTGGCTGACCTGCGGTTGGCCCGTGCGCGTTTCGTACCGTTCCAGGAACTGTGGGCTACGGGTCTGCCCGCCCGGCCTGGGCAAGTCTGGCTGACCACCCGTTTCCATCCGCATCTCTTCGCGGCGGCCCGCGGGGCCTCCGGGGTGGCATTGCGGTCGGGGTCGGCCTACTACGACGTCAAGCACGGGTCGCTGCTCGCCGCCGGGTCGCGGTGGAGTTCTGTGGCGGCGGACGAGGACCCGCGCTCCGTCGTCTCCGGGGTGCCCGCGGCGGGTGGCGTCGATCCGGCCGCCGTCGCCGCGCTCGTGGAGGGCGCGGAGCGGTTGGCGCAGGAGATCTACGCGGGGGTCGTGGGCCGCACGCTGCGGTGATACGCAGGCGGATCACCGGGCGCGAACACCTACTGTTCATCGGGGGCGCCGAGGTCTACTGTCTGACCTCGTGACTGCGTATGGGCGGGTGTCACCGTCTGTGATGCGGCGGTGGGCGGGCTGGGCGACGTTGAGTCCGGTCCGGGTCGTCGCCCTGAGTTTCGCTGCGGCGATCGCGGTGGGGACCGGGTTGCTGCTGCTGCCCGCGGCGGTGGCGTCCGGCGGCGCCACCAGTGTGACCGCAGCGCTGTTCACGGCGACGTCGGCGATGTGCTTGACCGGGTTGATCGTGGTGGACACCCCTGTGCACTGGTCGGGATTCGGTCAGGCGGTCATTCTGGGGCTGATCCAGGTCGGTGGCCTGGGGATCATGACCATGGCCTCGTTGGTGGGGCTGATGTTGGCGCACCGGATCGGACTCAAGGCACGGTTGAACACCGCCGCCGAGGCCCGGGCGGCCGAACTCGGCGACGTGCGGGGCGTGGTCGTGGGCGTGGTCCGGATGAGTCTGCTGATCGAGGCGGTCACCGCGGCGGCGCTGGCGATTCGTTTCGCGGTCGGGTACGACGAGCCGGTGCTGCGGTCGCTGTGGCTGGGCGTGTTCCATTCGGTCTCGGCGTTCAACAACGCCGGGTTCGCGCTGTACAGCGACAACGTGATCGGCTTCGCCACCGATCCGTGGATCTGTGTGCCGTTGATGGTGGCCGTGATCCTGGGCGGGTTGGGCTTCCCGGTCCTGTTCGAGGTGGGGCGGCGCATCCGTCGGTCCGGGTCGGCGGCCAGGGAGCACCCGCGGTGGAGCCTGCACACCCGGCTGACCGTGCACGTCACGGTGATCCTGCTGCTGGCGGGGTTCGCGGCGGTCCTGGCGCTGGAGTGGACCCGCACGCTGCAATCGTTCGGTTTCGCCGACAAGGTCCTGGTGGCCGCGTTCCAGGGGACGATGCCCAGAACCGCCGGCTTCAACAGCGTCGACTACGCGCAGATGGACGATGCCACCCTGCTCGTGACCGACGTGTTGATGTTCATCGGAGGCGGCAGCGGAGGCACTGCGGGCGGGATCAAGGTGACGACCTTCGCACTTCTGCTGTTCGTCATGGTCGCCGAGGTGCGGGGCGAGAAGACGGTCACGATCTTCGACCGTCGTGTGGACACCCGCGTCCAGCGCCAGGCGTTGGCCGTGGCCCTCATCGGTATCGGATTGGTGACGGTCTCGACCATCGTGCTCCTGGCGGGGACGCCGTTCGGGCTTAATGAACTGCTGTTCGAGGTCACCTCCGCGTTCGCCACGGTGGGGCTGTCCACCGGCATCACCGCGCAGCTTCCCGAGTGGGGTCAGTGGATACTGATCGGACTGATGTACCTGGGCCGGATCGGCCCGATCACCATGGTCAGTGCCCTGGCCGCTCGCCAGCGCGGACGACGGTACGACCTTCCCGCAGAAAGGCCTCTCATTGGCTAGGAAATCAGCGCCGGACGCCGTGGCAGTGCTCGGTCTGGGTCGGTTCGGCAAGTCGCTCGCTCTGGAGTTGATGTCCCAGGGCGCGGAGGTGTTGGGCGTCGACGCGAGCGATGCGGTCGTGCAGAAGATCGCCAACCGCCTCACGCACGCGGTGGTGGCCGACACCACGGACGAGGAGTCCCTACGTCAGTTGTCGGTGCACGAGTTCGATCGCGCGGTGGTGGGGATCGGCTCCGACCTCGAGGCCAGCCTGCTGACCGCCTCGGCCCTGATCAATATGGGCGTGGCGAACGTGTGGGCCAAGGCGATCAGCAACTCTCACGCCAAGATTCTCACGCAGATCGGTGTGCATCATGTCGTGCGGCCGGAACACGACATGGGCAAGCGGGTGGCCCACCTGGTCCGCGGCCGGATGATCGACTACATCGAGTTCGATGACGGATTCGCCATGGTCAAGACGACCGCCCCCGCGTTCGCGACGGGTCGCAGTCTCGGTGCGACCTCGATCCGCACGGACCACGGCGTGACCGTGGTGGCGATCAAGCGTCCCGGGGAGGGCTTCACCTACGCCGCCGCCGACACGATCCTGCACCCGGGGGACACCATCATCGTCTCCGGAAAGGTGCGCGACACCGAACGCTTCGCGGAGCTGTCCTAGACCGCGATTCCCGTCCGTGAGGTGTGGGTTCTGTCGCTGACGCGAGGCGGACGTCTTTTGTGCAACTAGTTGCACAAAAGCCGGCGCGACCGTACGGTCGGGGGAGAAGTCTGCTCCGCCCCGCTCTCGAAAGGACTGCTCATGGCCCTTCCCTCCGTGCTCGCCGGCCCGCTCACCGTCCCGGTGGTCGCCTCGCCGATGTTCATCTACTCCGGCCCCGAGCTGGTGGCCGCGCAGTGTCAGGCGGGGGTGATCGGGTCGTTCCCGGCGCTCAACGCGCGGCCGCAGTCGGCGCTGGCCGAGTGGATCGAGCAGGTGCGGGAGAGCAACGAGGCGTTCGCCGCCGCGAATCCCGACCGGTACGTCGCCCCGTTCGCGGTCAACCAGATCGTCCATCGCTCCAATGATCGGCTCGAGCAGGACCTGGCCACCGTCGTCGAGCACGAGGTGCCGATCGTCATCACCTCCCTCGGTGCGCGCGAGGAGGTCAACGAGGCCGTCCATTCGTACGGCGGCATCGTCCTGCATGACGTGATCAACGACCGGTTCGCCCGCAAGGCCGTCGAGAAGGGCGCGGACGGGCTCGTCGCGGTGGCCGCCGGGGCCGGGGGCCACGCCGGCACGCAGTCCCCGTTCGCGCTGGTGCAGGAGATCCGCGAGTGGTTCGACGGGCCGCTGCTGCTGTCCGGGGCGATCGCCCACGGGCGGTCGATCCTCGCCGCGCAGGCGGCGGGCGCGGACCTCGCCTACGTCGGCTCCGCGTTCCTGGCGACGGAGGAATCGCGGGCCACGCCGGAGTATAAGCAGATGATCGTCGACAGTACGGCCGACGACATCGTCTACAGCAACCTGTTCACGGGCATCCACGGCAACTACCTGCGGGGCAGCATCGAGGCCGCCGGCCTGGACCCGGACAACCTACCGGAGTCGGACCCGTCGGCCATGGACTTCGGCTCCGGCGGGTCGAACGACTCCAAGGCGTGGCGCGACATCTGGGGCGCCGGACAGGGCGTGGGCGCCGTCCGCTCCACCGGCACCGTCCGCGACCTGGTCGACCGCCTGCGGGGCGAATACGACGAGGCGCTGGACGCCCTCACCGCCGGCGTCGGCGCGCTGCGCTGAGCCGATGTCGCTGAGGTTCGCGATCCTCACCTCGCTCACCGAGCGGGAGGGCAGCGGGATCGAACTCGCCCGACGCTTCGACAGGTCGATCGGGTACTTCTGGCCCGCCACCCACCAGCAGATCTACCGCGAACTCGACCGGCTGGCCTCGGCGGGCCTGATCCGGGAACTGCCACGGGACGGCCCGCCCCGGCGCGGACAACCCAGGCGGTTCGCGGTCACCGACGACGGCCGCCGATCGCTGGTCGAGTGGATCGGCGAGGACGACGCCCCGGACGTGACGCGGTCGACCCTCGCCGTCCGCGTCCGGGCCGCCGCCGCCACGGGCCGGACCGACGAGGTCCGTCGCGCCCTCGAGCACCACCGCGCCCGGCGGCAGGACAATCTCGAGCGGTACCGCGAAATCGAGAAGCGGGACTTCTCCGCCGTCGACCCGTCCGATCCGCGGGGCGTCCTCCAGCACCGCGTCCTCTCGCTGGGGATCGAGGAGGAGCGGGCCTGGCTGAGGTGGTGCGACGAGACGTTGGAGGCGCTGGACCGGCTGCCGCCGCCGGCTCACCGGGCGAGTAGCTCTCGGAGGGTCGACGCCCCGTCGTAGCTCGTCCGGAACAGTCCGCGGCGCTGCAGGACCGGGATCACGAGATCCACGAAATCCTCCAGACCGTCCGGGTAACTCGGAGGCATGAGGTTGAACCCGTCGGCCGCGCCCGCCCGGTACCAGCGCTCGATCTCGTCCGCGATCGATTCGGGCGTGCCGAGCATCGTGCAGTGCCCGCCGCCCGCCGCGAGGGTACCCAGCAGCTCACGCACGGTGGGCGAGTCCTTGCTGATGATCCGGAGGATGGTCTCGTAGCGGCCCTGCGGTCCCGCGAACTCGGCCAGCGGCGGCAACTCCGGAACAGGCGCGTCGAGCTCCCAGTCGGAGCAGTCCTGCCCGGTGAACATCGACAGCTGGGCCAACGACTCCTCGACCGGCAGCAGGGCGTCGAGCTCGGCCTTCTTCTGACGGGCTTCCGCCACAGTCGACCCGACATACGTCACCAGTCCGGGCATCACGACCAGCGAGTCCGCGTCCCTGCCCGCCGCCCGCGCCCGCCGCCTCAGGTCCGCGGCGTACGCCGACGCGGACTCGTCGTCGTACGCGACGGCGTAGATCCCCTCGGCGTGCCGCGCCGCCAGGTCCCGGCCCGGATCCGACGACCCGGCCTGGAACAGCACCGGCCGGCCCTGCGGCGACCGCGGCACGGTGAGTGGTCCGTCCACCAGGAAGTGCTCGCCCGCGTGGTGCACCGCCCGCACCTTCGCCGGATCGGCCCACAGTCCGCCACGGTCGAGGACCAGCGCGTCGGCGTCCCACGACTCCCACAGGGCGAGGGCGGCCTGCACGAACTCCTCGGCCCGCTCGTACCGCTCGGTGTGCCCCGGCAGGGCGGCCATCCCGTGGTTGCGCGCCTCCGCGTCGAACATGGAGGTCACCACGTTCCAGCCGACCCGTCCACCGCTGATGTGGTCGAGCGACGCCAGCATGCGGGCGGCGTGGAACGGTGTGAAGAACGTAGTGGACACGGTGCTCACCAACCCCACGTGCCGGGTCGCGCGCGCCATCGCCGACAGTGCGGTCAACGGCTCCAGGAACCACCACGAGCCGCTGGCGGGATCTCCGACGGAGTGGCCGTCGGCGAAGAACACCGCGTCGAGGCAGCCCCGCTCGGCCGTCCGGGCCAGCTCCTCCCAGTAGGCGATGTCGCCCAGTCGCTCCACCGGGGAGTCGGGTCGGCGCCATGCGGCCGAGTGGTGGCCGCATCCGAACAGGAACGCATTGATATGCAGCATGGGACATCCCTTCGCCGGCATTACCCGGAGCAGGTTCGACGGGTCTCATCTCAGCCGCCCCCTTCTGGGCGGCACCCCGTGTCGTGACCCCGAGACTAGACCCCGTCGACGGTCAGCAGGATCTTCCCGTGCGATTCCCCGGACTCCAGCAGGGCCAGCGCCTCGGCCGCCCGCTCCAGGGGGATCTCGCGCGAGACCCTCGTGGTGACATCGCCGGCGGCGATCATCGGCCACACGTGATCCACGACCTCCTGGCAGATGCCGGTCTTCCCGCCGGGGCCGTCCACCGGCCGCGCCCGGAGGTTCGTGGCGAGGACGCCGGCCCTCCTGGGCAACAACATGCCCAGATTGAGCTCCCCCTTGACCCCGCCCTGGAGTCCGATGACGACCACGCGACCGTCCGGCGCCAGGGACGCGATGTTCGGCTCGAGGTACTTCGCGCCCATCACGTCGAGGATCAGGTCGACGCCTCTGCCCCTCTCGTCGTCGTCGGTCCATTCCCCGACCCGTTCGACGAAGTCCTCGTCCCGGTAGTCGATCACCAGCTCGGCGCCCAACTCGCGGCACATCGCCACCTTCTCCGGCCCGCCGGCCGTGGTGGCGACCCGGGCGCCGAGCACGCGGCACACCTGGATCGCGTGGGAGCCGATGCCACCCGCGCCGCCGTGGATCAGCACCCGCGGTGCGCCCAGCTCGGTCCCGCCCCAGTGCGCGTCCGCCGCGAGGACGCCCCGACCGAGCCCGCCCGTCATCGCCAGGTTGGACCACACCGTGCACGCCACCTCGGGAAGCGACGCCGCCTCGTGCAGCGAGACACCCTCCGGAACGGGCATGACCTGGCCCGCCGGGACGGCGACCCTCTCGGCGTACCCACCGCCGGCCAGCAGGGCGCACACCTCGTCGCCGACCGCCGGGCCCTCCACGCCCTCGCCGACCGCCGAGATGCGTCCGGAGCACTCCAGGCCCGGGATCTCCGAGGCGCCGGGCGGCGGCGGGTAAAGCCCCTTGGTCTGCAGGAGGTCGGCACGGTTGACGGCCGACGCCGCCACGTCGATGATCACCTCACCCGCGGCCGGGACCGGATCGGCGACCTCGGTCAGATACAGGGAGTCGGGACCGTTGTCGTACGCGATGGCCTTCATACCCTCGACCGTAGCCGGGCTGGGTGAGGGCGGGTGAGGTGAACTAGCATGGGCGACGTCGTACAGCCGGTTCCACGTGGAACGGGTGTGGCCGCGCGTGTCGTGGCCGGCGGCGGGGAAGTGTGGCAGAGCGGCCGAATGCACTCGCCTTGAAAGCGAGCGTGCCTGAACAGCACCGGGGGTTCAAATCCCTCCACTTCCGCAAGGGGCCCGGTTCTCGATTGCCGGGTCAGGCGGTGGTCTCGCGCAGATCGGACGCCGAGACGTAGCGGATGATCTCGAGGATCCGCGTGTAGGAGCGGGACTTGCCCGACACGATCGAGGTGTGGTCCTCGTCCTCGAACATGACGACCTTGGCCCTGCCGCCCCGGCGATCGACCTCGTCGACGTAGCGCTGGGAGTTCTCCGGCGCCACGGTCGCGTCCTGCCTGCCGTGCAGGGCGATCACCGGGGTGCCCGTGTCGATGTTCTGGATGGGATCCACCGATGTGTATCGGCTCGACACCTCGTCGGGTGTGCCCCCGAGCAGGGTGACGATCCTGTCATCCCCGTGGGTGGCCCCGTAGGTCATGTCCAGTGGCCCGGCGATCGAGATGGCGCGGGTGGGGCGGAAGCTCGGCTTGGAGCCCACCTCCCCGTCCTCGAGCCGATGTCGGGTCGCCGCCCAGACGGCGAGTTGTGCGCCGCTGCTGTGGCCCACCACCACCTCGTCGTCGGTCGTGATCTGCGGGAACCTTCTGTCGACCTCGGTGACGTGGTCGAGCGCGTCGGCCACGTCGCGGAAGGTGACGGGCCAGCCGCCGCCCGACCCGATGTGCCGGTACTCGACGTTGTAGACCGCCATCCCGCGGCTGGCGAGATCGCGGGCCAGGTGATCGAACGAGCCCGCCCCGCTCTCCTTGTGCCAGGACCCGCCGTGGATGAGCACGGCAAGAGGGATGGAGTCGACCTTCTGGTCACCTGCCGGTAGGTAGAGGTCGGCCCAGTTGTGCTCCGGGTCGGGGGCGGGATAGCGGGTGGGATACTCGAAGCGCTGTACCGTCACCTCGTCCAGCCGGACGGGACCCGCGTACGTCGGTTCGACCGCAGGGGCCGCGCTCGTCGCCATGCATCCCGCGAGGAACATCGAGCCGACCGTCAGGGCCGCGCCGAGCACGGCCGGCCGTCTGTATCTGCTCGGATCTCGCCCTGACATGGCGCCCACTTCCTCAGGAGTAAATAAGGCTGTAATCCCTTTTTCTCCATGGGGGCACGTCAGCGAAGCGCGGACGTGTGGCCGACGGTGCGGAGAGTGAAACCCATCTTACAAATATGTGGAGCGATTCGGCGTAGTGGGTGTCCCCGGCTTCCTCCGCGCCCGGGTACGCGGATCTGCTGTCAGTCGATCACGCGGACGCGGCCGGGCTCGGGCGCCCGCAACGGGCCCGCATCGGTCGCGTAGCGGATCACCGCGTCGAGATCGGTCAGGCCGGCCTCTCGGCGGTCCCCGCGCTCGGCCAACACCGAGCCGCCCCACTCCGGGGAGGAGAGGAACTCGCTCACCACGACGGTGTACTCCCGCCGGGGATCGATCGGCTCGTCGTCGACCTCTATCTCCGTCACCCGGTCGCCCGCGGGCCGCCCGGCGTCGACGGTGTAGCGCACGTTGGCCGACACCGCGGGGCCGTTGCGGCCGATGTCGTCGGCGAAGTGGTTGAAGGCGGCGCGGAGTTCCCCGCCGGTGACGGTGACCAGGTACAGGCGGTCGCCGTACGGCTGCACGGTGTGCAGGGTGGCGTAGTCGAGCGGGCCCGCGGGCAGATCGGTGCGCAGCGAGTCGGGGTTGGACACGGCGAGCTGCGCGCCCCGGCCGCGGGTGGCGGAGAGCTGCGCATCGGCGATGAGGTCGGCCAGCGGGGACTCCCCGTCGGCGTTCATGGCGCGGCTGATCGTCTCGTCGGCGGTGCCGATGACCTCGCGGGCCTCGGGCGCCGCGGCGGCCTGTGCCTGGCGGACGAGTTCCTCGGTCCCGGGGTCGGGCTCGATATCCAGGTTGACCGTCTGGTTGAACGCCGAGGTCTGCGGGCGGACCACGTCTCCGGTGGCGGTGTCGACGGCGAGGTCGACGACCGTGACCGACCGGCCGTGGGACGCCGGCGCCACGACGATCCGCTCGTCGTTCTCCGAGTCGAAGACGCGGCACGTGGCCGGGCCCCCGGAGGCGCCGACGATGAGGGCGTCGACGGTCGGGTTGAGGTCCTCGACCAGTTCGAGGTCGGTGAGGGCCTCGGGGCACGAGCCGGGGTCGAGGTTGCCGTGGGCCGTATCGGACTGGACCAGGGCGACGATCGTCTCGACGCCGAGGAACCGCAGCGACTCGACGGTCTCATCGATCGCCCGGAACGGGTCCGCCAGGCGGGTCGTGGTCTCGGGGACGGACTCGGACGGCGCGGTGACCGCCACGACCCCCACCCGGACGTCGCCGACGCGGTGGATGGCGAACGGGAACGTCGGGGCCGCGTCGTGCGACGGGATCACGTTGGAGGCCAGGAACGGGAAGGCCGCACCGCGGAAGGGCGGCAGGGGCGGGTCGACCCGACAGTCCTCCTCCGTGAGGCAACCCGGCTTGACCAGTGAGCGGACGTGGTCGGCGCCCTTCTCCAGCTCGCGCCGGCCGATGCCGGCCCCGTCCACGCCGAGCCGGTTGAAGAACTCGACGGTCGGACGGTCGCCCAGGAGCCCGGCCTCGGTCGCGGTCCCACCGATCGAGTCGCCAGTGGCGAGCAACAGCGTGTTCTCGGCCTGGGCGCGGAGCTTGCCGATCGTGGCGGCGAGGTGGGGACCGCCGCCGGCCGGTCGGACGTTACCGGAGCCGTCCCGCAGTTCGCCCTGGAAGCCGACGGGGCGGGAGAGCGCGCCGGAGAACTCGCCGATCCCGAGGATCCGCACGGTCGTGGTCTCGGCGGCCGGGCTCCACGGACGCCCGGTCTCGCTGGTCCGGGCGTCGGCACCCGGCACGGCGACCAGCGCGGACACGAGGGGCGCGAGGGCGAGGGGGATCAGTGCCCGGCGGGCGGGGCGTCGGGATGTGGGCGTGGGCGGGGCTGCGGGACTCGCCTCACGGCGGGGACCTCGCAGCTGCACACCGACTCCTGGGGGATCGTGACCCACGGCTCTCGCGGGACGGGCGCGACGACCGGGACGTCGCGTCCAAACCCGACCCATCGTGCCGCCGCGAGGTCACGGGACCCCGCCGGAAGCATCACATTCTGGTCACGAATTTGCGGGCGGCCGCGAGGAACCGGTCGTTCTCGTCCGGGTCGCCGATCGTCACCCGCACCCCGTCGCCGGCGAAGCACCGAGTGACGACGCGGTGGTCGCGGCAGTGGGCGTCGAAGTCGGACGCGGCCTCCGCGAGCGGGAGCCAGACGAAGTTGGCCTGGGTGTCCGGGACCGCGTGGCCCATGTCGAGCAGCGCGTCGCGCACCCGCGAACGCTCGGCGACGACCGCGTCGGTGCGCGCCCGCAGTTCGTCCCCGGCCTCCAGGCAGGCGATCGCCGCGGACTGGGCCAGCGAACTCACGGAGAACGGCACGACCATCTTCGCCACCGGCACCACCAGGTCGACGGGCCCGACGAGGTAGCCGACGCGCAGGCCGGCGAGCCCGTACGCCTTGGAGAAGGTGCGCAAGGAGACCACATTGCGACGGGCCATCACCTCCGCGACACCGTCCACCTTGTCGTCGTCGTCGCCCCTCACGTACTCCACATAGGCCTCGTCCAGCGCCACCGTGACCCGCTCGGGGACACGGTCCAGGAACGCGCGCAGTTCCGCGCGCGGAACGGCCGGCCCCGTGGGGTTGTTGGGGGTGCAGACGAAGATCAGGCGGGTCCGGTCGGTGACGGCCCCCGCGATCGCGTCGAGGTTCAGCGACCCGTCGGCGCGGTTCGGGATCGACACGGGCACGGCGTGGGCGATGCGGGAGATGATCGGGTACGCCTCGAAGGAGCGCCAGCCGAAGATCACCTCGTCGCCCGGGGCGCACACCGCCTGGACCAGCTGCTGGCACAGGGCCACCGAGCCGCAGCCGGCGGTGACGTTCTCGGCGCCCACGTCCAGGAAGTCCGCCAGGCGCTCGACGAGTGCGCGGGAGGTGATGTCCGGGTACCGGTTGGCCGCCGCCGCAGCGTCGGCGATCGCCGCGGCCACGCTCGGCAGCGGGCCGGCGGTGGTCTCGTTGGACGCGAGCTTCACGGCGCCGGGCACGGACGCACCGGGCACGTAGGCGGGGATCGCGTCGAGGTCACTGCGCACGTCAGGGGACATGCCTACAGAGTAGGACCAGCGGTTCTCGGGCCGGTGTCCGGCCGTTTTGCGAACCGGCGGGACGTGTGTGTACTGTAAATCCTCGTTGGCTCGCAGAGCCTCCAGGAGGCGTGCCAGAGCGGCCGAATGGGACTCACTGCTAATGAGTTGTCCTCCTAAAAGGGGACCGGAGGTTCAAATCCTCTCGCCTCCGCCATGCCGGAAGCCCGGGAGACCGGACTTCTGGCACGACAGAAGAATATGAATATGCGCCCGTAGCTCAATGGATAGAGCACTTGACTACGGATCAAGAGGTTAGGGGTTCGAGTCCCTTCGGGCGCACAAGTGCAGGAGACCCCGCCACCGGCAGAGATGCAGGAGGCGGGGTCTTCTCGTCGGCGGTGGGGGACGGCCCGGGCCGGCGTCACTCGTTCACAGAGTGGCGCCGGAACGTCCGCACGGTCTCGACCTGGTCCCACACCACGATCACCCAGACGGCCGCGACCAGCCCCCAGCGGATGGCGGTGGCCGGGCCGCCGTCGCCGTCCGCGGGGAGGAGATCCGGGTGCAGCACGGTCTGCTGGCTCAGGACGAGGGCGGTGAGGAAGACGCCGAACACGATGTCGGTGGCCATCTCGAGCGCGAGGCGGCCGCGCGACCGTCCCGGCCGCGCCAGGCGCCACACCTGGATGAGCGCGAGCGCGCCGATCAGGACCAGGTAGCTCACGACCCAGCCGGTCGGGATGCCCGGGTTGATCAGCGGCTCGCCCCCGTTGAGGTGGCCGATGTAGAGGAACGTCGACGGGATGAACGGCACGCCGGCCAGGAGCGCCAGCATCACGAGCGAGACGATCGCGTCGGCACGCGTGTCGGTTCCGCTGCCCGGGCGGTCGAGGTCGTCCGGATCCCAGGTCGGCGTCCGCGAGAGCGCGTTGCGTGCGCCCTCCGGGGTGGTTCGCTCGATGATCACCACCACGAGTGTCCACGCCGCGAAGGTCCAGAGGAGGGCGGCGGACGCGGAGGTGATGAGCTGGGCGATGAGGTCGCCGAGCTGGGGGACAGGCGTGGTGGAGACGTAGAGGATGCCGCCGGCCACCGCGGCGATCGTGCCGACGACGGGCACAAGCCACCGCAGAACGCGAGACCACACGGGGTAGACGTCGGGCCCGACGAGGTACTGACGCACGCCCGAATACCGGCGCGCGAGCTGCGCGGGGTCGCCCAGGCGACGCAGGACCGTGTGCTCGGCGGTGGCGGTATCGATCCGGCCGTCGGGGCCGGTGTCGGCGTCGAGTTCGGCGGCGATCATGTCGTCGATGGTCGCGGCGATCTCCTCCGAGATGTCGCCGCGCTGGCCCTCGGGGAGGTGGCGGACCACCTCGGCGATGTAGCGATCGGTGAGTCGGGGCATCACGCATCCGCCTTCCGCAGATCGTCGTAACCGGCGCCCAGCGCCAGCCATTCGGTGTGCAGCCGCTCGGCGGTCTCGGCGCCGAGGGCGGTGGTCTCGTAGTACTTGCGGGGCCGGGGGTCGTCGGTGCGCCAGGTCGACGTGAGCAGGCCCTGGCCCTCCAGGCGGCGCAGCAGCGGGTACAGGGTGTTGGCCTCGGTGACGATGCCGACGTCGGCCAGCGTGGTCAGCAGTCCGTATCCGTACTTGGGCGTCCGGCACGCGATGAGGCTCGCCAGCACCACGGATCCCCGCCGGATCTCCTGGAGGTGGGTGCCCTGTACTGCGTCTACCTCGTCGTCCATGTCTCACACCATAGTGTGCGACGCACACTATGTAAATGGTGCACACCGTGGCCGCCGTGCGGCGCCACCTGGGTGCGGGGCTGCGTCGCCTCCCCAGGGGAATATGACGGGGGCGACGACAAGGTCATCGCTCGCCTACGTGCGCAACTGCGCGGAGCGCGCGCGGATCAGTTGCATTCGAACTCTTGTGCGCTCGGCGTGATGCCGGTATGATCGAACTATAGTTCGACATTGGTGGTCATTGTTCGGTGTGGCGCTCGGCGGGGGGGTGGGGTTGGTGACGACGGCGAGGACGTTGTTCGCGGTCCCTGAGGGTCTGGGCGCGTTGGACATGGCGGCGGTCAGTGAGGCGGCTCGCGCGGCGACGCTGGCGCAGAACCGAGCTGGTGCGACGCGGTTGGAGGCCGCGTATGTGCTGGTCGCGCAGTTCACCCGCGCGGCGCAGACCGAGGACGAGCAGCGCCGCGGGGGGTCGCGTCGGCCGGGGTATGCGCGGTTGGCGCCTGCGGCGCGGGCGCGTGATCATCTGGTGGCGGCGTGTCAGTTGACGTGTTGGCATGCCGAGCGGCTGGTCACCGCGGGCGTGCAGATCCATACCCGCCTGTCCCGCCTTGCGTCGGTGGTGGCGCGGGGGGTGATGCCGGAGCAGATGGCGATCGATATCGCGTGCCGTCTGGCCGAGGTGCCCGATGCGATCGTGTCCGACGTGGAGGACGAGCTCCTGGCCCGGTTCACCGGCGATCTCGAGGGTGGGGACCGGCCGAGCCGGTCGGCGGTGGATGCGGCGATCGACGAGGCGGTGGAGCGGTGCGATCCGGCCGGGGCGGCCGAGGCGGCCGAGGCGGCCGCGCAGACCCGCCGGGTCCGGTTCCGCGGTGGGCGTGACGGGATGGCCACGATGTGGGCCAAACTCACCGCCGCTGATGCGGAGTTGCTGCGCCGGCGGATCGAGACCGATGCTGCGGTGGCGGCCGCGGACGGGTTGGACCGGCCGATCGATCAGTTGCGCGCGGACGCTCTGGCCGCGCTGGCGGTGTACCCGCCCGACACCGCCGCCGGCGATACCGCCACCACCGGCGCGGCCGCGACCGGCACCGCCGACGCTGCGGCTGCGGCGGCGGCGGCCGAGGAGTGCGGGATCGAGCTCGGACAGGTGCGGGTCGGGGCGGATCTGCCGCGTCCGTCGCTCGGTAACGCCGCGAATGCCGGACAGGCGATCCGGATCAGTGTGATCGCCTCGGCGGTGCGGGGTCTGCCGAACCGGGTGGAGTTCGTCCACGGCACGTACAGCAGTTTCGAGTGGTTGTGCACGGAGTTGCTGGAGGGCGATGAGGCCAGTGTGCGGTTCGAGCTCATCGACCCCGCCCCCGGCGCGCTGGACAGCCCCGAGCACGCGCTGCGGTACATGATCACCCCGGCGATGGCCGAGCGGATCCGGCTGCGCGACGGCACCTGCCGCCATCCGGGCTGTTCGGTGCCAGCCAAGGACTGTGACGTGGATCATGTGATCGCGTTCAACAAGCGTGATCCGGAACTGGGCGGGCCGACCCTGGAGTGGAATCTGGTGTGCTTGTGCCGCAAGCATCATCGGGAGAAGACGTTCGGCACCAACACCTACCGGACCGGGCCGCTGGGTGAGTTGATCATCTGCACCGACACCGGGCATGAGCACCGCACCAGACCCAAAGGCCCCCTGGCCCGGGCCCGCGACGCCATCGCCGAACGCGAGTGGGAGGCCTTCGCCGACCGCATCATCGCCGACGACGGCACCCTCATCAACCCACCAGGCCACCCCAGACACGGCCCCCACACCCGCCCCGCCTGAAACCCCGCGGCGCTTTCGGGCGACCGTCGGTGCCGAGCGCCCGCTGCTGCGCGAATCCGGCGTGGGCGCGTGAGGGGGTGGTGCCGCCCGGGTCGACGACGGCGAGGGCGGCTGCTCCATAAGGTGTGACGATGCCCGAGTCTGCGCGTCAGGCGCTCCGCCGGAACGGCGGCCATCTGGCGTCGGTGGCGCTCGTGCTCATGTGGAGCTCCGGCTACGTCGGCGCAGAGCTCGGCACCCGCGCCGGCGGCACACCGCTGCAGCTGCTGGCCTGGCGGTTCTCGATCCTCGGCGTGCTGCTGGTGAGCGTCTGCCTCGTGCTGCGGGTGCGACTGGACAACCGTACGGCGTGGGCCCGGCAGGCCGTCCTCGGGCTGTTCAGCCAGGCCGTGTTCCTGTTCATGATCTTCGAGGGGGTCGCGCGCGGCGTAGACGGCGGCACCGCGGCACTCATCGCCGCCCTCCAGCCGCTGCTCGTGGCCACCGTCGCCGGTCGCGTGCTCGGCGAACGCACAACGGCCGGCATGTGGATCGGTATGGCCCTCGGACTGGCGGGCGTGGTGGTGGTCGTCTCCGGCGGCCTGGACGCGGGGACCGCACCGTGGTGGGCGTACCTGTTCCCGGCCGCGGGCATGCTCAGCCTGGCCACGGGCACGGTCCTCACCCAGCGCCTGCGCCCCACCGAGACACTGCTGCAGTCCATCACCATGCAGTCCGTCGTCGCGGGTGTGGTCCTGATGGTCGCGGCGGTGCTGACCGGTCAGGCGGCGCCCGAGGCCGAGCTCGACTTCTGGGCGGCAGTGGCCTGGCTGGTATTCCTGTCCACGCTGTGCGGATACGTCCTCTTCGTCTTCGTCACCCGCACTCGCGGCGCCACCGTGGCCAGCGTCCTGCTGTACCTCACTCCGCCCACGACCATGGTCTGGGTGTGGCTCATGTTCGGTGTCCCGATCACCCTCCCGGCGGTGGTGGGGATGGCCGTCAGTGCCGTCGGCGTGATCCTCGTACTACGGTCGCGTCCGGCACCGGCGGCTCAGCGCGCACGGCGGTAGCGCCCGGGCCCGGGCCTGACATATGGACGCCGGGGCCGGGGCGGGAGATGATTCTGAGGTGAACCCCGAGCAGCCTGACCTGCAGCGCGCCCTCGCCGACCTCGACGCCCGCCTCGGGCGCATCACCGCGGAGGTCGCGGAGGTCCGGGCCGGGCTGATCGCGCTCGGTCGGCACGCCGGTCCCGCTCAGGCCGCGCAGGCGGCCCGGCCCGGGTCGCCCTGGCAGCCGCCCGGACCGCCAGCGCCCGAACCGCCAGCGCACGGGGTGCGCCCGGGCCGACCGTGGCAGTCGCCGGCGCGCGAGCACGCATGGCAGCCGCCGCCGCAGCCTCGGCCGACAGGCCCGCCGCAGCCGCCGCAGCCGCCGCAGCCGCCGCAGACGTGGGCACCGCCAGCCGAGGCGCGTCCGCGGCGGGCGCCGCGGATCACCGCCGCCACCGTCATCGCGGCGATCGGCGGGTCGGTCATGCTCGCCGGCATCGCCTTCCTGCTGGTGGTCGCCATCCAGGCCGGCCTCTTCCCGCCGATCGCGCGGGTCATCGCCGCCGCCGCGCTCGCGGTGGTCCTCGTCGCGCTAGGCCTACGACTTCAGGCGCGCCACGAGCCGACGGCCGGGACCCCGGTCAACCCCGGCGCGCTCGCGCTCGTCGGAACCGGACTCGCCGCCGCGATGCTCGACATCATCGCCGCGACCACCCTCTACCTGTGGATCCCCGTCCCGGCCGCGTTCATGTTCGTCGGCGGACTCGCCCTCGGCGGCATGGCGCTGGCCCAACGGTGGGCCTCGGGGCTGCTGGCGTGCCTCGTGTCCGCGGGCACGATGCTGCTCGCGCCGTTCATCTCCACGGACGTCGAACTGCCGGTCTTCGTCGCGATCGTCGGCATCGCCACCGCCGCCCTCGCCGCCGACCTGGGGGTGGCCGTCCGCGTCGTGTGGTCCGTCCTCCCCGGCATCCTGCTGGCCGGATACCTCTCGCAGGCCGCCCTCCACTCCCGCGGCGAACAGATGGCGCTCATCGCGACCGCCCTCGTCTTCGCCGCCGTCGGAGCAGGGGTGGCCTGGTACGACTCACTCCGCCGGAGCCCCGCCGTCGAGAACGCGGCCCTCGTCGTCGTCCCCACCGCACTGCCCCTCGCCCTCCTGCCCGCCACATACCTCCTCCGGCCCGGCTGGCCCTACGGCCTGCTCCTCGCCGCGGCCTACCTGGTCGTCGCCGTCCTCGCCGGCCGCACCGGCGGCACGGACCGCGCCGGCGGCACGGACCGCGACCGTCACGCCACGCACCTGTCCGCGGTGACCGGCATCGTCGGCAGCGCGCTACTCCTGCTCACCTGGGTCGAGCTGGGCGGGCGCGAGATGACCGGCTTCGCCCTCACCCTCAGCGCGCTGGCGTACGTCGCGGCGGCCGGGCTGTGGGGCCGCAGGTGGCTGCACTGGGTGGCCGGAGCCGCGTCCGTACTCGCCCTGCTCGTGTACCTGGGCGTCAACGAACCGCACCTCGCGCTCAGCGAACGGCTCGCGGTGCGCGAGTTCAGCTACTGGGACGTCGTCTCCGCGCTCGCCGTCACCGCTCTCGCGATCGCCGTGACCTGCTGGGCGCGGCGCCGGCTGCCCCGCGAGGCCGGGCGCGTGACGATGGTCGGCGCGGTCGTCGCCCTGGCCACCTTCTCGGTGATGATCGTCGCCGCCGGCGTGACGATCGGCGACCTCACCGGCGCGGCGCGCACCGGGTTCCTCGCCGCGCACCTCGTGGTGACCGTGCTGTGGATCTGCTGCGCGGCGTGGTTGGTCCTCACCCCGAGCCCCCGCATCGCCGACGCCCGCCGGCTCGGGTTCGTCCTGGGCGCGCTCGCGCTGGCGAAGCTCCTCCTGCTGGACCTCGCCACGCTGCCGGGCCTGTTCCGCGTCCTGTCGTTCATCGCGGTCGGCGCGGTGATGCTCGCGGTGGCCGTGCGCTACCGCAAGGAGACCGACCCGTCGGGCAGCGGCTCGCCCACGTAGATGTGGAAGGCCCGCGGCTCGGCGCCGGACATCAGCACCTGCACCTCCGGGTGATCGACCTCGTCGGGATCGTCCGACGGCTGGCTCCACACGACCTCTCCCGCGTCGGTCAGCTCGCGCAGCGCCATCCGCGTGGCGCGCACCCACCGCACACGCTTGAGCGCCGGCTCGTCCCGGAGCAGGTCGTCCGCCAGTCCCTCCCGGTCGCGCAGATCGACCATCAGGCGCTCACCGTCCGGGCACTCGTACGCCATGCAGACCTGGTCGACCAGAACGGCCAGTGGCCACGAGGGCGCCGAGCCGAGCAGATCGACGATGATCATCCGTGCGTCCTCCACCTGACAGGCCGTCGGCGTGGTGAGGATCTGCATGCGGTCGGCGACGTCCTCGGTGATCTCGATGAGCTGAACGGTCATGGTGCACTCCCGTGTCCGACGAGACGGTCGACAAGGGGGTTCGCGGCGCGGCCCGAACCGTCCCGACTGTGACCTAGATCATAGCCCATCGGCGTAGCCGGCGGGTCTCGGCGGGATGACGATCTCGAGAACAGGCCCGCCGACCGCGCCCGCCGACGGCTCGGGTGTGGTTGTGTCACTGATGTGACCATCTCGCACACCGGCCTTGTGGACACCGCCAGCGGCACCGCCGGTGACACCGACGCCGCCTTCACCCTCGCCTACGACGGCGTCGATCCCCGGGACGAGGGCCTGCGCGAAACCCTCACCTCGACCGGCAACGGGTACATGGCCACCCGCGGCGCGGCCGAGTGGGAGGAGGCCGACGACGTCCATTACCCCGGCACCTACGTCCACGGCCTCTACAACCGCGCGACCACCCTGCTCGGCGGTGTCCCGGTCCACAACGAGGACCTGGTCAACCTGCCCAACTGGCTGCCGCTGAAACTCCGCGTCGGCGGCGCGGAGGTCCTGCGCCTCGCGGACGTGGAGATCCTCGACTACCGGCACCGGCTCGACCTCCGCGCCGCGGTGCTCACCCGGCACCTGCGCTTCCGCGACCGCGAGGGGCGCGAGACCGAACTGGTCAGCCGCCGGTTCACCTCCATGGCGTCGATGCACCACGCCTACCTCGAGTGGACCCTCACCCCGCTCAACTGGTCCGGGCCCGCCGAGGTCGTCAGCGCGATCGACGGGCGCGTCACCAACGACGGCGTGCCCCGCTACCGCGACCTCGAGGGGACCCACCTCCACCCCGTCGGGGCCGAGTTCCCGGAGCCGGAGGTGATGGCGCTCAAGACCCGGACCCGCCAGTCCGAGGTCACGGTCAGCGTCGCCGCCCGGACCCGGGTTCTCGCCGCCGGCCGGCCGGTCGAGGTGCCCCGCACCGACTTCCGCACCCCCGACCACGTCCAACAGACGCTGCACCTGGACCTCGAGCGCGGGGTGCCGGTGACCGTGGAGAAGTCGGTGGCGCTGTTCACCTCGCGCGACCCCGCGACGGGCGACACGCTCGTGCGGGCGCACCGCTCGGTGGCCAGGTCGAGGTCGTTCGAGTCCGCCCTCGCGCACCACCGCGAGTCGTGGGACCGGCTGTGGCAGGCGTGCGACGTGCAGGTGTTCGGCGACGACGAGGCTCAGCACCTCCTGCGTGTCCACATCAGCCACATCCTGCAGACGTGTTCGCCCAACACCGCCGATCTCGACGCCGGCGTCCCCGCCCGAGGGATCAACGGCGAGGCCTACCGCGGCCACGTGTTCTGGGACGAGTTGTTCGTCCTGCCGTTCCTCACGTACCGGTTGCCGGGCGTCACCCGCAGCCTGCTCATGTACCGCTACCGTCGTCTGGCGGAGGCGCGCGCCGCCGCCCGGGCCGCCGGCCGCGCCGGCTTCATGTTCCCGTGGCAGAGCGGATCGCTCGGCACCGAGGAGACCCAGGAGGTCCACCTCAACCCGATGTCGGGGAAGTGGGACGTCGACCTGTCCCACAACCAGCGGCACGTCAGCGCCGCGATCTTCTACAACGTCTGGCAGTACATCACCACCACCGAGGACACGATGTTCCTCGAGTCCCAGGGCGCGGAGCTGATGCTCGGCATCGCGCGGTTCTGGGCCTCCGTCGCCCACTACTCGTCCGACCGGGAGCGCTACGAGATCCACGGCGTGATGGGCCCGGACGAGTACCACGAGAAGTACCCGGGCGCCGCCGAGGGGGGCCTCCGCAACAACGCCTACACCAACGTCTTCGTGGCGTGGATCTGCGACATCGCCGCACACCTGCTCGACCTGCTGCCCGCACCGCGCGCGGACGCCGTCCGCGCCCGGCTCGAGCTCCGCGACGAGGAGATCGAGCGATGGAAGGACATGAGCCGCCGGATGTTCGTGCCGTTCCACGACGGGATCATCAGCCAGTTCGAGGGCTACGCCGACCTCGAGGAACTGGACTGGGACGCCTACCGCGCGAAGTACGGCGACATCCAGCGCCTCGACCGGATCCTCAAGGCCGAGGGCGACACACCGGACCGCTACAAGCTGGCCAAGCAGGCCGACGCGGTGATGCTGTTCTTCCTGTTCGGTGACGACGAGCTGCGCCGCATCTTCACCCGGCTCGGTTACGAGTTCCCCGAGGATGCCGCCCGCCGCACGATCGAGTACTACGACCAGCGGACCTCGCACGGGTCGACCCTGTCGTACATCACCCACGCCGGAGTCCTCGCCCGCTTCGACCCCGACTCCTCGTGGGAGCGGTTCACGGTGGCGCTGCGCAGCGACGTGGGCGACATCCAGGGCGGCACCACCCGGGAGGGCATCCACATGGGGGTCATGGCGGGCACGGTCGACCTCGTGCAGCGCTTCTACGCCGGCATGCGCGCCGAGGGCGGGATGCTCCACCTGGAGCCGAACCTGCCGGGCGCGATCGACGGTGTCTCGTTCACGGTGATCCACCTGCGGTCCCCGCTCACCGTGACGGTGACGCGCGACGAGGTGGTGATCCGGCACCGCGACGGCGTGATCGACGCAACGCCGGTCCGCGTCCGCGTGGCGGGGGAGGAGCGGCTGGTCGCGGTCGGTGCGGAGGAACGGTTCAGCCTGGCGTGACCTCGGCGCGGGCGTGGCGTCGCGCGGCCCGCGCCCGGCGACGTTCCTCGCGACGCTGACGGTCGTGGACCACCTCGGCCTCGTGGTCGTACGGGCTGCCCCGGAACCGCCGGAAGGCGTAGACGAGCAGCGCCAGCGCCACGAGCCCCGAGAAGATGAGGGTGCCGCCGGTGCCCCACCCGCCGACCAGCCACAGCTCCGGCGAGAGCGGCCACCATCCCGGCACCGCGGACCCGATGCCCCAGAAGAGCCCCAGCCCGATCAGCCAGGCCACGCCGAGCAGCGAGCCCGCGATCCTGGGCCACGACTGGACCCCGCGGGAGGCGCCCTCCATGGCGAGCCGCTTGATCGTGAGGAGCCGCCGGTCGAACCATTCGTACTGTCTCGAGAGCACGACGGTCCCGGCGAAGAGCATGAGCAGTCCGGGGCCGGGCAGGAACAGCGCGGCGACGCCCAGTGCGACGAGCGTCCAGCCGAGCACCTCCAGGCCGAGGCGCCTCGCCGCGACGTAGCCGAGTCTTCTCACCGGACCATCGTGACAGAAATCGGGAGCGTGGTAGGGGGCGCGGGGTCAGGCGGGGACCGTGGACCGGTACTCGTCGGCGGCGCGGGCCCCGGCCTCGAGGTCGACCTCGGGCCAGCCGTCGGGGGTGTGGAGCACCGCGGCGAGGTGCGCGGCGGTGAGCCCGGCGCCGGCGTCCAGCAGCGCCTCGACGGCGTCCGGGTCGGGGTCGTCGAGGAGCGTGGAGTCGGCGAGGTCGTCGATGATGTCGCGCAGCGCCGACCGCGTCACGGGGAACAGTTCGGGGTCGAAGCCGTCGTCGACGGGCTGGTCCAGCCGCCACCAGCGCGACCCGTCCCAGCCGTAGAGGAACCCCAGGTACGCCCCGCGGGACCGCGCGTGCTCGACTCCGCGGCGCCACCAGCCGGGTGCGTCGCCCACGAGGTCGGTGCCGGCCTCGCCGGCGCGCCCGCTGCCCTCGGTGAGGGAGAACTCGTGGTGCCAGCCGGCGAGGAGGGCGCGTCCGTCACCGGGTCGCAGGAGGGCCATCCACATGCCCTCCGCGCCGGCCCAGTGCAGGGCTGTGGCGGTGGGCGGATCGTGCTCGAATCCGACCGTCGCGCGGACCGCGGCGTCCACGGCGAGGAGGGCGGCGATGTCGTCGGGCGTCGAGTCCGTGTCCACCGGGAGCAGGGCCATGCGGCCCAGGTTAAACCCGATCGACGACGACGAGGTGACGATCACGGTGAACGTCAGGCGACCCGCGGGTGTCACAGGGGTGCACGGACACGCGGATCGTGGAGCGAACCCGCTGCGGCCGGCCCGGGCGGCTCGTACGGTGGACGCATGACCAGTGACGTCGCACACAGGCTCCCGCCGGGCCCGAGGGCACCCCGCCTCCTGCAGGCGGTTCTCGCGCTCGCCGTCCCTGCGGCCGTGTTCCCCGCGGCGGCCCGCCGGTACGGGGTGCCGTTCACGCTCGATCTCATGCCCCGGGGGCGGAAGGTCGTCGCGGTCTCCGAGCCCGCGCAGGTCAAGGACGTGTTCGCCGGCTCGCCGTCGGTCTTCCACGCCGGTAAGGGCAACGACCTGCTCCGTCCCCTCCTGGGCGACCACTCGCTCCTGCTGCAGGACGGGGACGAGCACGCCCGCGCGCGGCGACTGCTGGCGCCGGCGTTCGGGCGGCGCGAGATCGCCGGCTACCGCGAGCTCGTCGAGGAGGTGACCGCCGAGCAGCTGTCCCGGTGGCCGCGGTCGGGCCGGGTCCGCGCGCACGTCCTGCTCAACCAGCTCACGCTCGAGGTGATCCTGCGGGTCGTGTTCGGCGTGACCGACTCCGCGCGGCTGGACCGGATGCGGCCGATCGTCGCGCGCGCGGTCGACGCCGGGCCGGTCGTGATGATCGGGCTGGGGATCGGTCCGCTGCGCAGGCTGTGGCCGTGGAGCCGCGAGGTGCGCGACCTCGAGACCATCCACGAGTTCCTCGGCGAGGAGATCGAGACCGCCCGGCGCGACCCGGCGCTCGAGGAGCGGCGGGATCTCATGGCGCTGCTGGTGCGCGCCTCGGCCACCGACACGCAGGGGCTCTCGGACGCGGAGCTGCGCGACCAGCTCATGACCCTCGTCGCGGCCGGGCACGAGACCACGGCCACGGCCATGGCGTGGTCGATGCTCGAGCTGGCCCGCCATCCGCGGGTCCAGGAGCGCTGCGTCGCCGAGATCGCCGGGGACGGGTCGGAGTACCTCGACGCCGTGCTCAAGGAGGTCCTGCGACTGCACCCGGTCGTGCCCATGGTCATGCGGGAGCTGCAGGAGCCGGCCACGATCGGCGGGCACACCTACCCGCGGGGCGTGACCGTGTCGCCGTCGATCGTCCTGGCCCACCGCTCCCCGGGGACCTATCCGTCGCCCCTCGACTTCGACCCCGGGAGGTTCCTGGGCGAGGTGCCCACGCCCACGGAGTGGCTGCCGTTCGGTGGCGGGGCGCGCCGGTGCATCGGCGCGTCGTTCGCGATGATGGAGGGCGAGGTCATCCTCCGGCAGCTCCTCGAGAGGTACCGACTGGAGCCGGTCGGCAGCGGGCGGGAGTGGCCGCGGTCCCGCAACGTGACGCTGTACCCCTGGCGCCGGGCGCGCGTGGACCTGCGTCCGCGCTGAGGTGGCGGGGGATCCGGATGTGCGTTTTACTGAAGATTTTCCTACCGTGGTCGGTGTGAACGCTTCCCAGACGCCCTCTTCGCAGCCCGAAGCGCCGCGCGCCTCGGCTCCCTGCATGTACACGTGGATCTCCGAGACCGGCAGGGTGATCGAGCAGGTCAGGGTCGTCCCCCGGGGCGAGTCCGCGCGTGCCCGTGGGCGGATCGTCTCCGCCGCGCATCCCGAGCACGCGGCTTTCACGGTCGAGTACGACGCGGAGATCGGCTCCGATCGCGCCCTGCGGCGGGTCGGGCTGACGGTCACCACCGAGGAGTACGAGCGCTCCATCGACCTGGCCTGCGACGACGAGGGCTCCTGGCTCCTCGACGATCCGAGCGGCACCCGCTCCCGCGTCGGTGGCTCCGGCGTGGTCGACGTGGACGTCACGTACAGCGTGTTCTTCGCCAGCGTCATGATCCGCCGCCTCGGACTCCACGCCCAGCGGGGGTCGGAGGAGGCGCGCGTGCTGTCGGTGGACTCCATGACGCTCGACGTCACCGAGGACACCGTCACGATGTCCAGCGACGACGAGCAGGTCCACGGCATCACGGCGACCGCCTCCACCAGCGCGACCGTCGACACCGACGGCATGATCATCGACGTGCCGGGGCTCAGTCGACGGGCCTGACCTCCCGGCCCGCCGCCCCCGCCGCGCGCAGCTCCTCGAGCCACCCCGCGGCGCCCGGCGTGACCTCCACCGGCCCCCCGGCCGCGTCGGCCCCGGCCTGCGCCTCCTCGTAGGCGCGCCGCGCGCGGTGCCCGTCGTCGACGAGCGGTCCCAGCGTTCCCCGCTCGGCCAACGACGCCCGCGCTTCCCGCAGGTCGGCCAGGCAGTCGTCCAGCACGTCCAGCAGCGCGTCCCTGTTGGGCTCGCAGATGGCCCGCACCAGGTCGGGGGCCGTCCCCGCCACGCGGGTGCCGTCGCGGAACGACCCGGCCGCCAGCGCGAGCGCGAGGTCCCCGCCCCGCCCGCCGGCCAGCGCGAGCGCCTCGGCGAGGACGTGGCCGAGGTGGGAGATCCGGGCGACCGCCGCGTCGTGCTCGGCCGACGTCGCCGAGAGGATCCGCGCGCCGCTGTCCAGCGCGAGCCGCGCGACCCGCGCCCACGTGTCGGGGTCGGCGCCCGAGTCCGCCGCGACGAGCCACGTGGCACCGCGGAACAGGTCCGGGTCGCCTGCGTCCCAGCCGGAGTGGGCGGTGCCGGCCATGGGGTGTCCGCCCACGAACCGCGCCCCGAGACCGTGCCGCCGCACCGCGTCGAGGACGGGCCCCTTGACGCTGATGACGTCGGTGAGGGCGGCGCCGGGTGCGTGCTCGGCCACCGCGCCCAGGACCGCGTCGAGGGCGGGGAGGGGGACGGCGACGACGACGAGGGCATCGACCTGCCGGGCCCGGCGGAGCGTGGCCCGCAGATCGGTGGTGACGGCGAAACCGGCGGCGGTGGCGGCCTCGGCGCCTGCGGCGGAACGGTTCCATCCGAAGGTCCGTTCGGGGCCGAGGGCTCGCATCAGCGAACCGCCGATCAGACCCGCCCCGAGCACGCACACGTCCGCCGTCACCGTCACCTGACAAGGTTCTCACAGCAGACTACGGTTGAGCCCATGGCCAGCAGCTCTGACCGACACGCCCGCGACTCCGTCGACGACTCGGTGACCGGCATCGCGCTCGGGGTGGTGCAGGACGGCGGGTCGTGGCAGGTCACGCGCCTGGACGACGCCGCGCTGACGAGTCTCGACGACGCCGCGCGGCAGGTCCGGGCGCTGCGGGCGGAGGGGCCGTCGTTCGGGCTGGTGGACGTGGACCACGAGTTCTTCGTGATCCTGCGCCCCGGGCCGTCCGGCATGCGGCTCATGCTCTCCGACGCCACCGCGTCGCTGGACTACGACCTCGCCGCCGACGTGCTCGACGAGCTCAACGTGGACGTGCCCGACATGACCGACGAGGAGCTCGAGGAGACCGATCCCTGGGGCGAGGGCGACATGGCGATCCTCGAGGACATGGGTCTGCCGGCCGGCGTGCTGGAGATCATCGTCTCCGAGGTGGACCTGTACGCCGACGAGCAGTTGCAGTCCGTGGCCGAGCGGATGGGCTTCGGCGACGAGTTCGAGCGGCACCTGCCCGACTCGTGAGGGCGCACCGGGCGAACGAGGCCCTCGTGCGCCGCGCGCTGGCCGTCGCCGCGGGGACGCCGCCCGAGGACGTGCCCGTCGGCGCGGTCGTCATCGGTCCGGACGGCACCGAGCTGGCCGCCGCCACCAATCGCCGGGAGACCGACGGTGACCCGTTCGCGCACGCCGAGGTGCTCGCGCTGCGCGAGGCCGCGAGGGTGCTCGGTGACGGCTGGCGGTTGGAGGACTGCACCCTCGTGGTGACGCTCGAGCCCTGCACGATGTGCGCGGGGGCGGCGGTCGCGGCGCGGGTGGGCCGGATCGTGTTCGGGGCGTGGGAGCCGCGGACGGGGGCCTGCGGCTCGCTGTGGGACGTCGTGCGCGACCGACGGCTGGTGCACCGGCCCGAGGTGTACGGCGGCGTGCTGGAGGACGAGTGCGCGGCTGTTCTCGAGGACTTCTTCCGCGCCCGACGCTGATGCCGCCCCGCCCCGCCCGGCGCTGACGCCGGCCCGCCCCGCCCGGTGATCCGATCGTGACCCGCGCGCGGTGGAGGCCCCGGCCGGGCGTGGATACGGTGGGTTCCGAGAGGCGTCGGGCCCCGGCGCCGCGATCGAGAGGAGCACCACATGGGAGTGGGAGACAAGTTCTCGAACAAGGCCGAGGAGCTGGGCGGCCGCGCCAAGGAGTCGGCGGGCGCCGCGACGGGCGACCGCGATCTGCAGGCCGAGGGCCAGGCCGACCAGGGCGCGGCGGGCCTGAAGCAGGGCGCCGAGAAGCTCAAGGACAAGGCCAACGAGGCCGCCAGCAAGCTCACCGGCAACGACAAGTGACCGCCCGCCCGCGCCGCCTCCGGCGGGGCGGGCCCCGGTCGCCCGGCAGCGCGGGGTACGCCGATTTCTCTCTGCGGGCCCTCGTGCAGTAGCCTGATCGGCGGTGGCGTGTCCGAGCGGCCGAAGGTGCAGCACTCGAAATGCTGTGTTGGGTAACCCCCAACCGTGGGTTCAAATCCCACCGCCACCGCCACGGGGAGAGCCCCGGATCTCGAGAGAGGTCCGGGGCTCTCGCCATTCCCGCCCAACCCTCCAGAGCGAGCGCCACCTATTCGGCTACGCGCCGCCTACCGGACCCCATAGGTGGCGCGTAGCCGGATAGGCGGCGCTCCGTTCGATAGGCGTCGTCGATGCGGCCGAACGCGCGCCGCCCCCGGGCCTGGCGCCTCGCTCCCCGATCTGGCGTCTCGCTCCTGTGCCTGTCCGCGTCGACTGCTCCCGCCCCTCGCCATGGCGTCTGGCCCGCCCCGCGGTACGCGCGAGACGCCATGCCGTGGGGCGGCTGCGAGGGAGGCGGTTTCGGAAGGGCGCGGGCGCGGGGCGGGCGCGCCGGGGCCGCGGGCGGGGTCAGGCGGGGTCGGTGCAGGTGACGTCGTCGACGAAGTGCGGGAGCGACACGACCGCGTTGAGCGTCGACAGCGCCGAATCGATGACCGCCGCCTGCGGGAGCCCGGACTCCTCGCCCAGCAGCGCGAGCTCCTCGACCCCCGCGAGCCAGGCACGCGTGAGCACCAGCGCCATCGGACCCGCCCCCTCCACCCCGATGCTGTCGAGGATCCGCAGGCTGATCGTGCGGTGCATACCGTCGACGACCTGCTCCAACGCGGGGTCGACCGCCCGGCCCGAGCGCAGGACCGCCACGTAGTTGTCGCGCCGGCGCTGGATATAGCGGACCAACGCCGTGACGATCGCACGGGTGCAGTCCTCCGCGCTCGTGCCCTCCGGGACCTCCGTCAGCGACAGGACGTGATCGGCCGCCGCCCGGACGACCGCCGTGAGGTAGTCCAACTTGGTGGGGAAGTAATGGAACAGCAGGCTGCGGGACACGCCGGCCCGCTCGGCCACGTCGTCCAGCGAGAGGGCGTGGAAGGGCACCGTCTCCAGCAGTCGGATCCCCAACACGACCAGCTGGGAACGGCGTTCCTGCTTGGAGAGTCTTCGTCCCCCGGTTGCGGTCATGGCACACCTCGTCGTCGTACTCCTCGACGCGCGCGTCGCGCCCCCCGGCGCCGACGCCCACGTCCCCCCGGCCGACGCACAGCTCCATCTTAGGGTCACGTCCGCGATCCCGGACCGACATGCCACGATGGAGTGATGCCCGACAGCGCCACGCCCGACACCCGCCCCACCACCTTCGACGTGGGGGAGCGGATGGTCCTCGACGGCACCGCCGGCGGGCGCACCGGCGTCATCCACACGCCCCACGGCGACATCGCCACCCCGGCGTTCATCCCCGTCGGCACCAAGGCCACCGTCAAGACGCTCACGCCCGAGCAGGTCCGCTCGACCGGCGCGCAGGCGGTGCTGGCCAACGCCTACCACCTGTACCTGCAGCCCGGGCACGAGATCGTCGACGCCGCCGGCGGTTTGGCTGAGTTCATGCGCTGGGACGGGCCCACCTACACCGACTCCGGCGGGTTCCAGGTGATGAGCCTGGGCGTGGGGTTCAAGAAGGTCATCGAGATGAGCGCGGGCACCAAGGCGGCCCCCGACGACTCGGCGACCAACAAAGGCCAGGGGCGGCTCGCGAAGGTCGACGAGGACGGCGTCACCTTCACCTCGCACCTCGACGGCTCGCGGCACCGCTTCTCGCCCGAGGTGTCCATGCGGATCCAGCACTCGCTCGGCGCCGACATCATCTTCGCGTTCGACGAACTCACCACCCTGATGAACACCCGCCGCTACCAGGAGAACTCGGTGGAGCGGACCCGCCGGTGGGCGCAGCGCTGCCTGGACGAGCACGAGCGGCTGTCCACCGAGCGGACGCATCGGCCGGGGCAGTCTCTGTGGGGAGTGGTCCAGGGCGCGCAGTTCGAGGACCTGCGCCGGCAGGCCGTGCGCGGGCTCGTGGAGATGAGCGAGCGTGCCGAGGACCAGGGGCGGCGCGGGTTCGGCGGCTATGGCATCGGCGGCGCGCTGGAGAAGGAGAACCTCGGCACGATCGTGGGCTGGTGTACCGAGGAACTGCCCGAGGACCGGCCGCGGCACCTGCTGGGGATCAGCGAGCCCGACGACATCTTCACCGCCGTGGAAAACGGCGCCGACACGTTCGACTGCGTCGCGCCCACCCGGCTCGCGCGCCACGGCGGGATCTACACGCTCGACGGGCGGGTCAACATCACCCGCGCGCAGTTCCGGCACGACCACACGCCGCTGGATCCGGAGGGGCCGTCCGAGGTCTCGCGCGAGTACAGCCGCGCCTACCTGCACCACCTGTTCAAGGCCAAGGAGTTCCTCGGCTCGACCCTGCTGACCCTGCACAACCTCGCCTTTGTGGTGCGGCTCGTCGACGAGGTGCGCGCGGCCATGGCGGCCGGACCCGACGAGTACGTGGCGTACAAGACCGAGTTCCTGGGGCGGTACTACGCGGGGCGATGACCCGGACGCCGAGCCGCCGCAGATGGGAGACTGGGCGCATGACGGACGAGGGTAGGCTGACGCTCGACGAGGACCTGGCACGACGAACCCCGTACGGTCTCCATCCGGACGTCAAGACCGGGGCGCTGGCGGAGGTCAGCGAAGCGGCGATGGACGCGGCGTTCAACCTGCTGGACAAGGCGTTGACCAGAATGGTCGACGGGGACGAGCAGCGGGCTGCGACGCTGATCTCACGCGCCGCCTCCCTACCGTTCGACGAGCACCTTCGGCTCTGGCCCGGTCCCTTCACGGCCGACCAGATGCTGTTCGACTTCCTCTGCAACGTCGCCGAAAGCGCGTCTCTGGATCAGCAACACCCGGACGACGACGGCCACCTCGACCAGCTCTACGACGACGTCGCCCGCGTGGTTCCGCTGCTCGACGCCCGGGAGGGTGCGATCTACAGGGACATCGTCGAGACGATCGTGTCCGACGCGGTGATGCTCGGAATCCACGGCGACGTGGCGGGGGTCCTGGCCGATGCGGTCAGGACTCTTCCCGACCCGGAGACGGCCGAACGCGCGCTCGCCCTCGGCCGCGGCGCCGACGTCGCCCGGCGGGAGGATCTCACGCGTCTGGTGCTCGGCGTGCTGCGCACGGTCATCACGGCGATGGACGAGGCCGACGGGATTTCTCACTCGAAGTAGATCGAGTGGTGCAGGGAGCAGCCCGGGTTGAACGGCGACGCGCACGACGGGCAGGAGTCGGCCTCCAGGTAGTCGCTGATGGACAGCGTCGACCGGCACACCCCGCACAGGATCGCGCGGGTGCCGAACCGATCCGCCGGCCACGCCGTGACAGGGTGGTCGACGGCGTCGGCGTGGCAGCGGAAACACGGGTAGAAGTCGCCGCAACAGTGGAAGCGGATCGCGACGATGTCCAGCGGGCTGGCGTAGTGGACGCAGCGGGTCTGATCGTCGACCGTCGCACCGAGGACCGTCACGGCGGGCAGGTTGTCGCGGGGCGGGGTCATGCCGCCGATTGTGACAGGGCCGGCCCGGCGAGGGCGGCCTGATAGCTGGGCTCGCGCTTCTTGATCCACGCGATGACCAGGTACGTGACGGGCAGGAGCACCGCCTCGACGAGGGTCTTCCAGACGAACCCGATGACGACGTAGTTCCAGTAGTCACCCGACCAGAGCGCCATCCCCAGTGCCGGGGCGGCGATCGTGCAGAAGACCATCGTGTCGGCGAGCTGGCCGACCACGGTCGACCCGAGCAGCCGAGCCCACAGGCTGCGCTCGCCGGTGCGACGCTTCATCCACACCAGCACATACGAGTTGAGCAGCTCACCCACCACGTACCCGGCCAGGCCCGCGAGGAAGAACTGCGGGATGACGCCGGCGACGGCCTCGAACGCGTCCTGGTTCTCGTAGAACGGCGCGGCCGGCAGATGCACCGTCGCGGTGAAACTCAACGCGGCCAGGGCGAGGACCGCGAACCCCGCGAGCACCACCCGGCGCATCGCGCGGAAGCCGTACACCTCACTGATCACGTCGCCCAGCACGTAGGCCAGCGGGAAGAGCAGGAAGGCGCCGTCGGTGACGAGCCCCTCGACCGACAGGAAACCGACCTCGAACGACAGGTCGGGGAAGAGCAGGACACCCTTGGTGCCGGTGACGTTGCTGATGAGCATCACGCCGACGAACAGGGCGATGAGATAGCCGAAGTAGGGGCTGCCGACGGTGGCGAACGCCGCGCGGGCGGGGCCGGGGGGCTCGGTGCGGTCGGGGGTCTGGGTGCTGCGCGCCGGCTCGGGAGTGATCCCGTCCGGCCGCCCAGTCCCTTCGGATAGCCCGGTCCCTTGCGGGTCCCGGGGCTCGGGGGTCTGCGATGAAGTGGTCACGAGCGACGATTATCCGGGCAGGCGCGCGTCCGCGACGAATCCGGCCCGCGGGGTCAGGCCACCACCCAGGGACCGGATCGCAGGGACTCTGCCGTGACCACCCCACGCAGGGCATCGATCGAGTCCGCGCCCTCCGGCCCACCGAGCGAGGCCACGATCCGGGCGATCGCTGTCCTCGTCGTCGTCCCTTCCTGCGCCAGGTCGGCCAGGGTCACCGCGCCGTCCCGCTTCGCCAGCCGCTCACCGGCGGCGTTCACCGCGAGCGGCACGTGGACGTACTGCGGATGCGGGAGGCCGAGCAGATCCGCGAGATGCGCCTGGCGGGGCGTCGAGGAGAGCAGGTCCTCGCCGCGGACGACCTGGTCCACGCCCTGCTCGGCGTCGTCGACGACCACCGCCAGGTTGTACGCCCACACGCCGTCGCCGCGGCGCAGCACGACATCGTCGACGATCCCCGTGTACGAGCCGTGGACGAGGTCGGTGATCGTCAACTCGTCGACCGTCGCGCGCAGTCGCAGCGCCGGCACCCGGCCCGGACCGAGCGCCGCGCGGCGACGCTCACGCTCGGCCTCCGGCAGGTCCCGGCACGTCCCCGGATAGGCGCCGGGCGGGGAGTGCGGCGCGCGCGGGGCCTCGGCGATCTCCCTGCGCGAGCAGTAGCACTCGTAGACCAGGCTCTGGTCGGCCAGCTGGTCGGCGGCCGCGGCGTAGGCGTGCGAGCGCGCGGACTGCCACATGACCTCGCCGTCCCAGTCGAGGCCGACAGCCGCCAGGTCCGCCAGCTGCCGCTCCGCCACCCCGGGCCGGGAGCGCGCGGTGTCGAGGTCGTCGACCCGCATCCGGAACGACCGCCCCGAATCCCGCGCCAACACCCACGCCGCCACCGCCGTGCGCAGATTGCCCAGGTGCAGGTCGCCGGACGGACTCGGTGCGTAGCGGCCGGCGCCGGGCGGGAGGAGGCTCGGGGGGGTTTCCACCACACCAGGGTAGGGGGATCGGTCGACGCGAGGCGCGGGGCGCGGGGGCGCACGTCGGCGTGCGTGGGCCGCGCGGGGTCGCGCGCCTGGAGCGCCCGGCGCGCGGCGAGGTGCCAGACTGGAGGCATGAGCGCAGACGCCGACAACGCCCGCCCCGACGCCGACGACCAGACCCGCCTCACCGAGGAGCAGATCGCCGAGGGCCTGGCCGACCTGCCCGGCTGGGCCCTGTCCGAGGGATCGCTGACCTACACCGCCGTGTGCGAGTCGCCGCAGGCCGCGATCGACCTGGTCGCCGCCATCGGCCAGGCCGCCAACTCGCAGAACCACCACCCCGACCTGCTGTGGAGCTACGACGAGGTCACCCTGGACCTGCGCAGTCACGACGTCGACGGCGTCACCCGGCGAGACCTGCGGCTGGCGCGGTCGATCTCGGCGCTGTCCGGCGAGTTCGACGCGACCCCGCTCGGCCTGGGGGAGTAGGGGCCGGCGTCGGCGGCGCCGGGGGCCAGACGCGACGCGGCCTACCCGGCGAACACGGCGGCCGCCTCGGCGAGGTCGAGCAGCGGCTGCGGCATGACCCCCAGCAGAACCGTCACGACTGCCGCGACCGCCACCACGGCGAGCGTCAGCGGCCGGGCGGCGAACGCCACCTCGCCGGTGCCGGTGTCCGCGCCGCCCGCTCCGTCGAGCGGGCCGGAGTCGCGGAAGAACATCACCACGATCACCCGGATGTAGAACGACGCCGCGATCGCGCTGGTGAGCACGCCGATCACCACCAGGCTCACCGCGCCGCCCGCCACCGCCGCGGAGAACACGGCGAACTTGGCGATGAACCCGCTCGTCAGCGGGATGCCCGCCAGAGCCAGGAGCAGCAGGGCGAACGCCCCCGCGACCAGCGGCTGACGGCGACCGAGCCCGGCCCAGGCGCGCAGGTCGGTGATCTCGGCGCCGTCGGTGTCGCGGACGAGCCCCGCCACGGCGAACACGCCGACCGTGCTGATGGCGTAGGCGGCCAGGTAGAACAGCGTGGCGGACGTCCCGACGGCCGGCGGCCCGAGCACCCCGGTGAGTAGGAACCCCGCGTGCGCGACCGACGAGTACGCCAGCAGCCGCTTGACGTCGTTCTGGGTGACGCCGACGACCGTGCCGACGATCATCGTCAGCGCCGCGATCACCCACAGCACGGGCGCCCAGTCGGCCTCGAGGCCGGGCACGGCGACGTGGAAGAAGCGCAGGATCGCCCCGAACGCGGCGAGTTTGGTTCCCGCGGCCATGAACGCGGTGATCGACGTGGGCGCGCCCTGGTAGACGTCCGGCGTCCACGTGTGGAACGGCACCGCGCCGACCTTGAACAGCAGGCCGACCAACATCATGGCCACGCCGATCAGCGCCAAGGGGACGCCGACGCCTGCACCCTCGCCCGCGCCGCCCCCGCCCCCGCCCGCGCTCGCTGCGACCGCGGCCGCGATCCCGCCGAAGTCGACGGTCCCGGCGAAGCCGTAGATCAGCGCCGCGCCGTAGGCGAAGAACGCCGAGGAGAACGCGCCCAGCAGGAAGTACTTGACCGCGGCCTCCTGCGAGAGGAGCCGCCGTCGGCGGGCCATGCCACACAGGACGTACAGCGGCAGCGACAGCACCTCGAGCGCGATGAACAGGGTGATGAGGTCGTTGGCCGCCGGGAAGAGCATGAGCCCACCGGTGGCGAACAGCGCGAGCGGGAACACCTCGGTCTGGGTGACGCCGGCGCGCTCGGCCCGGCGCTCGGCGTCGCCGCCCGGGGCCAGCGCGGCCTGCGGCGCGAACCCGGCGAGCACGGGCGGCCGCCGGCGTGCCGCCCAGCCCACCGCAGCTCCGCCGGCAGGCGCCCCCGCCACACCGGCCCCCGCCACCGCGACGCGCTCCTCGGCCCCGGCCCGCGCCCGCTCGCCGATGAGCAACCCGGCGCCGATCGCCACCAGGACCGTCGCGCCCTGCAGGAACAGGGCGGGTCCGTCGACGGCCACGGCGCCACCGGCCGTCACCGTCCGCGTGCCGGCGAGAGCGACCACCGCGACCAACGCCGCGGCGAGACCGCCGAGGTACAGCACCACCTGCACGCGGTAGCGGTGCCGGGCGGGCGCGAATGCCTCGACCAGCACGGAGACGATCGCCGCGCCGAACACCACCAGCAGCGGCACGAGTGAGGAGTAGGCGATGTCCGGGGTCATCGGGGCGCACCTTCCACGTGGGCGACGGTCGCCGCGACCGCCGGGTCGATCACGTCCAGCGCGGGCTGCGGGTAGAAGCCCAGCACGACCAGCGCCACGACGAGCGGCGCCAGCACGACGCGCTCGCGCACCGTCAGGTCGGGCGTGGTCTCGAGGCCGGTCGCGACGGGCCCGCCCATGACGCGCTGGTAGGTCCACAGGATGTAGATCGCGGCCAGGACGAACGTCGCGGTCGCCAGGACCGCCGCGACGGGATACACCTCGAAGGTGCCGACGAACACCAGGAACTCGCTGATGAACGGCGCGAGCCCGGGCAGGGAGAGCGTCGCGAGCCCGGCCACGAGGAACACCCCGGCCAGCACGGGCGCGACCTGCTGGACGCCGCCGTAGTAGCCGATCTCGCGGATCCGGTGCCGGCGCACGAGGAATCCGGCCACGAGGAACAGGGCGGCCGTGGCGAGGCCGTGGTTGACCATGTACAGCGTGGCGCCGGCGGCCGACCGGGTGGTCGCGGCGAACACGCCCAGCACGATGAACCCGAAGTGCGAGATCGACGCGTACGCGATGAGGCGCAGCAGGTCGGTCTGCGCGATCGCCATGAGCCCGCCGTAGATGATGCTGATCACCGCGAGCGTCACCATCACGGGCGTCGCGGTATCGACCGCGCCGGGGAACAGCGGCAGGCTGTACCGCAGCATCGCGAAGGTGCCGACCTTGTCGACCACCGCCATCATGAGCACGGCGGAGGCGGGCGTCGCGGCGACGGCGGCGCCGGGCAGCCACGTGTGGAACGGCCACAGCGGCGCCTTGATCGCGAACGCGAGCGTGAACCCGGCGAACAGCAGCAGCGCCGCGCCGCTCGGGATCTGCAGGTGGCCGTCGGCGACGGCGTCGGTGATGAGGCGGTAGTCGAACGTGCCTCGGCCGTCGGGCCCGAGTCCGGCCCGGTCCGTATAGATGTAGAGGGTGATCACCGCGGCGAGCATGACCAGCCCGCCGAGGAGGTTGTAGAGGAGGAATCGCACGGCCGCGCGGGCCCGGCCGGCGCTGCCCGAGTCCGCGCCGCCGAAGGCGCCGATGAGGAAGTACAGCGGGATGAGCATCGCCTCGAACGCGACGTAGAACAGCAGCACGTCGAGGCTCGTGAACGCGACCAGCGCGAGCCCCTGCGTCGCGAGCAGCAGCGCCGGGTACGCCTGCCCGCGCCGCCCGCCCGCCCCCGCGTCCGGCCCCTCGGTGTCGCGCCAGCCCGCGAGCAGCAGCAGCGGCATGAGCGCGGCGGTGAGCAGGACCAGCACGAGCGCGACGCCGTCGAGGCCGAGCGTGTACGTCGCGCCGAACGCGGGGATCCACGGCCGCGACTCGACGAACTGGTGGGTGGTGCCGCCGGGATCGAACCGCACCGCCAGCACGACCGCCACGACCAGGACGACGAGGGACGTGGCCAGGGCCAGGGGCCTCGCCGCGCGACGTGCGCTGGTGGGGAGGACGACGACGAGGAGGGCGCCGACCAGGGGCGTGAGCCACAGCGCGGTGAGCAGTCCGGGGCCGGTCACAGCACGCCCCCGCCCAGCATGGCCGCGATCACCAGGACCGCGCCGACGAGCATGTACAGCGCGTAGGACCGGGTGAGTCCGGACTGCAGGAGTCGCGTCCGGGCGGACAGTTCTCCGATGGTGGCGGCGAGGCCCGTCGCCGCGCCGGCCACCACGCGGCGGTCGACGACCGCGGTGCCGGCGGCCAGCGCCTGGCCGGGTCGCATGAGCAAGGTCTCGTTGAGGTGGTCGGCGTAGAGGTCGCGGCGTGCGGCGCGGGTGAGCGGCGAGCCCTCCGGGGCGGTGGCGGGCACGTCCGCACGGGCGTAGAGGCGGACCGCGACGGCCACGCCCGCCGCGACCACGACCAGGGAGGCGGTGGTGACGAGCCACACCGGGAGGACGTGCTCGGGGTGGTGCTCGCCGACGACCGGGGCGAGCCACTCCCGCAGACGGCCGCCGATCGCGAGCAGCCCGCCCGCGGCCACCGAACCCACGGCGATCGCGATCATGGGTCCGGTCATCGTCGCCGGGGACTCGTGCGGGTGCGCGTCCGCGGCCCAGCGGCGGGGGCCGAAGAAGGTCAGGATCATCACGCGGCTCATGTAGAAGGCGGTCAGACCCGCACCGAGCAGGGCGGCCGCGCCCAGGAGGTAGCCCAGCGGGGCGCCCGCCCCGGCCGGGCCCGCGCCAGCGTCGAAGGCCGCGGAGATGATGCCCTCCTTGGAGTAGAAGCCGGCGAACGGCGGGACGCCGATGATCGCGAGGTAGCCCAGCCCGAAGGTGACGAACGTGACGGGCATGACCGCCCGCAGCCCGCCGTAGCGGCGCATGTTCACCTCGTCGCCCATCCCGTGCATCACCGAACCGGCCCCCAGGAAGAGCCCGGCCTTGAAGAAGCCGTGGGTGAGCAGGTGCATGATCGCCAGGGCGTACCCGGCGGGTCCGAGCCCGGCGGCCAGGACCATGTAGCCGACCTGGCTCATGGTGGAGGCGGCGAGGGCCTTCTTGATGTCGTCCTTCGCGCAGCCGATCACCGCGCCGTAGAGGAGTGTGACCGCGCCGACGGCGATAACCGCGGCGCGGGCGGCGGGGGCGGCGTCGAAGACCGGGTTCGCGCGGGTGATGAGGTAGACGCCCGCGGTGACCATGGTCGCGGCGTGGATGAGCGCCGACACCGGGGTCGGGCCCTCCATGGCGTCGCCGAGCCAGGACTGCAGCGGGACCTGCGCGGACTTGGCGCACGCGCCGAGCAGCAAGAGCAGCCCGAGGGCGGTGACCAGCCCGGAGCTGGCACCGGCCTCGATCGAGGCGAACACGCCCTCGTACGACAGGGTCCCCAGCTGGGTGACCATGACCATCAGCGCGACGCCCAGGCCGATGTCGCCGACGCGGTTGACGACGAACGCCTTCTTGGCCGCGGTCGCGGCGGACGGCTTGTGCTGCCAGAACCCGATGAGCAGGTACGAGACGAGACCCACGCCCTCCCAGCCCAGGTAGAGGCCGAGGAAGTTGTCGGCCAGCACCAGCAGCAGCATGGCGGCGAGGAACAGGTTGAGGAACGCGAAGAACTTCCGGCGCGCGGGGTCGGCGGCCATGTAGCCGATCGAGTACACGTGGATGAGCAGGCCGACGCCGGTGACGAGCAGGACGAACACCATGGACAGCTCGTCCAGCCGCAGCCCGAAGTCAACGCGCAGCTCGCCGACCGAGAGCCACGTGAACAGCGTCTGCGCGGCCGCCCGATCACCGGGGCCGCGGCCCACCATCTCGACGAGCTGCCACACGGCCACGGCGAACGAGCCCAGCGCGGTCGCGGAGCCGAGCAGGTGGCCCCACCCGTCCGCCCGCCGACCGAGCAGTAGCAGGACGACCGCCCCGAGCAGGGGAAGTGCGGGGATGAGCCACAGCGCGGACCCGGCGACAGTGGGGGCGAGGGCGGCCGCGGTTGTCGTCGTCGTCATCGTCGTCGTCCCCCCCTAGGAGCATGGGTCAGTAATGGCTCGAAGCGCGCCGAGAGTACGGCGGAGTGCGTGAGAGCGTTGCGCTCGGGCCGGCGTCACTGGCGGCCAGGTATTCGGTTTGCGAAGCCGCGGTGATGGCGTTCAGTCCGCGGGTCAGCCTGTAGGTCGCCCGGGCCTGCCAGTTCAGGCGATCTGGAGGCCGCCGAGCCCGGTGGCGCCGATATGACCGTGGAGCTTTCGCAGGTTGTGGCAGGCAGCGAGCAGTAGCCATTCACCGCGGGCGGCGTCCAGACCGCGAATCAGGAGTTGCTTGCCGTTCTGCAGGGTGCTCATCTGTCCGAAGACCGGTTCGACGATCGCTTTGCGCCGGGCGTAGACCGCTCGGCCTTTCTTCGTGGCGAGCTTGCGGGCCATGCGCTGCTTGTCCGTGGCGCTGGCCGGGATCGGTCCCCGGGGGGCGATCGGCGCCGGTTCCCCGCTGCGCTGTCGTCCGGTGGCGATGAAGAACTCGGTGCCCTGCTCGCCGGTGACCTCGGCGGAGGCGGCGAGGTTCGCGGCTGAGCAGTACCCGGCATCGGCGAGCATCTGCTTCGGGGCCTGCCCCGTGTTGCTGATGGCCTGCTCGGTCATGGGGATGAGGTTGCCGACGTCGGCGGCACAGTCGTTGACCTCGGCCGCCACGATGATCTGATGGGCGGCATCGACCACGGCCTGGCCGTTGTAGCACTGAGCGAACGACCCGTCCCCGGTGAGCATGATCTTCGACTCCGGGTCGGTGAAGTTGCGCTGGGCCTTCGGCCTGGGCGTGGCGCGCTCGGCGGCCTCAGCGGCCTTCTGCGCGACGGTGTCTTCGTCTTCGCCCTTACCGCGGGCCTTAGCCTCAGCCTTCTCCGCCGCATCGGCGGCGGCGTCGGCTTCCAGAGCAGCTTTGGCCTGGCGCAGCTTGACCAGGCGAGACTCTCGGCGGGCCAGCTCATCGGGCAGCTCGTCCCCGCGCCGGTTCTTGCCGAACTTGGCGTCCTCGGCCTTGTCGATGGCCTCGGCGGCGGCCAGCAGATCGGAGACCTCCTGGGCCAGTACCTTCTCCCTGTCCGTCAGCCGCGCGTACGACATGGCCTTGCGTTTGGAGGCGTTCGCCCGCAGCTTCGTCCCATCCAGCGCGACCTGTCCAAGCGTGACCATCCCGGCGGCCTGGCACAACGCCAACGCCTGCAAGAACAGGTTGCCCAGCGCGGCCAGGTGCCTCTTGCGAAACCTGGCGATCGCGCGGTAGTCCGGGGCCGCCCCGGCCGCCAACCACCGGAAAGCGACGATGTCGGTGCAGGCCTTCTCGATCCCGCGGGAGGAGCGCACCCCCGTGGTGTAGCCGAAGATCAGCAACCGCACCATCAACCGCGGATCGTACGGCGGGGCCCCGCGCCCCTCCTGGTAGGAGACGTAGATCCGCGATAAATCCAGGTGCTCATCGACCAGATCCGCCACGAACCGTGCCAGATGATCGGCCGGAAGCCAGTCATCCAGCGACGGCGGCAGCAACAACCCCTGGCCCGGGTCGAACGCCCGAAATGTCTTGCCTGCGCCCACCGGCTCGACCTCGCCCTGCCGGTCAGCCCGCTCGACGCGGAACTCCTCGGCGGCGAACAACCCTTCCTCGCCCATGACGACAATTATCCCGCCGAACCCGCCCCATCAGCGGACCTGAACTGGCGTGTTACTGACCCACGCTCCTAGTACCTGAGCAGGCTGGCGTCGTCGACGGACGCCGATCGGCGGGAGCGGTAGATGGCCATGATGATCGCGAGGCCGATCACGACCTCCGCGGCGGCCACGACCATGATGAAGAACGCGAAGACCTGGCCCGTGACGTCGCCGTGCATCCGCGCGAACGCCACGAGCGCGAGGTTGGTGGCGTTGAGCATGAGCTCGATGCACATGAACACCACGATCGCGTTGCGCCGCAGCAGGAACCCGGCCGCGCCGATCGTGAACAGCACGGCCGAGAGGTGCAGGTAGAGCTCGGGGTTCACGGGCGCCCACCCCCGTCCGCGCCGCGGGCGTCGCCCGCCTTGAGCTGGTCCGCCGCCGCGGCGTCGCGGGCGTGGCGGCGCAGCACCTCGCTCACGGAGTCCGGCGCCTCGGAGCCGTCCGGCAGGCGGGCGGGCACGTCGGCGGAGTTACGGCGCGCGTACACGCCCGAGCTCGGCAGGGGCGTCACGCGCGCGGAGTCGTCGCGCTGCCAGTCGAGGAACCGCTGCTCGGACAGCTGGCGCTGGGTGTGCCGCCCGGTGAAGCGCTCGCGGTGGGCGAGGACCATCGCGCCGAGCGTGGCGATGATGAGCAGCACCCCGGTGAGCTCGAACGCCCACACGTGCCGGGAGAACAGCAGCTCGGCCAGCGCCGGCACCTCGGATCCGCCGGCCGCGAACCCCGCGAACGGCGGCAGTTCGGCGCGCGCGAGGCCTGTGGCGAGCAGGACGCCGAACCCCAGTCCGGCGAGGATCGCCGCCACCCGGTGCCCGCGGATCCGCTCGACCAGCGAGTCCGAGGACTCCACGCCGATGAGCATCACCACGAAGAGGAACAGCATCATCACCGCGCCGGTGTAGACGACGATCTGCCCGACGCCGAGGAACACCGCGCCCTGCGCCATGTACAGCACCGCCAACGAGACCATGGTCGCCGCCAGGCACAGCGCCGAGTAGACGGCCCGGGTCGCCGCGACCACCCCCAGCGCCCCGGCCACCGCGACGGTCGCCAGGACCCAGAACAGGACCGACTCCCCGGCGGCCATCATGAGGCCTTCGCCGGGTCGTACGGTTCGCCCTGCTCGGGCACCGCTCCGGTGATCTCGCCGCGGTAGTAGTCGGCGTGGTCGGCGCCGGGGACCATGTCGTGCGGTGGCGGCACCATGCCGCCGAGCATGGGCCCGAGCAGATCGTGCTTCTCGTAGATGAGGTCGGCGCGGTTGTCGTCGGCCATCTCGTAGTCGTTGGTCATGGTCAGCGCGCGGGTCGGGCAGGCCTCGACGCACAGGCCGCAGCCGATGCAGCGCAGGTAGTTGATCTGGTAGATCCGCCCGTACCGCTCGCCTGGGGAGTAGCGCTCCTCGGCGGTGTTGTCGGCGCCCTCGACGTAGATCGCGTCCGCCGGGCACGCCCACGCGCACAGCTCACAGCCGATGCACTTCTCCAGGCCGTCGGCGTAGCGGTTGAGCTGGTGACGCCCGTGGTAGCGCGGCGCGGTGGGGACCTTCTCCTCCGGGTACTGCTCGGTGTGCTTCTTGCGGAACATCGTCGCGAACGTCACCCCGAACCCGGCGAGCGGCTCGAGGAACCTGGGAACCCTAGGCATGGCGGGCCTCCTGACTCGGGGCGGCGTCGAGCGCGGCGGGGGTGCCGGCGCGGCCGAGCGCGGCGCGCTGGTGCGGGAGCGGCGGGACGGGGAACCCGCCGGCGGTGGGGTCGAAGGGCGCGGGGTCGGTGGGCGCGGCGCCGGAGGGGCGGGGAACACCGGGCGCGCCGCGGGTTCCGGCGTCGGTGGGCGCGGCGCGGCCGCCGCGTCGGGTGTGGATCCGGTGGACGACGACGATGACCGCGACCGCGACCAGGCCCGCGATCACCATGGCCGGCGTGAGGAGGTCCGACTCGGGACCCACGACCACCCGGATCGTGGCCACGGCCATCACCCAGGCGAGGGAGACGGGGATGAGCACCTTCCAGCCGAATGCCATGAACTGGTCGTAGCGCAGCCGCGGGAGGGTGGCCCGTAGCCAGATGAACAGGAACATGAACGTCCATACCTTGGCGACGAACCACAGCAGCGCCCACCACCCGGAGTCGGCGCCGGGGATGAGCGAGAACGGCAGCGGCGCCTGCCAGCCGCCGAGGAACAGCGTGGCCGCGAGCGCGGAGACGGTGGTCATGTTGACGTACTCGGCCAGCATGAACATCGCGAACCGCAGGGACGAGTACTCGGTGTGGAAGCCGCCCACGAGTTCGCCCTCGGCCTCGGGCAGGTCGAAGGGGGCGCGGTTGGTCTCGCCGACCATCGAGATGACGTAGATGACGAACGACGGCGCCAGGAGGAACACGAACCACACCTGCGACTGCGCGGCCACGATGCCGGAGGTGGACATGGTGCCGGCGAAGAGGAACACGCCGACGAAGGACAGCGCCATGGAGATCTCGTAGCTGATCACCTGGGCCGTGGACCGCAGGCCGCCGAGCAGCGGGTACGTCGACCCGGAGGACCAGCCGGCCAGGACGATGCCGTACACGCCGATCGAGGTGACCGCGAGGACGTAGAGGATCCCCACGTGCAGGTCCGTGAGCTGCAGCGGCGTCGCGGTCCCGAACACCGAGACGACGGGCCCGAAGGGGATCACCGCGAACGCCATGAACGCCGGGATCACCGCGATGACCGGGGCGAGCAGGTAGATCGGCTTGTCGACCCCCGCCGGGATGAGGCCCTCCTTGAGGGCGATCTTCACGCCGTCGGCCAGGCTCTGGAGGATGCCGCCCGGGCCGACGCGGTTGGGTCCGATGCGCATCTGCATCCACGCGAGGATCTTGCGCTCGAGGTAGATCGCCGCGAGCACGGTCACCACGAGGAACACGAACACCGCGAGGACCTTGGCGAGCACCAGCCACCACGGGTCCGTGCCGAAGGCCGAGAGGTCGGTCGGGGCGGCGAGGACCGTCTTCGCGGCCACCTGTCCGGCGGGGCTCATGCCGTCACCTCCCCGGCGGCGGGATCCCCAGCGGCGGGATTCCCAACGGCGATGCCCACGATCTCGCCCGCGGCCGCGCCGAGGGTGGCGTTGACGGCCGAGCCGGGGGAGTTCTGCGGCACCCACACCACGCGGTCGGGCATCTCCGTGATCGCCAGCGGCAGGGTGATCGCCCCGCGGTCGGTGGAGACGGTCACCGGGTCGCCCTCGCCTGCGCCGAGGTCGCGTGCGGTCGTGGGCGACAGTCGGGCGACCGGGCGGCGGGCCGTGCCGGCCAGGTGCGGTTCGCCGTCCTGCATGCGGCCGGCGTCGAGCAGCATCCGCCAGGTCGCCAGGACGGCCCGCCCCGCAGCCGCTCCCGACGATGGCGTCTCGCGCTCACTTCGGGGGGTGCGAGACGCCATCCCGGCGTGCGGCTGCGCGTCGGGATGCGTACGCGGACGGGTGCGAGACGCCATCCCGGCGTGCGGCTGTGGCTGTGGCGGTGGCTGCGGGACGAGGGTCTCGCCCACGGCCCGCATCTCACGGCGGACGGACTCGACATCCGGCAGCCCGAACCACGCCCCGGCCTCCTCCGCCAGCGCGTTGAGGACGCGGTGGTCGGGCATCGCGTCGGTGCCGGTCAGGGCCGCGGCGAAGGGGCGGGTCCGACCCTCCCAGTTCACGAACATCCCGGCCTTCTCGGCGACGGGCGCGACGGGCAGGACCACGTCGGCGCGGTCGGTGATCTCGCTACGCCGCATCTCGAGGCTCACCACGAAGCCGGCGGCGTCGATCGCGTCGAGCGCCGCCCGCGGATCGGGCAGGTCCGCGGCCTCGACCCCGCCGACGAGCAGGGCGGCCAGCTCGCCCGAGGCGGCCGCGGCCAGTTGCTCGGTTGTGGAGCGGCCGGGGGCGGTCGGCAGCTCGTCGCAGCGCCAGAGGTCGGCGAGGGCGCTTCGGGCTGCGTCGTCGGTGACGAGCGCGCCGCCGGGCAGGAGCCCAGGAAGGCACCCGGTCTCCAGCGCACCGCGCTCACCCGCGCGCCGCGGGATCCACGCCAGGCTCGCCCCGGTGGCGTCGGCGAGTTCCGCGGCGGCCGACAGGCCACCCGGGATCGCGCCGAGGCGTTCGCCCACGAGGATCACCGCCCCGGGCTCGCGCAGCAGGGCGGGCAGGGCGCGGAGAGTCGGATCGGCGGCCTCGTCCCGCGACCCGCCGGCCAGCGCTGCCAGCACCGCCGGCTCGGCGCCGGGCACGGTCGGCAGCAGTGCGGCGCGGGTCTTGCGGACGGCGGGCGAGGCGAACGGCGCGATCGAGAACACCTTCAGCCCGTGGTCGCGAGCGGCCCGGCGCAGACGCAGGAAGACGATGGGCGACTCCTCCTCGGGGTCGAAGCCCACGAGCAGGACCGCCGGCGCCGCCCGGAGGTCGGAGTAGGTGACGGCGGCGGCCGCGTCCGTCCCACCGGCGTTGTCGCGCGATCCGTCGCCCGGGCCGCGGCGCACGACCCGCTCGGCGAGGAACGCGGCCTCCTCCTCGGAATGGTGGCGGGCGCGGAAGTCGACGTCGTTCGTGCCCAGCACCGTGCGCGCGAACTTGGCGTAGGCGTACGCGTCCTCGGCGGTCAGGCGCCCGCCGGTGAGCACCCCGGTGCGCCCACGCGCGGCCGCCAACCCTTCCGCGGCGACCCGTAGCGCGGTGGGCCACGGAACGGGGACGAGCCCGCCGCCCTCGCCGCGGACCATCGGCGTGGTGATGCGGTCCCGCTGGGTGGCGTAGGTGAACGCCCACCGGCCCTTGTCGCAGTTCCACTCCTCGTTGACCTGCGGGTCGTCGCCGGCGAGGCGCCGCAGTACCTTTCCGCGTCGGTGGTCGGTGCGCTGACCGCAGCCGCTCGCGCAGTGCTCGCACACGGCGGGGCTGGACACGAGGTCGAACGGGCGAGCCCGGAAGCGGTACTGCGCCCCGGTCAGCGCGCCGACCGGACAGATCTGCACGGTGTTGCCGGAGAAGTACGACTCGAACGGCTCGTCGCCGTATACGCCGACCTGCTGCTGGGCGCCGCGCTCGAACAGGTCGATGAACGGGTCGCCGGCGATCTGCTCGGAAAACCGCGTGCAGCGGGCGCACATGACGCAGCGTTCGCGGTCGAGCAGGACCTGGGAGGAGATGGCGATCGGCTTGGGGAACGTGCGCTTGACCTCGGTGAACCGGGAGCGACCGTGCCCGCTCATCAGGGCCTGGTTCTGCAGCGGGCACTCGCCGCCCTTGTCGCAGACCGGGCAGTCGAGCGGGTGGTTGATGAGCAGCAGTTCCATCACGCCGCGCTGCGCCTTGTCGGCCATCTCGGAGGTGAACTGCGTGCGCACGACCATGTCCTGGGTGACCGGGGTCGTGCACGAGGTGACGGGCTTCGGCGCGCCCTCGACCTCGACGATGCACTGCCGGCACGCGCCGGCCGGGTCGAGCAGCGGGTGATCGCAGAAGCGCGGGATCTGCACACCCATTCGTTCGGCGGCGCGGATGATGAGCGTGCCCGGCGGCACCGAGACCTCGCGGCCGTCGACGGTGAGGGTGACGAGATCGTCGGCGCGCTCGGAATCGGCGCGCGCGGAATCGGCACGGTCGCGTACGGGGTCCTGGGCCGGTCCGCGGGCGTCGCGGGGGGCTCCTGACGCGGCCGAGGTCATCGGGCCACCTCCTCGGATCGCGATGAGGGTCCACGGGTCGGCCGCACGGGCGGACGCCGGGAGCCGGCACCTGCGCGGTCGGTGCGGGTGAAGACGGTGGAGCGACTGTGGTCGAACGGGCAACCGTCCGGAATGTGGGCGAGGTACTCGTCGCGGAAGAGCCGGATCGACGAGACGATCGGGGCCGCGGCGGCGTCGCCGAGGGCGCAGAACGACTTGCCGACGATGTTGTCCGAGATGTCGAGCAGCCGGTCCAGGTCGCCGACGGTGGCGGTGCCGTCCTCGAGCCGGGTCATGATCTGCCGGAGCCAGAACGTGCCCTCGCGGCACGGCGTGCACTTGCCGCAGGACTCGTGGGCGTAGAACTCGGTCCACCTCAGCACCGCCCGCACCACGCAGGTCGTGTCGTCGAAGATCTGCAGCGCCTTGGTGCCGAGCATCGTGCCCTCGGCCGCACACCCCTCGTAGTCCAGCGGCATGTCGAGCTGGGCGTCGGTGAGCAGCGGCGTCGACGAGCCGCCGGGGGTCCAGAACTTGAGCGTGTGGCCCTCGCGGATCCCGCCGGCGAGGTCGAGCAGCTCACGCAGGGTGATCCCGAGCGGTGCCTCGTACTGGCCGGGCCGGGTGACGTGCCCGGACAGCGAGTAGAGGGTGAACCCCGGCGACTTCTCCGACCCCATCGAGCGGAACCACTCGGGGCCGTGCTGCAGGATCGACGGCACGCTCGCGAGGGACTCGACGTTGTTCACCACCGTCGGACAGGCGTAGAGCCCGGCGACGGCGGGGAACGGCGGCCGCAGCCGGGGCTGGCCGCGGCGGCCCTCGAGGGAGTCGAGCAGGGCGGTCTCCTCGCCGCAGATGTACGCCCCGGCGCCGGAGTGGACGACCAGCTCGAGGTCGAACCCGCTGCCGAGGATGTCGCGGCCGAGGTAGCCGGCCTCGTACGCCTCGGCGACCGCGGTCTGCAGGCGGCGCAGGACGGGCACGACCTCTCCGCGCAGGTAGATGAACGCGTGCGAGGCGCGGATCGCGTAGGCGGCGATGATGACGCCCTCGATCAGCACGTGCGGGGTGGCCAGCATGAGTGGCATGTCCTTGCACGTGCCGGGCTCGGACTCGTCGGCGTTCACCACGAGGTAGTGGGGCCTGGCCGCGGCGGACGGGTCGGGAGCGTCGGCGCCGGTGTCCTGCGGGATGAACCCCCACTTGCGGCCGGTGGGGAAGCCCGCGCCGCCCCGGCCGCGCAGGCCGGAGTCGAGCACGGTGGAGATCACCTCGTCGGGTCCGGTGGCGAGGGCGTTGCGCAGGCCCGCGTAGCCGTCGTTGTCGAGGTAGGTCCGCAGCGTCCAGCTGTCGGGGGCGTCCCAGTAGCGGCTGAGGTACGGCGCGAGCGGCATGTCAGGCCTCCTCGTCCGGCGCGGGCGGCTCGGGCGCGCGCATGTCGTGCTCGCGGGCGACGCGCAGCCCGGCGAGCGTCGCCTCGCCGGGGGCGCCGTCGTTGGCACCGGGGCGGGGGTCGGGGAAGCCGGCGAGGATGCGGGCGGTCTCGCGGAACGTGCACAGCGGGGCGCCGCGGGTCGGGGTGACGGGTCGGCCCGCGCGCAGGTCGTCGACCACCCGCCGCGCGGAGGCGGGGGTCTGGTCGTCGAAGAACTCCCAGTTGATCATCACGACGGGCGCGTAGTCGCAGGCCGCGTTGCACTCGATGCGCTCGAGCGTGATCCGTCCGTCGTCGGTGGTGCCGGGTCCGTCGAGCCCCAGGTGATCACGCAGGTCGGCGTAGATCTCGTCGCCGCCCATCACCGCGCACAGGGTGTTGGTGCACACCCCGACCAGGTAGTCGCCGGTCGGCGTGCGCCGGTACATCGAGTAGAAGGTGGCCACGGCCATGACCTCGGCGGGGGACAGGTCGACGACGAGAGCGCAGAACTCGATGCCGGCGGGCGTGAGATGACCGTCCTCGGCCTGGACCAGGTGGAGCAGCGGGAGCAGTGCCGAGCGGGCCTGCGGGTAGCGGGCGACGATCAGGTCGGCGTCGGCCCGCAGTCGCTCCAGGACGTCGTCGGGGTAGGTCCTCCGGGCGTCGGGCCGGACGATCGCGCCCGGCTCGTCGGGCTGCTGGCCGAACTGCAGGAACACCGGCTCGCTCATCGGTCCACACCTCCCATCACGGGGTCGATGCTGGCCACGGCGGCGATGACGTCGGCGACCATCCCGCCCTCGCACATCGCGGCCACGGCCTGCAGGTTGGTGAACGACGGGTCGCGGTAGTGCACGCGGTACGGGCGCGTGCCGCCGTCGGAGACCATGTGCACGCCCAGCTCGCCGCGCGGGGACTCCACCGGCACGTACACCTGGCCGGGCGGGACCGGAAAGCCCTCGGTGACCAGCTTGAAGTGGTGGATGAGCGCCTCCATGGAGCTGTCCATGATGTGGCGGATGTGCTCGGCGGAGTTGCCCAGGCCGTCCGGGCCCACCTTGAGCTGGGCGGGCCAGGCGATCTTGGGGTCGTCGACCATCACCGGCCCGGGTGCGAGTCGGTCCAGGCACTGCTCGACGATCTTCAGCGACTCCTTCATCTCGTCGACGCGGACGACGAACCGGTCGTAGCAGTCGCTCGCCGAGCCGGTGACGACGTCGAACTCGTAGGTCTCGTATCCGCAGTAGGGATCGGAGCGGCGGACGTCGTGCGGCAGGCCCGTCGCCCGCAGGACCGGTCCGGTGACGCCGAGCGCCATGCAGCCGGTGAGGTCGAGGTAGCCCACGTCCTGCAGGCGCATCCGCCAGATGGGGTTCTCCCGCAGCAGCAGCTCCATCTCGCGGATCCGCCCCGGCATCACCTCGAGCAGCTCCCGCACCTTGGGCACGGCCTCGTCGGGCAGGTCCTGGACCACCCCGCCGGGGCGGATATAGGCGTGGTTCATCCGCAGCCCGGTGATGACCTCGAAGACGTCCAGCACGAGCTCGCGCTCGCGGAACCCGAAGAGCATCGGCGTGCTCGCGCCCAGCTCGAGCGCACCGGTGGCCAGCGCGACCATGTGCGAGGCGATCCGGTTGAGCTCCATGAGCATCACCCGGATGACCGACGCCCGCTCCGGCACCTGTGCACTTATCCCCAGCAGTTTCTCCACGCCCAGGCAGAAGGCGACCTCGTTGAAGAACGGCGAGAGGTAGTCCATCCGCGTCACGAACGTCACGCCCTGCGTCCAGTAGCGGTACTCGAGGTTCTTCTCGATGCCCGTGTGCAGGTAGCCGATCCCGCAGCTGGCCCGGGTGACGGTCTCGCCCTCGATCTCGAGGATGAGCCGCAGCACGCCGTGCGTGGACGGGTGCTGGGGGCCCATGTTCACCACGATGCGGTCGTCGTCGGCGTTACGCGCGGCCTCGCTGATCGCGTCCCAGTCCCGCCCGGAGGCGGTGAGGATCGTGTCGGAATCGGCGGCCCGGGGCACGCGCGTGCGGTCGGCTGTCACGAGTACGCCCTCCGCTGGTCCGGCGGCGGGATGGTCGCGCCCTTGTACTGCACCGCGATCCCGCCGAGCGGGTAGTCCTTGCGCTGCGGGTGGCCCTCCCAGTCGTCCGGCATCTCGATCCGGGTCAGCGACGGGTGCCCGTCGAAGATCACGCCGAAGAAGTCGTACGTCTCCCGCTCGTGCCAGTCCGTCGTGGGATAGACACGGGTCAGGGTCGGCACGTGCGGGTCCGCGTCCGGTGCCCAGGTCTCGAGCATCACCCGGCGGTTGTGGGTGATCGACTGCAGCGGGTACACCACGTGCAGCTCACGGCCGGTGGCGCCCGGATAGTGCACCCCGCTCGCGCCCAGCGACATCTCGAAGCGCAGGTCGGGATCATCCCTCAGGGCCAGCGCCACCGCCGGTAGGTGCTCGCGCACCACGTGCAGGGTGAGTTGGCCGCAGTGGACCACGACCCTCTCGACCGCCTCGGCAAAGCTCGCCCCACCCCGCCGCTGCAGGGCCGCGGTGAGCGCGCGGACGACCTTGTCGTCGTCGTCCCCGTACGGCGGTGGGGTGCTGCCGGGCAGGACCGTCGGGCGCACGAGGCCACCGAACCCGGAGGTGTCCCCCGAGCCCCGCACGCCGAACATCCCGTGCCGGACGCCCACGGTGTCGGGGCCCGCGGCGTCGTGGGGATCGGCGGTGACCGGCCGGCCGGCCGCGTCCGTGCGGTCGGGCGCGGCGGGGGAGCGATCCGGGGTGTGGCCGGGGCGGTCGGGGGTGCGCTCGGTCATCGGAACATCCCCTCGACCGGGATGAGCGGACGCTCGTCGAGCGCGGCCCGCTCGGCGGCGCGGATCGCCTCGGCCCGGTTTGCGCCCAGCGGCATGTTCTGGATCTTGTCGTGCAGCGTGAGGATCGCGTGCATGAGCATCTCCGGCCGTGGTGGACATCCGGGCAGGTAGATGTCGACGGGCACGATGTGATCGACGCCCTGGACGATCGCGTAGTTGTTGAACATCCCGCCCGACGACGCGCACACGCCCATCGAGAGCACCCACTTGGGCTCGGCCATCTGGTCGTACACCTGCCGCAGCACCGGCGCCATCTTCTGACTCACCCGGCCCGCCACGATCATGAGGTCGGCCTGCCGGGGCGACGCGCGGAACACCTCGGTGCCGAACCGGGCCAGGTCGTAGCGGCCGCCGCTCGTGGCCATCATCTCGATCGCACAGCAGGCCAGGCCGAACGTCGCCGGCCACAGCGAACCCTTGCGCATGTACCCCGCAAGTTGCTCGACCGTGGTCAGCAGGAAACCGGCCGGCAGCTTCTCCTCGAGTCCCATGTCCGCTCTCCTCTCGGCGCTTCCCGGGTCAGTCCCAGCTCAGCCCGCCGCGGCGCCACTCGTAGGCGTAGGCGACGGAGACGTTGACGACGAACAGGGCCATCGCGGCCAGGCCGAACACGCCCAGCTGGTCGAAGTGCACGGCCCACGGGTAGAGGAAGAGGATCTCGATGCCGAAGATGATGAACAGCATCGCCGTGAGATAGAACTTCACCGGGAAGCGGCCGCCACCCACCGGCTGCGGCGTGGGCTGGATGCCGCACTCGTAGGCCTCGAGCTTCGCGCGGTTGAAGCGGCTCGGCCCCGCCACCGAGGACACCACCGAGGAGAAGACGGCGAAGGCGACGGCCAGGGCCCCCAGGACCAGGATGGGCACGTACTCGTTCATGACCGCATCACTCCTCGCGCTTGAGCGTCAGAGGCCGCCGGTGGGCGCGCCTCTGCAGGCAACCGCTGTGGGAGGTCGAGCGTCCGGCTGTGGGGTTCCGGCCGTCCGACTCCCCGGCGGGCCGGTCTCTTCCCGGCCCGTGAGTGTGACTCTACTCACACCGTGTTGACGTATGTCCGGAGTTCGGCCGAACGGTGTGTCGGCGCAGGTTAGACGGCGTGGCGGGCGCGCGCGGCGGCGCTCAGGCCGGGGCGAGGAGCGCGTTGACGGTGTCGCGGAGGCGCAGCGGATCGATCGGGTGCGGCACCGACGCGTCGGCGCGCGACCAGTCGGCGAGCCAGCGGTCGTCTGCGCGGCCGATCAGCACCAGTAGAGGCGGGCAGCGGTCGAGCTCGTCGCGCAACTGCTTGGCCAGGCCCAGGCCGCCGGTGGGGGTGGCCTCCCCGTCGAGGATCGCGAGATCGATGCCGCCGGCGTCCATGTTCTCGACGACGACCGGGGCCGTCGCGACCTCCACGTAGTCGAGTCGGGGCAGGTCCGGGTGCGGGCGGGTGCCGAGGGCGGACATGACGCGTCCGCGGGTGGTGGCGTCATGGCTGTAGACGAGCACCCGGAGGGCGACGTCGTGGCCTGCGGTCTCGGTCACGATCGCGACTCTACCCACGGCGCGGGGCGGGGCCGGGTGAATGGACGGCCGAGCCCGTCGCGGGCGCCGAAATGAGAGACGCGGCCCGGTGCTCGCCGAGCTCCGGGCCGCGTCCGCGGCGGAGGATAGGGGATTTGAACCCCTGAGGGGCTATAAACCCCAACCCGCGTTCCAGGCGAGCGCCATAGGCCACTAGGCGAATCCTCCGTGGAGGACAATACCGAGGAAGGCCGAGCGGAGGCAAACCGTCGTCCTCCGGGGTGGGTGGCGTGCGGGCCCGGGGGTCGCCCGGCTAGACTCGTACCCGGACCCCGCGCGGCGTCCATCCTGTGAACTCCCCCAGGGCCGGAAGGCAGCAAGGGTCAGCGGGCTCTGGCGGGTGCGCGGGGTCCCCTTATGTCTTGGGACATGTCTTAGGGCACCAACACCACCGATGTAGTCGACCCACGCCGGAGGCCACCGTGGCGCTGTCCGATCTCCCCGCCGACGACCTGGCTCGCCTCGAGTCGCGACTGGCCGCCGAGTACGACGCGCTCGCGGACAGGGGGCTCGCCCTGGACCTCACGCGCGGGAAGCCCTCGCCCGAGCAGCTCGATCTCTCCGAGGGGCTGCTGTCCCTGCCGGGGGAGGGGGACCACCTGGCCGGCACGACCGACGTGCGTAACTACGGCGGCGGCGCCGGGCTCCCCGAGCTGCGGTCGATCATCGCGGAGCTGCTGGGCGTCGAGACGGGCCGGGTGATCGCCCAGGACAACGCCAGCCTGTCGATCATGTACGACCTGCTCGTGTTCTCCATGCTGTTCGGCACGCCCGACTCGCAGCGGCCCTGGAAGGACGAGCCCGCCCTGCGCTGGCTGTGCCCGGTGCCCGGGTACGACCGCCACTTCTCCATCACGCAGGCCCTCGGCATCGAGATGATCCCCGTGCCGCTCGGGCCCACCGGTCCGGACATGGACGAGGTCGAGCGCCTCGTGGCCGCCGACCCGTCCATCAAGGGCATCTGGTGCGTGCCGATCTTCGCCAACCCCACCGGCGCGGTCTACGACGACCACACCGTCTCCCGTCTGGCGCGCATGGCCACCGCCGCCCCCGACTTCCGCGTGGTGTGGGACAACGCCTATGTCGTCCACACGCTCACCGAGGACTTCCCCAAGGTGCCGGACGTGGACGCCCTGGCCGCCGAGGCCGGGCACCCCAACCGCTTCTGGCAGGTCTGCTCGACCTCCAAGATCACCTTCGCCGGCGCGGGCGTGTCATTCCTGTCGTCGTCCTCGGCCAACCTGGACTGGTACCTCGGCCACACTTCCGTGCGCACGATCGGCCCGAACAAGGTCAACCAGCTCGCGCACGCGCGCTTCTTCGGCGACGCCGAGGGGGTGCGCGCCCACATGCTCCGCCACCGCGAGGTGATCGCGCCGAAGTTCGAGGCCGCGGCCGCTGCGCTGACCCGCCGTCTCGGCGAGTACGACGTCGCGCGCTGGACCCGGCCCGAGGGTGGGTACTTCATCGACCTCGAGGTGGTCGACGGGACCGCGACCGAGACCGTGCGCCTGGCCAAGGAGGTCGGGGTCGCGCTGACCCCCGCCGGCTCGGCCTACCCCTACGGGCAGGATCCCGACGACCGGCACATCCGCCTGGCGCCCACCCTCCCGCCGCTCGCCGAGGTCGAGACCGCGATGGACGTGGTGGGTCTGTGCGCGCTGCTGGCGGCGTGCCGCGCGGCGCTCGCCGGCTGACGTCCCGGTGGGCGGGAGCGCTGTAACAGTTGTCTCGCCAGCGTTAATCCGGCTTCTTACCGGAGTGGGCTCCGTTCTGTGGTCGGCCCGGCGCTCAACCGCGAAGTGACCAGCGGATCTACCTGCGAGTGATCTCGGACACGTTCCCGCATCCTGGGCGTAGCGTACCGCCGGTTAGGTAACCCTGTGACATGCGCAAACGCCTGCGGGCACGATTGTTGAGCACTTGTCAGCAACAGCAACGCCTTGTCCCGCGAGTGGGTCATCTGGTTGTATCTATCCCGTCCGGGCCAGAGGGATGCGGACATCGGAGTACAGCTGAGGGGCTGTGAGGGGCCGGTGTCAGGTATCGGTTCGGGAACCGTGCTGCGGGGGTCTGAGGGGGCCCGATCCGCGCGCGAGGGACGTCGGGAGGGGCTGCGCCAGTCGCGGCCCCTCCGGTCATTTCTGCTGAAAAGCGCGCCCACCCGCGGGGCGCCCGTCGGGACGCGATCGATCTCATCGTCGTCGTACCCCCTGGGTACCCTCTAGGCGTGGCTCTCTATCGGAAGTATCGCCCCGCCTCCTTCGCCGAGGTCGTGGGCCAGGAGCACGTCACCGAACCGCTGTCGGTGGCGCTGTCCTCCGGTCGTATCAACCACGCCTACCTCTTCTCCGGCCCGCGCGGCTGCGGCAAGACCTCGTCCGCCCGCATCCTCGCCCGCTCGCTCAACTGCGTCCACGGACCCACGGCCACCCCGTGCGGCGAGTGCGACTCGTGCGTGGCGCTCGCGCCCGGCGGCAACGGGACGCTCGACGTCACCGAGCTCGACGCGGCCAGCCACGGAGGTGTCGACGACACGCGTGACCTGCGCGAGCGGGCGTTCTTCGCGCCGGCGTCGTCGCGGTACCGGGTGCTCATCATCGACGAGGCCCACATGGTCACCAACGCGGGCTTCAACGCGCTGCTCAAGATCGTGGAGGAGCCGCCGGAGCACCTCATCTTCATCTTCGCCACCACCGAGCCGGAGAAGGTGCTGCCCACCATCCGCTCGCGCACGCACCACTACCCGTTCCGGCTGCTCACGCCGTCGTCGATGCGCGGGCTGCTCGAGCGGATCTGCGACCAGGAGGGCGTGAAGGTCGAGCCCACCGTGTTCCCGCTGGTGATCCGCGCGGGCGGGGGCTCGCCGCGTGACACGCTCAGCGTGCTCGACCAGCTCATGGCCGGCGCCGGCGAGGAGGGCATCACCTATCCGCGCGCGGTGAGCCTGCTGGGGGCCACCGAGGTCGCGCTCATCGACGACTCCGTCGACGCCCTGGCCGCCTCCGACGGGGCCACGCTGTTCCGGACCGTCGACAAGGTCGTCGAGGCGGGGCACGATCCGCGCCGGTTCGCGGCCGATCTGCTGCAGCGGCTGCGCGACCTCATCATGGTGCAATCCGTGCCGCAGGCGATCGAGCGCGGGCTGGTCGACGCACCGGTCGAGCAGGCCGAGACCATGAGGCGGCAGGCCGAGCAGATCGGCCCCGCCACTCTGGCGCGGTGTGCGGACATGGTGCACGAGGGCATGGCGTCGATGCGTGGGGCCACCTCGCCGCGGCTGCTGCTGGAGATCCTTTGCGCCAAGCTGCTGCTGCCGTCGGCCGATGATTCCATGGCCGCCCTGCTCCAGCGCGTCGAGTCGTTGGAGTCGGGGGCCGTGCGCCCTGGCGCCGCGCCGGTCGCCGCGGGTGGCGCAGGTGGCGCGCCCGCGCAGGGTGGCGGGGTAGGGGGCGACGACGACGAGGCCCGCACCGGCCCTGCCGGCGGGCCGGCCCCGCAGTCCGCGGCGCCGGCGGAGGGGCGCCCCAAGTTCGTCCGCCGGTCGCAGCAGCAGGCCGCGGAGGCCGCAGCGCAGCCGGCGCCGCCCGCCGCCGCGCCGGCGGGCCAGCGTGCGCCGGCTGCCGCGCCGCCCGCCGCTGCGCAGGGGCCGACTACGTCGGCATCGGCCCCGTCTGCGCCACCCGCCGGGGAGCCCGCGCCGAGCCAGCCGGCCGTGGCCGCCGATCCCGCCGCGCCCGCCGCGCCCGCCGTGCCCGGCGAGTCCGTCGCCGAGCAGCAGGCGTCCCACCAGTCGTCGCCACCCACCGGTTACCGGGAGCCGTCACAGGTGCCGCCGCAGCCGCCGGCGTCCGCTCCCGCCCCCGATGCGGGTGCCGCGGCGTCCGCCCCGGATCCGCGGCAGCCGGCGGTGTCCAGCCGGGAGCCGCAGGCCCAGTCCCCGGAACCGCACGCCCACGACAGGGCGCCCGCCCGTCCCGACTCGGGCAGCCCGTCGCCCGCCGCGGCCAGCGCGCCGTCCGCCGGAGCACCGAGCGCCCAGGAGGGCCCGACCGCCCCGGCCGGCCCGTCGGCGGAGCCGGCACCCGCTCCCACTCCCGCTCCCGCGCCCGACGCGGGATCGGCGGCGGAGACCGACGACCCGTGGCGGGACCGTCCCGCTCAGCAGCTCGAGCCGGGGGCCCCGTCGCAGCCCGCGCAGCAGTCCTCCGCCCCGGGCTCGCAGTCGCCGACGCCCACCGATCCCGAGTCGGGCCCCGAGGCCGCGCCCGAACCCGGACAGCCGGCGGCTGCGGCCTCGGCTCCCGGTATCGAGGCCGAGGACATCCGCCGCGCCTGGCCGGCGATCCGCGAGGCCGTCCGTACCCGCACCCGCACGGTCGAGGTGATGCTCGCCGGTGCGACGGTCGCGGGCGTGGACGGCCGGGTGATCCACCTGGTCCACGACTACCCGCCACTGGCCAAGCGGTTGTCCCAACCGCACAACGCGACCGCGATCACGGACTCGATCACGGAGGTCGTGGGCGGCGACTGGACCATCCGCTGCACCTCGGGAAGCGCGCCCGCCGGTGCGGGAGGCGCTCCGGCCGCCCCGGAGGCGGCTCCACCCGCACCCGGGCGGGGGTCCTCCGCGGGCCCTACTGACGCCCCCGGTTCTCCCCGACAGGGTGAGCCGCGGGGCTGGGAACGTCGTCTCCGCGCCGCGGACGCCACGCAGAGCGGAGCCGGCGGTCCGGGTGGCTACGACGACATCCCGCCTCCGCCCGAGGAACCCGACCCCGAGCCGGGCGAACCGGACAGCCCGCCCCCGCCGCCGGTCAGCGAGGACGAGATGGTCGACGAGGCGCGGAGCGGCCCCCAGAATCTCGACCACCGCACCGGCGAGGACATCGCGTTGGCCCTGCTCAAGGAGCACCTCGGGGCCCGTCCGCTCGAGCGCTGACCCACCCGGCCCGCCGCGCGCCGGGGCACGGTGTCCCAGCTGACGGTTACGCTGGACGTCGACCGACCGGGGCCGCCCCGGCAGGACCAGGCACGACCGCACCACCGCCCGCACACCGCCGAAAGGACCCCAGCCATGCAGCCCGGACCCGACATGAACGCCCTGCTCCAGCAGGCCCAGCAGATGCAGGCCCAGCTCGCCGAGGCGCAGCAGGAGATCGCCGCGAGCACGGTCGACGGTCAGGCGGGCGGCGGGCTCGTCACCGTCTCCATGCGCGGTACCGGCGAGGTCACCGGCGTGACCATCGACCCGAAGGTCGTCGACCCTGAGGACGTCGAGACGCTGCAGGATCTGCTCGTCGGCGCGTTCGGCGACGCCCACACCAAGGTGCAGGAACTCGCGGAGTCCCGCCTCGGCCCGCTCGCCTCCGGCGGCGGCCTCGGCGACATGATGGGCGGCCTGGGCATGTGAGCCCGCGGGACCCGGTGTGCACCGGGTCCCGCCACCCGGGGCCGGGGCGCCCCGGGCCCCGCCACCCGACGACGCAACCGTCGCCGGGCCAGCAAGAACACAGGAAAGCGCGATGTACGAGGGACCGGTCCAGAACCTGATCGACGAGTTCGGCAAGCTGCCGGGCATCGGGCCGAAGTCCGCGCAGCGCCTGGCGTTCCACCTGCTGCAGGCCGAGCCCGAGTCGGTCGAACGCCTCCGTTCCGCGCTGCAGGCGGTGGTGGAGGGCGTCACCTATTGCGAGGTCTGCGGCACCGTCGCGGCGGCCGAGCGCTGCCGCATCTGTTCCGATCCCCGCCGCGACCCCACCCTCATCTGCGTGGTCGAGGAGCCCAAGGACATCGAGGCCATCGAGCGCACCCGGGAGTTCCGCGGGCTCTACCACGTGCTCGGCGGCGCGCTCGACCCGATCAACGGCATCGGACCCAACGAACTACGCATCGCCGGACTCATGCGGCGGGTCGGGGCCGAGGTCGAGGGCGAGGAGATCGCCGAGATCATCATCGCCACCGATCCCAACACCACCGGCGAAGCGACCAGCACTTACCTGGCCCGCCTCCTGCGACCGTTCCCCGACCTCATCGTGAGCCGCCTGGCCTCCGGCCTGCCCATGGGCGCCGACCTGGAGTTCGCCGACGAGCTCACCCTGGGCAGCGCGCTGTCCGGGCGTCGCATCCTCTCCGGTGGCCCCGCGCAGCCGGCGCGATCGGGCGGCGTGCTGCGGCCCGAACAGGTCGACCCCGCGCAGCCGGCCGTGCCCGCCCCGGACACGGGCGCCTCGGCCCCGGCCGATCCCGCGAAGGACCCGGAGATCGGCTACCCGGGCACGGAGTCAGAGACCGAAGAGCCGCGCGGCATTTCCGTGCCACACCGCCCGTAGCCAGTCCTCGCCCAGCCCGAGCCCGGCCAGGGCCCCGAGCTGATGGGCGTACGGGTACGGGATGTTCGGGAAATCGGTGCCCAGGAGCACCTTGTGGCCCAGGTCGGCCAGCCGAGCACGCTCGGCAGGCGGGAAGGGCATGGTCTCCTCCACGAAGTCCGTGAAGGCCATCGTCGTGTCCAGGTAGACGTTGTCGTACCGCTCGGCCAGATCGAGGAAGTCCGAGTACTCGCCCATGCCCATGTGGGCGACGATCAGCGGCAGCTCGGGAAAGCGCTCGAGCACGGCGGCCACCGGCTCAGGACCCGTGAACTCGCCGGCCACCGGGCCCGAACCGCAGTGGATGACCGTCGGCACCTGCGCCTCGGACAACACGCCCCACACCGGGTCCAGCAGCGGATCCCGGGGGTCGTACTCGCCCACCTGGATGTGCGACTTGAACACCCGCGCCCCCGCATCGACGGCATCGCGGACGTAGTCGCCCGCCGTCGGCTCGGGGAAGAACGTCGCAGTGTGGAGGCAGTCGGGGTGGCGCGAGGCGAACTCCGCGGACCACGCGTTGAGCCACGCGGCCATGTCGGGCTTGTGCGGGTACAGCATCGACGAGAACGCCAGCACCCCGTACGACCGCAGCCGCTCGACCCGTTCGTCCTCGGCCTCGCGGTAGGTAATGGGCCAGGGACGGCCGATCTTGGGCCCGGCGGCATCGAAGTAGTCCCACACCTTGGCCATCACGCGAGGGGGCATGAAGTGCGTGTGCACGTCGATGATGCCCGGCAGCCCGAGTGGCTCCCACAGCGCGCGGACCTGCGCCGCCTCGACGGCGGGATCGGGAGGGGTCACGGACCCGGTGAGGGTGGCGGTGCCGTGGTGTTCACACATGCGTCCGAGGGTATGTCAGCGAACCCGGCCCGCCAGGGATTCGCGGCACGGATTCCGGCGTCACCCCCGAGGCGCAGGCGGGCCGAGCGCCGGACAGCCCCGATCCCGGGTCCCGGGTCCCGGGTCACGGGCCACGGGCCGCGGTGCGCTCACCTGGGCCGACAACGCCACCTCAGCCCGCAACGCCACCTCAACCCGCAACGCCGCCTATCGGATCGCGCTACGCCTTCGGGGTCCCATAGGTGGAGTTCCATCCGATAGGTGGCGGGACGGGCTCGATGCCGAAGGGACGGGCCTGATGTCGAGGGCACGAAGCGGCAGGCGGCGCAGGTCCACAGCGTCGCTGATCAGCGGCGGGCGGCGCAGGCGATCGGCGGAGGAGCTGCTCAGCGCCGGGCGGCCGCGATCCGCTCCCGGCGCAGCCGCTCCACCGCCGGCACCTCGACCGGCGGCAGCGAGTCCACGCCCAGCGCGCGGCACAGCAGCAGGTCGGCGAGCTCTGGATTGCGGGCCAGCACCGGCCCGTGCATGTAGGTGGCGAGGACCGAGCCTTGGACCACGCCCTCGACCAGCCCGCCGGCGGGGACCGACTGACCGTCCGGCACGCCGTTGCCCACACCGGAGGTGACCCGGCCCAGGGGAGCGGCGTCGGAGCCCAACACGGTGGCGCCCATGTGGTTCTCGAAGCCCGTGAGCGGCTGCGTCAGGCCGTCGACCTGCGGCGCCACCACCAGCTCGCCGATCGAGCGGGTGGCCTGCGGCGAGGTGGTGACGTCCAGCAGGCCGAGCCCGGGCGCGCGCGAGCCGTCCGAGACGACGAACCACTCACCGAACACCTGCATGCCGGCGCAGATCGCCAGCACCGGCGCCCCGCGCTCGACCGCGCGCTGCAGCCCCGGCGATGCGGACAGATGGCGGGAGGCGAGCTTCTGCGCCGCGTCCTCGCCGCCGCCGACCGTGTACAGATCGCAGGAATCGGGGACGGCGTCCTCGAGGGTGATCCGCACGATCTCGGCGTCGTAGCCGCGCCACCTGAGCCGCTGACGCAGGACCAGCGAGTTGCCGTCGTCGCCGTAGGTGCCCATGACGTCGGGCAGGACCAGACCGATCCGCACCGTCGACTCGGTGGGCCGGGCCGAGTCCGGGGCGACGGTGTCCAGCGGGGAGGCGGACGCGCCCTCCCGGCGGGCCCCCGCGTCGCGCGGGTCCGGATTGCTCTCGCCGGCGTGATGCTCGCTCATCGTCACTGCTCCTTCTGGTCCGCGTCGACGGGACGGTGCCCGGCGGCGGTCATGGCCCGCCCGAGGTCACGGAACGCCGTGTAATTGGCCAGCACCTCGACCCGTCCCGCGGGACAGCGCCGGATCGCGGCCAGCGGATCCGGCTCCAGCTCGTGGCGCACCCCGGCATAGGTGAGCCGCACCGAGAGGTCGGCGGCCCGCTCGCCCGAGGCGTACACGGTCACGCCCTCGAAGCTCTCGAACCGCACGTCCCACAGCCATGACAGGTCGACACCGTCGGCGACCTGCCCGTTCACCGCGATCACCAGGCCGTCGGCGGACGTGTCGATCATGCCCAGCGCCTCCTGCCAGCCGGCCGGGTTCTTGGCCAGCAGCAGGTGCGCGGACCGCCCGTCCACGTCGACGGTCGAGTAGCGGCCGGCCACGTCGTCGACCTGCTCGACCGCCCGGACCGCGGCGGCCGGGTCCGCGCCCATCGCCACCGCGGCCGCCACGGCCTGGGCCGCGTTGCCGCGGTTGGCCCGCCCCGGGATCGCCAGGGACAGGGGAGCGGTGAACCCGTCGGGGCCGTGGATCGCCTCGTCGTCGACCCACCAGTCCGGCTCGGGCCGCGCGAACTCCCGGCCGTCGGGCAGGGTGCCGGTCGACCGCCACCGCACCGCGCCCGTCTCGTCGATCGTCCGCGTGATCGGCTCCCCGGTGCGCGGGCAGCTCACCGAGTCACCCGCCCACGCCGACCCGGCCGCCACCCACACGACCTCCGGGTTGTCGTAGGCCACCGAGGTGATCATGACGTCGTCGCAGTTCGCCACCACCGTCGCCTGCGGCTGCGCGGCCACCCCGGCCCGCAGCCGCCGCTCGATCGCGTTGATCTCGCCCACCCGGTCGAGCTGATCCCGGCTGAGGTTGAGCAGGACGATCGCCTCCGGGGAGGTGTTCTCCGCGACGGCCGGCGTGTGGAGTTCATCCACCTCGATGGCCGCCAACCCGGCCACACTGTCGGCCACGAGGGCGGAGACGATCCCGGCGTCCATGTTGTCGCCGCCGGTGTTCGAGGCGACCCGGCCCACGGTCGACAGGGCGGAGGCGACCATCCTCGTCGTCGTCGATTTGCCGTTGGTCCCCGTGACCAGCACCGTTCGCCGGCCCGCCGCGAGCTGGCGCATGAGGCCCGGGTCGAGCTTGAGTGCCACGAGGCCGCCGATCATCCCACCCGACCCGCGCCCCGACACCCGCGACGCCCAGGTCGCGAGACGGGAGACGGCCACGGCCGCCCGGCCGCGGGGGGTGAGTGCGGTGTTCGCGCGGGAGGTCATGCAACGAGTCTAGGCAGCCCGCCCGGTCAGAACGGCGCCGCACCGCCGACCGCCGCCACCCCGACCGCGAGGTACGACGCCAGCGCGACACCGACACCGTGATGACGGGCGCGTGAACGTCATGACCTGCGACGGTGGCGCTCGGGATGTCGGAGGGGTCTGCGACCATGGGGGCATGTCGGGTTGGGTCGTGGTGGACGTCGAGACGTCGGGGATGACGCCGGCGGTCGACCGGGTGTTGTCGGTGGCCGCCGTGGTGATCGGTGACGACGGCGAGGTGGTCGAGGAGTTCGCGACCCTGCTCAACCCCGGGGTCGACCCGGGGCCCGTCCACGTGCACGGCCTCACCCCGGCCCTCCTCGCCGGCAAACCGCGCTTCCAGGACGTGGCGGCCGAGTTGGGCCGGGTGCTGGACGGGAGGACGGTCGTCGCCCACAACGCGGCCTTCGACGCGTCGTTCCTCGCCGCCGAGGCCAGGCGGGCCGGGCTCGCCCCGCCGCTCGAGAGGTTCGTGTGCACCCTCGACTTCGCCGGCCGGCTCCACCTGTCGACCGCCGACCTCAAGCTGTCCACACTGGCCGCCCACTTTGGCGTCCATCAGCGGGCCGCGCACGACGCCCACGACGACGCCCTCGTGCTGGCCGGGGTGTTCGCCGGTCTGCTCGAGGTGGCCGCCGCGAAGGACGTGCGCCCCTCGGTCCGCGAACTCGACGCGATGGTGGCCCACCCCGAGACCGGGTATCTGGTGTCCACGGTGTGGGCGGAGGCCCTCGCCGCACCCAGGCTGTGGCGTCCGGCCGGAAGGCTGAAGCGCGGCGGCGGGCTGGTGCAGGGCATGGAGGTGGTCTTCACGCAGGACGTGGATCGCGACCCGGAGGAGATCGTCTCCCTCGTCGTCGACGCCGGTCTCTACGTGGCCGACCGCATCTCGTCCCGCACCTCACTCGCGGTGTGCGACGCACCCGGCGCAGTGCGCGGACGCACCGCGTTCGCGCGGAAGAAGGGGCTCGAGCTGGTGCCGTGCGCCCGGTTCCAGGAGATGCTCGCCGACGTCGCCCCCGGCCGGCCCGTCGCCGGCGCCCAGGCCGTGGACAGTGCGCAGGAGGCGCTCTTCTGAGTGCTACGGTCCGGTCGCCGGTCGCCGGTCGCCGGTCGCCGGTCGCCCGCGGCCGCATCAGCTGATTCCGCATCGTGGAGCGCTCGTCCGGGAGGGCGGCGCGGAACTGACATGATGGCCGTGGACAACGCCGTCGACCACAGGAGTACTTCCCCGTGCCCGCACCCCAGAACGCCGCCGCCCGAGAGGTCTACGAGAAGGAACGCGCCCACGTCCTGACCCCGTGGTCGGCTTGGGGCACGACCGACCCGATGGTCGTCACCGCCGCCGAGGGCTGCCACCTGACCGACGGCGACGGGAACCGTCTCCTCGACTTCACGTCCCAGCTGGTCAACACCAATATCGGCCACCAGCACCCGGTGGTCGTCAAGGCGATCCAGGACCAGGCCGCCGAGCTGTGCACCATCAACCCGGCTCACGCCAACGCCGCCCGCGCCGAGGCCGCCCGCCTCATCGCCGAGGTCGCGCCCGCCGGGATGAACCGCGTGTTCTTCACCAACGCCGGCACCGAGGCCGTCGAGCACGCCGTCCGCATGGCCCGCCGCCACACCGGCCGCCACAAGACCCTCTCGGCGTTCCGCAGTTACCACGGGGCCACCACGACCTCGATGAACCTCACCGGCGACACCCGCCGCTGGGCCAACGACATGGGCAACACCGGCGCCGTGCACTTCCACGCCCCGTTCCTGTACCGCTCGCAGTTCTACGCGGAGAACGAGAAGCAGGAGTGCGACCGCGCGCTCGAGCATCTCGACTCGCTCATCGCGCTCGAGGGGCCCGACCACTTCGCCGCGCTCATCATCGAGTCGGTGCCCGGCACCGTCGGCATCATGGTCCCGCCGGCCGACTACCTGCGCGGCGTGCGCGAGATCTGCGACAAGTACGGGATCGTCATGATCTGCGACGAGGTCATGTCCGGGTTCGGCCGCACGGGCGAGTGGCTGGCTCTCGACAACTTCCGGTCCGGCGACGACGACTGGGCGCCCGACCTCATCACCTTCGCCAAGGGCTCCAACTCCGGGTACGTCCCGCTCGGCGGCGTCATCCTCCACGACCGGATCGCCGCGTCGTTCGAGACCACGCCGTACACCGGTGGCCTCACCTACGCCGGGCACCCGCTGGCCTGCGCGTCGGTCGTCGCGACCATCAACCTCATGCGCGACGAGAAGATCGTCGAGAACGCGAAGATGATCGGCGAGGACGTGATCGGCCCGCGCCTGCGCGAGCTCGCCGAGAAGCACCCGTCGATCGGCGAGGTCCGCGGCCTCGGCGTGTTCTGGGCGGTGGAGATGGTGGCCGACCGCGAGACACGCGAGCCCCTCGCCCCCTACGGTGGATCCTCGGAGGCCATGGCGCGGACCTTCGCGACCGCGAAGAAGGACGGGCTGCTGCTGTTCATGAACTACAACCGCTTCCACGTGGTGCCGCCGTGCATCATCACCCCCGACGAGGCCAACGAGGGCCTGGACATCTTCGACCGCGCGCTCGACGTGGCCGATGACTATGTGAGGAGCTGACTCTTCCGATGGCGCTGGTACTGCGGCTGATCGTCAACGCCGTCGCCCTATGGGTGGCGACGCTGATCGTGCCGGGAATCGCCCTGCACGACACCACCGGCATCTATGCGCCCGGCGCCGGCGCCATCGAGAACGAGGTGAACGTCCCGACCATCACCGCGCTGCTCATCGTGGCCGTCGTGTTCACGCTGGTTAACGCAGTGGTCAAGCCGATCGTCCAGCTGCTGTCCCTGCCGCTGACGATCATCACGCTGGGGCTGTTCCTGCTGGTCGTCAACGCGCTGATGCTCATGTTGACCGGCTGGATCACCACGACGTTCCAGCCGTTCGGCGCCGAGTACGTGGTCAGCGGGTTCTGGGCGGCCTTCTTCGGGGCGATCGTGGTCGGCCTCGTGAACTGGGTGTTCGGGATGCTCCTGCCCACGCGCGCCCGCGACTGATCGGCGCTGAGGGCCCGGCGCGGCCGCGAGCCGCGGCCGCGCGCTGCGACCCGCGCGCTGCGACCGCCCTGCCCGCGCGGCCCGGCCGCGGTCAGGAGCCGAAGGCCGCCGAGGAGATCGCGGTGGGCGTCCAGCCGTTGGCCGCGTGATCCCGGATGAACTGCATCTGCGGGTAGAAGGAGTTGCCCGGGCACGCCGTGCCGCCCCAGTCGCGGTGGCCCGAGACCGCCATGATCGGACGCGTCGCGCCGCCCTGCGGGTTGCGGTACGTGATGCCCGCCCGCGGGTTGATGCCCGTGGCGCTGCACAGGGCGCGCACGCAGTCGATGGTCGCGCCCACGGCGGCGGCGGTCGGCGGCGCGCCGGTGAAGTCGCCCAGCAGGCTGATGCCGATGTTGCCGTTGTTGAAACCACCCACGTGTCCGGCGGTGACCACCGGGGGAGCGATGCCCGCGACGGGCGGGAACTGGAACACCGGGTTGCCCACCGGCGTGCCACCGCGGCCCTGGTAGATCCGGCCCTCCGGGTCGATGATCAGGTGATACCCGACGTCGCCCCAGCCCAGGGTGTTGGCGTGGTAGTTGTAGATCGCCCGCACGCTCGCGGCGCGGTCCGGTCCGGGCACGACCGCGGTGTGGTGGATCGTGATCGACTGCGCGGGGAAGTAGGTCGGCGCCCACCGGAATCCGGAGACGTCCCCGGCGCCCCACGCGGCACGCGGGATGATCGGCAGGCCGGCCAGGCCGATGCTGCCGAGACTGTAGTTGCGCGGGGTGCCCCGGCCGTCGTCGAAGACGGTGGCCTCCGAGCCGGCGGGGGCGTCCACCTCGTAGCCGACAGCGCCCTCGGGCGCGGCGACGAGCTCGGCGGCGGGCGTGCTGCCGGCATCCGGGGCGGAGTCCATGGCCTCGAGCGGGAGCCAGTCGCCCATGGAGCCGTCGGGGAACGCGAACCGGATGCGGCCGGCGATCTCCTCCGGGCTCGGGAACGTGACGCCCACGAAGCCGAGCGGGCCGTTGGGCTGTATCATGCCGCTGCCGGTGGAGATCGACTGCATGAGGTCCTGGGCCACGCCGAGGGAGCCGGTGGTGAACGGGTTGGCCCCGGCTACGGGACCGCGAACGGAGGAGGCGACGGCGGCGCCCACGCCGACCGATGCGGCTGTGAGGAACCCACGGCGTGTCACGGACATAACAGCTCCAGACTGATGTTTACGGACGGCAGACGCCATGCCTATCGGCGCGACCCGACGCCACATTACGCGCTTGTTGTAATCGAATCGAGACCGTCGTTACCGGAGTGATACATGCGACAAATGAGGTTCGGGGGGCGCCGTGGGTACACGAAAAGACCGTTCCGCACACCTTCACTCGGGTGATGTGTGCGGAACGGTCTTCTCGATGGTCGGGGCCGCGCCAGCCCGCCGGGCCTCAGCCCGTCACGGGGCCCAGGTACGCGCGCCCTCGACCGAACCCACGGCCTCAGCGCCCTCGGCCTCGTCGGCGTACGCACGGTTCACGGCGGAGACCACGGCGCGCAGGGACGCGGTGGTGATGGAACCGGCCCGGCCGACACCCCAGAAGACCCGGTTGCCGAACTGCACCTCGACGTACGCGGCTGCGGTCGCGTCATCCCCGGCGGTCATCGCGTGCTCCGAGTAGTCGAGGATGCGTACCTCGTCGTCGAACATCTCGTTCAGGGCGGCGACGAACGCCGCCAGGGGGCCGTTACCGGACCCCGTCAGCTCGCGCGTCTCGCCCTTCCACTTGATGACGGCCTCGATGAAGTCCTCACCGTCGTCGGTCTCGGCCGGCGAGAGCACCTGGGATATGCGCTCCATGGGTGAGATGCGGTCCAGGTACTCGAGGGAGAAGATGTCCCACATGGCCTTGGGCGTGACCTCGCCGCCCTCGGAGTCGGTGACGTTCTGGACGATCTGTGAGAATTCCATCTGCAGGCGCCGCGGCAGCTGCAGGCCGTAGTCGCTCTTCATGATGTAGGCGACGCCGCCCTTGCCGGACTGCGAGTTCACGCGGATGACGGCCTCGTAGGTGCGGCCCTCGTCCTTCGGGTCGACGGGCAGGTACGGGACCTCCCACGTGATGTCGGTGATGTCCTCGCCGCGGGCATCGGCCTCGGCCTGCAGGGCGTCGAAGCCCTTGTTGATGGCGTCCTGGTGCGAGCCGGAGAACGCGGTGAAGACCAGGTCGCCGCCGTAGGGGTGACGCTCGGGGACGGGCAGCTGGTTGGCGTACTCGACCGTGCGGCGGATCTCGTCCATGTCGGAGAAGTTGATCTGCGGGTCGACGCCGCGGGTGAGCATGTTCATGCCCAGGGTCACCAGGCACACGTTGCCCGTGCGCTCGCCGTTGCCGAACAGGCAGCCCTCGATGCGGTCGGCGCCGGCCTGGAACGCCAGCTCGGCGGCGGCCACGCCGGTGCCGCGGTCGTTGTGGGGGTGCAGCGACAGGATGGTCGAGTCGCGGTGCGCCAGGTTGCGGTGCATCCACTCGATCTGGTCGGCGTACACGTTGGGCGTGGCCATCTCGACCGTCGCCGGCAGGTTGATGATGATCGGGTTCTCCGGCGTCGCGCCCACGACCTCGGTCACCGCGTCGCAGACCTCCTTGGAGAAGCCCAGCTCGGTGCCGGTGAACGACTCGGGCGAGTACTCCCAGCGCCAGTTGGTGTCGGGGTAGTCCTTCGCGATGGTCGTGACCAGCTCGGCGGCGTCGGTGGCGATCTTCTTGATGTCGTCCCGGTCCTTACGGAAGACGACCTTGCGCTGGAGGATCGACGTGGAGTTGTAGAAGTGCACGATCACGTCGGACGCACCCTCGCACGCCTCGAAGGTGCGGCGGATGAGGTCCTCGCGGCACTGGACCAGCACCTGGATGGTGACGTCGTCCGGGATCGCGTCGTCCTCGATGATCTCGCGGACGAAGTCGTAGTCGGTCTGCGACGCGGACGGGAACCCGACCTCGATCTCCTTGTATCCCATGCGCACCAGCAGGTCGAACATGCGGCGCTTGCGCGCGGGGCTCATCGGGTCGATCAGGGCCTGGTTGCCGTCGCGCAGGTCCACGGCGCACCACTGGGGGGCGTGGGTGATGACCTTGTCGGGCCAGGTGCGGTCGGGCAGCGAGACGTCCTCGACCTCCTCGGCGAACGGCCGGTACCGGTGCCACGGCATGGAGGAGCCGCGCTGTTTGTTCCACGACGGCTGGTCGGGGCGGCCGGGCTTGGAGGGGGGCGTCAGGGTCGACGACGACGAGACGAAGGCATCAGCGGGATTCATTGCGGGGGCTCAACTTCCGTGGAGTTCGATCGTTTCAGGATCGGACCGGCGCGACGAGATCCCGCGACGGGGAGCCGGTCCGCTCTAGCGGGCCCCGCCGCGGCATCCAAGAAGGAGCACGCGCTGCATGCAGGTCACCATACACCTTCCCGCCGGACGTCACGGAATCGGAATGACGAAGGTGGTGGGGCCGGCGGTGATGTCGTTCGGGGTGCGCAGAGGGGAGCCGGGGCACAGGTCCCGGACATCGTCGTCGTGCATCGATCCCCAGACGCGTCGACAGCCGGCTTCCTCGGCCACCGAGACGGCCTTTTCGACGAGCCGGTGCGCGATGCCCTGGCGGCGCAGGTCCTCGCGGACGCGGATGCCGTAGACGAACAGGTCGGGGCTGTCTCCCAGGTGGCCGGTCTCCACGGCGACGAGCATCGCCACCGGGACCCCGTCGTGGAGGGCCATCAGGAGCAGGTTCGAGCCGCGGTCGAGGAAGTCCTGCGTCCACTCGGCGGTGGGCGGGGAGTCGAACAGGTCGCCCGCGGACAGCACGAGGTCCAGGTCTGCGCGCGAGGCGCGACGGATCAGGAGCTCCGGCGGGGTCATTTCTCCAGTGTGGCAAATAGCGCCGTGGTTCGGCACGGGCGCGTCGCCGGCGCACGTCGCGGGGTCGGGGCGGCGGGTCGGTCGGCGCATCTGTCTGCGTCTCGGGTGGGGGAGGGGCCCGCTGTCACCGGTGGGTGATCATCCAGTCGATCCACCCGTTCTGGGCCGGGATCGATTCGTACCACGCGGGGTTGGTCCCGTTCGGCTGGCGGCGACCGTGGTCGGAGCCGGAGTGGATGCCGACGAGGCGGTCGCCCTGGAAGACGGGCCCGCCCGAGTCGCCGAGGCCGTAGCCGCCCTCGATGGTGTGCGAGCGGCCGATCCGGGAGCCGCCGCGGGGTTCCATCCGGTCGAGGCGGGTGAGCCCGGTGCGCAGGTCGGCCGAGCGCAGGCCGCGGGGGGTGGTCTCGCCGAAGCCGTGGAAGCGCAGGACGGCGCCCGGGGCGGGGTCGACGCCGGCGCGCAGGACGGACGGCGACGGCGCGGGGTGGCGGAGCTTGATGAGCATGAAGTCCCCGGCGGGGGCCTTGTAGACGGCTTCCGGGGTGTGACGGCCGAAGCTGCCGGTGTCGAGGGAACCGAAGGCGCCGACGACCTGCGGGGTGGCGAGCGGGGCGGTGGTGGCGAAGCCGCCCGGCACGGTGGCCCAGTTGCCGAACCCGAGGGTGTAGGCGTTGGGGTCGGTGGGGCCGCAGTGGGCGGCGGTGGCGACCCAGCGCGGGTGGACGACGACTCCCGAGCAGGGCGCGCCGAGCACGCCGCCGAAGGTGGTGATCTGCACTGCCCACGGCGCCGGGCCCGAGGGTGCGCCGCCGACCACGGCGCCGGCGGTGGGGGCCGTGACCGCGAGCGTGGCGGCGACCGTCCCGACGGCCGCGCCGATCGCCGAGAGAAGCCGACCCGTGTGACGTGTGAGGCGCATGTGATTCAGCTTAGGCGATCGGGAGGCGAGGTCGGGCCGCTCGGCGAGAGTGCTCATAGCAGGAAAATCGCGTCCGCCGGTGCCCGCGTTACCGGGACGGCGGCTCCGCGCGGGTGTCGGGGGGTGTCTCCGACGGCGCCTCGTCCGACGGCGCCTCCTCCGCCTCGTCCTCCGACGGCGCCGGGTCGACCTCCTTGTGCGCGAGCCGCACCGTCGCCACGACCATGACGATGAGCGTGGCGGCGAGGATCGCCAGCTCGGGTCCGTCGACCGCGAACCACTCGCCGAGGACCACCACGCCCAGTGCGAGCGAGACCACCGGCGTGGTGACGGTCGAGGCGGGGACGGCCTGGTGGACGGCGCCGACGGAGAACGACATCTGTTGCAGCGTCAGGGCGACGACGGCGGCCACGACGAGCCCGTACACCTCGCCGGTGGTGGCCACGAGCAGCGGCCCGCCCTCGTAGAACCGGTCGGCGACGCCCTTGGTGAGGAGCGCGACGTAGGCGAACGCGGTGCCGCCGGCCACGCCCAGTAGCAGGGCACGGTTGCCGTCGGCGCGGAGCGCGCGGGAGAGGCGGAGGAGGACGACGACGACGAGGACGCCCGCCGCACAGGCCAGTGCCCACTGCCACCAGGGCGGATGTACCTCCCCACCGGTGGGCCGGCCGTAGATCACCAGCACGACCACGCATCCCGCCAGGACGTGGCCCCAGAGCAGTTCGGTCTTGGTGACCCGCCGCCCGGTCACCCATGCGCCCAACGGGAGGGCGAAGGTGAGTGAGAGGACGGTGATCGTCTGGACCAGGATGAGCGAACCGTAGATCAGCGCCAGCCCCTGGAACACGAAGCCGGCGAGGCTGATGGCCATGCCGGTCCACCAGTACCTGCTGGTGAGGATGTGGAAATCGCCCTCGCGTCGGCCCCTCGCGCGGCGCGGTGAGCGGTGCCGCATCACGGTGCCGAAGGCCTGGCTGAGGGCGGAGGCGAGGGCGAGGAGTACTGCCGCCCAGGTTTCAGTCATCACTCATGAGTAAACACCTCCCGTAAAGTGGGTCTGCGTTAAGCCGATCAACACCGGAAGGGTGTGACCGCGTGGCACTCGTAGTGCAGAAGTACGGCGGCTCCTCCGTGGAGTCCGCAGAACGTATCCGTCGGGTGGCCGAACGGATCGTGGAGACCAGGAAGGCGGGCAACGACGTCGTGGTCGTCGCCTCGGCCATGGGCGACACGACCGACGAGCTGCTGGACCTGGCCGACCAGGTCTGTCCCTCGCCGCCGCAGCGCGAGATGGACATGCTGCTGACGTCGGGTGAGCGCATCTCCAACGCGCTGCTCGCGATGGCCATCAGCTCGTTCGGGATGGAGGCCTACTCGTTCACCGGGTCGCAGGCCGGCATCATCACCACCACCCGACACGGCAACAGCCGAATCATCGACATCACCCCGGGCCGTGTCCGCGAGGCGCTCGATCAAGGCAAGATCGCCCTCGTCGCGGGCTTCCAGGGCGTGTCGCGTGAGACCCGCGACGTCACCACCCTCGGCCGCGGCGGATCCGACACCACGGCGGTCGCGATGGCCGCGGCGCTGGGCGCGGACGTGTGCGAGATCTACTCGGACGTCGACGGCATCTACACGTCCGACCCGCGGATCGTCCCGAACGCCCGCAAGCTCGACACCATCTCGTACGAGGAGATGCTCGAGATGGCGGCGGTCGGCTCCAAGATCCTCAACCTGCGCAGCGTCGAGTTCGCCCGCCGCTACCACGTGCCGCTGCGCGTCCGCTCTTCGTATTCGACCAACCCGGGCACGCTCGTGGCCGGAAAAGTGGAGGACATCCCCGTGGAAGACGCAGTCCTGACCGGAGTCGCTCACGACGCCTCGGAGGCCAAGATCACGGTGGTCGGCATCCCCGACCAGCCGGGGTACGCGGCCAAGATCTTCCGCGTCGTCGCCGATGCCGAGATCAACATCGACATGGTCCTGCAGAACGTCTCCAAGGCGGAGGGCAAGACCGACATCACCTTCACGTGCCCGCGCGAGGTCGGCGCCAAGGCGGTCGAGGTGCTGTCCAAGGCCAAGGACGATCTGGGCATCGACCAGGTGCTCTACGACGACAACGTCGGCAAGGTCTCCCTCGTCGGCGCGGGCATGAAGTCGCACCCGGGCGTCACGGCCACCTTCTGTGAGTCGCTGTCCGAGGCGGGTATCAACATCGAGCTCATCTCGACCTCGGAGATCCGCATCTCGGCGCTGGTCCGAGAGGACGAGCTGCCCGACAGCGTCCGTGCCCTGCACGCGGCGTTCGAGCTGGGCGGCGAGGAGGAGGCCACGGTCTACGCCGGAACCGGGCGCTGACCCCTCCCCGGGCCCCGGGCCGGATCAGGGGGCGGTGGGCTCGACGCTGGCGACGTAGCCGGCCAGGGGGGTGACGACGAGGCGGACCGTCGCGCCCCGCCGGAGCTGTCGCCGGGCGCGCGCGCTGCGGACCGTCCACTGGCGCACGCCGTCCGCGGTGTCGAGCACCACCTCGGTCCGGGGCCGACGCTTGTCGATGTTCTGGGGGTTGCGGGTGAATATCGCGTGCTGGAGGGCGTTGGGTAGGAAGTCGAGAGCCTGACGGTCGTCCAAGCTCAGGACCGTGCCGGTGACGGTCGTCCGCGGCGCGAGGTCGATCGCTCCCACGACCATCCGTGCGACGCCGAGGAGGCCCGTGGCCATCGCGCCGATGACGAGGAGCAGCGCGACGGCGCGGAGACTCTCGAGCTCGCCGGCGCCCGCGGTGACCTCGTCCGCGCCCCGCAGGCGCCGCCCCACCACCACGACGAACACCGAGACGGCGGTCTGGATCGCCCCGCGCAGGAGCAGCCCGTGTGGTGAGTGGGCCGACCACGGCCGGAGCGAGATCCCGAGTCTGCGCGACCAGTCGTTGGCGCCGTGTACCAACCCCTGACCCGACGGCGAGGCGACCATTCCTGCTCTCCCTTGCTCACGCGGTATGGGCCCACCATAGGCAGATCCCGAGAAAATAGGCGCCCCGCGGTGATTCGACACCATAACGAGACATGATGAACAGCGAATAGTGTGTTGGTCTGTGGTGAAGAGTTCCGATATCTGACTACTCCGGCGGTGGCGCTGGGAGAATCGAGACGATCATGCGTGCACGTCTCGTGCGGGCCGGGGCGGTGGTGTGGGCGGGACTCCTCGTGACGGCCGGTGCAGCCTGCGGCTCCGGAGGAGACGCGCCGGACGCGGACCCCGCGACGGAACCTCCCGTCCTGAAGCAGACCTCACCGTCGAGCGACTCCGGCTCCTACGCGTTCGGCACCGACCGCGACCAGCTCGCCGAGGCCGTCGAGAGGGCCTTCTCCACGCAGAACGGCACCGCGTGGTGGGAGGGCGACACCCTTGTCCTGTCGGTGGACGGGGACGCCGGTGGGCCGATCGCCGGGTTCACCGAGTGCCGGGTGCTCGACGGGCTGCTGCAGAAGCGCGACGCGAAGGTCGTCGAGTTCCCTAACGGTCGCGTGGACTGCGCGGAGGCGCTGTCGACGGGGTGAGGTCTGATCGGCGACATGGGGTCGGGGCGTCGCGGCCTATCTGCAGCTATGTGTTAGCCCCGCTGATTCACGGGCCGGTGTGACTGCTGCTGTCGGGTGACGGCGGGCTTGTTTTCGCGTGTGGGCGTGCGGGGGTGCCGGCTGGCGCTGCCGGTGGGCGGGTCTCCGGGTGGTGCTGTCGTGGGCGGGCAGGTGAGGTCAGGCTGGTTTGGGGATGGCGGCGATTGTGTTGAACACGGCGACGATGGCGGTGGCCCAGGGCCACGTTTCGGGGATCTTCACTTTTCGCCGTCGTCCGCTACGAGTCAGCCGGGCTGCCACGTGCAGGAAGCGGTAGCGCAGCGCTTTGGGCTCGCACAAGGCCAGAACTGCGGCCGCGCCGATGCAGGCCAGCATCCGCGTCCAGGCCACGAGATCCGCGGCGATCATCACCGCCACCAGCCAGGCCTGATTGAGCGCGAATTCCCGTGAGGGCAGACGGCCGAGCCCGGTGTCTTTCGCGTGGCGGATCCGGTCCTCAACCCGGGCGTGAGCCCGATGCCTGGCCTCGAGGAACTGCAGCTGACCAGTGATGGTGTTGGTCACGAACGCCTGGTAGCGCCACCCGTCGATCTCCTCGAACATCGACAACTGGGCGCCGGGGTGGGGCCGTTCGCGGCGCACGATCACCCGCATCCCGTCCGGCCACTTCGCGAGCATCCTGGAGGCGAGCAACCCGGTCAGCTCAGCAACTTCAGCCCCGTCGCGGATGTCGCCGGAGGGATTCAACGCTGGCCCCCACGCAGCCTCGGGAGTGATCGCAATGGCCCGGCGCAACGGGGCGGTGACCGAGAACCCGACCGAGTACTCCACCCGTCGACCGCGGATGCCGTTCTGTTCGGTGATCCACTCCAACAGGTCGTGGGAGGCGCCGGCGCCGTCGGAGCGGATCAGCAGGTCGCGCCGGTGAGCGGCGGGGATCTGGGCGATTGCTTGGCCCAGGACGTCGATGTGGTCGGCGGCGGTGTTGGACCCGGCGTTGCCCGGGCGCAGGCTCGCGGCGAGGAACTCTTCTGTGTTGTCGCACCACACGCCGATCGGGTGGTATCCGAACGTGCGCTTGTACGTCGGCGCGGCGTTCTCCTTCTCGCTGTGGGTGACCACGATGGTGGCGTCCACATCGAGCACGATCGTCGATCCGAGGTCCCGACCTGCACATTTGGATGCGGGAACCCCGCCGGGCAGGTGGGACCACACGTGACGCCGGGTACGGGCCCGCGCGACTTGGATCTTCTTACGCTTGCCGGCAGTGATCTCGTCCAGGGTCCGCCACACCGTCGGTGCTGAGGCCACCGGGCCCAGGGCGCCGGACTGGTGGCGCAGGACGCCGATGTCGGAGATGGACTCGCCGCCATCGGCGAGCATCACCGCGACATCGGTCAACACCCGGCCGCGGTCATGGATCGGGATGAACCGGCGGCGAGCCATGGCCCCTGACAGCTCGGTGGTCAGACCGACCTGATCAGCCAGAAGGCGTGGAGCGATGGCGCCGGCGTGAGAGATCACCCCGACACCATCGGCAGTAACGGACAGACCAGCCGACCACGAAGTACGCTTCACCTACCGAGTGCTTTCTGCTTGAGGACCTGGAGCTCTAGACAAGTCCCAGTTTCCCCTGTTCAGGAAGCACTTCGGTCTATTTTCGCCCAGCGATCCGCAGATTCCCATGAATCACCCGGGTTAGCAACACTCTTTTCCACGGGGATGGAGGAGGGGTGGCTGGGCTGGTTGCCCATCCGGTGGGTGAGCCTGTCGAGGGCGGCGGCAGCGGGATCGTCGGGCAGGTCCATCGAGTAGTAGAGCCGGCCCCAGATGTGCGCCCGGAGCGGGGCGACAGCGTCGAGTGTCCGGTAGACGCCGCGCCGGGCGAGCGTGCGGACTGGGCCGGACTGCGCGAAGGCGAACTCCTGGCGTAGCTGGAGTGCGCGGGCCGCCGCGACCCGGGGTTCGCGGAGGTCGGCGAACTTGCACAAGCGGGTGTCCACCTCCACGTCGCCGGAGGCGACGAGCACGGGACCGAGCTGGTCGGCCAGCACGACGGCGTCGAGGATCGCGTGGTTGACGCCCTGGGCCAGGACCGGCGAGAGGGTGTGGGCGGCGTCGCCGACGGCCACGAATCCGGGCAGCCACCAGCGGTCGGCGGCGGAGGTGAAGATCTCGAGCATGGAGGTGTCGCGCCAGCTGCGGACCTGCTCGCGGACGGGGTCGGCCAGCTCGGGCACGAGGGCGGCGACCCGGTCGTGGAACGCTCCGATGCCCTCCTTGCGGATCGCGCGCAGGCCGCCGGAGGGGATGTTGATGCCCAGGCGCAGGAGGTCGGGGACGGTGGGGATGCACATGGCGTGCGCGTCGTCGTCGATCCGAACCTGGTAGCTGGTGGCGTCCCAGTCAGCGGGCGGGGTGATCTTGAACCACAGGAAGTCGCGGGCCGCGGGGCGCCGGCGGATCGCGATGCCGGCGTCGGCGGCCAGGGTGCCGTATCGGCCGTCGGCGGCCACCACCACCCGGGCGCGGACGATCGTCTCCGCGCCGTCGCGCTCGACCCGCAGGCCGGTCACGCGTCCGCCCTCGCGGATCACGCCCACGGCTGTCGCGGGTCGGATCAGGTGGAAGCCGGGGAACGCTGATCCACGCTCGGCTGCGGCCTCGAGCAGGACGTCCTGCGGGATCTCGTGGGGGAGTTCGCCGCAGGCGGACAGGGACGCGAAGTCCACGCCGAGCACGTCGTGGCCGGCGTCGACGATCCGGATCCCGGAGACCGTTCGACGGCGGTCGTCGGCCACGTGGTCGAGTACTCCGACCGACCGCAAGACGCGGACGGAGTCGGGGGAGATGGACTCGCCTCGGAAGGTCCGGTGCGAGGTCGCGGAGGAGTCGAGCACCACCACGTCGAGTCCCTGCCCGGCCAGCAGCAGCCCGAGGAGCATGCCGGCGGGCCCGGCACCGGCCACGAGGACGTCGGTCCGCTCGGGGACCGGGGCGTGTGCGTGCGACATTGCCTGCCTTTCGTCGGCGTCGGGTGGGACGTTATCCGGTGAGTCGAAAAACGCGGCCGGGACGGAACTCAAGTCGTGCTCCGGGGTGGGCTTTGTTCCCGCTAAATCCGGCCTTTTCTCTATTGACCGCAGATTGCGAAATTTCTACGGTGACCGGGAATGTCGGGCGAATTCATCTGGGAATTCGGTCGCCGGGCCTCCTATGGCACGGCGGGTATCCGGCACGATTATCGGCTGGGAAGGGATCGGCGGCGTATGCGGAACGTAGACGTTCGGGAGCGGACCGAGGATACGGGAGTGTGCCCGTATCCCTTCGACAGGCCCTCGGCAATGGAGATCGCACGGGAGTACGGGGACATCCGGAATGGGTCGGCGGTCGAACGGGTGCGCATGCCGTCGGGGGACGAGGCCTATCTGGTCACGCGGTACGAGGACGTCCGGACGGTCCTGGCCGATCCACGCTTCTCGCGGGCGGCCACGCTCGAGGAGGGTGCGCCGCGTCTGGGGCCGGCGCCACAGAATTTCCCGACGCTGCTCAACATGGACCCGCCGGACCACGGCCGGGTGCGCAAGATGATCTCCCGAGCGTTCACCGCGCGCCGCGTGGCGGTGCTCGAGCCGCACGTCAAGCGCCTGGTGGGCGCGTATCTCGACGAGATGGTGGACAGGGGCCCGACGGCCGATCTCATCGCGGACTTCGCGCTCCGGCTGCCGGTGCAGGTGATCTGCGAGCTGCTGGGGGTGCCGATCGGGGACCGGCCGAAGTTCGGTGCGTGGTCGCGGGCGTTCCTGGCCACCACGAGTGAGGAGTACACGGCGGAACAGGTCACCGAGGCGCAGGTGGCGTTGTTCACCTACCTCTCGGAACTGATCGCGGCCAAGCGGGCCGAGCCGGCCGACGACATCATCTCGGACCTGGTCAGAAAAAACGACGAGACGCAGGAGATCTCCGAGCTGGAGTTGACCTTCCTCGGGGTGACGCTGCTGGTGGCGGGGCACGAGACGACGGTCAACATGATCGGCAACGGGGTGTACGCGCTCCTTTTGAACCCGTCGGAGATGCGTCGGCTGATCGAGCAGCCGGAGCTCGTGGACACGGCCGTGGAGGAGCTTTTACGTCTGTACGGTCCGGGGACCGAGGGACTCATCCGGATCACCCTCGAGGATGTCGAGCTCTCCGGCGTGGTGATCCCGGCCGGGGCGGCGGTCCTGCCGAGCCTTGTGTCGGCGAACCGTGACGAGCGGACTTTCACCGACTCCGAGCGCTGCGACATCGCGCGCGACGCGGCCGCGCACCTGTCGTTCAGTCACGGCCCGCACTTCTGCATAGGCGCTGCCCTCGCGCGCGTCGAGCTGCGGGAGTCCTACCGGGAGATCCTCCGTCGCCTGCCCGGTCTCGCCCTGGCGGTGGCCCCGGAGGACGTACCCCGCCCAACGGGGTTGCTGGTCAACGGCGTCTCCGAACTCGTCGTGACCTGGGACGACGACGAGGCGCGCGCACTCGCGCGTGACCGCCGGACCGTCGGCGCCGACGACGCTCCACACGACCGCTGAGTAGCTCCGGTCAGTTACCGGACAACCCGAACAGTCAACCCGAGCAGGAGTGCAGACATGAAGTGGAACGACACCTACATCAACGGCGTCGGGGCCTTCGTCCCCGAGTCGGTCCCGTCGGCGTCCGCGGTCGCAGAGGGCCTGTATGACGAGGAGTCGCTGCTGGCGGACGGCTTCGCCGGCGCGGCCGTGGAGAAGGAGTTGGTCGCGCCGCAGATGGCGGTCGAGGCCGCGCGCCGGGCGTTCGCCGGCTCAGGCGTCGAGCCGGAGCGGGTGGACGTGGTGTTCCACAGCGGCATCTGGTTCCAGGGCGTGGACATGTGGCCGGCCGCCTCGTACGTCGCGGCGCACGCGGCAAGGCCCGGGGCGCGCGCCTTCGACCTACAGCAACAGTGCAACGTCGCGCTGTCGGGCATGGAGCTGGCAGCCGGGCTGTTGCCGGGGGTGGACGGGGTGGTCCTGCTCACGGCCGCGGACAGGTTCAGCGGCGCGCAGATCGACAGGTGGAAGACGGAGTCCGGGGTGGTCTACGGCGACGGGGCCGGCGCGGTGATCATGTCGAGCGAGCCCGGGATGTTCCGGATGATCTCGAGCCACACCGAGGCGGCAAACGACCTGGAGAAGGTCGTGCGCGGTCCGGAGTTCAGTGAGGGGCCGAGCACCGGGGTGATCGACATCGGCGGGCGGTTCGACCACTTCATCTCCACCGGCGGGATGCGCGAGGCGGCGGGTCGGCTGGTCGAGGCCGTGACCACGTCGGTCCGACGGGCGCTCGAGCACGCGGGTTCGGAGATCGACGACATGGCGCGCGTGATCGTGCCGGCGGTGGGCAAGTCCAAGCTGGACTGGCAGCTGCAGGCGCTGATCCCGGTGGACATCCGGAAGACGAACTGGCGCTTCGCCGCCGCGATGGGACACCTGGGGGCGGGCGACCAGTTCGTGGGCCTGGAGCGCATGGTCGCCGAGGGCGAGCTCGTGCCCGGCGACCGCGTCCTGCTGGTCGGCGGCGGCGCGGGTTTCACCTGCACCTCGATCGTTGTCGAGTACCTGGGCGGCCGTGTCTCGGAGGCGGTCCCGGAGCCCGCCTAACTGTACTGCCCAGGGAGGCTGTTTGATCTGGCTTCCCTGATGTGACGAGAACCTCCCGGCAGAGCGGGAGCTGCTACCACATCCGCTCTGAACCAGGGAGGTTCTCGTCTCTCACGCTTGCGCGGTGCTCACCCCGCGCCAAAGGGCTCCGCCTTGCCGCAGCAGCAGCCTGGTTCCGGGCGTCCTGGCCCACGGGTGAAGAAGATCGTGCACTTGCGGATCCGCAAGTGCCTCGGCCCGGTCCAGCTCGCGGGCTGGTTGGAGATGGCGCCGTCAACCGTTCATGTGGCGCTCAAGCGCTGCCGGCGCGTCACGCCCAAGCGCACACCCACCCAACAGCCGGATCTCAAACAAGCTGGCTGGGCAGTGCACCTTACCCGGTGACCGTGCTGCGTTACGCCCCGCGGGCGCCGGGGCATGCTCAGCGCCGCCGCGATACCTCGGCGGCCAGGGCCTCGTTCATCCGGTCGAACATAGGGAGAGTCGTCTCGCGGATCGAGCCGATCATCGGTGGCACCGCGATTCCGGAGAACCGTTCCTCCTGGTGCAGGACCACCCGGCCGTCGCCGGCGGGCTCGATGGTGAACCAGTGCTCGCCGTCGAAGATCCCCGGCAACACCACCGAACCCTTCCACCGCAGCTCCCGGCCGGGCTCCACGGTGAGGACCGTCGGCGTGAAGGTCATGCTCCCGCCGTTGGTGTCGATCAGTTCGTTGGTCAACGTCCCGCCCTCGACCAGGTCGCCGGCGGAGGAGACGATGAAGGGATTCCACCGCGGGTACGATTCGCGGTCGGCCAGAACGGCCCACACCTCGTCAGCAGTGGCCTCGATCTCCAGGGCCGAGCTCATCTCGTAGTCGCGGGACACCGCCCAGATCGAGTACGCGACGGCCGGAAGCAGCACCGCCGTGGCGGCGATGGCGGTGTAGCGCAGGATCGGGCGTCGGCGTTTGGCGGCCTTGGCCATGGTCGTGTCTCCCTCGGGTGTCGGTGCCGCCGGGCGGCGACGCGCCCCACGGTAACCGTGCGGACTCACCGCCGTCTTGCCGCCCACTTTCGGATGGCTAAACGCGCACTCGGGTGGCACTGTCCCGACGCTTTCAGCGCGCTTCTCAGCGCCCTTTTCCCTCGCTCTGCTCCGGCTCAGTGATTCCACGCGCGTACTTTAGCCCCGGTAGTTCACGGGGATCTGCGGATCGCTGGGTGAAAATAGACCGAAGTGCTTCCTGAACAGGGGAAACTGGGACTTGTCTAAGGTTCCTGATCCTCAAGCAGAAAGCACTCGGTAGGTGAAGCGTACTTCGTGGTCGTCTGGTCTGTCGTTCTCCGTCGAGGATGTCGGGGTGATTGCTCATGCCGGGGTCATCGCGCCGCGTCTTCTGGCTGATCGCGTCGGCCTGACCGCCGAGCTGTCGGGGGCCATGGCGCAGCGCCGATCCATCCCGATCCATGACCGTGGCAGGGTGTTGACCGATGTCGCGGTGATGCTCACAGGTGGCGGCACGTCCATCGCCGACATCCGCGTCCTGCGCCACCAATCCACTGTCCTGGGTCCGGTCGCCTCCTCTCCGACGGTGTGGCGCGCCCTGGACGAGGTCACCGCTGGTAAACGCAAAAAGATCCAGGTCGCGCGGGCCCGTACGCGGCGGCATGTGTGGTCCCAGCTGCCCGGCGGGGTGCCGGCCTCCAAGTGCGCGGGCCGGGATCTGGGGGACACGGTCGTGCTCGATGTGGACGCCACCATCGTGGTCACCCACAGCGAGAAAGAACAGAGCGCGCCGACCTACAAGCGCACCTTCGGCTACCACCCGATCGGCGTGTGGTGCGACAACACAGAAGAGTTCCTCGCTGCGAGCTTGCGGCCGGGCAACGCGGGGTCGAACACCGCGGCCGACCACATCGACGTCCTGGGGCAAGCCATCGCCCAGATTCCCGCCGCCCATCGGCGTGATGTGCTGATCCGATCCGACGGCGCCGGCGCCTCCCATGACCTGTTGGAGTGGATCTCCGAGCAGAATCGGATCCGTGGTCGGCGGGTGGAGTACTCGGTCGGCTTCTCGATCACCGCCGGAATCCGCCGGGCCATCGCGATCGCCCCCGACACCGCGTGGGGGCCAGCGGTGAATCAAGACGGCGACCTGAGGCCGGGCGCGGAGATCGCCGAGCTGACTGGACTGCTGCCGCCCAGGATGCTCGCCAAGTGGCCCGACGGGATGCGGGTCATCGTCCGCCGTGAGCGGCCCCACCCCGGCGCCCAGTTGTCGATGTTCGAGGAACTCGACGGGTGGCGCTACCAGGCGTTCGTCACCAACACCGCCACCGGTCAACTGCAGTTCCTCGAGGCCAGGCATCGGGCGCACGCCCGGGTGGAGGACCGGATCCGCCACGCCAAAGACACCGGCCTGGGCCGTCTGCCCTCGCGAGAGTTCGCTCTCAACCAGGCATGGCTGGTGGCGGTGATGATCGCCGCCGACCTCGTCGCCTGGACCCGGATGCTGGCCTGCACCGGCGCCGCCACCATCCTCGCAGCGTGCGAGCCCAAAGCGATGCGCTACCGCTTCCTCCACGTCGCCGCCCTACTGACCCGCAGCAGCCGACGTAGACGGGTCAAAATCCCCGAGACCTGGCCCTGGGCCACCGCCATCGAAGCGGTGTTCCACACGATCGCCGCGATCCCCAAACCGGCCTGACCCCACCTGCCCACCCACGACAGCACCACCCGGAGACCCGCCCACCGGCAGCGCCAGCCGGCGCCCAAACACGTCTACACGACCCGCCGGACACAACATCCGTAGAAACCCGACTCCATCACGCCCCATGAATCAGCGGGGTTAGCGCCGGATAAGCGCCTCGCCGTTTGTGGGAAAGGGATTCTGTGGTTCCGTCGAAAGGGTTCCGGCAGTGGTCGAAAAGCTGCGGAAAAGGCGAGCGGAATAACGTCATCGACGGCTTCGGACAGCCGTCCCGGAATGGGATCGGCAATGTGATCGGAAATCAGGTCGGAGAACGGAGAAGGCGCATGGGCACGGACGTGGATTCGGTGACGCACCCGGTTCCCGGGGCGGGAACGCCACCGGATCTCCTCGGCCGGTGGTGGGAGCTCGTCGACGCCGCACCGGCCGCTGACTCGGTGCGCTACCTCGACGACAGGGGCGCGGAATTGGTGGAGCAGCGGCGGTCGCGCGGAGAGCTCGCAGACGATGTCGCGGTGCTGGCAGCCGATCTGGCGTCGCGCAGGCGGGAGGGGGAGCGCGCGCTCGTGCTCACGGCCCCCGGCCTGCCCTTCCTCGTGTCGTTCCTGGCGGCACTGCAGGCCGGGGTCGTGGCGGTGCCGGCCCCGTTGCCGGGCGACGTCAAGGGCCCTCCCGACCGGCTGTGACGCACGACTCTCGACCGGACCGCCACGGGCGGTAGCATGGGCGACTGCCGGTTGCTCGAGCACAGGGTGGAGATCCCGCCCGCGCGTGGCCGGGTGAAGACTTTCAGGAGTTGACCTCACACATGACCACTGTCGCCGTCGTCGGAGCCACGGGCCAGGTGGGGCGCGTGATGCGCACCCTGCTCGAGGAGCGGAACTTCCCGGCAGACAAGGTCCGTTTCTTCGCGTCCGCCCGGTCCGCCGGCACCACGCTGCCGTTCCGCGGTGAGGACATCGTCGTCGAGGACACCGCGGGCACGCCCGACGAGGAGCTGGAGGGGATCGATATCGCCCTTTTCTCGGCCGGAGGCACGATGTCCAAGGAGCAGGCCCCCCGGTTCGCGGCGGCCGGCGCCGTCGTCGTCGACAATTCCAGCGCGTGGCGCAAGGACCCCGACGTCCCCCTCGTCGTCTCCGAGGTGAACCCGGGCGCGGCGAAGAACCCTCCCAAGGGCATCATCGCCAACCCCAACTGCACCACGATGGCCGCGATGCCGGTGCTCAAGGCGCTGCACGACGCGGCGGGTCTCAAGCGGCTCGTCGTGTCGACCTACCAGGCGGTCTCCGGTTCCGGGCTCGCTGGCGTGGACACGCTGAACGACCAGATCACCGGCAACGTCGGCGCCGGCCACGAGTTGGTGCACGACGGCAAGGCGCTGAAGACCGACGACACCGGCCCGTACGTCGCGCCGATCGCGTTCAACGTGCTGCCGATGGCGGGTGCGCTGGTCGACGACGGTTCGGAGGAGACGGACGAGGAGCAGAAGCTGCGCAACGAGTCGCGCAAGATCCTCGGCCTGCCGGAGCTGCGCGTGGCCGGTACCTGTGTGCGCGTGCCCGTGTTCACTGGTCACACGCTGAGCATCAACGCCGAGTTCGAGAAGGACATCACCCCGGACCAGGCGCGCGAGCTGCTGGCCAAGGCGCCGGGCGTCAAGGTCGTCGACGTGCCGACGCCGCTCGAGGCCGCGGGCATCGACGAGTCGCTGGTGGGCCGCATCCGCCAGGATCAATCGATCGAGGGCAACAAGGGCCTCAACCTCATGGTGGCGGGCGACAACCTGCGCAAGGGCGCGGCGCTCAACACCATCCAGATCGCGGAGCTGCTGGTCAAGTAACGCAGCTGCTGGTCAAGTAGCGCGCCTGCCGGTCAGGTAGGCGGTCGCGGGGTACGCCGTCGGGAGTACGACGACGACGAGGTCCGCGGCTGCAACGACGGAGCCGCCGCCCGGTGTTCGCGCCGGGCGGCGGCTCTCGTCGCGCCGAGGGCCGCGGGGGCGGCGCCGCCTCGGCCCGTCGCTCAGTTGAGGTTCCAGTCCTCCACGGGCTCGATGATGTTGCCATCGGAGTCGTAACGATAGAAGCCCTGACCGTCGCCGAGTCCTGCCTTTCCGGCGTCGATTCCCTCCTGGAGCATGTCGGCGAACTTGATCCTGGTGGGGTCGCCGGATGCGCGGGAGATGTTGGCGGCGACGTTGAAGCCGACCGTGTCGAACACCTGGAACGGGCCGTGCGGCGAGTTGGTGGCGGTGCGCCAGACGTTGTCGATGTCGGCGGGATTGGCGACGCCGTTGACGTAGAGGGCGGCGCCGGCGTTGAGCCACGGGACCAGCAGGCTGTTCAGGAGATAGCCGGGCGTCTCCTTGTGGATGGGTACACCGACGAGGCCGATCTCGCCGGCGAACTCGAGGACCGCGTCGAAGTACTTCTTGTCGGTCTGCGGCGTGACCATGACCTCGCCGGTGTTGTAGCGCCACACGAGGTTGGCGAAGTGCAGGGCCAGGAACTTCTCGGGGCGGCCGGTGTCGGCGGCGAAGTCGCTGGGCCGCAGCGTCGAGGTGTTGGTGGTGAAGATGGTCTTCTCCGGCGCGTGGGCTCCGATCTGCGCCCAGACCTGCTTCTTCAGGTCGAGCTTCTCCGGGATCGACTCGATCACCAGGTCGGCGTCGGCGACCGCCTCGGCGATATCCGTGGTCGTCTTGATGGATTTGATGGCGGCGTCGAAACGGGCCTCGTCGAAATCGGGGAGGTCGCGCCGGTAGTAGCCGCGCATCCACTCCCATCGCTCGGGCAGTTCGGCGAGCAGTTCGTCCGAGATGTCGTAGCCGGTCACGGTCTTGCCGTGGTAGGCGGCCTGCATGATGATCTGGGATCCGAGTACGCCGGTTCCGAAAACGGTTACGTCGGTGATGTCGGTCAAGGTGATTGCAGCTCCTCTCGTTCACGCTGATGCGTGCGGTGGTTCCGCGAGATCGACGTTACGCCGGTCCGACCTGGGTCGCACAGGCTGACGGCAGCTTGCGTGTCGTGTGCCGTGAGAACCCCAGTCGGCCGATGCATGGGAACCGGCTGAGGCCCGCGGGATCGGTTGCTGCGGGCCCGCTGCGTCCGGTCGTGCCGAGGTCCGGCCGGTGCCATAGTGGGAACCGGAACGGCCATTGTGTTCGGGACCACATTCGCGGGACCACGGTCGGGCACATGGCGACACCACACGATCGCGCAGGTCATCGGCCTGCACTGACGAGAGGAACGCAGATGGCCATCAACGACGACGACATGACCACCTCCGCCGCCCAGGGCGAGGGGGTCGCCGACGGCGGCTCCAACCCGGGCGGTCACGACGGCGGCGCGGACGGATCGGCCCACCACATGAAGGGCGAGGGCGAGGGCCTGGCCGACGGTGGCTCGAACCCGGAAGGTCACGACGGCGGCGCCGACGGGGCTGCCGATGCCGGCGAAGGGCCCGCTGATGGCGGGTCGAATCCGGACGGTGCAGATGGCGGCGCCGACGGTACGCAGTGATCCCTGGTGCTGGAGCGGTGCATCGGCTGCGGGCGCGATGAGTTCGCGGACGAGGTCTGGGGTCGGCGCCCGCTGCTGACCCGCTCGGCACAGCTGCCGCGCGACTTCTCGGATCTGCTGTCGCCGGCGATGGTCGACGAGATCATCGCCGAGCGGGGCGTGCGCACGCCGTTCGTCCGGATGGCGCGGGAGGGCTCGCTCGTGGACCGGGCGTGCTTCACCCGCGCCGCCGGCTTCGGTGCGCAGATCGCCGATCAGATCGACCCGGACGGGATGCTCACGCAGTTCGCGGCCGGGGCGACGATTGTGCTGCAGGGCCTGCACCGGTTCTGGCCGCCGATCATCGAATTCGTCCGGGGCATGAACGCGGACGTCGGCCATCCCGTGCAGACCAACGCGTACATCACCCCGCCGGCCAATCGGGGTTTCGACCCGCACTACGACGTGCACGACGTGTTCGTGCTCCAGGTGTCGGGCGCCAAGCGGTGGCGGGTGCACGAGCCCGTCCACCACCATCCGCTGCCTGACCAGCCGTGGACGGATCATCGCGAGGCGATCTCGGCGCGGGCCGCAGACGAGCCGGTCATCGACGAGGTCCTCGAGCCCGGGGACTGCCTGTACCTACCGCGTGGCTGGATCCACTCGGCGGAGGCGCTGGGCGAGACGTCGATCCATCTGACGGTGGGCGTCGCGCCCTTCACCGGGGTCGACATCGCCCGGGCGGTGCTCGACGGGCTGGCCTCGGATGAGGAGCTGCGGGCGTCGTTGCCGCTCGGTCTCGCCCCGGTAGCCGCCGATCGGACCGAGGACCACGTGCGGGAGGTGCTCGCGACGATCGCCCGGTTGGCCACCGAGGAGCCGGACGCGATCGCGGCGCGGACAGGGCGGGCGCTCGCCGCCCGGTACCTGGAACTCACGCGGCCCGCGGCCATCCGCCCGTTGGCCACCCTCGATGCCGTCGCCGCGCTCGACGCCGACACTCCGGTGAGGTGGCGCGACGGCCTACACGGTTCGATCGGCCCGGCTGCTGTCGCCGACAAGGTCGTTCTGCGCCTGCCCGACAAGTCGATCACCTTCCCGGCGGAGTGCGAGCCCGCGCTGCGGGAGATGATCGACGGCGACCCGGTCAGCGCCGGCGCGCTCCCGGGACTGGACGCCGCGGACGGCGCGGTGGTGCTGCGCCGGTTGCTGCGCGAGGGTGTGGTGGTGGCTCTGTGAGCAGGCCTGCGGACTGGGAACCGTGCAGCGACTCGTCGCTGCGCCGCGGCGATCCCTTGGAGGGGTCGGGGTCACGAGGGCTGCGGTGGCTGATGGTCGAGCTGGCCGGGCCGTGGGGGTATTCAGCGTTGCTGGACTCCCCGAACCTCCTCCCGACCGAGCTGGGCCGGGAGATCGCCGGCCGCGCCCAGGAGGCGGACGTCAGGGTGGCCGCGATCCGCCGACCGGGTCGTCGTCGTCACCCAGAGGAACGACGGTGGCGCTGGGCGCTGGCCGACGCGCGGCCCGGGCACGAATCTCTGCGGTGGGGCGAGGTCGACGGGCCGGTCGGCTACGCCGAGATCCCCCTCGACGGCTCCGCCGGCTCTCCCGGCGCGGAGCCGCTGGTCGCGGTGTGCGCGCACGGCAAGCACGATCAGTGCTGCGCGGTGCGGGGCCGGCGCGCTGCGGGGCTCATCGCCGACCGGTATCCGGAGTTCACGTGGGAGTGCTCGCACCTGGGTGGCGACCGCTTCGCCGCGACGATGCTCATCCTGCCGCACGGCCTCTACTACGGGCGTGTCGATCAGGCGGAGGATCCGGCCGAGATCGTCACGCGATACACCGAGGGCCGGGTCGACGAGCGGTCCCTGCGCGGACGCAGCAGCTACTCGTCGGCGGTCCAGAGCGCCCAGCACCATGCCCGCGCGGTGGTGCCCGACGACAGGATCGACGCCTTCGCCCCGCTCAGCGTGGTCGAGCGCGACGAGCACGTCCAGGTGACGCTCGAGGGCCCGCGCGGTCCGGTCGAGGTGTGGCTGCGCGAAACCTTCTCCGAGCCGATCTTCACTATGTGCCGGGCGCACGCCCCCGGTCCGGTCAGGCAGTGGGAGCTGATCGAGGTCCGGGCGGACCCCTGATCCGGAGCGGTGTGCTGCCGGCACGCTCCGATCACCGAGCGGCGCGTCAGGCGAGCGCCGAGCGCCGGGCGCCGCCCGCCGCCCCGATCAGGCGGGCGCCGCCGCGGTGCCGACCACCGGCTCGGACAGCGACTCGGCCGCGGCCTCGGCGGCCGGCTCCTCGAGCGGGAGGGTGCAGGCCAGGGGCTCGCTGCCGGACCAGTCGTGGCCCCAGTAGCTGTCGGCGGTGATGTTCTGCGGCAGGTACTGGTTCTCGTCCACCATGAGCCCGTCGTAGCCGTACTCGATGTCCCAGCCGCCGGGCGCGCGCAGGTAGTAGGACACCATCTTGTCGTTGGTGTGGCGGCCGAGGGTGGAGGAGATGCCGAACCCGTGCTCGGTGGTGCGCTCCATGGCCTGGGCGACCATGTCCATCTCGGCCACCTCGAGCATGATGTGGACGATCCCGGGGCCCATGTGCGGGGCGGGCATCACGGCGAAGCTGTGGTGGCGGGGGTTGACGCCCATGAACTGGATGCGCAGCGGCGGCATGCCCGGCGCGGACGGGAACGGGAACGCGCCGCGGGTGTGGAAGCCCAGCACGTCGCGGTAGAAGCCGATGGTGGCGTCGTAGTCGGTGGTGGGGACCACGAGGTGGCCCAGGCCCAGCTCGTCGGTGACGAACTCGGTGCGGTACTTGGTGGAGACCTTAGAGTGGTCCAGCTCGGCGCCGTGGAAGATCTCCAGGCGCTGGCCGCAGGGGTCGGCGAGGGTGATGGCGCCGTCGACCTTGATGGCCTGCGTCTCGTCGTGGGTGAGGTCGCGGTAGGCGATGCCGTGTTCGGTGAGGGTGGCCCGGACGCGGTCGAGGGCGATCTCGTCGCGCACCTCCCAGCCGACGGCGTCGAGGTTGTCCTTCTCTGCGCGGCGCAGCGTGATGCGTCGGGCGCGCTCGTCGAGGCGCAGGTGGAGGGTGTCGTCGTCGCCGCCGGCGCCCACGCCCAGGTCCAGCACGTCGTGGGCGAGGGTGCGCCAGCGGTCGAGGTCGGTGGTGTCGATCCTGAGGTAGCCGAGGGCCCGGATGTCGCCCATGGAGTGTCCTTTCGCCGATGAGGGTCCCGTCGTGCCGGGGGTGCCGCCGTCCGCCGCGCCGCGCGCGCCCGGGGGAGGGATGAGGACACTGTGACCGCGTTGTGGCCCGCATCACCAGTTTATTCCGGTGGGTGGGAAAGGTGCAGGTGAGAAGGCAGGTGTTATTTCGACGACGACGAGGTGCGCGGTCGCCCGCCCGAGTTCAGCGACCCGGTGACGCGCCACACCGACGGGGTGTTCGCGAGACGGGCGTGGCGGCTGGGGCTTTCACTACGCCGGGTGGGGCCGGTCGGACGTTTGACCGGCGGTAGTCGTCGTGATTGGCCGATAGACATCACGCGATCGCAGCGTCGTCGGCAGCGAGTCGCGAGCGGTGGGCGTCGAAGCGGGTGTTAATGTCTCCGGAAGGCCGATGTCAGCGAGGTTGACTCTTGTGCCGAAGAAGCCCGCGGGGACGGCTCGACCGAATCCTGTGGGTCGGCGGCAGTATCGGAGCGTCGCCGATGCTCGGCGGGCCCGGCCGGGCTCCGGTGTCTGACCTGTGGGCGACAATGATCGTCGCTATCGGCTGAGCAGGTCAGTCTCGAGGAAGTAGAGAGAACTAACACGTGAACCCCGGAGTCGCCATCGCATCCGTCACCCCCTCGGCCGCGAGGCTCACGGAATCCCTGAGGGATATCGGGTACGACTTCAGCTCGGCGGTGGCTGACCTCATCGACAACTCGGTGAGTGCAGGTGCGGAGAAGATCCGCGTCTTCATGGAGTTCGACGGCGAGGACTCCCGTGTACTCATCTGCGACGACGGGCACGGCATGTCGGTGAACGGTGCTCTCGAATCGCTCCGGTTCGGCAGCCGCCGCGACTACGAGTTGGGGGATCTGGGGAGGTACGGCCTCGGGCTGAAGACCGCTTCTCTCTCGCAGGGACGCTCGGTCACCGTCGTTAGTCGCACAGCCCGAATGAAGGAGCCCCAGATCCAGAGATTGGATCTCGACCTCATCGCCGAGCGCGATGACTGGATCGTCGTGGTCCCACATCCGGACGCCGCGACCACGAGAGCTCGTGAGCTGCTGGCCGGTGAGCCGGGGACCGTCGTGATCTGGGAGAAGCTCGACCGGATACTGCCGGCAAGGCAGGCAACCGGTGGGTGGGCGAAAAGGCGATTTGACAGCCTGCGTGAGAAGCTCATCTCGCACCTCTCGATGGTGTTCCACCGCTTCCTGGCCGGCGAGGGGACTGCACGGAAGATCGAGATCTGGGTGGACGACCAGCCGCTCGCGCCCTGGGACCCCTTCCAGCGAGACGAGCCGGAGCTCAAAGAACTCGGCGCGGAGTCGTTCGAGGTGATGGTCGGTGACCACGCCGGAAAGGTCCATCTCCGCCGCTTCATCCTGCCGTCGCGGAACGCGTTCTCGTCGCCGGAGGCCTTCGAGGCGGCGTCTGGTCCGCTTAAGTGGAACCGCCAGCAGGGCTTGTATATCTATCGCGCCAACCGGCTCGTGCAATGGGGCGGATGGGCCGGGACCCGGGCGTTGGACGAGCACACGAAGTTGGCGCGAGCCTCGGTCGACTTCGACACCGACCTGGACGCGGCGTTCAACATCAACGTGGCGAAGATGCGGGTCGCTCTCCCGCCCCAGCTCAAGCAGATGCTGGGACGCCCGATCTCGGAGCTGTGCATCCTCGCCAACAACGCTTACCGCGTCGACGCTCCGCGTAGGCGTAATAACGGCGCAGTCGGCATGCCGAGCGAGGTGTCCAACGGCGCCGAGATCGGGCTGGCTATCAAGGCGGCGCTCGTCCGTACCGGCAACTTCGACGCCCTCAAGCAGATCTCGGACCTGCTGAAGAAGGAGTCGCCGGAGATGGCGAAGTCGCTCGGGTTCTGATTTCAGAAGAGCGAGGTGGGTTCATCCCGCTTGTCATTGGCGTACGCGCAGTGGTCCGACAGCGGGCACATGCTGCACCGGGGCTGGTCGATGGTACAGACCGACGCCGCGAGCTCGATGAGACCGAGCTGGGCGTCCCGCGACTCCTCGCCGATGCCGACCAGTCTGGCGACTGCCAGTCGGCCGTCGGTCAGCTTGTTGCGCTTGTCCACGTCGTTTCCGAGGAACCGACTGGCCACGCGGAGAATGCCCTTTCCGGTCAGAATGGGCTCCTCTGATTCCTGCCCGTTCTCGTCGGTTGTCGGCACGGCCAGCTCCGCCAGGTCCGCGATGGACGTGGGGATCGTCGGCAGGGCGGTGCGGTCGATCGTCGGTGACCAAAGAGCATCCGGGGCGTCGGCCATCTCCTCGGCCAGATCACCGAGTTGATTCGCGCGCGTCGAGCGTCCGACCCCCTCGGCCATGTTCCTGAGGATGGCGAGGGAGTCGTCCGCGGGAAGGGAGCCGCGGGGGACGTCGAGAGCTGCAATGGCGGGGAAGAAGCTCCGCGTGACCGTTCGTGACGCTCTGGCGAGGAGGATCTCACTGGCGACGAAAACCCACCGCGAACCGGACCGGAACCAGGGGAGGGCGAGATCGTCTTCTCCGCGACTCCGGTACCAGGTCGCCATCCTCGCCGAGATCTCGCGTGAGTTGAACGGCATCGACCGGCCGGCGGCCAACGCTGATCGGATCGACTTGCCAACGGTCTCGGCGACCAGGGGAGGGACCGCGTTACCGATCTGCTTGAAGGCGGCGGACGGTGGCCCCGAGAAGCGGAAGTAGTCGGGGAAGGACTGGATGCGCGCGGCCTCGCGGACGGTGAGCGTCCGAGGCTGGCGGGGATGGATGTACCAGTAACCGTCCTTGGCGATGTGTGCGGTGATCGTCCTCGAGAGGTCGTTCTCGTCGAGACGCTTGTACTTATCGTCGAAGATGTCGTTGCGGTAGCGCTGGTGCTCGGGCGCGAGGTCGGAGTATTTGGTCTTGTGCGTCATGGTCTCGAACGCTGCGCGATCGTCTTCACGAACCGGACGGGTGATGTGGTCGAACACCTTATGGGCGTCCGCACCGGGCACGCCGCGCCGCATCCTCTTCTGGTAATCGGTTACCGGGCCGTCGTACTCCGCCCAACCCTCGGCACCCCCCTCGGGGCGCCAGCCGCCCTCGACCTCGGGAAGCTCCCCGATCGCGTTCCACAGGGTCGTCTTGGTGGGGGCGTCAGCGGGCCACTCGAAGGCGACGCCGTCTCGCAAGGCGACCACGAGGAGGCGCTGACGCATCTGGGGAACGCCGTACCTCCATGTCTCCACGATGCGGGTGTGGACGGAGTAGCCGTCCTGTTCCAGCTCTTCGACGATCGATCGGAAGATGAACATCTCGCGGTCGAGGGCGAGGTCCGGAACGTTCTCCATGAGCACAGCGCGAGGCCGGGCGGCTCCGACGATCTCGAGGAATGAGCGCCACAGATCCCGCCGTTCATCGTGGGGATCACGCTCTCCGAGCTGGACGCGGTGTCGGATCATGGATCGGCCGGCCTTGGAGAACGGTTGGCAGGGCGGACCGCCGGCGATGATTTCGACCCGGGCCTCCTTGATGAGACCCGCGACGCGTTCGACAACGTCCGCGTCCGCGAGATCCCAGTCCAGGGACAATCCCGCGAAGTGGTGGGCGTGGGTGCGGACAGCGGCCTCGTAGTGGTCAGCGCCGAGAACGACGTCGTAGCCGGCCTCCTCGAGACCGAGACTTATGCCTCCGGCGCCGGAGAACAGGTCAGCAGCGAGATGCGCGCCCCGTCCGCGAAGCGACTTGGTGAGACGCTTGAATTCCCCTACGTCTGCGGCGTGGTGCTCATGCGGAGGCAGATCGAGGAAGGGGCCGCGGATCAGCTTGACCCCGTACGGAGATCTAGAAGTCCCCAACTCTCCACTATCCACAACTGCACCTTACCGAAGGCGATGACAAGATATTAAATCCGAACCCCGTCACGGCTTCAGCGCGCCGGGGCGGTGCTCACCTCTGCCTCCTCTAGGTCACCGCCTTCGTTCAATTTCAAAATGGAGATATTCAAGTATTGGGGAATTATTTCGTCGACTTCGTTCTGGCTGAGGGTGTCGAGCAGGAATGGCCCAGTGGCCCAGGTTACTGTTTTCGAGAATCGTCTAGCGAGAGTGGACCTAGCAATGGGGCCGTCGTAGGCGAGTAGGGCTCGGGTCATTGCCCGGATGAGTGTGCGGTTCCTCGCGAGCGCAGTCCGTTCGAACATACCAACCAGAATATCTTCGCCGAGTGTGCCCTCGTTTCCCATGAGGAGGTCGCCGATCACTTCCTCTCGTTGCCATGCTCGACGAAGCGAATTTCGGGGCATTCCGAAGATTCTCGATCGATGCATGTCGGGGAATCTGAGCACGCTCAAGTGCGGCATAACCACGAGGGACAGAAAATTCCAGGTGTCGACATGGGCGGCGTCCGCTGGGGCAATCTCGAGCGAACGGTGTAAAGCGCGCCCAAGTGCAATGTCGAAGACGCCCACCTCGCGTGGCCCAATATTGCCCCGATCGATCCACTCTTGTGTGGCGGTTTCTGCGGCTTCCCGAACTGCCGCAATACGCGCTTCGGTCGCTACGGTTCCCCCGGTTGGCACGGGGCTCGCCGATGAGTGCGATATTCCGCTTAGTTCTCTTACGGCCGCTAGTCCCCCAGACCGGTAGGCCTTTGATATAGAAGTATAAGCGAATTCGGCCGCGGCCCCCGATAGTCGAGGATATACGTAATGACTCATAGAGAAGCCACCTCGTCGAAGGGGAGACTGTCGTATAGGAGGCGCTCGAACGCAGCAGGATCAACACTTAGCAATTGAATCATCGTGCTCAGCTCGCGGTTGAAGTATGCTGAGCACATCGAATCGACCACATAAGACACGCTCCCATCTGGCCACGAGGCGTGGGACTCGTACATTCCACTACGCGCGATTTCGGCGATGAGAAGACGCATAGTGTCTATTTGCATTAAGCGAGCGGCCGTCGCGTTCTGGGCTGGTTTCGCCGCGAGCGCTCCAAGTGGATGCTCCGAATTGACAAAGAGTCGAATAGATCCCATAAATGAGTCGCTGAGCTCCTCGAAGTCGGACACCAGCGTCCAGGGTGCGGACTCAAAGCCGATGGAACTAAATCCGCAGACCTCAACGGGAAAGCGCCCCCCAGACCCCTCGAGCTGCGCCCGCTGCGGCTCCGAGGTGAAAAGGCGCGCCCCACTTCTGACCGAGGCTGGCGACTGCTGAAGTGGCTCAGTTGATTTCGCGACAAGATGCGCAGTCGCAATGAAGGAGTCGGCGGCTCGGCCACTGGGAATTTCTACGGCCAGCGATTGGGGCCCGTCCAAGATGGCGGATTTTTCGAGGAAGCGTTCCGAGACGGCAGGGCAATCAAGCGTAATGACGAGTTCGATTGCTTCGATGGGTAAGCCTGTGCTGGAGGTCAGCTCTTCTGTATTAATCTCTACGTCTACCCCGACGACCGTGTGGGTATTGTAGTCCCACCCCGGAACCAGTTCGGGGAGGTCACTGATCTCGCCGTCGCCGAGGCGGTACCACCACTGCTCGACTTTGATTGATGCGGCGCTGGCTACTCTGTGCGGGAGTACTCGAAAGTGCGCCATTAGGGGGTCTCTATCCGAGGTTGTAAGTCGATCGCGACTTTGGAGCTAGAGTCAAAAACGTAGAAAGCGGTGTCCCCATCTTTCATTAGCATGTGCTGGTCGGCGGTAATTCCCGAATCCGAAAGCCATCCGTTGTTTCGAAGTACAACGCGGCTGATAGGTTCACGACTGTTCCCCTCGGTCCCAATTGACAGGTCCATCGACACAGGGCGACGCTGAGAATCGTTGGCTCGCATTTGAACTGTGACGATCGACGTGTTCCACTCGGAACCCGGCATTGGGTCGGTTCTGACGCCGGAGATGCTGACTTTAGCCTTCGACTTTTTCGGAGTCGAAGAAGTCGTGCCGCTCCGCCGCTTAGTTGGAGCGGGCCCGTCTAAACCCACTAGTAGTCCGGCTAAGAAGTCACCGATCTGGGCAGCGGGTGGTTGAACACCCACTTCGCCCAGAGACTTAGTCGGTGCTAGGTACGACGCCACCGCTTCCTTTACTTTCCGAAGCGCTACATTGACGATCGACTTCTGCGTCTTCACTGTCACGGTCGCTGGGTTCCATTCATCGTGCGCTGGGGGCTCGGCCGCTGCGAACGCCCCATCCGTTGCCGCGACCGGCTTGAACACACCGACCCATGCGAACCCTTCGACGGCTAGCGCGGGGAAATCAAGGTACTTTACGACGAGTTCGGCCTCGTTCCTCATTAAGGCAACACGGTTCTCCGCAAGTCGATTTGGGCCGGGGTCATCGTACTCAAGCCCTCGTCCCGCTCGCTTATCCAGTGGAAACCGCGTCATGCATAAGTGGCCAACGACATCGTTATAGCGAGTAATCGGAAACGCTCGAACGATGTCGGAATCCGTCGAGCCGCCACTCTGGATTCTTCGGACCATGTTCAGACAATCCGCGTAGTTGGCCCGAATCTTGAGAGACGCCTGATCTCCGATTGGAATGGTCTCGCCGTCTAGCAGTATAGTGATATCCATCCGTGCTCGCAGCAAGTCCGAATCGATCAACTTCGGCCAGAGGTGATTTTCTACGACTTCGGCGATCGAACGTGCTTGACTAGGCCGCGATTCATCGTCATCGCCAAAATGCGGGTCGAGAATCAAAATGCTCGTGCCCGTAACCGAACCCTCGAACCCACTCGAGAACACGTCTGCAGCGATGCGTTCTGCTTCGGCTCCTATTAGCGGTTCAACTCTCTCGCCGTTTTCTGGGATCCGCCCCCACCAATGCCGCCCAGTGTATCGTCGGCCGCCCATATTGAAACTAGGTCCGATCGCAGAACCGATCAATCGGTCTTCTAATTGACCATTGTTCGCACACCGCGACCAGATCAGTACCGTCCCGACACTGCTCGACGAGTAGGACACAGTCTTTCCGTAGCCGTATGTACCGCCCGACATCCCTTGGTTTTTCGGTGCGCCTAAGTCGAAAACAAAGTCGATAAAGTTGGTGGGCACCCCCGAGGCGGGCACAAGGTCATTCCTAGTCGGACCACCTAGGCCGATCGTCCCGCGATCGGAAATCTCGATAGCCCAGACCTCATCGCGGCCTAAGAGTTCCTGTAACCCCTCCGGCCCCCCAGCCTCTCCAAATACGTCGCACCTCAATGCGGTTAGATTGTTTTTTGTGAGGCGTCGTAGATTGATGCAAAAGTCAATTCGATCGGCAGTGCCGCGGGCGTCCCAGGAGTTCTGGGCTGTCTCGCGTACTAATACTTCCAACTGTTGAAGGTCCGGACGTCCGAGTAGCTTTTCGGCTCCCTGCCCATGGATATCGCCGGGGGCGAATCGCTTCGGGAACCACTTCATTGAATTCCGTTCGTCGCCCCCCTTCGTCGTTCTAAAGACCTTGTGGGGGGGATCAGGCTTGGCGCCCAACTGACTCACCTCTTTCGTCGTCTTATACGACGGGGAAACCTGTTCAGTTGAACTGCGCGGTCTAGACGAGGGAACTGGGTCGCGTGGGGATTTCGTCGGCACAGCGCGCGGCGCGTCCGCGGCCTGGGTGGCCGCCGAGGTATTCGACTCTGCAACTGTAGCGACAGCCTGCGAGAAAGTCGCACCGCCTTTGAACGCAGCCTTAGCCGCTTGCCACTTTGGCCCGGTCGGCGCTAGTTTTGCCGCCCGCATGTAGGCGGCCAACACGGTGTTCTCACTAATCTTCTTTCCGCGGAAGTGGTGCTTAACTGGAGCCAGCGCTTCCTCGAGCTCGTCAGACATTTGGGCTCCAACCAACGAGAACCTGTTTGACTTGATGCTCATCGAGCGGCGGCGGAGCGGCGACTAGTTCGATGTCGAACTGGACATTTCCCACACCGGCAATGAGCCTTGGGTCGAGATTGCATCTCTTCAGGCCCGGAAAGCTATCCGTCACCCTCCAGAGCTTGAACCCGATGCACTCGAACCGATGGTCGGCGTCTGTACCTGATTCGTATATGTATCCCGCCTTGGAGACCTTCTTGATCAATTCGACCCTAGACACACCGATATTGACCAACCGATCGATCCTGTCGTCCAAACTGGGGGCATTGGGGCTCTCCCTAAGGTGGTAGACGGCGAGATAAAGGTGCGCTCTAGAGCTGAAATCTAGTTGGTCGAGCCCGTGGATTGACGTGCGATTACCTTCTTTCGAGGTTGTCGCCTTCACCTCGATTGCGGAGTTCTCGCCGGATACGAAGTCATGGACTACCCCTTCTGGCCCCACCCAGGAAGTCAATGACCCAATCGGATCAAGCTCCGCTAAGCTCTCAAGCAGTGTCAGCTCGCCCACTAGACCGGCGATTGTCGTAGCTGAGGTCTGACTTGAGGCGGTCTCTATTATTTGCCGCCACTCGTCCAACGTGTTCAAGCAGGCGGCAACGGGATCCGCGGTGCCGGATATGACTCGAGAGACAACTTCGTCGAGCAATCGGTCGAAGACCAAAAATAGACGTGGCTTGCTGCAAGCGACATCAAGGTAATCGGTCATTGCTGAGTCGCCGAATAATGTCCTCTTGGAAACTGAGATTGCCTTGTGGGAGAACGGCGTTAGCTGTTGGCTCGGGGTAATCGGAATGAGCAAGTGTCGATCACCGTGGTCGTCGATGCCGACGAGGATGCGACCGATGTCGGACGCGGACGCAATCTCCCTCGTCAAGATCTGGGACATTCCGACGTCGCGCTGCTGCTCTGAAAGATATACAAAGTGCTCGCCGACATCCATTTCTCTAGGCCCTCTGTCGATCGGCGCCGTCGAACTGCGCCGACCCTTCCAGGTCCGGGGGTGTCTCGTCACTGTCTGCAGTCATCTCCCAGTCTGGTGTGACTGAATAGTAGTCGCCTTCTTCTGCTACCCCGTCGTTGCCAATGTCTGGGAGAATTATTCCGACTCCGATGAGGTGTTCCGGAGAGGTCATCGCCCTTCTGCTGTTCGTTCGTAGCTGAGCTGGGCTCAATGGGACGGAGTGCTTGCTTACTGGGTAGATGATGATCAGCCCATTGCCGTTTGCGTGGTCTCGCCGCAACTCTCGGGCGGCCGTGTAGTCGAGAGCTTTTCTGTCGGCGATTAGCGTGGGATCTAGATCGGCGTACCAGTCGCTCTGCGAGAGGAGCGACTTTATGTTGGCGACTCCCTTCGAAGACGAAGTGAGGGGAGCGCGGTTGACTGCCGGAACTTCGACGGGAAGGCCAAGGTCGATGCTCCCTAAATCGATCACTGTGCCGTCGAGTGTCTGCTGTTGGGCCGACCCCTTGATCACCAAATTCCATCGACGATCCGACGCGGCGGTCTCGATCCAGCCGATCAAGTGGTCCGCGCGCATGCTCGATTGATCGGGGTGGATTCGATAACTGTTCAGGAATCGGATAACAGTCGCCGCGGGTAGATCATGAGCCACCCACTTCGGTGACCCGGAGATCTGACGAACTCCTGCGGCCGAGGAGTTGGACGCCTCCGCGATCAGTTTCCGAGCGGCTTCGATATTTTGGCGCTGAATCGAGGCGTCAAACTCATCGAAGATGAATGTTTGCAGGCGCTTTCCGGAAAATGACACCCAAACAATGTCTGCATGCTGCATCTTGTTCTTCGCTACAATGGCGAGTCGCCCAGGGTGGCTCCGGACGCGGATCCCCATCTCTTTAGGCGTGACCTGCATCTTCTCCAAGCGTCGCATGTCCTGTCTGATCTCTTCTTCGATCAAAGCCAGGAATTGGAACTCTAGTGCAAGGGAGCGAGGCATCCAGATCCGAGGAAGATCCTCATATCCCGGTCTGAAACCGAACCATCGACCCATCTGGAGAAGGGTGTCGTAAGTGTTAGATGTTCTGACGAAGTACGAGACCACAAGGCCTTCGAGGGTTAAGCCTCGTGAGAGTGTGCCTCCGCCGATGGCGATGACGGTTTCTGTTAGCTTCTCGCCGTCATCGTCCTCTCGCTCGTAGTCGAGGCGGTCGCGCGAGAAACCGTTATCGACAATGACTCGGACGCTCTCGGCTACCGAACAGAGATGCTCCTGCACTGTTTCCCACGGAGGCATTGGCTTAGTAGCTGAATCGGACGCGCGTGCGGCTTCTCGCTCGAAACTCTCGTGGAACACCTCCGATCTGCCTTCCGCGAGTTCTCGAAGACGCATTTGTAGATGTGCATCGACCCTCTCCTTCATAGCGAAGTGAGGTCCTACGAAGTGAGTTGTGTGAATGAGCATTGAGCTGTGCTCTGCAGCTTCGCCTCTTGCATGGCGGATGGCTGTCGACACGATGAACCACGATATTGCCTCGATGAGGGACGGCGGGAGTTCCGGGTCGAAGCGATTACGATTCTCGGCGCCGGACGGGGGGCGGAGCTGATCTGCGTCTTCATCGGGCACGTACCTGATGACGTCCATTCCATCGCTTGGCGTGTCTTCCTCATCGAGGGGCTCTCTGCCGAATAGTCTCTCAGCGCCGAAGTAGGCCTTGGGCCGTGGAAGGTCGACGATGAAGTCTGCTGGATAGAGCTCCTCTTCATCGTGGGGGTCCATGAAAACGTTCGCGAACGGCGTGGCGGTGTATCCGACGTATGTCCCGGTTTTCACTTCGGCCCAGATCTCGCGTACCAACTCGTTAATTCGTGTCTTTGAGTCGGCGTTGGTAGACGAGTTTGGAGTAGCCTGATCAGCTTCGTCGTCAAGAATCATTACTGGTACGCGGGCTCGGATATCTTCTGGGATTTCCGATAGCCAAGTGCGAAGCGATTCGAGCCGACTCTGGTTCTTTTTGACAACAGCGATCGCCTTGGTGCCGTTTTTGAGCATGGCGGAGCCGTTCGTGACCGTGCCGAAGTCGTCATCTCTTGTTGTTAGGGGTGCCCAGCTGTCGTCTAGGAGGTCTTTGGTAAGGCGCACCTGTGTCTGGCGTCGGAGATTGTTGTGCATTCCCGCGAGAACGATGAAAAGTTGGTAGCCGGCGTCAGCCGCTTTCGCCATAACTGCTGTGTAGTTGGCTGTCTTGCCAGATTGGACGTGTCCGACGACCATTCCGCGCTTCTTGAGTCGTCGCACATTCGGATCGGCGCACAGGGCGACTACCTTGGTAGACGCCTTATCGATCTCTGGCAGTGCCTCTGACAACGATCCGAGCTGCATTTTTGCCCTCAGTCGCGGCCAAAACTCGTCACCTTCTTCTTCGCCGGTGTACCAACTCTCGTGGGTCAGCTCGTCACGGACTAGGTCTTTGACGACGCCCGCCGGTTCTGTCAAGAGTCGGTTCCGGGCGCCTTCACGGCGGATCGCGTCGGCGGCCGGCTTCAAGGTCGAGATGTCGACGCCGAGGCCGCGAGCAGTTGAGCGCATAGCTGCTTCTAGGTCCTCGCCATGTCGACGCATTCGCCCGATTAGTGTTTCACGGATGAATGCAGGGTCCATGTGGGCTCTCCTGGGCGGCGCGAGGCAGGTGTCGGGCGCTGGCGGGTCGGCCACGGCCGACAACCGGTGGCGAATTACTTATGTTGTCTCACGTTAGCATGGCGGGCGTCTGGATTGGACGAGCGTCATAATTGAGTGTGCGATGCTGTGCGGCGGTTCGTGTTCCCAGAAGCGAACACCTATCCAGCCAGCATCCTCGAGGGTAGTGAGCACGCGTCGGTCGCGTTGCTGGTTTTCGTAGAGCTTGCTGGCCCACCACGTGCGGTTGTTCTTCGGAACAGTCCCGTGATCGGGGCATCCGTGCCAGAAGCAGCCGTCGATGAACACCGCTAGTTTGTACTTGCGCCAGCCGATGTCGACTCTGAAGCGCTCATCGGGAAGTGGGCGAAAGTCGACCCTGTAGCGGATCCCTTCTGCGTGGAGGATCCTTCGGACCGCCATCTCGCATCCGGTATCGCGTCGCTTCTGCCGCGACATGTTGACGCGAACCGTCTCCGATGATGCAGCTGGCCGCCTTGTGCGAGGTGGAGGTTGCTCTCGTTCGGTCGTCATCGAACGTGCTGGCCTATCGATGCAGCGGCGCGCCACACGGCCGAGCGGATCGGTTCTCCGTCTCGACGCCGCATCTGCTCACCGCGGATTCTACGAGTGGTCAGCAAATGGGATTCCAGCGTGCTCGGTGCCTGCGCCTCGGTGACGCCGTCAGTGGAGCTCGCCTGAACCGACGCGTGCCGATGTCCGTTCACGTCGGCATCCTACGGCGGTGAACCGCGCGGGGTGGAGGTGTCGGTCAACCCGCATTTGCGTATACCTCCGGCTCTCAGGCCATATCGCCCCAGTCGGTGAACCCCGACGGGTCGTGCCGGCCCAGGTTCGCGTGCTCGAACAGGCCCCAGCCCACGTCGCCGTTGCAGGTCGCCCGGGCCACGTGGTCGATGGTGTTGAACGGCAGCATCGCCACCACGTCGGGCGCGGTCATGTCGTAGGTGACCGACTCGCTCCACTCGCGGCCCATCCAGCGGCCGTGCGACCACGCCGGGTCCCCGACGTACCCCGAGCCCATGCTCAGCGGAACGCCACCGAGGGTTTCGACCTCCAGCAGCAGCGGCTCGCCGCGGGGCGTGGTGAGGTGCAGTCGCGCGCAGTCGGGGTGGCGGGTCCCGCTGCGGTAGTCGACCTCCATCCGCGGCCAGCCCAGCTGCTCGATCCGCCCGTCGGCGAACACCCGACTCGCGTGATTGAGCGTGCGATGGCCGTCGGGGCTCTCCTGCAGGATCACGACCATCGCGTAGTCGTCAAAGCGCAGCGGAACGTAGGTCCACCAGAAGCCCTCCCGCGGCTCGGCCGCCCACCGACCGGCGGGATCCGACTCGCCGCTCGGCCGGATGCCCCACGAGCGGTCCCGCGTCCCCAGCCACACGTCGGGATCCACGGCGAAGTCGCGTCCGTCGACCGAGAGCGTGCCCGACCAACTGCCCACCTGCGCGAACCGGCTCGCGTCGAGCATCGCGCGCGTGCCCTCGAGTAGCACGTGCCGGTCCTCGAGCACCGCGTCGAACGACCCCTCCCACGTCATGTCCACCGACAGGTCCGGGTGCTCGCAGGCCAGCCGCAGGGTGCGCAGCGGCTCGATCACCTCGATCCGGAACCCACCCACTGCGGGCGCGAGCGCCCGGGCGTCGAGGGCGTCGGAGAACCGCACTGACCGCTGGGTGTCGCCGTGGCGGACGGTGACGAACGCGTCCACGACCCCGAGGTTGGGATACACGCCGAACCCCGTCACGAGGAACACGTCACCGGTGCGGTCGTGCGCGTTGAAGTAGTAGCGGTCGTAGAAGTTCCGGTCGCTCGTGCCCACCTGAGCCATGGGCAGCGGCGTCTGGTGGACGGGGAACTCATCGAGCGGCGTCGGCTTCATCGGCAGGCCTGTCGTGTCGGGTCAGGAAGGTGATTCCACTCTGGTGCAGAGAGCCGTTGAATGTCACCGCTTCGTACGTAGTCCCGGCATGGGTGCGCGGGAAGTGAGTTCGCCGTCGTCGCGCTAACAGGGGCGACATCCCGGCAGCCATCTGGGAGCAGCACGGCCGCAACCCGACTCCTGTCGTACCGGCGATGCATACTGAGGGCACGTAGGAGAGGAGGGGGAGGTAAGCCATGACCATTGTGTTCGAAAACCCAACTGAGCCGGAGCTTCGCGAGAAGGAGCGGCTCGCGCTCGCACGGGTCGGCCACAGCTACGAGGAGCTGGCCAAGCTCGCCGAACAGTACCTCTTGACCGACGAAGAGCGGGAAGTCTGGGACGAAGTCAAGACGATTCGTTTCCTCTTATGGGATGACTGACGACTCCGGAAGCGATTTCGGTGAAGACGAAAAGCGCGACGCAGACCTTCAACGCGATGTAAGCGACTTCGCGGTGAAGTGCAGTAGCCGCATCGAATCGACGTTGGCCGGCGCCCGATCTGAAGAGCCGTTGAGTGTCGTCAGATCTCCCAAGGGGCCGAGGTTCTCGTTTGAGTTTCGGCGACCACTGAAAGCAGAACGAAATCCTGCCTCGATCGGATTTGTCGAGGTCCACTTCACGGTGGGGCGCGACCGGGCGGGGCGCTACATGGCCGTGTACGAGTCCGCGTTCAAACTCCTTGATATGCGCAAGCGACCGATCTTGCGGATGGAGTATCTGCGCGAGCCGGTGCACGTACCGTCTTCTCACATTCACATACACGCGCAGAGTGGGCCACTAACGCTGTTCCTTGCCAAGACGGGTCACAAGACTCCGGCTGCTGTCGAGTCTCTCCACATCCCGACCGGCGGAGAGCGCTTCCGGCCTTGCGTCGAGGACTTCTTGGAGTTCCTGATCGCCGAATGCGGCGTTGAAGGAAGTGGTGACTGGAGAGAACAGATTGACCAAGGGCGAGCTGAATGGAGGGACTATCAAGCCCGCTCGGTCATACGCGAGCGGCCAGAGGTGGCGGCAGAAGTCCTTCGAGAGCTGGGAGCGAAAGTTGAGCTTCCGGAAGACGGACTTCAGCAGTCACCGCGAAACGCCTTCTGAGTGCGGTCAGCCGGCGATCAGGCGGGCGAGCATGGGGTGGTGGAGGACGTACTCGTCCGGGTGGGCGGGGGCCTCCTGCTCACCGAAGTGGATACGACGACGAGTGATCCGCGACAGGATGATGGCCTGCCGCAGCCCGGCGTAGACGTAATAGAACGGCAGGTCCCGGACGGTGGAGCCGGTCAGCTGCTCGTACTGCTCCACGACCTCGGAGTGGTCGAACACGTCCGGGATCCCGGGGAAGCCGAAGGTCTCCGCGAGGTCCTGGAACAGGTCGTGGAAGTACAGGAACCAGCCCAGGTCCACCTCGGCCGGCGCGATGGCCGCCATCTCCCAGTCCAGGACGGCGGTCGGGGTGGTGCCCTCGTAGAGGATGTTGCCGATGCGGGCGTCGCCCCAGCTCAGCACGTCGGGACCGGTCTCGGCGGGCCAATGCTCCTCGATCCAGTCGAAGGCGCGCTCGATGAGAGGGATCCTCAGCCCGTCCTCGCGGGTCGTCCACTCGTAGTAGGCGCGCTGCTCGTCGACGTGGGCGCGCAGGGCGCTCACGCCGGGCACCGGGGCCAGCGCCGGCAGGAGGTCGGCCGGCGCGGGAATGCGGTGGATCTCCGCGAGCACCGCCACGGACTCGCGCTGGAGCTCGGCCCGCCGCTCGGGGGCCATCTCGAGCAGCCAGCCGTCGAAGACGTACGGGGGATTGTCGACCGGCGCCTGACCGGAAGCGCGGTCCATCACCAGGAACGGCGCTCCGAGCACGGCCGGGTCCTGCTCGAGCCAGCGCACCCGCGGCACCGGCAGGTCTGTGGCCTCGCCGACCGCCCGCATCACGTCGAACTGCTTCTGCAGGTCGTAGACGGGGAACACCGGGAACGCGTCGTCCAGCGGGCACATCCGCGCGACCAGGCGGGCAGCCCGCCGTTCGGACGGGCCCGCCGGCGCGCCGGCCTCGGCCGGGGTCCACGTGGCGTCGAAGAGGACCGAGATGTTGGACATTCCCGAACTCTCCGGCCGGCTCACCGCAGTGACCTCGACCCCGGCTGCAGCGTCCACCTCGTGGCGCTCGGCCAGCCAGGCCGTGAGGCGCTCACGGAATTCGTCGAGATCGGCCTCGCCGGAGGTGACCCGCTGGTGGAGCGGCTCATCAGAGCGTGTCTGCGTCATGTGATCGGACGTCATGTGCTCGGACCCTTCGTGCGGATCTGATGCGCGGGCGGGACCCCGCGACGAGCCCAGTGTGACCCACGGCACAGCGGCGAGGGCTCGAAACGCCGACGCCCGTAGGCGGCCACGGGGTGTGGGACGGAAACCTCGTCGTCGTCGTCGTCGTCGATCCGGTCCGGTCCCGCGCGTCACCGACGGCGGCACCCGTGTGACCCACGCCCGTCACGGGGGCGGGCGTGGGTGGCACCGATCCGTGACCCGTCACGGACCTGCCCGTATCGGTAGCCTCGACACACGAGCCGCGGATGTTCGCGGCGGTCACGGTGAGCTACGAAAAGGTGCGTTGTGTCGGTCCCCTTGAGCATTCTCGACCTGGTCTCCATCTCCGAGGGGGCCACCGCGCGTGACGGCATCGCCGCGTCGATGGAGTCGGCCCGCCTCGCCGACCGGCTGGGCTACTCGCGGCTGTGGTTCGCCGAGCACCACAACACCCCCAACCTCGCCTCGAGCGCCACCTCGCTGCTCATCTCCCAGGCGGCGTCGGTGACCGAGCGGATCCGCGTCGGCTCCGGCGGCGTCATGCTGCCCAACCACGCGCCACTCATGGTGGCCGAGCAGTACGGCACGCTCGCCAACATCCACGGCGACCGGATCGACCTCGGCCTGGGCCGCGCCCCCGGCACCGGCGGCATGACCGCGCAGGCCCTGAGCCGTTCGTCCGCCGAGCCGCAGGCGTTCGCCCGCCACATCTACGACCTGCAGGGCTGGTTCGGCGAGACCGGCACCGCCCACAGCATCCCCATCTTCTCCGCGGTCTCGCAGGGGATGGAGGTGCCGATCTGGGTGCTCGGCTCCACCGTCAACGGCGCCTCGATCGCCGGTCAGCTGGGCCTGCCGTTCTCGCTGGCCTCGCACTTCGCGCCCGACCAGATCGACGACGCCATCCGCGTGTACCGCGAGACCTTCAGCACCGAGGCGCCCACCGCCCGCATCGAGAAGCCGCAGGTGATGGCGGGCATCAACGTGGTCGTCGCGGCCACCGACGAGGAGGCCCAGCGGGAGTTCACCACGCTGCAGCAGATGTTCCTCGACCTCCGCGCCGGGCGCAGCCGCAAGATCCAGCCGCCCGTCGACCCCGCCCAGTTCGCCGGCGCCACCAACCCGATGCTCGACATCAGCGCCGTCGGCTCGCCCGACACGGTCAAGGCGCAGCTGGAGGAGTTCCTCGAGCGCACCGGCGCCGACGAGCTCATCACGGTGACGTACGCCTACGACCCGGCTGTGCGGAACCGGTCGATCGAGCTGCTCGCCGACCTCTGGTTCTAGACACGCGTCGGACCCGTGGAGTTCCTCACCGTCCTCTTCCTCATCGGTATCACCGCCGAGGCGATGACCGGCGCGCTGGCCGCCGGTCGCGAGCGCATGGACCTGTTCGGGGTTGTGATCGTCGCGTGCGTCACCGCCATCGGCGGTGGCTCGATCCGGGACGTCCTGCTGGGCCACTATCCGCTCATCTGGGTGGAGAATCCGTCCTACCTCGCGTTGGTCGCGCTGGCCGCAGTCGTCACCGTGTTCGTCGCCCCGCTCATGCGGCACTTCAGGGTGCTCTTCCTCGGACTCGACGCACTCGGACTGACCGTCTTCGCGATCTTCGGTGCCCGGATCGCCCTCGAGATGGGGCACGGCGTCGTCATCGCCGTCGCGGCCGCGGTCATCACGGGCGTGTTCGGGGGAGTCATGCGTGACCTGTTGTGCGATCGGGTGCCGCTCGTGTTCCGGCAGGAGCTCTACGCCAGTATCGCCATCCTGGCCGCGCTCGTCTTTGTGGGCCTCACGGCCGTCGGCGTCCCGGAGAACTGGGGCGCGGTGATCACCCTGGTCGTGGGGTTCAGCCTTCGAGTGGCCGCGATCCGCTTCAAGCTCGGTCTGCCGGTGTTCGACTACTACCAGGAGCGCGAACAGCCCGAGCGCCCGCTACGTGGACGTCGTCGGCACCGCTGGAGTGTCCGGGGCTGGTCCAAGGACGTGGACTGACAGACCGGGCGGGCGGTCGTGCCGCGGACGGGCTCACCGATTCCGTGTGTACATCCTCCTTGGAGTCGGCCGGAGGCGAGCCGGCCCTGGCGGCTCACGTTCGTCTGACGCCGGTTGAGTGCGATGGTGGCGCCGACAATGTCATTCAAGGGCGCCTACAGTGACATTGTGAACCTGGAAATGTTCGTCAACGACGCGACGGGCGCGCTCGTAGATATCGTCGGCACCGACCCGCGCGTCGGCGACTGGCGCCATAAAGCGTTCGTCCCCGCGCGGCTTCCCGAGGGGATGCCAGAACTGACGATGCCTACCGTTCTGGCAGTGGGGAACGCCCGGGCGGCGTTGGCCTCCTTGGACAGCACCGCGCGACGCTTACCGGATCCAACCCTCCTCCGCGTCCCTACTCTCCGCCGTGAGGCGCACTCGACCTCCGCTCTGGAGGGCACATACGCACCCCTGTCCGAAGTGCTGGGGGCGGACGTGGAGGAACCTGGGTCGCCGGACCTCCGTGAGATCCTTAACTTCGAGGTGATGGCGCGCCTCGGGTTTGCCTGGGCCGCGGACGGACGCCCGCTGTCGACGACGATGTTGTACGACCTTCAAGGCGTGCTCATGAGGGGTGGGCCCCTTGAGGAGGTCTCAGGTCGGCTACGCGATACCCAGGTTGTCGTCGGCCTGAGGTCGGATGTGGACCCGGGCGGTCCGGCGATCATGCGAGCCCGCTTCGTCCCGGCGCCCCCTGGCCCGCTCCTCGAGGCGGGATTGTCCGACCTCGTCGACTGGATGCGAACTGACCACAGTTCGACGCTCGACCCCGTCGTCGCTGCGGCTATGTCGCATTACCAGTTCGAGACATTGCACCCGTTCCGCGACGGGAACGGCCGCCTCGGGAGGTTTCTTATCGTCCTACACCTCCTCTCGATGGACGTCCTAGGGGAGCCGACCCTCACCGTGTCTCCGTGGTTCGAGGCTCGACGTGCCGAGTACTACGACGCACTTCTCGGCGTGAGTACGCGGGGAGACTGGGACACCTACGTGGCGTTTTTCGCACGGGGACTCGAAGCTGCCGCGCGCACCACGCACACGCAGATGATCGAACTCGTCGGCGTGCAAGCCGAACTCAAGGAAATCGTCCGCGGGTCCCACTTGCGGTCTGCAACGCCGATCTCGGTAGTCGACCTCGCCGTTGCCCATCCGACTTTCACGGTCCGCCACGTCGAACAGGCGCTGGGCGTCTCCTACGGGCGAGCCAACAAGGTTGTCGGACAGCTGGTGGAACTCGGTGTTCTGGCCTTTATCGATCCTGAGGCCTACAAGCGTCGGGTGTACGCCCCTCGCGTACACGACGTGATTCTCGGGAGGGGATAGGCGGTCGAACTGCTCGCCGCCCACTGGTTCTGACGTTCGGCCCGCCACGCGGTTCCGTCGCGCGCACCGGAAGCTGACACCCGGTAGCGCTGATACAACGGGGTATGGCCATCGATGCATTCGAACCACACCCCCTCGTCCGGCTGCTCGGTAAGCCCACGGACGACTTCACCGCGGGCGACCTCGTCCGGGCGGTCGAGGAGCTGGGCCTGAGCCAGGTCAACCTGCGCTACGTGGGCGGCGACGGGCGCCTCAAGACCGTCGCCTTCCCCATCAACTCCCGCGAGCACCTCGGCGAGGTGCTCACCCGCGGCGAGCGCGTGGACGGCTCGAGCGTCTTCCCCGGCACAGACACCGACGCCAGCGACGTCTACATCGTGCCCCGGCACCGCACCGCGTTCCTCAACCCCTTCGGTGAACGCTGCTCGCTCGACGTGCTCTGCTCGTTCTACGCGCCCGACGGGACGCCGCTGCCCTACGCGCGCGAGCAGGTGGTGCGCCGCGCCGCCGAGACGCTGACGCGGCAGACCGGCATGACGCTCGAGGCCTTCGGCGAGCTCGAGTACTACCTCGTCGACGCGCCCGAAGCGATCTACCCGGTCGAGGAGGAGCGCGGCTACCAGGAGTCGGCTCCGTTCTCCAAGCACGAGCGGGTCCGCGAGCAGGTGCTGGGCCGCCTCGCCGCCATGGGGATACCGCTGAAGTACGCGCACGGCGAGGTCGGCAACATCCTCACCGGCGACCGGCAGATGGTCCAGCACGAGATTGAGCTCCAGCCCCTGCCCCTCGAGCAGGCGGCCGACGCCCTCGTCCTGACCAAGTGGGTGGTGCGCGAGGTCGCCTACTCCCACGGCCTCGAGGCGACCTTCGCCCCGCTGGTGAGCGGCGAGGGCGCCGGCAACGGCCTGCACGTCCACAGTCGCCTGGTACGCGACGGCGCCAACGCCATCGTGGGTGAGGCGGGCATCAACGACACCGGGCGACGCCTGATCGCCGGTTACCTCTCGGCGGCCAGGGCCCTGTCCGCGGTCGGCAACACGGTGCCGACGTCCTACCTGCGGTTCGCCGAGGGCGACGAGTCTCCCGAGGACATCTGCTGGGGTGAGCAGGACCGCACCGGCCTCGTCCGAGTCCCGCTGGCCTGGGGCGGCGACGTGCTCGCCGGTATGGTCGCCCACGCCAACCCCGGCACCAGCGAGCCGATCCCCGACCCCACCGTCCATCCCCAGACCGTCGAGCTCCGGCTCGGCGACGGGTCGGCCGACGTGCACCTGCTGTTGGCCGGCATGGCCGTGGCGGCCAGGCGCGGGCTCGACGACCCGGGCAGCCTGGAGCAGGCCGAGCGACTCAACGCCGCCGGCGGTGAGGACTTCGAGACCCTGCCCACCTCGTGCGCGGAGTCGGCCGACGTGCTGGAGGCCGAGCGAGAGATGTTCGAGACCGACGGTGTGTTCCCCGCCGCGCTCATCGACTCGGTGCTCGCGGGGCTACGCGGTGATGGCGACGACGATGACGACGACAACGACGACGACGAGGTGGGCAACTCCGGAAGCGGAGAGGTCGACCGGGAGGAGCTCATCCGCCGTCACTGGCACGTCGGCTGAACCCGCCCGGCCGGCGAGGTGGCACTACCGGCCGTGCAGCTCCCGGGGCTCAGCTCAGCGGCTGATCTCCGCCCACAGTGCCCGGACCCGGCCGTCGATCTCCTCGACGATCCGGCGGACGGTGTCCTCGGACTCGCCCCGGGGGTCGACCAGGTCCCAGTCCAGGTAGTTCTTGCCCGGGTAGACGGGGCACGCGTCGCCACAGCCCATGGTGATCACATAGTCGGCCGCGCGGACCACGTCATCGGTCAGTGGCTTGGGGAACGCCCCGGCCATGTCGATTCCCCGGGATTCCAGCTCGGCGAGGACCCGCGGATCCACCTCCGAGCCGGGGAGTGAGCCGGCAGACCGGACCTCCACGTCGGCGCCGGCATGATGTCGCAACAGGGCCGCGGCGATCTGGGAACGGCCGGCGTTCTGGACGCAGACGAACAGCACCTGGGGGACCGCGGACTCGAGCTTGCCCTGGGCGAGTGCCAGAGCCCGGAGCCGATCGGCCGCGAAGTGCTGGGCCAGTGCCGCGAGATGCGTCCTGACCTTCGCCGTGCGGCCCAGCGTCGCGTAGGACTCGAACACGTACCGCTCGACGGTCTCCGGCGAGAAGATCCCCTCGTATGTCGTGGCGAGTCTCTCGGCGGCGCGGTGCAGGACGTGGACGTCCAGCTCGGGGGTGTCGGTGATCATGATGGGCCCTTTCAGCTTGAGGTGGAGCCGGAGGTCACGCCGATGGAGATCAGGTCAGGGGAGCCACTACGACCCGGTCTCGAGCAGTTCGGAGATCAGCGCGGTGACCCGCCGCTTGATCTCGTCGCGGATGGGGCGGACGGCCTCGATTCCCTGGCCTGCCGGGTCCGCCAAGTCCCAGTCCTCGTACCGCTTGCCGGGGAAGATCGGGCACGCGTCGCCGCAGCCCATGGTGATGACCACGTCGGAGGCGCGGACGGTGTCGGTGGTGAGGATCTTCGGGGTCGCCGAGGTGATGTCGACGCCGTCCTCGGCCATCGCCTCGACGGCGACCGGGTTGATCTGATCCTTGGGTGCCGACCCGGCAGACAGGACGTCGATTCGTCCTCCGGCCAGGTGGGACAGGTAGCCGGCGGCCATCTGGGAGCGCCCGGCGTTGTGGACGCAGACGAACAGCACCCGGGGCCTGGAATCGGTCAGCTCTGCGAGCAGGGTGCGGACGCGGCGATCGATGTCGTCGCGGACCAGACGCATCCGCTCCATGCCCTCGATGCCCCGGTGCGACGGCTCGTCGGTGCGCCAGATTTCGAGCGCGCTGACCTCGTCGTCGTCGATCTCCCCGGCGGCCTCGTCGCCCAGGACGATCACCCGGTCCACCTGTCGCAGCAGGTCGGGGTCGACGGCCGTGGGGGTCTCGCCGGACATGTCGGCGCCGACCTCGGCGACCACCTCCGCGGACAGCGCGTTGACGGCCGAGCCGGGCCGGGTCCCCGCCGAGTGCACCTCGATCGCGTCACCGGCGTGCAGGCGCATGAGCGCCGCCGCCATCTGGGACTTGCCGCCGTTCTTCACGCACACGAACAGAACGCTGGGGACGTGGTGCGCCTGCTGCTCCCCGGTCATGAGCGGGTCCCGGTCACCGAACGATCGGGCAGGGTCGGGTCGCCCGGGAAGAGTTTCGGTCCCGCCCACAGGGCGACGTAGACGAGCCCGATGAGGACCGGGACCTCGATGAGCGGCCCGACCACGCCTGCGAGGGCCTGGCCGGAGGCGATGCCGAAGGTGCCGATCGACACCGCGATCGCCAGCTCGAAGTTGTTGCCCGACGCGGTGAAGGCCACGCTGGTCGACTTCGCGTAGTTCAGCCCGACCGCCCGCGAGGCGAACAGGCTGATGAGGAACATGAGGACGAAGTACAGCAGGAGGGGCACGGCCATCCGCGCCACGTCGAGCGGCTGGGACGTGATGGCATCGCCCTGCATGGCGAACAGCAACACGATCGTGAACAGCAGCCCGTAGAGGGCCCACGGGCCGATCCGGGGGAGGAACGTCTCCTCGTACCACTCCCGGCCCTTGGCCCGCTCGCCGAACACTCGGGTGAGGAAGCCGGCCAGCAGCGGGATACCGAGGAACACCAGCACCGAGAGCACGATCGCCCACACCGAGAACTCGGCCGTCGTGGTCTCCAGCCCCAGCCAGGAGGGCAGAAGCTGCAGGTAGAACCAGCCCAGGGCGCCGAACGCCACGACCTGGAACACCGAGTTGATCGCGACCAGCACCGCGGCGGCCTCCCGGTCCCCGCAGGCCAGGTCGTTCCAGATGAACACCATGGCGATGCAGCGGGCCAGGCCCACGATGATCAGCCCGGTACGGAACTCCGGCAGGTCGGGTAGGAAGACCCACGCGAGGGTGAACATGAACGCCGGACCGGCGATCCAGTTGAGGAACAGCGACAGCGTGAGCAGTTTCCGGTCACCGGTGACCCGGTGGGTCTCGTCGTAGCGGACCTTCGCGAGGACCGGGTACATCATCACCAACAGGCCGATGGCGATCGGGACGGAGATCCCGCCGATCTTCACCGAGTCCAGCGCCCGGTCTAGGCCGGGGATGAACCGTCCGAGCAGCAGCCCGACGGCCATCGCCATGAGAATCCAGAGGGCCAGCCAGCGGTCGAGGAACGACATCTTCTTGGCGACCGGTGCCACGCCGGGCCCGGTCATCATGGTGCTCATCCGGGGGAACGTCCTTAGATCGATGATTGTCTATGGGGGAGGCTAGGCTGACACATCGGTAAGTGTCAATGTATCTTCGGGGGCAGGTGAGGTGGACGATGACAACAGTGGAACCCGGCCTGTCGGCGCCGGAGCAGGACGCGTGTTGTTCGATGTCGGCGGGGCCGGTGGACGCTTCCACCGCCGAGCGGATGTCGGCGCGACTCAAGGCGCTCGCGGACCCGATGCGGTTGCGCCTGTTGTCGCACATCGCGGCACAGGGGTGCGACTCCGTGTGCGCGTGCGACCTGCTCGAGGTCGTCGACATCAGCCAGCCCACGATCAGCCACCATCTCAAGAAGCTCGTCGAGGCCGGGTTGCTGGTCCGCGAGCAGCGCGGCAAGTGGGCGCACTACTCGGTGGTGCGCGAGCCGTTCAACGACCTGCGTAGCTTCCTCGACCTGTCCTGACCGGGCGCGACGACGCGGTGGGGAGCCCGGTGGGGAGCCCGGTCGTCGGCTACCCGGTGCGACCGTAGGGCGTGATGACCGCGGCCCTGTGGTGCTCGCGCATGGCGCGGAAGTGCGCGGAGGAGTCGAGCAGCGAGCGGTTGCCCAGGGTGGTGGCCAGGCGGCCCTCGGCGAGCTCGGAGGCCGGGTGGACGGCGCGTCTGAGCTGGTCGGCGAGGTAGTCCGGCCGCCCGTACACCGACATGTGGCGGGCGGCGTGCGCCGCTGAGGCGTCGATGCCGGCCCAGTTGACGGCCCACCCGGCGTGGCGGAACATCTGGTCGAAGAAGACTCGCTGCGTGCGGCTGTTCCCATCGCGGAACGGGTGCACGAGGGTGAGCTCGGACCAGTGCTCGGCGATGGTGTCGGTGGCCGCGTCGGGGTCGGTGGTGCTGGGCGGTCGGATGGCGATCTGCCGGAAGACCCGGTCGAGCTCGTCGGGCAGGAACTGCGGGCGGGCATGAGGGATGCCGAGGCCGCGGGTGTCGACGGTGCGGAGCTCGCCGGCCCAGTCGAAGACGTCCTGGAGGATGTAGCGGTGGATCGCGCGGAGGTGCTTGAAATCGAATCGACCCTCCAGCGGGCTGAGTTCCAGTTCCACGACCCGGAAGAAGGCCAGGTCGCGCTCGTGTTCCGCCAGCTCGGCGGGGTCGGAGATGCCCAGTCGGTTACGCAGAACCCCCGAGGGTTCCTTGTACGGATCTCGGGGGTTCATGGGCGTGAGGGCAGCGTCAGGGAGCGGTGCGCTCACGCACCGCGGCGCGGATCTCGGCGAGAGCCCGGTCGCGGCTGAGGAGCCCGTCGGCGAACCGGCGGGTGATCTCGAGGGCCTCGGGTGAGGGCTCCATGCCGGCCATGCGGTGGCCGGCGGCGGCTCCTGCGAGTGCCTGGTCGGTGGTCGGGCGGATGCGGGTGGCCACACAGTCTCCTTGCGTCGACGTGCAGCCGATTCTACCTGCTCAGCAGGGCGGGGACCGCGACCGGCAAGTGGACCGCCCCGCCCCGCCTCGGTCGTTCTCGTCGCCTCAAACCGTGATACAGTTTTGAATGTGAAAGCGGTGATCTACGCGTCCGCACGCCGACATGGAGTTGCGGATGCGGAGATCAGAGCGGTGCTGGCGCATCCGATAGTTCGCTATGGCCTGGTGCCTCGGGCGGATCCCGAGGCGAAGCTGGTCAGGATGGTCGGCGACATGAACGGTGGGGCCTTGATCGAAGTGGTCGCCGACCAGATCGAGCAAGATGAGCTGCATGTGTTCCACGCCATGCTGCTGACGGCGGCTGTGGCTCGCGAGGTCCTCGTGGCAACCGGAGGGGCGGTTGATCTGACCGATGAGGTCAGTGCCCGGCAGAGAGCGCGATTGGAGGAATGATGAGTGCTGCCAGTGAACGTGAAGCCCGCTACGAGCGTCTTGCCGACGCGGTGGAGGCCGGCGAGTACGAGATCGACGCCGGGGCTGTCGAAATACGTCCGGACTACCGGCCCGGCCGGCCGCGGACCGGTGATGTCGCAGAAGAGACCCGGCCGTTGGCTGTCCGTTTGACCGAGTCGGACCGCCGAAGGCTTGCGGACTATGCCGAGCGGACCGGGCAGCCGATGAGTGCGGTTATCCGGTCAGCGATCGACGAGTACCTCGGACGTCATCCCGCAGCCTGACAGGCCGGAGATCCGATAACCGTCGACTTCTCACCGTAGTGCGCCCGCCGATCTCCGCTTCGAAGGACGTCGAGCAGGTCGGGGACGAACCACCCCGGTGCGCGCCGCCCGAACTCGTCCCGCTCCACCGCCCCGGCACCCGCGGGCACCCGGCCGAGCACCGGAACCCCGGTCAGGCGGGGCAGATCCTCGAGGTTGCAGCGCTCGGCGAGGTCCGGATCGGCCGGCCAGGACCCGATGACGATCCCCGCGCACCGCAGACCCGCCGCCTCGATCGCGCGGACGGTGAGCTCGGTGTCCGACAGCGTGCCCAGTCCGGCCCTCGCGACCACGATGACCGGGGCGTCGAGCGACCGGGCGAGGTCGAGGACGGTGAGGCCGGTACCGAGCCGGACGAGCACGCCGCCGGCGCCCTCGACCAGATCCAGGCGCCCGCGTGCAGGTCCGGAGGCCGCCGCGGTGTCGGGCGCCGACCCGCCGGACGTGCGGAGCCACGCGCGGATCGGATCGATCAACTCGGGCAGCGTGGACTGCGGCAGGCCGGCGACGCGGGCGGCGGTCTCAGGCGCCAGCGGATCGGGCAGCCGACGGATCTCCAGCATCCGCCGCACCCTGGACAGGCGCGCGGCCTCGTGGGCGTCGCCGGGCTCGCCGGGCGCGAGGCCCGTCTGGATCGGTTTGCAGATCCCCACGTCCAGGCCCGCCGACAGGCCGTGGGCGGCCAGCGCTGCGGTGGCGATGGTCTTGCCCACGTCCGTGCCGGTGCCGGTGATGACGATCGGCGCCGGGGCGGGCGGGGATGCGGAGCCGGAAGACGCGGTCATGCGCGGGCCCCCTCGAGCCGCGCTGCCGCCCCAACCGGGTGCCCGTGCTCGGCCAACACCTGGGCCAGCACGTCGCTCGCCCGCGCGAGGTCGGCGTCGGAGAGGTCCGCCCGGGCGGTGAGGCGCAGCCGCGCGGTGCCCTCGGGAACCGACGGCGGGCGGAAGCACCCCACCCGGACGCCCAGCTCGAGGCACCTGCCGGCGGCGGAGACCGCGCGGGCGGGGTCGCCGAGGATCACCGACACCACCGCCGAGCGTGGCTGCTCGGCGCCGGTGACCGCGGCCAGGTGCTCGGCGACCTCCACCACGCGCGAGGCGAGCGAGGGGTCGCGGCGCAGGACGCCGAGGGCGGCGCGGGCCGCGCCGACCGCGGCGGGGGCGAGGCCGGTGTCGAAGATGAAGGTGCGCGCGCTGCTGATGAGGTGCTCGCGCACCCGCTCGGACGCCAGGACCACCCCGCCCTGCGACCCGAGCGCCTTGGACAGCGTCGCCGTGACCACCACGTCCTCGTGCCTGCTCAACCCCAGTTCGTCCACGAGCCCCCGCCCGCGGTCGCCGCGCACGCCGAGGCCGTGGGCCTCGTCGACCAGCAGGACCGCGCCGTGCGCGCGGCTCGCCCCGTGCAGCGCGAGCAGGGGAGCCAGCTCACCGTCGGCGCTGTACACCGAGTCGGTAACGACCAGCGCGCGCTCCTCGGTGCGCTCGGCCAGGGCGCGTGCCGCCGCCGCGACGTCACCCCGGTCGACGACGACGACACGCGCCCTCGCGAGCCGGCACGCGTCCACCAACGACGCGTGCGAGCCGCCGTCGGAGACGATGAGCGATCCCCGCCCGGACAGCGCCACCACGGCTCCGAGGTTGGCGGTGTACCCGGAGGAGAAGACCAGCGCGGCGGGCTTGCCAGTGAACTCGGCGAGCTCGTCCTCGAGCGCCAGATGCTCCTCCGTCGTGCCCGTGACCAGGCGTGATCCCGTCGCGCCCGCACCCCAACGGCGCGTCGCTGCCACGGCGGCGTCCACGACCTCGGGGTGCCGACCCAGCCCGAGGTAGTCGTTGGAGGCGAGGTCGATCACGCCGTCATCGGCCGCGCGTGGGGCCAGCACCCGCCGCACATGCCGGGCGGCCCGGTCGGCGGCGGCGTCGTCGAGCCAGTCCAGGGCGGGGGAGCGGTCGGGCGCGGGCCCGACCGGTGAGCTCGGCCCGATCATCGGCCCGCTCCCGCCGCTGCAGCCCCGGCCACCGCCGCCGCACAGATCCGATCGATCTCGTCATCCGTAGAGGTGTACGGCGGCATCGTGTAGATGAGATCCCGGAAGGGGCGCAGCCACACGCCGTGCGAGGTGATCGCTGTTGTCGTCGTCGTCATCTCCACCGGCTCGGCCAGCTGGATCACCCCGATCGCCCCGAGCACCCGCACGTCCACCACACCGGGCACGTCGAGCGCGGGCGCCAGCCCGTGGCGCAGGCGTGCCTCGATGCGTGGCACGTCGCGCCGCCACCCGCCGCCGGCCACCAGATCCAGCGACGCGCACGCCACCGCGCACGCCAGCGGATTGCCCATGAACGTCGGCCCGTGCGCCAGGCCCCCCGCCTCGCCGGCGCTGATGACCTCGGCCACCCGGTCGGTGGTGAGCGTCGCGGCGAGGGTGAGATACCCGCCGGTCAGGGCCTTGCCCACGCACATCACGTCCGGTGCGACGCCCGCGTGGTCTGCGGCCCACAGCTCGCCGGTGCGGCCGAAGCCGGTGGCGATCTCGTCGAAGATGAGCAGCGTGCCCGTCTCGTCGGCCAACCGGCGCAGGTCACGCAGGTACCCGGGGTGGTGGAAGCGCATCCCGCCCGCGCCCTGGACCACCGGCTCGACGATGATCCCCGCCAGCTCGTCGGCGCTCCTCCGGATCACCCGCTCGAGCTCGGCGACGTAAGCGGGGTCGTAGTCGGCGGGCGGAGCGGGCGCGAAGACCTGCTCGGCCACGACGCCGCGCCACATCGCGTGCATGCCGCCCTCCGGGTCGCACACGCTCATGGGCGTCAGGGTGTCGCCGTGGTAGCCGCCGCGCCACGTCGCCAGACGGGTCCGCCCGGAACGGCCGAGCGAGCGCTGGAACTGAATGGCCATCTTGGCCGCGACCTCTACGGCCACAGAGCCCGAGTCGGCGAGGAAGACCTTGTTCAGCGCGCCGGGGGCGAGGCGGGCGAGCCGCGTGGCCAGCTCGACTGCCGGTTCGTGCGTGAGCCCACCGAACATCACGTGGCTCATCGTGTCGATCTGCCGGTGCGCGGCCGCGTCGAGGTGTGGGTGCCGGTAGCCGTGTATCGCCGCCCACCACGAGCTCATGCCGTCGATGAGCTCGCGCCCGTCGGCCAGCCGCAGCCGCACACCCTCCGCCGAGACCACCGGCAGTGGCTGGGTGCTCGCGGGGAACCCGCCGTAGGGGTGCCACACGTGCTCGGCGTCGGCGGCGAGGAGCGCGCCGGTGCGCGCCTGCGCGGCGTCGGCGGCGAGGAGGGCGGAGGGGGTGTCGACGACGACGAGGCCCTCGGAGCGGGGGAGGTGGACGGAGGCCGACATGTCAGGCGTTCGCGGGCTCGCTCGTGCCGGCTCCGCGCGTGCGGATGGCCACCTTCTCCTCCCGCCTCCCGGGAGCCGCGGCCGCGGGATCGCCCTGCTCGCCGGCGTGCTCCGGCGGTGCCATCCGCAGGACCTCGAGGCCGGCGTCGGCGATCATCTGCAGGTCCTGGGCGCCGGGCTGGCCCTCGCTGGTGAGGTAGTCGCCGAGGAACAGCGAGTTCGCCACGTACAGCGCGATGCCCTGCAGGTGGCCCAGGTGGCGCTCGCGGCCGGCGGCCACGCGGATCTCGGTGTCGGGGGCGACGAAGCGGACCATGGCGAGGATGCGCAAACAGTCGCGCGGGTTGAGCGTGTCGACGCCCTCGAGCGGGGTGCCGTCGAAGGGCAGGAGGAAGTTCACCGGGATCGAGTCGACCTCCTTCGCCCGCAGGTCGAAGGCCAGCTCCACGAGCTGTTCGGGGGTCTCGCCCATGCCGGCGATGAAGCCCGAGCACGCCGACAGGCCCGCGCCGTGCGCCTGGGCGACGGTGTGCTCGCGGTCGGCGTAGGTGTGGGTGGTGCAGATGTCCTCGTAATGGCTCTCGGCCGTGTTGAGGTTGTGGTTGTAGGCGTCGGCGCCGCTCGCGCAGAGCTTCTCGGCCTGGCCGTCCTTCAGTGCGCCCAGGCAGGCGCACACCTCGACGCCCGGGGTGTCGGACTTGATGGCCTCGATGATGTCGGTGACCTTGCCGACCTCGCGGTTGCTGGGGCCGGTGCCGCTGGCGACCAGGCACACGCGCGAGGCGCCGGCCGCGATGCCCGCCTTGGCGGCGGTGACGGCCTCGTCGGTGTTCAGCCACGTGTAGCGCAGGATGCCGGCCGTGGAGTTGAGGCGTTGCGAGCAGTAGAAGCAGTCCTCCGGGCACAGGCCGGACTTGAGGTTGACCAGGTAGTTGACCTTGACGGTGTTGCCGAAGTGCTCGTATCGCAGCCGGGACGCCGCGGCCACGACCTCCATGAGCTCGGAGTCCGGCGAGTCGAGGACTGCCAGGGCGTCCGCCGCGGTGACGACTCCGCCGGCGAGGACGTGGTCCGCGAGCTCGTGCCAGCGGGGGGTGGTGACGGGCATGGCTTCCTCCTGAACGCCGTTCATTGAACGGTGTTCAAGCTAGCCGAGCGTCCTCGTCTTGTACAGCGTTCAGGAGGATCGGGGTCGCGCGGTAGGATCGTCGATCGTGGCCCTGACAACGACAACGGTCGTCGACACCGCGCTCGACCTGCTCCGCGAGTCCGGGCTGCCCGGGATGTCGATGCGCACGTTGGCGACGCGGTTGGGCGTCCAGCCGAGCGCGCTGTACTGGCACGTGCCGTCCAAGCAGGCGCTGCTCACCGCGGTCGCCGAGCGGATTCTCGCGGCCATGGGCTCGGTGGGCTCGGGTGCGTCTGCGGCCGCCGAGCTGCGGGAGGTGGGTGCGGTTCTACGGGCGGCGGTCAGGGGCGTGCCGGACGGCGCGGAGATCGTCGCACTCGGCCTCGCGGCCGGTGCGGTGAACCCGGTCGCCGGCGCGGTCGAGGCCACCTGCGTCCGCCACGGCCTGGAGGGTCGGGCCGCGGGCCTGACGACGGCTCTGACCTCCTACGTGGTGGGCCTGAGCCTGGAGGAGCAGACGCACCACAACCTCACCGTCGCCGACCCCGCGACGCCGCCGGTCGAGTTCGAGGCGCGGTTCGAGCAGGGCCTGGACGCGCTGCTCGCGGGCGTGCCCGCCTGACGCTTGCCGCAGCGCGCCACGGGTGGGCCGGCGCCGTCGCGCCGCCGGCCGGATCAGTAGCGGGCGAACACCTGGGTGGCGTAGAGCTTGCCGTCCGCGGCCACGGCGGCGCCCATGCCCATCGAGGTGTGGCCCGGGTTGAGAAGGTTCGCGCGGTGGCTGGGGGAGTTCATCCATTGGTCCACCAGCTGCTGCGGCGTGGCGTGCGCATAGTTCTGCAGCACGTTCTCGCCGAAGTGGCGCCAGCCGCCGGGGATCTCGTCGCGCACGTGCGGGTTGTGGAACATGCGGTTCTGAGCGGCCTGCGTGCCGCTCCAGCGGACCGCCACGTCCGTCAACCCGCCGTGGCTCTGGAGCGGGGCGAGACCGTGCGCGCTGCGAGCGGCATTGGTGGCGTTCTCGAGCTGGGCGCGGTACTCGGCGGAGGCGGGATCCAGGGTGGGCGCACCCCCGGCGGGCGCAGGAGCGGCGAATCCGATCGTCAGGCCGGGCAGGTGGATCTGCGGCAACTGGATCTGGGGCGCCTGAGCCGACGCCTGGGGTCCGGCGCCGAGGGCGACGGTGGCGGACGCCGCGGCGACCAGGATCAGGCCGCGGCGCAGATGGTGGAGGGCTCGGGTCACGAGGGTGGGTACCTTTCGTGTGCTGCGACCCGACGGTCGGATCGCCAGCCGAGACGGTAGGGCCGACCGGTGCCCTAAGCCAGCCGTCATCACCCCGTGACCGGCCTGACCTGCACTCCGTCGGGGGCGAGCGCACCCCCGCTGGACGGGTGTTCGTGTCAGTCGCGGGCGAAGTCCTGGACCACGTGCACGGTTCCGTCCTCCGCGGTGACCACTCCTACGCCGACCCGCGTGAACTCGCCGTCGAGCATGCGCTCCCGCATCCCGGTGTCGGTGAGCAGTGCGGACAGAGTGTTCTGCGGCGTCGCGCCGGCGGGCAGGGTCAGCACTGTGCGGTCGCCGGACTCCTCGCCCGCGGGAGCCTTCTCCGAGTCGGCGTCCTCACCCGCCCGGGCGTCGGCGGGAACGGGGACGTCGCCCGTGGCCGGATCGCCTGCGGCGAGTTCGGCCGCGCGCTCACGGGCCGATGCCTCCAGTGCCGGGTCGGTGATCAGTCGGTCCGCGCCCACCACGAGACGGGCGTCGTTGACCGCTGCGACCACGCTGCCCTCGAACGCCATCAGCCGTACCTCCTCCGGTAGGAGATCGGCGGTGGCGGGGTCGGCTGCCGCGGGACCACCGGGCTGGGGGCCGGCCGGGGCGAGCGACGACAGGCCGGGGATCGCCAAGCCGAACGGCAGGGCGAACCCCAGCGATCCCTGGGCGGCCGCGGTGCCCGTGCCGGAGACGAGCAGAAGGGCTGCGGCGCCCGTGGCGACAGCGGAGCGGAAGTGGTGACGCACGCGATGGTCCTTTCCTCGGCCCCGGCTCGCGCCGGGCTTGCGTGGGCGAAGCGGACTGCGCGACGGGCTCGCCGGGCAGTCACTCCTGCAACTATCGTCACTCTAGTCACAAGTGTTACAGGTGTGCGATTCGTGCACCGACGGATGCCCGCGATGCCGGGCGCCGCGACGCCGGCGTCCTACCGGCCGACGACAACGGCGACGCCCCCGCGGGGGAGCGGGGGCGTCGCCGGGAGGTCGTGGCCGCGCGGACCGGTGAGGTCAGCGCAGGCTGACGAAGTTCTGGGTGGAGTACAGCTTGCTGCTCGCGGCCACGTCCGCGCCCACGCCGAGGTGCGTGTGGGCGGGATTGAGAAGGTTGACGCGGTGCGGGGTCGAGTTCATCCACTGACGCACCAGGGTCTCGCCACTGGCGCCGCACCAGTTCTGCAGCACGTTCTCGCCATAGCTGCGCCACTGTCCGGGGTAGGCCGCGGTGACCTGGGCGCGGATTCCGGGGTTGTGGTACATCCGGTCCTCGGTGGCCATCTGTTCGCTCCAGGTCTGGGCGATCCCGTCCAGGCTCTCGAGCCGCTTGACGGGGGCCACCTTCGCGGCCGCGCGCTCGCGGTTGGTGTGTTCGTGGACGTCCTCGATCACCTGCTCGAGCTCCGCGGGGGTCGCGGACTCGCAGGGCGCCGGCGTGGCCATGGTGAATTCGAGAGACTGGGCGGCGGTGACCGGGGCGGTCAGGACGGTGAATGTGGCGGCGGCGATGACGACAGCGCGTATGCGGAGCCGGGCGATAGTTCTCATGAGGGGATCCTGAGGGGATATGGGGGATGTGAGGGTGGCGGAGGGGTTGCCACGACCTGAGAATAAGGTCACGTCCCGGCGGCCACGCGAGAATCCACCCCCGCCGGTCCGGGGGCCGGATCGCGAAAAGGCCAGGTCGGCACGACGAGTGTCGCTCCGTCATCTAAACGATCGTCCAAGAGCGCCGAACGCGGCCCGCCGGGTCCACGGATTGCGGCCCTGACCCGGCGCGGGGTGCCCGGGCCGGCGGGATACGGATGAGCGTTTTCTCGCCGTTCACACGTTGAGATGATCACCACACGTGGTCGGATCAGCCCCGCGGCCACCCGGCCGGAGGGGGTGGGTCGATTCTCTCCGCTTGAACCGCCCATCCGCGCGGAGGCAGGGTGTCGCGGAGGCAGGGCGTCAGGCGCAGCGCTTCTCGCGGCGGCGATCCACCACGCTGAACGCCAACGCGCCCGCCGCCAGCAGCGCGATGATGCCCAGCGCCGCCCGGAACGCCAGCAGCCAGTCGCCGCGGGTCTCGACGATGCCGAAGAGCACCCCGGGTACGATCGCCGTGCCGACTGCGGTGCCCATGCGCTGGCCGAGCGAGATGATGCTGCCCGCGACGCCGCCGTAGGCCGGGTCCACCGCCCGCAGCGTGAGGGTCTGGTTGGGCGAGATGGTCATGCCCTGCGCGATGCCGACGAACGCCGCCGGGACCATGAACACCAGGTAGTGCAGCGCGCCGGATTCGACGAAGCCGGCCAGCACCATGAACGTCACCAGTGCGGTGATCGTGATGGAGAAGCCGGTGATGACCATCCGCCGCCCCAGGCGCAGGACGAACCGCCCCGCGACCTGCGCGGAGATCGCCGCGCAGACCGACGCCGGGAGGCTGATGAACGCCGAGTCGATGGGTGCGTACCCCAGGTGGAACTGTAGGTACAGCGGCATGATGACCCACAGGCTGGTGCCGCCCACGAAGTAGATGGACACGATGATCATGCCGTTGCGGAAGCCCGCGTCGCGGAAGATGTCCGGGTTGACCAGCGGCGGCCGCCCGAGCCGCTCGTAGCGCCGCTCCCACCACGCGAACACCCCGAGCAGGGCCAGCCCGGCGGGCACGAGCGCCCAGTACGCCGGATGCAGGTCGCGGCCGAGGAACGGCAGCATCACCGCGAGCACGGCCACACCGAGCAGCGCGATGCCGATGGGGTCCAGATCGAGCCGCCGACGCCCCGGGGCCGGCCCGGTCGCAGACGGCCCTCGCGTGCCCGGGGCGTCCGCTCCAGTGGCGGAGCCGGCGGCGTTGTTGTCGTCGTCGTTGTCGTCGTCACCTAGGAGCGTGGGTCAGTAACACGCCAGTTCAGGTCCGCTGATGGGGCGGGTTCGGCGGGATAATTGTCGTCATGGGCGAGGAAGGGTTGTTCGCCGCCGAGGAGTTCCGCGTCGAGCGGGCTGACCGGCAGGGCGAGGTCGAGCCGGTGGGCGCAGGCAAGACATTTCGGGCGTTCGACCCGGGCCAGGGGTTGTTGCTGCCGCCGTCGCTGGATGACTGGCTTCCGGCCGATCATCTGGCACGGTTCGTGGCGGATCTGGTCGATGAGCACCTGGATTTATCGCGGATCTACGTCTCCTACCAGGAGGGGCGCGGGGCCCCGCCGTACGATCCGCGGTTGATGGTGCGGTTGCTGATCTTCGGCTACACCACGGGGGTGCGCTCCTCCCGCGGGATCGAGAAGGCCTGCACCGACATCGTCGCTTTCCGGTGGTTGGCGGCCGGGGCGGCCCCGGACTACCGCGCGATCGCCAGGTTTCGCAAGAGGCACCTGGCCGCGCTGGGCAACCTGTTCTTGCAGGCGTTGGCGTTGTGCCAGGCCGCCGGGATGGTCACGCTTGGACAGGTCGCGCTGGATGGGACGAAGCTGCGGGCGAACGCCTCCAAACGCAAGGCCATGTCGTACGCGCGGCTGACGGACAAGGAGAAGGTACTGGCCCAGGAGGTCTCCGATCTGCTGGCCGCCGCCGAGGCCATCGACAAGGCCGAGGACGCCAAGTTCGGCAAGAACCGGCGCGGGGACGAGCTGCCCGATGAGCTGGCCCGCCGAGAGTCTCGCCTGGTCAAGCTGCGCCAGGCCAAAGCTGCTCTGGAAGCCGACGCCGCCGCCGATGCGGCGGAGAAGGCTGAGGCTAAGGCCCGCGGTAAGGGCGAAGACGAAGACACCGTCGCGCAGAAGGCCGCTGAGGCCGCCGAGCGCGCCACGCCCAGGCCGAAGGCCCAGCGCAACTTCACCGACCCGGAGTCGAAGATCATGCTCACCGGGGACGGGTCGTTCGCTCAGTGCTACAACGGCCAGGCCGTGGTCGATGCCGCCCATCAGATCATCGTGGCGGCCGAGGTCAACGACTGTGCCGCCGACGTCGGCAACCTCATCCCCATGACCGAGCAGGCCATCAGCAACACGGGGCAGGCCCCGAAGCAGATGCTCGCCGATGCCGGGTACTGCTCAGCCGCGAACCTCGCCGCCTCCGCCGAGGTCACCGGCGAGCAGGGCACCGAGTTCTTCATCGCCACCGGACGACAGCGCAGCGGGGAACCGGCGCCGATCGCCCCCCGGGGACCGATCCCGGCCAGCGCCACGGACAAGCAGCGCATGGCCCGCAAGCTCGCCACGAAGAAAGGCCGAGCGGTCTACGCCCAGCGCAAAGCGATCGTCGAACCGGTCTTCGGACAGATGAGCACCCTGCAGAACGGCAAGCAACTCCTGATTCGCGGTCTGGACGCCGCCCGCGGTGAATGGCTACTGCTCGCTGCCTGCCACAACCTGCGAAAGCTCCACGGTCATATCGGCGCCACCGGGCTCGGCGGCCTCCAGATCGCCTGAACTGGCAGGCCCGGGCGACCTACAGGCTGACCCGCGGACTGAACGCCATCACCGCGGCTTCGCAAACCGAATACCTGGCCGCCAGTGACGCCGGCCCGAGCGCAACGCTCTCACGCACTCCGCCGTACTCTCGGCGCGCTTCGAGCCATTACTGACCCATGCTCCTAGTCGGGCGGTGGCCCGCTCCAGGCGCGCCATCTCCGCCGCACGGGCCCTCGACCCGCCCACGTCCGGACCCTCGTCGGCGGCACGGGGGAGGGTGCGGTCGTCGGCGAGCCAGCGCTGCCCCAACACCAACGCCAGCACGCCCAACGGCACGTTGACCAGGAACATCGCGCGCCAGCCCAGGTTCTCGCCGAGCGCCTCGATGAGCAGCCCGCCCACCAGGGGCCCCGACGCGGTGGCGATCGAGACGGTGGTGGCCATGGTCGCGAAGGCGCGGGCGCGCGCCTCCTTGCGGAAGTACTTCTGGATGAGTCCGAACGTCTGCGGGTTGAGCATCCCCGAACCGACGCCCTGCACCAGGCGCGCGAGGTTGAGCATCTCGATCGACTGCGCGAAGCCCGCGATCAGCGCGCCGACGATGAACACGGTGACGCCGGCCAGGAAGATCCGCTTGCGGCCGGTCGCGTCACCGAGGCGACCCGACGGCACCAGGAGCAGGCCGAACGCCAGGGCGTAACCCGAGATCACCCACTGCAGGCTGCTGGAGTCGGCGTCGAACGTCGTGCCGATCACCGGCAGGGCCACGTTGATCACCGACAGCGCCAGCAGCGCCATGAACAACGGGACCATCAGCGGCGTGAGGATTCTCGCCGTGCTCACCGGCCGGGGGGTCGCGGTCTCCACACGTTGATCGGTCACTCCCGCGATGGTAACCGCGGCGCGCTCGCACGTTCGGCGCCAACCGTCCGCACTCCGCACCCGCTGGCGCGCACCGATTGTCACAGCCCCACAACAACCCGGTCACAACCTTCTCCCGCACAGGCGTCGTCGGTAACGTCAGGTCATGGCTGATCCAATCCGCACCGCAGAAGCAGATCCCATCCCGTACGCCGACCTCACCGAGCTGGGCGGCACCACCGGCCGGGCCGTGTCCATCTTCCTGCCCACGGCCCGCGGGGGCGCGGAGGTCCGGGAGAACCCCATCCGCGCCAAGTCGCTCATCAAGGAGGCCGAGGCCCAGCTCCGCGCCCACGGCGCCTCGGAGGAGGAGACCGGCGAGATCCTCGGGCCGCTGGTCACGCTCCTCGAGGACGACCCCTACTGGAATTCCATGGCCGACGGCCTCGCGCTGTTCGCCGCGAAGGGCATCTGGCGCGCGTACCGCCTGACCACCGACCTGCCGGAGGCGGTCCACGTGAGCGACCGGTTCGCGCTCCGGCCGATCGTGCCGGCGGCGGTCGGAGACCGCACGTTCCTGGTGGTCGCGGTGAGCCAGAACAAGGTCCGGCTCCTCGAAGGGACCGCGTCGACGATCCGCGAGCTCGACCTGGGTTCGATCCCCTCGTCGGTGGACGACATGGCGGGTGACACGCAGCCGCCGCCGCACCAGCAGCAGCGCTTCAGCGCCGGGGTCGGCGCCGGACACGCGGGCAGCACCGCGGGTGGGGGAATCGTGCACAGCCACGGCACGGGCGCCGAGGTCGGCGACGTGCAACTGGAGAAGTTCCTGCGCCAGGTCGCCCACGGGGTCGAGGAAGTGCTCGAGCCCAACGATCGCCGCCTCGTCGTGTTGGCGTCCGTCGCCGAGTACATGCCGCGGTTCCGCGAGTTCCTGAACTACGAGAACCTGGTGGACGAGGTCGCGGCCGGCAACCCCGATGCGCTGTCGCCCGGGGACCTGCACGAGCGGGCCTGGAAGGTCGTGCAGCCCGCGTTCGGCCGTCTCGCCGAGCGCGACGCCGAGCGCTTCGGGGACGCGATCGGCGCCGGCCGGGCGATCGCCGGCGGCGGCTCGGATATCCTCCGCGCCGCGCAGGAGGCCCGGGTCGAGCGGCTCATCCTCACCCGCCGCCGCTGCGCCGCCGACCACGGCCCCGACGACCTGGACTCGGCGATCGGCCAGGTCCTGGCCACGTCGGGGTCGGTGATGGTGGTGGACTCGCTGCCGCAGGACGTGTCGGAGGGCGCGATCCTGCGGTTCTGACGCACCAGGTGGCGGGCGGCGCGGGTGAGGCCCCGCGCCGCCCGCCTCGCTGTTCGCGCCCTGCGCCTTGGCGCGCCGCGCCGCCCGCCTCGCGCACAGCTCCCGCTCAACTCGGATGTGTAGCGTCGGCGTCTTCACGCACACGAACAACGTGAGGAGATCGAGTGCGCTCGAGGACATGGAGGGCGGCCGTCGCCGCCGCGGGACTCGCACTGGTGGTCGCGGGGTGCGGCGCCGGGGGCGACGACGACGAGGGCGGCGCCACGGCCGCGCCCGCAGCAGCCGAGCAGTCCGGACAGGCGGCCGGGCCGGAGCAGGGCGGCGAGCAGTCGCCCGACGGGCCCGATACCTCGGACATCCCGGACCCGGTGGCCGAGGTGAACGGGACGGAGATCTCGCGCGACGAGTTCCTGTCGGTGTTCGAGAACCAGTATCAGCAGATGAGCATGCAGGCGCAGATGACGGGCCAGCCCGTCGACGAGGCGCAGCTCAAGAAGCTGACCACCGACGGGCTGGTCGGCACCGAGCTGCTGACCCAGGAGGCCGAGAAGCGGGGCATCGAGGTCTCCGACGAGGAGATTCAGGCGGAGCTCGAGGAGTTCGCCGAGACGAACCAGGTCAGCCCCGACGAGTTCATCGCGGCGATGGGGGAGCAGGGCCTCGACCGCGACGCGGTGATGGAGCAGATCGACAAGCAGCTGCGTGTCGAGAAGCTCATCACGTCCGAGTTCGGCGAGTTCGAGGTGACTGACGCGGAGATCGAGGCCGCCTACGAGCAGATCGGTCAGCAGCAGGCGATGGCCGGCGGCGGCGGTGCGGCCGGTGGTGGCGGACTGCCGCCGCTGGAGCAGGTGCGCGGCGAGGTCTCCGAGCAGGTGCGGGTCCAGAAGGAGGCCGGCGCGATGGAGGAGCTGTCGCAGAAGCTGCGCGCTGGCGCGGACGTGACCGTCCACCTCTGATCGCCCGGCGGCGTGCCCGGCGAGTTGCGCCTATACCGTCACGTCGTTGTGCGGCAGCTGCTGCGAAACCCACGGGAACACCACTTCCATGAGCAGCAGGAAGACCGCCACCAGCAGGGCAAGCGCGATCAGCGCCTTCACCGGCCGCGGGCCGGGCAGGAATCGCCACAGGTAGGCATACATCGGTCAGTCCTCCAACGCGGCCGGGCGGCCGTCGGCCTTGGCGGTGGTCTCGGTGAGCACGGCGTGCACGATCAGCCTCTCGGCGTTCGAGTACATCGGGTGGCAGGTGGTCAGGGTGAGCAGCCGCTCGAGCGCTGTCCCGTCGGCGCCGCTCGCTGCCCCGGGCACGGGCGCGATCACCTCCACCGCCTCCGGTGTGGTGATGTGCGCGCCCCGGACGTGGGCGTAGTCGCCGGTTGCGATCCGCTCCGACTGCTGCGGCGTGAGGCAGTTCTGCGCAGCGGCCAGGCGTTCGGCGCCGCCGGCCTCTACTGGCAGGAGCCGGTACGTCAGCCACTGCGTGGCGGTCTCGATGACGATCGGTTCGCACGAGGTCAACCGGTCGAGGCGCTCGAACACGGCGCCGGAGCCGTTGCGGTGACCGGCCAGCGCCGCGTTGCCCGCCTCGCCGGGCATCTGGGTCCCGGGATAGTGTCCCGGCCCTGTGCGCAGGTCCTCGGCGCGGACGCCCTCGACCACCGCGTAGACCGCGTCGTCACCGAGCGTCGGCAGGTGGATGCGGGCGAACGCCTCGCCCAACGCTGGAACGGCCGGCGGTACCGGTTCGCCACCGGGCGCGCGGGTTGCCGGCCCCGCGGACTCGTCGGCGATCCCTGCGGCGTCATCGGCGGCTTCTGCGGCCGGGCCGTTCGACCACCGTTGTTCGAGTCCGGCGGCCGCCTCGTTCTGCAGGCGCCGTGAGTCGAGATTGCTCCAGAACGCCTCGTAGAACAGGAAGAGCAGCAGCACCGCGCCCACCGTGAGCAGCAGTTCGCCGACGATCCGGGTGGCGCCGAGCCGGCCGGTTCGTGCGCTCATCGATATCCCCCGTCGTCCTTCTGGTCTGCGTGGCCCGTAGCGCCCGGGCTCGTGTCTGCCCACCCCCTGATCAGTGCCCGCTCCGGCGCCCGCGTCGGACCGGAGCCGGCGCGCGCCCGTCCAGTGTCTGCTTTCGCATCGTCCACCGCCGGTGAGATCGTCTCACGACGACTCCCCGGGCCCCCGCACCCGGATGGTCGTACTCATGGCGGAAATGGACGTAGCCATGGCGGCGTCCGGCCAGATTTTCCGCCATGGTTACGTCCAAATCGGGGGAGCAAAATCGGGCGAGCCAACTCGCAGCGGCGGGACCACCCCGAGTGGTGGAATCTCGGCATGGACGCGTCGCCCCGGACTCTCGCAGTCTTCCTTTCCTCTGCGGTGGTCGCCGCGGGCATCAGCGCGGCGCTGCCCTCTGCGGCCGCCGCTCAGCCGGCTACCCCGCCCGGCCTCGGCCCCGCCGGCACAGCCACCGTCCACGGCGACGCGGCGTCGACCGACACGCTGCCCGGCCGCGGCCCCGGCGCGCACCCCGCGATCGCCTCTGGCCTCACCGGAGCGACCTGCTCCACCGTGTTCGTCGGTTCCGACGGCATGCCGGTCGCCCTGTGCACCGCCTACCTGGGACTCAACCCGCCCACCCCGCTCGCGCCGACGGTCAAGCTCTTCCATCCGGAGACCGCGGCAGTGCTGGCGGAGGTGCAACTGACCAAGGGCGCGCTGCTCGGCGGGGTCTACGGGTACCTCGACGCGCAGGACCGGGTGGTGGTCGCGGACGGGGACCGCAAACTCCTCGCCGTCGGGCATGATCGCGCGCCGGACGGCTCCTGGCGCATGACGGTCGACGTCCTCGCCGACCTCGCCCCGGCCGTCCCCGACGGGGACGCGATCACCGGCCTCATGCCCTCCTTCGACGGGCGGGTGTGGTTCGCGACGTCCGGCGGGGTGGTGGGAACCGTGCGGCCCCGCGGCGCGAGTGGCGGCGGTGACGCCGGCGGCCTGGCGGCGGTCGGCGGGGAGGACGGTGCCGGTGTCGACGACGACGAGCTCCGCTACCTCGCCCTGCCCGCAGGGGAGAAGATTTCCAACGGGCTGACCGTCCGGCCGGGAGGCGCGTCGGTGATCACCACCCGCGCGCTCTACGAGATCGACACCTCGGTCGACGGGACGCCGACCGTGCGCTGGCGGCACGGCTACGAGGTGGGGCCCGCGCGGAAACCCGGCCTGCTGGCCCACGGGTCGGGGACGACGCCCACTTACTTCGGGCCCGATGACTCGCTGGTGGCGATCACCGACGACGCCGAGCACCCGGACCTGATCGTTCTGCGCCGGGAGGACGGGGCCGAGGTCTGCCGGATGCCCGCGTTCGCCACCACGCTTCGGCCCGACTCCGCCGCCGACGACGGGGTGCTCATCGACGGGTCCGCCGCCACGGAGAACTCGATCATCGCGGTCGGAAACGCGTTGGTGCTGGTCAACACGTACGGCTTCGAGTACCCGCCGTTCGCCGTGGACGGCCCCGCGGCGCCGGCGTCGGCGCCGTACGCGGGCGGGATGACCCGGATCGACGTGCGGCCCGACGTGCCGGGGGACGCGGGCCCGAGCTGCTCGCGCGCGTGGACCTCGACCGCCCGGACGGCGTCCCTACCCAAGCTGACGACAGGTGACGGGCTCATCCACGCGCTGGCGTACGGTCCGCGACGCGACGGGGGAGCGGGAGCTCCCGGCCCGGCGGCCGGCCCGGCGGCCGGCTCGGCGGGGCTGCCGCTCGATCAGGGGCTGGCCCAGAAGGTCGGCCCGGTCGATGTCACCTCGACGGACGTGGAGACCGGCCGCGAGGTCGCCCGGACCTTCGTCGGCCACGCCCCCTTCGACGAGCCGATGGAGCTGACCGGCACGATCGCCTCCCGCGGCGACGCCCCGGGCATCATGTGGCAGCCGACCCTCACCCGCATGCTGCGCATCGGGCCGGCCTGAGCTCCTGTCTCGGGCAGGACCAGACGGACCCGACGCCGCGGAAGACGTGGGGTCGGGCGCGCGGTGGGTCAGTCGGTGGGGCGGACGACCGCGACCGGGCACGGCGCCGTCTGCAGCAGTCGCCGGCTCACCGAGCCCAGCAGCAGGCCGGCGAAGCCGCCGTGGCCCCGCGAGCCGGTGACCAGCAACGACGCGCCCGCGGCTTCGTCAGCGATCGTGACGGCGGGCTCGCCGACGACGAGGATGAGCTCGACCTCCACGCCCGGATGGCGGGCCTCGTGCGGGGCGAGGGAGTCGAGGACCTCTTTCTCATCCTCGGCGATCACGCTCTCGGCCAGCCGATCGAGGTCGAACAGCGACGCCCCCGGGAGCCGGGGCACCTCCACTGAGTGGACTGCCCGCAGGGTGGTCGCGCGGCGCTCGGCCTCGGAGAACGCGTATGCCACGGCGGCGCTGCTGGCCTCCGAGCCGTCGGCGGCCAGCACGACCGGGCCCTCGGTGGGGTCCGCGGGCGCGTGCGGCGTGATGACGATGACCGGGCAGGTCGCGTGTTCGACGACCCCGGCGGACGTCGAGCCCATCGCGAAGTCCTCCCGCACGGTGAGCCCGCGGCTGCCCACGACGATCGCCGACGCGCCGCGGCCGGCCTCGACCAGTGCCCCGACGGGACTGTCGGCGATCACCCGGTAGGTGGTGGGGACGTCGCCGACGAGATCGGCGAGCTGATCGCGCATGGCGCCCTCGACGTTGGCGCGGGCGGTGTCGTCGAAGGCGACCACGCGACCGACGGCGCGGTCGGCCGAGATCACCTCGAGCGGGGTGTCCAGCCCGCGGGCCCGGGCGGCGGCCCAGGTCACGGCTCGACGGGAGTCCTGCGAGCCGTCATAGCCGCACACGATCGGTCCGGTGGCGGTCACCGTCATGGGTTCCTCCTGCGCGTTCTCGGGTCGCCCGTCAGCCTAGTCGGCCGCGGCCGCCGCGCGGCCGCGAAGATTTCCTACAAGGGAGCCATTCTCTTTCTGGACTAGTTCCAGAAAGTCGGCTATGGTGAGTGCCATGACGACAGCAGGGGAACTGGGAGCACTGCTCCGACAAGCCGGATTGAGGGTCACCTCGCCGCGCCTTGCGGTCCTCGACGTCGTCGCCGGTCGTCCCCATATCGCGGCGGAGGATGTCGCCTCCCTCGTCCGGGAACGACTGGGCGCGGTGTCCACGCAGACCGTCTACGACGCGCTGCGGGTGTGCACCGAGGTCGGTCTCATGCGCCGTATCGAACCCGCCGGCTCGCCGGCGCGGTACGAGCGACGCACGGGGGACAACCACCACCACCTCGTGTGCCGGCACTGCGGGCGCATCGAGGACGTCGAATGCGCGGTCGGGCACGCACCCTGCCTCTCCGCCGACAGTGACCACGGCTTCCGGATCGACGAAGCAGAGGTCAACTACTGGGGCACATGTCCCGAATGTCGGGCGAAGCAGTCCGCGCTCGTCTAAGACTGAGACCAAGATCACATCCACTCCACACCACTCATCCGAGGAGCATCACGACGTGACCGTTCACCCCGCCGACCGCGGCGTTCGCGATTTCCAGCCCGGCTCGCACACCACCACCGACAGTGGCCAGCCCGTCCCCAGCGACGAGTTCAGCGCCCAGGTCGGCAAGAGTGGCCCGCAGCCGCTGCACGACTTCTACCTGATCGAGAAGCTCGCCCACTTCAACCGCGAGAACATCCCGGAGCGTCTGCCCCACGCCAAGGGCTCGGGCGCGTTCGGCGTCTTCGAGACCACCGAGGACATCTCCGACATCACCTGCGCCGGCCTGTTCCAGAAGGGCGTCAAGACCCCCATGCTGGCCCGCTTCTCCACCGTCGCCGGTGAGAAGGGCAGCCCGGACACGTGGCGCGACCCGCGTGGCTTCGCTCTGAAGTTCTACACCGAGGAGGGCAACTACGACCTCGTCGGCAACAACACCCCGATCTTCTTCATCCGCGACGCCATCAAGTTCCCGGACTTCATCCACTCGCAGCGCCGGAAGAACGCCTCGGGCCTGCGCAATCACGCCATGCAATGGGACTTCTGGACCCTGAGCCCCGAGTCCACCCACCAGGTCACCTGGCTCATGGGCGACCGTGGCATCCCCGCCACCTGGCGTCACATGGACGGCTTCGGCTCGCACACCTACCAGTTCATCAACGCCGAGGGTGTGCGCCACTGGGTCAAGTTCCACTTCAAGACCAACCAGGGCATCAAGAACCTCACCCAGGCCGAGGCCGACAAGCTGGCCGGCGAGAACGCCGACTACCACCGTGAGGACCTCTACGAGGCCATCAAGAACGGTGACTACCCGTCCTGGGACCTGCACGTCCAGGTCATGCCGGTCGCCGACGCGGCCACCTACCGGTACAACCCGTTCGACCTGACCAAGACGTGGTCGCAGCGCGACTACCCGCTGCGCAAGGTCGGCACCATGACGCTGAACCGCAACCCGCAGAACCACCACGCGCAGATCGAGCAGGCCGCGTTCGCGCCGACCAACATCGTCAAGGGCATCGGCTTCTCGCCCGACAAGATGCTGCTCGGTCGCGTCTTCGCCTACCCGGACATCCAGCGCTACCGCATCGGTGCCAACTACCAGCAGGTCCCGGTCAACCGGCCGCTCTCGGAGGTGAACTCCTACTCCAAGGAGGGCGCCATGCAGTTCGAGTTCCCGCACCCCGCGCAGGCCGAGTACCACCCCAACTCGCTCGGCGGGCCGGCGGCCGATCCGGCCAAGGCCTACGACCTCGGCGCCTGGGACGCCGAGGGCACCGAGATCTTCCGCGGTGACCTCACCCCCCATGCCGATGACACGGACCAGGTCCAGGCGACGATCCTGTACCGCGAGGTGATGAACGACGAGGAGCGCGAGCGCCTGGCGGCCAACATCGCCGGCCACGTGTCCGCGATCCACCCGGACGAGACCGAGCTGCTCGAGCGCGTCTACGCCTACTGGGCCGCCGTCGACGAGGGCCTGTGCCAGGCCGTGAAGGCCGGCGTCGAGGCCGGCCCGCGCGGCAACCACCGGCTGCAGGACTGACGGCAGTCAACAGAACGGGCATACTGGGAACGTCCAGTGCACGATCCGATTCACTTCCACGACCCGGAGAACCGGGTCAGAAGGGAGCCATGATGGCTGCTGATTCGAATGGTCTGTTCACCTCGTTCGTCCCCGCCGAGGCTCAGGAGGCGGTGACGAACGCGCTGCAGGAGTCGCTCGTCGACCTGATCGACCTGTCGCTCGTCGCCAAGCAGGCGCACTGGTCCGTCGTCGGCCCGCGCTTCCGGAGCATCCACCTCGCGCTCGACGAGGTCGTGACGGACGCCCGCGCCTTCGTCGACGAGGTCGCCGAGCGGGCCACCGCCGTCGGCGTCAGCCCGGACGGCCGCTCCGCGACGGTCGCCGCGAACAGCGCGCTCGACGAGGTCTCGGCCGAGTTCACCTCGGACGACAAGGTCGTGCGGGTCATGACCGAGGCCCTCGAGGCGGCCATCAAGCGCCTGCGGGCGAACATCGGCAAGGTCGGCGACGACCCGGTGACCGAGGACCTGCTCATCGGCATCAGCGCCCGGCTCGAGCAGCTGCACTGGATGTGGCAGGCCCAGTCGGTCTGATCGGCTCGGCCTGACCCTCCCGCCCACGAGATCCGCTACTCCGCCTACGGATCCGCGCCCCTCACACGGGTAGCGGATCCCGCGGCGGGGTAGCGGATCTCGTCATTTCGGCCGGGGACGACGACGAGGTGGACTCGTACCCCGGCGGCGCCCGGTGTCAGCCGGACCGGGCCACCGCCAGCGCGTCGTGGTCGGCGATCGCGCGACACGACCGGCGCATGAGCACGGTGAACATCTCGTCCCCGCGGGGCGTGCGCGTCCCGTACATCCACCCGAAGATCCCCAGCACCGGCGTCTGCAGCAGCCCGTAGACGTAGTCGTCCCAACACTCGTCCGCCGAGTAACCGGTGACCCCGTGACCGAGCAGCGCACGGTGGTACTCCGCGACGATCTCGCGCTCCGCGGGCCGCCGGTCGCCCACCGTGAGGCTCGAGCCGAGGAAGCCGCCCAGGTCCCGACCGGGCAGGCCCACCGCCAGCGTCTGCCAGTCGCACGCCAGCGAGGGACGGCTCCCGACCGGGTCGACCAGCATGTTGTCGGCCCGGTAATCCGCGTGCAGGAGAGCGAACCGCTCGGCCCGCCCACTGGCCCACTGTGCGATCAGCGGGGCGATCCCGGCCATGATGCGGCGCTCGTCGTCGTCGAGCCCTCCCCCGAGCTCGGAGAGGAACGCCTCCACCGCCGGCCCGCCGAGCTCCTGCAGCGTGACGTTGTCCTCGACCGTCGGCACCGACAGGCCCTCGACGCGTCGCAGCTCGGGGTCGCACCACCGCGGCCCGTGCAGGCCCGCGAGGTTGGTCGCGCAGTCCACGGCCTGTTCGATGGACAGGCCGGTGAGCTGGTCGCCCTGCACGAGCGGCGAGACGTCGTCCAGGACCAGCGTGAACTCGCCCTCCCGCTCGCCGAGCTCCGCGAACCGCGCCCGCGGCACGCGGACGGCGACGGTCGGCGCGAGGTCGCGGTAGAACAGCACCTCGCTCCGGTACACGCCGTGCAGCAGCGGGCGCATGCCCTCGTCGGGATTCGGCAGCTTGACGAAGAGCGTCGGTGGCAGCCCGTCGCCGTCGACGTGCGCCACCACACAGCACCCGATCTGCCCCGTGCCCACACGTTCTGTGCGTACCGACCGGACCTCGGTGCCCAGCGCCTCCGACAGCCACGGCGCCGTCACCTCCTCCGGCGTGCAGGCCACCCCGGGGTTCGACGCGACGCCGGTCATGACGGCAGGTCCTCTCGTAGACGGGCGGTGTCCGGTCGGACTGCCGCCGCGTCCGCTGCCCTGGCGTCGCGGCGCGGCCGGATCCGGCCCGGGTTGGCGTCGAGGTGGGCGAAGCGGCCGGGGTCACGCCGACGCCGCCACTCGGTGAGCACCGGGGCGAGCTCGTCGGGCGTGGCGCCGTGCAGCACCACCGAGTCCGCGCCCAGCGCGAGCTGCCCCTCGATCCGGTCCGCGCAGCGTGCGGCGCTGCCCACCGCGGCGGTGGCGAGCCACTCGTCGGGCAGGACGTCCGCCGCGTGGCGGAGCAGGTCGAGGTCGTCGGTCGCGTCGAGCGCACCGGAGTGAGCTGACAGTCGTTCGTCGGCCCGGAACCGCTCGAGCCCCGCCGGGTCCCAGTCGTTGACGCGGACCAGGACGTCGCCGTAGCCGGTGAGGTAGGTGGCCAGCCGCCCGACGAGCTTGCGCAGGCGCGCCGCCTCGTCGAGCGAGTCCTCGATCGTCGCCATCACGGACCAGACGCGGACGCCGGCGGGATCGCGACCGGCCCGCTCGGCAGACTCGCGCACCAGGCGCACGCAGCGTGCGACCGCCGCATCGGACATGAAGGTGTGGAGCACGACCCCGTCGGCGATCCGTCCGGCCAGCCGCAGCTGGTTGTCGCCCATCGCCATGAGCAGCACGGGGATGTCCTCGGCGAACGCGGAGTCCTGCACCAGGTACGGGTAGCTGCCGGCGGGCCCATCGTGGCCGACCACCGCGCCGCCCGCCCACAGCGTCCGGTAGAGGCCGATCGCGTCCTCGAGCTGCGCGGAGGTCACGTGCGGCAGGCCCATGATGTCGAACAGCATCGGGATCCCGCGCCCCAGCCCGAGCGCGTAGCGGCCGCCGGACATGCGGTGCAGCGTGGCGGCCATCGTGGCGGTGACCAGCGGGTGGCGGGTGTTGTGGTTGGTAGCGGCGGTGCCCACGCCGATGCGGCTGGTCGCGGCCACGGCGGCGCCGGCCATCACCGCCGCGTCCTTGAGCGCGAACCGCTCCGAGAGCAGGATCGAGCCGAGCCCCAGCTCCTCGGCGCGGGCGGCCTCGGCGAGGAGGTCCGCGGGCGCGGCGCTGTGCCCGGCCAGGCCGTAGCAGGCGAGTTCGGGCATGAGATTGTCGGTGGCATCGTGCGGCATGGGCACCCTCTGGCGGCGGACCGTCACCCGGGTCGGGTGATGAGGGTCACACTAGCGGCCGGGCGGACCTCGCGGTCGGTTCCCGTCGCTGACCGTGGGGAGCCGGTCAGTTCACCGCTACAGGCCCAGCACCGCCCGCGCGATGAGGAAGTACACGACGAGCCCCGTGGCGTCGACGAAGGTCGTGATGAACGGATTGGAGAACACGGCCGGGTCCGCTCGGACGGCCTGGGCGAGCAGCGGCATGAGCCCGCCGACGGTCGCCGCGATCGTGCACAGCGCCAGTAGCGTGAGCCCGATGACCAGGCCGAGGTCGGCGTCGTAGACGAGCCCGGTGACCGCGGAGCCCACGGCGCCGAGGATGACGCCCAGCGTGAACCCGGCCCGGATCTCCTGGCCGAGCACCCGCAGGGCGTCGCGTGGGCGCACGTCGCCGAGCGCGAGCGCACGGGTGACGGTGGTGGCGGCCTGGTTGCCGGTGTTGCCGCCGGTGCCGATAATGAGCGGGACGAACAACGACAGCGCCACCACCTGCTCGATGGTCGCCTCGAACACCTCGAGGACCTGCACCGTCAGCGCGGCGCCGAACGCCAGCACGAGGAGCCACACGACGCGGGAACGCACCAGCGTCCGCACGGGCGTGGCGAGGTAGGGGCGCCGGAGAGGTTCGGAGCCACCTGCGCGGGCGGTGTCCTCGGTCTCGGCGTCCTCGAGGATGCGCAGCGCGTCGTCGAAGGTGAGGATCCCGACCAGGCGGTGCTCGTCGTCGACGACCGGCAGGACGATGAGGCGCTCGTCGGCGGAGCGGCGGGCGGCGGCCTCCGCGGACTCGCGGGCGCGGGCGGTGATCGCCTCGTTCATGAGCTCCCGCACGGGCGTGCCCGGCTCCGCACGCATGATCGCGCGCAGTCCCACGATCCCCACCAGCCGCCGTTGGTCGTCGGTGACGGGGATCGCGTAGATCGTCTCCGCCTGGTCGATCCGTCGCAGGACCCGCTCGAGGGTCTCGCCGGCGGTGAGGTCGGGGTGGGTGGAGACGAACTCCGGGCTCATCCGCCGGCCCACCGAGCCGGTGGGGTAGTCGAGCACCGCGGCGGTGAGCGCCTGCTCGGCGTGGTCGAGCTCCCGCAGGAGCCGCGTGGCGACGTGGGCGGGGAGCTCGTCGACGAGCCCGGCGCGGTCGTCGGGGTCGAGGTCGGTGAAGAGCTGGTTGACCCGCTCCGCGTGCAGGTCCCGGATCAGCTCCGACTGCAAGGACGGATCGAGGGCCTCGAAGACCACCAGCGCCCGGCCCTTGGGCAGGAGCCGGAAGACGACGGCCCGGTCCCTCGCGCCGCTGCGCTCGAGGACGTCCACGACCAGCGATGGCGGCAGAGCCTCAACCATGTCGGCCGCGGCGTGCAGATCCCCTGCGCCGATGAGGGCGTCGAGCCGTCGTGCGGCCTCGGCCGGGTCGCGGACGGTCACCGCTCCCGGCGAACGCGCATCATCTGGCCCGGTCATGTCACCCCTCCTCGGCGATATCGTCGTACGCGGTCCGCGGGTCGAGTCGGCCGTCGGCGCGGTAGGCGGCCCGGGCGAGGGTGATGGAGGCGACCGTGGTGACGACCACCGTCGCGCCGAGCGCCACCAGTGCCATGAGGGTCGCCATCCAGCTGAACCCGGTGGTGAGCTCGTGGACGTACGCCGACAGGATGAACAGCATCATCCCCAGGCCGGTCGCCACCGACAGGATGTTGATGCGGGTCAGGGCATCGCCGGCGCGCGACATGGTCACGGCGGCCACCAGGAAACACAGCGACCCGAGCAGAGCCAGGACGCCGATCAGCAGGTCCGTGATCATCGAGGAGTCCATCGCGATCACCGCTGTCCCCGGGAGAGCAACCGTGCGAGCGCGACGGTCGACAGGATCCCGATGAGGGAGCCGAGCATGACCACGTCCAGCGCCACCGCCGACCCCTGGCGGATGACGAACAGGACGAACAGCGCCACCGCACAGAAGTAGCTCAGATCGGCCATGACGGCGCGGTTGGCGTCCCCGGGCCCGCGCACCGCCCGGACGGCCGCGACCACCATGCTCGCGACGACGATCACGGTCGACGCCCCCAGAAGAACCGTCAGTAGCGGACTCACGCGTCATCACCTCGCAGGACGGACAGCACCCGGTTCTCCGTCTGACCGAGCAAGTCGATCATCTCCTCCCGTGGACCGCCCAGCACCACGTGGACCCACATCTCGTCGTCGCCGATGACCGTCACGAGAGTCCCCGGGGTGACAGTGATGGCCCAGGCCAGCGCGGTGATCTCCACGTCGGTGCGGCAGCGCATGGGGTACCGCACCAGCACCGGGGTGCCGATGGGACCCGGGGTGACGGCCTCCTTGGCCAGCGCCCACGACGACAGGACGACGTTCCACAGCAGCCAACCCAGGACGAGCGGGGCGCGCAGCACACGGCGGATCACGAGACGCCCCCGATCGTCGACTCCGTCATCGCACCCGGCCCGTCGAGAACCGCCGCGACGTACGCGTCGGTGTTCACGAGGCCGGCGACCGCCCGGTCCACCTCGGGCGCGACCACCCCGTAGCCGAGGAACAGTGCGACCGAGACGGCGGCGAGTGCCCCACCGGGCACGAGCAGTCCCGACGGAACGCGGCGGGCCGGGCGCCCCTCGTCGTCGTCACTCCCACCCCACATGGTGCCGCGCCACAGCCGGAGCATGGCGACGAGGCCGATGAGCGAGGCGACGAGGACGACGACGACGGTGACGACCCCCCATGCGCCGCCCGCCCCGAGGGCGGCGTCGACGACCTCGAGCTTGCCGATCAGTCCCGAGGTGGGGGGCAGTCCGACGAGGGCCGCGATCGCGATCACGATGAGGACGGCCAGCGGCCGCTCGCGGTACCACAGCCCGGACAGCCCGCCGAGTTGCCCGCTGCGGTAGACGTGCTCGGCGGCGCCGAACAGCGTGACCAGCGCGCCGATGGTCACCATGTGGTGGATCATGTAGACGATCGCCCCGCCGGGGGCTTGCGCGACGGCCAGGGCGGCGAGGATGACGCCGACGCCCGAGACCATCTGCCACGCGAGGATCTCGCGGACCCCGACCGGGGAGGCCGAGGCGACGGCGCCCCACAAGGTGGTCACGAGCGCGAACACCAGCAGGACCCGCCCCCACGCGGGGTCGAGGTCGAACACGGTCGCCCAGATGCGGATGACCGCGTAGAGGGCGACCTTGGTGTGCAGTGCCGAGAACAGCGCCATGACGCCGGAGGAGGTCCCGGGGTAGGCGCGCGGCAGCCAGCCGTGGACCGGTACGGCACCGGCCTTGATGCACAGCGCGATGAGCACGACACCCACCGCTGCGGCGACGCGTCCGTCCTCCTGCGCGGCACCGGCGAGGACGGCGAGATTGACGCTTCCGGCGGCGGCGTACACGAACCCTACGCCGGCGAGCAGCAGCGTGGAGGTGAGGAGATTGATGACCACGAACAGCCGGCCCACGCCGAGGCGCCGCCAGGTGCCCGTCATGGCGATGAGCGCATACGACGGCAGCAGCATGACCTCGACGAAGACGAAGAGGTTGAACAGGTCGCCGGTGAGCAGTGCACCGTTGGCGCCCGCCAGCAGCAGCAGGGCGAGCGGCGCGAAGTAGCGACTGCGGCCGAACTCCCCGGTCAGGTCGCAGAAGACCAGTGACGCCAGCGCGACCACACCCGTGGCGACCAGCATGAGGGCGGTGAAGGAGTCCGAGACGAACGGGATCGCCACGCCGGGGACGAACCCGCCCACCGAGCCGGCGATGACTGGCTCGGCCCGGTGTTGCACGAGGAGTGCGACACCCGCGACCGCGGTGGCCGCAGGAACGGCCAGGGCCATGAGTCGCCCGGCCGTACGCGACGGCAGCATCGCGGTCACGGCGGCGGCCATCACCGGGATGGCGGCCAGCAGCGGCAGCAGCAGGGCGGTCACGGCGCGGGCTCCTCACCGGTCGGCGGGACATTGTGGGTGTCGTCGTCACGACTCACCACGGCGAGGGAGAGCATGAACACCGTCACCGCGAGGGTGATGACGATCGCGGTGAGGACGAAGGCCTGGGGGAGCGGGTCGGCGGAGACGTCGAGCCCGTTGACGCCCTCCAGCGGCTCGGCGCGCCACGCGGCGACCCCCGCGCTGAGCAGGGTGAGGTTGACGGCGTGGCTGATGAGCGCGAGCCCGAAAACCACGCGGACCATCCCGCGCTGCATCATCAGGTAGACGCCGCCCGCGGTGAGGACGCCGATCATGATCGCGATGGTCACGGGGCGACCTCCTCGACGCCGCGGCCCTCGCCGCGATCCCCGTCACGATCCCGGCCGGGGCTCGCGTCCTGCCGGGCCCGGCGACCGCGCGCGCTCACACGCCGACCGGTGTCGGGCTCATCCGGGCCGGGGACCACCTCGATGGGTGCGCGTCCCGCGCCGAGCGTGTTGAAGGCGGTCATGACCAGACCGAGCACGCCGGCGAAGACGCCGAGGTCGAAGATCAGGGCACTCGAGAGCTGCTGTCCCGCCACGTACCAGTGGGCGGGCTGGAGGAATTGCCCGAGAAAGTAGCCACCGATGCCGGTGAGACCCGCGACGACGAGTCCGCCGCCGATGAGCGCGACCGGCGTGGACGGCCGGCTCACCGGGCGGTCCGACTCGCGGGCGAGGTAGATCAGCGCGAACGCGCACGCGGCGACGAGGGCGGCGATGAACCCGCCACCGGGCTCGTTGTGGCCGCGCCACAGCAGCATGATCGAGACCACGGCGAGGATCGGGGTCACGCCCCGCGCCAGCAGCTTCAGCGGCACGGTGTTGCGGGTGGCGTCCTCGAGCGCCTCCGCGGCGGTCCCGGTGCTCTGCACGGTGCCCGGCAGCGGCTCGTCGGCGGGCGGCGGGTCGATGGCCAGGGCGGTGGCCCGGACCGAGCCGAGGACCCCGAGGATCGCGATGCCGGCGACGCCGAGCACTGCGACCTCGCCGAAGGTGTCGAGCGCACGGAACTCCACGAGGATCGTGTTGACCACGTTGCTGCCGCCGGTGATCTCCGGCCCGTTCTCGAGCAGGTACATGCCGACCGGGGACCGCTCGCGGCGTCCGGTGAAGACGAGGACGCCGATGGTGGCCGTGACACCGGTGAGCACGGCCAGGACGATGGCAGCGGTGTTCCGGGGGCGGGAGGCGGCGATGAAATCGCGGGGGAGGCGCCGCAGGACCAGCACGAACATGATGACGGTGAGGGCCTCGACCAGGAGCTGGGTCATGCCGACGTCGGGTGCCCCGAGGCCGAAGATCTGGATGGTCACCGCGATGCCCACCGCGGACAGCAGCACGGCCGCGGCCAGGCGGGAGTTCGCGGCGCACAGCCCGAGGACGCCGACGATCACGACGATGAGCAGGACGACGTCGACCGACCTGTCGAGGCCCCCGACGCGCGGGGGGATCGTCGTGCCGGTGGCCAGTGCCCATCCGCCGACCCCGACCGCGTAGACGGTGAGGACGGCCAGCAGCGCGCCGACGTGGCGGGCGGGCGAATCCGACTCGGTGGGGCGCACCAGAGCCCGGCCCGCGCGGGCGACGGCCGAGGTCAGGGCCTCCAGCACGGACGCGCCGCTGAACGGCAGCAGCTCGCGGTCCAGGAGGCGGTCGACCGCGCTGCGGCGCCACACCAGCAGGGCTCCGACCACAAGGATCAGGGCGGTGAGCCCGACCTCGAGGGTGAGCCCGTGCCACAGGACGAAGTGGGCCTCGAAGTGCAGGTCCGCCTCGTCGGCGCCGGCGGGCAGGCCGCGGTACTCGGCGAATCCCCGCTCCACCGGCTGCCATCCGAACGGCCCCGCGGCCGCCTTGGCGACGGCGGTCATGGGCGCGTCGAAGACGCCCACGACCAGCGCCAGCGGCAGCCCGATCGCGGCGGGCAGGGCCGCCGGCAGCCACAGGCGGGCCGGTGCCTCGTGGACCTCCGCCACGTCCTTCGCCGGGCGCGAGGGATCGCGGTAGGCGCCGAGGAAGCCGCCCAGGACGATGCGCGCGCAGTAGAGGAAGGTGAGGATCGCCCCGATGACCGCGCCGGCCAGCAGCGCGGTCACCGCGACGGGCTGCCCGCCGGCGACGTCGCCGAACGCGATGAGCATGGACTCCTTGGACACGAAGCCCAGCGTCGGCGGGACGGCGGCCATGGCGGCCGCGCCCAGCACGGTGGCGCCGAACGCCCACGGCATGCGCCGCCACAGCGGGCCCAGGTCGCGGATGTCGCGCGCGCCGGCCTCGTGGTCGATCACGCCGACCAGCATGAACAGGCCGGACTTGAACAGGGCGTGGGCGACGGTGTGCAGCGCGGCGGCGGCGAGCGCCTCCTGTGTTCCCACGCCGATCGCCGCGGTGATCCAGCCGAGCTGGCTCACGGTGGAGTACGCCATGAGCTGCTTGAGGTCGGTCTTCTGTAGCGCGAACACGGCCGCCATCACGGCCGTGCCCATGCCCACGGACACGAGCAGGGCGTTCCAGACGGGGACGTCGTGGAAGGCGGGGGAGAAGCGCATGAACAGGAAGATGCCGGCCTTGACGACCGCCGCGGCGTGGAGATACGCGCTCACGGGGGTCGCCGCGGCCATGGCGTCGGGCAGCCAGAAGTGGAACGGGAACTGCGCGGACTTGGTGAACGCGGCCACCGCGACCGCCACGGCGACCGCCGCGGTGAACCCGGGATCGGTGTACCAGACGTCGTGGGACAGGGCCTCGGAGATCGAGGTGGTGCCGGTGCGGATCCACATGGCCACGAGCGCGCCCAGCAGCACCAGCCCGCCGACGACCGTCACGGTGAGCGTGCGGAAGGCGGAGGCGTACGCGGGGCGGCCCGAGTTGGCGATCAGCGCGAACGACGCGAGCGACGTGAGCTCCCAGCACACGTACAGCAGCACCATGGAGTCGGTGAGCACGAGTCCCAGCATCGAGACCGTGAACAGGGTCATGAGCTGGAAGAAGCCGTAGTGCTGTGGGCCGCGCGTCCGGGCCCGGCCGTCGCCGTGCGCCTCACCGCCGGACAGGTACGACGACGAGTAGATCAACACCACAGCGCCGATCACCAGCGCGAGCATCGCGAAGAGCAGCCCCGTGGGATCGGCGAACAGATCCAGGGTCCAGTCGCGGGCGGGCACCCAGGGGATGCGCACGACCTCGGTGGGCATCCCAGACAGGGCCAGCGAGAGCGGCGACAGCAGGGCGAACGCACCCAGGAGGTAGAGCACCGCGAGCGGCCATCCCGCGCCACGTCCTAGCCACCTCGTGAGCGGCCACGCGAGGAGCGTCGCCAGACCTGCCGAAGCGATCGCGAGGACGGGGCTCATGGCTCCTTCCTGCGCGGCGCGGTAGAGGTCGCTGTGCGGCGGGGTGTGCGTGAGGGCTGCGGTGGGCTCTCGGGTGAACTCTCGGGTGAGGTCCACCGTGAGGGGGACGCGGTTTCCCGGGGAATCCTACCAGCCGCCTCGGACACCGATACGGGGGCATGCCGAGTGACCTGCGGGAACCCGCGCGCCACCGGATTACGATCCGGCCATGACCACCTCGGATTCCCCCTCCGGCCCCTCAGCGGACACCGACGTCCTCCCCCCGGTCGGTGACCCCCCGTCCGCCGACGGGCGCGGGCCGGGCGGCGCCGCCGAGCCCGAGGCCGTACCCGCCCCCGCGCCCGCGACCGGGCCTGCGCGCGGGCCGGGTCCGTTCCGCCGGCTCGCGGGCCTGGTGCTCGTCATCGCACCACTGGTGCTCGCGGCGCTGTGGGCGGTGGTCGGCCCGACGCCCCAGCAGGAGGAGGCAGCCCCCGGGGCCGGCGGGCCCCTGCGCTCCGCGCTGTCCGAGGCGTCGGCCAACTCGTCCTTCACCGTCGCCGGGGCCGAGCAGCTCCGCTCCGGATCGGCCGAGCTCGCCGCCGGGGCCGGGCAGCTCCGCGACGGCTCGGCCGAGCTCGCCGCCGGCATGGAGCAGCTCCAGGCCGGGATGGGCCAGGCCGGCACGGGCGCCGACGAGGTCGCCGGCGGGGTCCGGCAGGTCGTGGGCGCGGTTCGTGGGGTCGCCGTGATCCAGGGTCAGGTCTCCACCGCGATCGAGGACGCCCTGTCGCGCCTGCAGGGTGACGCCCCCGAGGTGGTCCAGGCCCGCAACGCGCTCATCGGCCTGCGCGACCAACTCTCCGCCCAGGGGCTCGACCAGAACACCCTGAGCAACCTCGACCGTCTCGACTCCGGCGCCGCCGAACTCGCCCGCCAGCTCTCCCAACCCGGGGCGGACCTACGCGACGGCGTCTACGAGGCCACCCGCGGCGCCCGCGAGCTCGCCACCGGGGCCGGCGAGCTCTCCACCGGCGCCGACGCCCTGCGCGACGGCGCCTCGAGCGTCGCCGACTCCGCCGGCCGCACCCAGGACGCCATCGGCAGGACCGGGCGCGCCCTGGCCGCCGAACAGGGCGAGGCCGCACCGGCGGCAGCCGCGGCCGCCGACGACGCCCAGCGGCGCACCTCCGCCGGGATCCTCGGCGTCGCCGCCGCCGCGGTCCTCGGGGCCCTGCTCGTCCAGCTCGTCCGCCGGCCCGGCTCGCCGCGCGCCGAGTCCGTCCTGGCCCTGACCCTGCTCACCGCGGGCCTGTCCGCGTGGGCGCTGGCCACCGCGGAAGGCATCTCCGCGGCCGCGGTGGCCGCGGTCGTGGCGGTGGTCGCCCTCGTCGTCGTCGCCTCCTCCGCCCTGTGGCGCGCACTGGTCGCGGTGCTCGGCGCGTGGCCAGGACGGATCGTGGCGGCCCTCCTCGCGGCCGCGTCGGCCAGCGCGGCGTGGTGGGTGTGGGTCGCCGGCGGCGCGCCCTCCGCGCTCGTCACCGCGACCTCCGCCACCACCACGGGGCAGGCCACCGCCGCGCTCGACGCGCTGCTGCTGGCCGGCCCCGCGTCAGTGGCGTGGACCGGCGCGGCTGTCCTGGCGGCCGTCGCGGTGTGCTCGCTGCTCGCGGTGCGCCTCGCCGGACGGCCCCGGGACCGCCGGTAGGTCCCGCGCCGCTGCGGCCCCGGGCCCGCCGCAACGAGAAGAGCGTTCCGCACGCCTCCCTCGGGAAACGTGTGCGGAACGCTCTTCTCGATGAAGGGGTCGCGCGAGGTCAGTCGGCCAGGCCCGCGACCTCGTGCTCGTCCGCCGGCTCATCGGTCAGCGTGTCGACGCCGCCGTCGGTGAGCATGGGGACCTCGAACACGAACTCGGGGATCGCGAACGCGTCGACCAGCGTGCGCGCCCGACCGGCGAGCTTCGTGCACAGGCGGTTGCGCGCCGCGGTGGCCGCCTTGGTGCGCTCGGTGGTGAGACGGTTGTGCTCGAGGAACCAGCCCTTGTCGGCGTCGACGATGTCCAGCACGTACAGGTCGCACAGCATCCCCAGAACCTCCTTGGCCTCCGGGTCCTCGCAGGCGTCCACGGCCTCGGCGAAGCGGGCGAACACCCAGCTGTCCATGTGTGCGCGGCCGGCCTGCAGGAGGTGGTCCTGCGCCGAGTTGAACACCTTGAACGCAGCCGAACCGTCCTCGCCCTGCGCCTTGCGCAGCCGGCGGGCGACCGTCTCCAGCAGGTGCTCCTCGCGGTCGACGAGCAGCTCGAGCTGGTTGCCGCGGTCGAGCAGATCGGTGTGCTCACGGTCGGTCACCGCGTCGACGAGCTTCTGCCACAGGGTCGAGGCGCGGGCCTTCTCCTGCACCACGTCCACGGCTGTGCCCAGCGCGAACGCCACCGTCTCGCGCTGGTCCATGTTCCCGAACTCGGACGCGTAGGCGGTGAGCAGCTCCTTGCCGACGAGCTGCGTGAGCACCACGTTGTCGCCCTCGAAGGTCGAGAAGACGTCGCAGTCCTTGCGCAGCTCGGTGATGCGGTTCTCGGCCATGTACCCCGCGCCGCCACAGGCGAGACGGGCCTCGACGATGGTGTCGTTGGCGAACGCGGTGACCGTGGCCTTGATGCCCGCGGCGTGGGTCTCCATCTCACGCCGCTTGACCTCGTCGAACGCCTCAGGGTTCCGCTCGAACTCGTCGAGCTCGGCGATGATCGCGTTCTGGGCGCACGCGTAGGCGAACGCGCGGGCGACCCGCGGCATGAGGCGGCGCTGGTGCTCGCGGTACTCGAGCAGCGGGATACCCTTGCCGGTCTCCGGGTGGTCGAACTGGCGGCGGACCAGCGAGTACCGCACGGCCATCGCCAGCGCGGTCCGGGCCGCGGCGCCGGAGGCCGCCCCCACGGAGACGCGCCCGCGGATGAGCGTGCCCAGCATGGTGAAGAAGCGGGCCCCCACCGAGTCGATGGGGGAGGAGTACGTGCCGTTCTCGTCGACGGCACCGAAGCGGTCGAGCAGCGCCTCGCGGGGCACGCGCACGTTGTCGAACCAGATGCGGCCGTTGTCCACACCCTGCAGGCCGCCCTTGTGGCCGTGGTCGGTGGTCCTCACGCCCGGCAGGTCGTTGCCCGACTCGTCCCGGATCGGCACGAGCAGGCAGTGCACGCCGTGGCGCAGCTCCTCGCCGTCCTCGTGGGTGATGAGCTGCGCGAAGACCGCCGCCATCCGGCCGTCGCGGGCCGCGTTGCCGATGTACGCCTTCTCGGCGCTGGGGGTGGGGGTGTTGACCACGAACTCGCCGGTTTCCCGGTCGTACGTCGCCGTGGTCTCGAGGTTCTGCACGTCCGAGCCGCCACCGATCTCGGTCATGGCGAAGCAGCCCAGCAGGTCGAGGGACATGACGTCGGGCAGGTACTTCTTACGCGTCTCGGCGTTGCCCAGGTTGGCGATCGCGCCGCCGAACAGGCCCCACTGCACGCCGGCCTTGACCATCAGCGACAGGTCGAGGTGGCCGAGCATCTCGAACGACGTCAACGCGCCGCCGGTGTCACCAGTGCCGCCGTCCTCCTCGCGGAAGCCGAGCTTGGGCATCCCCGAGTCCGCCAGCCGCTGGAGCTGGGCGAGGACGTGGTCGCGGTGCTCCTCCATGGTCAGCCCGATCGGATTGAGCATGTCCAGGGTCATGGAGTCGCGGGTGAACTCGCGCGCGTCCGCCCAGGTCCCGTCGAGGACCTTCTGCAGTGCGGCGGCAAGGGTCGGGTCCCCGGCGCCGGTGGTGGTGATGCGGCCGAAATTGGGGTGCACCGGCGCGCCGTTCTCGGGCGCGGAATCCCCGGAAGTGGCGGCGTTCTGGACGTCGGTCTCGGAGGTCATGCCACGAGAATACGGAGTGTCGTCCGCGCTGTGCACCGGTAGACCGCCGCCGCGCGGCCGGGAATGAGCTGAGGGCCCGGACCACTGACGTGATCCGGGCCCTCCCATTGTCGGGGTGGCGGGATTTGAACCCACGGCCTCTTCGTCCCGAACGAAGCGCGCTACCAAGCTGCGCCACACCCCGGTCGACAACGAGGATTACTGTAGCGCCCCGTGGCCGGAATCGCGAAACCGGGTCAGGCGGGCAGGGGCACCGTCTCCCGCTGCGGGGTTACCGGGACCTCGGATCCGCCGTCCCCACCCCCGGGGACGGCGACCAGTTCGAGCAGGGTGGCCTCCGGCCGGCAGAACGTCCGGATCGGTACATACGGGGAGGTCCCGAGGCCGGCGGACACATGCAGGACCAGGTCCCGGCCCCACGCGGAGAGGCCCTGGGCCCGCGAGCGGTCGATGCCGCAGTTGGTGATGATCGCGCCGGTGGGCAGGCAGAGCTGGCCACCGTGGGTGTGTCCGGCCATCGCCAGGTCGTACCCGTCGGCGTCGAACCGGTCGAGCACGCGCGGCTCGGGCGAGTGGAGCAGCCCGAGCCGCAGATCGAACGCCGGCCCGGCGGGTCCGGCGATCTCGTCGTAGCGGTCGCGGCCGATGTGGGGGTCGTCGACGCCGGCCACCAGCACGCGCCGCCCGTCCACCGCGATCTCGGCGCGGCGGTGGGTGGCGTCGACCCAGCCGCGCTCGGTGAAGGCGGCCTTGAGGTCACGCCACGGCAGGGGCACGGCGGAGTGCTTCTTGGCGCCGAGCCCGATGTAGGACAGGGGGTTCTTGGGCACGGGCGCGAAGTAGTCGTTGGAGCCGAACACGAAGGCGCCGGGTCGGTCGAGCAACGGGCCGAGGGCCTGGACCACCGAGGGCACGGCGCGGTCGCTCGAGAGGTTGTCGCCGGTGTTGACCACCATGTCCGGCTGCAGCTCGGCCAGCGAGGAGACGAACTGCTGCTTACGCCTCTGGCCCGGCATCATGTGCAGGTCCGAGATGTGGAGGATCGACAGGGGCTCGGAGCCCGGGGCGAGCAGGGGCAGAGTGTGCCGGCGAAGCGTGAAGGCGTTGCGCTCCCAGCCGCTGGCGTAGACGGTCCCGGCCACGGCGGCACCGGCGAGGACGGCGGCCGCACGGGCGGGGGAGGTCGGCGAAGCCTGGTTCTTCCGTGTGGGACGACGCATCTTCCCAGACTACCGACGCCGCGCGGGGCCGCCGCCGGGAGCGAGCCCGCGTGTGGCAACAGGGAGCGAGCCCGCGTGTGGCGCGGCTACCGCGGCGGCGAGATGGTGATGGGTGCCAGGCCGGGCACGTTGAGGACCAGGGGCTGGTCGCCGACCGCGGCGCCGGGTCCGGTGGCACCCTGTCCCGAGGCGCCGGAGGTCCCGCCGCCCCCGCCCGATCCGTCGGACACGCGCAGGGTCACCTGGGAGCCGGGGATGCCGGTGCCGCCGTCGAGGCCGATGACCGTGCCGTACGGGCGGCCGGTGCCGGAGACGAACTGGGTGTTGACGGTGAAGCCCGCGTTGGTGAGCAGGGAGGTGGCGGCGGACTGGCTCATGCCCTCCACGTCCGGGGTGCTCTCGCCACTGGTCCCGGCCTCGTAGGCGGGGTCGGGCGCGGGCAACTGGACCGGGCCGTAGACGTCAGCGATGGGGGAGAAGGCCGAGAACCAGGTCTGCGCCGGCTCGAGGCCGCCGAAGAGGTTGCCGTAGGAGCACTGGCGCAGCGGGCTGGTGCACAGCTCGGTGGTGGTGGTGCCGTCGTTGAAGGCGTAGACGGCCGCGGCGTAGTGGTTGGTGAAGCCGAGGAACGCCGATGAGCGGTTGGCCTCGGTGGTACCGGTCTTGCCGGACATGGGGCGGTTCCAGCCCGCGCCCGCCGCGGCACCCGCGGCGGTGCCGGCGCCGACGGAGTCCTTGGACATGGCGACGGCGAGGGTGTTCGCGAGCCCCTCCTCGACCACCTGCTCACACTGCGGCTCGTTCAGCTCGACGGGCTTTCCGGTCCGGTCGGTGATCGACTCGATGGGGCTGGGAGGGCACCACACGCCGCCGGACGCGAGGGTGGCACCGACGTTGGACAGTTCCAGCGCGTTGACGGCGGTGGGCCCGAGGGTGAACGACCCGAGGTTGTTCTTCTTGATGAACCCGCTGATCGAGTCGCCTCCGGCCGCGGTGCCCTTGCGGTCGTACGAGCGCATGCCCAGCCGGACGGCCATGTCGACGGTCGGGGCCACGCCGACGTCCTTGATGAGGTTGACGAACGTGGTGTTGGGGGACTGGGCGAGGGCGTCGGGCACCCGGAGGGACGCGGGGTACGAGCCGGCGTTCTCCACGCAGTACTGGCCGGCCGGACAACCCGCCGCGCCGCCCGAACCGAGGCCCGCCACCTGGACGCGGCGCGGCACCGGCAGGGAGGTGTTGGTGCCCATGCCCTTCTCCATCGCGGCGGCCACGGTGAAGACCTTGAACACCGAGCCCGCACCGTCGCCGACCAGCGAGAACGGCTGCGGCTGGACGGTCTGGCTGTCGCCCAGCTCGAGGCCGTACTGCCGGCTGGAGGCCATCGCGACGACCTTGTGCGCGTCCTTGCCGGGTCGGACGACGCTCATCACCTCGGCCACGCCCTGGGCGGTGGGGTTGCCGTAGGTGTCGACGGCGCGCTGGACGTTGTCCTGCACGGTCGTGTCCAGGGTCGTGCGGATCGTGTAGCCGCCCTGCTCGACCATCTCCCGGCTGAGCCCGTTCTCGTCGAGGTACTGCAGCACGTAGTCGCAGAAGAACCCGCTGTCGCCCGCGGTGATGCACCCGCGCGGCAGGGAGTTCGGCCGCTCGAGCACCCCGAGCGGCTCGGCCATGTACTGCTCGCCCTCGGCGGGGGTGATCGCCCCGGTCTGGACCATCGTGTCGATCACCGTGTCGCGGCGCTGCTTGGTGTCCTCGGGATTGGTGAACGGGTTGAAGCGGCTGGTGGACTGCACCATGCCCGCGAGCATCGCCGCCTGCGGGACCGTCAGGTCCGCGGCGTCGACGCCGAAGTACGTCTGGGCGGCCGTCTGGACGCCGAACGCGCCGTTGCCGAACGAGACCAGATTGAGGTACTTGGTGAGGATCTCGTCCTTGCTCAGTTCCCCGTCGAGGGTGAGCGCCATCCGGATCTCTTTGATCTTGCGGGCGAGGGTGGTCTCCACGGCGGCACGACGTTCCGCGTCGTTCTCGGCGGAGACGAGGAACTGGTAGTTCTTGACCAACTGCTGGTCGATGGTCGACGCGCCCTGCTCGACCTCTCCGGAGGTGGCGTTGGTCAGGGCCGCCCGGATGGTGCCCCGCCAGTCGACGCCGTTGTGATCCGCGAATCGTCGGTCCTCGATCGCGATGATCGCGAGCTTCATCTGCGGCGAGATCTCCTCGCTGGGCACCAACACACGCTGCTGGTCGTAGAGCCACGCGATGGGCTGCCCGCCGGCGTCGGTGACCGTGGAGATCGAGGGCAGGTCGCCCTTGATGAGATCGGCGGACGTCCCGGCCAGGGAGTCGGCCATCTTGTTGGACGCGAGACCGGCCGCGCCCGCGATGGGGAACAGCGAGCCCGCCGCCACCACCCCGGCCGCCACACAGGTCGCGACCAGCTTTCCCAGCGAACTCATAGCCGACACGCGCCCAGAGTACGTGACAGGCTCCGCCGGACCACCCCGTGAGCAGGGTTCCGGTGTCAACTCTTTACTTCTGTTGTGTGACTGCGGTAACAATATGAGGGAACGCGGGACGTTCCGGACCGAAATGGGGTCGATCTCCTCCGACCCCGGTGCGGGCGCACCGCGTACACAGTGAGCCCGCCGCGCCGGGCGGGCTCAGAAGGCCGGAGGCGTGTGCGGTGAACCCGCCCACGCCTTCACACAGACTAGGGGTTTTTCGATGACGGCTACCCTCCCCGGGACCACCCGCTCCTCCGGTAACGGGGTCCGCCCCGGCTCAAGCAACCCCCTCGGCTCCGAGGAGGTCATCATCGGTGAGGGGCGCCAGGAATGGGTCGCCCAAGCCCGCTGCAAGGACATCGACCCCGACGAGCTGTTCGTCCGCGGTGCCGCCCAGCGTAAGGCCGCCTCCATCTGCCGCCACTGCCCGGTACTCCTGCAGTGCCGGGCGGACGCGCTGGACAACCGCGTCGAGTTCGGCGTGTGGGGCGGGATGACCGAGCGTCAACGACGTGCCCTGCTCAAGCAGCATCCCGAGGTGCGGTCCTGGGCCGATTTCTTCGCCCAGCAGATCGAGCGGCACTCCGCCGCCTACTGAGTCAGCTCAGCCCCGGGCGTCGACGCCCCCTCGCGTCGTCACCCATCACCCCGACCGGCTACCCGACGCGGCCCGCGACATCTGACGCGGGCCGCGTTCGCGTATCCCGGCCCCGGTCAGCCGCAGAGCTGGTCGCCCACCGAGCGCAGCGCCTCGAGGTTGGAGATCTCGAACGGTAGCGACGGCACGCCGACGATCCGCACGTCCGGATGCGTGTCGGTGAACGACTCGAGCAGCCGCAGCTCCTGCTTGGCGGTGCCGGCCCGGTCGGCGTGGATGCGCAGGACCGCCTCGGCCTCCGCGTTCCGGCCGCTCAGCCGGTCGGCGGCCGCGCAGGCCTGCTCGGCACTCAGGTCGGTCAGCCGCGGGTGGGTCCGGTTCACCACGACGCCCGCGAGCGGCATGCGTTCCTCTGCCAGTCGCTCGGCGAAGTAGGCGGCCTCGCGCAACGCGGGCCGCTCAGCGGAGGAGACCACGAGGAACTCGGTGCCCTTGCGGCGCAGGATCGCCTGGGTCCGGGCAGCGCGCGTGGTGAAGCCGCCGAACGTGGAGTCCAGTGCCACCACGACCTCGGAGGCGTCCTTGAGCATCGACGAGCCCACCACGGCCGACACCCCGCGCATGGCGGTGCTCATCGCGCCGGAGACGAGGCGCCCCACCCCGCGCCCGGGGGTCGAGAGCAGGCGCATGAGACGGCTGTCGAGGAACGCGCCGAGTCGGCGCGGGGCGTCGAGGAAGTCCAGGGCGTTGCGCGAGGGAGGGGTGTCGACGACGACGAGGTCCCACGCCGAGTCGTCGAGCAGCTGCCCGAGCTTCTCCATGGCCATGTACTCCTGGGTCCCCGCGAACGAGGTGACCATGGTCTTGTAGAAGCGGTTGTCGAGGATGGCGCGGGCGTTCTCCTCGGAGGTGTTGGCCACGACGAGCTCGTCGAACGTCCGCCGCATGTCGAGTATCATCGCGTGCAGCGACCCGGCGTCGGCGGGTGTGTCCGGTCCCAGCCGGACGGGCGCGGGCTCGTTGGAGAGCTCGTCGATCCCGAGGGCCTGCGCGAGGCGGCGGGCCGGGTCGATCGTCAGCACGACCGTGTCGCGGCCGAGTTCGGCGGCCCGCAGCGCGACCGCGGCGGCGGTGGTGGTCTTGCCCACGCCGCCGGCGCCGGTGCACACCACAACGCGGGTGGCGGGGTCGGTGAGCATGGCCGTGATGTCGAGACGACGTGTCATGTCAGTGCACTCCCTGGTCGACGAGGGCGGAGGCGAGGTCGTACAGGTCGGCGACCTCCACCCCGTGGGGCAGGGCCGGCAGGACGAGGGTGGGGCAGGCGGCCGACGTCAGCGTCTCGCCCGCCCGGAGTTGCCCGCGGGCGACGCGGGCGTGCTCGATGGCCTGCACCAGCAGCCCCTCGAAGCCCTCGTCGTCGACCTCCACCCCGGTCTCGTCCAGGCCGGCGCGCACCGCCTCGGCGTCGATGTCCTCCTCGGCGATCCGCATGAGCGCCTCGTCGTCCAGGTGCCGCGTCTCGGCGCGGTTGATGATCACCTGGCCGACACGCAGGCCGTGGCTCTTGAGCTCGTCGATCGCCTCGAGCGTCTCCTGCACGGGCAGGGACTCCAGCAGCGTCACCAGGTGCACGACCGTCCTCGGCGAGTGCACCAGTTCGGACACGGCCTCGGCCTGGCGCCGGATGGGTCCGCCCCCGCCGGCGAGGTCGGCCATCGCGGTGGTGACGTCGAGGAACTTGCCGATCCGGCCGGTGGGCGGCGCGTCCACGACCACCGCGTCGTAGACGACCTCGCGCTTGGCGTGCTCGCGCGTGACGACCTCGTAGATCTTGCCGGTGAGCAACACGTCCTTGAGGCCGGGCGCGATGGTGGTGGCGAACTCGATGGCGCCCACCGACTTCATCACCTTGCCCACCACGCCGAGGCGGTAGAAGGTGTCGAGGTAGTCGAGCATCGCCGACTCGATGTCGATGGCCAGCGCGAACACCTTGCCGCCGCCGTCCACCCGCGCGACGAGCTCCTCGCTGTAGGGCAGCGGTTCGCGGTCGAAGGTCCGGGCGATGCCCTGGCGCTCCTCGACCTCCACCAGTAGTACGCGCTTGCCGGTCGAGGCGAGGGCCAGCGCGAGCGAGGTGGCGACCGTCGTCTTGCCCGTCCCGCCCTTCCCGGACACGTAGTGCAACTCGGCCCGCTCGGAGCTGTCCGACCATCCGGTGGACAGCGCATCGGCGATGGTCGCCCGTGTCGACCGCGTACCTGGGTTCTCAGTGGACGGCATGGCCCCCACACTAAGCGCTCACACCACCGCGCGCGGGACGCTCGTCACTTACCTAGAGTGGGGCCCATGAGCGAATCCACCGGAACAGACCGGTTCGAATACGTCACCGTGCCGCTGCTGACGCACGCCACCAAGCAGATCCTCGACCAGTGGGGGAGCGACGGCTGGGAGCTGGTCTCCGTGCTGCCCGGCCCGACGGGCGAGCAGCATGTCGCCTACATGAAGCGACGGCTCTGATGCCCGAGCCCGAGTCCGGGGGCTACTGGAGCCGCAAGCTCGAGCAGCTCGGCGTAGAGCTGCCGACGGTCGTCCCGCCGGTCGCCAACTACGTCCCCGCCGTCCGGGCGGGCACGTTCGTCTACACCTCGGGCCAGCTGCCCATGGTCGACGGCACGCTGGCCGCCACCGGCAAGGTGGGGGCCGAGGTCGACCCCGAGCAGGCCGCCGACCTGGCGCGCACGTGCGCACTCAACGCGCTGGCCGCCGTCGACGCGCTCGTCGGCATCGACGCCGTGGTGAAGATCGTCAAGGTCGTCGGCTTCGTCGCCTCGGCGCCCGGCTTCAACGGGCAGCCCGCGGTGGTCAACGGTGCGTCCGACGTTCTCGGTGAGCTCTTCGGCGACGCCGGCGTCCACGCCCGCTCGGCCGTCGGCGTCTCCGAGCTGCCGCTCGACGCGCCCGTCGAGGTCGAGCTGGTCGTCGAGGTCGAGGTCTAGCCATGTCCGCAGGACTGACCCCGATCAGTTTCCCGGCGTACGAGACGCTCCGGCCCGTCACGGACCTGTCCGGGGTCATCCTCTGCGACAACCCCTCCGAGATGACCTTCGAGGGGACCAACACGGTCGTCCTGCGGGCCCCCGGGTCGCCCACCTGCGTGGTGGTGGATCCCGGGCCCGACGACCGCGCGCACGCCGAGCGGATCGCGGCGATCGTGGGGGAGATCGAGCTCGTCGTCGTCACCCATCGCCACGGTGACCACACCGACGGCATCGATCACCTGCGCGCCTTCACCACCGCCCCCGTCCGGGCCGTCGATGAACGGTTCTGTCGCGACGCCGCACCGTTGGTGACGGACGGCGACGACGACGAGGTGATCCACGCCGCCGGACTGGACATCACCGCGGTGGGCACGCCGGGGCACACGGCCGATTCGGTCAGCCTCGAGGTGCGGCCCGCGGGCGCCGGGTTCACCGCCCGGCCGGACTGCGTGGTCCTCGGTGACACGATCCTCGGCAGGGATTCGACCGTGCTCGACTCGACCGACGGCGATCTCGGCGACTACCTGGGCAGCATGGACCTGCTCGCCGCGCGGGCCGACGGGGTGATCGGCATCCCCGGCCACGGGCCCGACGTCGAGAACACCGGCCGCGCCGCGCAGGTCCTCGGGCAGCACCGGCGCGATCGGCTCGAGCAGATCATCGCCGCGCGGGCCGAGTTGGGCCGAGACGCCTCCGCCGAGGCGATCACGCAGCACATCTACCGCGACGTGACGCCGTTCCTGCTGAAGGTGGCCGAGCAGTCGACCAAGGTGGCGCTGCGCTACCTCGACCGCCTCGACCGCCCTGACGCGGAGGCCTGAGCCGGGCCGGCCTGCCCGGGGCGCCGGCCCGGCCTGCCCCACCCCGTATCCGCTACCCGCCCTCCGGATCCGCTACCCGCACAGGAGTAGTGGATCCCCAGTGGGAGTAGCGGATCTCGGGGAGGGCGGGGTGATGGGCCGGGGTGTCGACCCGCGTTGTCCACAGGGCCGGGCGTCTCCACAGGAGGCCGGCCCGCGAGGCCCTGAACCGCCGGGACGTGGCGACACCGGCGGGACGATGTCCGCATGAACACCTCGACACCCGCCCGGAACCGCCCCACCCGCCTGTCGACGTACGCCGATCTGGCGAGGGGCGGCCTGACCCACGCCGACATCGCACGGCTGATCGCGAACGGCGAGCTCAGACGTGTCCGCACCGGGGTCTACGCTCACGCCGCGGACGACGCCGGCCCGGACGGCCGATCGCCCGGTGAACCCGCCTATGAGCGGCGTCGCCGGGTGTTCGTCGAACGCACGGCGGCCGCAGCGCGAGCGGTGGAACCGGGGACGGTCTTCTCCCACGCCTCGGCGCTGGCCCTGCACGGGCTACCGCTCCACGGGATGGTGCTCGATCGTCCCACCGCCACTCGTCACCGCGCGGGCGGCGGGAGTCGTCGCAGCTCCGCGCTCATCGTCGCGAACCTGCCGCTCGACGGGGTGGTGCAAATGCTCGACGGCATACCGGTGACCTCGCCGGCCCGGACGATCGTCGACGTGGCCCGGACGTCCGGGTTGGAGAGCGGGGTGTGCGCGGCGGACCAGGCCATCCGCCGAGGCCTCTGCACCCGGTTCGACCTGCAGGTGGAGGCCGAGGCGGCGAAGGGGAGAACGGGCGTCTCCCGGGCGCGGGCCCTGCCCGAGCGGACCTCCGGGCTGGCCGAGTCAGTGCTGGAGACGCTGATCCGGCTCATCCTGGTGATGGCGGGGCTGCCGGAGCCCGAGCTGCAGGTGCGGCTGGCGGTGCGCGGAGGCAAGAGGTTCCGGGTGGACTTCTTCTGGCCGCAGTGGCGCCTGATCGGCGAGGCGGACGGCTTCGGCAAGTACGGGACGGAACCGGAGGAGATCCGCCGGAACTGGGCTGCCGAGCGGCGCAGGCAGGCCCAGTTGGAGGACGCCGGATACGTGGTGATCCGGTGGACGTGGGCGGACCTGCAGGATCCCCGGGCGATCGTCCGTCGAGTCCGTGAGGAGATGTGGCGGCAGGAACGACTCGGGCTCGGCCCGAACTCTGCTTGATAGAGAAAATCCGCTACTCCGACCCGGGATCCGCTACCCATGTCGGGGTAGCGGATCCGGAGTCCGGGTAGCGGATTTCGGACGGGGTCCGGGGTGGGCCGCGACGGGTGGGGCTGAGCCGGCCCGACCAGCGTCAGCGGGCGCGGCGGGCCAGGCGCTCGGTGTCCGAGATGATGACGCTCTTGCCCTCGAGCCGCAGCCAGCCGCGGTGCGCGAACTCGGCCAGCGCCTTGTTCACCGTCTCGCGGGAGGCGCCGACGAGCTGGGCGATCTCCTCCTGCGTGAGGTCGTGCGTCACGCGGATGTTGCCGCCCTCCTGCGTGCCGAAGCGCTGCGCCAGCTGGAGCAGGGCCTTGGCCACGCGACCGGGGACGTCGGTGAAGATGAGGTCGGCCAGGTTGTTGTTGGTGCGGCGCAGGCGGCGGGCCAACACGCGCAGCAGCTGGTCGGAGATCTCGGGCCGCTCGGCGATCCACCGCTTGAGGGCGGAGCGGTCCATGGCCTGGACGGTGACGTCGGTGACGCACACGGCCGACGAGGTCCGCGGGCCCGGGTCGAAGATCGACAGCTCGCCGAACATGTCCGACGGACCGAGGATGGACAGCAGGTTCTCGCGGCCGTCGGGCGCCTTGCGGGACAGCTTCACCTTCCCGGAGGTGACGATGTACAGGCTGTCGCCCTGCTCGCCCTCGCGGATGATCACGTCACCCTTCGAGTACTCCTCGCGGGTCAGATCGGCACGCAGAGCGGAGACCGCCGCGGGCTCCACACCCTGGAAGATTCCGGCACTGGTGAGGACGTCGTCGGCAGACTGGTCCGTGCGGCGATCAATCGTCACAGTCTGTGACCCTCCGTTCGGGCGGGGACATGCTCGTCCGCGCCATGGCGTGCGTGTGGCGAAAGCCACTGTAGTCGTTCACGCGTCGAGGTGTGGTCGACGCGCGGTCAGCGGGATGATTCAGGCCTCGATCTGTTCGGGTTCGGCGAGGATCGCGTTCTCGAATCGGTCCATGAGAAGCGCGAACCCGGCGAGCAGCACCGGCACGAGGACGACGAGGATTCCCTGCATGCCCATGATTATCCACCGCCGACCGCGCGGCCGCACACGTGCCCGTCCGGAGCGGCGCGGCGCCGTGGGCAGGCGGAGCCGTAATGTGGACTCATGCCCGACCCCGCTCCAGCCGTGAAGCGCCGCAGACGAGGGGTGGCCGCGAGGGGGGTGGAAACCGACCTCGGGCGCACCCGGCGCGCCAGGCGCATGCTGCGCACTCTCGAGGAGGCGTTCCCGCACGTCTACTGCGAGCTCGACTTCACCACCCCGCTCGAGCTCTCCGTCGCCACGATTCTGTCCGCGCAGTGCACGGACAAGCGGGTCAACGAGGTCACCCCGGCGCTGTTCCGCCGCTACAGGACAGCGGCGGACTACGCGGGTTCGGACCGCGAGGAGCTGGAGGAGCTCATCCGCCCGACGGGCTTCTACCGCAACAAGGCGCGGAGCATCCAGGGCCTCGGCGCGGCCCTGGTGGAGAGGTACGACGGCGAGGTGCCGCAGCGGCTCGAGGACCTGGTCACCCTCCCTGGCTTCGGGCGCAAAACCGCGAACGTGGTGCTGGGTAACGCTTTCGGCATCCCGGGGCTGCCCGTCGACACTCACTTCATCCGGTTGGTGAACCGCTGGAAGTGGACGGACGCCACCGACGCGGTCCGCATCGAGCGGGAGGTGTCGCAGATGCTGCCCCGGACCTCCTGGACCGACGCGAGTCACCGGATCATCTTCCACGGTCGCCGGGTGTGCCACGCGCGGACCGCGGCCTGCGGGGCGTGTGTCCTGGCCGACGACTGCCCGTCCGCGGGCGAGGCCGGCCCGCTCGATCCGGTCGCGGCCGCCCGCCTCGTGGCGGGACCCGAGCGTGATCACCTCCTCGAGCTGGTGGGACTGGGGGAATACGCGTGAGTGCCTCCACCCGGTGGTCGCTGGTCGCGCTCGTGGCGCTGGTCGGCGTCGTCGTCGCCCTCCTCACCACCTTCGGTGACTCCGGCGACGGTTCCGGTGACCCCACCGCCGCCCCCACCGTTCCCCCCGCCGGTGCCCCCGGGGCGCCGCCGATCGGAGGCCCGCCCGCGGACGAGCCACACACGGTCGTGGACGCCGGGACCCGCGCCACCGCCGACCTGCCGGCCTGCCGCGACAGCGCCGCGCCCGCCACCACGACCGGCCCCGTCGCCGGCCTCATGGTGCGGTGTATGGACGACGGCTCCACCACCACGCTCGGCAAGATCCAGGCCGGCAAGCCCATGGTCGTCAACATGTGGGCCTACTGGTGCGAGCCGTGCCGACGCGAGCTGCCCGCGATCCAGGACGCGGCCGCCACGCTCGGTGACGACGTCCGGGTGGTCATCTCGCACACCGACCCGTCCGAGACCAAGGGCTTCGACACCCTCGGCGCGCTCGGTATCGACGAACTCGTGTCGGTCTCCGACCACGACGAGGAGCTCCCCACCGTGCTCGGCGCGCCGCCCGTCCTGCCGCTCACCCTCTTCGTACGGGCCGACGGGACGGTCGCCCACGTGCTGGTGCAGCCCATGGACAGCGAGCAGGACGTGCTGGACGCCGTCGCCGAGCACCTGGGGGTGACCGCGTGAGCGAGACCACGAACGACCCGGCGAGCCGTCACGCGCCCCGGCCAGGCGACGTCACCGGCGTCCCGTATCCGGGGTGGATGGACCCGCTGATGGCGGCGTGCACCGACGGCAGCTTCGACGGGCTGCTGCCGCGGCGACGCCCGCCCGAGGACCGCGGGCCCAACGAGGTCGGTCGCCCGCACCGCGACGCCGCCGTGCTGGTGCTGTTCTCGGGTTCACCGGACGCGCCCGGCCCGCAGCCGCCCGAGGACGCGCGGGTCCTGCTCACCCATCGCGCGCCGACCCTGCGTAACCACTCGGGGCAGATCTCCTTCCCCGGCGGCGGGGTCGACGACACCGACAGCGGGCCCGTCGAGGCCGCCCTGCGCGAGGCGTGGGAGGAGACCGGCCTGGACCCGGCCGGCGTCGACGTCCTGGCCGTGCTGCCCGAGCTGTACATCCCCGTGTCCAACTATTCGGTCGCGCCCGTGCTGGGGTACTGGCGTGAGCCGATGGAGGTCGGCGTGGTGGACCCGGGCGAGACCGCGCGCGTGATGACCGTCCCGGTCAACGAGCTGCTCGATCCCGCCAACCGCTTCCTGCTCCGGCACACCACCGGGTGGACCGGCCCCGCGTTCCAGCACGACGATCTGGTGGTGTGGGGCTTCACCGCCGGTATCCTCGCCGCGATGTTCCACTCCGCCGGCTGGGACCTGGAGTGGGACACCGACGACATCCGCGATCTAGAGAAGACCCTGGCCGCGTCCGGCAACGGCGAGCAGCACCGCATGTCGGCGGAGGAGGCCCGGCGCGAGTCCGCGGATCCTCTGGCCGACCGCACCGTCGCCGGAGTGCCCGGGGTGAGGTCCGGGCACGCAGCCGGGGCCGGCGAGGGTGTCGAGACGGCCCCCGACGGCGAAGAGCCCCTCGACCTCCCCGCCGACAACCCCCGCAGGGGACTTCGGTGACGGGCTCACAGTGGCTCGACCTCGCCCTGTTCGCCCTGGCCGCCGCCGCCGCGATCTCCGGTTGGATCAACGGCGCCGCCGCCTCCGGGTTCGCCCTGCTCGGCGTGGGCATCGGTGCGACCTCCGGACTCCTCGTGGCGCCGCACCTGGTCCGCGAGGTCGATTCGGCGCTGGGTCGCCTGGTGGCGGGGTTGGCGATCATCGCGGTGATGGTGATCATCGGGCAGGTCGCCGGTGTGACCATCGGCCGCGCCGCCCGACGCTACATCTCCGGAACCGGCGCCCGACTCCTCGACAGCACGTTGGGCGCGGTGTTCCAATCCGCCGCGATGCTGCTGGTGGCGTGGCTGGTGGCCGTGCCCATCGCCGCTCAGGAGGGCCCGGGGCCCGGTAAGGCGGTGCGGGGTTCGACGGTGCTGGCGAAGATCGACGACGTCGCCCCCGAGCAGCTACAGCGGATCCCGGCCGCGTTCACCCAGGTCCTCGGCACGACCGGGTTCCCGGACATCCTCGGCCCGTTCGGCACCACTCCGCTGCAGGAGGTGCCGCCGCCGGATCCCGTGCTCGCCGGTTCGGAGGTCGTCGCCCGGGTGAAGCCGTCGGTGCTGAAGATCCGTGGCCGGGCCGAGTCGTGCAGCCGCGCGCTGGAGGGCTCCGGCTTCGTGGCCGCGCCCGGGCTCGTCATGACCAACGCGCACGTCGTGGCCGGCACCGGTTCGGTGAGCGTGGTCTCGGGCGACGACGAGCTCGACGCCGAGGTCGTGGTCTACGACTCCTCGGTGGACGTGGCGGTCCTGCGCGTGCCCGGGCTGGACGCGCCGGTCCTGCCGTTCGCCGAGAGCCGCGCCCGCACCGGAGACAACGCGATCGTCGTGGGCTACCCCGGCAACGGGCCGTACCGCCCCGACGCGGCGCGGATCCGCGAGCGCGTGACCCTGCGCGGGCCGGACATCTACCGTGAACAGACCGTCGAGCGCGAGGTCTACATCCTGCGCGGCAGTGTCCGCGAGGGCAATTCGGGCGGCCCGCTGATCACGCCCGAGGGGCAGGTCGTGGGAGTGGTGTTCGGTGCGGCGATGGACGCCGCGGACACCGGGTACGCGCTGACCGTCGAGCAGGTCCTGCCGCAACTGCAGGCGGCGGTCGACGCGCCGGGCGCCGTGCCGACGGGTCCCTGCGTCGGGGTCCGCTGACGCACCCGCGCCATCCCTGCACCCGCGCCATTCCCGCACCGCGATCTGGACGTGATCAGCGAGCTTGTGGACGTAGCCACGTTGCTCCGGAGGCCGTTTTACCACGATAGTTACGACCAAATCCGATATGACGGTGATCTTCGAGCTCCTCGGCCGCGGCCGAGCCGGAGCCTCGCGGGGGCGGAGCGCTCCTCGGGCAGGCTCAGGACGGCGTGGCGCGGCGGGCGAAGTCGACGATCAGGCGGGACGTCTCCGCCGGGGCCTCCATCACCGGGTAGTGGCCGGCGCCGGGGACGAGTTCGCTGCTGAAGTCCGGCGCCCACGCGGACGACGAGCGGACGGTCTCCGGCAGGATGAAGCGGTCCTCGGCGCCGCTGATTCCGAGCACGGGCTGCGAGAGCACGCCCGAGACGGCCCGGCGGAAGTCGCGGCCGTCGGGGCGGAACTGACTACGCACCATCCAGCGACGGCTCTCCAGCGACAGGTGCGCGACCTTCGGGATGAGCATCGCCCGGCGGAGCAGCTCCGCGGTCTCCCGGAAGTCGTCCGTCTCCGGCCACGCGGGTCCGGAGCGGCGGCGGAGCATCTCCTCGACGTCTGCGGCCCCGTCGCGGGTGAGGCGCCGCTCGGGCAGTCGGGGCGCCTGGTCCGCGACCAAGCGGGGCACGAGCGCGCGACGTTGGTGGCGGTCACGGAGGGCGGCGCGGCGGGTGGCGAGTGGGTGCGGGGATCCGACGACGACGAGGCCCCGCACCGCGCGCGGCCGGCGGTATGCGGCGGTCCACGCATAGAAGCCGCCCTCGCCCTGCCCGACGATGACGGCCGACGAATGGCCGAGCGCCCGCACGAGATTCGTGATGTCAGACGCCAGGGTCCAGGCGTCGTAGCCGCGCGGCGGTTTGTCGGAGTCGCCGTGACCGCGCAGGTCGACGGCGACGGCGTGGAAGCCCGCCTCCGCCAGCGCGAGCATGGGAGCGCGCATCGTCCACCAGATCCCGCTCAGACCGTGGACGAGCAGGACCAGCGGCGGCAACTCCCCGGCGACGGCGTCGGCGGGGAGCGCCTCGGCCACGTGCAGGCGGATGCCGTTGGCCGAGACGTCACGATGCCGCCACGACCCGTCGATCCTGACGATCGACGGGTCGGGCGGCCTGTGAGCGGGCGTTTTCAGTTGCGCACGGGGGGTTCGGGCGTGCTGGTGATCCGCACCGTGTGGGGACGCTGCGGCTCGGTGCCCTTGGGCATGGCCAGCTTGAGATCCGATACCGAGTCGATGGTGCGCTGCGGCTTGCGGATCTTCTTGACCTTGCGGTACCCGAGCAGTCCGCACACCGCGGCCAGGAGGACGAGCACCAGGAACACGATGAGGAAGCCCATCCAGTCCCAGCTCTGCGTGCCGAACCACAGCGAGATGAGCTTCGCCCACATGAACACGAACGGGAAGAAGGACATCAGGAGGAGCACGAGAGCGGCCACGAAGAACCCGGACCCTGTGGCGGCCTTCTTCACCTGCTCGGTGATCTCGGTCTTCGCCAACTCGATCTCCGCCCGCATCAGCGTGGAGACGTGGGTCGAGGCGTTCTTGACTAGGGTGCCGATACTGGCGTCGCCCCGGCCGATCGAGTCCGCGTCGTGCAGGGGGATCGAGGCCTCGGTCGGCTTGTGCGTTCCCTGGGCGTGGCTCACGGTTGTTCCTCCATTGTCCGGCGACGGCTGCACCGTCGTCCATCGTGCCACGTCACGTGGCGGCCTTCACCCGCTACCCGGTCAACCGCGCGTGCCCTTCTCGCGGATCTGGTCCATGATCGTCGGATCCGCCAGGGTCGAGGTGTCGCCGCCCTCGCGGCCCTCGGCCATGTCCTTGAGCAGTCGACGCATGATCTTGCCGGAGCGGGTCTTGGGCAGCTCGGGCACGATCGTGATGTCGCGGGGCTTGGCGATCGGGGAGATCTCGCGCGACACCTCGGCGCGCAGTTCGTCGATGAGCTTCTGTTGATCCTCCTCGGCGCCCACGTTGCCGCGCAGGATGACGTACGCCACGATCGCCTGACCGGTGGTCTCGTCGTCCGCGCCGACCACGGCCGCCTCGGCGACCGCCTGGTGACCGACGAGCGCCGACTCGACCTCGGAGGTCGAGATGCGGTGGCCGGAGATGTTCATGACGTCGTCGACGCGGCCGAGCACCCACAGGGCGCCGTCCGAGTCCCACTTCGCGCCGTCACCGGCGAAGTAGTACCCCTCCTCGGCGAAGCGCGACCAGTAGGTGTCGCGGTAGCGCTCCATGTCGCCCCAGATGCCGCGGAGCATCGCGGGCCACGGCTCGGTGAGAACGAGGAAGCCCTGCTCGTCCGCGGGGACCTCCTTGGCGTCCCCGTCGACGATCGCCGCCGAGATCCCGGGAAGGGGTCGCATCGCCGACCCCGGCTTGGTCTCGGTGATGCCCGGCAGCGGCGAGATCATGATCGCGCCGGTCTCGGTCTGCCACCACGTGTCGACGATGGGGGCCTTCCCGCCGCCGATGTTCTCGCGGTACCAGCGCCACGCCTCCGGGTTGATCGGCTCGCCGACCGAACCGAGGAGGCGGATCGACGACAGGTCGTGGGCTGCCGGGATCTCCTTGCCCCACTTCATGAACGTGCGGATCAGGGTCGGCGCCGCGTAGTAGATCGAGACGCCGTACTTCTCGATGATCTGGAAGTGGCGGTGCTCGTCGGGGGAGTTGGGTGTGCCCTCGTAGACGATGCACTCGGCGCCGTTGGCCAGCGGGGCGTACACGCCGTAGGTGTGGCCGGTGACCCAGCCGACGTCCGCCGTGCACCAGTAGACGTCCTCGCCGGGCTTGTGGTCGAAGACGTTGTGGTGCGTGTACGCGGCCTGGGTGAGGTACCCGCCGGAGGTGTGGACGATGCCCTTGGGCTTGCCGGTCGTGCCCGAGGTGTAGAGCAGGAACAGGGGGTGCTCGGAGTCGAAGGCCTCCGGGGCGTGCTCGGTGGACTGCTCGGGGATGACCTCGTCCCACCACACGTCGCGTCCCTCGGTCCACTCGACGTCGAGGCCGGTGCGGCGCACGACGAGCACGTTCTCCACCGACTCGGCGGGGCCGTCCACGCCCTCGAGGTTCCCGGCCAGGGCGTCGTCGACGCCGGCCTTGAGCGGGGCGGGCTTGCCGCGGCGGAACTGGCCGTCGGCGGTGATGACGAGCTTGGCCTGGGCGTCGTCGACTCGCGAGCGCAGGGCCGCGGGCGAGAAGCCGGCGAAGACGACGGAGTGGGTCAGGCCCAGCCGCGCGCACGCGAGCATCGCGATGTAGACCTCGGGCAGCAGCGGCATGTAGATCGCCACCCGGTCGCCGGCGACCAGGCCGAGCGAGCTGAGGTAGTTGGCGGTCCGGCTGACCTCGTCCTTGAGTTCGGCGTACGTGATGTCGCGGGCGTCGTCGGTGGGCTCGCCGATCCAGTGGATGGCGACGCGGTCACCGTTGCCCGCCTCGACGTGTCGGTCGACGCAGTTGTAGGCGACGTTGAGCTTGCCGCCGACGAACCACTTGGCGACAGGGGCGTCGGACCAGTCCAGCACCTCGGACCACTCGGTGTCCCAGTCGAGACGACGGGCCTGCTCCTCCCAGAACGCCAGACGGTCGTTCGCGGCACTGTCGTACAGGTCTGCCTGCGCGTTGGCCTGGGCGGCGAAGTCGGGATCGGGCGCGAAAGACGGGGTGTGCTCGGGAGCGGTCATCAGCGGCTCTCTCTCGGGGATGAGGTTTCACGGACGGCCGGGCTCGCCACGGCGGACGTGACCGGACCGATGCCTGTGAGCGTAGTCACATGCACCCCGTCGTGTCGGGCAACCCACCCGCGGGGGTATGACGGGGGAATCCCGCCTACGGCCATCAGCCGCGACGCGGTTCCGGGCCCTTGGCGCCGGTCTCATCGTCTCGGTCCGCGGCCGGGGCCGCGGGGCCCGGGCCGGAGGCCTTCGCGGGCGCGGGGGAGTCGGCGGTCTCATCGCCGTCGGTCGACCTCGTCGTCGTCGACCCCTTACCGTCCCGGCGCGCCGACGCCGGGTCCGCCGCGGCGTCCTCGGCCGCTCCCGGCGTCGCGGTGTTCTTGTCCGCGCTCGGCGTCGCGGTGGCGTTGGCAGCGTCTCCGTCCTTCCGCGCGTCCTTCGCTGCGCCCGCGCCCGCGCCTGCGGCCTTGGCGGCGGATTCCGCGCCCGCGCCGGCGGTCTTGGCGGCGGCCTTCTCACCGGCGCCGGCGGTCTCGGCGGCGGCCTCCGCACCCCCGCCGGTGCCCGCGGTCTCCTTCGCGGCGCCCGTCGACGCGGTCTTCCCGTCGCCCTTCGCAGGCTTTCCGGCCTCACCCGTCGCCGCACCCGCCGCCGGACCGGACGACTGCGCGGCCGTGCCGCGGAGGCGCGTGGGCGTCTCGATGCCGTAGTACTCGAGCAGCTTGGCCTCCTGCTCGGGGGTGAGGGCGTCCTCGGTGTTGTCGGGGCGCGGGGAGTCGCGGATGACGGCGCGGGTGTGGTCGACGTGGAGTTCGTCGTCGAGGAGCCGCGCCCCGTGGAGGGGGACGATCGCGTCGGCGGAGAAGATGCCGGTCGAGACGGCCGCGAATGTGATCTTGCCGCTGGCGTCGTCCACGTAGACCTGGCGCACCGCGCCGATCTTGGCCCCCGTCGAGTCGAAGGCGGTCGCGTCGAGCAGTGCGTCGAGCTGGTCCTTGAGGTTCACGCGGATCTCCGGGGTGTCGAGGGTGGGCGGGCGGTGCCGGCGCGGGCCCCGACCGGGTGGAGGTGATTACACCAGCTCCACACCGGTTGAGGCAGCTGAAAATTGCCTGTGTCGGCCGATTGTGACCCGATGGGTAACCTCGACCCGTGACCTCCGCAGCTCCCGACCCGCTCGCCCCGCTGACCGCCCTGCCGGGCGTGGCCGAGGCCGCGGACACCGCCCGCGACGCCCTCGCCGCGGTGCACCGGCACCCCGCCAACCGCCGCGGATGGCCCACCACCGCCGCCGAATCGGTCCTGCGCGGGGCCCGCGCCTCCGCCGGAGTCGAGGGCGCGTCCGTCCGTCTGGACAGCGACGGCGAGCCCGACGAGATCCTGTCCGGCGCCCTGCGGGTCGCCGGTGAACTCACCGGCGAGTCCCTGGATCGTGCCGTCGCCGTGTGGACCCGCTCGCCGCTGCAGGAGCTCGCCCACCTGCATCTCCTCGCCGCGGCCCGGCCCGACGTCGACCCGCAGACGCTGGGCCGCCCCCGCGCCGGAGATGGCGTGGCCGAGCGACTCCAGGGCCTGGCCGGGCTCGTCACCGGCGGCACGCGCGTGCCGGCACCGGTGCTCGCCGCGGTCGTGCTGGGGGAACTCTCCGGGCTCGCGCCGTTCGGTTCGGCCGACGGGATCGTCGCCCGCGCCGCGTTCCGGCTGGTCGCGGTGTCCACCGGCCTCGACCCGCACTGCCTGGGCGTGCCCGAGGTGACCTTCTACCGCGACCCGGAGGCCTACCGCGCCGCCGTCGCCGGCTTCATGGCGGGGACCGAGGAAGGCGTCGCCGCCTGGATCCTCTACTGCTGTAAGGCGCTGGAGGCGGGGGCTCGTGAGGCCACCTCGATCGCCGATGCCGCCGGGGCCTGACACGCGAACGGCGGGTCGGGTCTGGCGCGCGCACGGCGCACTGGCTTGACACGCGAACGGCGGGTCGGCCGAAGCCGACCCGCCAACTCACTGCGGTTCATCGAGAGATCCGGGTACCAAGCGTCCTGTCGTCCGCCGTGTCGCCGGCCCGGGACAACCGTCGGTGACGGCTGGCGCGGACCCACGGCTGGTGTTGCCTCTCGGGCGTTATCCGTCGCGTGGGTTTCCGAACGTCGATGACGGTAGATCAGGCGGGGGGCCGTGACTTCTCTTCCGTCGCGGTCCTGGCGTCCTCACCACCGTGCCTTGAGCATGCCGTCGAGCACCCTGCCGGGGCGATGGTGGGAACCCCCAAAGAACCCGCCGACTCCTCGGTCGATCCGGCTATCGCTTCTGACTCCGTCCGCGGCCCACGATGAGTGATTGGGGCGTCGGCGGATCTACCGCACCGGGCCGTGCAGCTACGGCGCCGCCCGCCTCGCACCACGCGCGAACGCGGCGGCCGCCGCGCTCATCGCCACGACGATGGCTCCGACACCCACGATCGGCCCCGTCGCCCTCTCGAGCGTCGGCAGCAGCGGGGTGGGGTTGGAGAACGTCAGGATCGGCCAACCCCGCTCGAGCGCTTCGCGGCGCAGCGCGCGGTCGGGATTGATCACCGTCGGATGGCCCACCAGCTCGAGCATCGGCAGGTCGGTCGAGGAGTCGGAGTAGGCGTAGCTCGCGTCGAGGTCGTAACCGTACCGGTCGGCGAACCCGCGGATGGCCTCCGCCTTGCCGGGGCCCTGGCAGTAGAACTCGATCTCCCCGCCGTACCGGCCGTTCTCGTCGCGGTTCATGCGGGTGCCGGCGTAGTGGTCCACCCCGAGCATGCGGGCGATCGGCGCGACCAGTTCCTCGCCCGACGCGGACACGATCACCAGGTCGTGGCCCAGCGCGCGGTGTTCGGCGAGCAGTTCCTGCGCCTCGGCGTACACGGTGGGCGAGACTTTCTCGGTGAGCGCCTCGGTGACGATCCGCTCGACCTGCTCGGGCGCCCAGCCCCTGGTGGCGGTCGCCATGGCCTGGCGTACCTTCTGCATCTGCTCGTCGTCGGCGTCGGAGAGGCTGAACGCCAGCTGCGTGTAGGCCAGGTCGATGACCGACCGGCGGGAGAGCAGGCCCTCGTCGAGAAACGACTTGTTGAACGCGAACACCGACGAGGTCGCGATGATCGTCTTGTCGAGGTCGAAGAACGCGGCCACGCGGCGCGGCCGGTGCGAGATCCTGGGGCCCGGTGGGCGGGGGGCGGACACGACACCCACGATACGGTCCTTGTGTTGCCCACGCAGATGGGTGATACTGGATGTGCCCTTAACGGGGCATCCCCCTACAGGTGCTCAGTTCATCCCCCCGAGAACTGAGGCTTTGAGAAACCGCGGCACCCCCTGCCGCGGTTTCTCGCATTTGTGGGTATCCGAAGGCGCCACGGGCATTCGCAGCCGCTCCCCGGGATGGCGTCTCGCACCCGCCGCGGGCTGCGCGAGACGCCATGTTCGCGTGCGGCTGCGATTGGGAAGGCTGGGCGGCTGCGACTGAGCGGGCCCGAAGACCGCGTCGACACCACGGGTGAGTGCGCCACGAGCGCCCCGCCCCGCGCGTTCTCCACAGCCCCGTCCCCCTCCACAGGCCGACCGCCGTCCCGCGTCGCGGCGGGGTCGACGGTCGCCGGCATGGGCGAGGGTGGGCGCCGTGGACACGACTACGAGAGCGCTGACCGTCGCGGTGGAGATCACCGATCCCGACCTGGACGCCGACGTGCGCGCGGTGCTGGCCGCCCTGGCGATGGAACCGGGGACGGGGCCCGCCGACGTCCTGGTGACCGACCGCGCCGCCGAGCGCGTGGACCGCGACGGCGACCGTGCCAGCGGTGCCGGCGGTGCCGTGTCGGACGCCGCCGCGGGGAGGGTGGGAACCGGCGGGTCACGGGTCGTGCGGGTCGGCTCGGACCGCGATCCGGGTGACGACGACGAGGTGATCCGCCTGCCGTCCGGGACCGGCGATCTCGTGGGGGTGCTGCTCGCGCCGGTGCCGACCCGGGCGGGAGCGGTGGTGGTGGTCGTCGGCGCGGTGGGCGGTTGCGGGGCCAGCACGCTCGCGGCAGCGATGGCGGTCCGTGCCGCGCCGTCTCACCGGACCCTTCTGGTGGAGACGGACCCGCACGGCACCGGCGTCGACCTGCTGCTGGGGACGGAGGACCACTCCGGCCTGCGCGTTGAGGATGTCCGGGCCGACCTGGGCGGGCCCGACCCCGACGCCCTGTGGGGCGCGGCACCCGAGGTGCTGCCGGGACTGCGGGTACTGGCCAGGTCCAGAAGCCGTCCGGCGGACGCCGACCCCGCCCCCGCCCCCGATGGCGGACCGGGTGCCGTGCTGGCCCACCGGGCGGGCAGCGGACTCGCGGTGAGCGATTCCGGCGGCGCCGAGGACTGCGGGCCGGTGCGCGACGAGGCTGACCTCGTCGTCGTCGTCACCAGGGCCGACCTCCAGGGCGCGGTCGCGGCCCGACGGGCGGTGCGGCGGTCACCCGGCGCGGCGTTGGTGATCCGGACCGGGCGCGGTGACCCCCTGCATGCGGCCGACGTCGCCGGATCGGTGGGGGCTCAGCGGTGGCACGTGCTGCCCGAGATCGGCTCCGTGCGGCGCGCGGCCGGCGCCGGCGAGCTGGCCGATGCGCTGCGTCGCGGTCGCGCGGGCGGGATGCGGCGGCTGTGCGCACTCGCCGACACCCTGCTCGGGGAGGTGGGCGCCGGTGAGCGCTGAGGACCCCGGCGCCCCGCCCGCCGACCTGGTCGACCGCGTCCGCGCGCGCCTCGCCGGCCTGGGCGTGGATCCCGAACCCGACGAGGTGGTCCGCGCGGTGCGCGCCGAGTCCGGCGTCCTCCACGGACACCTCGACCTACTGCGCACCGCCCGGCTCGTCCGCGAACACCTCGCCGGCGCCGGGCCGCTCGAGGCGCTGCTCGCCAGTCCCGGGGTGACCGACGTGGTGGTCGACGGACCGGGCCCCGCGCTGGTCGATCGCGGTCGGGGGCTCGAGGAGACCGACGTCGTGGTGCCGACCGAGGCCGAGCTGCGCGCGCTCGCGGTGCGACTGGCCGGGCGGGCGGGCCAGCGGCTCGACGACGCTCGCCCCTGGGCCGACGGCGTGGTGCGGTCGCGCGACGGTATGGCGTGGCGGCTGCACGCGGTCCTTCCTCCGGTCGCCGTCGACGGGACGTGCCTGTCGCTACGGGTGTCGAGGCCGGCGCAGTCGACGTTCGACCGGCTCGTGGCCGCGGGCACCGTCCCCGACGACGCCGAGCCGCTGCTCCGCGCGCTCGTCGCGGCCCGGGTCGGCTACCTCGTCGTGGGCGGCACCGGTTCCGGCAAGACCACACTGCTCGCCGCGCTGCTGGGGCTGGTCCCGGACTCGGAGCGGCTGCTGTGTGTCGAGGACTCGCCCGAGCTGCGACCCGCGCACCCGCACGTCGTCAGGCTCGTGGTGCGGCACGGCAACGTCGAGGGCGCCGGCGAGGTGACGATGGCCGACCTCGTCCGGCAGGCGCTGCGCATGCGGCCCGACCGCATCGCCGTGGGCGAGGTCCGCGGCGGCGAGGTCGCCGACCTGCTCGCCGCCCTCAACACCGGCCACGACGGGAGCGCGGGCACGGTCCACGCCAACTCGCCGACCGAGCTGCCCGCGCGACTGGAGGCGCTCGGTGCCCTCGGCGGTCTGGATCGCGCCGCGCTGTCCGCCCAGGTTGCCGCGTCGCTGCGAGTCGTGGTGGGCATGCGCCGCCTGCCCGACGGGATGCGCGGCGTCGACTCGATCGGGGTGGTGCGCCGCGAGGCACAGGGGATCGTGGTGGACCCGGCCTGGCGTGCCGACGGGGGAGACGTGCCCGGTCGTGCGGCCCTCGACGCGATGCTCGCGGAGCGCGTCCGATGACGGCCGCGCTGGTGCTGGTGGCCGTCGCGCTGCTGGTGTGGCCGGGCGGGCGCGCGGCTGACCGGCTGGCGGCGCTCGAGTCCGGTGGGTTCGACCGGGCCGCGGGCGACGGTGCCGCGGGCGGGGCGACCGGTTCCGCGGGTGCCGGAGCCGCGGCTGGCGGAGCCGCGACCGGCGCCGCCCAGCGCATCGGCGCGCTGGGCGGCCTCGTCCTGCAGGTTCCGGCGAGCCTCTCGTGGCCGGTCGCGGCGGGGCTGGTCGGCCTGGTCGGCGCCGGACCACTGCACGCCTGCGCGGCCGCGGTGCTCGGCGGTGTCGCCGCCGACCTGCACGGCCGCGCCACCGAACGCCGCGGCCGCCTCACGCGGTTGGGCGCGTGGGAGCGCGCGCTGGACGACGCCGCCTCCGCCCTCCGGGCGGGCGCCGGGCCGGGGGCCGCCCTCGGCCGGGCCGCTGACGCGGCCGCTGCCCACGACCCGCAGGTCGGGAACATCCTCGCCGCCGCCGGATCGCACGCCCGCCTGGGCGGCGACGTCACCGCGGCGCTGCGACCCGCCGCGACCACCACGACCGGTCCGGCCGCCGCGGCCACCGCCGACGGTTCGAAGCGTGACCTCGGGGGCGACCGTGTCCCCGGCGAGCTCGCCGGGGCCTGGCTGCTCGCGACCCGGCACGGGGTCGAGCTCGCCGACGTCGTGGACGGTCTCCGCGCCGACGTGGCCTCCCGCCGCGAGCGCGCCGTCCGGACGCACGCCACCCTCGCCGGACCCCGAGCCACCGCCGTCATCCTCACCGCCCTGCCCGGCCTGGGCGTGCTGCTCGGCGCGGGTTTCGGAGCCGACCCCCTGGGCGTCCTGCTGGGCGGGACACTCGGCGGCGCCCTGTGCCTGGCAGGGGCGGTTCTCCTCGCGGCCGGTCTGGTGTGGACCGACCGGATCGCGGGCGGGGCGGGCAGGTGAGCCCGGCAGTTCTCCTACTCGCCGCCGCGGTGTGCATCGCGCCGTGGCGCCCGCGGGCCGCCGAGAGACTCGACGCGGTCCTCCCCGACCCCGCGGGGCCTGCTCGGCAGCACGCGGCGCCGGGGCGCCCGCACGGCGTGGCGACGTCCGCGGCCGCGGCGTTGACGGGCCGCATCGCCGGTCCAGTGGTGCGCCTGGTGGCCCCGCTCACCCGGCGCCGCCACGCCCCAGCCGACACCGAGGTGCTCGCCCACCTGCTGGACTTGCTCGCGGTCGCCCTGCTCGCGGGCCTGCCCACGCCGGACGCACTGTCCGCGGTCGCCGACGCCGTCGAGCACTCCGACCCCGACGCCGCGGAACCCCTGCGCGCGGCGGCCGCCCGCATGCGGCTAGGCGCGACGTCGGCCGAGGCCTGGCGGGACGTCCCGGGCGCCGCCCGGCTGGCCCCCGTCGCTCCTGTGCTGATCCGCGCGGGCGACGGCGGCGGGTCGGTCCGCTCCGCGCTGGAGCACGCCGCCGCACGGATGCGCTCCGAGGCCGACGCCGCCGCGACCGCCCGCGCCGAGCGCGCCTCCGTCCTCGTGGCCGGGCCCCTCGGCCTGTGCTTCCTGCCCGCGTTCGTCTGCCTTGGCGTGCTCCCCGTCGTGGTGGGTCTGGCCGACGGGATGCTGCCGGGGGTCATGCCGTGAGCAGCGCCGCCGGCCACTCGGATTCCGGGGCGGAGACGCCGCCCCGGTCAGTGAAGAAGGAGAAACCGCATGTCCACTCACCACACCCATCAGACCGCCACCCTCGCCACCCGGACTCTCGCCACCCGGACTCTCGCCACCCGGACTCTCGCCGCCCCGACGGCGGCGGTGGCGCGCGCCCGTTCCGCCCTGCATCGCCGATTCCACGCGATGACCAGCGCGGACGCGGGGATGTCCACCGTCGAATATGCCGTCGGGACCATCGCCGCGGCGGCGTTCGGGGCCGTGCTGTACACGGTCGTCAGCGGCGACTCGATCCCGGACGCGCTCGGCGGCATCATCGAGCAGGCTCTCAACACCTCGGTGTGACGGTGCCGCGACGGCTCCGCGCGGCGGCGGCCCGCGACGACGGGTCGGTGACCGTCGAGGCCGCCCTCGGGATCGCCTCCCTCGTGGTGGTGGTCGCGCTCGCCGCCGCCGGTGCCGGCGCCGCGTTGACGCAGATCAGGATGGTCGACGCCGCCCGCGAGGCGGCGCGGGTGGCCGCGATGTCCGGGGTGGAGGAGGGCACGGCGGCCGGCCGGGTTGCCGCGCCCGGTGCCGACGTCTCGGTCGTCGGCGGCGGGGGAGCCGTCACGGCCGAGGTCGTGGCGCCGGCGCGGGGCCTGCCCGGCGTGGAGTTACGCGGTCGGGCCGTGGCGCGCGCCGAGCCGGGCGCTGCGCCATGACCGGGCGTGGCGCCGTGGCCGGGCGTCGTGCTGTGACGGGGCGTAGTGCGGCAGCCTGCCGACGCGCCGTCGTAGCCGTGCGCACGGGGTGGCGCCGGGTGGGTGACGACGACGAGGGGGCCATGACCGTGGCGACCGCCTTCGCGGTGGCGGCCGTCCTGGCGCTGGCCGTGGCCGTTCTGTTGGTGGGACGGGCGGCAGTGGCCACGCATGCCGCCCGATCCGCCGCGGACCTGGCCGCACTGGCCGGCGCGCACGCGCTCCGCGAGGGCCTCGACCCGTGCACGGCGGCGTCCGGGATCGCCGCCGCGAACGGCGCGGACTTGCCGGTGTGCACGGTCGACGGCCACGACCTGGTGGCCCGGGCCGAGGTGCACGTGGATCTCGGCGTTCTCGGCTCGCGAGCGGTGTCGGCGGTCGCGCGGGCGGGGCCGGTGTGAGACCCGGCCCAGGTGAGACCTGGGCCTACGTGGGTCCGGGCCGCGGTGGGCGGTCGACCGGCGGCCCGCTACCCGGCGACCCCGGCGAGTTGCCCGACCACCTCCGTGAGCAGCGCGATCGCGCCCGGCTTGGAGAGCGGGTCGTTGCCGTTGCCGCACTTGGGCGACTGGATGCAGGAGGGGCATCCGGATTCGCACTCGCAGGCGCGGATCGCGTCGAGGGTCGCCCGCAGCCACGAGGTCGCGCGGCGGAATCCCCGCTCGGCGAAACCCGCCCCGCCGGCGTAACCGTCGTAGACGAACACCGTGGGCAGGCCGGTGTCGGGGTGCAGGGCGGTGGAGACCCCGCCGATGTCCCAGCGGTCGCACGTGGCGACCAGGGGCAGCAGGCCGATCGCGGCGTGCTCGGCCGCGTGCAGTGCCCCCGGCCAGTCCGCCTCCTCGAGCCCGGCCACGCGCAGGAGTTGCGGGGTGAGCGTGTAGACCACCGCCCGCGTGGCGAGGGTCGTCTCGGGCAGGTCCAGCGGGGGCACGTCGAGGATCTCCCCGCCGCGCAGTCGCCGCTGGTAGCCGGTGACGCGGGTGGTGACCTCCACGTCGGCCAGCGACAGGGTCACCGGCCCGGCCGGCACCGTCTCCAGCGTCTCGATGAGGTCGATCGACACCTGCTCGCGCGCGGAGGTCGTCCACTCCGGCACCTCGGGGTGGCACAGCGCCAACCCCTCGTCGAGGTCGAGTTCGTCGACGATGAACGACTCGCCCTGGTGCAGGTACAGCGCGCCGGGGTGGACCTGCGAGCGGGCGCGGACGGAATCGATCGTGCCGAGCATCCGGCCGTCCACCGCGTCGACGATCACGACCTCCGCGCCGCCCGTGCCGCGGATGTCGACCTCGGCGTGCGGGGTGTGGTCGTCGGCGGCCGGGTACCAGCCCGCGGGTCGGCGCCGCACGAGCCCGCGCGCGGCGAGGTCCTCGAGCACCTCGGTGGCGCCCCACGCCCGCGCCTCCTCGTGGGACATCGGCCGCTCGCTCACCGCGCACCGCAGCTGCCCGGCCAGCAGGACGGGGTTGCGGGGGTCGGTGACGGTGGCCTCGACGGGCCGGCTCAGCAGAGCCTCGGGGTGGTGGACGAGATAGGTGTCCAGAGGGTCGTCGCGCGCGACCAGCATGACGAGCGCGCCCTGGCCGCGGCGCCCGGCGCGGCCGGCCTGCTGCCAGAACGAGGCGATCGTGCCGGGGAATCCCGCGCTCACCACGGCGTCCAGACCGGAGATGTCCACGCCCAGCTCGAGCGCGGAGGTCGAGGCCACGCCCACCAGTTCGCCCTCGGCGAGGCCGCGTTCGAGTTCGCGGCGATCGTCGGCGAGGTAGCCCGCGCGGTAGGCGGCGATGCGGCCGGCGAGTTCGAGTCCGCGCGCCCCGTATTCCGAGGCCAGGCGCTCGCGGGCGCGCAGCGCGGTGGATTCCGCACCGGCGCGGGAGCGGACGAACGTCAGGGTGCGTGCGCCCTCGGCCACCAGGGACGCCATGAGCGCCGACGCCTCGACGGGCGCGGGTCGGCGGACGGGCGCGCCGTGCTCGCCGGCCACCCCTTCCATCAGCGGCGGTTCCCACAGCGCGACGGTGCGGCCGCCCTGGGGCGAGGCGTCGTCGGTGACCTCCACGCACTCGCGGCCGACCAGCGTGGTGGCGGCGGCCCCGGCCTCGGAGGTGGTGGCGGACGCCAGGATGAAGGTCGGCGCCGCGCCCAGGGCGCGGGCCAACCTGTCGAGCCGTCGTAGGACCAGGGCGACGTTGGAGCCGAACACACCGCGGTAGGAGTGACATTCGTCGACGACGACAAAGCGGAGCCCCCGCAGGATCCGTGTCCATTGGCGGGCCCTGCCGAGCATCGACAGGTGGAGCATGTCCGGGTTGGTGACGATCCACCGCGAGTTCTCCCGGATGAAGGGTCGGGCGTCGGACGGGGTGTCTCCGTCGTAGGAGGCGGGTGCGACGTGAGAGAGCCCGGGCACGGAGTCCACCAGCGAGATCACCGACGAGAGCTGGTCCTGCCCGAGGGCCTTGGTCGGGGCCAGGTAGAGCACGCAGGCGTTGGGGTCCTCGGCGAGTGCGCTCAGCGCGGGCAGCTGGTAGCCGAGCGACTTCCCGGACGCGGTTCCCGTCGCCACCACGACGTGTCGACCGGCGTGCGCGTGTTCGGCGGTGGCGACCTGGTGGGCCCAGGGCCGGTCGACGCCCCGGGCGCGCAGTTCGTCGACCAGGCCCGGGTGGGCCCAGGTGGGCCAGTCGGCGTACCGCGCCTCGCGGGCGGGCAGGTCGGCGGCGTGGGTCAGTGGCGACGGACCGGCCGGGAGCTGGTCCAGCAGGTGGCCCAGGAGTTCGCGTCCGTAAGTCGTCACCCTTCGACCGTAGAGGGCTCCGCCCCGCCGGTCGATTCGCGACCGGCGGAGGACCGACGTCCCCAAGATCTGTACTCCTCACGCTGTTGTCGTGGTCTACTGGAGCCGGTCGTCACAACCGCCCACCGGGCAGCCGGTGAACGGGGGCGTCGGCCCGACACGCGCGGCCATCCCGCGAGTCGCACCTGGCAGTACGGAAAAGGAACGCAGTAAACATGGCACAGGGCACCGTCAAGTGGTTCAACGCGGAGAAGGGCTACGGGTTCATCGCCCCCGAGGACGGTTCCGCCGACCTCTTCGTCCACTACTCCTCCATCGAGGGCACCGGCTTCAAGTCGCTCGAGGAGAACCAGCGCGTCGAGTTCGAGGTGGGCGAGGGTCAGAAGGGCCCGCAGGCGCAGGAGGTCCGCGCCCTCTGACCGATCAGGTCCGACACGACGAGGCCCCCACCGCGCTCGCGGTGGGGGCCTCGTGCCGTGTCGGGGTCGGAGGTGTCCGGGGCCGACCGTAGGCTCGGAGCCGTGACGCAGCTGTCGTTCTTCGCCGCGGACGACCATGTCCCCGACCCCTCGGACCTCGAGGGCGTCCTGGCCGCCCGCGGCCAGTCCACCCTGGCCGGCGAGGTGGCGCAGGTGTCGGTGGCGCTCGACGCCGCGTGGCGGGCAGACGCGTTCGAGACGATCCTGACGCAGGCGGGGCTGGATCCCGTGCGCTCCGACCCGGATCCCGACGGCCGGTGCACGGTCTCCACGGCGCGGACGTCGGTGCTGGCGCCGGTGGTGCGCCGCTGGAGGCGGGGCGCCGTCACCGCGGTCCCGGAGGGGTGGACCCCCTCGGCCGGGGCGCTGCGCGTCTGGGTCCTCACCGCCGGCCACATCACGGACACCGGTGTGGTCGAGTTGGGCATCGACGCCGGGCTGGAGCACCACGCCCCACGGCGGGACGCGCTGCGTGCGGCGCTGGAGCGGGTCGGCATCCGGACGACGTACGTCGGGTCGAAGGGCGGCGGCCCGCTGCTGCGACTGGGGACGGCCAAGGCGCGGGCGCGGCTGGCGCAGAACATCGGCGCACCACCCGTCGGGGTGCCCGCGGAGCACTGGCCCGGCTGACGCGGCGCTGCACACCCCCGCCGCGCGCCGACCCGCCCCCGGCGTCGCGCTGCCCCGTCGCAGGTCGACGTACCGTGGGGGTATGTGCATGCTCGTGGTCGCCTGCCGGGTCCACCCCCGCTATCCCCTCATCGTGGTGGCCAACCGGGACGAGGTCCTCGCCCGGCCCACCGAGCCGCTCCACGAGTGGACGCTGGAGCACGACGGTGCCGCGGACATCGTCGCCGGCCGGGACATCACCGCTGGGGGAACCTGGATGGCGCTGGCGCCGGGCGGGCGGTTCGCCGCGGTCACCAATGTCCGCGAGCCCGGGCCGGCGATCCCCGCGCCGGCGTCGCGTGGTGAGTTGCCGGTCGATGCGCTCACCGGGCCGGTGCCGGTCACGGAGTTCGCCCACCACGTCGTCGACGGCCTCGACGCCTACGGGGGCGTCAACCTCCTCGCCGGTGACCTCGACGCCATGTGGTGGGCCTCCAACCGGTCCACCCGCGGCCCGTTGCCTCTCGACGACGGCGTCCACGGCTTGTCCAACGCGGCCCTCAACACGCCGTGGCCCAAGGTCGTCGGCGCGGTCCGTGACGTGCGGACGCTGCTGGGCACCGACCTCATGGAGGGCCCGGACTGGTCGCGGGCACTGCTCGACGTGCTGGCGGACCGCCGCCCGGCCGCGCCGTGGACGATGCCCCGCACCGGCGTGCCCCTGACGCACGAGTGGCGGTTGTCGTCGAGGTTCGTCCGCATCGGCGGGAGCTACGGCACCCGGTCGACGACCGCGGTCCGCGTGGACCAGCACGGCTCCGCCGACGTGGTCGAGCGCACGTGGGACACCCGCGGACGCGTCACGGGGACGGTCACCAGGCGCGTGTGAGCCGGTGACCGCCCACCGTGAGCGGTGGCGCGTGCGCCGTCGGCCTCGCGGGACGCGGCGCGGGCGGTGCGGCGTCCTACTCGACGGTCCAGGTGCTGGAGCCGTCGAGGAGGGCCTGCAGATCGCTGGTGGCGATCTGCTTGGCGTGCTCGACCTGCCCGCGGGCGAGGTCGTCGTAGGTGTCGCGGGCGACCTGGCGGATGATGCCGGTGACCGTGTACTCCAGGTCCTGGCTGGACAGGTTGGCCAGGGCGTGGGCGTAGGTCGGGTCGTCGGTGTGGGCGTCGTGGACCACGATGTCGGCCTCGTCGACGTCCGCGGTGGCGGCCACGGCCAGTGAGAAGCCGCGGCGGACCACGCAGTGCTGGCCGGAGTCGCCGAAGATGATCTTCTCGCCGTGGCGCACCGGGATGAGGTGGTCGGCGGCGTCCTCCTTGCGCAGCAGGTCGAAGGAGCCGTCGTTGAAGATCGGGCAGTCCTGCATGATCTCCACGAAGCTGGTGCCGCGGTGGCGGGCGGCGGCCTCGAGGACCTCGGTCAGGCCCTTGCGGTCCGAGTCCAGGGCGCGGGCCACGAAGGTGCCCTGGGCGCCCAGTGCCAGTGACAGGGTGTTGAACGGGTGGTCCAATGAGCCCATGGGGCTGGACTTGGTGACCTTGCCGGTTTCGGAGGTGGGGGAGTACTGGCCCTTGGTCAGGCCGTAGATCCGGTTGTTGAACATGAGGATGTTCATGTTCACGTTGCGGCGCAGGGTGTGGATCAGGTGGTTGCCGCCGATGGACATGGCGTCGCCGTCGCCGGTGACGACCCACACCGACTGGTCGGGGCGGGTGGTGGCCAGGCCGGTGGCGATGGCCGGGGCGCGGCCGTGGATCGAATGCATGCCGTACGTCTCGAGGTAGTACGGGAAGCGGCTCGAGCAACCGATGCCGGAGATGAAGGTGATGTTCTCGCGCTTGAGGCCGAGCTTGGGCAGCAGCGCGCGGATGGTGGCCAGGATGACGTAATCGCCACAGCCCGGGCACCAGCGCACCTCCTGGTCGGAGGTGTAGTCCTTGGGCTTCTGCGGCGCGTCGGTCTTGGGGACCGAGGACAGCGCGTCGAGCGGCAGCTTGGTGCCGACGAGTCCGGGTTCGGTTGTTGTCATGGGGGTCCTCTCCTCGCTCGTCTGTTTCAGCGGGTTCGGTTGGCGGTGGTGGTGCCGGTGGCGGTGTGACCGATCTGCCGGGCGCGGGCCGCGGGCTCACCGGTGGTGGTGACGACCCCGTCGAGCGCGACACGGTACTTGTCGTGCTCGGCGTGGGAGAGGCGGCCGGCGAACTCGGCTTCGATGGCGTTCTGCAGCTCCTCGGCGGAGAACGCCATGCCGTGCACCTTGGTGATGGGCTGGATGTTGGCGGGGAAGCGGGCCTTGAGCAGCATCGACAGCTGACCGAGGTTCATCTCCGGCACCAGCACGCGGCGGTAGCACCCCAGCACCTCGCCGATGTTGTGGGGCAGCGGGTTGAGGTGACGCACGTGTGCGCGGGCCACGCGGTGGCCGTTGGCGCGGGCGCGGCGCACGGCCTCGCCGATGGGGCCGTAGGACGAGCCCCATCCCACGACGAGGACGTCGGCCTCTCCCGACGGGTCGTCGACCTCGAGGTCCGGCACGTCGATGCGCGCGATGCGCAGGGCGCGCGTGCGGGTCATCAGGTCATGGTTGTCCGGCGTGTAGGAGATGTTGCCGGTGCCGTTGGCCTTCTCCAGGCCACCGATGCGGTGCTCGAGGCCCGCGGTACCGGGCACGGCCCAGTCGCGGGCGAGGGTCTCCGGGTCACGGGCGTAGGGCAGGTAGTCGGGGACCGTCGCGCCCTCCTCGCCCGCCTCGGGTGCGGTGGCAAGGTTCCTGTCGATCTTCGGCAGCGCGTCGACCTCGGGCAGCAGCCACGGCTCGGAGCCGTTGGCGATCGCGCCGTCCGAGAGCAGGATGACCGGCGTGCGGTAGGTGACCGCGATGCGGGCGGCCTCGCGGGCGGCGTCGAAGCAGTCCGCGGGGGACTGGGGGGCCACCACGGCCACCGGCGACTCACCGTTGCGGCCGAACAGCGCCTGCAGCAGGTCGGACTGCTCGGTCTTGGTGGGCAGGCCGGTCGAGGGACCGCCGCGCTGGACGTCGATGATGACCAACGGCAACTCGGTCATGACGGCCAGGCCGATCGCCTCGGACTTCAGGGCCAGACCCGGCCCGGAGGTCGAGGTCACGCCCAGCGCGCCACCATAGGAGGCGCCGAGCGCGGAGGCGATTCCGGCGATCTCGTCCTCGGCCTGGAAGGTGGTCACGTCGAACTGCTTGAGCTTGCTGAGCTCGTGCAGGATGTCCGAGGCCGGGGTGATGGGGTAGGTGCCCAGGAAGACCGGCATGTCGGCCGAGATGCCGGCGGTGACCAGGCCGTAGGCCAGGGCGGTGTTGCCGGTGACCTGACGGTAGCGGCCCGCGGGGAGCTTGGCGGGGGCGATCTCGTACTCCGACGCGAACGCCTCGGTGGTCTCGCCGTAGTTCCAGCCCGCCCGCAGCGCCAGGGTGTTGGCCTCGAGGATGGTCGGCTTCTTGCCGAACTTGTCGGCCAGGAACTTCTCGATCGAGTCGACCGTGCGCCCGTACATCCACATCAGCAGACCGAGCGCGAACATGTTCTTGCAGCGCTCGGCGTCCTTCTTGCCGATGTCGACCGACTCCACGGCGCCGATGGTCAGCGTGCTCATCGCGACCTCGTGCACCTGGAACGCCTCGAACGCCGGTGAGCCCAGCGGGTTGGACTCGTAGCCCACCTTCGTCAGGTTCCGCTTGGTGAACTCGTCGGAGTTGACGATGAGGATCCCGCCCGAGGGCAGGTCGCCGATGTTGGCCTTCAGCGCGGCCGGGTTCATCGCCACCAGGACGTCGGGACGGTCACCGGCGGTGAGGATGTCGTAGTCCGCGATCTGGATCTGGAAGCTTGAGACGCCGTGGATGGTGCCCTGGGGAGCCCGGATCTCGGCCGGATAGTTGGGCTGGGTCGCCAGGTCGTTACCGAACGCGGCCGCCTCGGACGTGAACTGGTCACCGGCGAGCTGCATGCCGTCACCCGAGTCACCCGCGATGCGGATGACCACCTTGTCCAGCTTGGTCTTGGACGCATTGCCCACCGCTGCTGACCTCCAGAAAGTCGTGATGATCGGGACTCGTCGTGGCTCCCGTACGGCCATCGACGGTACGCCCTTTAGGGCGCAGCCCGCGGCCACGGCCGAATTGCCGGAAATGTAACAGGTTCCAATCCGCGGCCGTGGATGTTCCTCTTCATCGTAGACCGATCTGTCTATCTCCGCCACTCGCGACGGTGTGCGCTGGGGGGAACGACGACGAGGGGGCGCTCGAGTGCGCGATGCATATAGAGGGATAGGCCGGACCGTCCCGGGGGGTGGTGGCGTCCGGGTGGGCGTGCTCACGGTGCCCGCGCAGGGCTGGATCGCGTTTCTTCCCGTGACGGACCGGCCTGGTATGAATCTGTATGGAAAGGCTCCGGCACGCGTACCGTAACCGGGACCGGAGTCGACGGCGGGCGTCGCCGACGGATCAGCGCAGGTTGGGAGCACTCCAGTGGCGAGCAAGAAGACAGCATCGGGCGGCAAGCGGAGCCTGGTGATCGTCGAGTCCGCCACCAAGGCGCGCAAGATCCAGCCCTATCTGGGGTCCGACTATGTGGTCGAGGCTTCCGTCGGTCACATCCGCGACCTGCCCAAGGGCGCCGCGGACATCCCGGCCAAGTACAAGAAGGAGCCGTGGGCGCGGCTGGGCGTGAACCCGGAGGACGACTTCGAGCCCATCTACGTGGTCAGCGCCGACAAGAAGAAGAAGGTCTCCGAGCTCAAGAAGGAGCTCGCGGGGGTGGATCAGCTCCTGCTCGCGACGGACCCCGACCGCGAGGGTGAGGCGATCGCCTGGCATCTCCTCGAGGTGCTCAAGCCCAAGGTCCCCGTCAAGCGCATGGTGTTCCACGAGATCACCAAGCCCGCCATCCTCGCCGCCGCCGAGAACACCCGCGAGCTGGACACCGACCTCGTCGACGCCCAGGAGACCCGCCGCATCCTCGACCGTCTCTACGGATACGAGGTCTCGCCCGTGCTGTGGAAGAAGGTCATGCCGCGGCTGTCCGCCGGGCGTGTGCAGTCGGTGGCCACCCGCGTCATCGTCGAGCGTGAACGCGAGCGTATGGCGTTCGTCGCCGCCGACTACTGGGACATCACCGCAACCCTGGCGACGCAGCGCTCGGCCGGAGGTGACGCCGGTGAGCCACGCAGCTTCACGGCCAAGCTCTCCGCCGTCGATGGCGCCCGGGTGGCGCAGGGCCGTGACTTCGGCCCGGACGGCAGGCTGAAGACCACCGGCGCAGCCAAGGACTCCGTCGTGCTCGACGAGCCCGCGGCCCGCGCGCTGGCCGGGGCTCTCGACGGTGCCGACTTCGTCGTCGACACCGTCGAGTCCAAGCCCTACACACGGCGCCCCTACGCGCCGTTCATGACCTCGACCCTCCAACAGGAGGCCGGCCGCAAGCTCCGGTACACCTCCGAGCGCACCATGCGCATCGCGCAGCGGCTGTACGAGAACGGCTACATCACCTACATGCGAACCGACTCCACCACCCTGTCCGAGGGTGGCATCGCCGCCGCCCGCGCGCAGGCCACGGAGCTCTACGGCAGCGAGTACGTCTCGCCCACACCGCGGCAGTACACGCGCAAGGTCAAGAACTCGCAGGAGGCACACGAGGCCATCCGCCCCGCCGGCGAGACCTTCGCCACCCCCGGCCAGCTGCACAGCGTGCTGGACGCGGAGGAGTACCGCCTCTACGAGCTGATCTGGCAGCGCACCGTCGCCTCCCAGATGGCCGACGCCCGCGGCACCTCGGTGAGCATCCGCATCAGCGGCGAGGCCGGGGCCAACGCCTCCGGATACTCCCGCGCCACCTTCTCCGCCTCCGGCCGCACCATCACGTTCCCCGGCTTCCTCAAGGCCTACGTCGAGGCCGCCGACGATGCCGCCGAGTCCGCCGACAAGCCCATGGCCGACGACGCCGAACGGCGCCTGCCGCAGCTGTCCGAGGGACAGCACCTCACCGGCTCGGACCTCCTGCCCGAGGGCCACACCACCAGCCCGCCGGCCCGCTACACCGAGGCCAGCCTCGTCAAGGCGATGGAGGAGATGGGCATCGGACGCCCGTCGACCTACGCCAGCATCATCCGCACCATCCAGGACCGCGGCTACGTCTACTCGCGCGGCAACGCGCTCGTGCCCAGCTGGGTGGCGTTCGCGGTGGTCGGGTTGCTCGAGCAGAACTTCGGCCGGCTCGTCGACTACGACTTCACGTCCCTCATGGAGGACGAGCTCGACGCGATCGCCGAGGGTCGGGAGAACCGGAGCGACTGGCTGCGCCGCTTCTACTTCGGCGTCGGTGGCCCGGGGGGCCACGGCGAGGGGGGTGAGGGCGACGCGGACTCGAACTACGCGGTGGGGCTGAAGAACCTCGTCGACGTGAACCTCGAGGCCATCGACGCCCGCAGCATCAACTCGATCCGCGTGTTCGACGACGCCGAGGGGCGCCCCGTCTACGTGCGCGTCGGTCGCTACGGTCCGTACCTCGAGCGGATGGTGACGGGCGAGTCCGGAGAAGAGGAGTCGCAGCGCGCCAACCTGCCCGAGGGTATGAGCCCCGACGAGCTCACCCTGGAGGTGGCCGAGAAGCTCTTCGCCACCCCGCAGGACGGGCGTCCGCTGGGCGTGGACCCCGAGACCGGGCACGAGATCGTCGTCAAGGACGGACGCTACGGGCCCTACGTCACAGAGAAGCTGCCCGAGCCGAGCGACGCCGAGAAGGCCGCGTGGGCGAAGAAGGTGCTCGCCGACGCCGAGGCGGAGAAGAAGCGGATCGACGCCGAGCGCGACGCCGCGATCGCCGCGGCGAAGGACGACGAGGCCAAGGCAGAGGCCAAGAAGGCCGCCACGAAGGCCAAGGCCGCGGTCACGCGCAAGGCGAAGAAGGACTCCGAGAACCCGACCGGGCCCAAGCCGCGGACCGGGTCGCTCATGCAGTCCATGGACCCGGCGACGGTCACGCTGGAGGACGCGCTCAAGCTCCTGTCACTGCCCCGCGTCGTCGGCGTCGACCCCGCCAGCGGCGAGGAGATCACCGCACAGCTCGGCCGGTACGGGCCGTACCTGAAGAAGGGCACCGACTCGCGCACCCTCGAGTCCGAGGACGCGGTGTTCACGGTGACGCTCGAGGAGGCGCTGAAGATCTACTCCGAGCCCAAGCGTCGGGGCCGCCAGGCCGCTGCGCCCAAGGCACTGCGCGAGATGGGGATCGACGAGGTCTCCGGCAAGCAGATGCTGGTCAAGGACGGCCGGTTCGGCCCCTATGTGACCGACGGCGAGACCAACGCGTCTCTGCGCAAGGGTGACACCGTGGAGAGTCTCACCGATGCGCGGGCCGCCGAGTTGCTCTCGGAGCGTCGGGCCAAGTCGCCGCCGGCCAAGAGGGCCCCCGCCACGAAGTCGGGCGCCCGTAGAGCCCCGGCGAAGAAGGCGGCCTCCTCCCGTCGCTGACGGACTGCGGGTCGGTCAGAGCGTCGCGTCGTCGACGACCGCGTCGGCTGCCGGAGCGGCGGCGGGGCGTGCGTCCGACGCCGCGGATGCGACGGACCCGGCGTCGGTCGCGGACCGCCGTACGGCGTCGCCCGCCTGCCACCGATCCGCCAGGGTGGGGCGAAGGGGCCGAGCGAGCTGGGTCATGATCCCGCGGCCGCGCAACTCGACGCTCTGGCCCAGCACCCACCGCGCGGCTTCCGGGCCGTCCGCGTGGTGGATCGTCGCCGCCGAGGCCAGCACGTGCCCCTGCTCCATCTTGGCCAACGTCGTCAGGCGCGCGGCCTCGTTGACCGGGTCGCCGATCACCGTGTACTCGAACCGCTTGGCGTGACCGATGTGCCCGGCGATGACCGTCCCGTAGGAGACGCCGATGCCCGCGGAGAGCGGCGACAGCTCGGCGAGGCGGCTCTGCAGTGCGCGGGCGGCGCGCAGGGCGCGGCCGGCCTCGTTGTCCACCTCCAGGGGCGCGCCGAAGACCGCGAGGAGTGCGTCTCCCTGAAACTTGTTGATGTACCCGCCGTTGGAGTCGACGGCCTCGACCGCGATCCGGAAGAACTCGTTGAGCACCGACACGACCTCGGCGGGCTCGTGTGCTGCCGCGAACTCGGTCGACCCGGTGAGGTCCACGAACAGCACCGCGACCTCCCGCTCCTGCCCACCGAGTTCGGTGCCGCGCTCGAGGGCGTTGCGGGCAACGTCCTCGCCGACGTAGCGGCCGAACAGGTCCTGGATCGCCTCGCGCTCCTGCAAGCCGGTCACCATCTCGTTGAAGCCCTGCGCCAGGCGGCCGATCTCCGAGCTGTCGTAGATCGTCACGCGCGTCTCGAGGTCGCCCTGCTTGACGCGGCTGACACCCGCTTGCATCTCGCGGACGGGGTCGGCGATCGAGTCCGAGACCAGCCCCATGCCGATGGCGCCGGCGATGACGGCGACGCTCGCCAGGACCGCCAGCGCGACGAGGATGGTCCCGGGGTCGTCACCGAACAGTCCGAACCAGTGGCCGGTGAGGATGAGCAGGATGCCCGCGATCGGGATGACCGTCGTCAGCGCCCAGCCCAGGAAGATCCGGCGCCGGACGCCGGGGACGTGCCGGTTGGCCGGCACGCCGCTGGCCAGCGCGCGCACGGTGATCGGCCGCATGATCCGCTCGGCCTGGAGATAGGAGATGAGGACGGTCGTGCTCCCGCCCAGGAGGCTCGTCACCGACACGATGAGGGCGAGCCTGGGGGAGTGCCCGACGTTGACGGCGGCGAACAGCAGGGTCCCGATGAGCCACATCGTGCCCGAGATGATCGCCTGGTGGAACGGCAGACGCAGGGTGCGGCGGCGGATGGCGCCGTCGAACTCCGCGCCCGCCCGGTCCACTCTGAGCACGGGTAAGAGGAGCAGTGTGGAGGCGATGACTCCGCCGATGAAGGCCAGCACCAGGTAGCCGATGAAGAGGTACTGGTTGAGGAACCGGAACTCGTCGAGGTCCAGGAACCGGTCCACCGGCAACACGAAGCGCAGGAACGAGAACACGAAGACCGCGCCGATGATGTTGGCCTGCACCATCGTGAGCGCATACACGGGCCAGGGGGTGGCCCACAGCCACCTGAACAACCTGACCCAGCGCTCCATCGGTCCCAGCCTAGTTCGCGCCGGTGCCGGTGGGGGCTCAGGTGTGTCGGTCCGCGGGGATAAGGTGGGGCCATGCCCGGGGTGTTCGAACGATTGGCCGGACAGGCCGACGTCGTGGCGGAGCTGACCGCTGCCGCGACGGCCGCCCGTGCCCGCGTCCCGGGCCAGGGGTGGGACGAGTCCGACCCGCGCATGGTCCACGCGTGGTTGTTCACCGGGCCGCCGGGCAGCGGACGCAGTGTGGCGGCAATGGCATTCGCGGCGTCCCTGCAGTGCGAGGACCCCGACGTGGTGGGGTGCGGTCGGTGCCGCGCGTGCCATACCGTCCTGGCGGGAACTCATGCCGACGTCCACCTGCTCGCCCCGCAGGGCGTGAACATCCTCCTCAAGGACGTCAAGGAGACCATCCACCGCGCGGCCAGCCGTCCAGGGACCGGTCGGTGGCAGATAGTCGTGGTGGAGGAGGCGGACCGGCTCACGGAGCAGTCCGGCAACGCGCTGCTCAAGGTGGTGGAGGAGCCGCCGAGCCGGACCGTGTTCCTGCTGTGCTCGCCGACCACCGATCCGATGGACATCATGGTCACACTCCGCTCGCGGTCGAGGAACGTCGCGCTGCGCCAGCCGAACGCCGAGGCGGTCGAGCGGGTCCTTCTCGCCGACGGCGACGCGATCGAGCCGGATCTCGCGCGGTGGGCCGCCTCGGTTTCCTCCGGGCACGTGGGGCGGGCGCGGTGGCTGGCCACCGATGAGGCGACCCGCGAACGTCGGGACGTCGTCCTCCAGCTGCCGATGGTCATGCACAACCCCGGGCGGGCCTTCCCGCTCGCGAGCCGGCTCGTCAGTTCCGCCGAGCAGGAAGCGCTCGCGCGCAACACCGAGTCGGACGAGCGAGAGGTCGAGGAATTACGTACCGCCCTCGGCGCCGGCGGCACAGGTAAGGGCACCGCGTCCGCCGGCCGCGGGGCGACGGGCGCGGTCAAGGAACTCGAACGTGCACAGAAGTCCCGGCGAACCCGCTCCACCCGTGACTCGCTGGACCTCGCCCTGGTCGACCTGGCCGGCTTCTACCGGGATGCACTCATCGTCGCGCTCGGTGCCCGCGACGTCGCCGCGGTCCACCCCGACAAGGCCGAGGAGGCTGCGCGCCTCGGCGGGCACTATTCGGCTGCCTCGATCCTCAAGGCGATCGAGGCGGTGCAGGAGTGCCGGGCCGCGATCAAGGTCAACGTCAAGCCGAAGTTCGCGGTGTCGGCGATGGTCGGTGCGATTCGCGCGGCGCTCGGCTCCTGACCCGCCAGGCTGGAGTGGGCCGGCGTGAGCGCCGGGGGAGTGACGGCGGAGGCGTCCCGGCGCGGGCCGTTTTTCGGCTCAGGGGGTCCGTCGGATATAGTTGCGTCGCCCCACAAGGGCTCGCCGCGTTAGCTCAGTCGGTAGAGCATTTCACTCGTAATGAAAAGGTCGTCGGTTCGATTCCGACACGCGGCTCCGCAGAGAGTTCCTCAGACCCCCGGTCCTCACGGCCGGGGGTTCTGTCGTTCCGCAACCGTGCGTACGGGCGGACCCGAGACGGCGGTGATCGTTGACGGTGACGCGCCGGGTCGATACTGTCGGGTAACGGTTTACGTAGTTAGATAGCGAGCCGGTTTCCGCGACCACGAAAGAAGTCCCCTCATGGCCTCAGCGCCCCTGCTCGTCGAGCGAGCCGACCACATCGAGACGTGGACCCTGAACCTCCCGGACACCCGCAACCCCATCTCGGATCCGGCCATCGTCGACGCCCTCTGTGGGCAGGTTGCGGTGGTCAATGCCGACCATGATGTGCGCGCCGTGGTGCTCACCGGCGCGGGTTCGGCGTTCTCGGCGGGCGGCAACGTGAAGGACATGGCCGACCGGGCCGGCATGTTCGGGGGGTCGCCGTATCAACTCCGCGACGGCTACCGCCACGGGATCCAGCGGATCCCCCGCGCCCTGTACCACTGCGAGGTCCCTGTGGTGGCCGCGGTCAACGGGCCGGCCGTCGGGGCGGGGTGCGATCTCGCGGTGATGTGCGACCTGCGGGTGGCGTCCACCAGCGCGTGGTTCGCGGAGAGCTTCGTGCAACTGGGCATCATCCCCGGCGACGGCGGGGCCTGGCTGCTCACCAAGGCGATCGGTCCGGCGCGTGCGGCGGAGATGGCTCTCACCGGCGACCGGGTGCAGGCGGAGCAGGCCGCCGAGTGGGGCCTGGTCAACCAGGTGGTCGACCCCGACGACCTGATGGACGCGGCTCGCGGTCTCGCCGCCCGGGTGGCCAAGAACCCGCCGCACTCGGTCCGGATGGCCAAGCGGCTGCTGCGCGAATCCCAGCACCAGTCGCTGGAGTCGCTGCTCGAGCTGTCCGCGGCGATGCAGGCGCTGGCCCACCACACCGAGGATCACCACGAAGCGCTCGCGGCGTTCGGGGACAAGCGCGCCGGTCGGTACGAGGGGCGGTAGCCGGCGGCGGCCGCGGGCCCTCCCGGCTACCGGAGGCCCCACGAGGCCGCGTGCTCGAGGCACACGCTCGCGAGCTCGTCCTTGCGGGCGAGGATCTCGGCCCGACTGCCGATCACGCCGACCGTCGCGATGGTGCGGCCGCGCTCGCGCAGTGCGACGGAGACGCCGTCCCCGCCGTCGACGGCCACGCCGGGCGCGAGGCAGACCCCGGTATCGATCAGGTCGTCGAGAGCGGCGAGGAAACGGTCGACGTACTCGGCGTCCTCTCCGGGCCGCGAGTTGAGGTAGGCCCATACGTCCCGCCGCTCGCGGTCCGCGAGGAGTAGCCACCCGGACGAGGTCCGCAGCAGAGAGCGACGCAGTTTGTTCTCCGCGAGGTAGGCGTAGTGCGGGTCGGAGGAGACAAAGTCCACGTAGAACAGGTCGTCGCCGACATCCGTCGACAGAGTTGTCGTGAGCCCGGTCTGTGAGTGCAGCGCCTCCAGCTGCTCGTGGGACACCGAGGTGACGGGCGGGCGTCCCGCGATCACGTTGAGCAGGTACGGGGCGGTGCCGAGCGTGTAGATCCGGTTCCGCTCGTCGAGATATCCCACGGCGACCAGGCCGTTGAGGAGTCCCTGGGTGGAGCTGATGGGCGCGTCGAGGGCCTTGGCCACCGCGGTCAGCGTCATCCCCGAGCCGGAACGCGCGACGAGTTCCATGATCGCGGCGACCCTGTCGACCATCCGGTGGCGTGGTCGTTCGGTGGCCCGGCCGACGTCGCTCGCGGAATCGCCGCCCGTCGTCTCGCTCTCCGTCATGAGGTAACAGTATCCGGCCTCTCGGAAAACAGCCCAGTGATCCGTAGACACGTACCCCATTCCGTCATTGCGTAAGACTCGCGACCGTGCGATGCTGTTCCCGTGGTGCCGGTCACTACCGGCGCCGGGAATCCCCGGACCGGCGAACCCCGGTCACCGCACCCCGACCCGAGGAGCACCGATGAGGTCCGCGCTCGCCCCACCCACGACCCTGGAATCGGAGGAGATGACCGCCCTGCGGGCGGAGGTCCGCACCTTCCTCACGGACGAGATCGCGGCGGGGCGACTGACCCCGTGGATCGACACCTGGCTGACCAGGTGGGACGAGGACTTCACGCGCCGACTGGCCGAGCGTGGGTGGGTCGGGATGACGATCCCCACCGAGTACGGCGGTCGCGGTCGCACATTCCTCGAGCGCTTTGTCGTCACCGAGGAACTGCTCTCCGTGGGCGCACCCGTGGCCGCGCAGTGGGTCGCCGATCGTCAGATCGCCCCATCGCTGCTGCGTTACGGCACCGAGGAGCAGAAGCGCGAGTACCTGCCCAGGATCGCGGCGGGCGAGTGCTGCTTCGGCATCGGGATGAGCGAGCCGGACTCGGGCTCCGACCTCGCCAGCGTCCGCACGAAGGGCGTGAAGGTCGACGGCGGCTGGTCGATCACCGGAACCAAGGTGTGGACGTCCGGCGCCCAGCACGCCGAGGCGTTCATCGCCCTCTGCCGGACCGAGCCCCTCGACACCACGATCCGCCACGCGGGCCTGAGCCAGTTCATCGTCGATCTGCGCAGCGAGGGGGTGACCATCCGGCCGATCGTGTCGCTGTCGGGCGACCACCACTTCAACGAGGTGATCCTCGACGAGGTGTTCGTCCCCGACGCCATGGTGTTCGGGGCCCTCGGTAACGGGTGGGAGCAGGTCAATTCCGAGCTCGCCTTCGAACGCAGCGGCCCCGAGCGGTTCCTGTCCTCGTTCCGCCTCTTCGCCGCCGAGATCGGGGCGGTCGCGGAGGGAGCGCTGCCCGCCCGCGCGGACCTGGGTCGGTCGGTGGCGCGGATGGCCGGCCTGCACTCGCTGAGCCAGAACATCGCCGGCGCGCTCCAACGAGGTGAACCCGCCGACACCGCCGCCGCGCTGGTCAAGCTGCTCGGCACCACCACGGAGGGGGACCTCGTCGACGCGGTCTCCACCGGCCTCGGCGACGAGTTCCGGCCGGGCGACGGCGACGCGGCGGCGTCCGAGCTGGCCGACCTGCTCCGCGCCGGACTCCATCAACGCCCCGGCTTCACGCTGCGCGGCGGGACCAACGAGATTCTGCGCGGCGTGATCGCGCGGGGACTGGGGATGCGATGAGCCACGCCACCACTGATCTGCAGACCACCACCGACCAGCAGGCCGCCACATCCGACCAGCAGGCCGCGACCGCCGACCTCGCCGTCGACGAGGACCTTCTGGCCATGATGGGCGACGTCCTGGCCGAGCACTCCGGCCCGGGCATCGAGCCGGACCCCGCGGCCGTGTGGCGGACCCTGGCAGAGGTCGGCCTCGCCCGGCTCACCGCCCCCGAGACCTCAGGTGGCAGCGGTGCCGGTTGGGCCGAGGCGGCTGCCCTTCTCCGCCTGTCCGCGGCCGCGGGAGTGGCCGTTCCCTACGCCGAGACCGACCTCGTCGTCGGGCCCCTCCGCCGCGCCGCCGCGCTCGACGACACCTCCGCCGGAACGGCGACCCTCGCGGTGCTCGGCCCCGACGGACACGCACGGAGGGTCCCCTGGGCGGGTGCGACCGACACCGTCCTGTTCGTGCGACCGGCAGGAGGGGACGACGACGAGGTGGGCGGCCGCCCGGCCGGCGGGTACGAGGTGGCCGAAGTGCGGACCGGCCGGACCGGCGTCGCGGCGGCCCGAGGGGTCTCCGCGGTCCCGCTGGCCGACGTGACGCCGCCCGAGGACGTCGAGTGGACCGCCGTCGAGCCGGGCCCGGTCGAGGTCGCAGTCCTGCGGGGAGCGTTGGCGCGAGCGGTGCAGTGCCTGGGCGCCGCCGAGGGGATGCTCGACTCGGCCGTCGCGCACACCACCGAGCGGACCCAGTTCGGCCGGCCACTGGCCCGATTCCAGTCGGTGCAGAACCTCGTCGTCGACATCGCCGCGGAAACCGTCCTCGCCCGGGCGGCGGCCGATCAGGCCGTCGCCGATGCACTGGCCACCGACCTCGCCGGTCCGCTGTCCGGATTCCGGGTGGCCGTCGCGCGAAGCGTCGTCTCGCAGGCGCTCGCCGTGGCCGTCCGCAACGCACACCAGGTCCACGGCGCGATCGGGACGACCCACGAGCACACCCTGCACCGCGTGACCCTGCCCGCCCTGCAGTGGCGTGGGGAGTTCGGCTCGGCCGCCTACTGGGAGTCGCTGATCGCCGACGCGGCGGTCCGCGACGGCATGGACGGTGCGTGGCCCCTGATCGTTGAGGGCGCCCCGGTGGAGAGCCCCGCCGCCGCGTGGCTCGACCGCGTGACGGGAGCCTGAGCCGTGACCGACATGCCGCGCACCGGCGCGCTCACCGACATCCGGGTGGTGGACCTGTCCCGCGTCCTCGCCGGTCCCCTGTGCGGGCAGATGCTCGCCGACCACGGCGCCGACGTCATCAAGGTCGAGCCGCCGGACGGGGACGAGACCCGCGGATGGGGGCCGCCGTTCGTGCGGGACGACCACAGCGCCTACTTCGACGGCCTCAACCGCAACAAGCGCAACGTGAGCATCGACCTGCGCACCGAGGACGGGCAGGCTCTGCTGCGGCGGATGCTCGAGGGCGCGGACGTGGTGATCGAGAACTTCAAGGCCGGGACCCTCGAACGGTGGGGGCTGGCGGACGAGGTGATCGCCGAGCGGTTCCCGCGACTGATCCACTGCCGCATCACCGGGTACGGCGTCGACGGCCCCCTGGGCGGGGCGCCGGGCTACGACGCGGTCCTGCAGGCGCTGTCCGGCCTGATGAGCATCAACGGAGAACCCGAGGGCCCGGCGATGCGGATCGGCATCCCGCTGGTCGACATCGTCACCAGCCTCAACGCGATGAACGGGATCCTGCTGGCGCTGCACGCCCGCGAGTCGACCGGGCGCGGGCAGTTGATCGATCTAGCGTTGCTCGACAATGCCGTGTCGATCCTGCACCCGCACGCCGGGAAGTGGTTCGCGAGCGGCGAACAGCCTGTCCGGACCGGGGTCGCCCACCCGACGATCTGCCCCTACGAGACCTTCACGTGCGTGGACGGTCCCTTCTTCATCGGGGCCGGCAACGACCGCCAGTTCCGTTCCCTCGCGGCTGCGCTGGGCGCGCCCGACCTCGCCGACGACTCCCGTTTCCGCACCAACTCCGACCGGCTCGCGCACGCGGAGGAGCTCCGGGTGATCCTCGGGGATCTCGTCGGCTCGATCGGCCGTGAAGACCTCGCGGCTCGGCTCCGCGCCGCGGGAGTGCCCTCCGGGGCGGTCAACCAGGTCGGCGAGGCACTCGAGATGCCGCACGTCCTGCACCGCGAGATGGTGGTCGAGCGGGAGGGGTACCGCAGCGTCGGGATTCCGGTGAAGATGTCCGAGACGCCCGGGTCCGTCCGTTTCGGCCCACGCCCTCGCGGGGCGGATACCGACGAGGTGCTCACCGGGTTCGGGATCGGCCGGGCGGAGGTGGCCCGCCTGCGCGAGGCGGGCGTGGTGAGCGGCGGGGACGGCCGCCCCTGACGGCGCCCCTGACCCCGGCGGGACGGCGCGCCCGAACCCGCGTTCTCGGTACCCTCGGAACCAGTACCGAGAAAGGTCGTGTCGTGGAATTCCTCCTCATCGCCGCAGTGATCGCGGTGGCCGTCGCTGTGATCTCCCGCAGCCAGAACAAGGGCCAGACGCAGCTGGAGGCGCACCACAACCGTCATCTCGAGGACTACCGCGCCGAGGCGTCCCGCTGGATCGAGCGGCTCGGCGGGCAGGTCTTCAATCTCGACGGCACGGACGAGGCGTCGAAGCAGGCGATGGCCGACGCCTCCGAGCGCTACACCGCCGCCGTGGCGGAGCTGGAGAAGGCGCGCACGCCCGTGCAGGCCCAGCTGGCCAAGGACACCGCGCTGGAGGGCCTGTACTACGTGCGCGCCGCCCGTTCGGCGATGGGCCTCGACCCCGGCCCTGAGCTGCCGCCGACCCCCGGCCAGGATCGCGCCGGCCGGGTGACCGAGGACCGCGAGGTCGAGGTCGAGGGCCGCAAGTTGAAGGCCGCCACCGACCCGAGCGACGAAACCCCGCACTACTACCCGGGTGGTGTCGTGGCGGGCCGCCCGGTGCCCGCGGGCTGGTACTCGGAGCCCTGGTGGGCGTCCGCGCTGGCCACCGGCGCCTGGATGATGGGCTCGATGATGATGTTCAACATGCTGTTCGCCGGAATGGCGGGCGTCGGCTACTCCGGTGAGGATTTCGCGGCCGGGGTCGGCGAGGGCGGCGCCGACGTCGGTGACATGGGCGGCGCTGACGGCGGCGACGGCGAGGGCTTCTTCGACGGCGGCCTGTTCGGCGGCGACGGTGGCGAGGGCGGAGACGCCGGTGGTGACGGCGGTGGTTTCTTCGACGGCGGGCTCTTCGGCGGCGATGGCGGAGGGGGAGACGGCGGCGGCGGGTTCTTCGACGGGGGTCTGTTCGGCGGCGACGGCGGCGGCTTCTTCGACTTCTGAGCGGCCGGATCGATCAGCCCGGGCGGGTCGATCAGCCCGGGTGCGCCGCTCAGTAGTCCGCCCGGCCCGCCGGGCCCCCGGGCGTCAGCAGCTCGCCAGGATCCGGTCCATCGCGTCGCGCTCGGCGGCCGTCACCCACAGCCCGTAGCGCTCCTTGACCAGCACCTGCCGTGACACGTAAGAGCAGCGGAACTCGCGACGCGGCGGTAGCCATGTGGCGGTGTCGCCGTCGCCCTTCTGCTGATTGGCCCACCCCGCCACGGCCATGAGGTTCAGTGGGTCGTTGGCGAAATCGCGCCGCTGTTCCTCGGTGAGCTGCTGGGCGCCCTTCTGCCACGCGTCCGACAGCGCCACCACGTGGTCGATCTGCACCTCCGAGGAGGTGTCCTGTCCGCGCGTGAACTCGATGCGCTCCCCGGTGTACGGGCCCTCGAGGACGCCGGTGAGGACCACGCAGTCGCGGGTTCCCGGCCGGAAGGTGAGGTCCGTGAGGTCCCGCTTGAGGATGTCGTTGCGGGTGTCGCAGCCGTTGCGCCCGAATTCGACGGACACGTCGTCGGTCCAGGACTGGCCGAACAGGTCGCGGTCGTAGCCCGTCCTGGGCGCACGGCCCTTAACCTCGAGTTGCGGTAGCGCCACCTTCGCGGCGATGACCTGCGGGTCGCCCGACAGGTCCGCTGGCGGCGCGGGGTCGGCCGGCGGCGCGGGGTCGGCCGTTTTGCCCGCGTCCGGCGCGGGCGAGGCCGGTGGGATCGGCGACGACGACGAGACGGGCCCGCCCGGATCGACCTGCGAGCTCTGGGGAGTTCCGGTCGTGCCGGGAGCGCCGTCCTCGGCTTCCGCGCACCACCCGATCCCCGCCAGCATGGCCACACCGAGAACGACTGCACCGACTGCACGAGGGGTTCCGGAACTCATGCGGGGCACCCTAGCGACGGCCTCGGACATCCCCGCCCGCGGCAGGGCATCAGCAGACGCGGCTGCGCATCAGCGGGAGCGCATGCACGCGGCCCGGCCCACAGCCGCTCTCCTCCCTGGCGTCTCGCTCCCGGCGCTGGCGTCTCGCTCCCGTGGATGCGCGGGATATCCATCGTCGCTCCTCGCCATGGCGTCTGGCCTGCGCAGGGGGACGGGCGAGACGCCATGGCCGCGCGCGGCTGTGGCCGAGGCGGCGTGTGCGGACTTTCCCGGCCGACGCGCGCGGACACCGAAGACTCCGGGGCCCGGGATCCGGCTAGCCTTGCCCGCGATGCCGCCCGCGACCCCCGACCGCAGCCCCGCACCCGCCGAGACGGATCCTGCCGCCGAGACCGGTCCGTGCACCGAGTCCGCGCCCGCGCCCTCCCGCCCCGTGCTCGGCCGCCGCGCATTGCTCGTGTCCTGCGCGTTCGTGGTGCTGGCGGCCACGGGGGTGCGGCTGTGGGTCGCGGCGGCGGGCTGGTTTTACTGGGACGACCTCATCCTCCACGGCCTGGCCGCCCGGCACGCGTGGCCGGATCCGGACCTGCTGTTCACCGACCACGACGGTCACCTCATGCCCGGCGGGATGGCCCTGGTCTGGCTGTCCGCCCATCTGGCGCCGCTGGACTTCCGGATGCCGCTGCTGCAGATCGCACTGCTCCAGCTGGTCTCCGGCGCGGCGCTGGCCCGCATGCTGTGGGTGCTGCTGTCGGGGCGGACGGCCCTGCTCGTCCCGCTGACGGCGGCATTGGCGATCCCGCTGGGCCTGCCCGCCGCGACATGGTGGGCGGCGGCGCTCAACGCGCTCCCGCTCACCGCCGCGATGGCGTTGGCCGTCGCGTCGATGGCCCTCCTCGCGCGCACGGGCAGGACGCGGCACGCGGTGGGTGCGGCGATGGCCACCGCGCTGGGGCTGCTGTTCGTGGAGAAGGCCCTCATCGTCCCGGCGGTCGCGGCCGTCGTGCTGCTGGGCGGGTGGTGGACGACGAGCGGAACGCGCGCCGACCTGCTCGCACTGTGGCGGCGGACCCGCGCCGCCTGGCTCGCTCAGGCCGTGATCGTGGCGGTGTGGGCGGCGGTCTTCCTCGTCGTCGTCGGCCGTCTCGGCGGGGGCACGCTCGACCCGGACCCGAACGGGGCGGCGAGTGGCGCGGCGAGTGGCGCGACCGGCTCTGTAGGCCCGGCAGACGGGGCGGGAGGCGACGGCGCACCACTGCGGTTCGCGGCTCTGGTCGACCACGCCTACCGGCTGGCAGTCGCGCCGACGCTCGGCGGAGGGCCGTGGCGGTGGGATCGCTGGCACCCCGGTCCGCCGATGGCCGACCCGCCCCTCGCCGCGGTGATCGCCGGAGCGGCCGCGTGCGTGGCCGTGCTGGCGTGGTCGCTGACCACCCGACGCCGCACCGGCGCGATCTGGGCGGGCGCGGCGCTGTACCCGCTGGTCCCGGTGGTCCTCGTGGCGGTCGGCCGCGCCGGTCCGGACACCGCCGCGGAGATCGTCCAGACGCTGCGCTACCACTCCGAATATCCCGTCGTACTGGCCGCGGCGGCAGCCCTCGCCCTGGCGGCCCCGCGGCGTGGAACCGGGCCGGCGACCCGAGGCGGGCCGCACCGCACGCACATCGCACCGACGCGCGGCGGGTGGCCGGTCGCGGGCGCGCTCGGCCTCGTGGCGCTGCTCGCCTCGACCGCGGTCTCGACCGTCACCTACCGGCAGACCTGGGCCGAGCAGCCCGCCCGCGACTACCTCCAGCCGCTGCTCGCCGCGCTGCACGACCGCACCGAACCGCTGCTGGACAAGGACGTCCCGCCCGAGGTGCTACTGCCCGTCGCGGCCCCCGCGCACCGGCTGTCCTGGCTGCTCGTCGGTGTGTCCGGTGTGCCGGAGGTGGGGGCGTGGACCCGTGAGCCGGTGGTGATCGATACGGGCGGTATCCTCCGGCCGGCCGACGTGGTGCCCGGCCGCTCGCTCCCACAGGGCCCCGACCCGGGCTGCGGCCACCGGATCGACGCGGACGGCGCCCGGATCGAGCTGGACGGGCCGCTGATCGGGCGCGACTGGGTGGTGCGGTTGCACGTGTTCGCGGAGGCCGACGGTCACGTGTCCGTGCGCCTAGACGACGGCGAGCCCGCGGTCGTGCCCGTCGAGGCGGGCCTGGGCACGGTCTACGTGCGTCTCGTCGGCGGGGGGAGCGGACTCACCGTCTCCCCGCTCGCGGGGCTGTCGGGGCTGTGTCTGGGCAGCGGACCGGTCGGGGTGCTCGTGCCGCGCTGAGGTCTCCCGACGCGGTGGCCCATAATGGGCGGGTCGGCAAGGCGGGACACGAGACGAGCCCGCGGGCCGGGACGAGACGCTGACAGGGCGGGGAACGGAGGCAGGTCATCGACATCGCGATGGTCATGATGACCCTCACCGCGCTCCTGGTGGTGCCCGGCGTGATCGTCGGCACCGCCGCGCAGCTGCCCCTGCGGCTGTCGGTGGCCACGTCGATCCCCGTCTCCTTCGGTATCGCCGCGATCGCCGGTTACGTCTACGGCCGGATCGGCGTGCCGTGGTCGTTGGGTGGATATGTGGTCGCCACGGCCGCCACCGCCGCCGTCGTGGGTGCGGTGGGGTTGGCCATCACCGGGGTGTTGTGGATGGCGAGACGACGACGAGCGCGCCGATCCCGGCCGGCGGAGGGGCGTGGCGGTCGTCGGCGCGCGCGGTGGTGGCTGCTGCCGGGTGCGGCGGTGCTGGTCAGCGCCTGGCTGATCGGGCAGATGATCATCACGGAGCTGTCGGCGATGCCGGGCGGCACCGCGAACATCTTCCAGGGGTGGGACGCCCACTGGCACGTCAACTACATCCGCTTCATCCACGACGTGGGCCTGGCCTCGCCTGATCAGGCCGGTGCGCTGCGGTACCCGGAGAACGGCGCGACGCTGTACTACCCGAGCACGTGGCACGCGATCGCCGCGCTCGTAATGGGGTTGTGCGGCATCGGGGCGGTCGAGACGTACAACCTCGTCCAGATCGGCAGCGTCGCGCTGGTCTTCCCGCTCGGCGTGGCGGCGCTGGCGTGGCTCATCACGCACCGGTCTTTCTCTCGGCCGGTCGTGGCCACGTCTGCGGCCGTCGCCGCGATGGCCACCCCGCTGTTCCCCGGATTGCCGTTCGTCGAGGTGATGGTGGCCGCTACCCCGTCCGCCGTGGCCAACGGGATGGCCGGTCTCGGCGCCGCGGTCGTGGTGGCGGCGCTGGCGGACCGGCGGCTCATCCCCGCCGCGGCACTCGGCCTGGTCGGCATCGGCGGCGTCCACCCCTCGGCGATGGTCACCGCCGGGGCGTTCGTGCTGTTCTGGTGGCTCTTCGACGGGCTGTGGCGGCCGGTGCGCGGGCGGGTGCGCGACTTCGTGGTGCTGGCCGGCATCGGCCTGGCGGGGGTGCTGACGCTGCTGCCGCAGGTCCTCACCGTCTCGGAGGAGGCCGACGACATCTCGGCGTTCGAGTTCGAGATCGGCGCCGATCGCGCCGCGACGTGGGGCAAGGCGGTCGCCCTGCAGGTCCGGCACGTCGAGGACTGGGGCGTGCGCTGGGTGCTCCTGTCTCTCGCGGTGCTGGGGCTGCTCGTCATGCTGCGCCGCCGCGTGGTGTGGCCGCTCCTGCTGTGGGGCGGTCTGCTCGTGGTGTGCGTGAACGCCATGAGCGTCTTCGGCAACTGGACCGGCGGCGTGCTCCGAGGGATCGGCAGCATCTACTACAACGACCCCCGCCGGATCGGGGTGGTGCTCGCCGTGGTGGTGGCCGCCGCCGTCGGCGTGGGCGTGGCCGCCACCGTACAGGGCCTGGCGGGTTGGCTGGGCCGGCTCATGGACCCCGTCACCGATCCCGAGGGCCGCGGCGTGGAGCTGGCGCGGGTGGCCGTGGCGCTGGCCGCCCTGGTCGGCGTGGGCTCGTGGGTCGTCCAGGCCTCGCCCGAGTACGCCTCCGCGGCCGGCACCAGCCAGCGCTGGGGCCGCATGGTCGACCAGCACGACCTGCGTGCTTTCCAGTGGTTGTCCGAGCAACCGCAGGCCTACTCAGGACTGATCTACACGAACCCCGACGAGGGCTCCGGGTGGATGTACGCCACCCATGGCCTGCCCTCGACGGCGCGGCACTACCTGCAGCCCGGTTCCACAGCCCCGCTGACGACCTACCTGTTCTCCCGGATGGACCGGGCCGGCGAGGACCCGCGGGTCGATCAGGCGCTCGCCGACCTGGGCGTCACCTACGTGTACGTCAGCCCGCCGAACTACTGGGGGTTCCAGGGGCCCAACAAGCACCTGCTCGACCTGACGACCACGCCCGGCCTGGTCACCGTGTACGCGGATTCTCAGGTACGCATCCACGCCGTGCGCGCCGCGTTCACCGACGCCGAGCTCGCGCAGATCCTGGAGGACTCGCCGTTCCCGCCGGAGCGGCGGACCCCGCTCACCAGGGCGACGGAACTCTACGGGCCGGAGTGAGCTCGCGGGGAACCCCGCGGTCGTATCGTGAACACTGTCCTCCGACAGGGGGGAGCGGCGGCGGGGCCCGTCGCACGAGGGAGGGGAACGTATGCGTGCACTGGTGACGGGCGGGGCCGGGTTCATCGGCTCAACCCTGGTGGACAGACTGTTGGGCGAGGGCCACGACGTGACGGTGGTGGACAACCTGTCGCGGGGGCGGTTGGAGAACCTCGCGGCCGCGCGCGAGGCGGGTGACCGCTTCGTCTTCCACCAGTTGGATCTCACCGACCCGGCGATCGAGGACGTCGTCGCGGAGGCCCGGCCGGAGGTGATCTTCCACCTGGCCGCGCAGATCGACGTGCGCCTGTCGGTCGAGGACCCGGTGCACGACGCCGAGGTCAACGTGGTCGGCACTGTCCGCCTCGCGGAGGCCGCGCGCAAGGCCGGTGTGCGGCGGGTCGTCTTCACGTCCTCCGGCGGGTCGATCTACGGACCCGTCACCGAGCTTCCGGTCGCGGAGACCCGCCCGGTCGATCCGCTGAGCCCCTACGCGGCGGGCAAGGTCGCCGGTGAGATCTACCTGGAGATGTTCTCGCGGCTGTACGGCATCGAGTGGGCGGGCGTGGCGCCGGCGAACGTGTACGGGCCGCGTCAGGACCCGCACGGCGAGGCCGGCGTCGTGGCGATCTTCTCGCAGCGTCTGCTCGCCGGGCAGCCCACCCGGGTGTTCGGCGACGGTGGCAACACCCGTGACTACGTGTTCGTCGACGACGTGGTGGACGCCTTCGTGCGCGCCGCCGAGGTGCCGGCCGCCGCCGGTCTGCGGTTCAACGTCGGCACCGGGGTGGAGACCACCGACCGTGGACTGCACTCGCTGGTCGCCGAGGCCGCGGGCGCGGCCGACGATCCCGAGTACGCGCCCGCCCGCCTGGGCGATGTCGCCCGCTCGGCGCTGGACGCCGGCCGCGCGGCCGAGGTGCTGGGCTGGGTCCCTCAGGTGACGATCCGTGAGGGCGTGGCCCGCACGGTCGACTACTTCCGCGACTGATCCAAGCGGGTTTACTCGCCCCGCTCGTCGCCGTCGGCCTCGTCGGCCGGCTCGGCCGCCCCCGCCTCCTCTGTGGTCCGAGCCTCGGCCGCGTTAGCGTCGAGCGCGGCGGCTCCGACGGTGTTGGGCTGGGGGAGTACGTTCGGGCGGGGGAGGAACGGCCGCAGCAGGTCCGGGAAACCGGGCGCGGGCCGGGCACCGTCGGGCTGCCGCACCTCGAGGCCGCCCTGACCACCCTGCGCGCCACCCTCACCCTGGTCGGCCTCTCCGCCGCCTGTCTCGCCGGTGCCGGGGCCCGCGCCGGGGGCGTCCCCCGGGGCGCCCTCGGTCCCGGCGCCCCCGCCGGGGTCCGGCGCGGGCGCCGCCGGCGCGACGGGGACGGCGGGCGCAACGGGCGCGACCGGTGCCTGACGGACCGGCTGGACGGTGGCGTCCTGCCGCGCGGGGGCCGCGGTCGGCACGGTCGTCGAGGGCGCCTGCGTCGCGACGGGCGTGGAGGTCGCCTCCTCCGAGGCCGTCTCGGTGGGCGGCTCGCCGGTCTCCTCCGAGGTGGTCTCGGTGGTCGTCTCGGAAGTGGTGCTCGCGATCGGCTCAGCGGTGGGGCCGCCGGTCTGGGCGGTCTCCACCTGGGCGCGGGCCCGCTCGACGGCCTGGGCGCTGCGGTGGGAGTCGTACCAGAGGCCGGTCGTGATGAGGCCGACGGACAGGACCCCCAGGGCGCTCATCCCCACGGCGGTGAGGGACGGGCGGGTGAACCGGGTGTCGAGCGATGCCATGGGCCCCAGTATCAGACAGCCTCCGTGCGAACGCCAACACCTTCCCCCGCCGCGCGCGTCGCCGGCGGGACGATCGTCAGTCGTTCGGGCGCTTCCCAGGTGGCTTCGGCGTCGCCGTAGGGTTCGCGGTCGCGGCGCAACCAGAGGCCGGCGGCGTGCCGTCGGAGGACGGGCAGCAGCCGACCCTCGTCGCCTCGCCGGACGGCGGTGTGGCGGGCGCGGATCTCGCGTTCGCGCCACAGGGGTACCGGACCGCCGAGCATTACGGTGAGCATCGCGCGGAACGCGCCGCAGTCGCGGTCGAACACCCCGCCGTGCCCGCGGGTGCCGTAGACGGGCGTGCCGTCGGCGAAGTAGCCGGTGTCGAGGCGCACGCCGCCGTCACCGAGGTCGGAGTGCGACCACCGCCGCCGCAGCCCGAAGCGGACCTGGAGCAGCTCGACGGGGTCGCCCGGCGCGGTGAGGGTGTAGCGGAGCACCGGGCCGGGGGCGCGCCAGTCCGACGGCCCCGTCACGCCCACGCCGAGGTCGGGGGATTCGGCGTAGATGACCCGGTCGGCGCGCAGGCCCAGGCGCTCGGCGGTGCCGACGATCCGGCCGCCGTAGGAGTGGCCCACCACGGTGAGCGCGGCGCCCGGGCACTCGATCTCGATCACCCGGTCGACCTCGCGGCAGAAGTGCACCAGCCGCGGCCCCATGGTCTCGGCGTACCGCGGGTTGCCGGCGTCGGCCATGATGTCCTGCGGGAACTCGCCGTCGAGGAACGCGATCACCGCCAGTCGGCCGTCGGCGGCGTCGACGAGGTCCACGGCGACGTCGGTATTGACGTGCGACATGTCGAGATTGGTGCCGGTCCCGGGGACGTACACCGCGACCGCCTCGGTGAGCGGCCCGAGGTCGCCCACGACCTCGATCATCCGGCCACCGCGCCGCGGGGAGAAGGCGGGGAAGGAACGACGACGACGAGCGTCGCGCCGCGCCATCGTCTCCAGTCTCCCGATACGCGGGGACCACGGGGTGCCCGCCAGCTGCTCGCGGTGGAGCGCCCTGCGCACGGCCACCGCGTTGGAGCGGGCCCGCATCGGCCACGGCACGCCGTAGGTCCCGCCGACGGCCTCGGGCTCGGCGAGCGTGAGCAGTCGCCTGTCGGCGACCGGCAGGTGCTCGATCCGCGAATAGACCTCCTCGGGCTCGACGGTCGCCCAGCCGGCCACGGTCGCGGCGGTGTCGATGCCGCCGGTAGCTCTCCCGGTGGCCCTGCCGCCCTCGGCGCCCGGTTCGGCGCGCCCGCCCTCCGCGGCCCGGGCGCATCCCGCGAGTCTGGCCAGGTCGGCGAGCGCGTTGCGCCGGGCCCGGCCCAGCCGCTCGCGTTGCCGGGCGTGCTGCGGCTCGGGCAGGGGGTCCGGTCCGTCGAGGTCGTCGAAGGCGTCCTCGGCGAGTTCGACCAGACGGTAGACGCCGGCCAGTTGTTCGTCGAGGCCGCGGGTCTCGCCGTCGATCGCGTCGGCGAGGGCGTCGAGCGCGGGGGAGCGGGTCGGGGCGGTGAGCAGGGAGTCGCGGGCGGTCGCGAGGGCGTCCCGTGTCGCCACGAGGTCGGCGGCCAGCTCGAGCAGCGCGACGACCCGGGCCGGCGGCGGGTTCTCCGGCAGTGCCCCGGTCATCGGACGCCGCGGTGCGGTTGGGAGGTGGCCACCGCGCGGGCCGCCTCTCCGGCCGACGCCTCGGTCAGCGTGCCGTCCGCCAGGGCGCCCGCGAGCTCGGCCAGTCGCGCGATTCGGTCGGCGGCGGGGCCCAGGAGGGCGCGGACCTCGTCGTCGTCGCCCCTGTCGACTCCCGCGGCGTCGGATGCGCGCTCGCTACGGGCGCGGTCGAGGCGGTCGCGCGCCACCTCGAGGCGTCGCAGCAGGCGTGCGGCCTCGCCACGCACGGCCTCTTCATGCACGGCGTCGCCACGCACGGCGTCGTCCACGGGCGGGGTCAGGGCCGCAGCGGGTCGTCGTCCGCCGCCGGCTTCATCGCGCGGACGTCGACCCTGTCGTCGGGGCGCACGGCGTTCTGCAGCGCGATGGTGCGCGCCAGGCGCGAGTAGCGCAGCTCCTGCTCGCGGAACCGCACGTACGTGGAGACGGTGACGAAGGCGAAGCCCATGACCAGCGCGTAGAGCACCAGGTCGGTGCCGCGCTGCACGCCGAGGGCGTTGGCGATCACCGTGAGGTCGTCGGGGCGGATCACGGCGTAGACCATGAACACCACGAACAGGACGAACCCGATCTTCACGCCCGCCTTGGCGCGCGCCTTGCGGCGGTTGGCCAGGAAGAACGCCACCAGCGCGGCGCCGGCCAGCAGGAGCAGGACCTTGATCATCGGGGCAGTCTCCGTCCCACGAAGCCGTCGGAGAGGATGTTGATGCCGTTGAGCAGCGACTGCCCCTTGGACATGGAGTACTCGGTGTAGAGGATGTCGACCGGCTGCTCGGCGACCCGCCAGCCGTGCGAGTCCATGAGCTCGACGAACTCGCTGGCGTGGCTCATGCCGTTCATCCGCAGGTTGAGCTCCTCGGCGACGCGGCGGTTGAACACGCGCAGGCCGTTGTGGGCGTCGGTCAGGCCGAGCCGGCGGGTGCGGGGGCTGAGCAGCACGACCGTGCGCAGGACGAGCCGTTTGATGAGCGGCACCTGGTCGTCCTCGCCGCGCGGGCGGCCGAAGCGGGTGCCGACGATGATGTCGATCGGTTCGCTGCGCAGCCGCTCGACCATCGCCTGGACGTCTTTGACCTGGTGCTGGCCGTCGGCGTCGAACGTGACGAAGTACCGCGCGCCGGGCTGGGCGCGGGCGTACTCCACGCCGGTCTGGATGGCCGCGCCCTGGCCGAGGTTGACCGGGTGCCGCACCAGGTGCGCGCCCGCGCGGTGGATGGCCGCGGCCGAGTCGTCGGCCGAACCGTCGTCCACCGCCACGATGTTGGGGAACGTCTCGCGCGCGCCGGCGAGGACTTCCTCGATCACGGTGCCCTCGTTGAAGCACGGCACGATGAGCCACACATCGCGGTTTCCACCGGGGCCCGAGCCGTCCGCCCGCCCGTCCGCCGCGCCCGGCTCGCCATCCCGCACACTGTCACCCGTCATCGCGGGTCGATACTATGCGATCAGTCGGACAACCCGGTGAAGAGAAGGACGGCGGTTCCCCTGATGGCCATTGACGTGATGCTCCCGTACTACGGGGACGTCGACCACTTCAAGAAGGCCGTGGACAGTGTCCTCGCCCAGAGCTACCGGGACTTCCGCCTCGTCGTGGTGGACGACGGCTACCCGGATCCCGAGCCCGCCCGCTACATGGGCGAGATCACCGCGCGCGACGAGCGGGTCTCGTACGAGAAGAACGAGACGAACCTCGGCGCCAACGGCAACTACCGCAAGTGCGTGGACATGGTCACCGCGCCGATCGTGGTGATCATGGGCGCCGACGACGTCATGCTGCCCAACTACCTCCAGGTGGTGGCCGACGGGTTCGCCGCCGTGCCCGACGCCGCCGTCATGGAGGTGGGCGTCAGCGTCATCGACGAGCACGGCGCGCCCGTGCGCGGCCTGTCCGACTCGGTAAAGGCGTTCACCCAGCCCAAGACCCAGGGCCGCACCGTCCTGCACGGCGAGAAGCTCATGACCTCGCTCATGCACGGAAACTGGACCTACTTCCCGTCGCTGGCGTGGAACTCCGAGTGGGTCAAGCGGATCGGCTTCCGCGAGGGCTTGGACGTGGTGCAGGACCTCGCGCTGCTGGTGGACGTCATCACCGGCGGCGGCCACATGATCTACGACCCCACGCTGGCGTTCCTCTACCGCCGGCACTCCGCCTCCGACTCATCCGTCCGCGCCCTCGACGGCCGGCGGTTCGACGAGGAGGCCCGCTTCTTCGCCGGCGAGGCCGACGTGTTCGCCGCCCGCGGCTGGAAGAACGCCGAGCGGGCCGCCCGCCTGCACGTCACGTCGCGGCTCAACGCGCTGTCGCTCATCCCGACCGCGGCCAAGGCGGGCAAGCTCGCCGAGGGCGGGAAGAAGCTGCTCGGCCACACCTTCCGCAAGTTCTGACGCGGCGATGACCGGCGGCGCGGATCCGGGCGGCGAGGGTCGCCGTGGCGCCGGTCGCGATCCCGTGCGCGCGCGGTGGGGGCTGGGCCTGTCCATGTACGCCGTCGAGGCCGTGGCGGTGGGGTTCCTCGCGCTGCTCTTCGGTGGCCTGTCCGCGATGCTCGCCGACACCTGCTTCAGCGAGAGCACCGAGCTCATCTGCGAGCCGCGCTGGCAGACCATCATGGCGGCCACGCCGATCACCGCGTGGGTCGTCACCGTCGCAGCGTTCGTGGGGCTGATGTGGTGGCGTCGACGGTTCTGGCTGGTGGTGGCCGCGATGGTGGCGACCCCGGTCGTGCCGTTGGTGGCGTTCCTCGTCATGGAGGCGGTGGTGACCGCGTGAGCCGGGTGGTGGGTCCGGTGGGGCTGTTGTGATCCCGGCGTCGTGGGTGCCGCACCGGCGTGACGACGGCGAGGTGGTCGGCTGGATCGAGATGACGGTCGCCGAGCCGCTGGTCGTGCCGATCGACAGGTTGGGCCGGCCGATGGATCCGGTCGACGACTGGCACGAGGCCGAGCAGGTCCTGGAGGGGGTGGGCCTGCGGTTCCTCATGGATCGCTTCGTCATGGACGAGGGCGGCCGCGAGACCGTGGTCCGCATCGCCCATGTCTACGACGACCGTATCGTGCTGAGCACCGCCCTCACCGGTGCGATCGAGGAGGTCGGTCGCGAGATCGTGGTGCCGTTCCCGGCGCCGGCAGGTCTCCGACGCGTGGAGTGACGGGGCGGCGGCGTCCCGCGGCCGCGGACCACCTTCGCGAGCGGGTGTACTTGCTGGTTCCGGATTAGCCCTGTGTCGCGCCTCTTCAGTCCCGTGCCGCACCTCCGCCGGTGTAGTCGCGGCCGAGGGTGCGTCCGCGGTACGGCTCGGCGGCATCGTCCGTGGGCGCCGGCTCCTCGACTCGCGGGCGGCCGAGGACCGCCGGGGCGACCTTGACCGGTTCGCCGATGATGGCGGTGGTGTTGGTGGCGTTGGTCAGGTAGCTCGCGGGCGTGTGGCCGCGCCGATCACTGTTCTGGCCCGCGTTGGCCGCGCCCATCACCCCGCCCATCGGCATGGCCCCGGCCCGCCCAGCGGCCGTACCTGGCGACGACGACGAGAGCGCCCCCGCACCCGACCCCGCCGCCCCACCGGGCGCGGGACCTGCCCCGGGAGCACCCGCGGCCGGAGCGCCTCCGCCGGGGCCCGCCGCGCCGCCGGCACCGAAACCTGCCAATGTCCCGGCGCCACCCATGCGGGATGCGCCCGCACCCGCCCCGGCCGCTGCGGCGCCGCCACCGCCGAGCAGGCCGCTGGTGGAGCCGAACCCGCGATCACGGCCCCGACCGTCCCCGCTCGCACCGCCACGGATCCCGCGGATCCCGCCGGCGCCTGCCGCGCCGCCCTGCTGGCCGTTCGCCGCGGTGATCGGTGTTATCGGCGCTGCGGCCGCGGTGGTGGCCGCGTTCACCCCGCCGCCCGCACCCGGTTGCCCGGCCGCCGGCTGTCCGCCGCCCGCCTGGCCTGATCCCGGCGCGGCCGTGCCACTGCCGTCGGCTGGGCCCGTCCGCGCGGCCAGCAACGCCTGCTCGGTCGCGGCATCGCGCACCGCACCCGGCGGGCCCGTCGTCGCCCCGCCACCTCCGGCCCCGCCGGTTGCCGCGCCGCCACCCTCTCCGCCGGCGCCGCCCGTGAGCGCGGCGAGCGTGGCCGGGTTCGGCGCGGCCGGTTGCGCCGGACGCGGGATGCCCTCGGTGTTCCAGATTTTTGCCATGTCGATCCCGTCCGGACCACCTAGCGCCGTGGTGGAGACCACCCGGTAGGCGGCGGTGAAGTCCAGATCGTCGAGGTTGGCGTCCATCACCGCGGGGCTGTACTCGGTGTTGACGATGGCCCGCGCCTGCTCCTCGGCCGCCTGCCGAGCTGCCTCGACCTCGGCTTTCATCGACGGCGCCACCGGGCCGGCGAGTCGCCCGAAACCGGGCGTGCGGCTCTCGGCGAGGGTGACGTCCGCGGCCTCGGAGATGATGCGCTGGCGGGTCGTGGCGAACCCGCGCTGTGCACCGTCGGCTTTCTCCGCGACCGCGTTGAGCTGGCCGGCGAGTTCGAGGGCGGACGTGACGAGCCCACGTGCTGATTCCTGGGCGCGGTCGGCGAAGTCGCCCTGCCACGTGTGGCCGAGAACGGTGCTCAACCCGCTGTGGAGTCCGGTGGCGGCGTCCTCGAGCGCGGTCGAGACTTCGGTCATCCGCGTGGCGATGGCCGCGAACTGGTCCGCATCGAGCGCACGCGCCGCCTCGACCATCCGCTCCAGCGGCGAGGTCGACACATCCTCGGGGCCGACGCGGCCGTAGCCTCCGAACGTGGTGGTGCCGTCGGCGGCGTCGAGCAGCGCCGTAATCGATCCGAGTGATCCCGTGAGTCCGAGGCTCTGCAGCCCGGCGGGCTCCTCGGCGGCCTTGCCCAGCGCGGCGGCCACGGCTTCGTCCTGCGCCTCGATCAGCCCGCCCGCAGCGGCGAACAACATCGACATGGCTCGGCCCTGGTCGATGAATCCGGTGAGGAGCGTTCGAAGATCTTCTCCGGCGAAAAGCGAGTAGACAGTCTCAAGCTGACGGGCGGTATCGAAGGCTGCGAGGCTAGGTTTCTGTCTTGTCTGCCATTCGTCGAGCACGGCAGTCGTAAGGGTGCTGACGAAAGACTCGCAGTGGGCGGAACACGCTTGTGCAGCGCCTGGTCCCAAGTGAACGGTCATCGGAAATCTCCAGGAGGAACGATCTGGACTAGTGGGCTGCTCACCTCGTGTAGAACTTCGCACACGTCCGCGAAGCGCTTTCCTCGAAACGTCTTGAAGGTCGTGGTCAAACTGGCAGAAATAGCGACCGTGCCTCGCTCTGTGAAGAACAGATACCGACAGGTATTGGGATCATCCTCTCGATCGAGTAGTCGCAGTGCTATCCGGTCTTCAACGGGATAGCGTTCACTAGCGATAACGCCGGTTGGGTCCACTAGATAGTCGGCGTGTGACTTCCAGGTCGCGACCAGGTCCACAATCAACTCGTCAGTGCTCCAGCCACACGTCTGGAGATTTCCCGGATCGCTTTTGGTAAGGCGCGCCTCCTTGCGGATAGGGGCCCCGACGGCGCGTTCTACCGCATCAGTGGGCACATCCGCGCACGGGTCGAAAAGGGCGGGCCTCTGCTCGACCGGCAGATCCCACGGATTGCCGGATTCTTCAGCGGCGGGTGCGCTCGTCGTCGTCGGCGTCCCTTCTCCTCCGTCCGCCGAACCGCATCCCGTAGCAATCATGCCGACGGTGACCACCGCGGCCGCGACACCTCTACTTCTCCCCACAACCTGTACGACGGGCCACGGCGCGCGGCGGTTCCCTCGACCCGCCGACTTTTTCGGCAAGTCACGTCCGGGCAGTTCGGCAGCGGCAGCGTCGGGGTGGTGGGAGTTCACGGTCGATGATCTTCGCAGTCGGCGACGACCGGTGGGTGGGTCTCCGCGGCCGTCGGTGCAGGCGGCTGCCGGTCAGCCGGGTCCCGACGAACTCGGGGGAACCGCCCGGGCCGCCCGCCCGTCCTACTGGGCAGCCGAGGAAAGGAATCGTCGTGGCGAACGGTCAGACGGGAAATCACTCAACAGCGAACTGGGTCGCCACGACTGCGGTCATCCTCGCACTGGGACTGTGAGGGTCCTGGCTCGCGTGGACGACCGCGTCGCCCCTCGAGCCTCAGCCGAGGCCGAGCGAGTTACCGCAGGAGTACGTTCTGCTGGCGTGCAGCCTGCTCGGCCTCTGCGCCGCAGCGCTGATCGGCGGCTGGTTGATCAGCCGCACGCGGGTCCGCGCGCCGGGGGCGAGATCCCCGCTATTTCTCCTGACCGGTGCGGTGACCCTCTACGGGCTGATCGCCACGACGATATTCGCACTGTCGACCGCGTCGGAGTGGTCGCTGGCAGCCGTGCTCCCGCTCGGGCTCATGGTGTACTTCCACATCCACATAGCCAGGTCCGTGCGTGGGGCTGGGGCTGGCCAGGGCGACGCCGACGTGCAGGCGAGCACCGGAGCCGTCTAGTTCGACCCTGTTTACCTGCGGTGACGGGTTCGTGTCGTACCCGGATGATCTAATCGAACACATGAGCGACACGGGGACGAAGGCGGCGGGCAACGCCTCCGCGGCGGGCGGCGAGATGGCCGCCGTGCTGTCCGCGCTCGATGCGCACCTGGCCCGCGACTGGTCCCAGGTCCCGGCCTCCGAGCTGCACGCCGAAATCGTCGCGCTCGAGCAGGCCCAACGCAGGCTCCGCGCCACCCAAGCGCGCGTGATGGCCGAGGCGCGCAGAGCCGGGGCCGCCAGGCAGATGGGCTACATCAACGAACGGCAGATGCTCACCGGCGGCCTCGGCCTGGCACCCGGCGAGGCACGCGGCCGCCTCGAAGACTCCACAATCGCGAACACCGCCCGCATGGCCGCCACCGCGGCCGGGACGATCTCGGCCGGGCACCTGAAAATCATCAACACCACCCTGGCCGCGCTACCGGACGAGGTCGACGACGACGAGCGCAACCGCCTCGAAACCGAACTGATCGCCCTGGCCGCCGGACAGTGCACGACCCGCCGCCTGCAGGAGAACGCCCACCGCCTGCTGGACCAGATCGACCCCGGCCGCACCGAACGCGGCGCCGCCGAACGAGCCCGGCGCCGATCGGTCACCTGCTCCGGACAAGGCCTGGACCTCATGGCCAGGGCGTCGATGACCATGGACCCCCAACTGGCGGCCCTGATGCGCGAAGTCCACGCCCGCTGGGCCCAACCCGGACGCCTGTGGCCCGACCCTGACGAGAAGGACACCCGCACCGACGGTCAACGCATGCACGACGCCCTCGTCCACGCCCTGACCCTCGCGCTGACCACCGACGCGCGCAAGACCGGCGCCGCGGCGGCGATCGTCGTGCGCATCGACCTCGACCAGCTCGCCACCCTGGCCGGATGCGGGCAGACCGACTCCGGGATCCGCGTGCCCGTCGACCAGGCCATCGCCATGGCCGGCGGCAACCACTGGTTCCTCGCCCTGTGCGACCAGGAGATCGACCTCAAGCTCTACCGCAGTCGCCGCACCGCCTCCCGCTACCAACGCCTGGCCCTGTTCGCCGCCTACGGCGGCTGCACCCACCCCGACTGCGACCAGGACGCCAGACACTGCCAAGCCCACCACGCCGGCACACCCTGGGCCGCCGGCGGCCTGACCAACATCGACGAACTCGCCCTGACCAGCCCCGACTGCCACGCCATGATCCACGACACCGGCTGGACCACCATCCCCGACCGCACCGCACCCCAAGGCGTCCGATGGATCCCACCCACCGGCACCCCACGCGCGAGCAACCCACCCCCACCCAAACCCGGCCCACCGCCACTCGGGCCACTCGACGCACCCCTCCTGCCGTTCGCACTCCTCCACGACCTCGACACAGCAATCACCCGACACACAGGCAGCCACGAGGCCGCCGCATGACCGCGCGGGGCCGAGGGGCCACGGCGGGGCGACCCCGATCGGGCCGAGGGGCCGGGTCAGCGGCGGACGATCACCATCCGCGATCCCACCTCGCGCACGTCGAACAGGGCGGGATCGTCGAAATGCCGAGGGGCGAAGACGATCTCTTCCCGGACATTGTTCTGGGCCCGCGGCATCACGTTGACCATGGCCGGGAACACCCACCTCCGGGACCCTTCGCGGTCCAGGACCAGGACGTCGGGGCCGCGGAACGGGCTCGAGTCGATCGCGGCCGTCAACTGCGCCGGCGAGTCCGTGTCGGACCATCGACGGATCTCGTCGAGTCGCTCCTCGTAGCGGCCCGCCGGGGTCGCATAGGCCTGCGCCGGCGCCTGGAACGAGAAGAAGGGCCGGTATGCGTAAAGGGCCGGATCCGCGGTCAGCAGGACCAGGTCGGAGGGGGCGCGGTCGCCGGTCATCTCGCCGATCGCCCCGAGCACGTCCTCCGGAACCCCGGGGTTCGCCCGGGCGGCCGCGGCGAAGTGGGAGTCCTCGTCGGAGACGTGCTGCACCATCTGCACCGCGGCGAGTCCGGCGAGCACGATCGCGGCGGCGGTCACGCGCCCGCGGGAACGCTGGGGGGAGGTGCGTACCGCCCACCGGGCCAGGGCGAGCGCTCCGACGATCCCGGCCAGCGAGAGCGCCAGAGTCACCACCGGGATCATGCGGAACGGCAGCAGCGTGCTCCCGGTGACCGCGCGCAGCCCGGACAGGAGGTACCAGCCGAGGGCGGCGACCACGGTCAACGCGAGCGCCCGCGCCAGCACGAGCTGGCGACCGGCGGAGGGGAGCGGGCCGTCCCCTGCGCGTGCGCAGTCGGCGGCGGCGTCAGCCCCGGCGCCGGACCCGGCACCGACACGTGCGCGCACCGACTCCGCCGCGCGATCGGCGACCGCCCCGACCCGAGCGGGCCACACGGTGACGACCAGCCACACCACGCCGATCAGACACAGGAGTCCGGCGGCGGACGGCTCGAACATCGGCAACGGCCACCGCGACGCCACCTCGGGCGCGAAGTCGTTCGCCACCGACGGCTCGGTCTCCGCACCGCCCAGCACCGCCAGCAGATAGCGGTGCCAGAACAGCAGTGCGATCGCCGCCGAGATGCCGGCCATGGCGGCCAGCCGTCCCAGCAGCGCCCCGACCACCGCGCGGTCGGAGCGGTGCCGCCAGGAATGGAGGACGACGACGAGACCGACCATCAGCGCCGCGAACCCCGCGATCAGCGTGTATCCGAGCGCGGCCCAGCCGAGATAGACGCCGATCGTCACCACGAGCGGCCACGTGGGCCGGCGGCCCGTCTCCGTTCCCGCCCGGGCCCTGGCGGCGCGCGCGCAGAGCAGGAAGGTCGCCACGACGACCTGCGGGAGCAGGCAGATCAGGATCCACGAGTAGGGCTCGTAGGCGTTGGTGTGACCGCCGACGACGGACGTGGCGAGGCCGAACAGTACGGCCAGCCGGGCGGGGACCAGCCAGCGCCACGCCACGAACGCGATCGCGCCAGCGATGGCCATGGTGACGATCGCGTACGGCTTGTAGAACACCCAGCCGTCGACCCCCAGCAGTGCCGCGAGCCGTCCGCCCACCCAGAACCACTGCGGCGGATAGAACGGTGCGGCGTCGGCGTAGAAGGGGTCCGCGATCGCGGGGGAGTCGGCGAAGCGGGTGACGTAGGCGACGCGGTTGAGCTGGTCGCCGCCCAGGCCGAACAGATAGTGGGGGGTGCCGCTCAGGAGCAGGCCCAGATGGGAGGTGGCGAGAAAGGCCGGGCCGACGGTACCGAGCGCCCACAGGGTCCGGTCCCCGGTGGCGCGGCGCAACAGCAGCCAGCCGGCAGCGATCACAGCCAGCGCGGCCAGTGTCCCGCCGAACGTCTCGGGCAGCCAGCTCGGCTCGGCGAACGGCAGCGCGTCGACCGCGATGAAGGTGACCGCACTGACGACGGCGGCGATCAGGAGCGCGGCGAGGAGTTCGGCCCCCCGGCGGGCCAGCGAGCGGAGTTCCGTCACTCCGTGGCTCCCGGACGTCGCGCCGCGGCGATCAGGCCCACCACGTGCAGTGCGACCCCGATGCCCGGCCCGGCCAGAAGCGCGATCGCCGCGCGCACGTCGAGCGAGCCGGGGACGGTCACCAGCAGGACGGCGGCGGCGACCACCGCGACCCACCAGCCGGCGTTGTAGAGCAGATGGCGATCGAAGGCGAGGGCGGCGTTCCCGGTGACCATGAGCGCGGCGGTACCCACGGAGGCGGCGGTCAGGGCGGCGAGGACGGCGCCGGGCAGCTCGAAGTCGCCGCCGAACAGGACCCGGATCAGCCAGGGGCCGATCAGCCACGCGGCGCCCGCACCGACGATGCCCACGGCGGTGACCAGGCCCAGTGGCGCGGCGAGGGAGCGCGGGCCGCTGTCGCGGCGCCGGACGAAGTAGACGATGATCGCGCTCTGGAAGCTGGTCAGCGGCACCAGCAGCGGGGCGCGGGTGAGGGTGATGGCGAGGATCACCGCACCGACGACCGGAGCCGGATCGGAGTCGCGGACGGTCGCGGTGACGAACAGCGGAAAGCCGGTGACTAGGGCGGAGGTGCCGGCGGAGGCGAGCATCGCGGTGGCGGTGTTCCGCCAGAAACGTCGGCGCCCGGAGTCGACGGCCGAGGCCAGCGCGGCGCGGGTGCCGGGAGACAGCGCGACGAGCAGTGCCCAGGTCACGGCGCCCGCGACGGTGGCCACGGCGAAGCCGAGCCCGGTGTCGCCGAGCCCCCACGCGACGCCCGCGACGGCCAGGCGCAGGGCGGCGTCGACGGTGAGCAGGACGGCGTACAGCCCCCACCGTTCCGTCCCGGACAGGGCGCCGGCGGTGGCGGCCTGGAGGGTGAAGCCGAGGATGCCGAACGCCATGATCGCCACCCCGGCGCCCGAGAACGTGGGCAGTCCCAGTGGTGGCCACGCCGGTGCGCTCACGACGACCGCGGCGGCCAGGATCAGGCCCAGGGTGAGGCCGGCCGGCAGCAGCCGGACCGCGCCCCTCGACGATCGGGCGCGGGCCCCCACGGCACCGGGGGTGAGGCTCTCCCGCGCCGAGCGCACGGCCCGGGTGACCTCCTGCATCAGCCCGTTGGCCACGCCGCCCAGGGCGAAGAACGCCCCCCAGTAGGTGGCGAACAGCGGGTAGTCCGCCGGTCCCAGCGCGCGGCCGGCGATGAGCATCACCAGGTACCCCGAGGCAGCGGCGAACACGGTCGCGAGGGTCAGCGCCCGCATGCCGCCCGCGGCGCCCGGGGCGGCGCCGGGCTCCACCTCAGCGGCGGTCGGCGTGGTCATGGGGCATGCCGAGGGTCGGCGGCAGCGGCTCGGAGAACAACCAGGCGTCCCACAGGGGCTGCAGATCGACGGGTGAGTGGTCGGCGGCCATGCGGAGGAAGTCGTCGGTGGTGGCGGTCCGGCCGGAGTAGGTGGCCACCCATGCCCGGAGGAGGTCGAAGAACGCGGTGTCGCCGATGGCCTGGCGCAGGGCGTGCAGGGTCAGGGCGCCGCGCTTGTAGACCCGGTCGTCGAACATGTCCTTCGGCCCGGGGTCCGCCAACAGGATGTCCTGCGGGGAGTTCTGCAGCTTGGAGTAGTAGCGCTGGGCGTGGCTGCCGGCATCGGCGCCGCCGGAGAACTCGGTCCACAGCCATTCGGCGTAGCAGGCGAAGCCCTCGTGCAGCCAGATGTGCTTCCACTCGGCGGCGGTGACGGCGTTGCCGAACCACTGGTGGGCCAGTTCGTGGGCGATCAGCCGCTCGTCGCGGTCGCCGGACTCGGCGGTGCCGCGCCCGAACGTCGACATCCCCATGGCCTCGAGCGGGATCTCGAGCTCGTCGTCGGTGACCACGACCGTGTACTCGTCGAACGGGTACGGGCCGAACAGTCCGCTGAAGACGTCGATCATCTCGGTCTGCCGGGCGAACGCCTGCCGGAACCCGCGCTTGAGGTCGGCGGGCAGGAAGGCGTGGACGGGGACGGCGCCGTCGCCCACCGTCAGGTGTTCGTAGCGGCCGAGGTTGATGGTGACCAGGTAGGTGGACGTGGGGTACGGCAGGTCGAAGTCCCAGGTCGTCATGCTGCCGCTGCGCTTCTTGCCCACCAGCGCGCCGGTCACGACGGCCCGGTACGGCGAGTCCGTGGTCAGGCGGATGCGGAACGGTGCCTTGGACGAGGGGTGGTCGTCGCAGGGGAACCAACTGGCCGCGCCGTTGGGCTGGTTGGCCACGAGCACTCCGTCGGTGAGTTCCTCCCAGCCGACCTCACCCCACGTACCGCGGATGGGGCGCGGGTTGCCGGAGTAGCGGATGGTCAGCGTGAACTCGGTGCCGGGCTCGAGCGTCTCGGCGAGCGTGACGGCGAGCTTGCCGCGGGGCCGGGAGTAGCGGGCGACGCCGCCCCGGTCGGTAGTCACCTTGGACACGTCCAGGTGCGGGGAGAGGTCGAGCCGGACCGCGTCGAGCGGGGCGGTGGCGGTCGCGGTGATGACGGCCTCGCCGCGGAGATTGTTGGAGCTCATCTTGTAGGTGAGGTCCAGGTCGTAGCGCGCGACGCGGTAGCCGTGGTTGCCGGCTGTCGGCAGATAGGGGTCGACAGGATCGCCGCTCGACGGGGCGTGGTGGCCCGCGAGTCTGGCGACGAGGTCCTTGCTGGCTGCCTTCAATTCCATGACCTGCGCGAGTCTAGAGGACCGCCCCGCTCGCCCGCCCCGGCCGACGCCCCCCGCGGCCGATTCCGAGAAACGACTTGCAAAACTGGAAAGTAGTTGCCTACATTCGATTCGTCGCCTCGGGGGAAACGCCAACGGGGTCCACCTAGAAAGGTGTCGTCATGAACACGGAGAACCCCACGACCGACCCGGTCGACCGCGCCGAGGCCGCCCGTCTGCTCGCCGAAGCGGAGGGTCGCCCGCCGGTGAGCACCGCCCACGACGTCCGCGTCTTCGCCGGCTTCGCCGCGGCGATCGCGGTCCTCATGGGCGTCGGCACCATCGCGATCATGTTCACCAACTGGACGGTCATCCCCTACGTGGCCCTGCTGTTCCTGGCGATCTACTGGCAGCGGCGAGCGATCAGCGCCAGCCCGCGGGGCTCGGGCCGGACGTATTCGTGGGGCATGGGGGGGTCGGGGGTGATGGTCCTCGTCGTCGTCACCGGTCTTCACGTCCTCCGCACGACGATCGGCCTCACCGCCTGGTGGTACGCGCTCGGCGTGGTCCTGGTCGCGCTGCCCGGCCTGGTGGCCGCCGCGATCATCGTGCGACGGGGCGCCGCGCGATGAGTGACGAGAAGGTGACGACGACGAGCACCGCCGCCGCATCGGGGGGCTCCGCCCCGGGGGCGGGCTCCCGCCGGGATGAGCGGGACCGGCCCGGGGGCCACGCCCGGCATCGTCTCGACGAGGTCATCCACGCCCCGGTCCGCTTCTCGATCGTGGCGGCGCTGGCCGGGGTCGACGACGCGGAGTTCGCCACGATCCGCGACGCGGTCGAGGTGACCGATTCGACGCTGTCCAAGCAGGTCGCCGTCCTGGAGAAGGCCGGCTACGTCACGGTCCGCAAGGGCTACGTGGGCAAGCGGCCCCGCACGTGGCTCTCGCTGAGCCGGGACGGGCGCAAGGCGTACGAGTCGCACCTCGCGGCGCTGCGCGCCATCGCCGGCGCCTGACCGCGCGCCGTCCGCTCTAGCCCCGCCAGGGCGTGATCGGGTTGCCCTGCCACCGTGTGCCTGCGGGGATGCGGTCGCCGCGCATGACGAGCGAGGCCGGGCCCACCGTCGAGCCGGCGCCGATGGACGAGGCCGGCAGCGCGACGCAGTGGCTGCCCAGGGTGGCGCCGTCGGCGAGATCCACGCGGTCGATCTGCATGATGCGGTCGTGGAACAGGTGCGTCTGGACCACGCAGCCGCGGTTGACGGTGGCGCCGCGACCGAGGGAGATGAGGTCGGCCTCGGGCAGCCAGTACGACTCGCACCACACGCCGCGGCCGACGCGCGATCCCAACAGCCGCAGCATGAGGTTGAGGACGGGCGTGCCGGAGGCGGGCCGCGCCACCCATGGCGCGGCCATCAGCTCGACGAACATGTCCGCCACCTCGTTGCGCCACACGAACGACGACCAGAGCGGCTGCTCGCCGGCGCGGATCCGGCCCACCAGCACCCACTTGGCGAGCACGGCCGCCACCAGGGCGACCAGGCCCGCGTAGGCGAGGACCGGGCCGGAGAGCAGGGCGGCCACGCCGAAGCCCCACTCGCGATGCGCGGCCTGCAACAGCACCAGCACGCCGACGAGCAGGAGGAACGACAGCCACACGGGGACCAGTCGCAGCGTCTCCCACGCCCCACGCGCGATCTTCAGGCGGCGCGGCGGCCGGTAGGTGCGCCCGTCGTCGTCGCCGTCGGCGGTGGCGCGCGGCAGCTTCTGCGGCGGCGAGCCCAGCCACGAGGTGCCCTTCTTGGCCTTCTGCGGGGCGGACGACAGGACGGCGACCAGGCCGCGCGCCGGGACCTTGCGGCCTGCGGAGGCGATCCCGGAGTTGCCGAGGAACGCGCGTTTGCCGATCTGGGCGTGCTCGAGCCGCATCCACCCCGAGCCCAGTTCGTAGGGGGCGACCATGGTGTCGTCGGCGAGGAACGCGCCGTCGCGGACGGTGGTGAGCGAGGGGATGAGCAGGACGGTCGACGCCTCGACGTCGCGGCCGATCCGCGCGCCCAGCAGGCGCAGCCAGACCGGGGTGAGCATCGATGCGTACAGCGGGTAGAGCCAGGTGCGGGCGGCGTCCATGATCCGCTCGCTGCACCATGCCTGCCAGGCGATGCGCGAGTGGACCGGGTGGAAGCCCGGGGTCAGTCGGATCGAGAGCAGGCGGATCGACAACAGCGTGAACGCGGCGAACAGGGCGAACGCGAGTAGCGCACCGGGGACCGACCACAGCGCGGCGCGCGCCGCCAGCTCCCCGACACCCGCGGCGTCGCCTGCGCCCCACGCCACGAGCGCCAGTCCCGCGGCCAGGGCCAGGAGCGGCATCCCGCCCAGCACCAGGGCTGAGAGCTGGTACGCGAGGCTCCAGCCGCGGCTGTGGGGCGCGGGCTCGGCGGGCCAGCTCGACCCGCGCTTGCCGCGCTTGAGCGCCGGTGAACCCGCGTAGCGCTTGCCGGCTTTGACCGTGCCCACCACGGCCGAGCCGATCTCGACGTGCGCACCGCGGCCGATCACCGCGCCGGGCAACAGCATGGACCGCGCGCCGATCACGGCCTGCTCGCCGATCTCGATCCTGCCGATGTGCACCACGTCGCCGTCCACCCAGTGCCCGGCCAGGTCGACCTCGGGCTCGACGGAGGCGCCGTCGCCCACCGTGAGCAGCCCGGTCACGGGCGGCAGCGTGTGCATGTCGACGTCGCGTCCGATCCGCGCGCCCAGGAGCCGGGCGAACGTGGTCAGCCAGCCGGCCCCGGTCAGGGAGACGGCACCGGAGGACTCCACGAGCCGCTCGGCCGCCCACAGACGGAGGTGCACCGACCCGGCGCGCGGGTACGTCCCCGGACGGATGCCGGCCGTGAGGAGCCGGCACAGGCCGGCGGTGACGACCATCCGGCCGACGGGCAGCAGCAGTAGCACCGCGAGCACTCCCAGCACCCACCACGACACGGGCCGCGCCCACGCCACGCCGAGCTCGGCCGCCACATTGTTGGCGAGTCCCAGCCATGTCAGCCACCGCAGGCCGGTCACGGTGAGCAGCGGGATCGTCGAGAGGACCTGAACCGTCTGAGCGACGGGCCCGACGGGCCGGACGTGGCGCGGCGCGACCTCGGCCTCCGGCTCGAGCTCGTCGAGGAAGGCGGCGAAGTCGCCCAGGCGGGAGCGGTCGTAGATGTCGCCCACCGTCACGGCGGGGAAGCGCTCGCGGACGCGGGCCACGACGTGCGCGGCGGCCAGCGAACCGCCGCCGAGGGCGAAGAAGTCCTCGTCGACGCCGGAGACGTCGGCCCCGAGGGCGTGGGACCACAGCTCGGCGACCCACGCCTCGGTGCCGTCGAGTTCGGACTCGGCGGCCGAGGTCTGGGCCAGCGGCCAGGGCAGGGCGGCGCGGTCGACCTTCCCGGAGGTACGGGTGGGCAGTTCGTCGACGAGCGCGAGCCGCGGTACGACGCCCGCCGGCAGCTGTTCGCGCAGCAGCCCGGCGGCCGCCGCCAGATCGAAGCCGTCCGGGTCGTCGGCGACGAGGTACGCCACGAGCACCGGCTGTCCGGCCTCGGTCTTCTGCACCGCGGCCGCGCCGGCGCTGACGCCGGGGAGCGCGGACACCGCGGTGTCGACCTCGCCCAGTTCGAGGCGGCGTCCGCCGATCTTGACCTGGTCGTCGACCCGACCGTGGAAGTACAGTCCGTCGGCCTCGAGCCGCACCATGTCGCCCGACCGGTAGGCGCGGTCCCAGCCGAGGGTCTCCATGGGCGCGTACTTCTCGAGATCCTTCTCGGGGTCGAGGTAGCGGGCCAGCCCGACGCCGCCGATCACCAGTTCGCCGGACTCGCCGTAGCCGACCGGCTGCCCGGCGGGATCGACCACCGCGAGGTCCCAGCCGTCGAGGGGCAGCCCGATCGACACCTCGCCGGCGCCGGTCAGCGGGGCGGCGCACGCCACGACGGTGGCCTCGGTGGGACCGTAGGTGTTCCACACCTCGCGGCCGTCGGCGGCGAGCCGCGCGGCGAGCTCCGGCGGGCACGCCTCGCCGCCCAGGATCACCAGGCGGACGTCGGTGAGCATGGAGTCCGGCCACATCGAGGCCAGCGTCGGCACCGTGGAGATCACAGTGATCCGCCGCTCGCGCAGCCACGGCCCCAGGTCGAGTCCGGACTTGACGATCGAGCGCGGCGCGGACACGAGGCACGCCCCGTGGGCCCAGGCCAGCCACATCTCCTCGCACGAGGCGTCGAAGGCCACGGACAGGCCGGCGAGCACGCGGTCGCCCGGGCCGAGGGGCGCGTCCCGCAGGAAGATCCGTGACTCGGCGTCCACGAACGCGGCGGCGCTGCGGTGCGTGACGGCCACGCCCTTGGGCAGGCCGGTGGTCCCGGAGGTGAAGATGATCCAGCAGTCGTCGTCGACGGTCGGCCGGCGGTGTCGTGCGGGATCGTCGGGGCGGTCGGGGTCGGTGACGAGCATGCCGTGGGCGGTGTACACGGCGGCGACCCGCGCCTGGCCGAAGACCAGCTCGGCCCGCTCGGCCGGGTCGTCCACGTCGACGGGGACGTAGGCCGCGCCGGCGGCCAGGGTGCTGAGGATCGCCAGGTACAGCTCGGCCGAGCCGGAGGGCATGTGGATGCCGACCCGGTCACCGGCGCCGACGCCCTGGTCCTGCATCCACGCGGCGGAGACCTGGATCTGCCGCCAGACCTCGCCGTAGGTGAGGACGCGCGTGCCGTCGTCGAGGCACGGGGCGTCCGGGTGCCGTTCGACCGCCGACCCCAACACGTCGAGGAGTGTCCGTGGGGTCGCAGCGTGCGAGCTGCGCAGATACTGCTCTGGGATGGTGGCCACGTGCGGATGGTATCGCTCTGAGGTGAACATCCCGCCGCGGTCACCTCCGGGCTGGTTAAGTGAGGCGCATGACTTCTGGGAGCCTTCAGGGCAGGACCGTCGTGATCGTGGGCGCGGGTCCGGGTTTCGGTCACACGCTGGCTCTGCGCGCCGCGGCGCAGGGCGCGTCGGTGGTGGTCGCGGCGCGGACGGCGTCGCGGGTGGAGGACATCGCGGACGCGGTCCGTCGGGATGACGACGTGCGCCGCGCCGGCGGCACGGCGATCGCCGCGCCCGTCGACGCCACCGATCCCGACTCGGTGCGTGCCCTGCGTGAGACCGTCGAGGGCCACGCCGACGCGGTCCACGGGCTCGTGTACAGCGCCTTCGCGGTGCCCAGCATGAAGCCGCTGGCCCGCACCGACCACGCTCAGATCTCCGCGGGGATCGACCTGTCCGTCCTGGGCGCCCTGCGTACGACGCAGGAGTTCACCCCGCTCCTCGAGGCCGGCGCCGCTGCCGATGACGCCACCCACGTCGCCGGCGCCACCCACGCCACCCACGCCACCGCCTCCCGCCCCGCCGCCGCCTCCCGCCCTGCCACGAGCTCGGTCGTCATGATGGCCTCGGCCGTCATCCACCACTCCCGCGAGCGCTACGCGGGCTACAAGGTCGCCAAGACCGCCCTGGTCGCTCTGGGGCATTCGCTCGCCACCGAGCTCGGGCCGCGCGGCATCCGCGTCAACACCGTCGCGCCGGGTTACATCTACGGCGACACCCTCAAGGCGTACTTCGAGAGCCTGGCCACCAAGTACGGCGGGACGGGCGAGGACGTCTACGCGCACACGGCGGAGAAGACGGACCTGCGTCGCCTGCCCGACGAGGCGGAGATCGTCGACCCGGTTCTGTTCCTGCTCTCCGACGCAGCCTCGGCAGTCACCGGGCAGACGCTCACCGTGGACTGCGGCGAGTTCCACACCTGACACGAGCAGCACCACCCCGAGGCGTGGGATCCGGGTCTTTCCCCGATGTGGTGCGAGGCGCGGTCGTGGAGAGTGGAGCTCACCGGGGAACACGTCCCCGATCGTCCGGGCAGGACGACGACGAGGAGATCGCCATGACTCACGAACCCGCCTCTCGGCCGAAGCGCCTGACCCGATCCGAGGACCGCTGGATCGGTGGCGTGTGCGGTGGCCTGGCCGACCACTTCGGTCTGGACCCGGCGTTGGTGCGCGTCCTGTTCGTGGCCTCGCTGCTGCTCCCGGGCCCGCAGCTGCTCATCTACGCGATCCTGTGGTTCGTCATGCCCGACGCCCGCGCCTGACCGGGGACGGGCCCTCCCCGTTGTCGGGACCGCTCTGGCAGGCTGAGCGCATGAGCATTGCAGAGACCTCAGCCGCCGCCCCGTCCGCCGCTGGTGAATACGCGTCCGTCCGCGTCGAGAAGGCCACCCGGCACCCGCACGTCGCCCAGGTGACGCTGATCGGCCCGGGCCGGAACAACGCGATGGGCCCGGACTTCTGGGCGGAGATGCCCCGGGTCATGGCCGAGCTCGACGCGGATCCCGACGTCCGCGCCGCGGTCATCGCCGCGCAGGGCCGCAACTTCACCTACGGCCTGGATCTGATGGCGATGATGCCGCAGTTCATGGAGTTCCTGCCGCAGGACAAGGCCCCGGACGCGTCCCGCAACGAGCGCGTCCTCGACTTCGTGGAGAACATGCGCCGGGCCGTCGACGCCGTCGCGTCCGCCAGGACGCCGACGGTGGCGGCGGTGCAGGGTCGCTGCATCGGCGGCGGGATCGACCTCATCTCGGCCTGTGACGTCCGCCATGGCTCCGCGGACTCGGCGTACTCGGTGCGCGAGGTCAAGGTCGGCATCGTCGCGGACATGGGCTCGCTGGCGCGGCTGCCCTACATCATCGGCTCGGCCCTGACCCGCGAGCTGGCGCTCACCGGCCGTGACATCGACGCCGAGACCGCCCTGCGGTACGGCCTCGTCACCCATGTCGCCGACGACGCCGCCGGAGTCCTCGATTCGGCACACGCCACGGCCGCCGAGATCGCCGACAACCCGCCGCTCGTGGTGCGCGGCACCCGCGAGGTGCTCAATCGCGCGATCGAGGGGCCGATCTACGAGTCCAACCGCTACGTGGCCACGTGGAACGCGGGTTTCCTGGCCTCCGCCGACATGATGGAGGCGATCAGCGCGACGCTGGAGAAGCGCGAGGCCGAATTCACCGGCCGCTGACCGGTCGAGGTCGGCCTCAGTACGCCGCGTCCGCCACCCAGCCACCAACGAGAAGACAGTTCCGCACATCGCCACTCGGGCGACACGGGCGGAACTGTCTTCTCGATGAGGTCGGGCCTCGTTCAGCCCCGGAAGGGCTCGGCCTTCTCCTCGGGGTGCTCGACGAAGTTCTCCAGGCCCTCGGCGACGAGCTTCTCGCCGTGCGCCTTGTCCCGCCACTCGCCCGGGGTGACGTGCTTGCCCGGCTCGAGGTCCTTGTAGTGGAGGAAGAAGTGCTCGATGGCCTTGAGCTCGAAGTCGGGGACGTCGTCGATGTCCTGGATGTGATCCCAGCGCGGGTCGAGGTCGGGCACGCACAGCAGTTTGTCGTCACCGCCGGCCTCGTCGGACATCGTGTAGACGCCCACGACACGGGACTTGATGATCACGCCCGGGAACACGGACTCGTCGAGCAGCACGAGGGCGTCGCAGGGGTCGCCGTCGTCGGCGAGGGTCTTGTCGATGTAGCCGTAGTCGGCCGGGTAGCCCATCGAGGTGAAGAGGAACCGGTCGAGGTAGATCTTGCCGGTCTCGTGGTGGATCTCGTACTTGTTCCGCGAACCCTTGGGGATCTCGATGGTCACTTCGACGGACACGGGCTACCTCACAAATCGTCATGCTCCGGAACCCGAGACGGCTCTCCCGGGCAATTCGGGGTGATTCTAGTAGGCGCCACCGGCGTCGGGGGTGGGCGCCGTCACGCGGGCCGCTAGTGGGCATCTCCGTTAGTTCGTCGGGGGTCATGCTGCGCGGAGGGTGCCGTCGTTGTTGAGGCGGTCGAGGTGGCGGTTGAGGTCGTCGCGGGTGTACTTCCAGCCGAACGGTTCGGCGCTTCGGTTGTAGCGATCCTGGAACGCGAGGATGCGTGCGGCGAGATCGTCGAGGTCTGCGAAGTCGCCGGTGGCGATGGCTTTGCGCTGCAGGATCGAGAAGTAGATTTCGACCTGGTTGAGCCACGAGGCGTGCACCGGAAGGTGCACCAGGACCGCGTTGGGAAACGCATGACGCATCCGGTCTTTCGAGGCCTGACCTGCGTGGGATGAGCCGTTGTCGACGACCCAGAACACTCGCTTCGCGGATGCGTATGGCTCTTGGGTCATCACCTGCTCGACCAGTTCGGTGAACGGGGCGATCCCTGTCTTGGGTGCGGTCATCCCCATCACGCGGGCCTGGTGGACGTCGTAGGCGGCGAAGTAGGCCAACGTCCCACCGCGGCGGTACTCGAACTCCACGCGCCGCGGCTGACCGGGCCTGGCGGGAGTCTCGGCGTGACGGCGTTTGAGGGCTTGGAGCTGTGATTTTTCGTCCGCACTGATGACGTACTCATCGTCGCCGAGAGCAACGCCGTTCCAGCGCCGGTGGTACAGGTCCAGCACCCGGGCGGCCTTGACGGCGAAGTCGGGGTCGCGGGGAAAAATCCACGACCGGTGCTGCCACGGCTTGATCGCATCTGCGGCCAGCCAGCGCCCGATCGTCGCCGACGCCACGGGGCGCACCAGCCCTGTGGCCACGGCGTGGGCTCTCAACTCGGCGGCCGACCATCTGGTCAGTGGCAGACCGTGGTCAGCCGGGCGCGTACACGCCAACGCTTTGACCTGGGCGACCTCGACGGGGGTGAACACTCGCGGTCGTCCCGAGCGGGGCCGATCTTTGAGACCCTCCAGGCGCTCGGTGCAGAACCGATGCCGCCACTGGCGCACCGTGTCTTCGCACACCCCGACCTCGCGGGCGATCGCAGCGTTGGCATCACCGGCAGCGGCCGCCAGGACGATCCGGGCTCGCAGTACATCGCGGTGCGCACAACGAGCAGCGTGCGCGCGGCGGGTCAGCACGTCGCGTTCTTTGCCGGACAGGATGACGATAACGGCGCTGGTGGGAGGCATGTTCATTTCTGACGCACCCAGCGGCGCCCGCCAAGCCGCCACGCCGGAACAAGCCGAAAGTCGAGGGCGAGAAACGGCGGCGGCGATGATGGAGACCATGGCCAAGATCCCCGACTCGACACAGACCTCACTGCGACAGAAACTCCTGGCCCGCGCTGCCGAACGGTGGCCCCAGATCCAGGCCCTGCACACCCGCTACCGGGCCGGATTCGCCTACATCGATGCCACCTTGACCGACGGCGACGAAGTCAAGCTCTGCCGACTGCGCTACGCCGGATCAGCCAGCCAGTGGGGTTTTGCGATCTACCGCGCCAGCCACGACGACTACCAGCAAGCCGCCCTGCCAAACGGATGGCCCTCAGGCACTCCCGCAGAAGCCCTCGACACCGCCTGCGGCCTCTATCTCGGCGACCCCACCGCCTGGATCACCGACCCCCGACGAACTAACGGAGATGCCCACTAGCGTGGGGCGGCAGCAGGCGACATGGACAGGTGCGGTGGACGTGCGGGCGTCCGGGAAGTGGGTCGAGTGACCGAGCGGGGAGTGTGGCGCGGGCGCGGGCTCGTGTGGCGGGCGGGTGTCGTGCTCGTCGTCGTCGCCGTCCTCGTCGCCGGACTCGTGGCGGCGGCCCTGGTCACCGACGTCGACCAGCGCGGCGGACTCATCGGGGACACCTCCTCTGACGCCGCCTACGACGTGAATCCCGGCCTGCTGCCGGCCGACGGCTCGGCCCCGATGCCCGACCCGGCCGCGCTCAAGCGGATCCTGACCCCGCTCGCCCAGGACCCCGCGGTCGGCGACCTCACCGCCAGCGTCGTCGACGACGCCACCGGACAGGTGCTGTGGGAGGTCCGCCCGCGCGAGGCCAAGGTCCCGGCGTCCACCACCAAGCTGCTCACCGCGGTCGCCGCCATGCTCCAGCTGCCGCCGGACGCCAGGGTCGACACCACCCTGGCGCGGGGCGCCGAGCCGGACACCCTCGTCGTGGTCCCGGGTGGCGATCCGACCATGTCAGGCGGGGCGAAGCCGGGGCCGTTGTTCCCGGGCGCGGCGACCGTCGTCCAGGCCGCCGACGTGGTGCGCGCCGCCGGGATGACGCCCGCGCGGATCGTCGTGGCCCCCGGCCCGTACACCGGACCGCGGATGGGGCCGAACTGGGTGCCCGCGGAGATCGCGGCCGGCAACGTGGCGCCGGTGGACGCGTGGATGCTCGACGCCGGGCGCCTGGACCCGGCGGACGAGTACTCGCCCCGCTCGACCGAGCCCGCGCTGGCCGCCGGGCGCGCCCTGGCGCGCGAGCTGGGCGTGGACCCGGAGCGGGTCAAGGTCTCGGAGACCGCCGTGGAGACGGGCGGGGAGCTGGGCCGGGTGTCGTCGGCGCCGCTGACCGAGCGGGTGCGCTCGATGCTGGTGTACTCGGACAACGTCCTGGCCGAGACCATCTGCCGCGAGGTCGCGCTCGAGCGGGATCCCGACCGGCCGGCGGGCTTCGCCCAGGGCACCGCCGCGGTGGTCGACACCCTCGCCGAGCACGGCCTGGACATGACGGGCGTGCGCCTGGACGACTGCTCCGGGATGAGCTCCGGCAACCGCCTGTCCGCGGCCGCGCTCACCGACGTCCTGCGCACGGCGGCCGCCCCCGACGCGACCCGCGAGATGCGCGACCTGCTCGACACCCTGCCCGTGGCCGCGGGCTCGGGCACGCTCGCCGACCGCTTCACCGGCCCGGCGGAGGCGGGCGCCGGCTGGGTGCGGGCCAAGACCGGGACCCTCAGCGGCACCAGCGCGCTGGCGGGCACGGTGACCAGCGCGGACGGGCGGTCCATGAGCTTCGCCCTGCTGTCCTCCGGTACCGACCCCTCGGTCGCGCGCCCGGTCCTTGACCGCATCGCCGCCGAGCTGCGGACCTGTGGCTGCCGCTAGCGGGGCCTGGACCGGCGCCGCGTGGACGGTGCGCGCCGCCGTGCGGGCGTTCCGACGCGCCCACCCCGAGGTCGGTGACGAGGTGTGCGTGGCCCTGTCCGGGGGCGCCGACTCGCTGGCCCTGACCGCCGCGGCCGCCGCCGAGTTCGCCGACGTGACGGCGCTCGTGGTGGACCACGGCCTGCAGCCCGGGTCCGACGAGGTCGCCCGTCGCGCGGCCGCCGCGGCCCGCGGGCTCGGGACGGCGGCGGAGGTCCTCGTCGTCGTCGTCGACTCCGACGGTTCCGGCCCCGAGGCCGCCGCCCGCACCGCGCGGTACGCCGCGCTCGACGCCGCGCGCCGCGACCGACCCGTCCTGCTCGCCCACACCCTCGACGACCAGGCCGAGACCGTCCTGCTCGGCCTGGGGCGCGGCTCCGGCGCGCGGTCGTTGCGCGGAATGGCCGCGTGGGACGCGCCGTGGGGCCGCCCCCTGCTCGGCGTGCGCGCCGCCGACACCCGCGCCGCCTGCCGTGGCCTCGGCCTGACCTGGTGGGACGACCCGCACAACACCGACCCGACGTACACGCGCGTGCGGGTGCGCCGCGAGGTGCTGCCGCTGCTCGAGGACGTCCTGGGGGGTGGGGTCGCCGAGGGCCTGGCGCGCACCGCGGAACTGGCGAGGGTCGACGACGACGAGCTCGACCGCCTCGCCGGGGCCGTTCCCGTCGGCGACGACGGCGCACTGGACGTGAGCCGACTGGAGCGGTTGTCGACCGCCGTGCTCACCCGGGTCCTGCGCCGCTGGCTGCTGTCCCGGGGGGTCATCTCCCCGACGTACGCGCACCTGACGGCGGTGGCCGCGCTCGTCACGGACTGGCGCGGACAGGGCGGCGTCGCGGTCGGGGGCACCGGACCCGCAGGGACGCGCGGGGTGGGCCCGACGGCCAGGTTGGTCGCCCGGCGTCGGCATGGAAAAGTGGTCCTGGAGATCGACCGGGCGAGCGGAGCGGGGACGTAGATGACCACGGACAAGTACGCGGACGAGATCGAGTCCGTACTCCTCGATGAAGACGCGATCCGGGAGCGGATCGCCGAGATGGCCGCCACCGTCGGCGAGCGCTACGCGGATGTCGAGAAGGAGGTCGTGCTGATCGCCGTCCTCAAGGGCGCCGCGATCTTCGTCTCCGACTTCGCCCGCGCGCTGCCCATCCCGTCCGAGATGGAGTTCATGGCCGTCAGCTCGTACGGCTCGTCCACCAGCTCCTCGGGCGTCGTGCGGATCCTCAAGGACCTGGACCGCGACATCGCCGACCGCGATGTGATCATCGTCGAGGACATCATCGATTCCGGCCTCACCCTGTCGTGGCTGATGCGCAACCTCAAGACCCGCAACCCGCGCTCGCTGGAGATCGTCACCCTGCTGCGCAAGCCCGACGCGGTGAAGGCCGATCTCGACATCCTCGAGATCGGCTTCGACATCCCCAACGAGTTCGTGGTGGGCTACGGCCTGGACTTCGCCGAGCGGTACCGCGATCTGCCGTACATCGGCAAGCTGCACCCGCGCATGTACTCCTGACCTGCCCGGTCGTCCTGGGCTGACTCCCTTGCCCGCCCCGCTTGTCGGACCACTCGCCTATGTTCGCGGTGACAACCGAGGCGAGAGGGAAGAAGTGACACGAGTCGGGACCAGAGCGGTCGATCCGCGCGAGTTGTGCGAGACGCTGGGGCGAGCCCTCGCCGCCGAACCGGTGAAGGTCGAGGGCGAATGCCGGAACGCACGGGTCGACGCCCACTATGTCTCGTTCGATCTCTGTGGGAGAGATTCGGACTGTCCAGATGTGGTCCGCGTCTGGATCCCGGCCAACCAGATCTGGAGAATCCGGCAGGGGCTGGAGTCGAGGTGGAGTCACCCTCTGGAGGAGTGCCTCGCCGATGGCCGATGCGTCGTGGTGATAGGCACGGCCGAGGTGCGGAGGACCTCCATCCAGGTCAGCGCCACCGGCGTGTACATCAATGACTTCGACGCGGTCGGCAGCCTCCAGGCGCAGTTAAATCGTCTTCCGTCGACGCTCGAGGATCTCGGGATCCCCCCGGATCGACTCAGCCCCTCGGAAACGAGACAGAAGCTGACCCTCGACCGACCCCCGTCCCGTATCGCGGTGGTGACCGGTAAGAGCTCTCGGGCGTACGAGGACTTCTGCGCCGCATTCTGGAGCACCGCGAAGCGGAAGGGTGCGGAGAAGTTCCCCCGCCCCCAGTTGGTCCACGTCCCGTTCAGGCTAGAGGGGGCCGGTGTGGCGGACGAGTTGGTCCGGGTTCTGCGGGATGAGGTGCCCGAGAGCCGGGCCGACGCCGTGTGCATCGTCCGGGGTGGGGGGCCGTGGTCCGATCTCTGGCCGTTTCACTCACTCGAGGTGGTCAAGGCGGTACATGACATGCCGATGCCCGTCTTCACGGCCATCGGGCACGAGAGTGACCGGCTCGCGATCGACTGCGCGGCAAGAGGGTCGCGGGGCACTCCGAGCTCGCTCGGAGAAGGGCTCGGGTGGGCGTTTCGCGAGCTTTGCTCCCGCTCGGTCCCCAGGGTTACCGGGATCAAGAGCCCGGGGACCCGGGTGGCCGGGGAGCCGACCGAGCTCGAGGAGGTCAAGCGTAGGTTGGCACAGTCGAGAGCGCGGTGTCGAACCGTCGAAGCAGAACTGAGCCGGGCGCAGGCGACTCTCGAGGACGAGCGCGCGCGAGCGGATGCGGCTCAGAAGCACGCTTTCGAGCAGGGGCTCCGGTCCGGCGAACGGCTCGCGACCAATCGAGCAGTCGAGGTCGCCCTGATAGTGACGGTGCTGGTGACCTTTGCGATCGGCGGACTGGCCGTGGCCGTGGGCGAACTCGTCTTCGTGATCGTCGCCCTGGCCGGAGTGGTAGGAGCTGCTCGTCTGATCCTCGAGTGGGTCCGCACGGCGCCGGAACGCGGCGCGCGGTGGCAGCGAAAGATCAGAGAGCCAAAAGAGCCGACAGTGTTGTAGATCACACATACGCTCTGGACATGTATCCAGGAACCTTCGCCGCCACCACCCCGGACAAGCCCGCCGTGATCCGTCCCGCAACGGGTGAGCAGATCACGTACGCCGAGCTGGAGGCCCGCTCGGCCCAGCTCGCGCACGTCCTCGTCGATGACTGGGGGCTTCGCCCCGGCGAGACGATCGCCGTGGTCTCGGACAACACGCTCGAGATGCTCGAGATCTACTGGGCGGCCCTGCGGACCGGCCTGTACATCGCCGCGATCAACCATCACCTGACCCCGGACGAGTCGTCGTACATCATCGGCGACTGCGGTGCCCGCGCCCTGTTCGTCTCCGCGCCGGTCGCCGATCACGTCGACCTCACCCCGGAGGCCCACCCGGGCGTCGAGCACCGGGTCGTGTTCGGCGGCGCGCTCGAGGGGTTCGACGACTACCGATCGCTGCTCGAAGGCAAGTCGACCGAGCCTCCGGCGGATCAGCCGCGCGGTCACGACTTCCTCTACTCGTCGGGCACCACCGGCCGGCCCAAGGGCGTCCGCGTGGACCCGCCGGAGGGGCAGATCGACGAGGTGGCCGACCACTACACGCCGGTCTTCAGCTTCCTCTACGGCTTCGACGCCGACAGCGTCTACCTGTGCCCGGCGCCGCTGTACCACGCGGCCCCACTGCGCTTCTGCGGCGTGGTCAACTCCGTCGGCGGGACCGTGGTGCTCATGGACCGCTTCGACGCGGAGGAGGCGCTGCGGCTCATCGAGGCATACAAGGTGACGCATTCGCAGTGGGTGCCGACGATGTTCGTGCGCATGCTCAAGCTGCCGGAGGAGACCCGAGCCAGGTACGACCTGTCGAGCCTGACCCACGCCATCCACGCCGCCGCGCCGTGCCCGCCCGAGGTCAAGCGCCGCATGATCGAGTGGTGGGGGCCGGTGATCCACGAGTACTACTCGGCGACCGAGGGCATGGGCATCACGTTCATCAACTCGCAGGAGGCACTCGAGCGCCCCGGATCGGTGGGACGGGACGGGCTCAAGGGCATCGCCCACATCTGCGATGACGAGGGCAACGAGCTGCCGGCCGGCGAGATCGGGACCATCTACTGGCAGAACGACGAGGGCGGCTTCGCCTATCACGGCGATCCGGAGAAGACGGCGTCCGTGCGCCACCCCGACCATCCCACGTGGGCGACCTTCGGCGACGTCGGATACCTCGACGAGGACCGCTTCCTGTACCTCACGGACCGCAAAGCGTTCACCATCATCTCCGGCGGGGTGAACATCTACCCGCAGGAGATCGAGAACGCGCTCGTCCTGCATCCGGCCGTCGAGGACGTCGCCGTGATCGGACTGCCGGACGAGGAGATGGGGGAGCGCGTCCACGCCGTGGTCGTGCCCGCCGCGGACCGCGCTGACGACCCGGGCCTCGCGCAGGAGATCCTCGACTCCCTGCGGGGGAAGATCTCCGATTTCAAGATCCCCCGCGGTCTCGACCTCGTCGACGAGCTGCCCCGCACGCCCACCGGGAAGCTGGTCAAGCGCCGGATCGTGCAGCAGTACGCCTGACGCGGACCCGGCGGCGACGGTGAAAGGCGGCGCCGGGGAGTGTGGCGGAGCTCTCGGACGGTGTGCGGGAACAGATCTGGCACCGTCGTGGTTCTACTGGGCGGATCGGGATGCGGCAGTGTCCCCCGGGCTCACTCACACAGCCCTCGCGGAGTTCCGTTCGACTGGAGCCGCGTTGCGCCCCTCGCCGAGAGGCGACCCCGCGTCCCGGTCCGCCCACTTCGCAGGCAGACGAGAGAAGCCGCCGACCTCGCGGTCGGCGGCTTCTCCGATGTCGGATCTCGCTCTCGTTCCTGCTTCCCCCCAGGCCGAGCCGGTCAGGCGACACTCGCCGTGAGGTCGGCGGAGGTCATGATGCCGAGGAAGTCGAGGAGTCCGAGGAAAAAGGACGGCAGGTTGGTCGCGGCATCTGCCACGGTCGATCCCGAGTTGAGTCCGAAAGCAGCTGAACCTTCTGCGAATACTCCGAGGCTGCCCATGGTGGTGCCCCTTTCTGTGAGGGTGGGGGGCTGGCAGCCGGACGCCGCGTCCGGCCTGACGAAACCGATTGTGAGATAACTCACACACATCCCCCGCTGAAGATGATGCGCTTCTTATCTCGTCCAGTCAAGCCTCGGTCCTGCTCGTCAGTCGGCGACGCTGGCCACCAGGTCGACGGCGATGCCGTCGAGCAACGCGGCGAGGAAGGACAGCGCCAGCGACGGCAGGCTCGTCCCCATGTCGGCGAGAGTGGAGCCCGAGTCGAGTGCGAACTCGGCGGATCCGGCGGCGAGCGTGGCGAGACTTCCCATTGTTCGTCCTTTGCTGTCGACGGCTCCCCGTCAGGGGGCGGCCGGTCTGTGGTGGGCGGCGCCGGCGTGACCCGGCCGGTGGCGACGGGCGAGCGGCGTCGCCTCCGTAGCCGGTCTCATCATCGCCGGATGTCGCCGACCGGGCCGGTGCTTTGACGGTTTTTCCTTATTGTGGGAGCGTGCGTGGGCTGAGAGGGTGACGGGCGTGGACGTGGTGACGAGCTTCGAGCGCGAGCGACCCCGTCTCGTCCGGATCGCCGGGCGCCTCCTGGGGGATCATGCGGAGGCCGAGGACATCGTCCAGCAGGCCTGGCTGCGCCTCGCGCGCGCGGACAAGGCGGGCATCGACTCGCTGCCCGCCTGGCTCACGACCGTCGTCACGCGATTGTGCCTCGACCGGCTCAAGGCGGCGGTGCCGCGACCGCTCGAGCCCGGCGACCCGGAGCGCCCCGACGGCGCGTCCATCGACCGCGCCTCCGTCGAGCCGGGCCCCTCCGAGGAGGCGGTGCTCGCGGACTCGATGGGTGCGGCGCTGCACGTCGTCCTCGACCGCCTGACTCCGTCGGAGCGGGTGGCCTTCGTCCTGCACGACCTGTTCTCGGTCGACTTCGCCACTGTCGCCGACATCCTCGACTGCCTCCCGGCCACGGCGCGCAAACTGGCGTCGAGGGCCCGCGCGAAGATCACCCGGGCGGGCGACACCGGCGAGCAGGCGGACTGGCTCGTCGTCGACGCCTTTCTCGCCGCGGCCAGGCACGGCGAGTTCACCCGCCTCCTCGAACTCCTCGCGCCGGACGTCGTCGTCACCGGCGACCCCGTCGCCGTGCGCGTGGGCACCCCGTCGCGCATCGACGGCGGCGACGCCGTGGCGGAGTTCTTCAACGGCGCGGCCGCCGCGGCGCTGCCCGTCTTCGTCCACGACCGACCGGGCGCGGCGTGGTTCGACCGCGGCGAGGCCCGGGTGGCGTTCGACTTCCTGGTCACCGACGGCCTGGTCCGCCGGATCGACTTCCGCGCGGACCCCGACGTGCTCGCCGGATTGCGGCGGCGCCGGGGCGGCGACCAGTGCTCGCCGGATTGCGGCGGCGCCGGGGCGGCGACCAGCGGTGAGCGCGCGGCGGCGAGACGGGTGAGCGCCGCGGTCACATCCGGGACGCGCCGCTCGTCAACGAGGTGAGGCGGTGCGATCCGCGACCGCCACGACCCGAGAGGACGGACTCCACATGAAGGCCATGACCTGCAAGGACCTGGGCGGGCCCTGCGATCTGGCGCACCGCGGCGAGACGGCGGACGACGTGATCAACGCACAGGACGCACACCTCAAGGAGCGCGTCCGGGCCGGCGACGAGGCGCACGTGCCGGCGCGGGAGGACATGAAGGGCAGGTGGCGCCGGCCCCGGCAGTCGCTGGGGTGGTACCGCGACGTCAAGAAGCGCTTCGCCGACCTGCCGGAGGACTGAGCGTCAGGAGGCGGGGCATCAGGAGGCGCCGGCCTCGCCCGGAGTCCGTACGCCGACTCCCGCCCGCTCGATGACGGCCGCGAGCGCGAGCAGCGTCGTCTCGGAGCCCGGCCGCCCCACGAGCTGGACCGACGTCGGCAGGGCCCGTCCCGCCGGGGTGGTGGTGCTGCCGCACGGCACGGAGAGCGCGGGCCAGCCCAGGACGTTCGCCAGCGGCGTGAAGGGCGAGAACCGCATGGACGCCCACAGGGAGCGCCCCCAGGATCGCCGGTGCCAGTCGGTCGCCTCGGGCGGGACGTCGGCCAGCGCCGGGGTCAGCCACACGTCGACCCCCGCGCTGTCCATGGCGCGCTCGACGTCCGCGCGGAGCGCCCGGACGCCGCGGTTCCAACGGGTGTCACCGTCGCCGGCGCCGCCCCGCCGGAACACGGTGCGGCCGAGCAGCGCGTGGTGTCGGGTGCGACGCTCCATCGCCGAGAGGGGGAGGTTCTCCTCCTCGGCGGCGCGCGCCACGGCGGAGGTCCACCGCGCGAGGTAGAGGATCGGGTCGCGCGGGGACGGCAGGGAGGTGTCGACGACGACGAGGCCCTCGGCGCGCAGCAGTGAGGCGGCTTCCCGCGCCGCGCGAACCCAGGGTGCGTGAACGCGCACGAGATCGCGGCCCAGCCGTATCGGGCTCGCGACGGACAGGCCGACGCGGGTGCCTCCGGGCACGGGGCCGGTGCGGGCGAGCTCCGGGCGGCCCGCCATGACCGACAGGGCGAGCGCGACGTCGCCGACCGTCCGGCCCAGCGGGCCGGATTCGGCCAGGCCGCCCCAGTTGTCCCCGGACAGGCGCGTCGGTACGACCCCCGGCCCGGGCTTGATGGTGACGATTCCGCAGGCCGCGGCGGGGATGCGCAGCGAGCCCATCCCGTCGTCACCCACCGCGAGAGGCACCATGCCGGAGGCGACGGCCGCGGCCGAGCCGCCCGAGGACCCCCCGGCGGACAGCGACGTGTCCCGGGGGTTGCGGGTGATGCCGTGGGCGTCGGAATCGGTCATCCCCCACGTGCACAGCTGCGGGGCGGCGGTGACGCCGACCGGGACGGCGCCGGCCGCCAGCAGGGGGGTCACCACGGGGTTGTCGAGGGTGACCGTGCTCTTGATCGCCAGCGGGACCCCCGCCAGCGGGAGTCGCGCGCGGGCCTCCGGTGTCCCGGCGTCGACGGCGGCGCCGGCCGCCCGACCGTCCGCCCGCAGCAGGGTGGTGAAGGCGCGGAGTGACGGGTTCAGATCGTCCACGCGGTCGAAGGCGGCGTCGAGGGTCTCCAGCGCGCCGGTGGCGCCGGTGCGCACGGCCTCCGCGGTCGCGGTCGCGGACGAGGGATCGGTGGTCACGGCCCCGATCGTACGACGGCGGGGGTGTGCGCCCGTGGCGATCATCGGGGTGGGGTGTCGGTGCCGGCGGGTAGCCTGGGGCGATACCGACGACGTCGGGTGCACGACCGGGCCCTCCGACCGGCTGGGCCGTCCTTCCACACGAGGACCGAATGGAACGCAAGAGCAACACCGTCTTCCGCAACCTCGCGATCGCGGGCGTGATCATCCTGGCCATCGTCGGGTTCTCGTTCTTCGCGAACGACGACCGCGGTTTCGCCGAGGTCGACACCTCGGTGGCGTTGGCGCAGGTCGACGCCGGCAACGTCAGGGAAGCGCTGATCGAGGACCGGGAGCAGCAGCTGCGCCTCACGCTCGAGAACCCGATCACGCCCGAGGAGGGTGCGGAGGAGACGGACCAGCTCCTCGCCAAGTACCCGGAGCGGGCCGCGGATCAGATCTTCGACCGGGTGGCCGCGGCGGAGCCGGAGAAGTACGACACGGCGGTCACCCAGCAGGGCTTCCTGTCGCAGATGCTGTCGTTCCTGCTGCCCATGCTCATCCTGTTCGGGCTGCTGTTCTTCTTCATGTCCCGGATGCAGGGTGGCAAGGGCGGACTGTTCGGGGTGGGCAAGTCGCGCGCCGTCGAGTTCACCAAGGACATGCCCCAGACCACGTTCGCGGACGTCGCGGGCGAGGACGAGGCGGTCGAGGAACTCAACGAGATCAAAGACTTCCTGCAGAACCCCGCGCGGTACGAGCGCCTCGGCGCCAAGATCCCGCGCGGTGTCCTGCTGTACGGCCCGCCCGGCACCGGTAAGACCCTCCTCGCGCGCGCTGTCGCGGGCGAGGCCGGGGTGCCGTTCTACTCCATCTCCGGTTCGGACTTCGTCGAGATGTTCGTCGGCGTCGGCGCCTCGCGTGTGCGGGACCTGTTCGAGAAGGCCAAGCAGAACGCGCCCTGCATCGTGTTCGTCGACGAGATCGACGCCGTGGGCCGGCACCGCGGGTCGGGCACCGGCGGCGGTCACGACGAGCGCGAGCAGACCCTCAACCAGCTCCTCGTGGAGATGGACGGGTTCGACGACCGCTCGACCGTCATCCTCATCGCCGCCACCAACCGGCCCGACGTCCTGGACCCGGCGCTGCTGCGCCCGGGCCGGTTCGACCGTCAGGTCCCGGTGACCAATCCGGATCTCAAGGGCCGTGAGGCGATCCTCGCCGTCCACTCGGTCGGCAAGCCGCTGGCCGCGGACGTCGACATGACGTCCCTGGCCCGGCGCACCATCGGAATGTCGGGTGCGGACCTGGCCAACGTGCTCAACGAGGGCGCGCTGCTGGCGGCGCGTCTGGGCCGCGACGAGATCGACATCGAGATCCTCGAGGAGGCCACGGACCGCGTGGTGGGCGGCCCGCGCCGCAAGCACCGGGTGATCAGCGAGCACGAGAAGAAGGTCACCGCCTACCACGAGTCGGGACACGCCCTGGCCGCGTGGGCGATGGAGGACCTCGAGCCCGTCCACAAGGTCACCATCCTCGCCCGCGGCCGCACCGGCGGTCACGCTCTCGTGGTCCCCGAGGACGACAAGTCGTTGATGACGCGCGCAGACATGATCGCGAGGATCGTCATGGCGATGGGCGGTCGCGCCGCCGAGGAGTACGTCTTCGGCGAGCCCACGTCGGGAGCCAGTTCGGACATCGAGCAGGCCACCCGCATCGCCCGCACGATGGTCGCCGAGTACGGCATGAGCGCCAAGCTCGGCGCCGTGAAGTACGGCGGCGAGGGCGGGGACCCGTTCCTCGGCCGCGGCGGCTCCGCGGCGGGGGAGTACTCGCCCGAGGTCGCCAAGATCATCGACGACGAGGTCCGCCGGATCATCGACGCCGCCCACACCGAGGCGTGGCAGGTGCTCGAGTCCAACCGCGACATCCTCGACGCGGTCGCGGGCGAGCTGCTCGAGAAGGAGACCCTGCGCCAGGACGATCTCGAGAGGCTCTTCGCCGACGTGGTCAAGCGCCCGCGGATCACCGAGTTCGACGACTTCGGTGGCCGCATCCCGTCGACGCGGCCGCCCATCAAGACCCCGGGAGAGCTGGCCAAGGAGCGCGGCGAGCCGTGGCCCCCGCCGGTGACCGACCCGTTCGCGATGCCGGTCCCGCCGACCGGTCGCGATGCGGGTGACCCCGCGTCGGACGGCGACTCTCGGGCCCACGACCGGCCGGGCGACGAGCGCAACGGTGTCGGCGCCTCCGCCGGTGTGCCCCGCGGCCCGGCAGGTTCCGCCGACCGCGGTCAGGGCCCGTCCGGCATCCCCGCCTACGGGACGCCGCCGCCCCCGGGCTGGTCGGCGCCGGGCTGGCCCCCGCGCCAGCCCTCCCACCACGGTGACCGCGGGCCGAGCGGGGCGGAGACCACGCGTCTGCCCGCCGCGCCCGTGAACGGTCGACCCACCGACGGATGGGGCGGCCCCGAGGGCGGCGACCGTCGCGAACAGCCCGCCGAGCCGTCGAACCGCGCCTGGTCCCGGGCGGGAGACGGGGAGACGGACGTCGCCCCCGGCTCCGACGTCCCGGGCGGTGGTTCACACCGCCGCGAGGACAAGGACCCCGACTGGCAACCGCCGTGGGAACGTGAGGACTGACCGCCGCGGCCGCTTCGTGCGAGAAGAGGATTGATGACGACCCCTGACCACCTACCCCCCGCCGACGCGCGCTCGATGCCCACGGGGGAGGTCTTCGACGCACCCCGCGCGGAGGCCGCTGTCCGTGAGCTGCTGATCGCAGTCGGCGAGGACCCGGACCGCGAGGGCCTGCAGGACACGCCCGCCCGGGTGGCGAGGGCCTACCGCGAGGTGTTCGCCGGCCTGTACACGGACCCCTCCGAGGTGCTGTCCCGCACCTTCGACGAGGACCACCGCGAGCTCGTGCTGGTACGTGACATCCCCGTCTATTCGACGTGCGAACACCATCTCGTCCCGTTCCACGGGGTCGCCCACATCGGCTACATCCCCGGGCAGTCGGGCGCGGTGACGGGCCTGAGCAAGCTCGCCCGCCTCGTAGACCTCTACGCCAAGCGCCCCCAGGTGCAGGAGCGCCTCACCAGCCAGGTCGCCGACGCGTTGGTCGACAAGCTCGACCCCTCCGGCGTGCTCGTGGTGATCGAGTGTGAGCACCTGTGCATGTCCATGCGCGGGATCCGCAAGGCGGGCGCGGTCACCACGACGTCGGCCGTCCGCGGGATCATGCGGTCCAACGCCTCCACGAGGGCGGAGGCGCTCGGCCTCCTGCGCGGGACGTGAGCACGCCAGGTCGGCTGCCCCGCCCGGCGCACTGCGCGGTGATGGGGGTCCTCAACGTCACGGCGGACTCCTTCTCCGACGGTGGGCGGCATCTCGCGTTCGACGACGCGGTCTCGCACGCCCGGCGGATGGTCTCCGAGGGCGCGGACCTCGTCGACATCGGCGGCGAGTCCACCCGGCCCGGTGCGCTGCGGGTCGAGGAGTCCGACGAGGAACAGCGCGTCGTGCCGCTCGTCCGCGAGGTCGCCGGCTTCGCGCCGGTCTCGGTGGACACCATGCGTTCCCGGGTCGCCGCCCGAGCGATGGAGGAGGGCGCGGCGATCATCAACGACGTCTCCGGCGGGCTCGCCGATCCCGACATGCTCCGGGTGGTCGCCGAGAACCGGAGATCGATCATCCTCATGCACTGGGTCTCCCCGGACGAGTACCGGGCCGGGGCCGGTGGCCGCGCCGACTACGGCGATGACGTCGCCGGCGCGGTGCGCGACCACCTGGCCCGCCGGGCCGACGCCGCCCTGGCGGCGGGGATCGACGCCGCGGACGTCGTCCTCGACCCCGGGCTGGGCTTCGCCAAGAACGGGGAGGACAACTGGGCTCTGCTGCACGGGCTCGACCGGCTCGTCGATCTCGGGTTCCCGGTCCTCGTGGCCGCCTCCCGCAAACGCTTCCTCGGCTCTCTCCTGTCGGAGCCCGACGGGCGGCCCCGCGCGGTGACCGGCCGGGACCCGGCGACGGCGGCGATCACCGCGCTCTCGGCCGCCGCCGGTGCGTGGGCGGTGCGCGTCCACGACGTCGCCCCCAGCGCGGACGCTGTGCGGGTCGCCGCCGCGTGGGCGGCCGGACGCGCGGGGGCTCACTGATGACCGACCGCATCGAACTCCGCGGACTGCGGGTGCGGGGCACGCACGGGGTCTTCGACCACGAGAAGCGGGACGGCCAGGATTTCCTCGTGGATCTGGTCCTGTGGACCGACTTCACCGCCGCGACCGCCTCCGACGACCTGGCCGACACGGTCGACTACGGGGCACTCGCGCTGTTCGCGCGCGATGTCGTCGCCGGGCCGTCCTGCGACCTCATCGAGACGGTGGCCTCGCGGATCGCCGACGGCGTCATGGAGATGGCCCCCGACGCCCACGCGGTGGAGGTGACGCTGCACAAGCCGCAGGCCCCCATCCCGGCCGAGTTCGCCGACGTCGCCGTCGTGGCACGGCGCTCCCGCGGCGGCGGTAGCCACCACGAGCGGGGCGAGCGGTGAGCTGCCGGGCGGTGCTGTCGATCGGCGGGAACCAGGGCGACGCCCTCGAGCTCCTGCGGGGCGTCGTGGACGCCGCGGCCGCCGACGGGATCCTGCGCGCGGCGTCCTCGGTCTACGCCACCCCGCCGTGGGGCGGCGTCGAGCAGGACGACTTCCTCAACGCCGCTCTCCTCGTGGAGCACCCCGGCACTCCGGCCGACGTCCTCGAGTGGGGCTTCGCCCGCGAGCGCGCGGCCGGCCGCACCCGCGAGGTGCGGTGGGGGCCGAGGACCCTGGACGTGGACGTGGTGACCGCCGACGTCGACGGCGAGACCGTGGTCTCCGACGATCCGATCCTCACCCTTCCCCATTCGCGTGCGGCCGAGCGCGCCTTCGTGCTCGTGCCGTGGCTGGAGATCGATCCCGACGCCCGCCTGGCCGGCGTGCCCGTCACCGACCACCTCGCGGCGCTCGACCCGGCGGATGTCTCCGCGGTACGGCGGCTTCCCGGGACCCTCGCCCCTCGGGGCCGGGTGGCGCCGTCATGACGCGGGTGGCCAAGTCGACCCTCGCGTTGGTGGCGCTCGTCGCGGCGGTGGCCGCCTACGTCCTCGTCGACGCGTTCCTGGGATCCATGCCGCCGATCGGCTTCGGCTGGGTGACGCTGCTGGTGGTCGCGGCGGTCGACGTCCTGTTGGCCATCCGCATCCGTGCGGCGATCTCGGACGGCGGCGTCGGGCAGGACCGTAGTCAGATGCACCCGCTCACCATCGCCCGGTGCGCGGCGCTGGGGCAGGCCTCGGCGGTGCTCGGGGCGGCCACCGGTGGGTTCGGGGCGGGGCTGGCCCTGTTCTTCCTCCCACGCCTGGGCGAGCTGGCGGCCGCGGCGGCGGAGCTCCCCTCGTCCCTCGCCGTCCTGGTGTCCGGGGCGGCCCTGGTGGGGGCCGGGCTGTTCCTGGAGTCGGCGTGTGAGACCCCGCCCGACGACGACGAGAACGGCGGGCTGGGCGAACCCGCCTGAGCCGGCCGTGCGGGAACGGCGGGTGAGATCCCGCCTGGAGACCCGACTTTCGTCGGCCCCGTTGGAGCGGACACGCGCTGGTTACCTGTGTGACCCGTGATTCTCTGAGTATCATGCGGGTCATGAGTTCCGACGGCGCGATGGACAAGCCCCGGTCAGCTCGCCCCGCGCGCGGCGACGATCGCGGACTGGCGAGCATCGCTCTGGGAGTGCTGCTGGTCCTGGCGCTCATCGCCACCGTCGTCATGGTCTTCTCGGACAACCCGGTGTGGATGCGGATCGGGACGCTGTCCGCCCTGTGGGCGGCGTTCATCGGGGCGTTCCTCGTGGCGCGCTACCGCAGGCAGGCCGCGGCGGAGGCCGCCCGGGTCCGGGACCTGCACACCGTCTACGAGCTGCAGCTCGAGCGTGAGATCTCGGCCCGCCGGGAGCACGAACTGGTGGTGGAGAAGGAGCTGCGCGCCAGCGTCCGCGCCGAGACCGAGGACTCGGTGCTCGCGCTGCGTCAGGAGATCGCCGCGCTGCGTGAGCAGTTGTCGGCGCTGGGGGTCAGCCTCCCCGAGGACCGCTTCGCCGTGGGCGGCCCCGGCCCGGCCGGACAGCTCGGCGCAGGCTCGTCCCTGCCGTCCGTCCCGTCGGAGCGGGTGGCGCCCCGCCGTCGTACCCCCGGGATGACGCCGCCGCGCGTCGGCGCAAGGACCTCCGCTGACACGGAATCGTCCGGGGAGAAGACGACCTCCGACCGGCCCGGCCAGTCCGCGCCGTTCACGCGGTCGACGCAGCCGGGGAGTCCTTCGTCGCCGACCGAGCCGTCCCCGACCGAGCCGTCGGTGGCCGGGGTCGGGCCGGATGCCACGCCGAGCACCGAGCGCACCGAGCGGCTCGCCCCGGTCGCCGGACGTGGGGCCGCCGCGGACGCGCCGACCGGTGAGCCGCGTCGCCCCGCCGTGCGCCCGGTGGCCGGGCAGCCGTCCCGTGACCCGAGCTCGAGCGGCCCGGCGGCCGCGCCGAAGACCGGGTCGAAGCCTGCTCCGCAGACCGAGCCGAAGCGCGAGCCCGCTCCGAAGGCCGAATCGACGTCCGAGCCGCGGCGTTCGTCGGAGCCCGCGCCGGCGTCGGCTCCCGAGCCCGCGTCCCAGCCCGCCTCCGAGTCGGCGCCGGCGAGCCGCCACGGCGAGGGTCGCGGGCTGTCGGTGGCCGAGCTCATGGCACGCCTGGGGGAGGGCGAGGCGCCCAAGCCGAGCCGTCGCCGACGCCGCGCGGAGGACTGACGCGCGAGCCGCTCCTCCGGTTCTGTGAAGTGCGCCACTCCATACTGATTCGGCCCGCCCACAGGACTACTCTCGCCTGCGAGATGTCCGGGACCCGCCGACAATGAGCGGGCCTGGAACGGATCGAGCACTGGAGCACCCCTGAGATGTCCGACCACGGCGTCACCGGAACACCCCCTGCCCGCCTGTCCATAGGCCTCGTGTCCGCCGGCCGGGTGGGTACCGCCGTCGGAGCCGCCCTCGAGCGCCGTGGCCATGTTGTGTCCGCGCTGGTCGCCCGCTCCGAACGGTCGCGCGACCTCGCCGCGCGCCGACTCCCCGAAGCCCGCATCGCCGACCCCGCCGCGGTCGCGGCGGCCGGCGAACTCCTCATCCTCGCCGTGCCGGACGCCGCACTCCCGGGCGTCGTGTCCGAACTCGCCGAGGCGGACGCGTTCAGGCCCGGCCACATCGTCGTCCACGTCGCGGGCGCGGTCGGCGCGGAGGTCCTGCGCCCGGCCGCCGACGCCGGCGCCGTGGTCGTGGCGGCCCACCCGGCCATGACCTTCACCGGCGGATCGGCCGACGTCGACCGCATGGAAGGCTGTTCGTGGGCCCTGACCGCGCCGGACGAGGTCGGCCTCGTGGTGGGCCAGATGCTGGTCATGGAGACCGGCGGTCTGCCCGTCACGGTCGCCGAATCCCACCGCGCCCTGTACCACGCGGCCCTCGCCCACGGGGCGAACCACCTGGTCACTCTCGTCAACGACGCGGCCGAGGCGCTCGCGGCCTCGTTCTCCGTCCTGCCCGGCGGGGCCGTCGAGGGTGATCCCGACGGCATGCTCGGTGCGGACGCCGAGGCGCTCGCCCGCCGGACGCTCGAGCCGCTGCTGCGGGCGGCCCTCGACAACGTCCTGGCGTCAGGCGACTCCGCGCTGACGGGGCCCGTGATGCGCGGCGACGCCGTCACCGTCTCCCGCCACCTCGACGCCCTCGAGGACGTCGACGGCGGTATCGCCACCGGGTACCGGGCGCTCGCCCTGCGCACCGCCGACCGCGTGGGCGCCGGCCCCGACGTGACCGACCTGTTGGCCCCCGACCTCACGGAGCAGCTTCGATGACCTCCACGACGTACCCGGTGCGCACCGCGGTGCCCGGCCGTCCCGCCACCGGCTACAACCGCGGTGAGCTGACCGTCCACCACGACCCGGCCACCCTGAGCACCGTCACCGAGTCCCTCCGCAAGGTCGGCAGGCAGGTCACGTTCGTGCCCACCATGGGTGCGCTCCACGAGGGCCACCTCGCGCTGGTCGAGACCGCCCGCCGGACCCCCGGCTCGGTCGTGGTCGTGTCGATCTTCGTCAACCCGCTGCAGTTCGGCCCCGGCGAGGACCTCGACGCCTACCCGCGGACGCTGGACGAGGATGTGGCCCGCCTCGCCGATGCCGGCGTCGAGCTGGTCTTCGCGCCCAGCGCCGCCGCCATGTACCCCGAGGGCCCGCGGACGACACTGCAGCCGGGACCGACGGGTGAGATCCTCGACGGCGCGGCCCGCCCCGGCCACTTCGCCGGGATGCTTACCGTGGTGAACAAGCTGTTCAACATCGTCCGACCGCACCAGGCGTTCTTCGGCGAGAAGGACTACCAGCAACTCGTGCTCATCCGCCAGATGGTCGCGGACCTCGACATGGACGTCCGCATCGTCGGAGTACCCACCGTCCGCGAGTCCGACGGCCTGGCCATGAGCTCCCGCAACCGCTACCTCTCCGCCGACGAGCGGGAACTCGCCACCGTTCTCAACGCCGCCCTGGTCGCCGGGACGTTCGCGGCGAAGGGCGGACGGGAGGCCGTCGTCGACGCCGCCCGCGCGGTCCTGAGCGAACGCCCCCAGATCTCCGTGGACTACCTCGAGCTGCGGGGAGCCGACCTCGGCGAACCGCCGGAGGAGGGCCCCGGCCGACTTCTCGTCGCGGCCCGTATCGGGACCACCAGACTCATCGACAACGTCGGCGTGGCCATCGGCACCGGCTTCCTCGCCGCCGCCGAGGCCACCGTCGCCGCCCAGCAGGCCGAGATGGCCGAAGACCTGAAGGAAGGCCTGTAGATGCAGCGCACCATGCTCCACTCCAAGATCCACCGTGCCACCGTCACCCAGGCCGACCTGCACTACGTCGGCTCCTGCACCATCGACGCCGACCTCATGGACGCCGCCGACCTGCTCGAGGGCCAGCAGATTGACATCGTCGACATCGACAACGGCAGCCGCCTGACCACCTACGCCATCACCGGTGAGCGCGGCTCGGGGGTCATCAGCATCAACGGCGCCGCCGCGCATCTCGTCCACCCCGGCGACCTGGTCATCATCATCGCCTACGCCCAGATGGACGACGCCGAGGCCCGCGCCTACAAGCCCCGCGTCGTGTTCGTCGACGGCGAGAACCGCATGCTCACCGAGGGCACCGACCCGGCGGACGTCCCCGAGGGGTCGGGCCTGAAGAACCCGCGCGTGCCCGAGCCGGCCGCTGTCTGACCCGGCACGGACAGGACATGCTGCTCACCGTCGACGTCGGTAACACCCACATCCGACTCGGCGTCTTCCAACCAGGCGGCGGCCGGCTCGAGCGCACCTGGAGCATGCGCACCTCCCCGGCGGTGACGTCCGACGAGCTCGCCCTGACGATCCGCGGACTGCTGGGGGGCTGCGCCCGGCAGCTCACCGGCATCGCCGCGATGTCGGTGGTCCCGTCGGTCACGGGCGAACTCCGGAGGATGGCCGCCGACTACTGGCCGCAGCTGCCGGCCGTCGTCGTCGCGCCCGGGGTGAAGACCGGGGTGCCGCTCAAGGTCGACAACCCGCGGGAGGTGGGCTCGGACCGCGTGGTCAACGCGCTGGCCGCCCACCACCTGTTCGACGGGCCCGTCGTCGTCGTCGACGTCGACACGGCGACCACCGTCGACGCGGTCTCCGCGCACGGCGAGCTGCTCGGCGGGGCGATCGCGCCGGGCATCGACATCTCCGTCGACGCCCTCGCCGACCGCACGGCCCTTCTGCGCAAGATCGAGGTCGTGCGGCCGCGGGGCGCGCTGGGTAAGAACACCGTCGCCGCACTGCAGGCGGGCATCGTGATCGGGTTCGCCGGCCAGATCGACGCCCTCGTCGACCGTCTTCGTACCGACGTCGACGAGCTGGCCGACGCGTCGGTCGTGCTCACCGGGCTGCGCGCGGACGTCGTCGCGGAGGAGTCGCGGACCATCACCGACGTCGAGCCCGAGTTGGCGCTCGAGGGGCTGCGGCTTGTGTTCGACCGCAACTGCTGACCGCCCGGTCGCGCGAACCCGGCCGCGGCCCCGTCAGGCCGCGGAGCGGTAGCTGGTCATGGACACCGAGCCCCACGCGTAGCCCTTACTGAAAGCGTCGAGAGTCTCGCCGGTCCCGGCCGCCATCCCGGCCGTGTACAGCAGGGGCAGGAAGTGGTCGGCTGTCGGCACGGACGCCTGCGCGTCCGGATGCTCCAGTAACGCCAGGGCGTCCTCGGGCCGCGAGGTCAGCAGCTCCTGGGCGTGGTCGTCGAAGCGGTGCGCCCAGTCGGTGCCGGCGTTGCCGCGGGACGGATCGACAGCGCCGAGGTTGTGCACCACGTTGCCGCTGGCCAGGACCAGGACGCCCGAGTCGCGGAGCGCGGCGAGCTTGGTGCCCAGGTTGAAGTGGTAGCTCGGGGGCTTGGTGGCGTCGACCGACAGCTGGGCGACCGGGACGTCGGCATCGGGGAAGACGTGCGCGAGCACTGACCACGTCCCGTGGTCGAGGCCCCACGAGTCCAGGTCGGCGCCCACCCAGGTCGGCTTGGCGACCTCGGCCACCTCGGTCGCGAGCTCGGGCGCGCCCGTGGCGGGGTACTCGAACTCGTTGAGCTCGCGGGGGAAGCCGAAGGAGTCGTGGATGGTGCGCGGTGACTTCATCGCGGTGACGGCCGTGGCGTTGATGTACCAGTGCGCCGAGACGGCCAGCACCGCCCGGGGGCGCTCGGGGAGCGAGTCGCCGAGCGCGGCCCAGTGGCGGGTCCACTCGTTGACCTCGAGGGCGTTGAGGGGGACGCCGTGGCCGATGAAGACGGCGGGCTGGCGGGCGGGTGAGGGGGTCATCGCTACTCCTTCGATCTCTGTACATGATGCATCAACTACCTCTGTCGGCGCCAGTGGCCCCTCGTCCGTGCCTCCGCCCTTGCGGTAGATAGACCGGTCTGTCTAATATTGCCGACATGAACGCGCGACGAATGCCCCCGGCCGGTCCGGCGCCATCCGTGCGGGTTCAGCACTGGTGTTCCCGGCCGGCAGCCCCTCAGCCAGTCCACGCCGACACCCCTCCCGGGAGCACCAGATGACTTCACCCGCCCGCGCCGCCACCGCCACCCGTTCCGCCGCCACCGGCGACACGGTCCTCACCGCCGTCGAGTACCCTGCCGCCGTGCGGGCGGGCGCGCTGGTCGTGGACATCCGCTCCCGCGCGCAGCGCGAGCGCCAGGGCGTCCTCGCCGGCGCGATCGCCGTCGAGGCCCGGCCCGCCGTGGACCTGATCGACCCCCGCTCGGCGGCGCCCCTCGCGGCCGTCGGTGAGGGTCGCGAGGTGGTCCTCGTCAGCGACGACGGCCTGGACGCGGAACTGTTCGCCCTCGAGCTCCACTCGCGCGGTGTTCGCGGGGTCCGTGCGGTGGACGGCGGCCACGACGCGCTGCGCGCCGCCCGGGCGCTCGCCCTGCTCTCGGACGCCGAACACCTGCTGCGCGAGCGCTCCGCCATCTCCGCGCACTGACCGGCGGCGCCCGAGGGCGCGCGCCGGTACGGTCGCAGCATGACGGACATCTCCGCCGACCTTCTCACCGAGATCCTGGACGAGGTCCGCGACGACACCTCCGGTGAGTTGGTGCCGCACCTCGGCGACTACGAGCACCCCAGCCCTGACGCCCTCGCACTGGCGGTCTGCGACATGGGCGGCCGGATCATCTCGGCCGGTGACGACGAGTTCCTGTTCGACCTGCAGTCCGCCTCCAAACCGTTCGTCTACGCGCTCGCGCTGGACCAGAAGGGCGTCGACGAGGTCGCCGCCCGGATCGGCGTGGAACCGTCGGGCGAGGCGTTCAACGAGATCTCGCTGGAGGCGGGCACGGGCCGCGCGCCCAACGCCCTGGTCAACGCCGGCGCGCTGGCGGCGCACGCGCTGGTGGGGGACGAGGACGACGACGAGGAGTCCCGTTTCGAACAGATCAGGGGGTTGTTCTCCCGCCTTGTGGGCCGGGAGGTCGAGGTGGACGAGGAGATTCTCGAGATCGAGTCCCGGAGCGCAAACCGTAACCAGGCGCTGGCGCATCTGCTGGCGGAGGCGGGCAGTCTGGTGCAAGACCCTCACGAGGTGGTCGCGGGCTACAGCCGTCAGTGCGCGATCCGGGTCGACACTCGCGAGCTGGCCCACATGGCCGCGGTGCTCGCGAACCGGGGACGGGCACTGGACGGCGACGAGCAGATCCTGGGGCACCGGGCGACGCGCTACGCCAACAGCGTGATGTTCACCTGCGGGATGTACGACGCGGCCGGCGACTGGGTCTACCAGGTGGGGCTGCCGGCCAAGAGTGGCGTCTCGGGCTGCCTGTTCGCCGTGGTACCCGGTCGGCTCGGGGTCGCGGCCTTCTCGCCGCGGCTGGACGAGCACGGCAACAGTGTGCGGGCGGCGGCCGCGATCGAGGAGCTCTCGGACCGACTGCACCTGCACGTGTTGGACGAGGTGGGTGGCTACGGGTTCGATCCCGCCGCGTAGGGACGACTATCCTCGTCAGTCGTGACCGACTCGACTCCCGCCGCGCCCGGGGCCGCCACCGGTGAGCCCGCCGACGACACCCCTGAGCAGCTGCGTATCCGCCGCGACAAGCGGCAGCGCCTCCTCGACTCCGGAGAGCAGGCGTACCCCGTCGAGGTCCCCCGCACCCACGGGCTCGCCGAGATCGCCTCGGACCCGCGCTTCGCCGCGTTGGAGCCGGGGGAGGAGACCGACGTCGTGGTGTCGGTGGCCGGCCGGGTGCTGTTCATCCGCAACACCGGGAAGCTGTGCTTCGTCCGGCTCCAGGACGGGGTCGACCCGTCGGCGGACCTGTCCACCACGGTGCCGGAGAGCGGATCCGGGCCGCTGACCCCGCAGCTGCAGGCCATGCTGTCGCTGGCCAACGTGGGTCAGGAGCGGCTCGACGCGTGGAAGCAGGACGTCGACCTCGGCGACCACGTCTCGGTGACGGGCCGTGTGGTGCGGTCCAAGCGCGGGGAGCTGTCGGTGATGGCCGACGAGTGGGTGCTGGCGTCCAAGGCGCTGCGCCCGCTTCCGGTCGCGCACAGGGAACTGAGCGAGGACACGCGCGTCCGCCAGCGCTACACCGACCTCATCATGCGCGACACGGCGCGCCGCAACGCGCTGACGCGGATCAAGGTCGTGCGCGCGCTGCGTGACGCGCTGGAGAAGCGCGGCTTTCTCGAGGTGGAGACGCCGATGCTGCAGACGCTGCACGGCGGCGCCGCGGCCCGGCCGTTCGTCACCCACTCCAACGCGCTGGACCTGGACCTGTACCTGCGCATCGCGCCCGAGCTGTACCTCAAGCGTTGCGTGGTGGGCGGGATCGAGCGCGTCTTCGAGATCAACCGCAACTTCCGCAACGAGGGCGTGGACTCCTCCCACAGCCCGGAGTTCGCGATGTTGGAGACGTATCAGGCGTACGGCGACTACGACACCTCGGCCACGATGATCCGCGAGGTCATCCAGGAGGTCGCGACCGCGGTGTTCGGCTCGACCACGGTCACGCTCGCCGACGGCACGGAGTACGACCTGGGCGGTCAGTGGCGCGAGATGCGCATGTACCCGTCCCTCAACGAGGCGCTGCGGGCGAAGCACCCGGACCTGGTCGGTGACGACGACGAGGACCTCGTCACCGTCGAGTCGACCGTCGACGAGCTCACGGAACTGGCCGGGAAGGTCGGGCTGGAGGTCCCCGGTGGCAAGGGGTGGCTACACGGCAAGCTCGTCGAGGAACTGTGGGAGCACCTGTGTGCTGACCAGCTCGAGGGGCCCGTGTTCGTCCGTGACTTCCCCGTCGAGACCTCCCCGCTGACGCGCGACCACCGCACCGACCGCGGGGTCACGGAGAAGTGGGACCTCTACGTCCGCGGGTTCGAGTTGGCCACCGGCTACTCCGAGCTGGTGGATCCGGTGATCCAGCGACAGCGCTTCGAGGACCAGGCCCGCCTGGCCGCGGCCGGCGACGACGAGGCGATGGTGCTCGACGAGGACTTCCTCGCCGCGATGGAGCAGGGCATGCCGCCGACGACCGGGCTCGGCATGGGGATCGACCGGCTGCTCATGGCCCTGACCGGGCTGGGCATCCGCGAGACGATCCTTTTCCCGATGGTCAAGCCGCTCCCGCGCGACTGATCGGCGCGGCGGCTGCTCATTCGTCTGCGTGCGTCCCGTGAGCCCCGTGGGCTTCGACGTCGGGGAAGACGTAGTCAGCCGCGCGTGCGGCCCACGCCGAGCCGGCGGCCACCAGGACGAACCCGAGCGCGGCGACCCACGGCCCGAACGTGACTGACGCGCCGGTCGGGAGGCCGGACAGGGTCGGTTCGTCGTTTCCGGTGGAGGACATGAGTGTCCACACGAAGGCGAGATGAGCGGCGAGCACCACCAACGAGACGACGGCGCCCGCGGCGGCGAAAGCCCCGAGCCGCGTCACGGCGGTGACCCCCACCAGGAACAACAGCACGACGAGGCCGAGGAAGAGCACCGGGGCGACACTGCGCACGTCGATGATCTCCGTGATGCCCAGTGCGGTGATCTGGTCACCGCCGTCCGTGTGCAACCACGGCAGGTAGAGGCTGACCAGTGCGAGGGCGAGGCCGGCGACGGCGATGAGGGCGCCGACGCGGTTCCTCACGTGCGGAACGACCTTCGTCCGGGACGGGGTCCGGGTGGGCAGCGGGGAGCGGTGTGGGGAGGGGGGCGTATACGCGGTCACTGTTATCACCCTTCCGGCGCGGATCGCGTGTGTGGTGCCCATCACATATTAACCGGGAAACCGCTGGATAGCCACCTTGCGCGGGGTCAGCGGCGCCGGTTGGTGCGCCGCGTCGGCTCGGCCGTCATCGGGTCCTCCGGCCACGGGTGCCGCGGATAACGGCCGCGCATCTCGGCCCGGACCGCGGGGTAGGCCTCCCGCCAGAAGAATGCGAGATCGCGCGTCACCGCGAGCGGCCGTCCGGCGGGCGAGAGCAGGTGGACCGTCACCGGGACGCGGCCGTCACAGATGCGCGGCGAGGCGGTCCAGCCGAAGCACTCCTGCAGTTTCACTGCGAGCACCGGTGGGTCGTCGGTCCCGACGGCGGGGTAGTCGACGCGGTACGACGACGAGGAGGGCACCTCCAGGCGGTCGGGCACCAGCTCGTCGAGCCGACCGGCCTCGGGCCACGGCAGCAGGCGTCGTAGGGCCGGGCCGAGGTCCCGTCCCGCCAAGCGGGAGCCGTGGGCGAGGGCGTCGATCTCCGCGGCGAGCCAGTCGTCCAGCCGACCGGTCAGTCCTGCCGCGGACACGTCCGGCCACGGCGCGCCGAGCTCGCGGCGTACCAGCGCGAGGCGGCACCACAGGCGGACGGTGTCGTCGTCGGGATCGAGTGCGGCGAACCCGCGGGCCCGGATCGCCGCCGACACCGCCTCCCGGGCGGCCGCGGGGGAGGGCCGCACCGGAGTGGAGGAGAGTTCGATCGCCCCGAGCCGGCGGATGCGTCGACCCGTGACCGCGCCCCGGTCGAAGACGGCCGTCTCGTCGTCGTCGAGGAGGTGCGAGGCCGCACGCTCCGCGCCCTCCCGGTCCAACGGGGCGGCGGCGCGGATCACCGCGCCGGCCTCGCCGGCCGCGCGCCCGGCCGCACGTCCCACCTCGGCGACGGCGAGCCAGTCGTGGCCCGCCAGCCCGGAACCCGGCGGCAACACCGCGCCGGTCCCGGAGGTGAAGGTGTACTGGTCGCCGCGTCGGCGCGCGATGCGGTCCGGGTGGGCGAGCGCCACGACCGTCCCGACGGCGTCGTCCGACTCCATCCCGGCCGGGTCCGCGCCGCCGGATCTTCCGCTGACCATCCGCTCCAGTCGCCGGGCCTCGCGCTCCCACGTCGCCGCGTCCGGCGCCCGCCCCGCGCGCAGTGCACGCAGATCCGCCGTCAGGTCGCCGCCGGGGGAACGGCGACCCGACGCGAGCAGCGCGACCACCTCGGCGGCCACCTCCGCACCGACGAGTCCCGCGCCGTCCAGCAGTGCGCGGGCGTGACGGGGATCGGCGGGCACCCGCGCGAGGTCGCGCCCGCGGTCCGTGGCGCGTCCGTCGGCGTCGAGCGCCCCGAGCCCGCGCAACACGCTCTCGGCGCGGGTGATCTCCCCGGCCGGCGGCTGATCGGGCAGCGCCAGGCCCTCCGCCCGGGGCGCGCCCCAGCAGGCCACGTCCAGCGCGAAGGTCGTCAGGTCCGACGTCGCGATCGCCGCCGTGCGGTGGGCGGCCAGTCCCGCGTACTCCTGCTCGGTCAGGCAGCGCACCGCGAGCCCGGGGCCGAGGCGGGCGGCGCGGCCCGCGCGCTGCACGCACGAGTCGCGCGACGCCGACACCGTCACCAGCCCCGTCATGTCCCGTGCGATGTCTCGCCGCGGCTCGCGGCTCAGGCACGCGTCCACCACCAGCCGCACCCCGGCCACAGTCAGTGAGGACTCCGCCAGGTCGGTCGACACCACGATCCGCGGCAGCGCCGTGTCGCCTTCGCCGCTCCGGCTCCGGGAACCGGACACCGCCCGGTCCTGGGCGGCGGCGTCCAGCCCGCCGTGCAGAGGTAGAACCTCGACCGCGTCCCCCAGCCGCGCGGCGAGCGACCGCACCACGCGCTCGATCTCGCGCACACCCGGCAGGAACACCAGGGCGTCGACCCCGCTCACGGTCACCTCGTGTGCCGTCACCGCCGCCACGTGATCGAGAAAGCCGTCGGCGACCCCGCGGGCGGCCAGGCGGGCGGTCGGCGGTGGGGCGTACCGGATCTCCAGGGGGTGCGATTCCGCAGGCACGTCGACGACGGGCGCCGCGGAACCCGCCCCGGGCTCCTCGGCCGCGGTCCCGCCGCCGAGCAGCCGGGCGAAGCGTCCCGCCTCGACCGTCGCGGACATCGCCACCACCGGCAGGTCGTCGCGCAGCTGCCGCACCTCACACAGCAGTGCGAAGGCCAGGTCGGACTCGACGTCGCGTTCGTGGACCTCGTCGAGCACCACGGCCCCGACGCCGGGCAGGTCGGGATCGGCGATCAACCGACGCACCAGTACCCCCGGAGTGACGAACTCGACGAGGGCGTCCCTGCCGACGCGCGAGTCCCCACGGACCGTGTAGCCCACCACGCCCCCGGGTCCGGTCCCCGTGAGTGCAGCCAGCCGCCGCGCCGCCGAGCGGGCGGCGACCCGACGGGGCTGGGTGACGATCACCCGTCCCGACACCCCGTCGGCGACGGCGACCGCGGGCGGGACGAGGGTCGTCTTGCCGGTGCCGGGCGGTGCCTGCACCACCGCGGTACCCGCCGTGGCGAGGGCGTCCCGCAGGGCCGGAAGAGCCCGGGCGAACGGCAGACCGCGGCCGATGCGGTCGAGATCGAACGCGCTCACGGGGCCTCGCCGCCGATCGCGTAGCTCATGGAGATGACCCTAGTGGCCGGCGAACCGGCCCGATGCGTGGCGTTCGCTGACGGCGTACACGATCATGCAATCGATCCCCGACCTGCCGCGTTGAACACTGGTGACGGGCCTCGTGCTGCTCCTGCGGTGCAGAGCGCCAGAACCGGCCACTACAGTGGTGAAAAACCGAGGAATGTGAGGTAGCACGATGTTCGAACGGTTTACCGACCGCGCGCGTCGCGTCGTCGTCCTGGCCCAGGAAGAGGCCAGGATGCTCAACCACAATTACATCGGCACCGAGCACATCCTGCTGGGTCTCATCCATGAGGGTGAGGGAGTGGCCGCCAAGGCCCTCGAGTCCCTCGGGATCTCGCTGGAAGCGGTGCGGAGTCAGGTCGAGGAGATCATCGGCCAGGGCCAGCAGGCGCCCAGCGGGCACATCCCGTTCACGCCGCGCGCCAAGAAGGTGCTGGAACTGAGCCTGCGGGAGGCGCTCCAGCTCGGCCACAACTACATCGGCACCGAGCACATCCTGCTCGGCCTGATCCGCGAGGGCGAGGGCGTGGCCGCCCAGGTGCTGGTCAAGCTCGGCGCCGACCTCACGCGGGTCCGCCAGCAGGTCATCCAGCTTCTCTCCGGTTACCAGGGTAAGGAGGCCGAGGCCTCCGGGACACCCGCGGGCACCGGTGGCCGCGAGTCCGGGACCCCGTCCTCGTCGACGGTCCTGGACCAGTTCGGCCGCAACCTCACCCAGGCCGCCATGGAGGGCAAGCTCGACCCGGTCGTCGGTCGCGCCAAGGAGGTGGAGCGCATCATGCAGGTGCTCTCCCGGCGCACCAAGAACAACCCGGTGCTCATCGGTGAGCCCGGCGTCGGTAAGACCGCGGTCGTCGAGGGCCTCGCGCAGGCCATCGTCAACAACGAGGTCCCCGAGACCCTCAAGGACAAGCAGCTCTACTCGCTGGACCTGGGCTCACTCGTGGCCGGTTCCCGCTACCGCGGTGACTTCGAGGAGCGTCTGAAGAAGGTGCTCAAGGAGATCAACCAGCGCGGCGACATCATCCTGTTCATCGACGAGATCCACACGCTCGTCGGCGCGGGAGCCGCGGAGGGCGCGATCGATGCCGCGTCGATCCTCAAGCCCAAGCTGGCCCGCGGTGAGCTGCAGACCATCGGTGCCACCACGCTCGAGGAGTACCGCAAGCACATCGAGAAGGACGCGGCCCTCGAGCGGCGCTTCCAGCCCGTTCAGGTTCCCGAGCCGGGCGTCGAGCTGTCCATCGAGATCCTCAAGGGTCTGCGGGACCGCTACGAGGCGCACCACCGCGTCACGATCACCGACGCGGCGCTGGCCGCCGCCGCCCAGCTCGCGGACCGGTACATCAACGACCGCTTCCTGCCGGACAAGGCGATCGACCTCATCGACGAGGCCGGTGCCCGCATGCGCATCAAGCGGATGACGGCTCCGCCGGACCTGCGCGAGTTCGACGAGAAGATCGCCGAGACCCGCCGCGAGAAGGAGTCCGCGATCGACGCGCAGGACTTCGAGAAGGCCGCCGGCCTGCGCGACACGGAGAAGAAGCTCATCGCCGAGCGCGCCGAGCGCGAGAAGCAGTGGCGCGCCGGTGACATGGACGTGGCCGCCGTGGTGGACGAAGAGCAGATCGCCGAGGTCCTGGGCAACTGGACCGGCATCCCCGTCTTCAAGCTCACCGAGGAGGAGACCACCCGTCTGCTCCGCATGGAGGACGAGCTGCACAAGCGGATCATCGGCCAGGAGGACGCCATCAAGGCCGTCTCCCGGGCGATCCGCCGGACGCGTGCCGGGCTCAAGGATCCCAAGCGTCCCTCGGGCTCGTTCATCTTCGCCGGCCCGTCCGGCGTGGGTAAGACGGAGCTGTCCAAGGCGCTCGCGAACTTCCTGTTCGGTGAGGACGACGCGCTCATCCAGATCGACATGGGCGAGTTCCACGACCGCTTCACCGCCTCGCGGCTCTTCGGTGCGCCCCCCGGGTACGTCGGTTACGAGGAGGGTGGCCAGCTCACGGAGAAGGTGCGGCGCAAGCCGTTCTCGGTCGTCCTGTTCGACGAGATCGAGAAGGCGCACTCCGAGATCTACAACACCCTCCTCCAGGTGCTGGAGGACGGCCGTCTCACCGACGGTCAGGGACGCATGGTGGACTTCAAGAACACCGTGCTGATCTTCACCTCGAACCTCGGGACCAAGGACATCTCCAAGGCCGTCGGGATGGGCTTCCAGTCCTCCGACAACACCGAGGACGCCTACGAGCGGATGAAGCAGAAGGTCAACGACGAGCTGAAGAAGCACTTCCGCCCGGAGTTCCTCAACCGCATCGACGAGATCGTGGTGTTCCACCAGCTCACGCAGGAGCAGATCGTCCAGATGGTCGACCTCATGATCGGCCGTGTCCGGGACGCCCTGAAGACCAAGGACATGGACATCGAGGTCTCCGATCGGGCCAAGAGCCTGCTCGCCAAGCGCGGGTTCGACCCGGTCCTGGGCGCGCGGCCGTTGCGTCGCACGATCCAGCGCGAGATCGAGGACACCCTCTCGGAGAAGATCCTCTTCGGCGAGGTCGCGGCCGGCGAGCTGGTGAAGGTCGACGTCGAGGGCTGGGACGGCGAGTCCGAGCGCACCGAGGACGCCAAGTTCACCTTCACCGGTGCTCCCCGCCCGGACGCCCCGCAGGACCGCCAGGGCGAGGAGATCTCGGCGAGCGTGGCGCCCACCGGCGAGGCCGGCCCGGGCGACTCCCTGCCGCCGAGCTCCGGCTTCGGTGGCGGCGCCACCGGAGGCCCCTCGGGCAGCGGCGGCGGCGCTGCTCCGGCCACCACCTGATCGCCTCCGGCGCCTGACATAGTGAAGGCCCCCGCCACACGGCGGGGGCCTTCCTGCGTCTGCGGGTGTCCACGCCGGTGGCGCGGAACCAGGCGTCCAGCAATCGGGCGATCACCAGCACGTGGTCTCCCGCCTCGAGGACGGCGCCCAGGGCTCGACGAGGAGATCCCCACGTTGAAAGCTCAGCAACGCGGGATCCTCACCGCGGCCGGACAGCTGCAGGACCTCCCGTACGAGAACGAATTCTCCACCTTCGTCTTCCTCCAGCCCGCCGAGGCGGGTTCGGCCTTCGCGCGCGGCGACGCCGACGCGTGGGCGATCTGGGATCCCTACACCGCGATCGCACAGACGACGTCCGAGACGAGGACGCTCGCGTCCGCGGCGGGCGCGGGCAACGGCTTCTGGTTCAGCCTGGCCTCGCATGACGCGCTCGGCGACTCCCGCCGCCAGACGGCGATAGCGGACCCGCTCGTCCGCCTCGCCGAGGCGGGCACGTGGACCGCCGAGCACCCGCAGGAGTGGGCGCGGTTCTACGGCGAGGCGGTGGGCCTGACCCCGGAGGCGGCGGAGCTGTCCCAGGGCCGCAGCACGCGACAGCCGGTGGCGCTCGCGGACACGCTCGCCCGCGAGCAGGCACTCGCGGACGTGTTCACCGAGGACGGTCAGATCGATCCGGTGGAGGTCGCGGCACTCGCTGACGACCGCTTCGCCGAGGACCTCGCTCCGGTGGTCGGACCGCTGCCCTGAGCCCGCCGCCGCACCGGCCGCCGCACCGGCCGCACATCCGCGGACCCGGTCAGGCGGTGACGCGGTGCCAGAGGGGGGCGATCGCTGCCCAGCCGACCATGCCGACGGTGGAATACAGCAGGGCCCACAGCACGCACCCGACGGTGACTGCGGGCAGGTACCTGCGCAGTGGCATCACGGTGAAGCCGGCGCTGAAGTTGATGGCGGTCTGCACTCCCACCGTGAGGAAGGACAGTGGTACCGCGATTACGCCGTAGCGGGCGGACAGCCGCTGGGCGCGCTGCATGGTCGGTCCCTCGAGCCGGTGGGCGAACCGCCCGCTGAGCCGGCCACCACGTAGCGCGCCCCGGCCGAGCCAGTAGGTGGCGTTGGCGCGCAGCATGACGATCACGAACAGCGTGCTGAACGCGAGGGCGAAGGGCTGCTCGGCGATCCGGTCCATACGAGGGATGTGCGGCGTGCGGTGCGGAAGGCGCGGCTGGTATCAGGCGGAGGCGGAGGGCTTGACGTCCATCACGACGTCGAACTCCAGCAGGTTGGCACCCTCGGCGACGGGCTCGCCCCGCTGGCCGGCGTGGGCGGCGCGGGCGTCCCCGTCGCGCCAGGCGGCGAACGATTCGTCGTCCTCCCACATGGTCACCACGAAGTAGCGGGTCTCCCCGCCGGTGGGACGCAGCAGCTGGAAGCCGAGGAAACCGGGGGAGTTCTCCACCGTGTGGGCGCGCTCGGAGAAGCGGCGCTCGAGCTCGGCACCGGCCTGCGGCGGGACGTTGAGGGCGTTGATCTTCACGACGGCCATGCAGGTGAGCCTACCCTCAGTCGGCTACGCGGGCAGTGAGTACCGTTCCCCGGTCCGCACCACGAGTCCGTCGGCCAACAGGGAGTCCAGCGCGCGGTCGCGTTGGACCGTGTCCGGCCACACGGCGTCCAGGCGCGCGGAGGTGGCGGTGCCGTCGCCGTCGCGCAGCACGTCCAGCAGTAGGCCGCGCACCTGCCGGTCGGTGCCCGCGTACGTCTGCGCCTTGCGGCGGGGCCCGTCCCACGCGGGTCTGCCGGCGGCGACCCACGCGCACGATGCGGCGAGCGGACAGGCGTCGCAGTCGGGGCTCCGCGCGGTGCACACGAGCGCGCCCAGTTCCATCATCGCGACCGAGAACGCCACCGCCTCCTGGCATTCGTCGGGGAGCAGCGCCTCCACGGCGGCGAGGTCGCGCCGGATCGACGGCGGCCCGGCCTCGGCGACCCCGTTGACCGCCCGGGCGACGACGCGCCGCACGTTGGTGTCGACCACCGGTACCGCCTGCCCGTGGGCGAAGCAGGCGACGGCGCGCGCGGTGTAGTCGCCGACACCGGGGAGCGTGAGGAGGTCCTCGACCTCGGTGGGGACCTCGCCGTGGAACTTCTCGACGACGACGGCAGCGCACTCCCGCAGCCGCAATGCACGGCGCGGATAGCCGAGTTTTCCCCACATGCGGATCACGTCCGCGGGGGCGGCGGCGGCGAGTTCGGCCGGGCCCGGCCACCGCGCGAGCCAGTCGCGCCAGACCGGCTCGACCCGGGCGACGGGCGTCTGCTGACTCATCACCTCACACAACAGGATCTCCCAGGCGCTCACGCCGTCCTCGCGCCAAGGCAGGGGACGGCCGGCACCGGAGAACCAGGAGAGCAGGGAGGGAGTGTCGATGCCGTGGGCCCCGGGGGAGGTCACCGATGATCCCTCCGGAAGGTACGTGCACAATGTGAGACATGCCTCATACCAACCCGATCAGTGCCTGGGCCTCGCTGCGCGACGGCAACCACCGGTTCGTCGAGGGCCAGATGCGTCATCCGAGTCAGAATACCGAGCGGCGCGAGAAGCTCGTCGCCGCGCAGCACCCCAAGGCGGTGCTGTTCGGGTGCTCCGACTCGCGGGTGGCGGCCGAGATCATCTTCGACCAGGGTCTCGGTGACCTGTTCGTCATCCGCACGGCGGGTCACATCATCGACACCGCGGTGCTCGGGTCCATCGAGTACGCCGTGCACGTGCTCGACACCCCTCTGATCGTCGTGCTGGGCCACGACAGCTGTGGCGCGGTGAAGGCCACCACGGACGCGTTGGCGACCGGGGAGATCCCGCCCGGTTTCCTGCGTGACGTGGTCGAGAAGGTGTCGCCGTCGATCCTCAACGGCCGTCGCGAGGGACTGAGCACGACAGACGACTTCGAGGCGCGCCACGTGCTGGAGACGGGCGAACTGCTCAAGCAGCGGTCCAAGATCATCAGCGACCGGATCGACGAGGGCCGTCTGGCGATCGTCGGGGTCACCTACAAGCTCTCCGACGGTCACGCGTACCTCCGCAGCGCCATCGGAGACGTCCAGGACGTCCCGCACGGCCCGGGCGAGGAGATGGTCGCGGTCTAGCGGCCACCCACCGGCGGTGCCGTCTGGGGGACACGCCGCGCCGCAGGTCCGACGGGGCGCGGGCTCGGCTCTAGAGTTGGGCACGTGCACGAACCCCAGGGCCCCCTTCCGCGTGAAGTCTATGTGCGTCGCCGCGTCGCCGCGGTGGTCGTCGCGGTCGTCGCCGCCCTGGTCGTGGTGCTCGCGCTCTTCCTCGCCTCGCGGGACACCGGCACGGACACCCAGGAGACCGCCACCGGCGACGCGGGCTCCACTGAGCCGGTGGCCACCTCGGAGACGTCGACCACCGAGACCTCGTCGCGCGACGACGACGGTGGTGCCTCGCGGGGCCGGTGCGCGGACGAGGACCTGCGCCTGGACGTCTGGCCCGCCGAGCCGAACGTGGCGGTGGGGCAGGACGTGCGGTTCTTCGTGAACATCGTCAACGTCTCGGACACCACCTGCGACCGGGACCTGGCGGAGGCGCCGCTGTCGTTCGAGGTGTACCGCCTGGATGACAACTCCAAGGTGTGGTCGAGCATCGACTGCACGACCCCGCGTGACGAGGACGAGGTCGAGTTGCGTCCCGACGAGCCCGAGCCGCGTCAGATCGACTGGACCGGCCGCCGCTCGGCGGAGGGCGCCTGCTCCGAGGCGGACCGCACGCCCGTCGAGGTGGGCGCGTACCAGGTGTACGCACTGGTCGGGAACGTCTTCAGCCCGGCGGCCACGTTCAACGTCGTCGAGGCCCCCGAGTCCTGAGCCGCGCCCGGGTCAGACGATGCCCAGGCCCGTGAGGCGCTGGTGGACGTGCCGCGCCCACAGCGCGCCGACGCCCTCGACGTCCGCGAAGTCCGACTGCTCGGCCGAGAGCAGCGCCGGGACCGAGCCGAAGCGCTCGACGAGGGCCGTGATCTGCACCGGCCGCAGGCGCGGGATGTGCGTCAGCATGCGGTACCCCCGGGCGGTCACGTGGTCGTCGAGATCCTCGGGCTCGGCCGGCAGCCCCAGGCAGCGCGCCACCGGAGCGGGCAGGAGGAGGTCGGCGTCGGAGAGTGCGGCCAGCCGCTCGAGCCCGACCTCGATCTGCTCGGCGGTCGGGACGGGGCGGCGATCACCGTCGACAGGCTCGACCCGCAGGTGGTCGGCCACGAGACCCCGCAGTTCATCCGGGGTGTCGGAGAGCAGCTCCTCCAGCTGGAGAGCGGTCTGCCGGCCGTACTCGCCCATCTCCACGGTGAGCTCGGCGAGCTCGGCGCCCAGGCGCTCGAGGCGGAGCAATCGCTGGGCCATGGCCACCACGTCGCGGACGGAGGCGTAGTCGCCCATCTCCGCCCGGTCGAGTCGGGCGCGGGCGCGGGCGGCGTGGGCACCGTGACGCTCCATGGTCGCGACCGTCTGGTCGGCGCGCGCGAGCAGCACGACCGGGTCCGCGAGCACGCGGGCCAGACCGCCAGCGTAGACGGTGACCGTGGTCATCGACGCCGAAACGGCGACGGTGGGCACGCCGGTGTGCGCGGCCGTCCGCTCCGCGGCGCGGTGTCGGGTGCCCGTCTCGACGGCGGGCAGCGAAGGATCCGGCACGAGATGGACGTTGGCACGGGTGATGCGGGAACCATCGGTGGAGAGCACGACCGCGCCGTCCATCTTGCTCAGTTCTCGCAGGCGGGCCGGGGTGAACTCGACGTCGAGTTCCACGCCGCCGTCGCAGACGGCCCGGACGACCGGGTCGTCGCCGAGCACCACGAGGCCACCGGTGCCGCTGCGACGGATCCGGTCGAGTGCGTCACGCAGCGCCGTGCCCGGGGCGAGACGGCGCAGCACGGCGCGCATCTCGGGGTCGACCGACGAACCGTCAGCCGAGCGGGCGGAGAGGGCGGACGTGTCAGTGCCCCTCGGACTCGCCGACGAACTCCGCCGGACGGGTGTACTCGCCAGCCTCGAGGATCTCACCGACGACGGCGGCCCTGGTCTCGATGCGGTCGCCGTTCGAGAAGGAGACGGTGGCGGGCACCGAGGTGCCGATGTGCAGGTCCTCCGCCGACGGCAGGGTGGCGGTGGTCTGCTCGACGCACACGCCCTCGACCGGGACGGGCTCGGCGTTCTCGCGGGCGTCGACCACGATCGAGCAGCCACGCTCGAGCGTCTGAGTCTCACCGAGTTGGACGGGGGTCCCGTCGATCTGGACGCTGTCCAGGGAGACGGGCTCACCCAGGCCGTGGCCGCTGAAGGAGGCGACGAAACCGACGCGGGCCTCCCCGCCGTTCTCGGGGACGACCACCTGCAGGTCGTTGACCGCGAGGTCGCCGGCCTCACCGCGTCCACCGTCGACCGCGGCGACCTGGTTGGCCGTCTGCGAGACCTGGCCGGCGCTGCAGGCCGACGCCCCGAGGGCGGCGCCCACGGCCAGGACTACGAGCGCGGTGCGGCGCAGGCCGGTGTTCGGTGAAGTCACGTCAGGCTCCTCGGGGATGGTCGTCTCTCAGGCCGGTCTCATCGTAGTCCACTGCGGGTCCGGACCTGCGGCAGAGTATCCCGTTCCCGCCCCCGCGAACGTGCCGTCACGCCCGGCAGGTTGCTGACCTGCGCAAACGGAAAACGCCTGCACTGAGGGCGTGCTAAGATAGGTAAGTCGAAAGGGGAAAGCCACTCATGGAGTTCAAGGTCGGCGACACCGTCGTCTACCCGCATCACGGCGCCGCCACCATTCAGGCGATCGAGATGCGGACGGTCAAGGGCACCGAGAAGGAATACCTCGTCCTCAAGGTCTCACAGGGCGACCTCACGGTGAAGGTACCGGCCGAGAACGCCGAGTACGTGGGCGTGCGCGACGTCGTGGACCAGGCGGGTCTCGACAAGGTCTTCGAGGTCCTGCGCACCGAGCACGCGGAGGAGCCCACCAACTGGTCCCGCCGCTACAAGGCCAACGGCGAGAAGCTCGCCTCCGGCGACGTCAACAAGGTGGCCGAGGTCGTCCGTGACCTCTGGCGCCGCGACCTCGACCGCGGCCTGTCCGCCGGCGAGAAGCGGATGCTCGCCAAGGCGCGCCAGGTGCTCGTCGGTGAGCTGGCGCTCGCCGAGCGCTCCGACGAGGAGCGTGCGGACGCCCTCCTCGACGAGGTGCTGGGCTCCGCCGCCCCGGCGTGACACCCGCCGCCCACCAGACGGCATGACGGGTCAGCGCACGCCCGGGGACGCGCCCGGACACGGTATCGGCGGCCACCCCGCCCGCACGGGCAGGGTGGCCGCCGTCGTCCCCGCGGCCGGATCCGGCGTCCGGCTCGGAGCAGGACTGCCCAAGGCGTTCGTCGAGCTACACGGTCGCACCATGCTCGAGCGGGCCGTCGCCGGCCTGCTGACCTCCGGTGCCGTCGACGACGTCGTCGCCGTGGTCCCCGCGGACCGCGTCGCACAGGCCGAGTCGGAGCTGGCCCACCTCCGGGACGACGACCACCTCGTCGTCGTCACCACCGGGGGCGCGGAGCGCACCGACTCGGTGCGCAACGGTCTCGCGGCGCTGACCGCCCACCGACGCCGCCCCCGCGCGGCGGTCTACGACGTCCTGCTCGTGCACGACGCGGCGCGCTGCCTCACGCCCCCCGACGCGATCCGGCGCGTGGTGACGGCCGTTCGCGGCGGCGCGGTCGCGGTGGTCCCCGTCCTCCCGGTCGTCGACACCGTCAAGCAGGTCGACGCTGACGGCTACGTCGTCGGCACTCCCGACCGTGCCGCCCTCCGCGCCGTTCAGACGCCCCAGGGCTTCGCGCCCGACGTCCTGCTCGCCGCCTACGACGCCGCCGGGGACGTGACCACCGACGACGCAGGACTCGTCGAGCGGACCGGCGACCGCGTCGCCACGGTCCCCGGCGACCCGCTCGCGTTCAAGATCACCACCGCCGATGACCACGCCCGGGCCCTCGCCGAACTCGACCCCGGTGCGCCCGCCCCCGGCGCGCTCGTCCACGTCGGCCCCCAGGAGGAGAAATGACCGGACCCGTCATCCCCCGAGTCGGGATCGGCACCGACGCCCACCGCGTCGAACCGGGCAAGCCCTGCATGATGGCCTGCCTGCACTTCCCCGACGACCACGGCTGCGAGGGGCACTCCGACGGCGACGTCGTGGCCCACTCCCTGATCGACGCCCTGCTGTCGGCCGCCGGGCTCGGCGACCTCGGTGCTCTCGTCGGAACCGGGCGGCCCGAGTACGACGACGTCTCCGGCGAACGACTGCTGCGCGAGGCGTGCGACGAACTGGCTCGGCACGGATGGATCATCGGCAACGCCGCCGTCCAGATGGTCGGCAACCGCCCCAAGATGGGCCCCCGACGCGTCGAGGCCGAACGACGGCTCGGTGAGATCATCGGCGCACCCGTCTCCGTCTCCGCCACCACCACTGACGGAATGGGCTTCACGGGACGCGGCGAGGGGGTCTCCGCCGCCGCCACGGCGCTGGTCTACCGGGCCTGACGCGGGCGCACCGGTAGACTCGGGCCCCGTGACGCTCCATCTCTACGACACCGCCACCCGCTCCCTCCGGGAGTTCACCCCCGTCCGGGAAGGGCACGCGTCGGTCTACCTCTGTGGAGCCACCCCCCAGGCCATACCCCACATCGGTCACGTCCGCTCCGGCGTCGCGTTCGACGTCCTGCGCCGCTGGCTGATCGCCACCGGCTACGACGTCGCGTTCGTGCGCAACGTCACGGACATCGACGACAAGATCCTCACCAAAGCCGCGGAGAACGGCCGCCCCTGGTGGGAGTGGGCCGCAACCCACGAACGCGAGTTCACCCGCGCCTACGACGCGCTCGGCGTGCTACCGCCGTCCACCGAACCCCGCGCCACCGGGCACATGACCCAGATGATCGAGTACATGGAACGCCTCATCGAGCGCGGGTACGCCTACCCGGCCGAGGGCAGCGTCTACTTCGACGTCGCGGCGTGGTCGGCCGCGCCCGAGGGCGACTACGGGCACCTGTCCGGCCACCGGCTCGACGAGGTCGACCAGGGAGAGGCCGCCGACCTGCGCGGCAAGCGGGACCCCCGCGACTTCGCGCTGTGGAAGGCCGCCAAGCCGGGCGAACCCAGTTGGCCCACACCCTGGGGCGACGGTCGGCCCGGCTGGCACCTCGAGTGCTCGGCCATGGCCACCTGGTACCTGGGCGGCACTTTCGACATCCACGGCGGCGGGCTCGACCTGCAGTTCCCGCACCACGAGAACGAGGCCGCGCAGTCCCACGCCGCCGGCGACGGATTCGCCCGCTACTGGCTGCACAACGGCTGGGTGACGATGGCCGGCGAGAAGATGAGCAAGTCGCTCGGCAACGTGCTCAGCGTGCCGAACATCCTCACCGCCGTCCGGCCGGTGGAACTGCGCTACTACCTCGGAAGTGCGCATTACCGCTCGATGCTGGAATACTCTCCCGAAGCACTGCAGGAGGCGGCCGCCGCGTACCGGCGGATCGAGGCGTTCGTGCAGCGGGTGGACGAGGCCGTCAAGTCGGGCACGGGGCCGGACGCCGGGGTGCCCGTCGGTGAGTGGACGGAGGCGTTCGCCGCCGCGATGGACGACGATCTGGGGGTGCCCGCCGCGCTGGCGGAGATCCACGGTCGGGTGCGGGCCGGCAACACCGCGCTGTCGGCGGGAGACACGGAAGCGGCGCTCGCTGCAGCCTCGTCCGTCCGGGCGATGACCGCGGTACTCGGTGTCGACCCGCTCGACCCGCAGTGGACCTCCGCCGCGGGCGGCGATGACGCCGCCCTCACCGCCCTCGACCTCCTCGTCCGCGCGGAGCTCGAGGCCCGCGCTCAGGCACGGGCCGACAAGGATTTCGCCACCGCCGACGCCATCCGTGACCGACTGGTCGCGGCGGGTATCGAGGTGGCCGACACCGCGGACGGCCAGAAGTGGTCGCTCGCCCACCGGAAGGACTGACATGGCAGGTAACTCGAGTCGGCGCGGAGCCATCCGCAAGTCCGGCACCAAGAAGGGCCAGGTCGTCGGGTCGGGCGGCCAACGGCGCCGGGGGCTGGAGGCGCGCGGCGCCACCCCCAAGGCGGAGGACCGGACCTACCACCCGGCACACCGCCGGGCCAAGGCCGCCAACCGCAAGGCCGAGGGCGCGCAGCAGCGCCGCCGCCAGGCACAGAAGCAGGCCGACGGCCCCGAGTACGTGGTGGGCCGCAACCCGGTGGTCGAATGCCTCCGAGCCGGCGTTCCCGCGACCGCGCTGTACGTCGCGATCGGCTCGGACGCTGACGAGCGGCTGACCGAGGCCGTCCACCTCGCCGCCGGCAAGGGCATCTCCATCCTCGAGGTGCCGCGCACCGACCTCGACCGCATGGTGTCGAACGGCATGCACCAGGGCGTCGGCCTCCAGGTGCCGCCTTACCAGTACACCGACCCCGCTGACCTGCTGGACATGGCGATGGGTTCCTCCGAGCCCGCGCTGCTCGTGGCCTTGGACAACATCACGGATACGCGCAACCTCGGCGCCGTCATCCGCTCGGTCGCGGCCTTCGGCGGGCACGGGGTCCTCATCCCCGAGCGTCGCAGTGCCTCCATCACGGCCGTCGCGTGGCGGACCTCCGCCGGTGCCGCCGCCCGGCTCCCCGTCGCCAGGGCAACCAACCTCAACCGGACGCTGCTCGACTGGGCCAAGGCCGGGGTGCAGCTCGTCGGTCTCGACGCCGGCGGTGACGTCTCGCTGGACGACTACGACGGCACCGGGCCCACGGTCATCGTGGTGGGCTCCGAGGGCAAGGGTCTGTCCCGGTTGGTGCGTGAGAACTGCGATTCGATCCTGTCGATCCCGATCGCCTCGGAGGTGGAGAGCCTCAACGCCTCCGTCGCGGCGGGCGTGGTGCTGTCGGAGTTCGCGCGGCAGCGGCGCGTCAAGGGCTGACGCCGGCTGGCCGGCTGACCGGCTGACCGGACTCGCGGTCGCCGGCTGACCTGTGCGCTCGGACCCTCCACTGCGGTTCACGGGCAGCCGCGCCTGTACATGTCACCCCGCCCGTCGGCATGGCGTCTCGCGTCCGCGGATGTCACGCGGCCCGTCGGCATGGCGTCTCGCTCGGGCATCGGGGCTGGCGAGACGCCATGCCGACGCGCGGCTGTGTTCTGGCCGGGCAGTTTCGGGAGCGAGACGCCATGCCGACGCGCGGCTGTGTTCTGGCCGGGTAGTTTCGGGTGCGAGACGCCATGTCGGGGAGCGGCTGCGAGTGGCGCGGGCCCTGTTTCGTGCTCAGGCCCGCGGGCGGTGGGGTGACCGGCAGCGGTCGAACGCCGCGCGCGCGTACTCCCACGTCTCGACCCCGTAGTAGAGGTGGCCCGCGATCATGTAGAGCGCGGCGAGCCGCTGGTACGTCCACGCCCGGTCGAGAAAGGTGTCGTCGACCCGGCCGACGTACCGGGCCAGGACGCCCTCGACGAAGCGCGGGCCGTATTCGTACAGTTCGGCGAAGTCCACGGCCGGGTCTCCCAGGCACATGTCGGTGAAGTCGATGAGCCCCAGCTGGCCGGGGGCGGAGTCCCGGTCCCAGTACAGGTGGCGCGAGTAGACGTCGTTGTGGAGGAACACCCGCGGCAGCAGGGTGGACTGTAACGCGCCGACCTCGTCGCAGATCTCGTGGGCGGTGCGCATCTCGTCGGGGGTGAACACCGACGGCAGGTCGTGGGCGACGATGCCGCGCACGAAGTCCAGGTTCTCGGGTTGGTAGGAGTACGGGACCCGGTCGAGCGGCGGGCCCGAGACGTCCTGGATGTGCAGCGCGGACAGGAGTGCGCCCAGCTGGCCCGCGATGACCGTCTTCTCAGGGTGGGGCAGGCTGTGCAGCAGTTCCGGGGTGAGGCGCTGACCGCGCACCAGCGGGTAGCCGGCGAACCGCCCGTGTTCGGGAGCGTGCGAGTAGCGGGGGAGTGCCGCCTCCACACGCCCGGCGAGGTGCTCCAGGACCGCGATCTCGGTGGGCAGCTGGGTGAGCGCCTGCTCGTCGTCGGGGAAACGGAAGACCAGATCGCGGTGCCCGAGGGCGTCGTCTCCGTGGCAGCCGTGGCAGATCACCACGACGTGGTCCCAGCCCTCGTCGACCCGCTCGGCGCGGTCCCAGCTCAGTGTGGGGTAGTCGGCGCGGATGGCCGCGAGCCCGGCGGCGGCGGGATGAGCACCGGGGCCACCATCAGGATGAGCACCCGGGCCGGTAACCGGAGAGCCGGCGCCCGCGGGGCCACCATCGGGGTGAGCACTGTGGTCGCTGTTCACGGCTCACACGCTAGTACCGGGGGTCAGCGCCGGACCGCCGCCACCGCGCGACATGCCAGGTAGATGACGAACGAGACGGTGGTGACGAACACCGAGACGGGCACGCCGGGGGCGAGCGAGAGCAACATCCCGCCCACGGCGGCGAGCTCGGCGAAGAGGATCGTCAGCCCGATGGCCTTCGCGGGGCTGGAGGTGACGGCGGCCGCCGCGGCGGCGGGGGTGATGAGCAGGGAGAGCACGAGCAGCGCGCCCACCACCTGTACGGCCTGCGCCGCCGCGAGCCCCACGAGCACGGCGAAGATCATGTTGAGCGCCCGCACGGGCACACCGCGCGCCGCGGCCACCTCGGGGTCGGCGGAGGAGAACACGAGCGGCCGGTACAGCGCGATGAGCGCCACGCAGATGATTGCCGCGACCACCGCCATCTGCACGAGGCCGTTCTCGGAGACACCGACGATCTGCCCGGTGAGCAGGGAGAAACTGGTGCCGGACCGCCCGGGATAGAGGTGGATGAACAGCACCGCGAGCCCGAGGCCGAACGCCAGCACGACCCCGATCGAGGAGTCTCGTTGGGAGGCCCGCGAGCCCATGATCCCGAACATCAGCGCCGCGATCACCGACCCCACGATGGCCCCCAGGCCGAGGTTGAGCCCGAACAGCAGCGCGGCGGCGGCACCGGTCAAGGCGAGCTCGCTGGCGCCGTGGACGGAGAACGACATCTGCCGCATGATGATGAACGGTCCGATCGCGCCGGAGAGCAGGCCGAGCAGCGCGATCGCGGCGAGACCGAAGATCACGAAGTCCTGCTGCAGCAGGTAGGCGGTGGTCTCGGTGTCGGCGATGGACTCGACGATCTCGAGCAGGCGGTCCATCAGTGCGCTCCGTCCCCGGTGTGGTCGTGGTGGTGTCCCGTGGTCCAGGGCTCGGTACACAGGTGCTGGGTGTCGCCCACCACGATGATCTGTCCGCGCACGCGCAACACCTCGACGGGGGAGGAGTACAGCTCGGACAGGACCTCGCTGGTGAACACCTCGTCGGGAGTGCCGATGCGGTGCCGCCCGTCGACGAGGTAGACGATCCGGTCGACCATCGGCAGGACCGGGTTGATCTCGTGGGTGACGAACACGACCGCCGTGTCGTGCTCGCGGCGTCGGTGATCGAGGACGGAGGCGACGGTGCGCTGACCGGTGAGGTCCAGGCTGAGCAGCGGTTCGTCGCAGAGCATGACACACGGGTCGGCGGCGATGGCCTGGGCGACGCGCACACGCTGTTGTTCGCCTCCGGACATCCGCCCGAGCGGCTTGTCGGACAATGTCGTGGCCTCGAGGCGGGCGAGGGAGTCGGCGACGATGCGGCGCTTGTCGGCGCGCCGGGACGGCCGGCCGGGTCCCCAGCGGGTGCCGTCGATCCCGAGGGCGACGAGGTCGCGGCCGCGCAGGGTGATGCCGGGGTCGAACGCGCGTTGCTGCGGGACGTAGCCGAGGTGGGTGGCGCGGTCGCCCGGCGGCCGGCCGTCGACGAGGACGCTTCCGGCGTCGGGGCGGTGCTCGCCGAGCAGGACTTTGAGCAGGGTGGTCTTGCCGGCGCCGTTGGGCCCGAGGACGGCGACGAACTCGCCGGGCCGCACATCGAGGTCGAGGTCGCGGATGAGGGTGCGGCCGCCGCGCGAGACGGTGACGCCCCGCAAGGAGACGACCGGACCGGGCCCGGGGGCGCCGCGCTCGTGGTCGGCGGACGGGTCGGCGGCGGGGTCGGTGCCCGTCGGGTCGGTCTCCATCCGATCAGTGCCCGACGTCGGCCACAGGGGCGGCGTCGGCGAGCGCGCCGGCCACCCGGTCGACGATCCCGGTTATCCAGCTCAGGTAGTCGGTGCCCTCGGGGAGGGTCTCGGTGAGGTCGACGACGACGAGGTCCGCCTCCTCCGCGGCGTCGCGGACGCGGGCGGTCACGGAGGTCTCGGTCTGGGTGTTGAAGGCCAGGAAGGCGACCCGTCGCTCGGCGAGCAGATCGAGCAGGGCGGCGAGGTCGACGGCGGACGGGTCGGTGTCGTTCTCGACGGAGGCGAGGAACCCGCGCGGCGTCAGGTCGGTCAGGTGTGCGGCGTCGAACAGGTGCGCGCCGACCCGCTCGGTCTGGGCGTACGGGAAGTGGCCGCGGTCGTGGATCTCCTCGAGCTCGGCCTCGAGTGGCCCCAGGGCGTCGGCGAAGGCGCGGGCGTTGGCGCGGTACTCCTCGGCGTGCTCGGCGTCGATCGCGGCGAGTTCCTCGCCGACGCGCTCGGCGACGGCCGCGACGGTGGGCAGGCTGAACCACACGTGCTCGTTCTCGTCGGCGCCACCGTGCTCGTGGCCCCCTTCTCCGTGGTCGTCGCCGTGCTCCTCGCCGGCGTGCTCGTCGTCGGAGTGGTCGTGGCCGGCGTGGTTGTGGCCGGCGTGGTCGTGGCCGGCAACGACGCCCCCGGTGACGCGCGTGAACTCGTCGACGGCCCGCACGACCGGCACGTCGTCGGCGTTCTCGAGCGCGAGGTCCACGAATCCGTCGTATCCGGCGCCGTTGTAGATCACCAGGTCGGCGGTGCCGACGGACGCCGCGTCCGCCGGGCTGGCCTCGTAGGAGTGGGGATCGGCCGCCGGGTCGGAGATGACGGACTCCACCGTCGCGTTGTCGCCGGCCACCTGCTCGGCGATGTCGGCGTACACGGTCGTCGAGGCGACCACCTGGGGGCGGTCGCCGTCGTCGGTGGCGGCCTGACCGTCGGCGCCGCAGGCGGCGAGCGTGCCCGCGCCGAGCAGGGTCACCGCGAGCGCGGCCAGCGCTCGGCGTGGGGGGATGCGCTTCTGGCGGGGGGTCGACGACACGAGCACCACTCTCGTAGTAATGGGAACCGTTGTCGTTAAGTGTAGAACCGCGGAGGCCGCGGCGTGTGAATCCGGGGGTGCGAGACGCGTGTGGGCCGGTGCGTGACGGGACGTCGTCGACGCCTGCGGCGAGGGCGGCCGCGCACGCCGCGATGTCAGCTGCGCAGGTCGGCGAGGGTACCGAGCAGCTCGACGACCGCGGGGATGTCGGCCACGCGGTGGGCGGCCGCGGTCTCGCCTTCCCCGACCTTGATGCCCACGTCCTGCGGGCGTAGGCGTGCGAAACCGCGCTCGTCCGTGACGTCGTCGCCGATGAACAGCGCGACCTCGGCGCCGGTCTGCTCGACCATCTTCTCGATGGCCGCGCCCTTGCTCGCCTCGCGGACGGCGATCTCGACCACGTTCTTGCCCTCGGTGACGAACACCCCGTCGAGAGCGGCCGGCCCGGCCATGGCCTCGGACTGCGCACGGTCGCGAGCAGCGGGATCCGGCACCGGCCGGACGTGCAGGACGGCGGCGGTGGGCTTGGTCTCGACGTGGGCGCCGGGGGTGCGGGAGACGATGTCCTCCAGCTCGGAGCGCACCCGCTCGAGCAGCGCCACCTCGTCGTCGTCGAGGGGCGAGTCGAAACCGCCCTCCCACTCCGACCCGTGGCTCCCCACCAGCACCACCGGCGCGCCCGCGCCGCTCACCTCGGACAGTGCGGCGCGGTTGCGGCCCGACAGCAGCGCCACCGTCGTGCGGGGCAGGTCCGCGAGGCGCGCCAGCGCGTCCACGGCACCGGGCGCGGGCACAGCGCTGGTGGGGTCGTCGACGAACGGCGCGAGCGTGCCGTCGTAGTCGCACGCCACCACCAGGGTGGGCGCCGCGGCAGCGCGTCGGAGGGCCTCGTCGAGCGTCTCGGGTGGCGTCATGTGGCTCAGGATAGGCGCGGTGGCGAAGCGAAAAACCCTCTACTGGCGATGTGACGCGTGCTACGTTAAGAAAACCCATAGGAACCACCAGTCGGGCGTGGCGATCACGCACCGGAGAGCGCACGAGGATTCGGGCACACGGGTGAGCCTGGTGTCCGACCGCGATCGGAAGGTTGAAGACCATGGCACCATCAGCGCTGAGAACATCCGTCCGCCGTCGTTCGAAGGGCGTGGTCGCCGCCGTCGTGGTGGCCGGGCTGGCGCTCACGGGGTGTACCTCGACGAACACCGATGACGACTCCAGCCTGCTGCAGACGCTGCAGGAGCGCGGCAGCGTGACCGTCGGCTTCGCAGGGGAGGCACCGTACTCGTTCATGGAGAACGGAGAGCTGACCGGCGCCACCGTCGCGCTGCACCGGGAGATCTTCGGCAACCTGGGCATCGAGACCGTCGAGGGCGTGAACGCCGACTTCGGCGCCCTGATCCCCGGCCTGCAGGCCAACCGCTTCGACGTGGTCAGCGCGGGGATGTCGATCCTGCCGGAGCGCTGCGAGCAGGCCGCGTTCAGCGAGCCGGAGTTCAACTACACCACCGCGCTCATGGTCGAGGAGGGCAACCCGATGAACCTCACCGACATGCAGTCGGTGGCGGACAGCGGGGCGCGGCTGGCGACCATGACGGGCGCGATCGAGTCCGACTACGCGACCGAGCTGGGCATCGACTCGATGCAGGTCGCCACGCCGCAGGACGGGATGGACGCGGTGACGTCCGGGCGCGCCGACGTCTTCGCGCTGACCGGGATCTCGCTCAACTGGATGAAGAACAACAACCCCGACGCGCCCGTCGAGGTCACCCAGTCGTTCGTCGCCGAGATCAACGGGGTGCCGCAGGTCGGGGCCGGCGGCACCGTGTTCCGTACCGACGACAAGGAACTGCTGGACGCCTACAACGAGGAACTGGCGAAGATCACCTCCGACCCGGAGAAGTACCTCTCCATCGTGGGCGAGTTCGGGTTCACTGAAGAGGAGCTGCCCGATCCCGAACTGACGACCGCCGACCTGTGCGCCGGGGTCGAGTAGCCGGCGGTGGACAGTAATATCGATGCCTTCCTGGAGGCGTGGCCGCGTTTCCAGGAAGGCATCGTCACCACCATCTACCTCACTCTCGGTGGCGCGGCCCTGGCGTTCGCGTTGGCGCTCGTGTTGGGTGTCGCGGCGGGCTCCCGCTCCATGCTCATCCGCGGGGTGTCGAGGACGATCGTCGAGTTCTTCCGCGGGACCTCCCTCCTGGTGCAGCTGTTCTGGCTGTTCTTCGTCCTGCCGCTGCTCGGCTACGAGCTCGACCCGCTCTTCTGCGGGATCCTCGCGTTGGGGCTCAACTACGGGGCGTATGCGGCCGAGGTGGTGCGCGGGTCGCTGGCGGCCGTGCCGGCCCCGCAGTGGGAGGCCGCGCTGGCCCTCAACTTCACGTCGTGGCAGCGCCTGTACCGGATCGTCTTCCCGCAGGCGTGGGTGCAGATGATCCCGCCGCTCAACAATCTGCTGATCCAGCTGCTCAAGGGCAGCGCACTGGCCAGCTTCATCCTGCTCCAGGATCTGACCTTCCACATCGGCGAGCTGCGGCGGGTCACCGGTGACACCGTCTTCGCCTTCGGGATCGGGCTGGTGCTGTACTTCCTCATCGCCTACGTGCTCACCCTGTTCATGAACATGCTGGAGGTCGGCGCGAAGTCCCGACTCGGTGTCGGGCCGTCGATGCGTGAGGTCCTGAGTCTGCGTCCCGAACGGGTCGACGAGGCAGTGGGGGTCGGACGATGAGTGTCGACTGGAGTTGGGAACGCGCCGCCGAGGCCGTGCCCGTCCTGCTCGAGGGCTTCAGGATCACGCTGCTCGCCACCGTGGTCGGATTCCTCATCGCCGCCGCACTGGGACTGGTCGTGGCGGTGCTCCGTCGGGCCGCGCCCGCGGTGATCACGGTGCCCCTGCGGATGGTGACCGAGTTCATCCGGCTCACCCCGCTCGTGGTTCAGCTGCTGTTCGCCTACTTCCTGCTCCCACAGTTCACCGCGCTGCAGATCGGCATCGGCGTGATCGGCGTGCATTACGCGACCTACATGGCCGAGGTGTACCGCGCGGGCATCGACGCCGTGCCGCGGGGGCAGTGGGAGGCCGCGCAGGCGCTGTCCCTGCCCGCGGGCCGGACGTGGCGGGCGGTCGTGCTCCCGCAGGCGATCCGCAACACCGTCCCGGCGCTCGGCAACTATGCGATCTCGCTGTTCAAGGACACCCCGTTCCTCTTCGCCATCACCGTGGTGGAGATGGTCACGGCAGCGCAGCAGTACGGCGCCCGGAACTTCCAGTACCTCGAGCCGATCACGCTCGCCGGCGTGATCTTCCTGCTCGCGAGCTACCCGACATCGATTCTCATCCGGAGACTGGAGAAGTCCCTTGCCTACTGACGACACCACCCCGGCCGGCGACGCCGCCCCCGCCGGTCACACGCCATCGGCCGGGCCGGGGTCCACGGGCGCCGACGACGCCCCGATGGTGGTGTTCGAGAAGGTGGTCAAGAAGTTCGGCGACCACACCGTCCTGGACCACCTCGACTTCACCGTGCGGCGCGGCGAGCGCGTGGCACTGATCGGACCGAGCGGATCGGGCAAGACGACGATCCTGCGGCTGCTGATGACGATCGAGTCGGTGGACGACGGCGTGATCTGGGTGGAGGGCGAGCCGCTGACCCACCAGCTCAGGGACGGCAAGCTGGTCAAGCCCTCTCAGAAGCATCTGCGCGCCGTCCGATCGAAGATCGGCATGGTGTTCCAGCAGTTCAACCTGTTCCCCAACATGACGGTGCTGAGGAACATCACCGAGGCGCCCATCCACGTCCTGGGCAGATCGAAGGAGGAGGCGGAGGCGCGGGCGCGGGAACTCCTGGCCACCGTGGGGCTCTCGGACAAGGAGAACGCCCACCCCACCACGCTCTCGGGCGGCCAGCAGCAGCGGGTCGCCATCGCCCGCGCGCTCGCGATGGACCCGGACATCCTGTTGCTCGACGAGGTCACCTCGGCCCTCGACCCGGAGCTGGTCGCGGACGTGCTCGGGGTCCTCCGGATGATCGCCGAGTCCACCGACATCACGATGCTCATCGTCACCCACGAGATGGGCTTCGCCCGCGACGTCGCCGACCGCGTCCTCGTGTTCGACAAGGGCAAGATCGTCGAGGAGGGGACGCCGGAGGCGATCTTCACGGACCCGCAGCAGGAGCGGACCCGCACGTTCCTCAAGGCCGTCCTCGACCGCTGAGTCCCGCGGGCCGACCGGACCTTGACCGGGCGCCGCCGCACTGTACGATTGTCGACAATCAGACGGTTCGGTGGAAGGTGCCCGCATGACAGTCACCCTGACGGCGCTTGAGCTCGCCGAGTGTTTCCGGGACGGCGCGTACTCCCCGGTGGAGTCGGCCGAGGAGGCGCTCGACGCCATCGAGCGGGTGGACGGGAGGATCAACGCCTTCTGCCACGTCGACCGCGAGGCGACCCTCGCCGAGGCCGGGCGTTCCGAGGAGCGGTACAGGAGCGGCGCGCCGCTCGGTCCGCTCGACGGGGTACCCACGTCGATCAAGGACATTTTCTACACCCGGGGCGTCCCGACCCTGCGGGGCTCCCACCTGCTGGCCGACAAACCGGGCGCCACCGATCCGGCGTCCTGGCCCGACGACGCCCCGGTGACCTCCGCGGTCCACGAGGCCGGATGCGTGGTGATCGGCAAGACCACGACCCCGGAGTTCGCGTGGAAGGGCGTCACCGACAACACGCTCACCGGGATCACCCGCAACCCGCATGACCCGGCCCTGACCCCGGGCGGTTCGAGCGGTGGGGCGGCGTCGGCGGTCGCCGCCGGGCTCGGGCAGCTCGCACTGGGCACCGACGGCGGCGGCTCGGTCCGGATCCCCGCCGCGTTCTGCGCGATCGTCGCGCTCAAGCCCACCTACGGGGTCATCCCGATGTTCCCGTCGAGCCCGTTCGGCACGCTCGCGCACGCCGGGCCGATGACCCGCACGGTGTCCGACGCCGCCGCGTTCATGGACGCTCTGCTGCGCCCCGACCCGCGGGACTGGTCCGCCGTCCCCGCGCGCGCCACCACGCCCGGCCCGGGCGGGTATCTGGCCGCGGCGACCGAGGGGACGCGGGGCGACCGCCCGCTCGAGGGCCTGCGGGTCGCCTACAGTCCCACGCTGGGCTTCGGTCGGAACGATGCCGACGTCGAGCGCGAGGTCACCCGCGCGGTCGGCGTCCTCTCCGAGCTCGGGGCGCACGTCGACACCGCCGACCCGGGCGTGACCGACCCCGTCGACGCGTTCCACGTCCTGTGGTTCGCGGGCCTGGCCGCGGTCCTCGCGCCGCACGGGCCGGACGCGATCGAGCGCGTTGACCCGTCGATGCGCGAGGCCCTGGGCCGGTATCACGACTACTCCGCCGCCGACTACCTCGACGCGGTCGCCGTCCGCATGGCGCTGGGGGCGAGGATGGCCGATTTCCACCAGCGGTACGACATCCTCATCACGCCCACCACCCCGATCCCGGCCTTCGACGTGGGGTCGGACGTGCCGCCGGGTTGGCACAGCCCGGACTGGACCTCGTGGACGCCCTACACCTATCCGTTCAACATGACCCAGCAGCCGGCGCTGAGCGTTCCGTGCGGGACGACCGACTCCGGGCTGCCGGTGGGTCTGCAGGTGGTGGGGGCCCGCTTCGAGGACCGGCTCGTCGTCCGGGTCGGCGCCGCCCTCGAGGTCGCGCTGGGCAGGGTGGTGCCCACGCCCCGGGTCCACGCCGGCGGTGCCGGGGGCGATGACCGATGACGACACCCGTCCCGGAGTCGGCCACCGGGCCGGCCGCAGCATCCGCCACCGGGCCGGCCGCAGCACCCGCCGCGGAGTCCGCCCCGGGCCTGGCCCCCGTCGTCCGCGAGTCGACTCCGTCGCTCATCGCGCGCACGCTCCGTCGTGCGATCTCCGACGGCACGTTCGGCCCGGGCACCCAGCTCGGCGAGGCCGCGTTGGCGCGTTCGCTCGGCGTGAGCCGCGGCCCCCTGCGCGAGGCCATGCAGCGGTTGACGCAGGAGGGCCTCCTGGTCTCCCACCGCAACCGCGGGCTGTTCGTCGCCGACCTGACCCCCGAGGCCGTCGAGGACATGTACCTGCTGCGCACGACGGTGGAGACGGCCGCCCTCGACCGCGTACTCGACCTGGGACTGGGGGCCGACACGGCCGACGCGCTCGACGCCGCCGTCGACGCGATGGCCGCCCTCGCCGCCGAGCCGCGATCGGCGGCCATGGTCGCGGCGGATCTGGACTTCCACCACGCCCTCGTCGAGGCCGCGCGGAGCCCGCGACTGTCGCGCGTGCACGAGACGGTGCTGGTCGAGACGAGCATGTGCCTACACGCCATGCGGGGTACCTATTCGGACGCCGCGTCGCGGCTCGCCGAGCATCGCGCGATCGCCGACGCGGTACGCGCGGCCAACCCGGGCCCGGCCCGCGCGCTGCTGGTCGACCACATGAGGGACGGTCTCGCGCGGGTCCTCGGATCCGGCCCGGCCGTCTGACCACCCCCGGCGCGCGGCCGTCTGACGCGCACCTCGACACCGGCGATGACCAGCGGAAAGGCGTTGATGGCCGTGATCGTCACGCGCATGAAGGAACTTTAGCGGTGCCGACCCATCCCACCCGTGGGGGTGTGCCGAATCACCTCCGATGTGACGGAAGCTGGAACGGACGGTGGGAGGGAAAGATGCAGCACAGCGTGTTGACCAAGACCGACGAGCAGTGGGCGTGGGCAGATCTCGGTCGGTGTCGGGACATTCCGGACCTGTTCTACAACGGGGAGGATGAGGCCAAGGCGACGCGGCGCCGCAAGGAGACCGCGGCCAAGAAGCTCTGCGCGCAATGCCCCGTCATCGACGCCTGCCGCCGCCACGCCACGTACAACCGTGAGCTGTACGGCGTGTGGGGCGGGATGACCGAGGCCGAGCGCCACCGCCAGGCCGGCCGGGTGCGCACCGGCTAGACCCTCCCTGTGTTCGCGCGACACCCGAAATTCGCTACTCGGACGCCTGATCCGCTACCCCTGTGGAGGTAGCGGATCCGGTGCCGGGGTAGCGGATTTTCTTCGCTCTCGCCCCCGGTCGCCCTGTCAGCGCACGGGGATCGCGACGAGCTTGGTCTCGAGGAATTCCTCGATCCCCGTCGTCCCGCCCTCGCGGCCGAGCCCGGACTGCTTGATCCCGCCGAACGGCGCTGCCGGGTTGGAGACGACGCCCACGTTGATGCCGACCATGCCGGCCTGGAGCCGCTCGGACATCGTCATCGCGCGGTCGAGATTCTCGGTCATGACGTACGAGACCAGCCCGTACTCGGTGTCGTTGGCCAGCGCGACGGCCTCGTCATCGGTGTCGAACGGCACGAGCGCGGCGACGGGGCCGAAGATCTCGGTGGACATCAACCTGGCGTCCGGGGTGACGCCGGTGAGGACGGTGGGCGGGTAGAAGAAGCCGGGGCCCTCGCCGCGGGTGCCGCCGGTAAGCACCGCGGCACCGCGGCTCACGGCGTCGTCGACCAGCTCGGCGACCTTGTCGACGGCCTTTTCCTCGACCAGCGGTCCCACGTCGGTGCCCTCGGCGGTGCCGTCGCCCACGGTGAGGGAGGCCATCCGCTCGGTCAGTCGGCGACCGAACTCGTCCAGCACCGACCGGTGCACGAGGATCCGGTTGGCGGACGTGCACGCCTCGCCCATGTTGCGCATCTTGGCGGCCATGGCGGCGTCGACGGCGGTGTCCATGTCCGCGTCCTCGCAGACCACGAACGGGGCGTTCCCGCCGAGCTCCATGGAGGTGCGCAGCACGCCGCGCGAGCACTGCTCGAGCAGCTTCCGGCCTACGGGTGTGGAGCCGGTGAAGGAGAGCTTGCGGGCGATCCCGGAGTCGATCCACGGCTCCACCACGCCGCCGGCGTCGGTCGTGCACACCACGTTGAGCACGCCCTCGGGCAGACCGGCCTCGCGCAGGACGTCCACCACGTACAGGGAGGTCAGCGGCGTGAGGTTGGCGGGTTTGAACACCATGGTGCAGCCGGCGGCCACGGCCGGGCCGATCTTGCGGGTGGCCATGGCCAGAGGGAAGTTCCACGGGGTGATGAGGATGGACGGGCCCACCGGCTCCTGCGTCACCATGAGTCGGGTCTTGCCGTCGGGGGAGCGGCGGGCGTCGCCGTGGATGCGGGAGGCCTCCTCGGAGAACCAGCGGAAGAATTCGGCGCCGTAGCTGACCTCGCCGCGCGCCTCGGCCAGCGGCTTGCCCATCTCGGTGGTCATGAGGAGGGCGATCTCGTCGGCGCGGTACACCAGCAGCTCGTAGGCCCGGCGCAGGATCTCGGCGCGCTCGCGCGCGGGGACGGCGGCCCAGCTCTCCTGCGCCCGCCCGGCAGCGGCGATCGCGGCGGTGGCGTCGTCGGCCCCGCCGTCGGCGAGGGTGGCGATGGCCTCGCCGGTGGCCGGGTTGACCACGTCGAACGTGGCGCCGGAGGCGGCGTCGCGCCACTGCCCGTCCACGTACACGCCGGTGCCGAGTCCGGCGATGATGTCGGTGACGGAGCGGGTCATTGGGGCCTCCTGGTGGTGGGCGGGACGGTGGCGTCGGGATCGGGGCTGGAGGGGTCGGAATCGGCGGGATCGGGATCGAGGAGTTCGAAGAGGTGTCGCCCGGTACGGCCGAGTTCACCGGTCTGGGTGGCGCACGAGAACCCGTCGGTGAGGACCGGCGCGTCGGGGTCGGCGCGCAGGGCGGGTGCGAGGGCCTGTTCGGCGACGGCGGCGGTGACGGCCTCGTGGCCGGCGGTGAAGCCGAAGTCGCCGGCGACGCCGCAGCAGCCGGTGGCCTCGCGGACCGAGCCCACGCCGAGGGCGGTGAGCGTCGCGCGTTGCACGCGGTTGCCGAACGTCGCGTATTCGTGGCAGTGGGTCTGCACGGTGACGCGGTCGGGCGCGGTGCCGCCGGGCCAGGCGGGCGCCCGGCCCTCGGAGGCGAGGCGGCCGAGGTGGTCGGCCGAGGAGCGGATCCGCGCCGCGACGCGCCGGGCCGCGTCGGCGTCGGGGGTGTCGGCGAGGAGGTGGGGGAGGTCGCCGCGCAGCGTGGCCGCGCAGGACGGTTCGACGACGACGACGGGCACTTCCGCCCCGTCCGGCCCGCGGATCGCGTCGAGGTGACGCGTGGTCGCGCGCATGGTGCGTCGGGCGGCGTCCAGTCGGCCGGTCGTGACGTGGGTGAGGCCGCAGCAGTGGCCGGCCGAGCAGGCGACGGAGGTGTGCGAGCCGCCCAGGACGCGGGCGGCGGCGCCGGCGACGTGCGGGCGCAGTCCCCGGGTGAACGAGTCGAGGAACAGCACGACCTCGGCCGAGGTCCGCGCAACCGCCCGGCCGCCCGAACCGGCGACCGCGCCCGTACCGGCAGCGGATCCCTTGCCCGATCGCCGGGCCAGGTCGCGCACGTGCCACACGCTGGCCGGGACCCGGGCGAGCTCGTCGCGGAGCTGCCGGGCCGAGGCGAACCGCGGCAGCGCGCGCTCGCCGGTGATCCCCCCGAGCCGGGCGCCGGCCCGCCCGAGCGGGGTGGCGAGCAGGGCGTTGAGCGGCCCCGCGGCGCGGGTGGTCCCGCGCAGCCACAGCGGGAGCAGGCCGAGGGAGTAGTGGACGCGCGGCCGGACGCGTCGGCGATAGCGGCGGTGCAGCGCCTCGGCCTTGAACGTGGCCATGTCGACGCCGGTGGGGCAGTCCGAGGAGCACGCCTTGCAGGCCAGACACAGCTCGAGCGACTCCTCGACAGCCGGGTCGTCCACGCCGATCGTGCCACGCACGACCTCCTGCAGGACGCGGGCCCGACCGCGGGTGGAGTCCTTCTCGTCGCCGGTCGCGCGGAAGGACGGACACATCACGCCGCCGGTCGACGTGCGGCAGCGGCCGACCCCGATGCAGGCCTGCACGGGGTGAGCACCGTCGGCGGAGGTGAGCAGTCCCAGGTCACGCCGGCCGATCCCGGGCCCGACGCCGGCCAGGGCGAGGTCGGCGTCGACCGGCCGGGTGGCGGTGAGGCCACCGGGTGCGAGCAGCCCCGCGGGGTCCCAGATGCGCGCGAAACCCTCGAACGCGCCCAGCATCTCCGGCGAGTACATCAGCGGCAGCAGTTCCGAACGGGCGCGGCCGTCCCCGTGTTCACCGGACAGGGAGCCGCCGTGGCGCACGGCGAGGTGGGCGGCGTCGGTGCAGAAGGCGCGGAAGACCGCCCGCCCGGCGTCCGAGCGCAGGTCGAAGGTGATCCGGATGTGCATGCATCCGGCGCCGAAATGGCCGTACATCACGCCGGCGAGCCCGTGCCGTGCGAGCAGTTCGCGGAACTCGGCCAGGTAGTCGGCCAGCCTCTCGGGCGGCACGGCCGAGTCCTCCCAGCCGGGCCAGGACTCGATGGTGGCGCCGGTGGCGGGATCGGTGAGCCGGGAGCTCAGGCCGGCGCCGTCCTCGCGGACCCGCCACAGGTCGGCGCGGGTCACCGGATCCGTCACGACGAGGGCCTCGAGGGCGTGACCGTCCCCGGCCAGCTCGTCGGCCACGCGCGTCATCCGGGCCCCGAGCCCACCACCGGCGCCGCCCGCCTCGTCGTCGTGCTCGTCGTCGTTCCCGTCGTCGTCGAGTTCCACGAAAAGCCACGCGCGCCCGGAGGGCAGATCGGCCACGGCGTCGGCGCCGCGGCGCTGCCGCATGGTCGCCACGATCACCTCGTCGATCCCCTCCACCGCCGTGGGGCGGTGGCGCAGGATCGCCGGGACGTCGCGGGCGGCGTCCACGACGTCGGCGTACCCCACTACCAGCAGGCCGGTGCGCGCGGCCCGGGGCACGGCGCGCATGGTCGCGGCGGTGACGATCGCGCATGTGCCCTCGGAGCCGACCAGCGCGCGGGCCACGTCGAAGCCCTCCTCCGGCAGCAGGTGCCGCAGGTGGTAGCCGGAGACCTGGCGGGGGATGCGGCCGAGCTCGGTGCGGATCGCGGCCAGATGAGCGGCGGCCAGGTCGCGCAGCTCGGCCGTGAGGTACTCGGCGCGCGCGGCGGCGGCCGCGTCCCCGGCGTCGGTGGCCTCGACGCCTCGGCGCGTGGCGGTGAGGCGCAGGCCGTCGGCGGTGACCAGGCGCAGCGCCTCGACGTGGTCGGCGGTCCGGCCGTGACGCACGGAGTGGTTCCCGCACGCGTCGTTGCCGATCGCCCCGCCCAGGCACGCCCGCGACTGGCTCGAGGGATCGGGGGCGAAGGTCAGTCGCGAGTCGGTCGCGGCGTGAACCGCGGCGCGCAGGGCGGTGAGGACGGTGCCGGCCTCGGCGGTGACCGTCCGCGCAGCCTCGTCTACGGCCAGCACCCGGTGCATGTGCCGCGACAGGTCCAGCACCAGCCCGGTGCCGACGGAGTTGCCGGCCATCGAGGTACCGCCGCCGCGGGCGGTCGCGGGTACGCCGAGGCGGTGGCACACGGCGAGCGCGGTGGCGACCTCGGCCTCCGAGCGGGGGAAGAGCACCGCGGCCGGGGTGACCCGGTAGTTGGAGGCGTCGTAGGAGTACTCGGCGACCCGGCGGCGATCGGCCTCCGGGGCCAAACCCGCGGCGGTGAGCGCGTCGACCAGCTCGTCAACCGTCACCGTGGACCCGCCGGACCCGCCGGACCCGCCGGACCCGCCGGACCCGCCGGCGCGGCCGGGCGCGGTCGCGTCGACGCGGGCGGTCACGCCGCCCCGTCGCGCACCCGGTGCACGGCCTGGGTGAAGCGCTCGACGCCGGCGTCGACTTCCTCGGAGGTCACCACCAGAGCCGGGATGAGGCGCACCACCGACCCGGTCGGCCCACACGTCAGGGTGAGCAGGTCCTCGTCCACGCACGCCTGCTGGACGGCCGTCGCCAGGCGCGCGGCCTCGAGCGCGCCGGCGCTGCCGGCGGGCGCGGTCGGGTCGCCGAACTCGACGCCCAGCATGAGCCCGGTACCGCGGATGTCGCAGATCTCGCTCACGTCCGCCAGGCTACGCCGCAGTCCGTCGAGGAGCTGGGCTCCGCGCTCGGCCGCGCACTGCACGAGGCTCTCGCGCTCGACCACGCCGAGCGTCGCCACCCCGGCCGCGGCCGCCACGGCGTTGCCGCCGTAGGTGCCGCCCTGGGAGCCGGGCCAGGCCTTGGCCATGAGCTCGGTGGGTGCCGCGATCGCGGAGATGGGGAAGCCGGAGGCGATGCCCTTGGCGGTGATGATGACGTCCGGGACCAGGCCCTCGGTGTGCTGGTGGCCCCAGAAACGGCCGGTGCGCCCGATGCCTGCCTGGACCTCGTCCAGCACGAGCAGCGCGCCGATCCGGTCGGCGCGCTCGCGCAGTCCCTGCAGGTAGCGCGGGGGAGTGGCCATGTACCCGCCGTCGCCCAGGACGGGCTCGATGAGGAACGCCGCGATCTCGCGGGCATCGACGCGGGTGGCCATGAGGTAGTCGAGCTCGGCCAGCGCGAAGTCCACGGCCTCGTCGGTGGTCCACCCGTGGCGCAGCGCGTGGGGGAACGGGGTCATCACCACGCCGCCCATGAGCGGGGAGAAGCCGGCGGAGAAGCGGGTCCCGGCGGTGGTGAGGCTCGCGGCGGCCACCGTGCGGCCGTGGAAGCCGCCCTGGACGGTGACGATGTTCGGCCGGCCCGTGGCCATCCGCGCCAGCCGCACGGCGGCCTCGACGGCCTCGGAACCCGAGTTGGCGTAGAACACCGAGTCGATGCCGGCCGGCAGGTGCTCGCCGAGCTTGGCGGTGAGCTCGAGCAGCGGCTGGTGCATGACGGTCGTGTACTGCGCGTGGATGATCTTCCCGCACTGCTCCCGCGCGGCCGCCACGACGTCGGGGTGGCAGTGGCCGGTGCTGGTCACGCCGATGCCGGTGGTGAAGTCCAGGTAGTCGCGGCCGTCGGTGCCGTGGATCCACGAGCCGAGGGCGTGGTCCACGACGACGGGCGTGGCCTGCTTGAGAAGGGGCGACAGGTGCGCGGTCATGCGGTCAGTGTGTGGCCGCGCCCGGTCGATTGTCAACAATCCGACGATTGCGGATTCCCGCCGCGCGGCCGCGTTACGGTGTCCCCATGACGCCGCATCCCGATCCCGACCGCGCCGCCCGCCCGACCGTCGTCGTCCTCACCGCCAACGGCGTCGCCCCGCCCTCCACCCTCGAGGAGATCCGCGACCTCGCCGACGTGCGCGAGTGCACGGCCGACACCCTCGCCGACGCGCTCCCGGGCGCCGAGGTGTTACTCCTGTGGGACTTCTTCTCGGAGGCGCTGGCCTCCGCCTGGCACGCCGCCGACTCGCTGCGCTGGGTGCACGTGGCCGCCGCCGGCGTCGACAAGCTGCTCTTCGACGAACTCCGCGACTCGGACGTGCTGGTCACCAACGCCCGCGGAGTGTTCGACGAGCCGATCGCCGAGTACGTCCTGGCCTGCGTCCTGGCGCACGACAAGCTCCTGCACCAGACCGAGGCCCTGCAGCGCTCGGGGGTGTGGCACCGCCGGGAGACCACGCGAGTGGCGGGCCGGCGCGCCCTGGTCGTGGGCACCGGCGGGATCGGCCGGGCCACCGCGCGGCTCCTCCGGGCGGTCGGGCTCGACGTGGCCGGGGCGGGACGTCGACCACGCGACGACGACGAGGACTTCGGCCGCGTCCTGGACTCGGCCCGCCTGGTCGACCATCTCGGCGACGTGGACCATCTCGTCATGGTGGCGCCGCTGACGGAGGCGACCCGGGGGATGCTCGGGCCCGCGGAGCTGGCCGCCCTTCCCGACGGCGCACACGTGGTGAACGTGGGTCGCGGACAGCTGGTCGATCAGGACGCTCTCACGGCCGAGATCGTGTCGGGCAGGCTCTCCGCGCATCTGGACGTCCTCGTCGTCGAACCTCTCCCCGAGGGCGACCCGCTCTGGACGTTGGGGGGCGTGCACATCAGCCCGCACATGTCCGGCGACGTCGTGGGCTGGCGCGACACGCTCTCCGCACAATTCCGCGATCACCTGCGCACGTGGCTCGCCGGCGGCGAGCCAGGTCCCGCGGTGGACAAGAGTCGAGGATACGTCAGCGGCTGAGAGTTGTCCGAGATCGTCGCCACGGATACGGTCGGCCCCACGAGGGCGGCACCCCTCGTTTTCCCGAGTCAGCCGGGGTTTTCAGGCTGAGGAGAGAAAGGAGTCGTAGTGACCATTGCCGTTGATGACTACCAGACCCGCGTGACCGGGCGCCCGGAGATCGTCGAGCGCCGGGACCCCGTCATCTGGGGGAGCAGCCAGGATCCCGAGGTGCTCGAGTTCGAGGAGAAGGGATACGTCCAGCGCGAGGGCGCCCTGGACCAGAGCCGGATCGACGCCTGCTGGGAGGAGCTCCGACGGTTCGGGGACGACCCCGCGATGAAGGACGATCCCCGCATCATCCGCGAGGAGGGCGGCCGGGCCGTCCGGTCGATCTTCGACGTGCACGAGCTCAGTGAGGTCGTGTGGGAGGCCGTCGAGCGGTCCGGCGCGATCGATCTGGCCCGCCAGATCCTCGGATCCGATGTGTACGTTCACCAGAGCCGGCTCAACTACAAGCCCGGCTTCGCCGGCGGCGCGTTCTACTGGCACTCGGACTTCGAGACGTGGCACGCCGAGGACGGCATGCCCAAGCCGCGCGCCTGCAGCGCCTCGATCGCGCTCACGCCCAACGAGACCTACAACGGTCCGCTGATGATCATGCCGGGCACGCACAAGTACTACGTCCAGTGCGCCGGTGAGACGCCCGAGGACTACTACAAGGAGTCGCTCGTGACGACCGCGCCGAAGGTGGGCGTTCCGTCCGAGGAGCACATCACCGAGATGTACCGCGAGCACGGACTCGACGTCCTCACCGGCGGCGCGGGCTCCATGACGATGTTCGACTGCAACGCGCTGCACGCCTCGGGTGGCAACATCACCCCGCTGCCGCGCGCCAACGTGTTCATCGTGTTCAACAGCGTCGAGAACGAGCTCGCCGAGCCGTTCGCGGGCACGCCGCCGCGCCCGGACTTCCTCGCGCGTCGGCCCTGAGGTCTCACGCCCCGCCCGGGGGGTCCAGGCCGACCTCCCGGGCGGCGGCCGTGAACGCCGCGACGAACGCCTGGAGCGGGCGCCTCCGGGCGTCGCGGCGACGATGGGTGATCGACACCGTCCTGGTGAGCCCGTCCCTCAGCGGCAGAACGTCCACGTCGGCAGCGAACGTGGTCAGGCCGAGATCGGAGGCGAGCGTGACGCCGAGGCCGGCGGCGACCAGGGCCAATGCCGTGGACTGCTCACCCGCCTCGTGGCGCACCTCCGGCTCGAAGCCCGCTTCCCGGCACGCGATCCGCACCGCCCGGCCGAAGTGCGAGCGCGGGTGCGCGACCACCCACGGCGCCCCCGCGAGGTCGGACAACGACACCTGCGCGGTCGGCATCGACCCGCGCGGCACCACCGCGTGCAGGGCCTCCCGCGCGATCGGCAACCGCACGAGGTCCGGCACGTCCGCCATCGCGTAGCTCGAGTAGTCCAGCACGAACGACAGGTCCAGCGAGCCGTCGCGGACCGCGCCCGCCGTGTCCTCCGGGGCCAGTTCGTGGCTGCGCACGACGATTCCCGGATGGTCGCGGGCCAGGATCGCGATCCCGGCCGGCAGCAGCGTGGTGGCCACCGACGCCCATACCCCGGCCGTGAGCGTCGTCCCGACGCCCGCCCTCGCCGACTCCATCGCGTGGCCCGCGTCCTCCACCGCGGACAGGATCGTGCGCGCGTGCTCCGCCAACACGAGTCCCGCCTCCGTCAACGCGAGACCACGACCCCGCTTCTCGAACAGGGGCGTCCCCGCCTCGCGCTCGAGCAGCGAGAGCTGCTGCGACACGGCCGAGACGGTGTACCCCAGGCCCGCGGCGACCGCGGTGACGGTGCCCCGTCGCTCCAGTTCGTGGAGCAACCGCAGGCGGTGCAGGGACGGCTCCATGCCCCGAGAGTAGGAGCCCCCGGGTCGAACGTGCAGGAAAAGTGAACGGTCGGGTCCACGAAGTCTCGCTGGACCCGCCCGGGGACGCGGACCCATGCTGGGGACACCCCCGCCGGACCCGCCGACGGACGAGGTCGCCGAGGAGGCGAGCACCATGACATCCATCGAGATCCCGGGCACGACCGGCAACACGGGGGCCGGCCCGCAGACCGGGCCCGCCGCACAGGCCGTCTGCGCACCGGCCACGGCTCCGGCCCTGACCCCGGCCACGGCGCCGGCCCTGACCCCGGCCACGGCCCCGGCCGAGACGTCGAGTACCCGCCGCGAACCCTACTTGCGCCTGCACTGGGAGGACGATCAGACCTGCGCCCGCGGCTATCTCGTCGTGGACACGCTCGTCGGCGGCCTGGCCACCGGCGGCACCCGCATGCGCGCCGGATGCACCCTCCGCGAGGTAGAGGACCTGGCGCGCGGAATGACCCGCAAGACCGCGGCCTTCGACTTACCCGTCGGTGGGGCCAAGGGCGGAATCGACTTCGACCCCAAGGACCCGCGAGCCGTCGAGGTGCTCGGCCGCTTCTGCGAGGCGATGCGCCCGTTCCTCGACCGGCACTGGGTGACCGCCGAGGACCTGGGCGTGCCGCAGCACCTCATCGACGAGGTCTTCGGCCGCCTCGGCATGAGGCAGTCGTACCACGCGGCGATCGAGCGGTCCGCTGACCCCGCGGCCACGGCCGATCGGATCTTCCGCGGGCTCAACGCCGAGGTCCCGGGTGGGCTCCTGGGCGACGTGATCGGTGGCTACGGCGTCGCGCAGGCGTGCCTCGCGGCAGCGCACGTGCGCAGCTGGGACATCGAGCGCACGTCGGTCGCGATCCAGGGCGTCGGCACCATGGGCGGTGGCGCCGCCTGGTATCTGCACGAGGCCGGGATGCGGGTGGTCGCGCTCGCCGACGCCGCCGGCACACTCTACGACCCCGCCGGCCTCGACGTCCCGGCGCTGCTGGCGACCCGCGACCGCTTCGGCGAGATCGACCGCGCCGCCGTACCCGCCCGGGTGCAGCGTCTGGACCGCGACAGCATTCTCGGCATGGACGTCGACGTCCTGGTTCCCGCCGCCGTGTCGTACGCGATCACCGCCGAGAACTGCGCGCAGGTCACGGCACCGATCGTCGTGGAGGCCGCGAACGCCGCCACGACCGCCGATGCGGAGCTCGACCTCACGACCCGCGGTATCGCGGTGCTGCCGGACTTCATGGCCAACGCCGGCGCCGTCGCCTGGGCGTGGTGGCTCATCCTCGGCGAGGTCGACGATCGGCCCGAGACGTCGTTCCTACGTCTCGGACGGGAGATGACGGCGAAGGTGGCGGACCTACTCGCCGGCTGGGACCCGACCAGCGGCCCGCTGCGGTGGGCGGCCGACGTCTCCGGCGCGATCCGGACGGTGCCGCCGGTCGTCGTGCCCTGACCGCGGGCCCGGGCTCCCGCCCCCGAGGCGCCCGGGCCCCGCACCCGCCGCAGCCCGCACGGCCAGGCTCCCCGTTCCCGGGACCCCCGCAGCGCACCCGCCGCAGCCCGCACGGCCAGGCTCCCGGTTCCCGCGACCGCCGCAGCGCACTCGCCGCAGCCCGCACAGCCGCACGTCTCTATGGCGTCTCGCTCGCCCCGAAGGGTGGGCGAGACGCCATCGTCAGGCGCGGCTGCGGTTCAGGCGTACAGGCGCGGGAGCGAGACGCCAAGAGCGGGAGCGGCTGCGTGGACACGCGCGGGAGCGCGACGCCAGGCGCAGGAGCGAGACTCCAAGTTGAGGAGCGGGCCGCCGGGCGGGGGAGCGGCTGGGCAGACACGCACAGGAGCGAGACGCCATCGTCAGGAGCGGCTGCGTGGAAACGCGTACGGGCCCCGCCACATAACGCGCTGTCAGACTGTGCGGCCCTATCCGGTGGCGGAGTCGGCTTCACCGGCCTCGTTGCCGTTCCCGTTTCCGATCGCCGTGTGTAGGCGCGCGCGGCGGGGCGAATCGTCGGTGCCCAGCAGCAGGTCGATCGTCAGCGCCAGCCGGGTGGCGACGTCCGCGGCCGACGACCGCCGGGTGAGCCACGAGACAAGGTTGGACATCCACACGTCCGAGACCACGCGCGCGATCGAGAGCTGGAGTTCGTCCGGTTCGCCCTGTGCCAGCGCGCGGGCGATGATGCGGTCCATGAGGAAGCCGACCTCCTCGACCTCGTTGGCCACAGTGGCGTCGGCGAACATGAAGGCCCGCGTCATGGCCTCGGTGAGGTTCGGGTCGCGCTGCATCGACTTGGTGATCATTTCCACCACGACCTTCATCCGCTCCTGCGCGGTGTCGCCGGGCGGGGCCGAACGCTCGGTGCGCTGATCGAGCCGGCGGAACTCGCGGGCGAGCGCCGAGACGAGCAGGTGCACCTTCGACGGGAAGTACCGGTAGAGGGTGCCCACGGCGACCTCGGCCTTCTCTGCCACGGCGCGCATCTGCACGGCCTCGTACCCGCCCTTGGCGGCCAGGGCCAACGTGGCGTCGAGGATCCGGCGACGGCGCTCGCGTTGCGACGACGTACTGGGCTCGTCGGCTCTGGTAGCGGCGGCGGCGGACGCGGCGGCGGAGCCGGTCTCGGTCGAGCTCTTGGTCATGGCAACGAACCTTCTGCGCTGGTCGGATCGGGACTGCTGATCGGGCTGGCGGTCTCGGGTTGGCGTACCGGGCGGGGACCCGGGTGTACCGATCGGACCCTACTGGTGCATTCTAGAACACGTTACCTAGAACACGTTCTATTGTAGGCGTGTACGCGCGGGCCCTCGAGTCCCGCGCCGGGTACGCGTCCCCCGCCCGAGTCGAGGAGCCTGCAGTGAGTATCGCCACCACACCGGACCAGACCGAGATCCAGAGTTCGATCAAGGCCTGGGCGAAGTCCGCCGATCCCGTGGCTACGGTACGCGTTCAGGAGGAGGATCCGGAAGCCTGGAAGGCGGTGTGGCCCCGACTCGCCGAGCTGGGGCTGTTCGGTGTCGCGATCGCCGAAGAGCACGGCGGTGCCGGCGCGGAGATCGTCGACCTGGCCTGCATGCTCGAGACCGCAGCCGCCCACATGGCGCCGGGCCCGGTGCTGTCCACCGCCCTGACCGGGGTGCTGGTCTCCCGTGCGGGCGGGGCCGTGGCGCAGGCGCTGGGGGAGACCATCGCCGAGGGTGGCCTGCCGGTGGGCGTGTGCCTGGGCATCGGCACCGCGACGCTGGACGGCTCGGGTGAGGTCACCGGCGACCCCGGCATCGCCTACGGCGGCACCCCCGACGGAGGACTGCTCTTGCCCGTCGAGATCGACGGCGCCACGCGCTGGGCGCTGCTCGAGGCGGGCACCGCGGGCGTGACGGTCACCCCGTCGACGCCGTACGACATCTCGGCCTCGATCGGCCGCGTTCGCCTGGAGGGCGTGACGATCCCGGCCGACCGGATCCTCAAGGGCATCACCACCGAGCACGTCCACCAGCTGTTCGTCACGCTGGCCGCGGCGGAGGCTGCGGGCGTCGCCGACTACACGCTCGCCACCGCCGTGGACTACGCAAAGATCCGCGAACAGTTCGGCCGCACCATCGGCTCGTTCCAGTCCATCAAGCACCTCGCCGCCGACATGCTCTGCCGCACCGAGCAGGTCCGCGCGCTGGCGTGGGACGCCGCCGTCGCTGCGGAGGACCTCACCGACTCCGACTCCGAGCTGCCCGTCGCCGCCGCGGTCGCCGGGGCGCTGGCCTTCGACAACGCCGTGCGCAACTCCCAGGACTGCATCCAGATCCTCGGCGGCATCGGCTTCACCTTCGAGCACGAGGCCCACTTCTACATGCGGCGCGCGAGCGCGCTGCGCCAGATCATCGGTGGGTCCGCCCGCTGGCGACGCAGCCTGGCCGAGCTCACCCTCGCCGGCAGGCGCCGCCACCTCGACATCGACCTGTCCGAGATCGACGGGCTGGACGCCACGCGCGAGGAGATCCGCGCACTCGTGGCGAAGGTCGCCGCCGCGGAGGGCGACGAGCGCAAGCAGGCCCTGGCCGACACCGGCCTGTTCATGCCGCACCTGCCCGAGCCGTGGGGCCTGGGCGCCGGCCCGGCCGAGCAGCTGCTCATCGACTCCGAACTCGAGGCCGCCGGCGTCACCCGCCACGACATCACGATCGGCGGCTGGGCCGTACCCACCATCCTGCAGGCCGCCCCCCAGCACGCCGATCTGCTGGTGCGCGACACCATGGCCGGGAAAATCAGGTGGTGCCAGCTGTTCTCCGAGCCCGGCGCCGGCTCCGACCTCGCCGCTCTGCGCACCACCGCCGAGAAGGTCGACGGCGGCTGGAAGCTCAACGGCCAGAAGGTGTGGACGTCGCTTGCCCGCGAGGCCGACTGGGCCATGTGCCTGGCCCGTACGGACTCCGGCGCGCCCAAGCACAAGGGCATCACCTACTTCCTGGTGGACATGCGCTCAGAGGGCATCCGGACCCGGCCGCTGCGCGAGATCACCGGCGAGGCCCTGTTCAACGAGGTCTACCTCGAGGACCTGTTCGTGCCCGACGAGTTCCAGATCGGGACGGTCAACGACGGCTGGAAGATCGCCCGCACGACACTCGCCAACGAGCGCGTGGCCATGGGCGGCGGCTCCTCCCTCGGTGACGCCGCGGAGGAGATCATCGGCCTCATCAACGCGGCCGGGGTCTCAGGCGACGCGCTGGTTCTGGACGAGTTCGGCAAGCACGTCGCCGACGGCGTCGTGGGCAACCTGCTGGACCTGCGCACCGCGCTGCGCAGCCTCGCCGGTTCCGGGCCGGGCGCCGAGTCGAGCGTCCGCAAGATCGTCGGCGTGCGCCATCGCCAGGACATCGCCGAGTTCGGCCTGGAGCTCACCGGCACCGGCGGCGTCGAGTTCACCGAGCAGGGCCGCAAGTTCCTCATGGTCCGCTGCCTGTCGATCGCGGGCGGCACCGAGCAGGTGCTGCTCAACGTGGTCGGCGAGCGCATCCTCGGCCTGCCCCGAGACTGACCACCGCCTGCCACACCCCGCCCCGTTCTCCGCCCCCGTATCCGAACAGGACTGATCGTGGACTTCACGCGTACCGAGACCCAGGCCGCCGTCGCCGAGGCGGTGGCCGGCGCGCTGTCGACGGCCGCCCCGGCCGAGGAACTGCTCACCGCGCTGCCCAGCCGCAGTGTCGACGACGCCGGCTACGACGAGCGCCTCTGGTCGGCGTTCGCCACCTCCGGGTTGCTCTCGCTGGGCCTGCCCGCAGCACTCGGCGGCGACGACCTCACGCCCGCCGACATCGCCGTGGTTCTCGAGGAGGTCGGCCGTGCGGGCGTGGTGATCCCCGCCCTGGAGACGCTGGGCCTGGGCGTGCTGCCGATCGTCACCCTCGGCACCGCGGACCAGCAGAAGCGACTGCTCTCCGGCATCGAGGACGGCCGTATCCTCACCGCCGCCGTCGCCGAGCCCGGCAGCCCCCTGCCGCTCGAGCCCACCGTGCGGCTCGAGGGCGGGAAGCTCACCGGGACCGCGACGTCGGTGCGGTACGCGGCCCAGGCACGTCACGTGCTCGTGCCGGCGACCACGCCAGAGGGTGCCGTCCTCGTCGTCGTCGCCCCCGACGCCCCCGGCGTCACCCTGACCCCCACCCTCGGCTCCCTGGGCGTGCCCGAGTACGCGATGCGGTTCGGGGCCACCGAGGTCGACGACGACGACGTGCTCCGCGGCTCGGGAGCGGGGTCGGTCCCCGAGGAGTTCCGGCGTCTCGTCCTGGCCGCCTGTATCGCCCACGGTGACGGTCTCGTGGCCGGCGCGCTGGACATGACGGCCGGCTACCTCAAGGAGCGGGTGCAGTTCGGTAAGCCGCTCGGCTCGTTCCAGGCGGTGCAGCAGGAGCTGGCGGACGTCTACATCGTCTCGCAGACGCTGCACGTGATCGCGCAGTCGGTGGCGTGGCGGATCTCCGAGGGGCTGACCGGGCCCGGTGACCGCTACGAGACCGATCCCACGATCGGCGCGTACTGGCTGGCGACCGAGGGCCCGCGCGCCGTGCAACTCCTGCACCACCTGCACGGCGGCGTCGGTGTGGATGTCACGTACCCGATGTTCAGGTACTCGTCGGCGGTCAAGGACCTCGCCCGCTTCGTCGGCGGCGCGCAGCTGCACCTCGACGCGCTGGGCGCGGCGATCGCCGCCGACCCGGTGGAGCAGGTGGCCCCCGCCTCGGGCGACGCGGACGCCGCCGACGCCGAGGGCGCGTTCATCGACCTCACCGCCGAGCAGCGCGCGCTGCAGGCCGAGCTACGCGAGTACTTCTCCACCCTCATCTCGCCGGAGGAGGCCGCCGACATCTCGACCACCCGCCACGGCGACACCTACGCGCAGATCATCACGCGGATGGGCCGCGACGGCTGGCTGGGCGTGGGCTGGCCCACCGAGTACGGCGGCAAGGGCTTCGGCCACATCGAGCAGCAGATCTTCACCAACGAGGCCACCCGCGCCGACGTGCCGCTGCCGTCGGTGACGCTGCAGACCGTCGGCCCGACGCTGCAGAAGTACGGCACCGAGAAGCAGAAGGAGAAGTTCCTCCCGGGCATCCTCGACGGGACCGTGCACTTCGCGATCGGGTACTCCGAGCCCGACGCCGGCACCGACCTCGCCGCGCTGCGCACCACGGCGCGCAGGGACGAGGCGACCGGCGACTGGATCATCAACGGGCAGAAGATGTGGACCACCGGCGGCCACCACGCCGACTACATCTGGCTCGCGGCCCGCACCGGCACCCCCGATTCCCGGCACCGCGGGCTGACGATCTTCATCGTGGACACCACCGATCCCGGCTTCTCGTTCACGCCGATCATCACCTGCGACGGCGCCCACCACGTCAACGCGACCTACTACTCGGACGTGCGCGTGCCGGCGGACATGGTGGTCGGTGAGGTCGACGGGGGCTGGAAGATGCTCACCACGCAGCTCAACCACGAGCGCGTCATGCTCGCGCCGTCCGGACGCCCGGGCGGGTACTACGACGAGCTCGCCGCCTGGGCCCGCGGCACCGGCGTCGACGGCGTCCGCCACCTGGACCGGCGCGAGGTACGGCGCGGTCTCGCGGAGATCTTCGCGATCGTCCGACTCAACGAGCTGCTCAACTGGCAGGTCTCGTCGACGGGGGACAATCCGTCGATGGGCGACTCCGCCGCGTCGAAGGTGTTCTCCACGGAGAAGATCCAGCACGTCGGCCGGATCGTCGAGGAGCTGCTCGGCCGCTTCGGCGACCCCACCGATCCCGACACGGCGGCGCTGCAGCGCTGGTTCGACATGATGAACAAGCGCAACGTCGTGATCACCTTCGGCGGCGGCGTCAACGAGGTCATGCGCGAGCTGGTCTGCATGGGCGGCCTCGGCATGCCCCGCACGGCGCGCTGACACCGACCCCGTCCGCCAGCGCAGCCCCGCTGCGCACCCCAACCCGACGAGAAGGCACCCATGAGTGACGACACGGTGTTCAACGACACAGTGACCGACGAGCGCACCTCGCGCATCCTCGCCGCGGCCGACGAGGTCAAGGCCTCCGGCGGCAGCGCCCGCCGCGCGGGCCGCGACCCCATCAACCTGCCGATGATCCGCAACTGGACCGAGGCGATCGGCGACACCAACCCGATCTACGAGTCCGAGGAGGCGGCCGTCGCGGCCGGCCACGGCGGACTCGTCGCCCCGCCCGCGATGGCGCAGGTGTGGACCATGCGCGGGCTCGGCAAGACCCGCGAGGCCGACGACCCGCTGGGCCGCATGACCGACATCCTCGACGCCGAGGGCTTCACCTCGGTCGTCGCGACCAACTGCGACTCGGTCTACCACCGCTACACCCGCCCGGGCGAGGAGGTGACCATCGAGTCCGTGCTGGTGGACGTGGTGGGCCCCAAGACCACGGGCCTGGGCGAGGGCTGGTTCTTCACCACCCGCAACTACTGGCGCGTCGGCGATGAGGTCGTGGCCGAGATGGACTTCCGGATCCTCAAGTTCCGGCCGCCGGCCAAGACCGCGGAGCCGGCCGGCTCGGCTTCGTCGGAGGAGCGGATCGTCGCCAGCTCCGGCTCGGCCACCGACGACCTGGTGGTGGGCGAGGTCCTGCGCCCGTCGGTCTCCCACGACACGCGGTTCTTCTGGGACGGCGTCGCCGCCCGCGAGCTGCGCATCCAGAAGCGCGAGGACGGCTCCCTGCAGCACCCGCCCGTGCCGGCGCTGTGGAAGGAGAGGTCCGAGCAGACCGACTACGTCGTGTCCTCCGGCCGCGGCACGGTGTTCAGCTTCGTGGTCCACCACGCGCCGCGCGTGCCGGGCCGCACCAAGTTCCCGTTCGTCATCGCGCTGGTGGAGCTGGAGGAGGGCGTGCGCATGCTCGGCGAGCTGCGTGACGTCGACCCGGCGGAGGTCCGCATCGGCATGGAGGTCGAGGTGGAGTTCCTCGACATGCCGGGAGATGAGTCCGAGGACGCGGCCTTCGGCACCGAGCCGTGGACCCTCTACGCGTGGCGCCCCGCTGGCACTGCGCCGATCGACCGTCAGATGCCCGAGGTCAAGGAAGGTGGCGGCAAATGAGCGAGAACAGTGCGGTGACCGACGTGATCTGCCCCGCCGAACCGCCCGCCGCCACGGTGGGGGACCGGCTGCCCGAGCTGACCATCGAGGGGACGCCGACGTTCATCGTGGCCTCCGCCCTGGCGACGCGGGACTTCCAGGACGTGCACCACGACCGCGACCTGGCCCACGCCAAGGGCTCGAAGGACATCTTCGTCAACATCCTCACCGACACCGGCCTCGTGCAGCGGTACGTGACGGACTGGGCGGGCCAGCGCGCGCGCATCACCTCGATCAAGCTGCGCCTCGGCGTGCCCTGGTACGCGTACGACTCCCTGACCCTCACGGGTGAGGTCACGGGGATCGATGGCGACGGGCTGGTCACGCTGAAGATCGTCGGCACGGACTCGCTGGGCGCGCATGTCACCTCGACCGCGACCCTCTACATGAACGGAGGCCCGCAGTGAGCTCCCTCGCGGACAAGGCGTCGATCGTCGGCATCGGCGCGACCGATTTCTCCAAGGACTCCGGCCGGTCCGAGCTCCGGCTGGCCGCCGAGGCCGTCCGCGCGGCGGTGGCCGACGCCGGTCTGCAGCCGTCGGACGTCGACGGCCTGGTGTCGTTCACGATGGACACCAACACCGAGATCGCCGTGGCCCGCGCCGCCGGTATCGGCGGTCTCAACTTCTTCTCGCGCATCCACTACGGCGGCGGCGCGGCGTGCGCAACGGTCCAGCAGGCGGCGATGGCCGTGGCGACCGGCGTCGCGGAGGTCGTGGTCTGCTACCGCGCGTTCAACGAGCGCTCGGGGATGCGCTTCGGCCAGGTCAACTCGGCGCTCGTGCACCAGGTGAACTCCTCGGGCACGGACAACGCGTTCTCCTACCCGCACGGGCTGTCCACCCCGGCCGGGTTCGTCGCGATGGTCGCGCAGCGCTACATGCACGAGTACGGCGCCACGAGCGAGGATTTCGGCCGGGTCGCGGTGGTGGACCGCAAGCACGCCGCGGCCAACCCGGCGGCGTTCTTCTATGGCAAGCCCATCACGCTGGAGGAGCACCAGGCCTCGCGCTACATCGCCGAGCCCCTGCACCTGCTGGACTGCTGCCAGGAGTCGGACGGCGGCCAGGCGATCGTCGTGACCACGCCCGAGCGGGCCCGCGACCTGCCGCACGAGCCGGTCTCGATCGCGGCGGCGGCCTCGGGCTCCGGGCCGGACCAATACATCATGACCTCGTATTACCGCCCCGAGCTCGCGGGTCTGCCCGAGATGGGGATCGTCGGCGACCAGCTGTGGTCCCAGTCGGGCCTGCGGCCCGAGGACATGGACATGGCGGTGCTGTACGACCACTTCACGCCGTACGTGCTCATGCAGCTCGAGGAGCTCGGCTTCTGCGGGCGCGGCGAGGCCAAGGACTTCGTCCGCGAGCCGGGTGCCCTCGAAGTGGGCGGCCGGCTGCCGCTCAACACCCACGGCGGCCAGCTCGGCGAGGCGTACATCCACGGTATGAACGGCATCGCCGAGGGCGTGCGTCAACTCCGCGGGGAGTCGGTCAACCAGGTCGCCGGCGCCGAGAAGCTCGTCGTCACCGCAGGGACCGGCGTGCCCACCTCGGGACTCGTCCTCACCGCGCAGCCCTGACACGCGCCAGCGCCGCCGGCTCAGCGGCGCAGGCACCCCCGGACGAACGAGCCGATGTCGCGGACCGCGACCCGCGCCTCCGGGACGAGCGGGTGGAAGACCTGGAACACGTGGAACTGGTCCGGCCACAGCTGGAACTCGTGGCGCACGCCGTGCTCGGCGAAGTTCTCTGCCATGCGCTCGATCCCGCCCCGGAAGATCTCCTGGCCGCCGGCCTGGATGAGGAACGGCGGCCAGTCCGGGGACGGCTCGTAGTTGATCGGGGAGATGGCCGGATCGTCCGGGTCCACCCCGGGCGCGTACTGCCGTCGGCACAGTTCGGCGAGCCCCAGGGCGAGGAACGGGTCCTTGCGCGCCCGGTCCCGCTCGGTCATGTCCGTGAAGTCCAGGTCGACCCAGGGGGAGAGCAGCACGACGCCTGCAGGCATCGGCGCCCGCGTCCTCTCGAGGTGGGCCACCAGCTGCAGGGCGAGGTTGCCTCCGGCCGAGTCGCCGGCGACCACGATGTTCGCGGCCGGGAACCCCATCTCGATCAGCCACTCCCAGCCGGCGATGGTGTCCTCGGTGGCCGCCGGGTGCGGATGTTCGGGCGCGAGCCGGTAATCCGGTAGGAAGACCGGGACGCCGGTCTCGCTGGCGATCCGGGACGCGAGCGCCTTGTGTGACCACGGGGATCCGAACGCGAAGCCGCCACCGTGGACGTGGTAGATCACCTTGTCGGAGTCGAAGAACCGCTTGCGGCCCACCCACAGGCCGGGCACCGGCCCGTCCCACGACCAGTCGTTGGTGCTCTCCAGCGCGGCGGCGCGGCCCGCTCCCGAGGTGAGGGCCCGCAGCCGCCCGAGCGAGGCGTCGGTCGCGGGCATCCGGTCCAGGGCGGGGCGCACGATCAGGCGCAGGGCCTCGGCGAGGCCCCGCGAGCGGAGCGTCCCCTGTTCGGCGGGCCCCTGGAGGACGGGCCCGCGTCGGGACGGCCGGTCGGCCTCGCGGTCGGACGAACGGCGGCCGTCCTGGGGGACGTCGCCGGACCCGGTCGAGCGTGGCAGTCGGAGGCCGCCGTCGTACGGCGGGCCGGGATGTCGGGGCCGTGATCCGCTCATGTGCGCAATGTAGACGCTCGACTGACGGTGGTCACCCGTAACCATGCCCGGAGGTTCGTCGCGAGGTGGAACCTGTTGCAGTAATGCCCGATTGTCGCTGCTCAGTACCGGGTCTGGACATGAGAACAAGTTCAGGCCACAATGTGAGAGAAGACACACAGCCCCCGCTCTTAAGGACCTGCCCCGATGACCGACGCAGTTGCCGATCAGTCCACCGATCCCCTCGCCGGAACCAACCCGGACATGAACGAAGCCGCCGTGTTCGAGGCCGTGGCCGACAGGATCCCGGACAACCCGCTGCTCACCATGGACGGTGTCGACTACACGTACCGGCAGATCGATGAGCTCGCCAACCGAATGGGTCACCTCCTGAAGGCCCACGGTGCGGAGCCGCTCAGCCACGTCGCGCTGTACATGAAGAACAGCGCCGAGCACATGGCCGCCATCGTGGCGTCCATGAAGATCCGCGTGGCCGGGATCAACGTCAACTACCGCTACACCCCGGCCGAGCTCGTCTACCTGTTCAACGACTCGCAGTCGGTCGCCGTGATGGTCGACGCCGAGTTCGCCGAGACGATGGCCGCCGCGGTGCCGCAACTGACCAGCACGCGCACGATCCTCGCCGTCGGCGGGACGCCTCAGGTCCTCGCGGACGCGTGTGCTGCCGCCGGCCTCACCCTGGTCGACGTCGACGCCGAGCTGCCCCAGCAATCGGCGGAGCGCGGGTTCGAGCCGGCCCGCGGTGACGACCACTGGATCGTCTACACCGGCGGCACCACCGGGTTCCCCAAGGGCGTCCAGTGGACGATGTCGGACTACTACTACGCCTGCCTGTCCGGCGGTAACCCCTACGGAGACAAGCGGCACAGCCCGCAGGAGGTCGCGGACAACGTCTCGCCCGACGGCGGATTCCGCGTCGTCATCTCAGCCCCGCTCATGCACGGCGCCGGACTGTTCACGCTGCTGACCTTCGTCAACATGGGTGGCCACCTGATCCTGTTCCGCGACTTCGACGCGGAGGTCATCGTGGACGCGACCGCCGAGCACAAGGCCGGCCTGTTGATGTTCGTCGGCGACGGCATGGCCGTGCCGATCACCGACGCCCTGCTCGAGGCCAAGAAAACCAAGGACTTCAGCTCGATGTTCATGGTCGCCTCCGGCGGCGGCATCTGGTCCAAGTCCTCGCGTGACCGCCTGCACGAAGAGTTCCCGAACGTCATAATCCGCGACAACTTCGGCGCCTCCGAGACCGGCAACGACGGCGAGCTGAACCTCAACGAGGACGGCGAGATGGTCCTGGCGCCGACCCCGCGCCTCGGGCTGATCGACGAGTCCAACCAGCCGGTCGCCCCCGGATCAGACGTGGTGGGCTACATCGTGCGCCGCGGTCACGTCCCGCTCGGCTACTGGAACGACCCGGAGAAGACCGCCAAAACCTTCCCCGTGGTCGACGGTCAGCGGGTCGCGGTGCTCGGCGACATGGGCCGGATCCGCGAGGACGGCTCCATCGTGTTCCTGGGCCGCGGCTCGGGCTGCATCAACACGGGCGGGGAGAAGGTCTTCCCCGAGGAGGTCGAGCAGGCGCTCAAGGCCCACCCGGCCGTGCACGACGCGCTGGTCGCCGGCGCCCCCGACCCGCGCTTCGGACAGAAGGTCGCCGCAGTCGTGTCCTTCCGCGAGGGCACGTCGGCCGAGCCGGAGGAGCTCTCCGCATTCCTGCGTGAGTCCCTGGCCAACTACAAAGTGCCCAAGGTGATCGTCGTCGTGCCCGAGATCCGCCGCTCGCCCGCGGGCAAAGCCGACTACAAGTGGGCCAAGGAGCAGATCTCCACCAAGTGACGCACGAGCAGTGACGCACGAGCAGTGACCACCCCGGCCGGGCCCGTACCAGCGGCCGGGCCGCGGTGCGTCGCATGGAGCGTGCTTCGCGGGGTGCGTAGCCGGTCAGCCGGCGGCGAGGATCCGCTCGACCGCACCCATCGGCACCGGGACCCACCCGGGTCGATTACGTGACTCGTAGACCACCTCGTACAGGGCCTTGTCCAGTGTGTACGCCCGCAGCAGCGCTCCGGAGTCGCGAGGATCGGCGTCGCTGACCTCGGCGTACCCCGAGCAGAAGGCGTCGACGTTGCGGTCACGCCACTCGCGGGCCCGGAAGCGCAGCTGCCGGTCCTCCACGCCGACGAGCGTGTGCTGGGCCGCGTAGTCGAGACTGCGCAGGATGCCCGCCACGTCGCGGGCAGGCGAGTCCGGCACCCGGCGCTCGGCGAGGGGTGCGGCCGGCTCCCCCTCGAAGTCGATGACGATCCAGCGGTCCGGTGCCCGGAGGGTCTGGCCGAGGTGCAGGTCGCCGTGGATGCGGTGCACGCGTACCGGGCCGGAGCCGGCGACCTCGTCGAACACCGCCCGCGCGGCGTCCGCGAACTCCGCCAGCGCCGGTACCTCGGCCACCGCCGCGTCCAGCCGCGCCCGCATCGACGCCACGAGGTCCGTACCGTCGCGCGTCGCCACTCCGGTCGCGGCCGCCAGGTCCTCGTGCACCTGCGCCACGGCCGCCCCGAGCCGGCCGGCCTCGTCGGCGAAGTCGGTGCCCACCTCCTCGGCCAGCAGATCGGCCTCGGCGAACAGGTCTCGGACGCTCGCCGTGGCCATCGCCCACCCGTCGGCCGCGCCCGCCATGAACTCCTGGGCCATCGCCAGGGTCGTGGGCCCGTTTCCGGTGTCGCCCCCCTCGCCGTCGTCCCCGTCGCCGCTCAGTTCCACCCATCCCCGCAGCGCCGCCACCGCCGGGCACTCCCGGTCGGCCAGCGCGGCGTGCAGCTCCACGTCGGGGTTCACGCCCGGCTGGACCAGCCGGAACACCTTGACCATGAGGTCGTCGCCGTACACCAGCGACGAGTTGGACTGCTCACCCTCCAGCAGCCGCCCCCACGTGGGCTCGGGCAGCGTGGCGCCGGGGACCAGTCGGAACCGCAGCCCGCCGACCTCGTCCTGCCCGGCCAGGTGGCGGAGCAGGGACTCGGTGCCGCGGGGGTCGCGCAGTCCGTCGTAGATCACGGGGGAGGCGCCCTCCGGGGTCAACGGGAACGCCCGTCGGTCACCCGGCAGCTCCGGCGCGGTGGCGATGGGCACCTGATAACGCTGTGGCCGACCGTCCACCTCGAGGTCCACGAGAAGGTGCTCGACCAGCACCTCCGGATCGTCCAGCATCACGGCGCGTCGGGCGACCCGCACGCCGCTGAGCTCGAGTCCCTTGCCGGCAAACCAGCGTTGCTCGGGCAGCCAGTCCGTGAGCAGTCGGGCCAGGGCGTCGTCGTCGACGGGGGCGATACTCACGGTCCCTCCTCCGGGCTGCGCAGTTCGAGCCAGTAGAAGCCGTACCCGGGCAGCGTGAGCTGGTACGGGTCGGCGTCGATCTCGGGGAACGGCACCCCGCCCGTGAGCTCGTGCGGTTGGCGGCCGGCGAACTCGGCCAGGTCCAGACGCACGGCCTGCGGGAACCGGGACAGGTTGTTGACGCAGAGGATGACGTCGGGCTCGCCGTCGGCGCCCTCGAGCGTGCGCAGGTAGGACAGGATGGACGGGTTGGAGCCGCCGAGGTCGACGAACTCGCCCAGCCCGAACGCGGGGTGGTCCTTGCGGACGTGGATCATGCGCCGCGTCCAGTGCAGCAGGCTGGCGGTGGAGTTCATCTGCGCCTCCACGTTGACGCCCTGGTAGCCATACAGGGGGTCCATGATCGCGGGCAGGTACAACCGGCCCGGATCACAGCGGGAGAACCCGGCATTGCGGTCGGGGCTCCACTGCATCGGAGTGCGGACGGCATCGCGGTCGCCGAGCCAGATGTTGTCGCCCATGCCGATCTCGTCGCCGTAGTACAGCATGGGCGAGCCGGGGAGGCTGAGCAGCAGTGCGGTGAACAGCTCGAGCTGGTTGGTGTCGCCGTCGAGCAGCGGGGCCAGGCGCCGGCGGATGCCGATGTTGGCCTTCATCCGCGGGTCCTTGGCGTACTCCGCGTACATGTAGTCGCGTTCCTCGTCGGTGACCATCTCGAGCGTGAGCTCGTCGTGGTTGCGCAGGAAGATCGCCCACTGCGCCGAGGACGGGATGTCGGGGGTGTGGGCGAGGATCTCGGTGACGGGGAACCTGGACTGCCGCCGCACCGCCATGAAGATCCGAGGCATGAGCGGGAAGTGGAACGCCATGTGGCACTCGTCGCCCACCTCGGACTCGCCGAAGTAGTCCACCACGTCGTCGGGCCACTGGTTGGCCTCGGCCAGCAGCACGCGACCCGGGAACTCCTCCTCGACCACGGCCCGGCACCTGCGCAGGAACTCGTGCGTCTCGGGCAGGTTCTCGCAGTTGGTGCCGTCGCGCTCGAACAGGTACGGCACGGCGTCCAAGCGGAAGCCGTCGATGCCCAGGTCCAACCAGAAGCGCAGGACGTCGATCATCGCCTCCTGGACCTCGGGGTTGTCGTAGTTGAGGTCGGGCTGGTGGGAGAAGAAGCGGTGCCAGTAGAACTGCCCGCGTACCGGGTCATAGGTCCAGTTGGAGGACTCGGTGTCGACGAAGATGATGCGGGCCTCGGGGTACCGCGTGTCGTCGTCGGACCACACGTAGAAGTCGCCGTACGGGCCGGTCGGGTCGGCGCGGGACTCCTGGAACCATGCGTGGGCGTCGGAGGTGTGGTTCATGACCAGGTCGGTGATCACCCGGATCCCGCGACTGTGGGCCTGCTCGAGGAGTTCCACGAAGTCCTCGACGGTGCCGAACTCCGGCAGCACGGTGCGGAAATCGCGGATGTCGTACCCGCCGTCGCGCAGCGGCGAGTCGTAGAACGGCGGCAGCCACAGGCAGTCGACGCCCAGCCACTCGAGGTAGTCGAGCTTCTCGATGAGACCACGGAGGTCGCCGGTGCCGTTGCCGTCCGAGTCGTAGAAGGCCCGGACCAGGACCTCGTAGAACACCGCGGACTTGTACCAGTCGTGGTTGATCTCGAGTTCGGTGGCGTGACGGTAGTCGTCCGCGCTGGGCTCGACGACGTGCCCGTCGTCGGTGAGCTCGGGGTCGGCCGGCCGCGGGTCGGCGGCGCGTGAATCGACGGGGCGGGACTCGGACTGCAGGCGCGGCTTGGGTGCCATGTCGGCGAGCCTACGGCCCCGTACGATCCGGTGCATGCGGAAAATCGACCCGACCGAGCGGGTCCGCGGCGTGGTGCGGGCCTTCCGGGGCCGGCACGGCCGGCGCGCCCGTGCGCTCGCCGTGCGGTTGGACGGCGACGACGACGAGGTGGTCCTCCGCCCGTGGGAGCTGCGGTTGCCGAGGGCGGTCGTCTACGCGGCGGCCCGGTCCAGGGGCTGGGAAACCGTCGGGGGCGCGCGGGCACTCGTCCAGCGGGGCCCGTGGCTCGAGCCGATGCACTTCGTCCGCGGCGGGGACGCCCATCCGACCGGTGACCTGCGGTGAGCCCCGGCTGGGTGCTCACGGTCCTGGCACTGCTCCCGCTGCTCGCGTGGGTGATCGCCGCCGCGGTGATCGCCGCCCGCCGGTGGTGGCGGCGTCGGGGGGATGACCGTGCGCGCCGGCTGCGGTTGGCCCGGATGTTGCGCGGTGGCGACCTCGTCGTCGTCCCCACCTCGGACATCGACCTCCCCGAGGCCACCGTCCTCGCCGTCGCGGCGGACGCCGGGTACCGCCTCGTGGGCTACGAGCGCGCGGACACGCCCCTGCGCCGCCGGGTCGGGGTCTTCGTACGCATCGGCGGGGAGGTCGACGCGGTGATCAGCGGCATGCCCACGCCCCGGTAGCGTGACGCGCATGCGCATCGGAATGGCTTTGAACTACAGCGGCGGGTTCGCCGAGACGGCCGCGGAGGCCGCCGACCTCGAGAGGGCGGGACTGGACATCGCGTTCGTCCCGGAGGCGTACTCGTTCGATGCCGTGAGCCAGCTCGGCTACCTCGCGGCCAAGACCTCCACCATGGAGCTGGCGTCGGGGATCCTGCAGATCTACACCCGGACGCCCACGCTCACCGCCATGACCGCGGCCGGGCTGGACTTCGTCTCCGACGGCCGGTTCGTGCTGGGCCTGGGCGCCTCGGGCCCGCAGGTCGTGGAGGGCTTCCATGGCGTGAAGTACGACGCGCCGCTGGCCCGCACGCGCGAGGTGATCGAGATCTGCCGCAAGGTGTGGCGCCGCGAGAAGGTCGTCCACGACGGGAAGAAGTACCAGATCCCGCTGCCCGCCGACCAGGGCACCGGGCTGGGCAAGCCGCTCAAGCTCATCAACCATCCGGTGCGCTCGACCATCCCGATCGTCCTGGCCGCGCTCGGGCCCAAGAACGTCGAACTGGCCGCCGAGGTCGCGAACGGCTGGCAGCCGCTGTTCTTCCACCCGGAGAAGGCGCACCTCGCGTGGGGTGACGCCCTGGCGGCGGGCAGGGCGAAGCGCGACCCGTCGCTCGGCGAGCTCGACGTCTACGCCGGCCCCGCCCTGGCGATCTGCGACGAGGCCGAGGTGCCCTTCTACCTCGACCTCGTCCGGCCGCACCTGGCCCTCTACATCGGTGGCATGGGCGCGCGCGGTAAGAACTTCTACAACGAGCTCGCGTGCCGCTACGGCTACGAGGACGAGGCCGCCCGCATCCAGGACCTCTACCTGGACGGCAAGAAGGAAGAGGCTGCAGCGGCGGTCCCCGACGAGCTGGTCCGCTCGGTCTCCCTCATCGGGCCCGCCGGATACGTCGCCGAGCGGGTCGAGGCGTTCCGCGAGGCGGGCGCCACCACGCTCACCGTGGTCCCCATGGCCCTCGACGCGCCCGGCCGACTGCGCCTCGTGGAGCAGTTCCGCGAGATGTGCTGACCTGCGCTGGGCGCCGGTCAGGCGAGCTCGACCACCACGTTCTTCAACACGGGGGCGTCGTCGCGCTCCGCGACGGTGGCCGCCACGAGCAGGCGCGAGCCCTCCTCCCACACGCGGACGCGCATGGTCTCGCCGGGGAAGAAGATGCCGCCGAAGGTGACGCCGTACCCGCTGACGCGGGAGACGTCGCCGCCCAGCACCTCGTCGACCACCGCACGCAGGACCACCCCGTACGAGCACAGGCCGTGCAGGATCGGACGCGGGAACCCGGCGGCCTCGGCGAACGCGGGGTCCGAGTGCAACGGGTTGCGGTCACCACACAGGCGGTAGAACAGCGCCTGCTGGGGGAGCGTGGCCACCTCGATGGTGTGGTCGGCGTCCCGCTCGGGGTACTCGACCTTCTCCGACGTTCCGCGCTCGCCGCCGAAGCCGCCCTCGCCCTTCGCGAAGATGCCGGACCGGGAGGTCCACAGCTTCTCGCCGTCGGCGGAGACCGTCTCGGACTCCTGGATGATCACCGCGGCCGACCCCTTGTCCTGGATCTCGGCGATCTTCGTGGTGGTCACGGCGGTGCCGGCGGCCGGGATGGGGCGGTGCAGCGTCACGGACTGGCTGCCGTGGACGACCTTCGCCAGGTCGATCTCCACACCCGGGAACGACACCTTCGGCGCCTCGGTGACGTTCATCGTCGCCGCGACGGTGGCGAACGACGGCAGCACCTTGGGCGCGGAGTCGTGGACATACTCCAGCCCTGTGGTGTCCGTGGGGTCGGCGGCCGCGCCCACGGACAGTGCGTAGAGCGCCACGTCGGAGGCGGTCCAGGAGAATTCCTGGGAGGGCAGCTGTGCCCCGAGGGCTGTGTCGAGATCGATCGGCACGTCAGACTCCCGTCTTCTGGGTGGAGGGGGTGGAGGCGAGCATGTGCTCGACGGCGAGGTAACCGAACACCATGGCGGGTCCGATGGTGGCGCCCGGGCCGGCGTAGGTGTGGCCCATGACCGGCGAGGACGCGTTGCCCGCGGCGTAGAGTCCCTCGATCACGGAGCCGTCCTCACGCAGCACACGGCCGTGGACGTCCGTGTTGGCGCCGCCCTTGGTGCCGAGGTCGCCGGGCACCATCGTGGCCGCGTAGAACGGGGCCTTGCGGACGGGGCCGAGGCTCGGGTTGGGCTTGTTGGTCGGGTCCCCGTAGTAGTGGTCGTAGCCCGACTGACCGCGCTGGAAGTCCTCGTCGCGGCCCTTCTCGGCGAAACCGTTGAAGCGCTCGGCGGTGCGCTCGAGGGCGTCGGCCGGTACGCCGATGAGTTCGGCGAGCTCGGCGAGGGTGTCCGCCTTGTGGAAGTTCTCCGTCGCCAGCCACTTCCTGGGCAGCGGCTGCTTGGCCTGCAGACCGGCGAAGAGGTACCGGTTCTTGTACTCCTGGTCGAAGATGATCCAGGCTGGCAGGTTCTCGGCCGGGCCCTCACCCTGGCCGTACTCGCCGCCGTACATCCTGTGGCCTGCCTCGACATAGGGCAGCGACTCGTTCATGAAGCGCTCACCGCGCGGGTTGACCATGAACGAGCAGGGCAGGGACCTCTCGGCCAGCGCGAACCACGGACCACGCGGGAGCATGATGGTGGGACCCCACCAGGCGTCCTCCATGAAGGACAGCTCGGCGCCGACCTGCTCCATGGCCTCGATGCCCTCACCGGTGTTGGCGGCCGCACCCACGGTCCAGTCGGTGGGGATGGGCTGACGCTGGTACTTGTCCCGCATCTCCTGGTTGTGCTCGAATCCACCGGAGCCCATCACCACGCCGAGGCGCGCGCGCAGCGTGACCTCCTCACCGTTCCGCATCGCGGTGATGCCGACGACCCGCTCCTCGTTGCCGGAACCCTCGGTGACCAGACCGGTCATGGGCGTCTCGAGCCACATCGGCACGCCCGCGTCGAGCAGGCCCTTGCGCAGGCCGGCGATGAGCGCCCGGCCCATGCCCACTGAGTTCTGCCCCCGGGCCTTCGCGAGGAACATCCGCAGCGACACCTTGATCGAGCGGCGGATGCCCTTGGTGGTCGGCCGCTGCAGCAGGTTGAGCCACCGGTAGTCGGACTGCATGACCACCATGTTCGCCGGGGCCTTGGCGTAACCGGGCTCGAGCTTGTCGGCTTCGGACCCCAGTTGTCGTAGGTCGAACGGCTTCGGCTCGACGGACCGGCCTCCGAGGCGACCGCCGGGAGCCTCGGGGTAGTAGTCGGAGTAGTCCTTGACCCACTCCAACCGGAGCGGGGAGTTGGCGAGGACGAAGTCGAGGACCTCGGGCCCGCGGTCGACGTAGGTGTCGATCCGCTCGGCCGGGACGACGTCGCCGACGATCGAACGGAGGTAGGTCCGCGCGGCCTCGGGGGTGTCGAGGACACCGTCGCGCTGGAGCACCGAGTTGTTGGGGATCCACACGCCGCCGCCGGAGCGGGCGGTGGAGCCTCCGTAGTGCGGGGCCTTCTCCACGAGGACCACGCTGAGGCCCTTCTTTGCTGCCGCGAGGGCGGCCGTCATGCCTGCTCCACCGCTGCCGACGACGACGACGTCGAATTCCTGGTCTGCCATGTAGAACACGTTATAGAACTGATCGTCGTCACGCCAGACGCCCCAGGTAGCATGCCCGTCATGCTCACCGAGGAGACCCGCGCCACTCTGGCCCAGCGACTGTGGGACGCCGAGACCGACGTCTCGCCGATCGCCCCGCTGACCGACGACTATCCGGACATGAATGCTGACGACGCGTTCGAGATCCAACTCGTCAACATTCGCCGCAAGCTCGACGCCGGTGCAGTCGTCACCGGCCACAAGGTGGGTCTGGCGTCCAAGGCGATGCAGGAGATGATGGGCGTCGACGAGCCCGACTACGGTCACCTGCTCGACACCATGGAGTATCCGGAGGGCGCGCCGATCGAGGCGGCGCGCTTCTGTTTCCCGCGCGTCGAGGTGGAGGTGGGCTTCATCTTGGGTGCTGACATCCCGCCGGAGGGGTGCTCGCAGGAGGAGGCCGCGGCGGCGATCGAGTGGGTCGTCCCGTCGATCGAGCTCATCGACTCCCGGATCCGCGACTGGAAGATCAAGCTGCCGGACACGATCGCGGACAACGCCTCGTCGTGCGGTTACGTCATCGGCCGGCAGCGCGTGCGTCTGGCGGACATCGACGTGGCCGCGATCGATGCGACGCTCTACAAGAACGGCGAGTTCCTCGCCTCGGGCCGCTCCGACGCGGTGTTGGGCAACCCGCTGAACTCGGTGGGATGGTTGGCCTCGACGGTCGCGAAATTCGGCGTCCGACTGCGCAAGGGCGACATCATCCTCCCGGGCACCGCCATTCGCGCGATGGACGCGACGCCGGGCGACACCTTCCGTGCGGAGTTCGCGGGCCTGGGCGACGTGACGATGGCGTTCCGCTAACGGTCCGAGCTCAGGGCGCGCCCGGCTGCCGCGGCCGCGCGGGTGACCAGCGGTTCGAGCCGGGCCAGGGCGCTCTCGTCCGCCGCGCTCGCGGACAGGGCAGCTACTGCCCGTGTGCCGCCGGCGCCCTCCTCGTCGTCGTCGAACACCGGCGCCGCCACGCAGTACAGCCCGGGGGTGAGCTCGGCGCGGTCCACCGCGCGCTTCTTCCGGCGGATCTCGCCGAGCTCCACCTCCAGCGCGTCGGGCGAGGTCAGTGTGGTCTCGGTCCACGCGATCATCGGCCACCGCGCGACGCGGCCGGCGGCATCCTCGTCGAACGCCAGCATCGCCTTTCCCACCCCCGTGCAGTACGCGGGTAGCCCGCCCCCGATCCGTGACGGTGACGGGATCGGGCGTGGGCCGTGCAGTTTGTTGAGATAGACCACCTCGTCCCCGTGCAGGGTGGCCAGGTGGACGGTCGCGCGCGTGGCCTCGAAGAGGTGCGCGAGGAACGGCGTGAGTGCCCGCCGAATCCGCTCATATTCAGGCGAGACGGGGATCGGGTCCAGTTCCTGGACCAGCGGCCCGAGCCGGTAGCGCTGGCCGATCCGCGTCACCGCGTCGTTGCGCTCGAGGGCGGTGAGCAATCGCAGCGCCGTGGACTTGGCCAGCCCCGTCTCCCGCGCTATCTCGCTCAGGGTCATCCCGGTGCCCGCCGCCGTCACACGCAGCACCTCGAAGGCGCGATCGACGGGGGAGGTGGGCGGCTCGGTCATGCGGTGAGTGTAGCGCGCGGGTCGGACACGCCGGGGTCGTTGAATCGAACGCTTGCGCTATTCCTGCGCGCCGATTAGGGTCGTATATACGTTCTACTGAGGCGGCGTGGGGGTGGTGAAGATGTCGGAAGCGAAGCCGTTGTTCGCCGTCTCCGATCCACTCGGCACTGCCGACATGAAGGCGGTCAGTGACGCGGCGCGGGCGGCGACGCTGGCACAGAACCGGGCCGGTGCCACGCGGTTGGAGGCCGCGCACATGCTCGTCCAGCAGTTCTCCCGCGCGGCGGAGGCGGAGGCAGCCGACGCGGAGCGCCGCGAGGCGTCGCCGCGGCCGGCCTATGCGCGGCTCGCTCCGGAGTCGCGGGCCCGGGACCATCTGGCGGCGGCGTGTCAGCTCACGTGCTGGCACGCCGAGCGACTGGTCACGGCCGGAGTGCAGATCCACTCCCGGCTGTCGCGCCTGAGGTCCTCGGTCGACCGGGGGTTGGTGCCCGAGCAACTAGCCATCGATATCGCCTGCAAGTTGGCTGGTGTGCCCGACTCGATCGTCTCCGACGTGGAGGACGAGTTGATGGCCGGTCTCACCGGAGACCTGGAGGGCGGGGACCGGCCGAGTCGCGACGCGGTGGACTCGCGGATCGACGAGCTCGTCGGCCGGTTCGACCCCGCCGGGGCGGAGGAGGCGGAGGCCGAGGCCCTCGCTTCCCGCAAGGTGCGGTTCCGGACCGGCCGCAACGGTATGACCGACCTCTTGGCGAAGCTGCCCCTGGCGGAGGCGGAGTTGTTGCGTGGGCGCATCGAAGCCGAGGCGCGCGCCGCGTCGGAGGACGGCGTTCCCGGGACGCTGGATCAGCTTCGGGCGGACGCCCTCGCGTCGCTGGCGGTGTACGCGAACAGCGGCGATCCGAGCGGCGCGGGCGATGATGGCGCGGGCAGCGGCGACGCGGTCAGCGGTGAAGTCGCGGATGAAGGAGCGATCGAGCTCGGCGATGTCCGAGCGGGCGCGGACCTGCCGCGGCCGTCGCTAGGTAACGCCGCGAACGCCGGGCAGGCGATCCGGATCAGCGTGATCACCGCGGCCGCGCAGGGGCTCCCCAACCGGGTCGAGTTCGTCCACGGCGCGTACAGCAGCTACAACTGGCTCTGCCAGCAGCTCCTGGAGGGCGACGACGCCAGCGTGCGCTTCGAGCTGATCGACCCCGCGCCCGGCGCCGTCGACTCGCCGGACCACGCACTGCGATACCTGATCAGCCCGGCCATGGCGGAGCGGATCCGCCTCCGGGACGGTACGTGCCGGCACCCGGGGTGTTCGGTGCCGGCGAAGGACTGCGACGTGGATCATGTGATCGCGTTCAACAAGCGCGATCCGGAACTCGGTGGCCCGACCCTCGAATGGAACCTCGTGTGCCTCTGCCGCAAGCACCACCGCGAGAAGACGTTCGGTACCAACGCCTACCGTCCCGGCCCGCTCGGTGAGCTGATCATCCTCACAGAGACCGGTCACCGGCACCGCACCAGACCACGGGGCCCGTTGGCCCGCGCCCGCGACGGTATTCGGGAACGGGCGTGGGAGGACTACGCCGACCGGCTGATCTCCGCGGACGGGTACATCACCAACCCGCCGGGGACGGAGCGGTCCCGCGGGCGACCCGCCTAGTAGACACCGCTGGCCCATGCAGTTGTTCCGTTGAGTGGCACAGCCGTTTGTGGCACGTGATCCCCGCGCATGACACTGCTCTCATGACAGAGAAGACCAAGCTCACAGCAGCGATCGTGGGGTCCGGCAACATCGGCACCGACCTCATGTACAAGCTTGAGCGCAGTGAGTACATCGAGCCCAAGTGGATGATCGGCATCGACGCCGAGTCCGAGGGTATGAAGCGCGCCGCCGAACACGGCCTCACCTGCATGGCCGGCGGCGCCGACGAACTGCTCGCCTCCATCGATGCCGGCGGCGAGAAGCCCGACCTCCTCTTCGAGGCCACCAGCGCGTACGTGCACAAGGAGTACGCGCCCAAGTACGAAGCCGCCGGCATCGTCGCCATCGACCTGACGCCCGCGGCCGTCGGTCCCATGGTCATCCCGCCCGCCAACCTCCGCGAGTACCTCGACGCGCCCAACACCAACATGGTCACGTGCGGCGGCCAGGCAACCATCCCGATGGTCCACGCCGTCTCATCGGTCGTCCCCGTCGACTACGCGGAGATCGTCGCCTCGGTGTCCAGCGAGTCCGCCGGCCCCGGCACCCGCGCCAACATCGACGAGTTCACTCAGACCACCAAGATGGCCATCGAGAAGGTCGGCGGCGCCAAGCAGGGCAAGGCCATCATCATCCTCAACCCGGCCGAGCCGCCCATGATCATGCGCGACACGATCTTCTGTTCGATCCCCGAGGACGCGGACCACGACCTCATCACCACCGCCATCCGCAAGCGCGAGAAGGAGATCCAGGAGTACGTGCCGGGCTACCGGCTGCTCCAGGAGCCGCAGTTCGACCCGCCCACCGAGATCACCGGCGGCATGGCCCGCGTGGCGATCTTCGCCGAGGTCGAGGGCGCGGGCGATTTCCTGCCGCCCTACGCCGGCAACCTCGACATCATGACCGCCGCCGCCGCGAAGGTGGGCGAAGAGATCGCCAAGAGCAAGCTCGGAGTGTGACAGACATGGACAAGACCAACCCGCTCAACGCACAGGCCCGCGCCTACAGCGACGAACTCGACATCCGTATCACCGACTCCTCTCTCCGCGACGGCTCCCACCACAAGCGCCACCAGTTCACGGTCGAGGACGTCCGCAACGTCGTCGCGGCTCTCGACGGTGCCGGCGTGCCGGTCATCGAGGTCACCCACGGCGACGGACTCGGCGGCGCGTCGTTCAACTACGGCTTCGCCAAGTCCTACGACCAGGAGCTCATCAAGGCGGCGGCGGAGACCGCCAAGCAGGCCAGGATCGCGTTCCTCACGCTGCCCGGGCTGGGCATCAAAGACGACATCCTCAAGGCGCGCGACAACGGCGGTTCCATCTGCCGCGTCGCCACGCACTGCACCGAGGCCGACGTCTCCATCCAACACTTCGGCTACGCACGGGAGCTCGGCCTCGAGACCGTCGGCTTCCTCATGATGAGCCACAGCCAGCCGCCGGAGGTGCTGGCCAAGCAGGCGCGCATCATGGCCGACGCCGGCTGTCAGTGCGTCTACATCGTCGACTCGGCCGGCGCGCTGGTCATGGACCAGGTCTCCGACCGTGTCTCCGCGCTCGTCGCGGAGCTCGGTGAGGACGCCCAGGTGGGTTTCCACGGCCACGAGAACCTCGACATCGGCGTGGGCAATTCGATCATGGCCATCCGCGCGGGTGCGCAGCAGATCGACGGCTCGACCCGCCGCTTCGGCGCGGGCGCGGGCAACACGCCTGTCGAGGCGCTCGTCGGGTGCTGCGACAAGCTCGATATCCGCACCGGCATCGACTTCTTCAAGATCGCCGACGCGGCCGAGGATGTCGTCCGTCCGCTCATGCCCACCGAGTGCGTCGTCGACCGCCAGGCCATGATGCTCGGCTACGCGGGCTGCTACTCGTCGTTCCTCAAGCACGCCGAGGGTCACGCGCAGCGCTACAACGTGCCCGCGTCGGAGATCCTCATCCGTGCCGGCGAGCGTCGTCTGGTCGGCGGCCAGGAGGACCAGCTCATCGACATCGCGTTGGAGATCCGGAAGGAACTGGCGAACGCCTGATCCTCGCCCCGCCCGCAGCAGCCGCGCACCTGATCCGGAAGGTGCGCGGCTGCGGTCGTGTCAGACCTTCTCCACCACGCTCGACACGGGGTCCAGGTCACCGCGCCCGGGGTCGTCGGCGGGGGAGAGTCCGACGACGACGACGACGGAGGCTACGCGCCCGCGAACGGAACGGATCGCCCGGACGATCTGACGCCGCCCGAGGATGCGGGTCGCGTAGACAGGTGCGAGCACGATCAACGGGTCGGCGTCGTGGGCGGTGGTCAGCACCGTGGACTCACTCGGAGTAGGAAACCTCGACGCGGTCGGTCTTGGGCAGGAGCTGACAGCTCAGGACGTAACCCTCTTCGACCTCCTCGGGGTCGAGGATCCCGTTGTGGATCATCTCGACCTCACCGGACTTGAGGATGCAGGCGCACGCGGAGCACTCGCCCTTGCGGCAGGAGAACGGCGCCTTGATGCCCTTGGAGAGCAGGACGTCGAGGAGGGGGGTCTGACGTGGCCAGGGCACCTCGTGCACCTCGTCGTCGAGCTCGACGATCGCGGTGGCCGGGCCGGCCCCGTCCTCGCCGGGGGAGTCGTCGATGACGATCTCCGCGAACGGGTCTCCCTCGATGGAGGAGAACACCTCGGTGTGGATGAGGTGCATGTCGGCGCCGGAGCGGCGCAGGCCGTTCTTGACGGTCTCCATGAACGGCGCGGGGCCACAGATGTAGGAGTGGCGCTTGGCGGCGACCGGCTGGAGGAGGTTGCCGATCATCTCGGCGGTGGGGATGCCGGAGACGGACTCGAGCCAGTGGACGACCGTGAGGCGGTCGGGGTTCTTGCGCTGCAGGTCCTGCAGCTCGTCCTTGAAGATGACCGAATTCTCGTCGCGGTTGGCGTACACCATGACGATGTGGCCGGTGCCCTGCGCGAGCGCGGACTTGAGGATCGACATCACCGGGGTGATGCCGGATCCGGCGGCCAGGAGGATGAAGTCCTGGTCGAGGTTCTTGGGGGTGAAGATGCCGGACGGTGCGAGCACGTGCATGCTCATGCCGGCCGCGGCGTTGTCGCACAGCCAGTTGGAGCCGTAGCCGTCGATCGTGCGCTTGACGGTCACCTTGAGACGGGCGTCCTCGGTGGGGGAGCTCGACAGGGAGTAGCAGCGCGCGACGGAACCCGTCCGGTCGCTCGGGATCCGCAGGGTGAGGAACTGCCCCGGGGTGTACCTGAAGTCGTCTTCGCCGCCTGCGGGGATGTCGAAGACGATCGACTTGGCGTCGGCGGTCTCCTCGATCACGTCTGCGATCGTGAGTGCGCGGACGAAGGAGCCGAGCTGTGGGGTGTCGGTCATGGATGCGGAGCCTATCGCTTTGATACGCGGGGGACGGGGGTCGCAGGGCACTGTCGCAGACGGCGGCGACCTCCACCGAGCGCTTCCCACTCAGTGGAAGTCCTGTGCCGTTGCGGTGTCACTCGGGGACGAACAGCGGGTTGACCATGTGTTCGTCGTCGGCCGGGTCCACGCCCTCGGAGATGGTCAGCAGACCCTCCGCGTAGGCGTAGCGGATGCTCGCCAGCATCCGGGGGCAGGTGTCCTCACCCTCCGGCCGTTCGCCGCCCGCGCGCCAGTCGGTGAGTACGGGGCACGTGCGGTCGCTGCCCTCGGTCCACTGGATGGACGTGTGCTTCTCGCTGTTCTTGCGAACCGAGACGCACGCCCCGCAGCTACGGCACTCGACGGGTTGGAAGCCCGCTCGTGTGTAGGTCTCGCGGTCGAGGTCGGTGTACGAGTGGAGTCGCGCGGCGCGCGCCGGGTCGGTGTCGTCCCAGGTCGGCGCGCGCCGCGCGTCGTTCTTCTTGAACATCAGTTCTGCGACCGGGTGGCGCCCGCCTCGCCGGCGACCTCTGCCATGCCGGTGTACTGGGTCTGCTCGTCGGAGATCTCGGCCTCACCGGCCTCCTGCCTGCGCATGTTCTCGGCGACCTCCTTCTCCCAGTACTGGTTGGCGGCGGTGGTGTCGACCTCGAACTCGAAGCGCTCGGTCATCTCCGGCGTCACCTTGTCGCGGTCCACGTAGAACTGCTCGTACCAGCGGCGGAGCTGGTAGACGGGGCCGTCCTCCTCGCAGAGGAGCGGGTTGGCGATCTGGGACTTGCGCTGCCAGATGCGGACGTCCTGGAGGAAGCCCTCGCCGAAGAAGGTCGCGATCTTGGCGGCCATCTTCTCGGAGGTGGCGTCGTCGAAGCCCCGGGGCTTCTTGACCGACAGCCCGTACATCAGCACGAACGAGTTCTGGTCGATCGGGTAGTGGCAGTTGATGAGGATGGCCTCAGTTTCGAAGCCGCCGTACATCTGCTTGAGCGGGTTGATCATGTACGCCGGGCCGAAGTAGGAGGCCTCGGATTCGAGCAGCGTGTCCCCGTACTTTCCGCCGGACGGGTCGTGGTCGGGACGCCCCTTGGTGTTGAGGTACTGGGTCGCCTTCTGGCCCTCGAAGACGTTCTTGAAGTAGGTCGGGAAGGCGTAGTGGATGTAGTAGAAGTGCGCCATGTCGACCACGTTGTCGACGATCTCCATGCAGTTGGACCCCTCGATCACGAGGCGGTTCCACTGCCAGTCGGTCCACTCGCCGGTCTCGTACTCGGGGATCGCGGGGATGGCGTCCTCGGGCTGCGGCGGTTTGCCCTCGTGGTCGTGCCACACGAAGACCTGGCCGGACTGGACGTTGGTGATCCAGGAGCGGGTCTTGGCGCGCAGGGGCACGCGCTTGGCGTACGGGATGCCCTTGCACTTGCCGTCGCCGCCCCAGCGCCAGTCGTGGAAAGGGCAGGCGATGTTGCCGTCCTTGATGGAGCCGTCGGACAGGTCCCCACCCAGGTGGCGGCAGTAGGCGTCGAGGACGTTGATCTCGCCCTCGTCGTTCGCCCACACCACGAGCTTGGTGCCGAAGGCCTGGATGGAGTGGGGCTCGCCGTCGGTGAACTCCTTGGCGGTGCCGATGCAGTGCCATCCGCGCGCGTACCGATCCCGGACCTCGCCGGTATCGATTTCGCGGACGGCTCCGGGGGCCGAACCGGGTGCGGTCATGATGATCCTCCTGAGTGGCGCGAGCCGTATGAGAACAGGTTATAGAATGAGGTGGCGGGCCACAACCAGGGAGCGTTCGTGCTGGCACGGGGTGCCAGGGTGTTCCGCCTGCTAGGGGTTGCCTGGTGCAAAACTGTAACGTGTTCTAGCCTAGACCGCATCACTCCCACGCACTGCCAGAGAGGTACACATGAGCGAGTACGCCTCCCACGAGGTCATCGACCGCATCAAGGCCCTGCTGCCCGGTTTCGCCGAGCGCGCCCAGGAGACCGAGGACCTGCGCAAGGTCCACCCGCAGAACATCGCGGAGCTCGATGAGGCCGGCTTCTTCAGGCTCTGTCAGCCGGCCCAGTGGGGCGGCTACGAGGCGGACATGGAAACCTTCTACACCGCCGCCATGACGATCGCGACCGCGTGCCCGTCCACCGGTTGGTGCGCGAGCATCCTCGGCATTCACAACTGGCACCTGGCGCTGTTCCCGCAGCAGGCACAGGAGGACGTCTGGGGCGAGGACCCGACCGTGCGGATTTCGTCGTCGTACGCCCCGATGGGCGCGGCCAAGAAGACCGACGACGGGCTGGTGCTCAACGGCAAGTGGTCGTGGTCCTCGGGAAGTGACCACGCCGACTGGGTCTTCGTCGGCGGTCCGGTCCTCGACGAGAACGACAAGATCGTGGACTTCTGCACCTTCCTGGTCGAGAAGTCCCAGTACGAGATCGTCGACGTGTGGCACGTCGTCGGCCTCAAGGGCACCGGGTCCAACGACATCGTCGTCTCCGACGCGCTGATCCCCGAGCACCGTGTCCTGTCCTTCGGTCTCATGGCCGCCACCAAGGCGCCGGGGCTCGAGGTCAACACCAACCCGATCTACAAGATGCCGTGGGGCACCATCCATCCCACCACCATCTCCACGCCGATCGTCGGCATGGCGTTCGGTTGCTACGACGTCCACCGCTCACACCAGCAGGAACGGGTCCGCGCCGCGTTCGGGACCAAGGTCAAGGACGACCCGTTCGCGAAGGTCCGTCTGGCCGAGGCCGCCGGCGACATCGACGCCGCGTGGCTGCAGCTCATGCGCAACGTGCGTGAGGAGCAGGACCTCATAAGTGCCGGGGATTTACCGGGCATGGACATCCGCACGCGCGCTCGCCGCGACCAGGTCCGCGCCACGCAACGCGCGATCGACGCGATCGGGCTGCTGTTCCAGAACTCCGGTGCCCGCGCGCTCGAGGTGAGCTCGCCGATCCAGCGGTTCTGGCGCGACGCCAACGCGGGTAGGGTCCACGCCGCCAACGAGGCGACGAAGGCGTACATCATGTATGGGCAGAACGAGTTCGGCGAGAAGGTCACCGACTCGATGGTCTGATCCGTCGTCGGCGGATCGAGAGGACTGGCATTTATGGCGATCAGCAGTTTCGGGTACGTCCGGGTCTTCGCCACGGACATGGACGCCTGGCGCGAGTACGGCACCAAGGTTCTGGGCTTCGTCGTGGGCTCGGGCGAGGACCCCGACGCCCTCTACTTCCGGATGGATGACCATCCGCACCGGTGGATCATCGTCCCCGGCGGGGAGGACGAGCTCTCCGCGGTCGGCTGGGAGTGCGCCAATGAGGGCGAGTTCGAGGACGTCAAGCGGCGCCTCGACGCGGCCGGGGTGCCGTGGGAGGATGCGCCGGCCGAGGTCAAGCGTGACCGCGAGGTGCGCGGGCTGATCACCTGCCAGGACCCGGCCGGGTTCACGCTGGAGATCTACCACACCATCGCGCTGCAGCACCGGCGCATCCCGACGCCGTACGGCCACGAGTTCGTGACCGGCGACCAGGGCGCGGGCCACATCGTGCTGTCCACGCCGGACGAGGCCGCCGCGCTCGAGTTCTACAGGGACGTGCTGGGCTTCTCCCTGCGCGACTCGATGAGCCTGCCGCCGGAGATCGTCGGCCGCCCGGCCGACGGCGAGCCGGCGTGGCTCCGGTTCCTCGGGTGCAACCCGCGCCACCACTCGCTCGCGTTCACGCCGTTTCCCAACCCGACCGGGATCATCCACCTCATGGTGGAGGTCGGTACGGCGGACGACGTCGGGCTGGCGCTCGACCGGGCCATGCGCAAGAAGATCCGGTTGTCGGCCTCGCTCGGGCGGCACGTCAACGACAAGATGCTGAGTTTCTACATGAAGACGCCCGGCGGCTTCGACTGCGAGTACGGCTGCGAGGGCCAGCAGGTGGAGGACGACGAGAAGTGGGTCGCCCGCGAGTCCACGGCCGTGAGCCTGTGGGGTCACGACTTCTCCGTCGGCCACAAGTAGTTGCCTAGGCTGGGCCCCGTACCCCCGCGGGGCCCGGCCGTCGACGCGCCCACCCCGACGATCTTCAGTCCAGGAAGGACCGACCCCCATGAGCAGCACCGACGAACGCCCGAAGGGGCAGTCCTTCAGCAGCCGTGAACTGCGTGACGCGCTGGGCCAGTTCTGTACGGGCATCACCGTCATCACCGCGGTCGAGGACGACAAGCCGGTGGGCTTCGCGTGCCAGTCGTTCTCGGCGTTGTCGCTGGAGCCGCCGCTCGTGCTGTTCTGCCCGATGAAGACGTCGGGGTCGTGGAAGGGCATCGAGAAGGCGGGCCGGTTCGCGGTGAACATTCTCTCCGAGGACCAGGAGGACGTCTCCTCGACGTTCGGCCGCCGCGGGGACGACAAGTTCGCCGAGATCGACTGGGGACCGAGCCCACTCGGTTCGCCGGTGATCAAGGGCGTCATGGCGTGGTTGGACTGCGAGATCGACCAGGTCCTCGACGGCGGGGACCACTGGATCGTGCTTGGTCGGGTCGACAACCTCGGCCCGACCAAGCGGGACATCCGCCCGCTGCTGTTCTACCGCGGCGCCTACCTCAGCATCGAGGAAGACGTCGTGGATCCGACGCCCGAGCAGGAGGAGTTGGCCAACTTCATCACCTCTGCCGACAGTTACACCTGGCTGTGAGCGGGGTGACCGGGCCGCTGGCGAAGGCGCTGGCGGATGCGGAGGAGGTCATCCGGTCGGCGCCGCACGTGCGCACCGACGAGGACGTGGCCGAGGGACTCGAGTACCTGCTCGGGACGATCCGCGGGGCGATAGAAACGGGCCAGCACCGCGGACGCACGCACCCGCAGTTGTTCGAGGCGACGGGCCCGTACACCAAGATGGGACTGGATAACCCGGACACGCTGTACTACTACGCCAACCTCGCCGACGGCGCGGAGTACGCCATCGAAGGCCGCCGCGGCACCACGGCGGACCTGTCGTTCCAGGTCATGGCGGGGACGTACTCGGCCGACGAGCGCGCCGCGTCGCACGCGGCGTTCGACGACCGTCGTCTTGAGATCGACGAGCGGGGACGGTATGGCTTCCGCCTGGGACCGGCGAGGTACGAAGACGACGAGGGCGACCCCGGCTACGTGGTGCTGCACCCTGGGTCGTCGATGATCGCCGTCCGCGAGGTGTTCTCCGACTGGAGCCGGGAGGAGGCCGGGTCGGCGATCATCCGCAGACTCGATACGGTCGGCACCGCGCCGGAACCCGTCTCGCTCGCGGGGCAGGAGAAGTTCTATGCCAAGCTCGCCGAGGCGCTCGTCGGGCGGCTGCAGACGTGGCTGGCCTTCCCCGGTTGGTTCTTCGGCGAGCAGCCGCGCAATACTCTCAACGTGCCCCGGCAGACCCCGGGGGGGCTCACCACCCAGTTCTCGTCCGCCGGGATCTTCGAGCTCGGCCCGGACGAGGCGATCGTCATCTCGGTGCCCGATGCCGGCGTGCCGTACCAGGGCTTCCAGCTGGGCAGTATGTGGTACGCCTCGCTGGAATACGTGCACCACCAGACGAGTCTCACCGCGGACCAGGCGCAGGTCACCTCCGACGGGCTCATCCACCTGGTGGTGTCCGAGCGCGATCCCGGGCTGGCCAACTGGGTCGAGACGCTCGGCCGCCGAGAGGGCATCATGCAGTTCCGGTGGCAGCGGACCGACGGGCCCATCGGCCCGGAGCTCGGCCCCACGATGAAGGTCATACCGTTCGACCGGGTGCCCGACGAGGTCCCGTGCCACGACGAGTTGAGCGTGACCGGGGAGCAGTGGCGTGAGCGGATCGCCGCGCGTCAGCAGGCGTTCGCCCGGCGCGGATTGTCGTGAGAAGGGGACTGTCGTGAGAAGGGGACTGTCGTGAGCGTTGAAGACCGGGTCCACGTCGGGACCGTCGACGATCTCCACGCCAGCGCCTCGCGCACCGTGGGGCTCGAGGACTTCGGCGACGGCGAGGACCGCCACCGGGAGGCTCTGGGCGTTCTGCTCGATTCCCTGCACTCGGACGCGGGGCTGACCCCAGCCGGGAGCAAGTACTGGCGCTCCGTGCTCAAGGGAGCGCTGACCGCGAGGCTCCTGTCGACGTCGGCCCTCGCGTCCGACCCCGCGGGAGCGGAGGTGGCGATCGAGCGGCCCGTCGTCGTCACCGGGTTGCCCCGGACCGGCACCACGGCGTTGCACCGGCTCCTGGGAGCCGACCCGGCCAACCAGGGGCTCGAGCTGTGGTTGACCGAGGTCCCGCAGCCACGGCCCCCGCGCGAGACGTGGGAGGACGACCCCGCCTACGTCGGCCTGCGCGACCTGTACTCCGGATTCATGGCCGAGAACCCCGACTACGGCGGTGTGCACTACCTCTCCGCCGACGACCTCGAGGAGTGCTGGCAGCTGCTGCGGCAGTCGCTGACCTCGGTGTCGTACGAATGCCTGGCGCGGCTCGACGGCTACTCGCAGTGGCTGACCGGCGTCGACTGGGTGCCCGCGTACCGCCGGCACGAGCGCAACCTGCAGCTCATCGGGGGAGGCGACCCCGACCGGCGCTGGGTGCTCAAGAACCCCAGTCACCTGTTCGCGCTCGACGCGCTGCTCGAGGTGTACCCCGACGCGGTGGTGGTGCAGACGCACCGCGACCCGCGGAAGTCGATGGCGTCGATGTGCTCGCTCGCGCACCGGACGGCCGCCGACTGGTCCACGCGCTTCACCCCGGAGTACATCGGCTCCTCGCAGCTGGACCTGTGGGCACGGGGGGTCGAGACGTTCGACGCCGCCCGCGCCCAGCACGAGGCGGACCCGGCGTCGAGGGCGACGTTCGTCGACGTCGACCACCACGAGTTGATGGACGACCCCGCCGGCGTGGTCGAGCATGTATACGCCGCGGCGGGCACGGAGCTGTCGGAGGACGTGCGCGCGGCCGTGGTCGCGGAGAACGAGCGGAGCCTCTCCGGGGACCGGGCGCCCGCTCACCGCTACACGCTCGCCGACTACGGCCTCAGCGAGGAGCGGATCGCCGAGCGCTTCGCCGGATACCGGGGGCTCGACGCCTGACGCTCAGAGGTACTCGGCGACCGCCTCGATGACGCGGTCGGCGACCTCGCGGGTGCAGACGAGCAGATCGGGGAACTCGATCTCCTCGACGTTGTAAACCAGTTCGCTGCCGTCCAGGGCGCTGGCGTGCAGGCCGCGCTGCTGCACCACTCCGACGGTCGCGGCGGAGTCCCACTGGTGGTGACCGCTGGTGTGGATGTACGCGTCGCACTCGCCCTCGAGCACGGTGGCGGTCTTGCCGCCGCCGGACCCGAGGTGCACGAGGGACGCGTCGAGTTTGGCGGCGAGATCCTCGGCGAACGCGGGCGGCTCGGCCTCGGAGACGGCGATGCGCAGACGGGTGTCATCGCGGGGCGGCACGAGAGGCCCGGGCCGGGGGCCGCGGATGATCGACATCGGCTGGTACGTGGTGGCGCCGCGTCCGGTGAGGACCCTGCCGTAGGCGGGCATGGCGATCGCGCAGGCGGTGATCCCGCCGACGCCCTCGGGGCCGGACTCCCACAGCGCGACGTGCACGGCCCAGTCGGGGCGCCCCTCGGTCACGTAGGAGCGCATCCCGTCGAGGGGGTCGACGAACCACACCCGGTCGGCCTCCAGCCGGGCGCGGGAGTCGGGGTCCCACTCGCCATACACGAGGTCATCGGGCCGCGCGACCGCGAGGCGGTCGAGGATGACGGACCGGGCCTCGCCCTCGGCGAACTCGCCCAGATCTTCGGGCGCCACCCTGGAGACCCGGAGGTCGGTGAGCAGGCGTCCGGCCTGGGCCGCGAGGTCCTCGGCCGACCGCTGGTCATTGGTCCGTCCATGCGCGGGGAAGGGGGTCATGCGGCCGATTCTAGAGGCCCCGCCTACATGCCCGCCGCCACCTCGAGCGCGGAGAGGAGCTCGTGGGGCTGCCCGAGCAGCTGCGCCGTGCCGTGCGCCCGCTTGAAGTACAGGTGCGCGTCGTACTCCCAGGTGATGCCGACGCCACCGTGGAGCTGGATCGACTCCCCGGAGATCCACTGCAGTGCCTCCGAGCAGTAGACCTTGGCGGCGGCCGCCTCGATCTCCGCGGCGAAGGCGGCCTCGTCGGCGTCGGGTCCGTCGCCGAGGGCCTGGAACTGCGCCACCAGCGCGGCGGCGGAGTAGGACAGCGAGCGGGCGGTCTCGACTTTGACGTACATGTCGGCCATGCGGTGCTTGAGCGCCTGGAACGAGCCGATGACCCGGCCGAACTGCTTGCGCTCCTGCGTGTACTGCACGGTCGAGTCCAGCACGGCGCGCGCGGCGCCGACCTGCTCGGCGGAGATCGCCGCCCACGCCGCCGCGCGCAGGCGCGACAGGAAGCTCGGCCGGGTCGCGATCGCGGTCGCGCTGGCGCCGTCGAACTCCACGCGTGACAGGGTGCGGGTGGGGTCCATGACCGGTACGCGGGTGATGGTGACCCCGTCGGCGTCGGCGGGCAGCTCGAACAGCCCCACGGTGTCGCCCGCGACGGCCACGACCAGCAGCGTCGCGGCGGTGTCGGCGCCGAGCACGTGGTGGGCGGTGCCGGACAGCGTCGCGCTCGCCGCCTCGGGTCCCCCGTCCGCGCGGACGCCCGGTGTGGCCCAGCCGTCGCGGCCGGCCCAGCACAGCGCGGCCACCTCGCCGGCGGCGATGCCGGGCAGCAGGCGCGCGCACGCGGCCTCGTCGCCGGAGGCGAGCACGGCCTGGGCGGCGAGGACGGCGGAGCCGAGCATCGGCGACGGAGTGAGGCGGCGGCCCAGCTCCTCGCACACCAGGTGCGTCTCGACCCAGGTCGCCCCGGCGCCGTCGTAGTCCTCGGGCACGGACAGGGCGGCGGCACCGATCTGGTCGACCAGCGTCGACCACAGGGCGGGGTCGTACCCGTCGGCAGAGGCGAACGCCGCGCGGACCGCCGCGGAATCGGACTTCTTCTCCAGCAGCGCGGCCACCGACTGGCGCAGGGCGGCCTGCTCCTCGGTGTCCACGCCGGGGGAGGCGGTCGCCGGGGCGGCAGGGGCGCTCATCGGGCCGCCCCCGCGGCGTCGGCGGGGGCCGCGGAGCCCGCGCGCAGCGAGTCCAGGACCCGGCCGCGGTGGTAGCTCTGCGTGCCCCACGCGGTCTGCAGGGCGCGGGTCTTGGTCAGCCACAGGCCGAGGTCGTGCTCGAGCGTGTAGCCGATCGCGCCGTGGACCTGCAGGGCGGTGCGGGCGGACAGGTAGGCGGCGTCGGCCACGGCCACGCGGGCGGCGGAGACGTCGCGGACCGCGGCGCCGGGGTCGCCGGGGTTCTCGGCGATCGCCAGGGCTCCGGCCCACAGCAGCGGGCGGGCCATCTCCAGCGCGATCGCGACCTCGGCGAGCTGGTGCTTGAGCGCCTGGTACTCGCCGATGAGCTTGCCGTACTGCTTGCGCTGCTTGGCGTAGTCGACGCTCGTCGTGAGCATGGCCTGGCCGAGCCCCTGGAGCTGGGCCGCGGTGCCGAGGGCCCCGTGGTTGACGAGGTCCGTGGTGCTCACCGCCGCCGCGCGGGCCCCGGCGGTCGGCGTGGCCACCGTGCGGGCCCGGTCGACCGAGCGACGGGTCTCTCCGGCCTCGGCCGTGAACACCTCGTCGTCGGACACCGCCCACAGGTACTGCGCGACGTGGGGGTCCGGCGCGAACGGCGACACCCCGGGCGCGGCGACGGACGCGAGCGCGCCGCCGGCGATCTCGCCGGCCACGTCCCCGGCGTCGGAGTCGCCACCGAGCGCGGCGGCGATGCGCGGCGCGACCATGACGGTCTCCACGACGGGGCCCGGCACCGCGTGGCGGCCCAGGACCTCGAGCGCGACCACGGCCTCCACCGCGGTGGCCCCGGCACCGCCGGCGGCCTCGTCGACGAGCAGGGCGGCGGCGCCCGTCTCGGCGACGCGTCCCCACACGGCGGTGCCGGGGGCGGTGTCGCCGTCAGCCCAGGCGCGGATCACCGCGGGCATGTCGGACTTGGCCAGCAGGGAGTCGATGCTGCCGGCGAAGTCGATGATCTCGGGATCGAGTGCGAACTGCATGATGTGTGAAACCGCCTTCTCAGCCGCGCGGGAGGCCGAGGAGTCGCTCGGCGATGATGTTCTTCTGGACCTCGTTGGTGCCCGCGTAGATGGGGCCGGCGAGGGCGAACAGGTAGCCGTCCATCCACTGCTCGCCGGCGAGCTCGCCGGCGGTGCCGAGGACGTCCAGGGCGGTCTCGTGGGTCGCGATGTCCCAGTCCGACCAGAAGACCTTGTTGATCGAGGACTCGAAGCCCAGGTTGGCGCCGCCCGTGAGCTTGGTGACGGTGTTCCACGTGCTCAGCTCGTAGGCGCGGGAGCCGATCCACGCGTCGACCACGCGGTCGGCCAGGGCGCCGCGGGTCCGGTCGTCGAGGTCGCCCTCGCGGGAGTCCCACAGCTCGAGCAGGCGGTCGGTGGTGGCGAGGAAGCGTCCCGGGGAGCGCAGGGACAGGCCGCGCTCGTTGTTCGCGGTGGACATGGCAACCTTCCAGCCCTGGTTGACCTCGCCGATCACGCCGGAGGAGGCGGGGTCCGCCGGGTCGTCGGGCACGAAGACGTCCTCGAGGAACAGCTCGGCGAAGCCGGGCAGCCCGTCGAGCTGATCGATCGGGCGCACGGTGACACCCTCGGCCCGCAGGTCGAACATGAAGTAGGTCAGGCCCTTGTGGCGCGGCTCGTCCGGATCGGTGCGGAACAGCCCGAAGCCCTTGTCCGCGAACGAGGCGCGGGTCGACCACACCTTCTGCCCGTTGAGGACCCAGCCGCCGTCGACCTTCTTCGCGGTCGAGCGCAGCGAGGCCAGGTCGGACCCGGCCTCGGGCTCGGACCACGCCTGCGCCCAGATGTCGTCGGCCCGGGCCATGCGCGGCATGATGTGCGCGAGCTGCTCGGGGGAGGCGTGGTCGAACAGGGTCGGGGCCAGCAGGAAGATGCCGTTCTGGCTCACCCGCAGCGGCGCGCCGGCGCGGAAGTACTCCTCCTCGAAGACGACCCAGTTGACCAGGCCGCAGTCGCGCCCGCCGAACTCCTCGGGCCACGACACGACCGACATGCGGGCGTCGGCCATCGTCCGCTCCCACTCGCGGTGGGCCTCGAAGCCCTCGCGGGTGTCCATGTGCGGCAGCGGCTCGGACGGCACGTTCTCGGCCAGCCACTGCCGGACCTCGAGGCGGAACTCCTGCGTCGAGGCGTCGAGATCCAGATCCACGGTGTCAGCCTTCCTTCTTCTCGCCGGACGGCGCGGGGCCGCCCGTCGAACCGGTGTTGGCGCTGTCGCGCATGGAGCGGGCGTCCATCCCGCCCAGGGACGCGGAGAACGAGTCGGTGTCGTCAGGCTCGGCGTTGGCGGAGTGCGCGAACATGTGCCAGCCGAACGCCGTGTCCAGCGAGGTCTGCAGCCCCATCTGGTCCTCGTTCGCATTGATGACCTTCTTGGCGAGCGTCAGCCCGAACGCCGGCATGGCCTTGATCTCCTCGGCGATCGAGTCGACCTTGGCCTGCAGCTCGTCGCGGGGCACGACGTGGTTGAGCATCCCCCACTCGAGCGCCTCGGCCGCGCCGAACCTGCGACCGGTGTAGAGGATCTCCTTCGCGCGGCGCGGGCCCAGCACGAAGGCGTGGGCGAAGTACTCGACGCCCGGGATGCCCATCTTCACGACGGGGTCGGAGAAGAACGCGTCGTCGGCGGCCACGATGAAGTCGCAGACCCACGCGAGCATGAGCCCGCCGGCGATGCAGGCGCCGTGCACCTGGGCGATCATCGGCTTGGGGATCTCCCGCCAGCGGCGGCACATCTGGACGTAGACCTCGGTCTCACGCGCCAGGCGCCGGTCGCCGCCGCCGCGGGTGGTGTGGTCCCACCAGATCGCGGCGCGGTTGGGGTACTCGACGTGGTGATCGCGCTCGGGCGTGCCGATGTCGTGGCCGGCCGAGAAGTGCTTGCCGGCCGCGCGCAGGACGATCACCTTGACCGAGTCGTCCTCCACGGCCTTGATGAACGCGTTGTCCAGCGAGTACGTCATCACCGAGTTCTGCGCGTTGCGGAAGTCGGGGCGGTTGAGCGTGACGTACGCGGTGCCGTCGGAGACCTCGTAGGCCACCGGCTGCGTGTCCGACCCGAGGTCGTCGACCCCGAGGACCGGGGGGATGGGTGCATCGGTCATGACCTGGGACTCTCCTTACCTAGCAAGTGCTTGGTTGGTACTGTACCGGACGTGGCCCCGCGGCCCGGTTCAGACAGTCCCGATCAGACGCCGTATCCGCCGTCCACGTCGAGCTTCTGGCCCGAGATGAACCCCGCGCACCCCGAAGCGTCCCTCCTCTGCGGCGAGTCCGCGCACGAGTTGCTCGACCGCGCCGCCAGCTCGGCGGTCAGGCCGGCCGGTTCGGTCGAGCGGTGCCCGAGCACCACCGGCGCGTTGGGGAACTCGGCGGCCAGGCGGCGGGCGACCGCCGCGCCGATCCCGCCCGACGCCCCGGTGACCACCACGGCGCGGCGCCGACCAACCGGGGTGCTCATCGAAGCTCGGTCTTGAGGACCTTGCCCGAGGCGTTTCGCGGAAGTGACTCGACGAACTCCACCGTCCGCGGCCGTTTGAAGTTGGCCAGTTGTTCTCTACAGAAGTCCAGTACTTCCTGTTCGTTGAGGGTCGAGTCCTCGCGGCGGACGATGAACGCCTTGCCGACCTCGCCCATCCGGTCGTCCGGGACGCCGATCACGGCCGACTCCACCACGCCGTCCAGGCGGGCGAGGGTCTGCTCGATCTCCGCCGGATAGACGTTGAAGCCGCCGTTGATATACATGTCCTTGAGCCGGTCGGTGATGCGCAGGTTGCCGTCGGCGTCGATCTCGCCCACGTCGCCGGTGTGCAGCCACCCGTCCGGGTCGATGGTCTTGGCGGTGTTCTCCGGGTCGTCGAGGTAGCCCTGCATGACCATCTCGCCGCGGGTCAGGATCTCGCCGTGCTCGCCGATGCGGATCTCCATGCCGGGGTAGGCGCGGCCACACGTGGTGGAGACCGTGACATCGTCGTCGCCGGTCCGGGTGGTGGTGATGAAGCCCATCGTCTCGGTCTGTCCGTACGCGGTGATAACCGTCTCCAGGCCCAGGTCGGACTGCATCCGCTCGATGAGCGCCACCGGCACGACCGACGCGCCGGTCACCGCCACGCGGAGCGACGACAGGTCGTAGTCGCCGCGGGCCGGGTCGTCGAGCAGGGTCTGGAAGATCGTCGGCGCACCGGTGAGGATCGTGATCTTCTCGTCTCGGATCAGCCGCATGGTCTCGGTGGTCGAGTAGACCGACAGCGGGACGATGGTCACCCCGAACAGGACGCACGCCAGGAAGCCCGCCTTGTAGCCGAAGCTGTGGAAGAACGGGTTGGCGATGAGGTAGCCGTCCCGGTCCGTCAGCCCGTTGTTTGAGCCCCACGCGCGCGAGCCCGCGACGGTCTGGCGGTGCAGGGCCACGACACCCTTGCTCTTACCGGTGGTGCCGGAGGTGAACAGGATGTCGGCGACGTCGTCGCCCGTCACCGCGTCCGCGCGGGCGTCGGCCCGGGCGAGCAGGTCGTCGGTGGCCAGCGCGCGGAGGTCGTCGAAGTCGAGGACGTCGACGCCCCCGGCGGCGCCCGCGCCCGCGCGGACCGTATCGCCGGCGTCGAGGGGGATGCGGACGATCGTGCGCAGCGAGGTGGCCCCCGCGAGCGGGCCGGCGGTGGCCCCGGTGGCCCCGGTGGCCCCGGTGGCCCCGGTGGCGTCGGTGGCCCCGGCGGCGTCGACGAGGTCGACGATCCGCTCGGTGCCGAGGAACGTCCCCGCGACCACGGCCGCCACCGCGTGGGTGCGCTGGATGATCTCCAGCGTCTCGCTCCCGGTGTAGCGCGTGTTCGCAGGGACGACGGTGCCTCCCGCGAACTGCACGCCCAGCGCCGCGACCACCCAGTGGCGGGTGTTGGGCGCCCAGATCACCACGCGGTCACCGGGGGCGAGCCCGCGCAAGACGAGGCCGGCGGCGAACCGGCGGACCTCGTCGAGCAGGTGGGCCCACGTCCAGCGGGTGTCCTGGCCGGGCTGCACGTCGACGATCGCCTCGCGCTCCGGCCACGACCGGGCCGCGCGACGCAGGGCGGCGGGGGTGGTCTCCACGGTGGTGCTCATGGCCCGCACCCTACCAAGCAAGTGCTTGGTTTGGCGGCGTCAGTACTTGAGCGCTCCCCGGTCGACCGTGAGCTGGACACCGGAGATCGACCGCGAACCGTCGCCGGCGAGGTAGGAGACCACCTCGGAGACCTCCTCGGGCGGCATGAAGTCGGCGAGCGTGCTCGCGCCGTCCACGCGGGCGTTCTTCAGGGGCATCGGCGAGAAGCTGTGGAGGAACGACGGGAAGCGGCCGAAGAGGTCGGCCATGCCCTCGGGATCGATCATCGGCGTGTCCACCGAGTAGGGGTGGATCGAGTTGACGCGGATGCCGAACTCGCCCACCTCGAGTGCGAGGGCGTTGGTCAACGCCACCAGGCCGGCCTTCGAGGCCGAGTAGTGCCCGTTCCCGGGCGTCGCCTTGAGGCCCGCGGACGAGCTGACGATGATGATCGACCCGCCGTTTCCCGCCTCGATCATCGCCGGCACCGCGGCACGGATCGTCCGCCACGTGCCGCTGAGGTTGACGCCGATGACCGTGTCCCAGTCGTCCTCCGGCATCTCCCACAGTCGCCCCCAGCTGAGCACGGCGGCGTTGGCGACCAGGATGTCCAACCGTCCGAAGGTGGAGATCGTGCGGGCGACGAGATCCTGCAGCGCGCCCAGGTCGCGGATGTCGAGGACCGCCGAGATCGCGCGCCGGCCGGTCTCCTCCACGAGGCGGACGGTCTCGGCCAGGTCGTCCGGCGTGGGTGCGGGATAGGTGGCGGACCCGGACACCGGCGCGCAGACGTCGACGACGACGAGGTCCGCGCCCTCCGAGGCGAGGCGGACCGCATGGGCCCGACCCTGGGCGCGCGCGGCGCCGGTGATGAAGGCGACCTTGCCGGACAGGGGCTGAGACGGGGAGTTCATGGGCGTCATCCAAACCGATCCCGGCGTGGGCGGAGGGCGGTTCCGGCAAACCAAGCAAGTGCTTGGTAGTGTGGGCGTATGACCGAGAGTTCGGCACCCGAGAAGTGCACGCCCGCGTCGGAGATGACCGACGACGAGTTCGCGGCGGAGTTCCGCACCTGGTTGGATGCCAACCTCGTCGGCGAGTTCGCCGAGATCAAGGGCGTCGGCGGCCCCGGCAGCGAACACGAGTTCTTCCCGCAACGCCTCGCCTGGGAGCGGCACATGGCGGCGGCGGGGTGGACCTGCGTCGGCTGGCCGGTCGAGCACGGCGGGCGCGGTGCGTCGCTGAGCCAGCAGGTGCGGTTCCACGAGGAGTACGCCAAGGCGGACGCCCCGGCGCGGGTGTCCCACCTCGGTGAGACGCTCCTCGGCCCGACCCTGATCGCCCACGGGACCCGGGAGCAGAAGGACCGATTCCTGCCGCGGATCATCGACGTCACCGAACTGTGGGCGCAGGGCTATTCGGAACCGGGCGCAGGATCCGACCTGGCCAACGTCGCCACCACCGCCCGGCTGGGCGAGGACGGCAAGTGGCACCTGCACGGTCAGAAAGTGTGGACCTCGCTCGCCCACCTGAGCCAGTGGGCGTTCGTCGTGGCCCGTACCGAGGAGGGGACGAGCCGCCACAAGGGCCTGAGCTTCCTGCTCGTCCCGCTCGACCAGCCCGGCGTGGAGATCCGTCCCATCCAGCAGCTCACCGGGACCTCCGAGTTCAACGAGGTCTTCTTCGACGACGCCGTCACCGATGCGGAGATGATCGTGGGGGAGCGCGGCGAGGGCTGGAAGGTGGCCATGACCCTGCTCGAGTTCGAGCGTGGCGTGTCCACGCTCGGCCAGCAGGTCGGCTTCGCCCGCGAACTCGAGCAGATCACCGCCATGGCGCGCGCCAACGGCAGCGCCGAGGTGCCCGCCGTGCGCGAGCGCATCACCCGCGCGTGGATCGGCCTCAAGGTGATCCGCGCCCACGCGCTGCGCACGCTCGCCGAGCGCGACTCCTCCGGCGGCAACGCCTCCGCGGCCAAGCTGCTCTGGGCCAACTGGCACCGCGACCTGGGAGAACTCGCGATGGAGGTCCAGGGCGCCGAGTCGCTCACCGGGCCCACCCATACCTCCGAGGGCGTCCCCAACGACCTCCGCGACCCGGAGAACCTCGAGCTCGCCCAGTGGCAGCGACTCTTCCTGTTCACCCGCTCCGACACCATCTACGGCGGATCCAACGAGATCCAGCGCAACATCATCTCCGAGCGCGTGCTCGGACTACCCCGAGAGGCCAGGCCGTCATGACCCAACACAAGTCCCCCCTCGCAGCGGTCCCCGAGGAGACCCCGGGCCACGGGCTGCTCAAGGGCAAGAAGGTCATCGTGACGGCCGCCGCCGGCACCGGCATCGGCTTCTCCGCGGCCCGTCGAGCCGCGCTCGAGGGCGCCGACGTCCTGGTCTCCGACTTCCACGAGCGGCGCATGAACGAGGCCCGCGACGCGCTCGCCGCGGAGTTCCCCGAGAAGCAGTTCGAGGCGATCACCTGCAACGTGCAGTCCACCTCCGATGTCGACGCGCTGATCTCCGGCGCCGCCGAGAAGCTCGGCCGCATCGACGTGCTCATCAACAACGCCGGACTGGGTGGCGAGACCGAGCTGGTCGACATGACCGACGAGGATTGGGACCGCGTCCTCGACATCACGCTCAACGGCACATTCCGCGCCACCCGCGCCGCGCTGCGCTACTTCCGCGACGCCCCGCACAACGGTGTGATCGTCAACAACGCCTCCGTCCTGGGCTGGCGCGCCCAGCGCGCCCAGGCCCACTACGCGGCCGCGAAGGCCGGTGTCATGGCCCTGACGCGGTGCTCGGCCATCGAGGGCGCGGACTTCGGAGTGCGTATCAACGCGATCGCCCCGTCCATCGCGCGCCACAAGTTCCTCGAGAAGTCCGCCTCGGCCGAGCTGCTCGACGAACTCGCCGCCAAGGAGGCCTTCGGCCGCGCCGCCGACGTGTGGGAGGTCGCCGCCACCATCGCGATGCTCGCCAGCGACTACACCACCTACCTCACCGGTGAGGTCGTCTCCATCTCCTCGCAGCGCGCCTGACGCCGCTTCCACTAACCAGCCGGATTGCTGGATGAATGTTATCCACACCATGAGCGACAGGGCTCTGGCGTCCCAGGGCGTCTCGATCGCACGAGATGCGGAGGGCACGCCGTTACCTAGCAAGTGCTTGGTTGGTAGTGTGGGCGCATGAGCAGTACGACCAGGCGTGAGGAACTCCTGTCCATCGCGGCGGAACTCTTCGCAGAACGCGGCCTGCGCGCGACCACCGTCCGCGACATCGCCGACGCCGCGGGCATCCTCTCGGGAAGTCTGTACCACCACTTCGCCTCCAAGGAGGCGATCGTCGACGAGATCCTGCGTGGCTTCCTCGACGCGCTCTTCGGCGAGTACCGAAGGATCGTCGGCTCCGGGCTCGGCCCGCGCGCGACCCTGGAAGCGCTGGTCCGCGCGTCGTTCGAGGCCATCCACCGCGACCGCAACGAGGTGGCCATCTACCAGGACGAGCTCAAGCACCTCCGCGGCAACCCGCGATTCGACTACCTGCGCGAGCGCAACACCGAGTTCCGCGAGATGTGGACCGACGTGCTGAGGCGGGGGATGGAGTCCGGGGATTTCCGGGGCGACCTCGACGTGCGCCTGACTTACCGCTTCCTCCGCGACACCGTGTGGGTCGCCGTCCGCTGGTACCGGCCAGACGACGACAACGACCACGCGGCGATCGCCGACCAGTACCTCAACATCGTTCTCGACGGCCTCACCGTCGGCTGACCTTTCTCACCCACCCCGAGGAGATCCATGACCAGCGTGACCGGCCGTGAGGCCTACGTGATCGACGCCGTCCGCACCCCCGTCGGCAAGCGCGCCGGAAGCCTGTCGGGGCAGCACCCGGCCGACCTCGGCGCGCACGTGATCCGGTCCGTCGTCGAGCGCACCGGGATCGACCCGGAGGTCGTCGACGACGTCATCTTCGGCTGCGTCGACACCATCGGCCCCCAGGCCGGAAACATCGCCCGCTCCGCGTGGCTCGCCGCCGGGATGCCGCTCGGCGTGCCGGGCACCACCGTCGACCGCCAGTGCGGCTCGAGCCAGCAGGCCATCCACTTCGGCGCCCAGGCCATCTGGTCCGGCACCCAGGACGTCATCCTGTTCGGTGGCGTGCAGAACATGAGCGCCCTGCCCATCTCCTCGGCCATGCTCGCCGGCCGCGAGTTCGGCTTCGACGACCCGTTCACCGGCTCCACCGGCTGGGTCGAGCGCTTCGGCTCCCAGGAGATCTCCCAGTTCAACGGCGCGCAGATGATGGCCGACAAGTGGGGCATCTCGCGCGAGGAGATGGAGAAGTGGGCCCTCCAGTCGCACGAGCGCGCTCGTGCCGCGATCGCCGCCGGCCGCTTCGCGAACGAGTACGTGCCGATGGCAGGCCTCGAGGCCGACGAGACCACCCGGGAGACCACCCTCGAGAAGATGGCCTCCCTGCCGGTGCTGGCCGAGGGTGGTTCGCTCACCGCCGCCGTCGCCTCCCAGATCTGTGACGGCGCCTCCGCCGGCCTGTTGGCCTCCGCCGAGGCCGTCGAGAAGTACGGGCTCAAGCCCCGCGCCCGCATCCATCACCTCACCGTTCGCGGCGACGACCCGGTGATGATGCTCTCCGCGCCGATCCCCGCCACCAAGTGGGCGCTGGAGAAGACCGGCCTGTCGATCGACGACATCGACGTCGTGGAGATCAACGAGGCGTTCGCCCCCGTCGTCCTCGCCTGGATCAAGGAGACGGGCGCCGACCCGGCCCGCGTCAACCCCAACGGCGGCGGCATCGCCCTGGGCCACCCGCTCGGCGCCACGGGAGCCAAGCTGTTCGCCACGATGCTCAACGAACTCGAGCGCAGCGGCGGCCGCTACGGCCTGCAGACCATGTGCGAGGGCGGCGGCACCGCCAACGTCACGATCATCGAGCGACTGGACGCCTGACAGCGCCACTGACATGGAGAAGGGCCCCGCACCACCCGGTGCGGGGCCCTTCTCTCTGCGCCGGCGAGGCCGGGCATGCGGTGCGTCAGGAGCCGAGGCCGTTGAGGGAGCCGGTGGTGCCGCCGCCCTGGACGGGAGCGGGGGTGATTCCGGTGCTGCCACCAGCGCTACCGGCGAACGCGTCCAGCGGACCGCCGACCACGGCGGGGAACAGGTGCGGCTCGGCCGGGCCGTTGTTGCTCAGGCAGATCACCGCGAGCGCGTAGACGTTGGACGGCACGTTCTCGGCGACCAGCCGGCCCGGCTGACCGGGCAGCGTCATGGGGAGGGTGAAGATGCCGGGCACGCCCGGGCCGCGCAGCGCGACCACGTCGCCGCGGTTGCCGAGCGTCCGGATGATGGCCATGAGATCGCCGCCCCCGGCGATGGCCGCGCCGGCCACGTCAGCACCCGCGGCGGGCGGGACGAGCATGCCGAGGCACGTCTGGCCCGGCAGCGGCTGCGTGATGTCGACGACGACCTGGTTGCCGAACACGTGCGGAACCGGGACCGCGGCGTTCGCGGCACCGGCGCCGGCGACGGTGAGGCCGGCGGCCATGCCGACGGCGGCGAATCCTGCGGCGATCTTCTTTGCGAGGGACATGGGCAGTCCTACGTGAGGTAAAGGATGGTCGGTGGTGCTCATCACACCTGTCGCTCAGGTTGCGCTCAGTGTTACACAGGCGCAGGCCGTCCGCCCGGTGAACGACGATGCCCGGCCGGGGCGGACCCGGCCGGGCAGCGTGGGACGCGATTTAGCGCGATTGAGGTCAGTTCTCGGTCTCGCCCTGTGCAGAAGAGAGAGTGCCCAGGTCGAGTGCGCCTTCAGTGTCTCCTCCGCCGAGGACGGACGAGAGGGTGTCGAGGCCAGCACCCTCGCCGGAGCTCATCGCGCCCAGGCTGCCGAGAGCTGCGTCAAGCGGGTTGCCGACCACGACGAGCGGGGTGATGGACGGCTCGCCGGGCACGCAGTAGGTAACGGCGGAGTAGACGCCGGACTCGACCGTGGCCGAGACGGTCACGTCGCCGAGAGTGACATTGGCGATGGGTGAATTCAGCGGGCTGCGAAGGAACGTGGCGACGGTGTCGCCACTCAGAAGCTCGGTGATTGCACCGAGGTCGAGGGTCGAGATGGCGGCGAGCTTGCTGGCGAAGGTTGCGGCTTCAGCTGTGGGTGCGACGGCGGCGACGCAGGTAGCGACATCTCCGAGACCGTCATTCTCGAAGGTGATGGAAATCGTGTTGCCCTCGACGACAGGGCTCGATGCGGTGGCGGCCGACGCCGCGCCGGCACCGGCGACGGTCAGGGCGGCGGTGGCGCCGAGGACGGCGGCCGCGCGGACGGCGGTACGAACAGAAGTCATGGGTCCTCCGGGAGGGGTGGGGGATATGAGCCCGCGCGTGCGGGGACGTTTCTCAGGATATGCCAAGACTCCCCTCATGTTCCGGGTACGCACCAAATACGACGAACCCGCCGACCCAGAGGGCCGTGCGGGTGCGTCGGTGGCGACGGTCGAGCGGGCCGTCAACCCAGGGCGCGGAGCGCCGCGAGACGCTCGTGTGCCTGCGTCATGATCCGCTGGATCAGCTCGTCGCAGCTCGGCAGGTCGTCGATCATGCCGACGACCTGCCCGGATGCGAGCACACCGGCATCGGTGTTGCCCTCGACCAGGCCGGCCTTGAGCAGCATGGGCGTGTTGGCGGCCATGACGATCTGCTGCCAGGTGCGGTCGGTGGCCTTCTTCATGTTGAGGCCGTCCCTGGCGAGCTGCTGCCACTTCATGCCCGTCATGGACTTGAACTTATTAGCGTTCTGCACCGCCGCGGTCAGCCCCTTGAGGGGGCTTCCGGACTCCAGCGCGTTGACCAGGCCCGTCCGCAGGACGCGGTGCGGCATGCCATCGACGCGGGTGGAGACGACCGTGTCCTGCAGACCCCGCTCGAGGTATTGCTTCTTCACCGCGTCCGGCACCTGCGAATCGCTGGTGAGGAGGAACCGTGTTCCCATCGCGACGCCGGCGGCGCCGTAGGACAGCGCCGCGACCAGGCCGCGTCCGTCGAAGAACCCGCCGCCGGCCACGACGGGGATCGAGGTGTTCCCCGCGCCGCCGAGCGCGTCGATGACGCTGGGGAGCAGGAGGGTGGTGGCGACCTGGCCGGTGTGTCCGCCGCCCTCACCGCCCTGGACGATAACCGCGTCGGCGCCCCAGGAGGCGACCTTGACGGCGTGCTTAGCGGCACCGATGGAGGGGACGACGACGAGGCCGTTCTCCTTGAGCCTGGCGATCAGCTCCGGCTTGGGCGCGAGGGCGAACGACGCGACCTTCACCCCGTGGCGGATCAGCAGCTCGCACCGCTCGGCGGCGTCCTCGGCGTCCGCCCGGAGGTTGACGCCGAAGGGCTTGCCGGTGAGCTTCTTCGTCCGCACGATGGCGTCCTCGAGCTCGGCGTAGGTCATCGTGGCCGAGGCGATGATGCCCAGACCGCCGGCGTTGGCGGTCGCGGCGGTCAATTCGGGTCCGGAGACCCAGCCCATGCCCGTCTGGACTATGGGGTATTGGACGCCGACGAGCTCGGTGAACGCGGTCGTGATGGTGGGAGCGCTCACGCGGCTGACACCTCACGGTCGCGGAACCCGCGGGGGTCCAGCACCTCACGAATGATGCGCAGCTCCTCGGCCGAGGGATCGCGGGTGACCGCTGCGTCGGCGAGGCCCTCGATAACGAAACCGGTGCTCTCGGCGACCTCGTCGGCGGTCACGCCCGGGTGCAGGCTCAGCGCGCGCATGCTGTGGTCGGTGCCGCCGAAGTCGAACACGCCGAGGTTGGAGACCACGCGGTGGAGATGGTGGTAGCGGAACGCCGGGTCGCCCTCCGTGTAGCGGTCGTAGCCGATGCCGCAGACCACGTCGACCTTCTCGGTGAACACGCGCGAGGAGTGCTTGCCGACCCAGTAGCTGGTGGCGTGGTTGATCGTGTTGCCGGGGGCCCCGCGCAGGCCGAACATCTGGCGGGTCGGCTTCTGCACGTCGTCACCGAAGGCGGATAGGTTCTGGTTGCCGAACCGGTCGATCTGGTTGGCGCCCATCACGACGTGGCGGGTGCCGGCCTGCAGGACGTCGAAGACGCGGGGGAACGGGATGTAGCCCTCGAAGTCGATGGTCTTGCCCAGCGGCGGGGTCTGACCGAGGAAGCGGTACTCGCCATCGGTGATGAGCAGGTCGGGCTCGGTGGTGAGCCGGGCCAGACGCGCGCCGATGGTGGCCATCGGGGTCATGGGGGAGGCGAAGATCTCGCCGGCACCGGCGAAGATCTCCGCGCACGCGACAGCGCAGTACTCGGCCCTCGTGGCGGACTGGGCGGTGACGTCGGACATCACTTGGCTCCCTTCTCGGCGGCCTTCTCGGCAGCGGCCTTCTCCGCGAACGCGGTGACGGCCTTCTGATAGTCCTCCTCGGTCCCGGACAGGAACTCGTCGACGAACGCCTTCCACGAGTCCTCGTCCTTCGCGGACGCGGCGTAGTGCTTCTGGAACGCCTCGTCGCGGGCGTAGCCACCGGCGAAGGTGAAGTGGGCGCCATTCGGTGCCTCTGAGATGGTGTCGACGAACATGCGGCTGATCAGCATGCGCTGCGGTCCGACCTCGTTCATGAGAGCGTCGGCGGAGTCGACGATCTCATCGGCCTCGAGCAGGACGGTGTCGGCGGCCATGGCGTACAGGTCGTCGAAGTAGCCGTCCGCGCCGGTGAACGCGGCGTTGCCGTGCTTGTCGGCCTTGTCGAGGTGGATCAGGGCCGCGTCCATGCGCAGGGCCGGCATCGCGACCAGCGTCTCGGTCTTGCCGTCCACCGGGTAGGGCGAGTCGACGGTCTTGAGCTCGTCGCCCCAGAAGCGGAAGACGTCGGAACCCAGACCGGCGCGCGTGGGCAGGAACGGCAGGCGCTGCGCGGCGGCGGTGAGCCCGGCGCGGACCATGCCTTCGTCCATCTCGCGGGCGATGATCGCGCCCTCGGTGCGGCGGCGCGCGAACCACGGGTCGTAGAACGGGGCCGAGTCCAGGGTGACGAAACCGTAGTAGGCCTTGGAGACCTTGCCGGCCGAGCACAGCAGGCCCAGGTCCGGGCCGCCGTAGGTGATCACGGTCAGGTCCGCGAGGTCCTCGCGGCGCAGGATCGCGCGCACCAGGGCCATCGGCTTACGCCGCGAGCCCCAGCCGCCGATGCCGATGGTCATGCCGCTCTCCAGGCGCGCCACCGCATCGTCCAGACTCGTGCGCTTGTCGCGCGGGGTGGGGGTCGTGGTCACTTCTTCTCGCCCGTCCTTCCGGCCGTCTCGTCAGCCTTGTTGTCACGCATGCTTGTTGTCACGCTTGTCCAGGTTCTTTCCGGTGGCGACGAACTCGTCGCGGTGCTCGTCGGACACGCCCGCGAGGTTGAGTTCGAACGTGAAGCCCTGCTCCATGCGGTACGACGACTTCACGTCGACCGGATCGATGTGATTGATGGCCTCCTTGGCCGCCCGGATCACGCGGGTGTCCTTGGCGGCGATCGCCTCCGCCAGCTCGCGGGCCGCCGCGTCGAGGCGGTCACGGGGGACCACCTCGTACACGGTTCCCCAGTTGTGGAGCTGCTGCGCGGTGACGTTGCGGGAGGTGAAGTACAGGGTGCGCATCATGTGCGGCGGGACCATGCGCGCCAGGTGCGTGGCCGCGCCGAGCGCGCCGCGGTCCACCTCCGGCAGGCCGAACACCGCGTCGTCCGAGGCGACGATGCAGTCCGCGTTGCCGACGAGCCCGATGCCGCCGCCCACGCAGAAGCCGTTCACCGCGGCGATCACCGGGACCGCGCACTCGTAGACGGAGTTGAAGGCCACGTAGCAGCCGCGGTTGGCGGCCAGCAGGTGGTCGAAGCCCTCGAAGTCCTGCATCTCCTTGATATCCACGCCGGCGTTGAAGCCGCGGCCCTCGGCCCGCAGGATCACGACGTGGACCGCGGGGTCGTTGCCGACGGCGAGGATCTGCTCGCCGAGTTCGAACCAGCCCGCGGACGGGATGGCGTTGACGGGGGGATAGTCGACGGTGACGGTCGCGATGCCGTCAGCCCCCTTGTCGACCGTGATGCCCATGGTGCTCCCTTCGCACGCTACCGCCCGCCCGAGGCGGCCCGGTGACTAACCAAACGCTTGCTTGGTAGGCTAGCACGCATGACGAACATCGATCTTGGCCTGGCGGGGAAGGTAGTCCTCGTCACCGGAGGGGTCCGGGGCGTCGGAGCCGGAATCAGCCGTGTGTTCTCCGATGCCGGCGCCGTCGTCGTCACCTGCGCGCGGCGACCCGCGGACGAGGGCTCCGACGTCGCGGACCTCGAGTTCCACTCCGCCGACCTCCGGGACCCAGAGGCGGTGCGGGCGATGATCGACGCGATCGTCGACAAGCACGGCCGGCTCGACGTGGTGGTCAACAACGCCGGCGGCGCCCCGTTCGCGCTGGCCGCCGACGCCAGCGCGAACTTCCACTCCAAGATCGTGGCCCTCAACCTGCTGTCCGCGCTCACCGTCTCGCAGAAAGCCCACCGGGCCATGACCGCCGACCGCCCCGGCGGCCCGACCGGCGGCGCGATCGTCAACATCTCCTCGGTCTCCGGCCACCGGCCGTCGCCCGGCACCGCCTCCTACGGCGCGGCCAAGGCCGGCATCGACTCGCTCACCGGGTCACTGGCCGTCGAATGGGCCCCGCTCGTGCGCGTGAACTCCGTCGTCGTCGGACCCGTGAAGACCGAGCTCGCCGAAATGCACTACGGCGACGCCGAGGGGGTGGCCGCCGTCGACGCCACCATCCCCATGGGGCGCATGGCCGAGCCGGTCGACGTGGGCCGCGCCGCCGCGTTCCTCGCCTCGCCCCTGGCCGCGTATATCACCGGCGCCGAACTGCTGGTCCACGGCGGCGGCGAGAAGCCCGCGTTCCTGGCGGCCTCCACCGCCGCGAACAAGCACTGACCCACAGCACCCGCACCGCCCACCTCAACAAAGGAGACATCAATGGGAATCTGCGACGGACGCGTCGTCATCGTCACCGGCGCCGGCCGCGGAATCGGCCGTGAGCACGCGCTGGCCTTCGCCGCCGAGGGGGCGAAGGTCGTCGTGAACGACCTCGGCGCCGGCCTGGACGGGTCGAACGTCGGCGAGTCCCCGGCGGAGCAGGTCGTGGCGGAGATCAAGGCCGCCGGCGGCGACGCCGTCGTCAACGGCAACGACATCTCCTCGTGGGAGGGTGCCCGCGACCTCGTCCAGCAGGCTATCGACACCTTCGGTGGCCTCGATGTGCTGGTCAACAACGCCGGCTTCCTGCGCGACAAGATGCTCGTCGGTATGAACGAGAGCGACTGGGACAACGTCATCAACGTGCACCTCAAGGGCCACTACGCGCCGCTACGTCACGCCGCCGAGTACTGGCGCGCGGAGTCCAAGGCCAGCCGTGCGCGCCAGGCGCGGGTCATCAACACGTCGTCCGGCGCCGGCCTTTTCGGCTCGGTGGGCCAGGGCAACTACGCGACCGCCAAGGCCGGCATCGCGCTGCTGACCATCCAGACCGCGGCCGAGATGAAGGGCTACGGCGTCACCGCCAACGCGATCGCCCCGTCCGCCCGCACCCGCATGACCACCTCCGCCGGTGAGGCCATGGCCGCGCAGATGGCCGCCCCCGAGGACGGCTCGTTCGACGTGATGGACGCCGCCAACATCTCGCCGCTCGTGGTGTGGCTGGGTTCGGAGGAGTCCGGCGATGTCTCCGGCCGCGTCTTCGAGGTCGAGGGCGGCAAGGTCACCGTTTGCGACGGCTGGCAGCGCGCCGCCTCCGAGGACAAGGGCGCCAAGTGGGATCCGGCCGAGCTCGGCTCCGTGGTCCCGCGTCTGCTGTCCGAGTCGCCGGCCCCGGTCCCCGTCTACGGCGTCCGCTGACCTGACGCCGGGTCCTGCGCACCCCCGCGCCCGGCCCGCGCGGTTGCAAGACATCGCCGTCCTCCTGCAAGACAGATTGGTCGAGAATCCGGTCTGGAATCGCATCCGAAGTCGTGCAGGGCGTGACGGTTATCTTTCAACCGAGGTTCGGGTGTCGAGAGCACACCGTGAGCGAACAAGAGGGAGCCCCGCACCTAAAGGGGTGCAGGGCTCCTCTGATCAGAGGGCGTGTGGCGGCCGAGGCCGGATCAGATCAGGGGCGCGGGCAGTTCTGTGCGTCGACCGAGCCGAGGCCGGCGAGCTGATCGATCTGCGCCTGCGGCAGGTCGCACAGCGGGAAGCCCGGCAGCGGCGGAAGCTGGACGTTGGCGCCTGCGGCGGCACCGACGGCTGCGCCGCCGAGGGCGGCAGCGCCGCCCAGCGACAGGATCGGCAGCAGGCCGCCGACGCTCGCCTCGACACTGCTGACAGTCTCGAGGGAGGACATCGCACCGTCCCTCGAGCCGAGGTTGGTCGAGGCGGTGCTCATGTCGAAGGCGTTCTCGATCGAGCCGGTGAGCGACGTGAGCGAACCGTTGACCTCGGTGAGGTCGCCGAAGGAGCCGGTGAGGACATCGGCGCTGCCGCCGGTCGAGCCGCCGTTGCCGGTCAGCGAGCCGAGCAGCCCGGTGTCCGGATCGGACAGCGAGTCGGAGAGGTTGCCGATCGAGCCCGCGATGTTCTCGGTGACATCGCCCGCGACGACCGAGCCGATGACCGGCTCGAGCGACCCGCCGCTGTCGATCGAACCGCCCAGGGGACCGGTGATGTCGCCGGCAGATCCGTTGGTCAGCGAGCCGGAGACGCCCGTACCGATGTTCTCGGCCGAGCCACCGATGCCCTCGGTGGAGCCGTCCGGGAAGTTGGCGGACAGCGGCGGGAGCGCAGCCGAACCGCCGAGCGGGTTGAACCCGGCGGAGCTGGGGAACGCCGCAGATCCAAAGAGCGGGTCCGAGCTGAGCGTGGGCAGGTCGGACGAGCCGCTGAGTGGGTTGAGGTTTCCCGAACCGCCGGCCAGATCGCCGCCGGAGCCGGCCGCGGTGCCGGCGGAGCCGGTGATCGCGCTGACCAGACCGCCGATGGGCGTGGATCCTCTCAGCTCCATGGGCCCCGTTGTGGCCGTAGTCACGTAAGAATCCTCTGAGTATGAAGATTTGTCAATGGCGTGCACTCGTTAGGCGACCTCATCGTGTCCGCGGCGATGACGCATGGCTGACGTGCACCAAGTTGGCGAATCAACCACTCCGGCCGGCGCGCGACCTCTCCGCGGGCTCGCAGATCACCACCGGAATCACGCGGCTCGTGTTTGCCTGATACTCAGCAAAATCCGCGTAACGCTCGACGAGCCGCGGCCACAACTCGGCCCGCTCGCCCGGGGTGGCCTCCCTCGCCGTCATCGACCTGACCCGGCGGCCCACCTGCACGGTGACGGACGGGTCCGCCAGGATGTTGCGATACCACTGCGGATGCGAGGGCAGCCCGCCCTGCGAGGCGACCAACAGGACGCGGTCTCCGTCCGGGATGTGCAGCAACGGGACCGTGCGTGGTTCGCCGGATTTGCGCCCCGTCGTCGTCAGCAAACACACCGGGACCGGCGCCCGCTGCGCCGATCCCACCCGCCAGGTCCCGCCGATCCGACCGCCCGTGCGCTGGTACAGCCACGTGTTGGCCCGCGACATCACCTTGATCACGCCGACGACCCACGGCGCGCCACGCCGTGGGTCGTCGGTGCCGGTCTCGGGCTGCTGATCCGTCACTTGCCGCCGGCCATGGGTGCACGGACGATTACGTGCTTGCCGGGGAAGAACGCCGCGAGCTCACGGCGGCTCTCCTTGAGCGCCAGCAGGCCGTATCCCTTCTTCCGCTCCTCCGGGTGGATCCAGATCGCAACGTCAACATCGCCGTCGTTGACCTGCTCGCCGAACACGAGGCCCACCTGGGTGCCCCGCGCGCCGTCGACGGCGACGAACCACATCGCCGACTCGGCGTCGATCCGTTTCAGCCCCTCGCGGCGCTCCTGCTCCGTGCGGCTCTCGTCCCACGTGCCGCCCGTCGCCGACGAGGCGTCGGTCGAGCGCGCCTTGTACAGCGCACTGTGCTCGTCCGAGTCGCGGAACGGGTGCAGGGCGAAGCTCGACGGACTCGAGGTGTCCGGTTGCTCGGTGGCGCCGCCGACGAACGACTCGAGCGGGGCGCGCAGAACCTCGCGCGCCTCGTCCGTCGAGACCGCCAGGAGGTGGGATACGGCCTTGACCGCGTCGTCCGTGCCGGAGGCGGACGAGATGGCGGCAAAGATCTCCTGCCGACGTCCTGCGGCCGCCTCGATGACGTTGCTGCTCATGTCAAATCCTCTCGATGATGCTCGCCGAGGCCTGGGCGCCGCCCGCGCACATGGTGATGAGGGCGCGTTCGCCGTCCGTGCGCTCGAGCTCGTGCAGGGCGGTGGTGATGAGCCGCGACCCGGTGCTGCCGACGGGGTGGCCGATCGCGATGGCCCCTCCGTTGACGTTGATCTTGTCCATGTCGGGCCCGTGCACCTGCGCCCAGCTTAGGAGCACGGAGGCGAACGCCTCGTTGCATTCGAAGAGATCGAAGTCGGAGATCGACATGCCCGAGCGGTCGAGGACGCGCTGCGTGGCCTGGACCGGGCCGTCGAGGTGGTATTCGGGCTCGCCGCCGACCAGTGCCTGGTGGACGATGCGCGCGCGGGGCTCGAGGCCGTGCGCCTTGGCGACGTCCTCGTCCATGAGCAGGACCGCCGCCGAGCCGTCGGACACCTGGCTCGAGGTGCCGGCGGTGTGCAGGCCGCCCTCGAGGACCGGCGTGAGGCCGGCGAGCGCCTCGGCGGTGGTCTCCCGCAGGCCCTGATCGCGGGTGACGGTCACCGTCTCGCCGGTGTAGGTGCCGTCCTTGAGGCGCTCGGGGGCCTCGACGGCGAAGGTTTCGCGATCGAACCGGCCTTCGTCCCACGCGCGCTGCGCATTGGCCTGCGACCGGACGCCCAGCTCCTCGAGATCGGCTCGGCTCAGGCCGCGACGCTTGGCGATCCGGTCGGCGGCCGTGAACTGGTCGGGCAGATCCACCGTCCAGTCGTCGGGGCGGGGCATGCCGTTCTCGCCGTTGCCGACGGCCGCGCGGAGCGCGATCCAGCTCATCGACTCGACGCCGCAGGCGATGCCGACGTCCACGGCACCCGCGTGGATGAGGTTGGCGACGAAGTGGTTGGCCTGCTGCGCGGACGAGCACTGACAGTCGATGGTCGTGCACGCGGTCTGCCAGGGCAGGCCGGAGGCGAGCCAGGCGCCGCGGGTGACGTTGTTGCCCTGTGCGCCGGCCTGGGTCACGCAGCCGCCGACGACCTGCTCGACCAGGGTGGCGTCGATGCCTGCGCGGCGGACGACCTCTTTCTGGGAGGCGCCCAGCAGGTGCGCGGGGTGGAGGCCCGACAGCGCGCCGCGTGCCTTGCCGATCGGGGTGCGTACGGCCTCGACGATGACGGGATTTCCCATGGTTTTCCTTCCGGGAATCCGGCCGGAGGTAGGCCTGGCCGGAGCTGAACGTGTTCTAGTATGGTGTGTGGAACGTGTTCTAGATTACAGCCCGGGCGAGGGGTTCGCAGTATCCGGGTTGTGGGAGCGAACACCTGACGCAAACCGACGCGGCCAAGGAGTGCCAGTGCAGCCAGTCACCATTCCCGAGGGGTTCGACTTCACCGACCCGGAGCTCTACCAGAAGCGACTTCCGCATCCGGAGTGGATGCACCTGCGGCAGACCGAGCCGATCTGGTGGTGCGCCAACGAGCCGGGCGCGGACGGGTACGACGACGACGGCTACTGGGTCGTCACCAAGCACGCAGACGTCAAGGAGATCTCCCGGCGCACCAACGAGGTGTTCTCCACCTGGGAGAACACTGCGATCCCGCGCTTCGCGCCCGGGACCGAGCGCGAGATCGTCGAGATGACGCGCTTCCTGTTCATCAACCAGGACGGCGACGAGCACAAGAAGTACCGCCGCATCATCTCCAAGGGGTTCACCCCGCGGAACATCGCGAAGATGCGTGAGAACCTCGCCGAGAAGGCGCGGAACATCGTGGAGACCGCCGCTGCCAAGGGCGGGGGAGATTTCATCACCGAGGTGGCCTCCGAACTCCCGCTGCAGGCCATCGCCGAACTCATCGGTATCCCGCAGGAGGACCGCCACCAGATTTTCGAGTGGTCCAACAAGATGACCAGCTACGACATCCCGGAACTGGCGGACGAGTCCAACGCCGCCAACGCCGAGATCCTCGGCTACGCCATGGAGCTGGCCGCCAAGCGCGAGGTCGACCCGCGGGACGACCTGGTGACCAAGTTGGTCCAGGCCGACGTTGACGGCGAGAAGCTCTCCGCGGACGAGTTCGGCTGGTTCGTGGTGCTGCTCGCGGTGGCCGGCAACGAGACCACCCGTAACGCCACGACCCACGGGATGATCGCGTTCCTGGACAACCCGGACCAGTGGGCGCTGTTCAAGGCCGAGCGCCCGGACACCACCTACGACGAGATCCTCCGCTGGGCCTCGCCGATCTCGTCGTTCCAGCGCACCGCCACCGAGGATGTCGAGATCGGCGGCGTGACCATGAAGAAGGGCGACCGTGCCGCGATCATGTACGGCTCGGCGAACTTCGACGAGGACGTCTTCGAGGATCCGTTCACCTTCAACATCCTGCGCGACCCGAATCCGCACCTGACGTTCGGCGGTAACGGCCCGCACTACTGCATCGGCGCCAACCTGGCGAAGCTGCAGATCGAGCTGATCTTCAACGCGATCGCCGACCACATGCCCGACATCACCTCGATGGGCGACGCGACCCGCCTGCGTTCGGGCTGGCTCAACGCCATCCAGGACTGGAAGGTCGACTTCAAGTGCCCGGTCATTCACTGAGCTGACACCGCACCCACGGCCGCGCACCCTGCGGTGGCCGAGCAGCCCCGGTCTCGTCTGCTGTCGCAGGCCGGGCCGGGGCTGACGTGTTTCCGGGGTCGCCCTCGCACGGGGGAGACGCTCCCGCGGGAGGTGGGGAGGCGTACGCGGCGAGGGAGGCGCCCCGAGCGGGACCGGCTGTCCTAGCTCGGGCGGTACCAGGACATCGCTGCGCACGTGCCCGCCTGATCGGCACCGCAGGCCGGGTGTCAGCCGGTGAGGCCGTACTTCTCGCCGAAGCGGTGGAGCGAATCGATCTTCTGCTGGGCCGTGGCGTCGTAGCCGAGTCCCTCGATCATCCACGGCAACACGATGATGTCCGTGACCCCGGCCTCGGCCAGCTCGGTGAAACCACGGGTGCCGAACCTGTCCAGGCAGACCACCTGGATGGCGAAGGGCTTGCCGTCGCCGCGGTCGGCGAGCGAGCGGCCGCTGGCCTCGAGCAACTCGCGCAGGCGCGTGACGGTGGCCGCGATCTCGTCGAACTTCATCATCGCGCTGGTCCAGCCCTGGCCGATCCGTGCCGCACGTTTGAGGGCTATCTCGGTGTGTCCACCCACGTAGAACGGCACCTGCTCGGACGGGGCCGGGGTGAAGATGAGCTCATCGAAGTCGAAGTGGTCGCCGTGGAACTCCATCCACTCGCCCTTCAGTCCCTCGCGCATGATCATCAGCGACTCGTCGACCCGTTTGCCGCGACCTTTGAACGGGGCGCCGCACCATTCGAACTCGTTGGGGTCCCACCCGATCCCCACGCCCAGGTCGAGCCGGCTGCCGGTCATCAGTGCGACGGAGGCGACCTGCCGGGTCAACAGCAGCGGGTTCCGCGGCCCGACCTTGAGCACCTGCGGGGAGAACCGGATGGTCGAGGTGGCCCCGCCCATCGCGGCGGAGGCGATCAGTGGCTCGACCCACTCGGTATTCTCATCCCACATGCGCGAGCCGTCCGGCGTGTACGGGTACTCCTTGTCCTGACGACGCGGATGGAACAGGGAATCCGGCAGGACGACCCGGTCGAATCCGGCGGCCTCGGCGCCGCGGGCGATCGAGATGTACTGGTCGACGGGGGAGAATGAGACCGGGACGGAGAATTCGACGTCCACTACACGTGCCATTTCAGTTGTCCTTCCGGAGTGCGCCGGCGATGGCCGCCCGGTCGTCGTCGGTGAGCGGCCGCAGGCCCGAGGTCAGCGCGACCTCCTGTTCCCAGAAGGCGCGGAGGGAGACCAGGCGGCCGTCGGAGTCGACGCGGTAGTCCACGGCGATGTCGATGTCCATGATGTTCTCGCCCATATGCGTGCGCATGGTGCCGATGCACAGTAGTTCGTCGCCGGCGGCGATCCCGCGGTCGAAGCGGAACTCGATGTGGTCCGGGGTGGCCACGGCCTTTTCCCAGAACTCCAAAAGCCGCTCGGTACCGCGGTGGCCGACGCCCTCGGCGTCGAACATCGACGGACCGACGGGGTCCTCGATGCAGCCCTCGGGCGCCCAGCCGGCGATCCAGGCGTCAAGGTCACCGGCGTTGGTCGCGGCCCACGATCGGCGGGCGGCGGCGTAGGCCGGACTCGCCAGAGCGGCCTCGCTCAACTCGAGCGGCCGGTACTGGCCGGACTCGTCCAGGTAGGGGTTGTTCATCGCTTACGATCCGTTCCCACGACCCACATCGAGAAGTACTGTGAACCCCCGCCGTAGGCGTGCCCGAGGGCCTTCCGGGCGCCGGGGATCTGGTGCTCGTCGGCGCGATTCATCACCTGGCGGGCAGCCTCGGCGAACCGCAGCATGCCCGAGGCTCCGATCGGGTTGGAGCACAGGACGCCGCCGGACGGGTTGACCGGCAGCGAGCCGTCGCGCGCAGTGACGCCGGACTCGGTCATGCGCCAGCCCTCGCCCGGTTCCGCGAACCCGAGACTCTCCAGCCACATCGGCTCGAACCAGGAGAACGGGACGTAGATCTCGGCGGCGTCGATCTCCTCGGCCGGGTTGGTGATCCCGGCCTCGGCCCACAGCGCGGCCGCGGCATCGCGGCTGGCCTGCGGGTTGGCGTAGTCGCGCCCGGCGAAGGTGCCCGGCTCGGTGCGCAGGGCGGTGGCGTGGATCCAGGCGACCTGGCGGCCGGCGGACTCCACGGCCTCGGCGGCCTCGGCGTCGCCGATCACGATCGCGCACGCGCCGTCGGAGGACGGGCAGGTCTCGTCGAAGCGGATCGGGTCCCACAGCATTTGGCCCTCGAGCACCGTGTCGACGGTGATGTCGGGCTGCTTGAGGTGCGCGTAGGGGTTGATGGAGCCGTTGAGCCGGTCCTTGACCGCGACCATGGCGCCCACGTGCTCCGGGGCGCCGTTGCCCCGGATGTAGGAGCGCACGTGCGGGGCGAAGTAACCGCCGGCGCCGGCGCCGACCGGCGCGGTGAACGGCACGGGCAGCGAAAGGGCCCACATGGCGTTGGACTCGGACTGCTTTTCCCACGCCACGGCCAGCACGCGCCGATACCGCCCCGACTGGACGTGGGAGGCGGCCACGATCGCGGTGGATCCGCCGACGGAGCCGGCGGTGTGCACCCGCAGGAGCGGCTTGCCCACGGCGCCCAGGGCATCGGCCATCATCAACTCGGGCATCATGACCCCCTCGAACAGGTCGGGGGCCTTGCCCACGATCACCGCGTCGATGTCGTCCCAGCCCACACCGGCGTCGGCCATGGCGGCGTCGATGGCCTCGCGGCAGAGGCCGGCCATGGAGACGTCGGTGCGGCGCGAGACGTGGTGGGTCTGACCGGTGCCGAGCACGGCGGCGGGCAGGCCGGAGCTGTGGGCGCTCATTCGGTGCGTCCTTCCAGGAGGCAGATGAGGTTCTGCTGCAGCAGATGGCCGCTGGTCGCGTGGGCCAGGGCGCGCTCGGTGCCTCCGGACCAGATGGCCTCGGCGGCGTAGCCGATGCGCTCGAGCCCCGCGGAGAACAGCGGGTCGGCGACCAGCGAGCCGCCCGACGGGGTCACCACGACGTCGCTGGGCAGGTCCAGCGCCGCGCGGAGGAGCAGTTCCTGGTGCGTGTACTGGGTGTGCAGCTCGGCGACGCCGACGCCGCCGAGGTCAGGACGATCCGACGACGACGACGAGCCACTCGCCCGGACCGCGGCAGCACGGGCCGAGGGCGAATCCGTGAGATCGCGCGCCCCGAACTCGGCGGAGTCGGCGATGTGCTCGATCCCCGAGATGTAGGCCGGGTCGGCGACCAGTTCGCGGGCGCGGTCGCCGGCGGCGAGGATGATCGCGGCGGCGCCGTCGGTGACGGGCGGGCAGTCGTGGCGGCGCAGCGGGTCGGCGATGTACGGCTCGTCCAGGAGTTCGGTGGCGTCCCGGCCGTGTGCGCGGGCGGCGACGGCGGCCATCTCGGCCTCCGACCAGCGCCCGGCGTCGATGCCGGACCGGGCCTGCAGCGCGGCCACGTGATGGCGGCCCGGCCACAGCGGGGCCACGGTGTAGGGGTCGAGTTGCAGTGCGAGCGCGGTGTCGAGGTCCGCGCTGGCGGAGGCCTTTCCGAAGCCGTAGACCAGTGCGGTGTCGGCGTGGCCGGCGGCGATCTTGAGGTACGCCTCGAACAGTGCCCAGGCGGCGTCCATCTCCACGTGCGACTCGGAGATCGGCGGCACGGCGCCGATCGAGTCGACGGCGGAGATGAAGGAGAAGGCGCGGCCGGCCAGGTAGTCCGACGAGCCCGAGCACCAGAACTCGATGTCGGTGCGGTCGAGGCCGGTCTGCCGGTAGCACTCGGCGAAGACGGGGGCGAGCATCTCGACACCGTTGGTCGTGCCGAACGTGGACTCGGAATGGCGGGCGTGGGCGAAACCGATGACGGCCACGTCCCGGGGAGCAGTCTGGGTCACGAGGTGTCCTCTACAGGTGTGTGGCGACGGTGGCGGGATCGGTGTCGGGCTCACCGCTGGGCTCGAAGTGCGTGATGGCCTTCATGGACGCGGGCCGCTCGGACTCCGGCGCCCACACCGCGCGCACGCGCATCCCGATCCGCATCTCCGAGGCCTCGCAGCCCAGGACGAGGTGCTGGACGGGAACGTCGGAGCCGTCGAGCAGGATGTAGGCCGTGACGTACGGGGGCTTGATCTCTTGCCCCGCGAACGGCACGTTGACGATGCCGAACGTGGTGACGGTGCCGACGTCGGCGACCTCGAGGTACTCGCCCATGGCCACCCCGTCGGACGGGCAGTAGTCGCGCGGCGGGACGTAGACCTCGGGGCCGTTGGAGCGGCGGCGCCCCAGCATCCGGCCCTGCACGATGGCGCGTAGGAACTCGCTCTCCGCGGGCGCGGCCGTGTGGGTCACCGACAGGCCGATGGGGGTGACGATCCCGGTGACGGGCTCGCCGTCAGTGGGCGGGGCGTCGGTGTCGGTGTGGTCGTCGTCGTGCCCTTCGGGGACCACGCACGCGATGTCGTGGACGTCGCCACGTCGCTCGGCCGACCACCGCACGCGCACGCGCATCCCGGTGCTGACGGCCTCGGGGCCGTCAGCTGCCAGGGCCAGGAGCATGGCGGTGTCCGCGCCGTCGAACCGCACGAGCGCCCAGGCGAACGGCGTGTCGAGCGGGTTGAACTCGGTGGGGTCGGGAACCCAGGTCCAGGCCACGACGACGCCGCCGACCCCGTCGCCCGAGCCGACCTCCACTGTCTCGGTGAGCGGCGCGCGCGTATGCGGGTCGAACTCGACCGGCGGGACGTGCACGGTGCCTTGGGAGTCGCGGGTGCCCACGATGCGGCGGTCGCGGAGGCCGGTGAAGAACGCTCCCAGCACGGGGCCGGTCGACCTGGTGTAGTTGAAGGACGGCGTCAGCGAGGCGGACAGCACGGGCTGGTCCGGCGAGGTGATATCGACAACGATCTCTCTGGACGTCACACCCGTAAGTAGAACACGTTCCATCGAGTTCCGGGCGGCTTTTCGTGGTGTGCGTCACGCGGATCCGGCGGCGTGGGTCACACTGTGTCCATGAAATTCGCCTTGCAGCTCGGATACTGGGGCGCGCAGCCGCCCACCGATCACGCCGACCTCGTAGTGGCCGCCGACCGGGCGGGGTTCGACACCGTCTTTACGGCCGAGGCGTGGGGGTCGGACGCGTTCACGCCGCTGGCCTGGTACGGCTCCATGACGGAGAACATCCGCCTGTCGACGGCCGTCGTGCAGCTCTCGGCGCGCACGCCCACGGCCACCGCGATGAGCACCCTGACGCTCGACCACCTGTCCGGCGGCCGCTTCTGCCTGGGCCTGGGCGTCTCGGGGCCGCAGGTGGTGGAGGGCTGGTACGGCCAGCCGTTCGCCAGGCCGCTCGCGCGGACGCGGGAGTACATCGACATCATCCGCAAGGTCCTGCGGCGCGAGGAACCCGTGACCTCGGACGGCCCGGCCTACACGCTGCCGTACGCCGGCGACGACGCCTCCGGTCTGGGCAAGCCGCTCAAGTCGATCGTCCACCCGCTGCGCGAGGACGTACCCATCTGGCTGGGCGCCGAGGGCCCCAAGAACGTGGCGCTGGCCGCGGAGATCGCCGACGGCTGGCTGGGCTTCCTCGCCTCCCCGCGCACGGCGTCGGAGTTCAACGCCTGGCTCGACGAGGGCTTCGCCCGCCCGGGCGCGCGCCGCACCCGCGAGGACTTCGAGGTGGCGTTCCTCTGCCAGCTCCACATCACCGACGACCGCCGCGCGGTGCTCGACGCCTACAAGCCGTTCACCGCTCTGTACGCCGGCGGCATGGGCGCGGAGGAGAAGAACTTCCATGCCGAGGCGTTCCGCCGCATGGGCTTCGCGGACGAGGTCGAGGAGATCACCCGCCTGTTCCGCGCCGGCCGCAAGGACGAGGCCGCCGCCGCGGTGCCGGACGAGATGGTGGAGGCCACGGCGATCATCGGCGACGAGGCGTCGGTGCGCGAGCAGATCGCCGAGTGGGAGGCCGCCGGCATCACGATGCTCGTCGTGACCTGCCGGTCGGTCGAGGAGATCGAGAAGCTCGCCACGCTCCTCGACTGAGGGGCTTCGGCGGGGCCCCCGGCGCGGCGGCGCGCTGACCTGGGGTGCCCTGGAAGGGGCGTCTAGGGCACGGCACGTGCGCGGGGGTGACCGCCGAGGACATTCGTATTACACTAGTCGCCATGGAGCGGAAGATCGAGGGTCGCGATGTGACCGAGAGCCAGATCGACAAGTGGGTCGACGAGGCGGAAAAGGGATATGACCCGGAATGGCTCCGCCCGCGAATGGGCAGGCCGGTTCGCGCGGGTGGCACGTCCAAGGTCGTCCCCGTCCGTTTGACGGACGCTGAGCTCGAAGCCGTGATGGCACGTGCGGAGCGCGAGCACCTCAACCGGTCCGACGCGATCCGCAGGGCACTCGCGGAGTGGGCCTCGGCCTCGTGATCCTCCGGCGGTCGGCGTTCAAGCATGGCCTGACCGAAGGGGAGATTCGCACCGCATTCGATTCTCCGCTGCTGACCGGTCCACTCGACGATGACCATCCACAACGCATTCTTGCCCTGGGGTTCGACACTGTGGGTCGGGTGCTCGAGATCGTCGCGCTGCGGTATGACGATGGTTCTATCGAGATCATCCACGCAATGAAGGCTCGGAAGGCTTACCTGGATCTTCTCGACTGAGGAGGCCGTCTACGGGGCGTGGATGCTCTTGGGCTCTCCGGTGTGGTCCACGAGTAGGTAGCCGCTCAGGTGGACCTCGTTGCTCACGTACACCCGGTACTGGGGCAGGCCCTGCTCGTCGGCGTCGATGATGACGTACGTGCTGGTGGGGTCGGGGATCCCGAGGGTCTCGGGGGCGCCGCGGACCACGGAGGCGACGAGGGCCGGGTCGATGTCGGCGATCCGGAACGTCGGGTCGGGCAGGGGTGAGGCGGGCGAGTCGTCGCGGTCGTCCCAGCCCCCGCGGTAGGTCATGCGGAACTCGCGGCTGGGGTGCTCCACGTCGGGCCAGGTGAGGACCGCGTACTCGGGGTACACCACGAGGTCGGTGGCCACCTCGGAGCCGGCGGCGTCGGGTGCGGTGTCGCGGATGCGGGTGAGGCCCTCCGCCGAGAGCGCCGAGGGGGTGTCGAAGACGCGGGCCTCGCCGTCGTCGCCCCCGGCCCCTCGTCCCCCGCGGGCGCGGGCCGGGCGATCACGGACTCGCCGGGGTCGTCGATCGGCCGCGTGTCGTCGCTCAGCGGCGCCAGCGCGAGGAACAGGCCCAGCGCCCCGGCGAGGACCACGGCGGCCACGCCGACGCTCTTGCGGGTGGACCACTGCGTCGGCACCTCGATGTCGCGGATCTGCTCGGCGGAGAGGGGGGTGGTGCGGTGGGGTGACGACGACGAGGTGTTCGTCCGACGGGCGGGCGTGCGGCCGGCGGGGAGGCGGACCTTGCCCTGGAGGTCGGCCACCAGCGGGCGGAGGTCGTCGAGGTGGCGGGCGGCGGTGGCCGCGCGGACGCGTTCGTAGTGCTCCACGCGGTCGAGATGCCCGGAGTCGTGGGCCGTGTCCAGGGCGTCGAGCACGGCGGCGCGATCGGCGTCCGTGGCCCGGAGGGGCGCCGGACCAGAGGTGGTGGCCATGGCCCCGAGGATAGCCGCGGGTGAGAATTCCGTTACCCCCGCGCGGGCCCGGCCGGGTCCGGTGGCGGGATCAGTTCGGGGCGTCCACGCGCAGGACGTCGCCGTCGTGGTCGTAGCGGACCGTGCCCAGGCGTTCGCCGGCGTGCACGGCGACGGTGAACTCGGGCTCGCCCAACACGTCGGCGAACACCGAGACGTGACTGACCGGGGCGCCCTCGCGGCCCAGCTCGGCGGGCGCGGACTCGAGTGCGTCCATGACCGTGGTGGCGTCGATCCCGTCGAGCCGGAAGGTCGCCGACTCGGTGCGCGAGTGGAACGAGGGTTCCTGCCACTCGCCCCCGCTGAACTGGTGCGACAGGCGCTTGCCGGGCTCGGTGGGGTCCTCGTACATCAGGGTCGCGCGGTTGCCGTGGACGGTGAGGACGTCGATCGGGGCGTCGCCGAACTCCTCGCGGGCGGCGGCGAGCATCCGCTCCAGGCCTTCGCTGGTGTGGAGCGGGCCCGGCTCGGCGGGGGCGGAGATCGACGGGAGGCCCGGGCCCGGGGTGTCGTGGGGCAGGGAGGCGACCACCGCGACGCCCAGCACGACGAGGGCGGCGGCGACGCCCGCCACGACCGGCCACTGACGCCGGCGCGTGTCGCCCGCGGGCTTCTCGCCCCCGTGCTTCTCGAGCCCGGCGGCGTCCCCGGCGCGGGCCGGGCGGCCGCTCTCGTCGGGCAGGTCGGTGGTGACGCCCTGCAGGTCGGCCACGAGGGGGCGCAGCTCGTCCACGTAGGTGGTGCGGTGGACGGCGCGGGTGCGCTCGAGGTGCTCGAAGCGGTCGAGTTGGCCGTCGGTCATGGCGGCGTCGAGGGCCTTCCACACCGAGTCGCGCTGGGCGTCGGTCGCGCGGAGTCGGCGGCGCGGCGACTGGTGAGAGCGCGAGGGGCGTTGGGGATTCGGGCTCATGACGACGAGGATAATCCCGCCTCCGGCGCCCGGCGTGTGGCCGTCGTGTGCCGCGCTGGGCCGAAGTTCCGACGTCGTGGCGATAACACGTTCTAGTGTGGAGGGCATGACTGCGTCCGCCCCGTCCGTTCCCGCCGACGCCGGCATCCTCGACCCCCGCACCGGGGAGCACGTGACCAGCGTCTATCGCATCGCCCAGGCCGAGCCCGGCCGCACCGCCGTCATCGAGGCCTCGGGCCGCCAGGTCATTTTCGGCGAGCTGGCCGACGCCGCACACGGCTACGCGCGCGGCCTGCAGGCGCTGGGCCTGACGGCCGGCGACGGCATCGTGCTGCTGGCGCCCAACGGGATCGGCTTCCTCGAGGTGTACTTCGCCGCCCTGGAGATCGGCCTGTACGTGGCGCCGGCCAACTGGCACCTCACCGGGCCGGAGGTGGCGTACATCCTGGAGAACTCGGGCTCGACGGTGTTCGTGGCCGACGAGCGGTTCGCCGACGTGGCCACCGCCGCCGCGAGCGAGGCCGGGCTCGACCCCGCGCGCTGCTACGCGATCGGCGACGTCCCGGGCTTCCGGCCGCTGGCCGAGCTCACCGCGCCCGCCGAGGGCTCCGACCCGCTGCCGCGGGACCGCACGCTCGGCGCACCGATGCTCTACACCAGCGGCACCACCGGCCGGCCCAAGGGTGTGCGGCGCCCGCTCACCGGGGCGAGCCCGGACCAGGTGACGGTGCCCAACTACTACTTCTTCGCCGGCTTCGGCATCGAGGGCTCGGACAACGTCCACATCTGCGGCTCGCCGCTGTACCACACGGCCGTGCTCAACTTTGTGGCCATCTCGCTCAACCTGGGCCAGGCCGTGGTGCTCATGGACAAGTGGACGCCGGAGGAGATGCTGCGGCTCATCGACGCCCACGGCGTCACGCAGTCGCACATGGTGCCCACGCAGTTCTCGCGGCTGCTCGAGCTGCCGGAGGACGTGCGGGCGACGTACGACGTGTCGAGCCTGCGGACGATCGTCCACGGCGCCGCGCCGTGCCCGCAGCACGTCAAGCAGGCGATGCTCGACTGGTGGGGGCCGGTGCTCACGGAGTATTACGCCGGCACCGAGGGCGGCGGTTGCACCATCACCGGCGAGGAGTGGTTGCGCAAGCCGGGATCGGTGGGGCGGCCGTGGCGCACCACCACCCTCAAGATCCTTGACGACGACGGCAACGAGGTGCCCACCGGGGACACCGGCAACGTGTACCTCCAGATGCACGGCTCGCGATTCGAGTACCACCAGGACGCCGAGAAGACCGCCAAGACCTACGTGGGCGATCTGTTCACGATGGGCGACATCGGGTACGTCGATGAGGACGGCTACCTGTTCCTCTGCGACCGCAAGAACGACATGATCATCTCCGGCGGCGTGAACATCTACCCGGCCGAGATCGAGGCGGAGATGACCCGCCACGACGCGGTCCGCGACGCCGCCGTGTTCGGCATCCCGCACGCCGACTGGGGCGAGGAGGTCAAGGCCGTCATCGAGCTGGCGGAGGGCTACACCGAGTCCGACGAGCTCACGGCGCAGATCCTCTCCGACCTGAGCGCCCGGCTGGCCAAGTACAAGATGCCGCGCTCGATCGACGTGGTGGACGAGCTGCCCCGCCAGGCCAACGGGAAGCTGATGAAGCGCACGCTGAAGGATCCGTACTGGGCGTAGCCGGGGACCTGGACCGGCCCTGAGAACGACCGCACCCCCTGCCGATCGGCAGGGGGTGCGATGTTCGGTGTCAGCGCTGTGCTGCGCTCGGGTGCGGCGGGATCAGCTGCCGAGGTCGCCGAGCGAACCGGCGAGCGAGCCGAGCGGGGTGCCGGCGATCGAGCCCTGCACCGGGGTGCAGGTGCCGCTGCCGACCGGGTAGGTGCCGGTCAGGGTGGCGGTGCCGGTCATCGAGTTGGTCTCGGGGGCGACGGGGCCGCCGACCTGGACGCCGACGCCCGTCTTGGCGTCGAGATCGCCGAGCTTGTAGGTGAGCGTGAAGCCCTCCTCGACCGAGCCGGAGACGGTGGGCTCTCCGGCATTGTCGGACCAAGCGTAGTCCGGCATGCCGAACACACTCGCACGCGGCTTGAAGAACGACACGCCGACGTCCTGGGAGGTGGGCGCCGCGGTGAAGGTGTTCGGCTGGAACGTCAGGGTGAGGACCGCGTCATTGATCGGCACCTGGGTGGCGACCGGCGTACGCCAGTAGAAGGTGTTGCCGTTGATCCAGTGCTGGAGCTGCAGCTCGCCGGGGCTGTCGAAGCCGGAGCTCAGCTCGGAGACGAAGCCGCCATTCGCGGGGCTGTTGACCGGCTTGCCGTCGCGGTCGAGGTAGAGGTCGCCCTCGCCGACCGTGCGGGCGTTGATCGCCTCGGCGACCCAGTTGACGTCGCAGCCGACCGAGCGGTCGCCGTCGACGGTACCCAGGTTGGTGCCGAGAGCGGGGCCGTCGTCCTCGGGCGCGCCGATGGAGCCGAGCGAGCCGGCCGGGATGCTGGAGCCGGCCGCGGTCGAGGCGGCCTGGGCCTCGAACATGAACTCGGCGGACTGGGCGTTGGCGAGGGGAGTGGACGCCAGGGCGGCGACCGCGAACGCGGCGAGAGTGACGCGAGTGCGCATGGATTCTCTTCCTTACGTGTGGAGGGATGTGACATGGGCGATGTAAGCACGTCTCCAAGCGATTGGCTACCCGATAAGAGTTTTGTGAAAATATTCATCTATTTAGAATCTTCTGTAACGTCCCGTGCTTCCAGCCGGCTCGCACATGGCGAGAACACGTTCTACCCTGGGGGCATGGCCACGACCCCCACCGCCCGCGACCTCACGCTCGCGCAGATCCTCGAGCGGCAGCAGCAGTCCTTCCTCGCCGACCCGCAGCCCGGCGCCAAGATCCGCCGCGACCGCATCAGCCGGCTCAAGAAGCTCGTCCTGGACAACGCCGCCGAGCTCACCGAGGCCATGCGCGAGGACTACGGCTCCCGCCCCGAGACGCTCTCCACGCTCTCCGACATCGCCTCCTCGATCCCGGACCTGGACCACCAGCGCGGCCACGTCCGCAAGTGGATGAGGCCCACCCGCCCCTCGCGCGCCCTGGACCGCCTGGGCTTCACGCAGCAGATCCGGCACGACCCCAAGGGCGTCGTGGGGATCATCGGCCCCTGGAACTTCCCGCTCTACCTCACGATCGTCCCCGCCGGCTCCGCGCTGGCCGCCGGCAACCGGGTGATGATCCGCCCGAGCTCGGTCACCGCGCACACCACGGAGGTGCTCTGCAGCCGGGCGCCGGAATACTTCGCCGTCGACGAGCTGGCCTTTGCCGGCCCCGAACACGGCCGCGGATCCGACTTCTCCCGCCTCCCGTACGACCACCTGTTCTTTACCGGCTCGCCCGGCGTCGGCAAGTCCATCGCCCGGGACGCCGCCGAGAACCTCACCCCGGTGACCCTCGAGCTCGGCGGCAAGAACCCGGTGGTCGTGGACGCCTCCGCCGGCCTCGAGCGGGCAGCGCGCAACATCGCCTCCGCCCGCCTGGTCAACGGTGGTCAGGTCTGCATGTGCCCGGACTACGTGTTCGTGCACGACGACCAGTACGACGCGTTCTGCGAGACCGTGTTGGACCAGTGGCGTCGCACCCTGCCGGCGATCGTCGGTAACCCGGACTACACCGCCACGGTCAACACCTCGAACTACGAGCGGATCGTCGGGCTGGTGGACGACGCCGTGGCCAAGGGCGCGACCAAGCGGGAAGCCGCACCGACGGGGGAGCGGCTGCCGGACGCGCTCACCCGGAAGATCGCGCCCACCCTGCTCACCGGGGTGACGCCCGAGATGGACATCGACTCCGACGAGGTGTTCGGCCCCGTCCTCACCGTCTTCGGCTACCAGAGCGTCGAGGAGCCCATCCGGTACATCAACGACCGGCCCAGCCCGCTCGTCCTGTACTGGTACGGAGAGAAGAACGAGCGGTTCGAGACGGTGGCCGACCGCACCCGTTCCGGCAACATCTACGGCAACGACTTCGGCATCGGCATGGTCTCCTCCGCCATCCCCTTCGGCGGCGTAGGCAACTCCGGCATGGGCTCGTACCACGGCCGCTACGGCTTCCGGACCTTCACGCACGAGCGGGCGGTGGCGCTGCACTCGTTCGACTACTCCGCTGCCGACTTCATGGTGCCGCCGTTCGGCCCGGACAAGAAGCGGCAGGCGTCGATGTACTTCGGCGCGATGAAACTGCGGACGCGGCTGGGGTTGTAGCCCGGCTCAGGTGGTGGGCGACCCGGCGCCGGCGCTCCACAGGGGGACCGCCAGCCGGAACGTGGTGCCCTCGCCCTCCACCGAGTCGAAGTCGAGGCCGCCGCCGTGCGCGTCGGCGATCGCCTGCACGATGTTCACCCCCAGGCCGGTCCCGGGGATCGAGCGGTGCTGGGCGGTGCTCGACCGGAAGAACCGGGTGCCGAGGTGTTCCTGTTCGGCCTCGGGGATGCCGATGCCCGTGTCGGCGACCGTGACGGTGGCGACGTGCTCGTCGACGGTCAGGCCGACGGTGACCGATCCACCTCCGAGCGTGAACTTTATCGCGTTGCTGACGAGGTTGGTCACGGCCCGCTCCAGCTGGAGGGCGTCACCGATGACCTCGGCCGGCTCGACCTGTTCGACCAGCGCCAGGCCCGCGCGGTCGGCCGCGGGCTGCAGCGACTCGGTCACGTTCCTCACCACCTCGCCGAGGTCCAGCCGCTCGTGGGCGATATCGAGGTTCTGCGCCTCGATGCGGCTGAGGATCAGCAGGTCCTCGATGAGACCGCGCAAGCGGTCGGCATTACGTTGGACCACCCCGACCAGGCGATGTTGCGCGCTCGTCAGCTCCCCGCCGTCGCCGTCGCAGAGCATCTCCGTGTAGCCCACGATCGACGCGAGCGGAGTGCGCAGCTCGTGACTGACCGTGGAGACGAATGCGTCTTTCTGCCGGTCCAGCTCCTCGAGCCTGCTGAGCTGCTCCTCGCGCCCGGCCTCATAGTCGTCCCGCGTGTCGAGCAGGGTGTTGAAGGCCTCGGCCAGCGCGCGTACCTCGGCCGGCCCGTGGTCGGTGCGCGCCCGGGTGCCCCGGCCGCCAACCGTGTCGAGTCGGGCCACGGCGGCCAGCTCCTCGATGGGGTCGACGATCTCTTCGGCGGTCCGACGGGTCCCGCGGACGATCGCGAGGGCGTCGGCGAGGGTCATCGCTAAGGCCGCTGCCGAGCCGCCGACCAGCACCCGGGTCCGTAGGCCACGCATCCGGACGCGCTCGTCACTGGCGAGGGTGTGGATCGAGTCCGCTGCCGCGATCATCTCGGAGAAGTCGGCCAGCGCGCTGACGGATTGCGCGCGGCCGGTCGGATCGTCGGCGGCCGAGTACCCCTCCTCCATCCCCACGATCGAGTCGGCGTACGACCACCAGCTCGCGGACGATGCGGTCAGCCTTGCCAGGGCGGGGGTGAACTCGGCGTCGTCGCCGATCAGCCGGTCCAACTCGGCGAGCGTCTCGTCGGAGTCGGTTTTGAGCGCCCGCAGTCGGTCCTCCGCCCCCGTTACGTCGTAGACGCGATCGATCCGCAGGTCGGACTGGGCCCACCGCATCGCGATCACCAGGTGGCTCGTGGCGTCGACGACCGGCGTGTAGACGGTGCTGGTGCGCTGCGAGAGCTTGTACTGGAGGAGCAGCATCAGCGGCCCCAGCAGCGCCACCACCACGACGAGGATCAGCATCCGGCGGCTCTTGTCGCGCAGGATCCGCGAGACCTCGGGCGCCTGCTTCTCGCGCGGGCTCATGACACGTTCTCGGTCGTGAATCCGCGTCGCGTCATGACGCCCCAGTTCTGCTCGGTCCCGCGGAGTGCCTGCCACCAGCCGCGCAGTCGCCACACCACGTGGAGCTGGCGGTAGCCGATGTTCTCGAGGACGGCCGAGCTGATGAGCGAGAGCAGACTCCCGAAACGGTAGTAGCGCGAGAAGTACACCTCGTCGACGGCGGCGGCCGCCAGCGCCACGACGATCGCGTATCCGTAGGCGACCGCCAGGAACAGCCAGAACGTGGTGGGGTTGACCAGGTCGAGAGCGAATCCGAGGACCATGAGAACCAGGCCGACGGCCTCGATGAGTGGGGCGAACAGTTCGAAGGCCCAGTAGTAGGGCACGGCCAGGACCCCGGCCCGCCCGTAGCGGGGGTTGCCGAACATGACGCGGTGTTTGACGAGGGTCTCCCACAGTCCCCGGTGCCAGCGGGCGCGCTGCTTACGTAGGACCGGCAGCGTTTCCGGCACCTCGGTCCAGCACACCGGCTCGGGCACGAATGTGACACTGTACTCTTGGACGCGCTCCCGCAGCAGGCGGTGGATGCGCATGACCAGTTCGAAGTCCTCTCCGATGGAATCGGGGTCGAGGCCGCCGACCTCCACCAGCAGATCACGGCGGAAGCAGCCGAAAGCCCCGGAGATGAGGATGAGCGCGCGGAGCTTGGACCATCCGGAGCGGCCGAGGAAAAACGATCGCAGGTACTCGAGCGCCTGGATCTGGGCGAGCACGTTGCGGGACATCCGGACGTCGATGATCTGTCCGGAGCGGATGGTGCACCCGTTGACGACCCGGACGACGCCGCCGGTAGCGGCGGTGCGGAGCGGGTCGTCGGCGAAGGGTTCGGTGACGACGAGCAGGGCGTCGGGGTCGAGCAGGGAGTCACCGTCGGCGCAGATGATGAGGTCCTCGACGGAGGCGTTGATGCCGACGTTGATCGAGTCGGAGCGGCCGGAGTTGGCTTTGTCGATGACCGTGAGGCGGGTGTAGCCGTCGCGGGGGACGTAGATGCCGCGGGGGGTCTGGCGGGTGGGGATCTCGTAGGGCACCTCGCGGTCGGCGCGGACCAGGTCGAACGCCTCGATGAGGACGCGGAAGGTGTTGTCGGACGACCCGTCGTTGACGACGATGACCTCGTGGCGGTGATATCGGAGTCCGAGGAGGGACCTGGCGGCCTCGACGACGCCGGCCTCCTCGTTGTAGGCGGGGACGACGACCGACACCCCCGGCGCCGTGTGGCTGCCGAGCCGTTCGACACGACCGGAGTGACGACGACGACGACGCGTTCCCCTGAAGTCGACGGCCGCGGCGATCACGAGCACCAGGTACGAGGAGTTGATGAGCAGGAAATAGACGAGGATGGGCCAGGCGATCACGTCGAGCAGCGTCGCGATCACCACGCGGAGGGTTTCGATCACGGGGCGGGATCCTCCTGCTGTGGGGCGCGTTCCGGGTCGTTCTCGGTGGCCCGGCGGGCGGTCGCGGCCATCTCGTACAGGTCCGGCCTGCGGTCACGGATGCCGAGTGCGGTGACCGCGCCGAGCGAGGCGAGGGCCGCGAGGTCGGCGGGTGACGTGGCCGCGGTGTCGCGGACGGAGATCTCCGGCGGGAGCACGCCCTGCCGGAGGGTCTCGACGAGAACCTCGCGGCCGGTCCTCCCGAGGGAGGCCAGGGCTCCGGCGGCCACCTCGGCGAGTCGGCGGTCGCCGGCGGCCAGCACCGAGCGCAGGAGCGGGACACCTGCGGGGGCACCGATCTCTCCGAGGGCCGTGGCCGCGGCCAGGCGGACGGCCGCCGGTTCGCGGGGGGCCAGTGCGCGGCCGAGATCGTCGATGACGCGGGCGTCGCCGATCACCCCGAGAGTGCGCGCGGCCGCCGCGCGGACCCGCTCGTCCCGATCGGTGCGGAAGATCTGGAGGACCCTGGGCAGCAGCGAGGCCATGCCCCCACGCGAGGCGACGGTGGCGGCGACGTACCGCACGCCGGGGTCCGGGTCGTCGAGCCCGCGCCGGACCGCCTCGCGGACGTCGTCGCCCATGGCGAGCAGCGCGTCGGCGGCGACGTAGGCCGGGACGCCGGACAGCCCCTTGACCTCGCGGACCGCACGGAGCACCGCGTCGGCGTAGGTGGCGTCGCCGAGGACCCCGAGGGCGCGCACCGCGGTCGAGCGCACGGCCCGGTCGCGGTCGGAGATCATGCCGGCCAGCACGGGGGAGTACTCGGTGCGCCGGGTGGCACCGAGGACCTGGGCGGAGCGGGCGCGGGTGGTGGCGGACCACGAGTGGACGCCGCGGAGGGCGCTCTCGACGGTGCCGTGCCGGTCGAGGATGTCGACCAGCGCGGTGGCGGCCCCGCCGCGGACCTTGCCGAGTAGGTCGAGGACGGCCCGGTCGACGACCCGCTCGCGGTATCTGCCGAGTTTCCCGAGCGACTCGTCGTCGGACTCCTCGTCTGCGGCGAGCGCCAGCAGGCGCGGGCGGAGTGGCTCGAGGACGCGTGCGATACGGCGACTGCGGCTGACCCGTGCGACGTGCGCCCAGATCATCACCACGACGAGTACGCCGATCGCGGCGATGAGGACCCACAGGGAGGCCGTGAGGACGCCGGAGGCGATCTCCGGCGCGACGTCGTCGAGCAGGGAGGGCGAGGGGTCGTCGTAGGAGGGCAGCACGGTGTGGATCCCGCGGGGCTAGTGTCGCGTGTCGTTAGTTCCTAAATGCTTGGGCGTTTGGGAGAATGGGTTATGCCCAATAACCCAGCTCCGGCTTTGATTCTTCGTGATGGTGACCGCGAGGAGTTGGAGTCGTGGACGCGGTCAACGTCGATCCAATCGGGGTTGGCGATGCGGGCGCGGATCATCCTGCTCGCGGCGGAAGGTCAGGCGAACTCTCGGATCGCTGACCGGGAGCGAACGACGCCGACGACGGTGTGGAAGTGGCGAGGCAGGTATGAGGCGGATGGGATCGCGGGCCTGTTCGACGAACCGCGCTCTGGCCGGCCGAAGCGGATAGATGACCAGAAGATCATCACCACGACGTTGACTCCTCCGCCGAAGAAGTACGGGGTGACGCACTGGTCCTCACGCCTGCTGGCGGATCATCTGAAGATCGGTAACGCCACCGTGGCCAGGGCGTGGCGCAAGTTCGGCGTGCAGCCTTGGCGGGCCGGAACGTTCAAGTTCTCCACCGATCCCGAACTGGTCGCGAAGGTCACCGACGTGGTGGGGTTGTACTTGGCGCCACCGGACAACGCGATCGTGTTGTGTGTTGACGAGAAGAGTCAGATCCAGGCGCTGGATAGGACCGCGCCGATGCTGCCGATGCGCACCGGCAGCATCGAAAGGCACACCCACGATTACAAGCGGCACGGCACCACGACTCTGTTCGCCGCGTTGGACATTGCGACCGGGCACGTCACCGGCGCGGTCAAGCCGAAGCATCGCCATCAGGAGTTCCTGGCGTTCCTGCGTCAACTCGACCGCGCCTACCCGGAGGTTGACCTGCACTTGGTGATGGACAACTACGCCACCCACAAAACCCCGGCAGTGAAGGTGTGGCTGGCACAGCATCCGCGGTTCCACGTGCACTTCACCCCGACGTCCGGATCCTGGCTCAACCTCGTGGAAGTCTGGTTCGGGATCATCGACCGGCAGGCCATCCGCCGTGGTGTCTTTACATCCGTCAAGGACCTCAATGCCAAGATTCGCCAGTTCATCACGGGCTGGAACGACCGCAAACACCCGTTCGTCTGGACTAAAACCCCCGAACAGATCCTCGCGAAAGCGAACCCTAAACCAACTTCAGAAACGCGACACTAGCGGCCGAGCAGCGCGTCGACCCGGCGGAGCAGCTCCCTCGGACTGAACGTGGAGTGTTCCCGACAAAGTGGCCACCTGAATTAGGCCGCGAGTTCGTAGATGTCTCTGAATCCTAGTTCGAACTCGGCTGGTGTCAAGTAGCCGAGTGTTGAATGTCGCCGCGCTCGGTTGTAATACTCCTCGATCCAAGTGAATGTGCTCTTTGTGAGCGCTTTGAGTGTGGGCCATGGACGCGTGTGGATGAGCTCCTTCTTGTAGCTCGCAAAAAACGATTCTGCGACCGCATTATCGAAACAAATGCCGGTGCGTCCCAGTGATCGCCGAATATTGTTCTTCGTACAATACTTGTCGAATTCAGTGGACGTGTATTGGGTTCCGCGGTCGCTGTGGAATACGACTTTGCCGGGCGGTCGCCGTCGAGCGATGGCCATTTCCAGTGCGTCGGTGACCAACTCGGTACGCATGTGGTCGGCCACGGCCCATCCGACGACCATCCGGGAGTGCAGATCGATCACAGTGGCCAAGTACGCCCAGCCGTTCCAGGTCCGCACGTAAGTGATATCGCCGCACCACTTGGTGTTCATCTCTGCCGCGGTGAAGTCGCGACCGATGAGGTCGGGGGCGGCGACAGGGTCGTCGCCAGCGACGGTGGTTCGCTTCCACGCTTTCGGGTGGCGACCCTCCAAGCCTGCTGCTTTCATCAGCCGCCACACCCGCTTGTGAGAGACCCGGTGACCGCCGGCGGCGAGCTCCGCGCGCATACGACGAACGCCGGGGCGGCCGTTGAGACGCTTGTAGAGGCACTCGATCAGCGTGGTCAGTTCGTCGTCCCGGAGGTCTCGCGCTGAGCGGGACTTTCCACGCCATTTGTAATAGCGGCTCTTCGCATCTGAGCGTGGGTGAGGACGACACGCCGGTGAGGCGGTAGGGAGACGAGAGGGTCGAGGCCCTGAAGGATTGGAAGTACCACTACATCCGATCCTGAAAGGGCCTCGACCCATGTCTGAGCCTATCGGGGGCTGCCGGTCTGCCACCGGAACCGCACCTGCGCCCCGTTGTGTCCGCTGCGATCTTCTCGTCGGGCTCGACGACGTGTACGTCCTTGATGCGCGTCTGCGTGGCGAGCACCTGGAGGTGACCGTCGAATCCGAGCCGGGACCGGTCGGATGCCCGGACTGCGGCGCCGCCGGGGTGGGGCATGGACGGCAGGTGGTGCGTCTGGTCGACATCCCCGCGTTCGGCCGCCCCGTCACGATCATCTGGCGCAAACGCCGCTTCGTCTGCCCAGGCGGGGCGTGCGAACGTGTGACGTTCGTGGAGAACCTGCCTGGGCTTGCCTCGCCGCGGCATGCCACCACGGCCCGCGTCGTGGAGTGGGCAGTGGGACAGCTGCGCCGGGAGCACGCCACCGTCAGCGGACTGGCTCGTCAGCTCGGTACCGCGTGGCACACGGTGTGGACGCCGGTCAAGGCTGCATTGGAGGCGTTGGCCGATGATCCGGCCCGCTTCGACGGCGTCCGCACCCTCGGCGTCGATGAACACATCTGGCACCATGTCTCCCGACGTAAGCGCGGCCCCAAGGAACTGACCGGGATGGTCGACCTCACCCGCGACGGGGACGGCAAAGTACAGGCCAGGCTGCTCGACCTCGTGCCAGGCCGCTCCGGGGTGGTGTTCGCAGATTGGCTCACTGCGCGGGGCAAGGGTTTCACCAGCGGCGTCGAGATCGCCGCGTTGGATCCGTTCCACGGCTACAAGCGAGCGATCGATGACGAACTCGAGGATGCCACCGCTGTTCTCGACGCTTTCCACGTGGTCAAGCTCGCCCTTGGCGCCGTGGACGAGGTCCGCCGGAGGTTGCAGCAGCAGATCTGCGGCCACCGCGGACGTAAAGGCGACCCGCTCTACGGGATCCGCACCATCATCCGCTGCGACCCCGACAGGCTCACCGAGCGCCAGTGGCGGCGGTTCGACGAGGCCCTGGCCGCCGACCCCCGACACGAGGAACTGTTCATCGCCTGGCAAGTCGCCCACGAACTCCGACAGGCCTACCACCACAAAGACCTGCCAGCCGGGCGCAGCGCTGCGGAGAAGGTACTCGCGACCTTGCCATCCTGCCCGATCCCGGAAATCGCCCGACTAGCCCCGGTGGTTCACGGGGATCTGCGGATCGCTGGGCGAAAATAGACCGAAGTGCTTCCTGAACAGGGGAAACTGGGACTTGTCGAAGGTTCCATGTCCCCACACAGAAAGCACTCGGTAGGTGAAGCGTACTTCGTGGTCGTCTGGTCTGTCCGTTACTGCTGATGGTGTCGGGGTGATCTCCCACGCCGGAGCCATCGCGCCACGCCTTCTGGCGGATCGAGTGGGGCTGACCACCGAACTGTCGAAGGCCATGACTCGCAGACGGTTCATCCCGATCCATGACCGTGGCCGGGTGCTGATCGACCTGGCGGTGATGCTCACCGATGGCGGCGAGTCCATCTCCGACATCGGCGTCCTGCGCCACCAATCCGAGGCTCTGGGCCCGGTGGCCTCGGCCCCGACGGTGTGGCGCACACTGAACGAGGTCACCGCCGGCAAGCGCAAGAAGATCCAGGTGGCGCGAGCCCGCACGCGGCGGCATGTGTGATCCCAACTGCCCGGCGGAGTACCCGCATCGGCGTGTGCGGGGCGGGATCTGGGATCGACGATCGTGCTCGATGTGGACGCCACGATCGTGGTCACCCACAGCGAGAAAGAGAACGCCGCACCGACGTACAAGCGCACGTTCGGGTACCACCCGATCGGTGTGTGGTGCGACAACACAGAGGAGTTCCTCGCCGCGAGCCTGCGCCCGGGCAACGCCGGGTCCAACACCGCGGCTGACCACATCGAGGTCCTGGGCCAGGCGATCGCCCAAGTCCCCGCCAACCATCGACGTGAGCTGCTGATCCGCTCCGACGGCGCCGGCGCCTCCCATGACCTGCTGAACTGGGTCACCGAGCAGAACCGCGTCCGTGGTCGACGGGTGGAGTACTCGGTCGGGTTCTCCATCACCGGCCCGGTGCGACGGGCCATCGCGACCTGCCCCGAGGAAGCGTGGGGGCCGGCACTGAACCCTGACGGAGACATTCGCGACGGGGCCGAGGTTGCCGAACTGACCGGATTCCTCGCCCCCGGGCTGCTCGCCAAGTGGCCAGCGGGGATGCGGGTGATCGTCCGCCGCGAGCGGCCCCACCCGGGTGCCCAATTATCGATGTTTGAGGAGATCGACGGGTGGCGCTACCAGGCGTTTGTCACCAAAACCGCCACCGGCCAGCTCCAATTCCTCGAGGCCAGACACCGGGCTCACGCGCGGGTCGAGGACCGGATCCGCCACGCCAAAGACACCGGCCTGGGCCGTCTGCCCTCGCGGGAGTTCGCCCTCAACCAGGCGTGGCTGGTGGCGGTGATGCTCGCCGCTGACCTCGTGGCCTGGACCCGGATGCTCGCCTGCACCGGCGACGCCGCAGTCCTGGCGTTGTGCGAGCCCAAAGCGCTGCGCTACCGCTTCCTCCACGCCGCGGCCCGACTGGCCCGCAGCGGCCGACGACGAAGAGTGAAAATCCCCGAAACGTGGCCCTGGGCGATCGCTATCGTCGCCGTGTTCAACACGATCGCCGCGATCCCCAAACCCGCCTGACCTCACCTACCCGCCCACGACAGCACCACCGGAGACCCGCCACCGGCAGCGCCAGCCGGCGCTCCCGCACGCCCATAGACGCAATCGCACCCACCGTCACCCGGCAGAAGCCGTCCTCACACTCCATGAATCAGCGGGGCTAGGACGAACGCTCCGCAAGTGGAAGGCCGCCTTCCTCGCGTACTGGACCACCGGCCGCTCCAACAACGGAGGAACCGAAGCGATCAATGGCCTCATCGAACTCCACCGGCGCCTGGCCCGCGGCTACCGCAACCGCGACAACTATCGCCTGCGGATGCTCCTCATCGCCGGCGGGCTACGGACCTGACCCCACGCTCAGATGCGAAGAGCCAATAAACGGTTGGAGCTCGACGAATATCAGTGTAATGTCACAGAAGGTCAGCCTGTGAAGCTCGCTAACATCTGCCGTGATTAGGTTAAGCTTTCGGCTAGCACGGCTGTTGCGCACGGTCATGAGACTTGGAAATGGGAAGGTGCCTATATGTGGATACTTAACGGCCTCATGCAAGGTCTGCGTTTAACCGTGGTAGCCACTTTGGTGGCTCTAGTTTCGATTGCCGCCGTCCCCGCTTCAACTGCACAGGCAGCGCGAGGCAATCTTACCTGTGACTCACTCTATTCGGTGGATGGAGGTGGAAACTACGCTAAAAAAATTAATCCTACGACCGGGTTGTCATCAGATTCCTTCAAACTTGAAGGCTCAAGCCGGCACAACCAATTGGGTATCGGTACGGGGGGCGCGTATGCGATTTATACCGCGACCGAAGGATCGGGTAATAACGCTACGAACTATGTCTACAACTGGAATGCTACGACGGATACGACATCCAAAGTTAAAAGTCCTGTCGCACCATCTACCCATGGTGCAATCAACCCCGCCAACGGTTGGTTTTACTACGGCGGACTAGGTGACAGCAACGACACCCTCACGCTTCACGGTTACAACCCTGCTACGCCTGCTGTTGCGCCCGTTAAGGTGATGACTGTCAATCTTCCGGGCTCGAAAGGCAGGAATGGTGACCTCGCTTTCGACGCTGGCGGAAATATGTATGTCGTCGCCGCCTCAAATGCCGAAGGTGGCATCTGGTCCGTTGACGGGCCCATGCCTACGACGGGTTCGGTAACGGTAACCGGGACCCAGGTCACTGCTTTGACGCCACAGTTCGCCTCAGCGAACTCAATCGCGTTCGGTCCAGACGGTTACTTGTACGTCGGTTCCAGTGCTTTCCTGCGCCAAGTCGATCCGAGCAACGGTCAGTTGAAGAGTGATGTTCCGGACAGGCCAAAAATGACCGACATGGCTTCGTGCAGCAACCCGGTCAGTATTAAGCTGGACAAGGATCTCCCCGCGGGGCGCTTTGAACCCACAGACCAATTTGGCCTAGAGATTTCCGGCGCCGGCCTGACTGAAGGCACGACCGCCGTCACTGACGGCCCCGCTGAAGGCGTGCAGACCGCTTCCGTGGGGCCAGTTCTGGGCTTGGCTGGCCAGACCTATACGGTCACGGAGACCGCGGCAGGCACCGCGAACTTTGCAAACTACGACACGAGTTATAAGTGTGTCGACGATGTGGGTGTGACAGTCGCTGAAGGGACAGAAAAAACAGCGACATTCACTCCTGACAGTGGGCGAAGCGTGTCGTGCAGGTTCACAAACACAGCTAAGAAACCAAATATCAAGCTCGTGAAAGATGCCGAGTTGACCCCGCTGATTCATGGGGCGTGATGGAGTCGGGTTTCTACGGATGTTGTGTCCGGCGGGTCGTGTAGACGTGTTTGGGCGCCGGCTGGCGCTGCCGGTGGGCGGGTCTCCGGGTGGTGCTGTCGTGGGTGGGCAGGTGGGGTCAGGCCGGTTTGGGGATCGCGGCGATCGTGTGGAACACCGCTTCGATGGCGGTGGCCCAGGGCCAGGTCTCGGGGATTTTGACCCGTCTACGTCGGCTGCTGCGGGTCAGTAGGGCGGCGACGTGGAGGAAGCGGTAGCGCATCGCTTTGGGCTCGCACGCTGCGAGGATGGTGGCGGCGCCGGTGCAGGCCAGCATCCGGGTCCAGGCGACGAGGTCGGCGGCGATCATCACCGCCACCAGCCATGCCTGGTTGAGAGCGAACTCTCGCGAGGGCAGACGGCCCAGGCCGGTGTCTTTGGCGTGGCGGATCCGGTCCTCCACCCGGGCGTGCGCCCGATGCCTGGCCTCGAGGAACTGCAGTTGACCGGTGGCGGTGTTGGTGACGAACGCCTGGTAGCGCCACCCGTCGAGTTCCTCGAACATCGACAACTGGGCGCCGGGGTGGGGCCGCTCACGGCGGACGATGACCCGCATCCCGTCGGGCCACTTGGCGAGCATCCTGGGCGGCAGCAGTCCAGTCAGCTCGGCGATCTCCGCGCCCGGCCTCAGGTCGCCGTCTTGATTCACCGCTGGCCCCCACGCGGTGTCGGGGGCGATCGCGATGGCCCGGCGGATTCCGGCGGTGATCGAGAAGCCGACCGAGTACTCCACCCGCCGACCACGGATCCGATTCTGCTCGGAGATCCACTCCAACAGGTCATGGGAGGCGCCGGCGCCGTCGGATCGGATCAGCACATCACGCCGATGGGCGGCGGGAATCTGGGCGATGGCTTGCCCCAGGACGTCGATGTGGTCGGCCGCGGTGTTCGACCCCGCGTTGCCCGGCCGCAAGCTCGCAGCGAGGAACTCTTCTGTGTTGTCGCACCACACGCCGATCGGGTGGTAGCCGAAGGTGCGCTTGTAGGTCGGCGCGCTCTGTTCTTTCTCGCTGTGGGTGACCACGATGGTGGCGTCCACATCGAGCACGACCGTGTCCCCCAGATCCCGGCCCGCGCACTTGGAGGCCGGCACCCCGCCGGGCAGCTGGGACCACACATGCCGCCGCGTACGGGCCCGCGCGACCTGGATCTTTTTGCGTTTACCAGCGGTGACCTCGTCCAGGGCGCGCCACACCGTCGGAGAGGAGGCGACCGGACCCAGGACAGTGGATTGGTGGCGCAGGACGCGGATGTCGGCGATGGACGTGCCGCCACCTGTGAGCATCACCGCGACATCGGTCAACACCCTGCCACGGTCATGGATCGGGATGGATCGGCGCTGCGCCATGGCCCCCGACAGCTCGGCGGTCAGGCCGACGCGATCAGCCAGAAGACGCGGCGCGATGACCCCGGCATGAGCAATCACCCCGACATCCTCGACGGAGAACGACAGACCAGACGACCACGAAGTACGCTTCACCTACCGAGTGCTTTCTGCTTGAGGATCAGGAACCTTAGACAAGTCCCAGTTTCCCCTGTTCAGGAAGCACTTCGGTCTATTTTCACCCAGCGATCCGCAGATCCCCGTGAACTACCGGGGTTGATGGGGTCGTGGGCAGCGGGACAGAAGGTTAAGTACTCGTTCACGGCCACGAACACCGGCAATCAGCCGCTGACCAATGTAGCTGTAGAAGAGGTCTCGTTTTCGGGCAGCGGTACGACTCCCGTGGTTACGTGTGACGTAGCAGAGCTGGCTGTAGGAGCTGAAGCTAAATGCTCTGCGGAGTACACATTGACGCAAGCTGATATAGACACTGGCAGCGTGTTAAACGCTGCGAAGGCAGTGGGTACATCCCCCGAGGGTGTGCAGGTTGAGGCAACGGATGACGCTGAGGTGAAGGGCGAAACGGCTGCCGGCATTGGTCTGGTGAAGACGGCTGCGCAGGACGAGGGTGCGCCGTGGAAGGCAGGCGAGAAGGTCACGTACCGGTTCGTGGTCACCAACTCGGGCAACGTCACGCTGACGAATGTGGCGGTGAATGAGGGCACCTTCTCGGGCACCGGCACGCTGTCGGAGATCGAGTGTGAAGCGAGCGAGTTGGCGCCGGGCGAGTCGACGAACTGCTTGGCGACGTATGAGTTGACGCAAGCGGATGTCAATGCGGGCGTTGTGAAGAACGTGGCGAAGGCTGTGGGTACTCCGCCCTCGGGCGAGCAGGTTACGTCGCCGGAGGCTCCGGCTGAGGTGAAGGGCGAAACGGCTGCCGGCATTGGTCTGGTGAAGACGGCTGCGCAGGACGAGGGTGCGCCGTGGAAGGCAGGCGAGAAGGTCACGTACCGGTTCGTGGTCACCAACTCGGGCAACGTCACGCTGACGAATGTGGCGGTGAATGAGGGCACCTTCTCGGGCACCGGCACGCTGTCGGAGATCGAGTGTGAAGCGAGCGAGTTGGCGCCGGGCGAGTCGACGAACTGCTTGGCGACGTATGAGTTGACGCAAGCGGATGTCAATGCGGGCGTTGTGAAGAACGTGGCGAAGGCTGTGGGTACTCCGCCCTCGGGCGAGCAGGTTACGTCGCCGGAGGCTCCGGCTGAGGTGAAGGGCGAAACGGCTGCCGGCATTGGTCTGGTGAAGACGGCTGCGCAGGACGAGGGTGCGCCGTGGAAGGCAGGCGAGAAGGTCACGTACCGGTTCGTGGTCACCAACTCGGGCAACGTCACGCTGACGAATGTGGCGGTGAATGAGGGCACCTTCTCGGGCACCGGCACGCTGTCGGAGATCGAGTGTGAAGCGAGCGAGTTGGCGCCGGGCGAGTCGACGAACTGCTTGGCGACGTATGAGTTGACGCAAGCGGATGTCAATGCGGGCGTTGTGAAGAACGTGGCGAAGGCTGTGGGTACTCCGCCCTCGGGCGAGCAGGTTACGTCGCCGGAGGCTCCGGCTGAGGTGAAGGGCGAAACGGCTGCCGGCATTGGTCTGGTGAAGACGGCTGCGCAGGACGAGGGTGCGCCGTGGAAGGCAGGCGAGAAGGTCACGTACCGGTTCGTGGTCACCAACTCGGGCAACGTCACGCTGACGAATGTGGCGGTGAATGAGGGCACCTTCTCGGGCACCGGCACGCTGTCGGAGATCGAGTGTGAAGCGAGCGAGTTGGCGCCGGGCGAGTCGACGAACTGCTTGGCGACGTATGAGTTGACGCAAGCGGATGTCAATGCGGGCGTTGTGAAGAACGTGGCGAAGGCTGTGGGTACTCCGCCCTCGGGCGAGCAGGTTACGTCGCCGGAGGCTCCGGCTGAGGTGAAGGGCGAAACGGCTGCCGGCATTGGTCTGGTGAAGACGGCTGCGCAGGACGAGGGTGCGCCGTGGAAGGCAGGCGAGAAGGTCACGTACCGGTTCGTGGTCACCAACTCGGGCAACGTCACGCTGACGAATGTGGCGGTGAATGAGGGCACCTTCTCGGGCACCGGCACGCTGTCGGAGATCGAGTGTGAAGCGAGCGAGTTGGCGCCGGGCGAGTCGACGAACTGCTTGGCGACGTATGAGTTGACGCAAGCGGATGTCAATGCGGGCGTTGTGAAGAACGTGGCGAAGGCTGTGGGTACTCCGCCCTCGGGCGAGCAGGTTACGTCGCCGGAGGCTCCGGCTGAGGTGAAGGGCGAAACGACGTCAGATCTAACCTTGGTCAAGACAGCTTCGCCTGAGAGCGGTCTCAGCGCCGGCGATGAGGTCGCTTACAAATTCGTCGTCACGAATATCGGCAATGTGACGCTGAAGGATGTGGGTGTGACGGAACTTGAGTTCACCGGCACCGGAACGAATCCTGTGGTCGAGTGCCCCGTTACGGAACTGGCTCCGGGCGACTCAGCGTCCTGTACCGCGACTTACACGACGACTACGTACGACGCGAAGGCAGGAAAGGTCGACAACACGGCAGTTGCCACCGGCAAAACTCCGGCTGATGAGAACGTGAAGTCGAACGAGGATAGTGCGACTGTGACGTTCGAGAAGGACGGAATCTGTTGCGGAGGGTCGCTCGGTTCGGCGGGATCTGTCGGCTCGCTCGGTTCCTTGGGTTCCCTAGGATCCCTGGGATCCCTCGGTTCGCTTGGTTCCCTGGGTTCGACCGGTTCGGGTTCGACGGGTTCGACGGGTTCGGGTTCGGCAAGCCTCGGCTCGCTGGGATCTGCGGGGCTTGGTTCTCTGGGGTCGACCGGTTCGGGTTCGACGGGTTCGACTGGCTCGGGTTCGACGGGTTCGACGGGTTCGGGTTCGGCAAGCCTCGGCTCGCTGGGATCTGCGGGGCTTGGTTCTCTGGGGTCGACCGGTTCGGGTTCGACGGGTTCGACTGGCTCGGGTTCGACGGGTTCGGGTTCGACGGGTTCGACGGGTTCGGGTTCGGCAAGCCTCGGCTCGCTGGGATCTGCGGGGCTTGGTTCTCTGGGGTCGACCGGTTCGGGTTCGACGGGTTCGACTGGCTCGGGTTCGACGGGTTCGACGGGTTCGGGTTCGGCAAGCCTCGGCTCGCTGGGATCTGCGGGGCTTGGTTCTCTGGGGTCGACCGGTTCGGGTTCGACGGGTTCGACTGGCTCGGGTTCGACGGGTTCGGGTTCGACGGGTTCGACGGGTTCGGGTTCGGCAAGCCTCGGCTCGCTGGGATCTGCGGGGCTTGGTTCTCTGGGGTCGACCGGTTCGGGTTCGACGGGTTCGACTGGCTCGGGTTCGACGGGTTCGACGGGTTCGGGTTCGGCAAGCCTCGGCTCGCTGGGATCTGCGGGGCTTGGTTCTCTGGGGTCGACCGGTTCGGGTTCGACGGGTTCGACTGGCTCGGGTTCGACGGGTTCGGGTTCGACGGGTTCGGCAAGCCTCGGCTCGCTGGGATCTGCGGGGCTTGGTTCCCTGGGGTCGCTTGATTCGAGCAATTCGGGTTCGACGGATCTCGGTTCGTTGGGTTCACTGAATCCGAGCAATCCGGATGTTCCTGACGCTCCGGGCGCCCCGGATGTCCCTGGTGTCCCGGATGTCCCGAGTAGCCCCGGTCAGCGGGAGGCCCCCGGTGCCTCCGTTAACCCTGCGGCTCCCGGCACGTCGGGAGGCGCTTCGGGTGAGCGTCCGCACGCGATCGACGGTGGTGGAGCGTCTACTGTCTTTACCTCGCCGCCCGCGATTGGTCTAGCAGCACTGCTGCTTGCTCTCGGTGGCGCTGGCGCTGTGCTGGCCATCCGCCGGGTGCGCTAAGTGCAGTGATGTGAAGCAGGCGCGACGCCCGTTGTTGGGGAATTTCCCCCAACAACGGGCGTTTCGCTGTGGCTACCGTGGTAGGCAGAACTCGGGAGGACGAAGATGGTTGAGCGATCTCGCGTGAAACGCGGTGGCGAGAGCGGATGGCGGCGCGGTTCGGGCGTCATCGGACTTCTGCTGGCGGTGGCGATGCTCTCCGTGGGCGCGATGTTGTTCTTTACAGACGAGCCGTCATCTCCCGTGATTGACCCCAACCCTCCCCGCCCGTCTGCGCAAGGCACCGTCGATAGTGCGCCGCTCGCAAATGGCGATCAGCCTGCACCGCCAATGTTGCCTCCCGAGACGCTGTCGCTGGGGCCGCTGGGTGTGACGGCGCCCATTCTGAACGCAACGGTGCTGAACGGGGTTCTCACGCCCCCGTTGGATGTGACCCAGGTTGGAAAGTGGGTCGATGGTGCAAGATTGGAATCTGATAGTGGCACTGTGCTGATCGCCGGACACGTGAATATGAGCGGCCAGGGCAACGGTGCGTTGTTCAACTTGGCGCGTATCCGCCCCGGAGAGTTTGTGCACACCTCCGATGAACAGGGGGCCGTCACAACGTGGCGCGTGACGAACGTGGTCGAGCGCCCGAAGGCGGACGGCGTCGAAGAGAGTGTGCTGGACGGGCCGGAGGGGCCACGGAGATTAGCGGTTGTGACCTGCGGTGGAGACTTGGAATATATTAATGGCATCGGTGACTATGAGGACAACGTTTACCTTTACGCCGACCATGTGAACTGACCTCGACGGCATTGTGCTTCGAGTCGCATTCTAGTCAGGGTGGGAACGAACTTCGCCCGACTCGACGAGGTCGACGGGCAACCCCAGCTGGTTGTGAGCACCTCAGGCGGGACGCAGGTGTGCACCGCCGACCTGCCCGGCGCCACCAGGATCCCCAGCGCAACGGGCCGACTCACCGTCACCGTCGACGGACGCACCCGCACCGTCGACGCGGCGACCTGCGCGATCGACTGACGATGGGGCAGCGGGGCCCGGCGCACACACGCGCCGGGCCTCGCTGCCGCGGAGGCACCCGCCACCGACACCATTCGGTCATCGACCTCGCATCAGATGAGAACACGTTCTATCCTGGACGGATGGTCATCACCACCCCCACCGCCCGCGAGCTCACGCTCGATCAGATTCTCGAGTGTCAAGGGCCAGTGAGTTCTGCCCAGGGGCGGTCTTGAGACCTGCCCGGTGACGGTCACCAGATCTGCCCGGAGATGGCCATGGGATCTGCCCAGGGGCTGGCCATCTCGGGTCCTCGGGTTGTCAGGCCAAGGGCTTCACCCCCTGGCCTGCGAGTGCTTGGGAGAGGCGGACGGAGTCGCCGCTGGTCTGGCAGACGTGGGCGTGGTGCAGGAGCCGGTCCACTGTCGCGGTGGCGATGGTCTTGGGCATGAGTTCGTCGAAGCCGGCCGGGTGCAGGTTCGAGCTGATCGCGATGGCTCGTTTTTCGTAGGCGGCGTCCACCAGGCGGTAAAGCCCTTCAGCGGCGTCGGTGGCCACCGGCAGCAGTCCGATGTCGTCGACGATGATCAGGTCGGCGCGCAGGATCTTGGCGATGGCCTTGGTGACGGTGTCGTCGGCGCGGTGACTGCGCAGGAGAACGCCGAGGTCTTCCAGGGTGAACCAGGAGACCTTCAGTCCCTCCTCGACCGCCTGCTGCCCGAGGGCCTCGAGCAGGAACGTCTTGCCGGTCCCAGAGGGCCCGCAGACGACGAGGTTCTCCTTGCGGTGCACCCACTCCAGCGTCCGCAACGCCTGTTGAGTCGGTGCTGGAATCGAGGAGACGGACTCGTCCCACGCGTCGAACGTCTTGCCAGTGGGAAACCCGGCGGCAGCGCGTCGAGTGGCCAGCGAGGCCCGGTCGCGGCCGCTGGCCTCCTCAGCCAACAGCGCACGCAGCACCTCGGCCGGGTCCCAGCGTTGGGCTTTGGCGGTGGCGATCACCTCGGGCGCGTGGCGGCGAATGTGCGGCAGTCTCAGGCGCCGCAACACGGCATCCAGGTCTGCGGGCAGCGGCGGACTGGCCGGCACACCCAGCGCCGGAACCTCGGTGGCGGTCATCGGTCTACCTCCTCAGAATCGGCGGCCACCGGTGATTGCCCGCCGAGGGCGGCCCATCCGGAAGTGCCCTGGGTCAGCGACCGGTCCTCACCCGCTGTGTGGGCTTGGCCGGCACCGCCGGAGGCGGCGTGGTGGTTCAGGATCGACGGCAGATCGGCCTCGGCGAACCGGCTGTGCAGCGCCGCGTGACCGAGCGCCCAGTCGACCTCGCCCGGGTCGAACAGTTTGGCCAGGGCGACGGCCTCGGCCATCTTCACCCGCATCCTGGCCGTGCCCGCGGCGGCGGCCTCGGTCAGCCACAGTCGGGCCCCGTCGCCGAGGGCCAGGAAGGCCGCCTCCGCGGCGTTGCGGGCCTTGGGTTGGCGGTGCAGGGCCCCGGCCGGGGCGTCCGGGAAGTGCGCATCGGCAAGTCGTGGGCTGCCCGGGGTGGCCCGCGGGTGGCGGGCCACCTCCACCGGCCCATCCGCTCCGACGTGCACCACGACGATCTGCTCGCCGGCGCCGGCACCATAGGCGCGGACCCACACGGTCTGACCGAGCAGCGTGTGCGGCACCGAGTACTGTCCGGATTCAAACGTCACCATCGGCGAGTTCACCGGCACCTGCCGGGTCGCCCCCAGCGCCACCGTGTATGCCTCGGTCGGCACGGTGTGCAGGCGGGCCCGTTCCTGGACGAGCATCTCCGCTGGCGCTCGCCGAGTGACGCGGTGCTCCCGGTCGTTGATCTGCTCGCACCACTGCTCGCAGGCCTCCTCCAGCTCAGCGAACGAGGAGTACTCGCCGCGCAGGTTCGTCTCCTTGGGCACCAGGTCGGCTTTGGCGACCTTGACCGTGGACTCGCTACCACCCTTGGAAGCCGGATCCGCGGGCTCGCACGTGAGCACCGTGACCCCATAGTGGCGGGCGAACGCCACCACCTGCGGGTTGCGCACCGCCATCCCGGCCACGTGCTCAACGGTGACGGTCTTCTCGTTGTCGGTCAGCACATACGTCGGCGCCCCGCCCAGGCGGCGCAACGTCACATCCAGGGCAGCGAACACACTCGGGGCCGTCTTGTCGCGGATCGGCAGGACCACCCGGAACCGTGACCACGCCAGCCACGCGCAAAACAGCACGGTCTTGACCCCGTCGATCACCGGACCGTCACCGAAGTCGTACTGCAACCACAGGCCCGGCTCGGTCACCCAGGGCCGGTGCACCCGCGCATGGCCCACGCGGTAGGACTTCTTCACCGCCGCCACCGCCCGACGCGTGGTGCGCTCCGAGCCGGTGAACCCCACCGCGAGCAGCTTGTCGTGGACCACGTCCGCGCGGATCTTGCCGCCGGAGCGCTCCACCCATTCCTCGACCTTCGGCATGAACTCGTCCATCAACTGCGGACGGGCCGCCGGCTTGTCGGTCAACCGGCCCGCATCACGAGCAGTCACATAGCGGGCAACGGTGTGGTGCGAGACCCCGGCGAGCTCGCCGGCATCCCGATACGACCCTGTCAGATCAAACGCTTCGAGAATTTCCATGATCTCCTCGGCAGACTTCATGTTGTCCCTCCTCGGGGCGATGGGCGCTTGGAGCACCGCTATCGCACCCGAGGAGGGGCCCCGAACCGCCCAAGCGGGCCGGGAAACAATGTCGTGTCGGGCAGATCCCATGACCGCCAGCGGGCAACTCTCACGTCCGCCAGCGGGCACCTTCGTGACCGCCTACGGGCAGTCTCTCGTGTCCGTCGTCACTCGAGCGTCAGCAGCAGGCGTTCCTCGCGGACCCGCAGCCCAGCGCCAAGGTTCGCCGCGACCGCATCACCCGGCTCAAGCGACTCGTCTTGGACAACGCCGCCGAGCTCACCGAGGCGATGCGCGAGGACTACGGCTCCCGCCCCGAGACCCTGTCCACGCTGACGGATATCGCGTCGTCGATCCCGGACCTGGACCACCAGCGCTCCCACCTCAAGAAGTGGATGAAGCCCACCCGGATCTCCCGCGTCCTGGACCGGGTCGGGTTCCACCAGCAGGTCCGGCACGACCCCAAGGGAGTCGTGGGGATCATGGGCCCCTGGAACTTCCCGCTGTACCTCACGATCGTCCCGGCCGGCTCCGCGCTCGGCGCCGGCAACCGCGTGATGCTGCGGCCGTCGTCGGTCACCGCGAACACCACCGAGGTGCTCGCCCGGCGCGCGCCCGACTACTTTGCCGTGGACGAGTTGGCCGTGATCGGGCCCGAGCACGGCCGCGGCTCAGATTTCTCCGTCCTGCCGTTCGACCACCTGTTCTTCACCGGCTCGCCGGCCGTCGGAAAGTCGGTGGCCAAGGACGCCGCGGAGAACCTCACGCCCGTCACGCTTGAGCTCGGCGGCAAGAACCCCGTGTTGGTGGACTCCAGCGCGGACATCGAGCGCGCCGCCCGCAGTGTCGCCGCCTCCCGTCTGGTCAACGGTGGCCAGGTGTGCATGTGCCCCGACTACGTGTTTGTCCCCGAGGACCGGGTCGACGCGTTCTGCGACATCGTGCTCGACCAGTGGCGCACCAGCCTGCCCGCGATCGTCGGCAACCCCGAGTACACGGCCGTCATCAACACCTCGAACTATGAGCGGATCGTCGGGCTCGTCGACGACGCCGTGGCCAAGGGCGCCGTCAAGCGCGACGCGACGCCGGCGGGGGAGCGGCTGCCGGACGCGGTGACGCGCAAGATCGCGCCGACCTTGCTCACCGGGGTCACCCCGGAGATGGAGATCGACGACGACGAGGTGTTCGGCCCCGTCCTGACGGTCTTCGGCTACAAGAGCGTCGACGAGGCGATCCGCTACATCACCGCCCGTCCCAGCCCGCTCGTCCTGTACTGGTACGGGGACAAGAACGAGCGCTTCGAGACCGTCGCCGACCGCACCCGCTCAGGCAACATCTACGGCAATGACTTCGGGATCGGGATGGTCTCGTCGGCGATCCCGTTCGGCGGCGTCGGCAACTCGGGGATGGGCGGCTACCACGGTCACTACGGCTTCCGGACCTTCACGCACGAGCGGGCCGTGGCGCTGCACTCGTTCAACACCAACGTCTCCGAATTCGTGGCCCCGCCGTATATCAAGGGCAAGAAGCGGATGGCGTCGATCTACCTCGGGGCGATGCGCGCGCGGACGCGCCTCAAGCTCTAGTCCGGGCGCGCGGTCACTCCCCGCGGAACTCCGCCTTGCGCTTCTCCGCGAAGGCGCGGGGGCCCTCCTTGGCGTCCTTGGACGCGAACACCCGGCCACCCACCTCGGCGTCGACCTTGAAGGCCTCCTCCTCGTGCATGCCCTCGGTGCGACGGATCGTCTCGATGATCCCCTGGACCGCGATCGGGCCGTTGGCGGCGATGAGCTCGGCGATCTCGAGGGCCTTGTCCAGGGCCGCGCCGTCCTCCACCACGTGGCCGATCAGCCCGAAGCGCTCGGCCTCCTCCGCGGTGAGGGGGCGTCCGGTGGTCAGGACCTCCATCGCAACCGTGTACGGGATCTGGCGCACCAGTCGCACGGCCGAGCCGCCCAGCGGGTACAGGCCCCAGCGGGCCTCCGAGACGCCGAACTTCGCCGAGCGTCCGGCCACCCGGATGTCGGTGCCCTGCAGGATCTCCGTGCCGCCCGCGATGGCCGGACCCTCGACCGCGGCGATGAGCGGCTTGCTCAGTCGACGGCCCTTGAGCAGGGCCGGGAGCTTCGTGAGGTCCCAGCCGCCGCCGGCGAACTTGTCCCCGGGGGCGTCGGAGTTCATGGCCTTGAGGTCGGCGCCCGCGCAGAAGAACCCGCCGGCGCCGGTGAGGATGCACGCCCGGATGTCGGGGTCGGTGTCCACCAGATCCCAGGCGGCTTCCATACCCCGCATCATCGGGCCCGACAGGGCGTTCCTGGCCTCGGGACGATTCATGGTGACGATCAGGACGTGCCCCCGCCGCTCGGTGAGCAGGTGCTGGTCCTCGGGGGTTGCGGCGCTGGTCATCTTCTATCTCCTGGAGGATTTCTTTATGCCGGGTTCGATGTAACCCACACCACGGGAAGGTAACACGTTCTAGTTTGGGGGCATGGCGTACACCATCGGAGATCTCGTAGAACACAGCGTGGACCGCGTCCCCGACCGGCTCGTGCTCGTGCAGGGTGATCGCGAGCTCAGCTTCCGGGAGCTCGAGGACCGTGCCAACCGACTCGCCCACCACCTGCAGTCGGTGGGGGTGGGGCCCGACGACAAGGTCGCGGTGTACAGCCGCAACACCATCGAGGCCGTCGAGGCCATGGTGGCGATCTTCAAGATCCGCGCGGTCATGGTCAACGTGAATTTCCGCTACGTCCCTGCCGAGCTCGAGTATCTCCTGGACAACTCCGACGCCGTCGCGGTGATCCACGAGCGGCGGTACTCGCAGACCCTGGCCGAGGCACTGCCCAGGACCCCGGGGGTCCGGCACTGCCTGGTGTTCGAGGACGGGACCGACGGACCGGACCCGGTGGTCCCCGAAAGCGTCTCCGTGGCGCACTACGAGGACGCCCTGGCGGCGCAGTCCCCGGAGCGGGACTTCGGCGAGCGCTCGAACGACGACATCTACATGCTCTACACGGGTGGCACCACGGGTTCACCCAAGGGCGTCATGTGGCGCCAGGAGGACGTGTTCATGGTCCTGGGCGGTGGCATCGACTTCCTCACGGGGGAGCGGGTCGCCGACGAATGGGAGCTGGCGAACAAGGCCGCCGACAGCGGGGTGCTGGTCCGGGCCGCGCTACCGCCGCTCATCCACGGCGGAGCCCAGTGGGCGATCCTCATGGCACTGTTCGCTGGTCACACGAGTGTGCTCATCCCGGAATTCGACGCGGAGACGGTCTGGCAAACGGTCACCGACCGCAAGATCAACCTGATGTTCATCACCGGTGACGCGATGGCGCGACCGATGATCGAGGCCTGGGACGCGGAGAAGTACGACCCCTCGTCGCTCTTCTACATCGGGTCCTCGGCCGCCCTCTTTTCGCCCTCGGTCAAGGACCAGTTCATCGAGGCCTTCCCCAACGCGATGATCTCGGACTCCATCGGCTCCTCCGAGACGGGCTTCTCGGGCATCGCCCTGGCAGAGAAGGGCAAGACCCACACCGGCGGTCCGCGCGTGAAGATCGACGGCGAGACCACCGTGCTCGACGACGACGGCAACGAGGTCCAGCCCGGATCGCCGGTCATCGGCAAGGTGGCCCGGACCGGTCACATCCCGCTGGGCTACTACAAGGACGAGGCCAAGACCGCCGAGACCTTCCGTACCTATAACGGCAAGCGCTACGCGATCCCCGGCGACGACGCCCGCGTCGAGGAAGACGGCACCGTCACCATGCTCGGCCGCGGCTCGGTGTCCATCAACACCGGCGGCGAGAAGGTCCACCCCGAAGAGGTCGAGGCCGCGCTCAAGACCCACCCGGACGTGTACGACGCGCTGGTGATCGGTGTCCCGCACGAGCGGATGGGCCAGCAGGTCGCCGCCGTCCTCCAGACCCGCGACGGCACGTGCCCGCCGATCGAGGAACTCAACGCCTGCGCCCGCATGGAGATCGCCCGCTACAAGTGCCCGCGCGCACTGTGGGTCGAACCCGCCGTCAAGCGGAACCCCGCGGGCAAGCCCGACTACCGGTGGGCCGCGGACATCGCCGCGTCCCGCCCCGCAGACGACAGCCAGGAGATCAGCAAGTGAGCATTCGCACTTCCCTCACGGAGGAGTTCGGGATCGAGTACCCCGTCTTCTCGTTCACCCCGTCCAAGGCCGTCGCGGCCGCCGTGACCCGTGCCGGCGGCATGGGCGTGCTCGGGTGCGTCCGGTACAACGACGCCGCGGAGCTCGACGAGGTGCTCACCTGGATGGACGAGAACACCGACGGCAAGCCCTACGGTGTGGACATCGTCATGCCCAACAAGGTCCCCACCGAGGGGAGCCCGGAGGACATCGCCGCGATGATCCCCGAGGAGCACAAGTCGTTCGTCTCCCGTGTCCTCGACGACCTCGGCGTCCCACCGCTCGGCGATGACGCCGAGCACAACGCAGGCGTCATCGGGTGGCTCCACTCGGTCGCCCAGTCGCACGTCGAGATGTCGCTCAAGCACCGGCCGGTACTCATCGCCAACGCGTTGGGCTCACCGCCGAAGCACATCATCGACCTCGCCCACGAGAACGGGATGAAGGTCGCCGCGCTCGCCGGCGCCACCAAGCACGCCCTGGCCCACGTCGACAACGGGGTGGACATCGTGATCGCCCAGGGAGGCGAGGCCGGTGGCCACACCGGCGACGTCGCGACGATGGTGTTGGTCCCCGAGATCGTCAAGGCCCTCGACGGCCGGGCCCCGGTGCTGGCCGCCGGTGGTATCGGCGACGGGACCCAGGTCGCGTCCGTGATCGGGATGGGCGCGCAGGGCGCCTGGATGGGATCGCGCTGGCTCACGGCCGCCGAGTACGCCGAGGACGGCGGGTCGCAGGCCATGCAGAAGGCGCTCGTGGCCGCGACCAGCCGCGACACCGTCCGCACGCGCATCTACTCGGGCAAGCCCGCGCGGCTGCTCAAGAGCAAGTGGACCGAGGCGTGGGCCGCCGCCGACGCGCCGGACCCGCTGCCGATGCCGCTGCAGAACATCCTCGTCGCGGAGGCCCACCAGCGGATCTCCGAGGCGCAGGATCCCGAGGTCGTGGCCATGCCGGCAGGGCAGATCATCGGCTCCCTCGAGGGCGTGGTGCCCGTGGCCGAGACGATGGCGCAGATCGTCGCCGAGTACGAGGCCGCCGTCGAGCGACTGCGCGCGACCCTGGCCTGACCGGACGGGCTCGTCTCGCCGTCATCGGCCAGATCCGCTACTCCGATTCGGGATCCGCCAGCCCAATTCTGGTAGCAGATCCGGAATCGGGATAGCGGATTCTCGGCCGTCAGGTCGTCAGCAGGTCGTCAGCTGGTCAGGACGAACAGCAGCATCGCGGCCCAGTGGCAGGCGAACGCGATCACGGTGCACGTGTGGAACACCTCGTGGAAGCCGAAGACGCCGGGGGCCGGGTCCGGTCGTTTGAGGCCGTAGACCACCGCGCCGCCGGTGTAGGCGACGCCACCGACCATCACCAGGATGACGGCGGCGAGGTTGGCGGTGATGAGGTCGCCGGCGAACCACACCGCGGTCCAGCCCAGGCCGATGTAGAGGATGACGTACAGCCAACGCGGCGCGGACAGCCAGAACAAGCGGAACAGGATCCCCAGCAGAGCCCCGGACCACACTAGCGTCAACAGGATCTGTGTGGTCGGGGGCTCCAGTGCCGCCACCGTCATGGGTGTGTACGTCCCGGCGATGAGCAGGAAGATGTTGGAGTGGTCGAGCCGGCGCATCAGGGCTGCGGCGCGTGGCCCCCAGTTCACCCGGTGATACAGGGCCGAGATCCCGAACAGCAGGGTCGAGGTCGCCAGGAACACGGCGCAGGACCAGGTCAGCGCGGTCCCCTCGGCGAGCACGGTGAGCACGACGCCCAGCGCGATCGCCACGGGCAGGGTGCCGGCGTGGATCCACCCCCGCAGCAGCGGTTTGGGCGGGACGGGCGCGGAGATGCCGAAGTCGTCGTCGGCGGCGACGGCATCGTCATTGATGCCGTCGCCGGCGGGATGCTGCAGGTCGGGGTTCACGGCGTGGTCCACACGCCAAACCTACCGACGACCTCACCCGGGGGTGAAGGCCCCCTCACCGTCGGCGCGGACCCAGACCCTGTCCCCGGCCGATTCGGCGCCCAGCGAGCTGAGGTCCCGGGCCCGGAACTTGAAGCTGGCCGTCCGGGGCAGGGAGGCGGTCACCCGCAGGAGCGACGGCCACTGCTTGGGACCGAGATCGGTCTGGGCGGCCAGGAAGTCACCGAACCCGTCCGCCACCGCCCGGGCGTCCACCCCCTCGCGCAGCACCACCGCCGCCGCGACGGCGTCGCCGATCGCGGCCGGACCGCGCACTGTCTCCGCCGGCACGGCGTACACGCCGACCTCGGCCACATTGGGGTGGCGCCGCAGCACGCGTTCGATGGGTGCCGCCGCCAGGTTCTCCCCGTCGACGCGCATCCAGCCACCGGACCTGCCCGCGAAGTAGACCCACCCCTCGTCGTCGACGTACGCGAGGTCACCGGAGTGGAACCGGCCGCCGCGCATCCTCTCGGCGTCGGCGGCGGGGTCGCCGTAGTACCCGGCGAACAGGCCCGGCCCGTCGGCGACCATCTCACCAACGGCCTCGTCGGCATTGAGCAGGACACCGGCGTCGTCGAAGCGGGCGCGGGGGCGCTCGTCCCCGGACTCCGGGTCGACGATCCGCACCCCGTCCGGCAGTGGACCGAGCGCGGCGTCGGGGGTCCCGGGCGTACGGGTGACGGAGATGCCGCCCTCGCTGGAACCGAACCCGTCCACCACGGTGACGCCGAAGCGCCGGGCGAACTCGCGACGCACGTCGGCGGGCGCCTCGTTGCCGTAGACCACGCGCATCGGGTTGTCGGCGTCGTCGGGTCGCTCGGGGGTGGCCAGGATGTAGGACAGTGGTGCGCCGACGTAGTTGGCGAAGGTGCATCCGTGTCGCCGGACGTCGTCGAGCCAGTTGGAGGCGGAGAAGCGACGCCGCAGTGCGATCGAGCATCCGGAGTACAGGGCGATCGGCCACGCCACCATCACGGCGTTGGAGTGGAACAGTGGCATCGCGCTGTACACGCAGTCGTCCGAACCGATCCCGAACCTCTCGGCGAGCATGCGGCCGGGCACGGAGATCTTGCTCTGCGTGATCCGGACGGCCTTGGGGTCGCCGCTCGTGCCCGAGGTGAACACCAGGGCGACGAGGTCGTCGGGGCCGACGGGCACGTCCGCCACCTCGGGGAGCGCCGCGCCGGCGTGCCGGTCGAGTAGTGCGGTCCACTCGGGGGAGTCGACGGAGACCACGGGCACGCCGGGGTCGAGCCCATCCAGGAGGGCTTCGTTGTCGGTGCCCGTGAGGATGAGCGCGCAGTCGGCGAGGGCCGCGTCGCGGATCAGAGCCTCGCCGCGTCGCGTGGGGTTGAGCCCGGCCACGACGAGCTCCGAGCACGCCGCCGCGCCGAGCAGGTGGAGGTACTCGGGTGTGCCGGCCAGGAGGAGGCCGATGTGCGGGCGTGACGGTGACGACGACGATGGTGACGACGACGAAGGCGGCGACGACGAGGTCATCAGTTCCCGAAGCGCCGCGATCCGCACGGCCACCGCGCCGACGGCGTCCGACCAGGGCGTGAGCCGGCCGTCGGACCAGATTCCGCGGTCGCCGACGGCGCGCAGGGCGTGCACCGCGTCGGCGACGGAGGTGAACGGCTGGGCGGCGACCTCCGCGATCGTCTTCACCGCGCCGCTCACGCCGAGTACTCCCAGGGGTCGCCCGCGGTGGCCAGCAGGTCGCCCAGGTCGAGCAGTTGCCGGGTGGCGCCGCCGAGGCGGAACTCGCCGGCCTTCGCGGCGAGGAAGTAGCGGTGGGCGGGCTCGGAGCGGTCCAGCCCGACGCCTCCGTGGACGTGCACGGTGGTGTGGGCGAGGCGGTGGCCGGCGTCGCAGGCCCAGAAGTGGGCGGAGGCCACCGCCGCGTGTGCGGTCGGGCCGGGGTCGCCGCTACAGGCGTCGAGTTCGTAGGCGGCGCGCAGGGTGCTCAACCGGACGGCGTCGACGTCGATGGACCCGTCCGCCAGGCGGGCGGCGACAGCCTGGAACGTGCCGATGGGGCGACCGAACTGGTGGCGGGTGCTCGCGTACGCGGCGGTGCGCTCGAGCGCGGCCTCGATCACGCCCCACTGGTGGGCGGCAAGGTGGACGCGGCGGCGCAGGGCATCGAACTCGAGCGCCCCGGCGGCGAGCGCGGTGGGGTCACCGGGGTCATCGGTGACGAGCCCGCTGCACGAGTAGTCGACGGGGACCGTGCGTTCCACGGTGACCGCCGCGCCGTCCGCCACGTGTAGGCCGTCGGCCGAAGGCCGGACGATCACATCGGCGATCGGCGCCCAGTCCACCTCCGGTGCGGAGCCGGACCATCCGTCGGCGACAGCGGCGATCTCGCGCCCCTCCGCCACGGCGGTGGCGCGGTCGGTCTGCCCGGCCGCCTCGAGCAGGTGGGCCGCGCGTATCGCGGGGGACAGGGGGACCGGGGCGACGACCCGGCCCAACTCGCGTAGGACCAGGGCCTCGCCGATCACCCCCAGTCCGGCGCCGCCGAGCGACTCCGGGGCGAGGGCGGCCGGGACGCCGGCCCGGGCCAGTTCCTCCCAGTAGCGGGCGTGGAACCGGGCGGTGTCGCGGTCGGTTCCGCCGGATTCGGTGCCGGGGCCGAACCGGGCGTCGAGCTCGCGCAGCGACTCGTCGGTGACCAGACGCTCGCCCATGTCGCGGACGAGGGCGGTGAGTTCGGAGGTCGTGTCGTCGACGGAGAAGTCCATGTCAGAGCTCCTTCCGGGGTCCGGCGCCGGTGGCAGCGGGGGAGACCCGGGGCGCCGGTGGCAGACCCAGGCCGGCGGTGGCGATGATGTCGCGCTGGACCTCGTTGGTGCCGCCGCCGAAGGTGAGGATGAGCGCCGAGCGGTGGAGCCGCTCGATGCGCCCGTGCAGGGCGGCGGTGGGGGAGTGGGCGCGCTGATAACCGCTCGATCCGAGCACCTCCATGAGCAGGCGGTAGGCCTCGCAGGCCGTCTCCGTCCCGTACACCTTGGTCGCCGACGCGGCGATGCGCGTGGGCGCGGCGGTGTCGGCGGAGACGATCTCCCAGTTGCGCAGCGCCAGGTACTCGGCCATCGCGTGGACGCGGGCCAGGTGGGCGCGGACCCATTCGATCTCGATCACCGGACCGTCGCCCGGCAGACCCACGTCCGCGCCGGGCGTCGTGCGTGCCCAGGCCACCACCCGCCGCAGCGAGGCCTGAAGCGGCCCGGCGGAGGTGAGGGCGACGCGCTCGTGGTTGAGCTGGTTGGTCATGAGCGGCCAGCCGCCGTGCTCGGGGCCCACGAGGTTGCTCGCGGGGACGACCACGTCCTGGTAGTAGGTGGCGCTGGTGTCCGGGCCGGCCATCGTGTGCACGGGGGTCCAGGAGAAACCCTCGGCATCGGTGGGTACGACGATCATCGAGATGCCCTTGTGGCGCGGAGCGTCCGGATCCGTGCGCGCGGCCAGCCAGATCCAGTCGGCGTAGGCCACCAGGGACGTCCACATCTTCTGGCCGTTGATCCGGTAGACATCCTGCCCCTCGAACCCGCCGGTGCCGGGCTCGCGCACCGCGCGCGTGCGGAGGGAGGCCAGGTCGGTTCCGGAGTCGGGCTCGGAGTAGCCGATACCGAAGTGCAGTTCGCCGCGGCTGATCCGGGGCAGGAAGTAGTTCTTCTGCCCGTCCGAGCCGAACGCCATGATGGTCGGCGCGACGGAGTTGATGGTCAGGAACGGGACCGGCACGCCGGCGATCGCGGCCTCGTCGGTGAAGATGAGCTGGTCGATCATCGGCCGGTTTTTCCCACCGAACTCCTCGGGCCACCCGAGCGTGAGCCAGCCGTCGCGGCCCATCTCCGCCACGATCTCGCGGTACGCGTCGCCGTGTCCGTACTCGCCGGTGGTGGAGGTGAAGGCCTCGCGCCGCTCAGGCGTCATGAGCGCGGCGAAGTACTCGCGCAGCTCTCCGCGCAGACGCTCCTGGTCGGTGGTGTAGGTGATGTCCATATGCCCTAAGCTCATCGGTGAGTGGAACACGTTCTAGTGGCGTGACTCACATAGTATCCAACCATCTCGCGGCCATGGTGGCCGTGGGTGCGACCGAGGAGGACGGCATGAGGATCGAAGTCGATCCCGACCGCTGTGAAGGACAGGCCGTGTGTGTCGGCCTGGCGCCCAAGGTGTTCGAGCTGGGCGACGACGACGAGATCGTCCGCGTGGTCGTGGACGAGGTGCCCGCCGAGCTCGAGAAGCGGGCCCGCAAGGCAGTGGAGAAGTGCCCGATGGCGGCACTCGAGATCAAGGAGTGACATCACTATGACGCAGCAGTCCCTGGATGCCGATCTGTCGCTGGACGGGCGGGTCGCCGTCGTGACCGGGTCGGGCTCCGGTCTCGGTGCCGCGGAGGCGGTCGAGCTGGCCCGTTCCGGCGCGGCGGCGGTCGTCATCAACGACGTCCGGTCCTCCGAGGCCACGGACTCGGTGATCGCGGACATCGAGGCCGCCGGCGCCAGGGCGGAGCTCGTCGTGGGCGACGTCTCCGAGCGGGAGACCGCGGACGCGATGGTGGCGGCCGCGCTCGGGATGGGCGGGCTGCACGTCGTGGTGAACAACGCGGGCATCACCCGCGACAAGATGCTGTTCAACATGTCGGACGAGGATTTCGACGCGGTGATAAGGGTGCACCTGCGCGGGCACTTCCTACTGACCCGTAACGCAGCCGCCCACTGGCGGGCCGAGAGCAAGAAGGCGGAGGGGCCCGTCTTCGGGCGACTGGTCAACACCTCGTCCGAGGCCGGGCTCTTCGGCCCTCCCGGGCAGGCGAACTACGGTGCGGCCAAGGCGGGTATCACGGCCCTGACCCTGTCCGCGGCCCGGGTGCTCGAACGCATCGGGTGCACGGCCAACGCGATCGCTCCGCGCGGCCGCACCGGCATGACCGAGGGTGTATTCGAGGCGTGGGACGAGTCCGAGGGGCCGGACCCGCTCTCCCCGGATCGTGTCGCCGACCTCGTGTCGTACCTGGCGTCGCCGGCGGCGGCACAGGTCAACGGCCAGCTGTTCGTGGTATATGGCGGCATGGTGGCCCTCGTCGAGGCGCCCGTGGTCGAGAAGCGGTTCGACGCCGCCGGCGGTGTGTGGGATCGCCGCGGGTTCGCCGATGCGGTCTCCGGGCACTGGTCAGACCGCCCGGAGGGGAAGTCCTTCTCCGCCGCGGAGATCATGAGGCTCTGACCCGGGCCCCGTCCTGTGTGACGTCCCCGGTGTGGTCGCGAGTTGACCGCACCGGGGACGACTCGAGCGCCCCACCTGCCGTGTTAGATTCCCCGGACACCGCAGGCGGGGCCTCCGGACGGGGGTGGGGGGAAGCCCTTGCCAGATAGAACGCGTTCTAGATATCGTGTAACCGCGATCACACAGAAATGGTCACTTGTTCAGCGGATCGGCTCTCGTGACCCGGTGTCGCGTGGTCCGCAGGGAAGACAGACGGGAGGGGGGCACCAATGGCGAGAGTCCTCGATGCTCCGCTCAAAGGCGTCGGCGAGTTCTTCGCCATGACCCTCGACACGTTCGTCTCCTTCCCCTCGATCGTCCGTCAGGGCCGCGAGTTCATCGAGCAGTCCTGGTTCATCGCTCGCGTGTCGACCATGGCCACCGTGCTCGTGGCCATCCCGTTCACGGTCCTGGTGAGCTTCACCCTCAACATCCTGCTGCGTGAGATCGGCGCGGCCGACCTGTCGGGAGCCGGCGCCGCGCTGGGTGCCGTCACCCAGGTCGGGCCGATGGTCACCGTTCTCATCGTCGCGGGCGCGGGCGCGACCGCCATCTGTGCCGACCTCGGCGCGCGCACCATCCGCGAGGAGATCGACGCGATGGAGGTGCTGGGGATCGACCCGGTCAAGCGGCTCGTCGTGCCGCGAGTGGCGGCCTCGACGTTCGTCGCGCTGTTGCTCAACGGACTGGTGTGCACGATCGGCATCCTCGGTGGATTCCTGTTCTCCGTGCTGCTGCAGGGGGTCAACCCGGGCGCGTTCGTCAACGGCATCACCCTGCTGACCGGGCTCGGCGAGCTGATCCTCGCCCAGATCAAGGCCGGCGTGTTCGGGCTGCTGGCGGGGCTCGTCGCCTGCTACAAGGGGCTTTACGTCCGCGGCGGGCCGAAGGAGGTCGGCAGCGCGGTCAACGAGACCGTCGTCTTCGCCTTCATGTGCCTGTTCGTGGTCAACACCGTCATCACCGCTGTCGGCGTCAAGGTCCTGGGGGCGTGACATGGCGGTGATCGAGACCGCCCGGTTCCCGCGCCTGTCACGGGCCCGGAACTCCGCGGTCAAGAGCTTCGACGATTTCGGCGACCACGCGCTGTTCTTCTGGCGCGCGCTGGTGGCGACGCCGCGCGCGCTGACCCAGTACCCCAAGGAGACGCTCCGGCTCATCGCCGAGATCGCCATGGGGACAGGGGCACTGGCCATGATCGGCGGCACCGTCGTCATCGTCGCCTTCCTCACCCTGGCCACCGGCGGCGTGATCGCCGTCCAGGGCTTCTCCTCGCTCACCGACGTCGGCGTCGAGGCCCTCACCGGCTTCTTCGCCGCCTTCATCAACGTCCGCATCGCGGCGCCGGTGATCGCGGGGATCGGCCTGGCGGCCACCATCGGCGCCGGGGCCACGGCCCAGCTCGGCGCCATGCGCGTGTCGGAGGAGATCGACGCGCTGGAGGTCATGGCGATCGACTCGATCACCTACCTGGTCTCCACCCGCATCGTCGCCGGGATGATCGCCGTGGTGCCGCTCTACTCGCTCGCGGTGATCGCCTCGTTCATCGCCAGCCGGTTCGCCACCGTCAACATCTACGGGCAGTCCGGCGGCGTCTACGACCATTATTTCGCGACGTTCCTCATCCCGACGGACATCCTGTGGTCCTTCGTCCAGGCCATCGCGATGGCCATCACGATCATGCTCATCCACACCTACTACGGGTACAACGCCGCGGGCGGCCCCGCGGGCGTCGGCTCGGCGGTCGGTAACGCCGTCCGCACGTCGCTCATCGCCGTCGTCACCGTGACCCTCCTCGTCTCGCTCGCCATCTACGGCGGGGACGGCAACTTCAATCTGTCGGGATAGGAGAGACGATATGGCGAGGACGGTGAGTCGGAGCGACACGACGCCCCGGCGGATCGCCGGTGCGGGACTGGCGCTCGTCATCGTCGTGGTGGTTGCGCTGTCACTGCTGTTGTTCGTCCGGGCATTCGACAGCCGCGTGCCGCTGACGGTGCGCAGCGACCGCGCGGGACTGGTCATGGAGGCCGACGCCAAGGTCCGCTCCCGCGGCGTGGAGATCGGCAACGTCACCCGGATCACGCAGGAGTTCGACGGGGCGACCCTCGAGATCGAGGTGGACCCGGCCGCGCTCGAGGCTATCCCCTCCAACTCCCCGGTCACCATCGGGTCCAACACGATCTTCGGCGCCAAGTCCGTCGACTTCGAGCCCCCGGCCGACCCCGCCCCGACCCACCTCGAGAAGGGCACCGTGGTGCAGACCACCAGCGTCACCACCGAGGTCAACACCATGTTCGAGGAGCTGACCGACACCCTCACGGCGATCGAGCCCGAGAAGCTCAACGCCACCCTCGGTGCGATCTCGGGCGGCCTCGACGGGCGAGGTGACCAGATCGGCCAGACCATCACCGAACTCAACGAGTACCTGGACGAGATCAACCCGCAGATCGAGACCCTGCAGCGGGACCTGTCCAAGGGCTCGCGCGTGGCCCACCTGTACGCGGACGTCACGCCGGACGTCGTGCGGGTCCTCGACTCGGGCACCGACGTGAGCACAAACATCCTGGCCAACCAGGCCCGCTTCGAGGCACTTCTGGCCTCCGCGATCGGCACCGGTGAGACAGGCAAGCGACTGCTGGCGGAGAACGGCGACGAGCTGGTAAAGACGCTGGCCGACCTGCGTGCGTCCACCAGCCTGCTGGCCGAGTACTCGCCCATGCTCACCTGCCTCATCGTGGGGCTCAACCAGGGGGTCGCCGGCGCTGGGCAGGCGTTCGGCGCGACCAACCAGTCCGGACTCGCGTTCCGGGCCGGGTTCCAGCAGGGCGTCAAGGCGTACGAGTACCCCAAGGACCTGCCCAAGGTGAACGCCAGTACCGGGCCCAACTGCTACGGGCTGCCGTTCCCGGACTCGGCGACGCACGCCCCGTTCGTGGTCACCGACACCGGTACCAACGTCATGGAGGGCCAGCCCAACGTGTTCACCTCCCGAGACAAGCCGCTGATGGGCCCGCTGCCGGAGCCGCAGCCGGGCGTCCCCGCGCCGCCGACGCTGCTGCAGCTCATGCTCGGCATGGACGGAGGTAACCCGTGAGCGCCGCCCGCGCCGCCGCGCGCGAGCTGAAAGCGACCACCGTCAAGCTCGGGATTTTCGCCACGGTCATGATCCTGGTCCTGGTGGGCCTGATCGTGGTGTTCAGCGAATACCGCTCGGGCGATTTCGAGCGCTACAACGCCCACTTCGCCGACGTCTCGGGCCTGGAGTCCGGGGACAAGGTTCGCATCGCCGGTATCGAGGTGGGGCAGGTCCGCGGGATCGACCTCGAGGAGGCCAACACCGCGAACGTGTCGTTCACTGTGGCCGGCAACCAGGTGGTCCACCAGAGCACCGAGGCCGTGGTGCGGTACGAGAACCTCACCGGCGACCGCTACCTCGAGCTCAAGCGCGGCGAGGGCCTGCAGACCCCGCTCGAGCCCGGCGGGACCATCCCGCTGGACCAGACCGCCCCCGCACTCGACCTGGACGCCCTGCTCGGCGGCTTCCGCCCGCTGTTCAAGGCACTCGACCCGGCCCAGGTCAACCAGCTCTCGGAGTCGATCGTCAAGGTGTTCCAGGGGGAGGCCGGGACCGTCCAGGACCTGCTGGCCGCGACGTCGTCGCTCACCCAGACCCTCGCCGACCGCGACCAGCTCATCGGGGACGTGATCACCAACCTCACGTCCGTGCTCACGACCGTGTCCGAGAACCAGGAGAACGTGGACTCCATCGTCGACGATCTGCAGCAGCTCGTCTCCGGGCTGGCCACCAACTCGGAGCCGCTCGCCGAGTCAGTGTCCAGGCTCAACGACTCGAGCGCCAATATGACCACCCTCCTGTCGGACGTGCGGCCCTCCCTCAAGCAGGACATCGCCCAGGTCGACCGCGTGGCCACGCTGATCAACGACGACGAGGAGTTCGTCGAGGGCGTCATCAACCGGCTGCCGTCCGACTTCGAGAAGATGAGCCGCCTCGGCGTCTACGGCAGCTTTTTCCAGTTCTACCTCTGTGGCGTGATCGTCGAGTTCACCAACCCGGTCACGGGCAAGAGCTCGTTCATGCCGCAGTATGAGCAGAAGACGGGACGGTGTGCGTTCCCCGATGAGTAAGAACAAGGACAACAAGCCACCCCGGGGGCAGCTGCGCTTCCGCGACCGCGATCCCAAGGCCATCGGCGTGTGGGGCGTGGCGGGCGTGGTGGTTCTCATGGCCGTCTCGCTGAACTACGACCGCATCCCGTACATCAACGGCATGCACGGGGCCACCGCCTACGTGGCCGACGCCGCCGGGCTCAACACCGGCGACGAGGTCCAGGTGGCCGGGATGAAGGTCGGCAGCGTCCGCAAGATCCAGCTCGACGGCGACAAGGTGCGTGTGCATTTCGACATCAGCACCAAGGTCGACCTGGGGACCGACACCTCGGCCCAGATCAAGACCGACTCGATCCTCGGCCGCCGGGCCCTGGCCGTGTTCTCCGACGGGCGCGGCGAGCTCGCCGACCGCACCATCCCGCTCGACAGGACCTCGGTGCCGTACTCGCTGACCTCTGCGTTGGGGGACCTCAGCGACACGGTCGAGGCCATGGACACCGACTCCGTCCAGGAGGCTCTCGACGTGCTGTCCGAGACCATGGAGCAGTCCTCACCGGAGGTCGCCGGCGCGATCGAAGGCATCACCCGGCTGTCGCAGTCGCTCAACAAGCGCGACGAGGCGGTGTTGGACCTGCTGGACAAGGCGGCCGGGACCACGGACGTGCTGGGCCGCCGCAACGAGCAGATCAACCAGCTGATGGTGGACGGCAACACCCTGTTCACCGCGCTCGACCTGCGCAAGCGGGCGTTGAACGAGCTGGTGACCAACATCGACACGCTCGCCCAGCAGCTGTCCGGCGTCGTCCAGGACAACGAGGCGCAGCTCGGACCCGCGCTCGACAAGCTCGAGCGGGTCTCCGACCTGCTCATCCGCAACCGGGAGGACATCGACCTGGGCCTGCGTCGGATCGTGCCGTACTCCACGGCGCTCGGCGAGGCGGTCGCCTCCGGCCCGTGGTTCAACGCGTACGTGGTCAACCTCTCGCTTGGGCACTACCAGCAGACGCTCGTGCGTGACCTCATGCCGCTCATCGACGACCGTGTCCAGCCCGAGCCCGGGCTGGTCCGCGAGCCCACGATGCCCGGTGTCCCGGAGGCGACCCTGCTGGACGAGTTCCCCGGGTGGGGCGAAGGGAATATTCCGGGATGAGACGACTCCTTTCTCCGACTGTCCCCAAGGTGATCGCGCTGATCGCCGTGGTGGCCCTGGTCGCCGGCGGGGTGTGGTGGTTCTCCTCGCGCACCAAGACCATCACCGCGTTCTTCCCCACCACGCAGGGGGTCTACAAGGACGACACGGTCCGGGTGCTCGGGGTGCGCGTCGGCACGATCTCCGACATCACCACCGAGGACGGCATGTCGCGGGTGACCATGAAGGTGGACGAGAACGTGGCCGTCCCGGAGGACGCCAATGCGCTGCTCGTGGCGCAGTCCCTCGTCGCCGAACGGTTCATCCAGCTCACGCCTGCGTACACCGGCGGGGCCGAGATGCCGGACGACGGGGTCATCCCCATCGAGCGGACGGCCGTTCCGGTCGAGTGGGACGGCGTCAAGGAGCAGCTCATGAAGCTCTCCACGGCGCTGAGCCCGGAGAAGGGCGAGAAGACCGGCCCGCTCGGCGACTTCGTGGACTCGGCGGACTCCATGTTCGAGGGCAACGGTGCCGAGATCCGCGACGCGCTGTCCGAGGTCTCGCGGACCATGTCGCTCATGTCCGACGGGCGGGAGAACCTTTTCACCACCCTGAAGAACCTGCAGTTGTTCGTCACCGCGCTCTCGCAGAGCGAGGAGCAGATCGTCTCCTTCGGTGGGAAGCTCGCCAGCGTCTCGGAGGTGCTGAGCGGCCAGACCGAGCAGATCGACGCCGCGCTGCGCGACCTCGACCTGGCGATCATGGACATCAACCGGTTCCTCGAGAACAACGGCGACCGCCTGTCGGTGGGCGTGGACAAGCTGGGCCAGGCCACCAAGGTGGTCCGCGACCGCCGCGCCGATGTGGAGGGCATGCTGCACGTGGCGCCCACCGCGATGTCGAACTTCTACAACATCTACCGGCCGTACCAGGGGACGCTGCACGGGATCCTGGCCATTAACCAGATGGCCAACCCGGCCAACTTCCTCTGCGGCGCGATCGCCGGCCTTGACAACAACACGTCGGAGTCCGACGCCGCACTGTGCGCGCAGTACATGGCGCCACTGTTTAACTCGCTGACCTCCAACTACCCGTACGGTCAGGTGACCCCGCCCATCACCCCGACCGCGGAGCCGGATCAGATCATCCAGGCGCAGCGTCCGGGCACCCAGACCCCGCCCGGCGTACAGCCGCCCTCGGCGCAGCCGGATCCGCTGGTCAACGTGGTCAACAAGGGTGACAACCTCACCGACACCCTGCTTCCGACGGGAGGTGCGTGATGGCCGAGGCGACTTCCCGCGACCGCGCGCAGCGGAACGGGCCGCGGCGTTCCCGGCTGCTGGTCGGCGGCGCGCTCGGCGCGGCCGTCCTGCTGGCCGGGACCGGCTGTACCTGGAACGGGCTCAACTCACTGCCCCTGCCCGGGGCGCAGGGCCACGGAGACGGGGCCTACCAGGTCACCATCGAGATGCCCGACGTCACCACGATCACGCGTAACTCGCCGGTGCGCGTCAACGACGTCAACGTGGGCTCGATCAGCCACATGGAGGTCGAGGACTACACGGCGATCGTCACGGTGACCCTGAACGGGGACGTGCGGCTGCCGGCCAACGCCCACGCCAAGATCGGGCAGACCAGCCTCCTCGGCTCGCAGCATCTCGAGCTGTTCCCACCGCCGGACGGAGGGGCGGAGGGCACGCTCGCGGACGGTGACGTGATCCCGATCGAGCGGGCGGGCGTCTACCCGACCACGGAGCAGACCCTCTCGGCCCTGTCGGTGGTGCTCACCGACGGCGGCCTGGCCCAGTTCTCGACCATCTCCGAGGAGCTCAACACCGCCCTCGACGGACGGCAGGTGGAGGCCAAGGAGGTCATCGGTCAGCTGGAGACCACCGTCAGCGGTCTCGACGACCAGCGGGCCGACATCATCGCGGCCATGGAGGGCCTGGACCGCCTGGCCCGGCAGATCGACGAGCAGAACGACACTCTGGCCAAGGCGCTCTCGCAGATGCCCGCCGCGCTCGAGCTCATCAACGACCAGAAACAGGAGCTCACCACGGCCCTGGTGTCGCTGGGCGATTTCGGCCACAAGGCCAACCAGATCATCGATGCCGGCGGCGGGCAGAACCTCGTCGCGAATCTGGAGGACCTCGTCCCGGTCCTCGAGGCACTGGCCAACTCCGGGCGTGACCTCACCCAGGTGCTGAGCACGCTCATCACGTTCCCGTTCCCGCAGTCGGGCATCGACAACTTCCTGCGGGGCGACTACGCCAACCTGTACATCCACGCCGACATGTCGATGCCGCGTCTGAGCGAGACGCTGCTGCTGGGTACCGAGTTCGGTAACCGCATGGCGGGCCTGGAGGGCTACGTGGGACTGGCGCCCGGCTCGTCGATGGAGCCGGACCCGTTCGCGCTGGACGTCGCACCGGCCGAACCCGCCGAGCCGCCGGCCGGCGAGGCACCCGCGCCCGCGCCGGACCAGTCCCCGGCACCGACCGAGGAGGCCCCCCGATGACGCGACTGGTCAAGATCCAGCTGACGGTCTTCGCCGTGGTGACGGTCGTGGCGCTCACCGTGATGGCCGTGGTCTACCTGCAGCTGCCGCGGGCGCTCGGCTGGAAGCGCACCGAAGTGGCGCTGGAGATGCCGGACACCGGCGGGCTGTACGAGAACGCCAACGTCGCCTACCTGGGCAACACGATCGGCCGGGTGGACTCGGTGACGCTCAAGCCGGGCATGGTGATGGCGAAGCTCCACTTCGACTCGCGGGCCGATGTGCCCGAGAACGTCCGCGCCGAGATCCGCAGCGTCTCGGCGGTGGGGGAGCAGTTCGTCGAGTTCGTCCCCGAGGGGGCCCCCGAGGGCCGGCTCGCCGACGGCACGGTGCTCGGCGAGGACAGGGTGGACATGCCGCAGGGCATCGGCCCGGTGCTCGACCAGGCGACGGTGCTCATGGCGTCGATCGATGACGCCAAGATGCGCCGGGTGATCTCGGAGTCGTTCGACGCGTTCAACGGGTCGGCGCGCGACCTGCAACAGTTCCTGGATTCCGCCCAGCTCCTGCTGGAGGAGGCCAGGACGAACGAGGACGTGACGCGCAGGCTCATCGCCGACGCCGAGCCGGTACTCGACTCGCAGCTGGAGTCCGCGGATTCGATCCGAGCGTGGACCCGCAACGTCGCGGACATCACGGACCAGCTGCGGGGGAACGAGCCCCAGCTGACCTCGATCATCCAGCGGGGACCCGACGCACTGGGCCGGGCCACCAAACTGCTCAACGACCTCCAGCCCACTCTGCCCGTGCTGGTGGCGAACCTGGTGAGCGTCGGCGAGGTGGGCGTGGTCTACAACCGCTCGATCGAGCAGCTGCTGGTGATCTACCCGGCGCTGGTGTCGGCGCTGCTCACCGCCATCGACGGGGCCAGGGACACCGGGCAGATCAAGGTTGACTTCAACCTGCAGATCAACGAGCCCCCTCCGTGCACCACGGGGTTCCTGCCCGCCGAGGACCGGCGCAGCCCGGCGGATCTCACGGTGCCGGCGCAGATCAACGGGATCTACTGCAAGATCGCCAAGGACTCCACCATGACCGTCCGTGGTGCGCGCAACCTGCCATGCATGGAGTTCCCGGGCCGCACCGGCGCCTCCCCTGAGGAGTGCCGGGCGGACGACTTCGTCCCCCAGGGCATCAACCCGCCGAACACCAGTGAGGTGGGACCGCCCGGGGACAATCCGAACGCCTGGAACGTGGTGCCGTCGGGCGCCACCGCAGGTCAGGAGGGGACCACCTCGGCGGCCGTGTACGACCCGTCTACGGGCGAGTACGTTGGCGCGGACGGCGCCGCGTACCGTCAGCTGGACCTGGGCGCCGACAGTCGGCTCGACAAGGACGCCGACCTGGCCGCCATGATGACGAATGGAGTCGCGTAGTGCCACAACCAGACCAGGCCTCCACCGACGGTGGGAGGGCCGGGCTGATCACGGCTGCGGTGATCGCCGCGATCTGCCTGGTCCTGGCGCTCGTCGCCACTGGTTTGTGGCTCGGCGAGCGCAACCAGGCGTCGGACGTCCGGGCGGACCGGGCCTCGCAGGCCGAGCTCGATGCCGCGTACCAGGACACGGCCGTCAACGTCATGACCAAGCTGATGACCATCCGGCAGGAGACCCTGTCGGAGGACGTCGACGAGATCGTGGGCCTCATCGAGGGCGACTTCTCGGAGCAGTTCGCCCCGCGCCGCGACTCGTATGAGGACGTGGTGACCACCACCAAGGTCGTCGCCGACGGCGTGGTGACGGCGGCGGCGGTCGAGCACTCCTACCCCGACCGGGCCGAGGTGATCATGGCCATCGACCAGACCATCGGCAATCCGAAGTCCGACGAGGACCAGGACCGCCAGTACCGCGTCCGCGTGACCGTCAACCGGCACGACGACGGCACGATGAAGGTGTCGGGGGTGAACTTCATCCCATGAGCAGCCCGAACTCCGACGTGCGCGCCGCCCGCCGCGCCCAGCGTGAAGCCGAACGCGCCGCGCGCGCCCAGCGCAAGGCCGACGCCGCGCGGGAACGCGCACTCGAAGCCGCCCGCGCCGGCGGTCTCTTCGAGGGGATGTCGGCCATGCCCCGGACCGAGACCTCCGAGGCCGTCGACACTTCTGGGTACACCGGGTCCGCCGGGTCGGCCGAGGACTCGGGAGCCACCGGGGCCGCCCCTGCACCGGCCGCCGCCCGGACCCCGCTCGACCCGGCCCGCCGGCGCACCCTGATCACGGCCCTGTCGGTGGTGTCGGTCCTCCTCGTCGTCGTCGCCGGTCTCGCGAGCTGGCAGTACGTCGAGGCGCGTGAGGCCACGGCCACCGAACAGCGGATCGCGGACGCGCCCCGCGCGGCCACCGACGCGGCGCGCGAGATCACCACCCAGATGTTCACCTACGACCACCGGACGGTCGACGCCGACCTCGCCGCCGTGCGCGACCGGCTCGCTGACCCGGCCCTGACCGAGTTCGTCGAACAATCCATGCCGACCGTCGCCTCGGCCGCCAAGCAGCAGGAGGCCACCGTCTACGCGACCGTCGCCGCCGCGGCCCCGCAGGAGGTCGTGGACGCCGATCACGTCACCGTGCTGGTCATGCTCAACCGCATGGTCTCCACCAAGGAGAACCCCGAGGCCGCGAGCTCGGCGTCGCGGCTCAGCGTGGCCATGGAGCGTCAGGACGGGACGTGGAAGCTCGCCGAACTCGAGGCACTGTAGAGGCCTCTCGGCCGGCACGACGGCCGCGGCGGGAGGCTAGTCGCCGGACGTCGCGTCGAGCGTCTGGAAGAAGCGGCGGGCCCACGCGTGGACGTCGTTGCCCAACACCTGGCGACGCAGGGTGCGCATGCGGCGGCGACGCTCCTCGGCGGAGTCGTTGACCGCGGTCATGATGGCGTCCTTGACGCCGTCGAGGTCGTGCGGATTGCACAGGTACGCCTGGCGCAGCTCCGCGGCCGCCCCGGCGAACTCGCTCAAGACCAATGCGCCGTCGCCGTCCGTGCACGAGGCCACGTACTCCTTGGCCACCAGGTTCATGCCGTCGCGCACCGGCGTCACCAGCATGACGTCGGCGGCCGCGTAGAACGCCGTCAGTTCCGACTTCGGCACCGGCCGGTGGATGTACGTGACCACCGGGTGTCCGATCTCGCCGAACGACCCGTTGATGCGACCGACGGACTCCTCGATCCGCGACCGCATGATCTGGTATTGCTCGACGCGCTCGCGGCTCGGCGTGGCCAACTGCAGCAGGGTGACATCCGAGGGCTCCAGACGGCCCTCCTCGAACAGCTCCTCCAGCGCCCGCAGGCGGACGTCGATGCCCTTGGTGTAGTCCAGCCGGTCGACGCCCAACATCAGCACCCGCGGCGATCCCAACTCCTCGCGCAGGCGGGAGGCACGGGCGCGGGTCTCGCGGCTGCGGGCGGTGGCGTCGACGGACGCGGAATCGATGGAGATCGGGAAGGCGCCGACCCGCACCATGCGGTCTCCGACGCGGATCTCGGAGGCACGGCCCCGGGCGGAGCGCAGCCGCACGGAGGGATGGCCGCGCAGCCGGCTGGCGAGGATCCGGAAGTTGTCCGCACCGCCGGGCAGATGAAAGCCGACCAGGTCGGCGCCGAGCATGCCCTCGACGAGTTCGGTCCGCCACGGCAGCTGCATGAACAGCTCGACGGGCGGGAACGGGATGTGGAGGAAGAACCCGATGGTCAGGTCGGGGCGCAGCTCGCGCAGGAGCGCGGGCACCAGCAGCAGCTGGTAGTCCTGCACCCAGACAGTGGCACCCTCGGCGGCGGCCTCGGCCGTGGCCTCGGCGAAGCGCGTGTTGACCTCGCGGTAGGCGTTCCACCACTCGCGGTGGTACTCGGGCGGCACCACGACGTCGTGGAACAGCGGCCACAGCGTGGCGTTCGAGAAGCCCTCGTAGTAGAGCTCGACGTCGCGCGCGGACAGGGTGACCGAGTGGAGACGGATGCCGTCCGCGTCGAACGGCTCGGGGGAGGCGTCCGGGACACCGGGCCACCCGACCCAGGCGCCGTCGTTGGCCTTGAGGATCGACTCGAGCGCCGTGACGAGGCCACCGGGGCTGGCCTTCCAGTGTTCGGTGCCGTCCCGATCGACGACGAGGTCCACGGGGAGTCGGTTGGCGACGACGACGAAGTCGGCTCCCGCTCCGGTCGACGTCTGCCCGGTACCGCTCGTCATCCGCGTGCCCTCGTTTCGAGTCGTCGTGCTCTGCCTACTCCGCGTCCGCCGTCACCTGCGGTTCCGGGCCGATCCCCAGCATGTCGAGGAGCATCCGGCACTCGTCCGCGTCGGCCGAGTACGAGGCCACGACCCGGCGGGCCTGATCGGCGGTCTCGTCGGCGACCGGCTCCAGATCGTCGAGTTCGGGTTCCTTGCTGGCGGCGGCGGATGCCATCGGTGTCCTCCTGAGGTCGGTGGGGGACGAGAGCGCCGGCTGGCGGCGTCGTCCGCGGCCGATTCTACGTCACTGGTCGGCGGCGGCCGACCGGCGCAGATTGCGGGTGACCCACTCACCGAACACGATCCCGGCGGCCAGCGCCACCGCGATCGCCAACGCCTGGAACATCAGCCCCAGACCGATACCCGTCTGATCGCTCGTCAGCGCGGACAGGCCGCGGTACACCGACAGGCCCGGCAGGAACGGGGTGATGCCGGCGATGGTGACGACCAGCGGCGGGACGGTCGCGATACGGGCGAGAATGCCGCCGAACAGACCCATGAAGCAGGCGGCGAGTGCCGACCCCACGACCACACCCAGGCCGGTGGCGATGACGCCCTGGTAGATGAGCATGCCCATCGCCCCGACTGCTGCGGCGAGCCAGGTCGCGCGCACCGTCGCGTAGCTGGCCACGGCGAACCCGGCGGCGCCCACACCGGCGGCCAGCACCGCCACGTGGACAGCGGCGTTGCCGGCGATGGCCGGATCGATCGGGGGAGGGGACATACCCAGGCGGTCGAATGCCGCGAGCGCGATCGTGATCCCGCCGAGGACCCCTCCGGTCATGACCATCGTCTCGACCCCTCGCCCGGCGGAGGTCACGGGGAACCCGGTGATGGCGTCCTCGATCGCGCCGACGAGGGTCAGGCCGGCGAGCAACACGATGATCCCCGCCGCCACCAGCTGGGACGGTTGGACCTCGATGAAGTTGTCGCTCAGGGCCGCGTACCCGGCCAACGCCCACCCCGCGGCGATGAACCCGCCCACGACCTGTTGGAAGAAGGACGGGAGCCGGTGGCCGTCCAGGAACCGGTTGGCGTACATGAGGGCGAACGTCGAGACCATCGAGATGAGCCCCGCCAGTGGGCTGCCCCCGAGTTGGATGACGACCGCGCAGCCGAGCATCGCCCACCCCAGCACGGCGACACGGAACGAGTGCGGGTGCGGCGAGGTGACGATCTTGTCGACCTCCGCCGTGGCCTGGTCGACGGTGAGTTGGCGTCGCACGATGAGGTCGATCAGCCGCGACACGCGGGTCACCCGCGTCATGTCGACGGTCCGGTAGTTGACCACCCGGATCACCGAGATCGGCGGCCGCCCGCGTCGCCGGTTGACGCCGATGGTCAGCGACGTGAAGGTGACCTCGACCGTCGCGCCGGGGAGCCCGAACGCCGCCGCCACGGACTCCGCCTGGGCGACGGTGTCCGCGGCACCCTCGCCCGAGGACAGCAGGATCCCGCCGATCTCGAGGGCGAGGTTGAGCACGTCGGTGACGGCACCGTCGTCGTCGAGGTCGACCGGGGCCATGGGGGACAGTGGTGGTTCGACCGCCAGGTCCATGGCCGACTTGCGCAGTCCCAACCACGCCAGGGGGCGGGTGAGCGGTGCCGGTGCGTCGCGGGTCTCCACGGTGCACACCGTAGTCAAGAGCCCCCACGGTGGCCGGGTTAGGATGTGTGCCGGGTCCCGCGACGGCGCGGTGACCCGTGCTGGAGTGGCGCAATTGGTAGCGCACCCGACTTGTAATCGGGCGGTTGCGAGTTCAAGTCTCGTCTCCAGCTCTCGAGCCCGTCCCGGCAGCCCGGTCGGATGCAGAGGACACGCCAAGGTTGTGGCCGCGGAATGCCGGCCCCGGGCGAGAATTCGCAGATCAGTGGACAACGTCAGCGTGTTAACGCCGGTGAGTAGAATGTTCTCAAATTCCGCCGCCAGGAAGACGCCGCCGAGATGACTGAGTCCGCCACAGATACCGCCATCGCATGGATGGCCGCCCTCGCCGCCGGTGACGCCGAGCGGACCATCGCATTGTCGTCCCCTTCGATCGTCTACACGACGGGCCAGGTCAGACGCTACGTCGGTCACGACGGAATCCACGACATCGTGTCCGATCTGGCGCGGCTTGGAGGCTTCCTCACGATCGGGGTGGAGGGGGAGGTCCTGGAATCCGAGGGTGTGGTCGCGCTTCGTCGGATCGAGCGGTTCACGCTGCCCAGCGGGGGGATCGAGATCCGTGGGTGTTCCTTCGTGGAGGTGGAGGACGGGGTGGTCACGCGATGGGCGGACTACAAGAGTATGGAGACGATCGATGCCGTCATCGGATGACGGGGTGGGGGCCGGCACGGGCGGGCGACGGCCACGCTACGGGTGCCCCGGGGAGGTGGCGAAGGCGCTGGTCGAGGCGGCGTTCTCCGGCGACTTCGAGGCCGCCAGGGCATGCTGCGCTCCTGATCTCGTCCTGACGATGGAGGGAATCCAGACTGTTCACGGACACCAGGGCCTGAGACACGTGATGGAGTTCAACGCCGAGGTCTCCCGGGACGTCGGTGTCGATATCCACCACGTCCTCGGTTCAGGGAACACCGCGGCGATCAACCGGACCACCCATCTCACGATCGGTGGTAAGCGGATCCACCTCGAGGTCGGGTCGTTCTTCGTCGTTCGTGACGGTCTTGTCGCGGAGTGGACCGACTACCAGGACATGCGGGTCGTCACGCGAGCTCTGGGGCATTGAGTCGGGGTCGGTGACCCGGTCCGGAAATACGGGTCAGTCCCCGGGGACGAACTGCCCGTAACCGAGATCCCGCAATGACTGTCGGAGGGTCGCGGCCGCCGCGTCGGCCTCCTCGGCCGGTGTGTCGGGATTCGCGAGCGACAGGTCGAAACCCGACATGTCGTTGGCGGGGAAAACGTGGATGTGGGTGTGGGGTACCTCGAAGCCGGCGATGAGGTAGCCGGCCCGCTTCGCCCCGAAGCCGGAGAGGACCGCCTTGCCGACGGCCTGCGCGACCTCGTTGAGGCGCGTGAGGAGTGCGGGCTCGAGATCCGTCCACCGATCGACCTCCGCCCGCGGGACGACGAGGGTGTGGCCCGGTGCGACCGGCGCGATGGTGAGGAACGCCACCACATCGGGGTCCTGCCACACGAAACGACCCGGTAGTTCACCGGCGATGATCTTGCTGAAAACCGTCGACATGTCACCAGACTACGGATTCGTCTCGGCGCTTTGCGGTGGATGAGTGGTAACAAGTGATCTAATAGAGTGTCCGCCGTTCGTCGGACGGCATCGGGCCCTCTACTCACGCGAAGGAGCATCGACATGGTCGAGGCAAGTGTTGCGCCAGCAGAGGGCGCGGTGAAGAAGAAGGCCTATCACCACGGCGACCTCCGCAACGCCATCATCCAGGAGGCCATCGCGCGGGCCCGGGTCTCAGGAGAGAAGGCGATCGTCCTCCGCGAGATCGCGCCGCACATCGGCGTGTCCGCGACCGCCGCGTACCGGCACTTCGCCAACCGGCAGCAGCTCGTCGAGGAGGTCGCCTCCCGCGGGTTCGTCGAGATGATCGAGCGTGTCGAGGCCGCGGCGGCCGCCGCTAGAGCGGGTGACGAGGCCGGGACCGTCCGCGCGTCGTATCTCGAGCTGCGCTGCGCCGCGCTCGCGGTGGTCGAGTTCTCGACCGAGGAACCGGCGTGGGCGCGGACCATGATGGAGAACCTGGGCACCTCCGAGGTCGTCCGGGCCCGGGCCGACGACATCAACGCGGTCCTGCAGTCCCTCATCGACCGGGGCGTCGAGGCGGGCACGTTCGTGGGCGGCACCGTCGTGAACGACGAACTGTCGCTCTGGGCCGCGATCGACGGGCTGAGCGCGCAGGCGATGTACGGCATCAGGTCCATGAGCACGCCGTCGGCCGCGAGCGCGTCGGCGCGCACGATCGACCTGTGCCTGACGGATCTCCTCACCGAGGAGGGGCTGCGGGTCCGCGACGAGGTGTCGGAACCCGGCGATATCACCGCCGACGCGGAGGGCTAGCTAGAGACCGCCTCGATCCGGGCCCGATCGAGGCGGCGCGGGCGCGACGCTACTGTAGGCGCTGTGCGCATTCTCGTGATCGGTTCCGGTGCCCGTGAGCACGCCCTCCTCGTCGCCCTCGCGGCGGACCCCGCGGTGTCCGAGCTGCACGCCGCGCCCGGGAACCCGGGGATGGTGCAGGCGACGTGTCACGCGGTCGCGGTGACCGACCCCGTTGCGGTGACCGCCCTGGCCCGGAAGATCGGTGCCGACCTCGTCGTGATCGGGCCCGAGGTGCCGTTGGTGGCCGGCGTCGCCGACGTGCTGCGGGAGGCCGGCATCCCGGTCTTCGGCCCGTCGGCGGAGGCCGCCCGCATCGAGGGCTCCAAGGCGTTCGCCAAGGACGTGATGGCGGCCGCGGGTGTCCGGACGGCGCGGGCCGAGATCGTGGACTCGCCCGCCGACCTCGACGAGGCGCTCGACCGGTTCGGCCCGACGTGGGTCGTCAAGGACGACGGACTGGCCGCCGGCAAGGGGGTCGTGGTGACCCCCGATCGTGCGGCCGCCCACGCCCACGCGCTGGCCTGCCTCGACGACGGCCACCCGGTGCTGCTCGAGTCCTTCCTCGACGGCCCCGAGGTCTCGCTGTTCTGCCTCGTCGACGGGGAGACGGTCGTCCCGTTGCTGCCCGCGCAGGATCACAAGCGCGTCGGGGAGGGCGACCGCGGACCCAACACCGGCGGCATGGGCGCGTACACGCCCCTGCCGTGGCTGCCGGCGGGGATGGTCGACAGGATCGTCGCCGAGGTCTGCGAGCCGGTCGCCCGCGAGATGGTGGCCCGCGGCTGCGGCTTCTCGGGCCTGCTGTACGCCGGCCTGGCGATCACCGCCGAGGGCCCCGAGGTCGTGGAGTTCAACTGCCGTTTCGGCGATCCGGAGACGCAAGCCGTGCTGGCGCTGCTCGAGTCGCCCCTGGGCGAGACGCTCCACGCCGTGGCCACCGGCCGGCTCGCGGAGCTGCCGCCCCTGGTGTGGCGGGACGGTGCCGCCGTGACCGTGGTGCTGGCCGCCGAGCACTACCCGTCGACGCCGCGCCGTGGTGACCTCATCGAGGGCGCGGAGCAGCCGGGTGTGCTGCACGCGGGCACCGCTCGCGACGCGGACGGGCGCCTGGTCTCCGCCGGCGGCCGCGTCCTGTCGGTCGTCGGCACGGGCCCGGATCTGGCCGCCGCGCGCGCCGAGGCCTACCGGATCCTCGACGGGGTGGACCTGCCCGGCGGACACTTCCGCCGCGACATCGGTCTCGCCGCGGAAGAGGGACGCATCAGCGTCCCGGGCTAGTGGGCATCTCCGTTAGTTCGTCGGGGGTCGGTGATCCAGGCGGTGGGGTCGCCGAGATAGAGGCCGCAGGCGGTGTCGAGGGCTTCTGCGGGAGTGCCTGAGGGCCATCCGTTTGGCAGGGCGGCTTGCTGGTAGTCGTCGTGGCTGGCGCGGTAGATCGCAAAACCCCACTGGCTGGCTGATCCGGCGTAGCGCAGTCGGCAGAGCTTGACTTCGTCCCCGTCGGTCAAGGTGGCATCGATGTAGGCGAATCCGGCCCGGTAGCGGGTGTGCAGGGCCTGGATCTGGGGCCACCGTTCGGCAGCGCGGGCCAGGAGTTTCTGTCGCAGTGAGGTCTGTGTCGAGTCGGGGATCTTGGCCATGGTCTCCATCATCGCCGCCGCCGTTTCTCGCCCTCGACTTTCGGCTTGTTCCGGCGTGGCGGCTTGGCGGGCGCCGCTGGGTGCGTCAGAAATGAACATGCCTCCCACCAGCGCCGTTATCGTCATCCTGTCCGGCAAAGAACGCGACGTGCTGACCCGCCGCGCGCACGCTGCTCGTTGTGCGCACCGCGATGTACTGCGAGCCCGGATCGTCCTGGCGGCCGCTGCCGGTGATGCCAACGCTGCGATCGCCCGCGAGGTCGGGGTGTGCGAAGACACGGTGCGCCAGTGGCGGCATCGGTTCTGCACCGAGCGCCTGGAGGGTCTCAAAGATCGGCCCCGCTCGGGACGACCGCGAGTGTTCACCCCCGTCGAGGTCGCCCAGGTCAAAGCGTTGGCGTGTACGCGCCCGGCTGACCACGGTCTGCCACTGACCAGATGGTCGGCCGCCGAGTTGAGAGCCCACGCCGTGGCCACAGGGCTGGTGCGCCCCGTGGCGTCGGCGACGATCGGGCGCTGGCTGGCCGCAGATGCGATCAAGCCGTGGCAGCACCGGTCGTGGATTTTTCCCCGCGACCCCGACTTCGCCGTCAAGGCCGCCCGGGTGCTGGACCTGTACCACCGGCGCTGGAACGGCGTTGCTCTCGGCGACGATGAGTACGTCATCAGTGCGGACGAAAAATCACAGCTCCAAGCCCTCAAACGCCGTCACGCCGAGACTCCCGCCAGGCCCGGTCAGCCGCGGCGCGTGGAGTTCGAGTACCGCCGCGGTGGGACGTTGGCCTACTTCGCCGCCTACGACGTCCACCAGGCCCGCGTGATGGGGATGACCGCACCCAAGACAGGGATCGCCCCGTTCACCGAACTGGTCGAGCAGGTGATGACCCAAGAGCCATACGCATCCGCGAAGCGAGTGTTCTGGGTCGTCGACAACGGCTCATCCCACGCAGGTCAGGCCTCGAAAGACCGGATGCGTCATGCGTTTCCCAACGCGGTCCTGGTGCACCTTCCGGTGCACGCCTCGTGGCTCAACCAGGTCGAAATCTACTTCTCGATCCTGCAGCGCAAAGCCATCGCCACCGGCGACTTCGCAGACCTCGACGATCTCGCCGCACGCATCCTCGCGTTCCAGGATCGCTACAACCGAAGCGCCGAACCGTTCGGCTGGAAGTACACCCGCGACGACCTCAACCGCCACCTCGACCGCCTCAACAACGACGGCACCCTCCGCGCAGCATGACCCCCGACGAACTAACGGAGATGCCCACTAGCCGGCCGGGCTCCCCACGAGGGTCGCTCCGTGCGCGGATCAGCGTGCGTAGAGCTCCATGTGCGGGACCTGCGCCACCAGCCAGGGGCTGAACGCGAACGGCGTGGCGTCGACCGCCGTCCGGACGTCCTCGGGACGGGCCCAGTGGTGGGCGCAGACCTCGTCGGCGCGCGGGTTCACGTCGGCGCGGATGCGGGCGGTGAACACCGGACAGATCTCGTTCTCCACGATCCCCGAGTCGTCGACGGCCCGGTACCGGAAATCCGGCACCGCCGTCTCGATGGAGTCGACCCGGGTCCCGAGTTCCTGCTCGGCCCGCCGGACGATCGCCTCCATCGGATCCTCGCCCGGACCGGGGTGGCCGCAGAACGAGTTGGTCCAGATTCCGGGCCAGGTCCGCTTGCTCAGCGCCCGCCTCGTGAGGAGGACGCGGCCCTCGTCGTCGACGACATGACACGAGAACGCCAGGTGGAGCGGGGTGTCGGCGGTGTGGACGGTGGCCTTGTCCGCGGTGCCGGTCGGCGTCCCGTCCTCGTCGAGGAGGACGACCAGTTCGACCGGACCGGAGGCTGACCCGGTGACGGGCACGGAGAGGGAGGACATGAGGCCAGCCTAGGCAGTTCCGCCGGTGGCGGTACCGCGGCCGACGGGCGGACGGCCCGCTCGGGGGAGGGCCGCCGACCGCCGACCCCGGGCCGCCGACCCCGGGCCGCCGAACCCGGGCCGCAGCCCGCCGCCGGCCCCGCGCCTCAGCCCGCGAGGCTGCGGGCGATCACCAGGCGCTGGATCTGGTTGGTGCCCTCGAAGATCTGGGTGATCTTGGCCTCGCGCATGTACCGCTCCACGGGGAACTCGCGGGTGTAGCCCACGCCGCCCAGGACCTGCACGGCGTCGGTGGTCACCTTCATCGCGGCGTCGGTGGCGGTGAGCTTGGCGATCGAGGCCTCGCGCGAGTACGGCCGGCCGGCGTCCTTGCGGCGCGCCGCGTCGAGGTACGCCGCGCGGGCCGAGGCCACGGCCGCGGCCATGTCGGCGAGCAGGAAGCCGAGTCCCTGGTGGCCGATGATGGTCTTGCCGAACGCCTCGCGCTCGTTGGCGTAGGCCACCGCGTCGTCGAGCGCGCGCTGTGCGATGCCCGTGGCCACGGCGGCGATCCCGAGGCGGCCCGAGTCCAGGGCGGAGAACGCGATGCGCAGGCCCTCGCCCTCGGCGCCGATGAGCCGGCCGGCGTCGATGCGGGCGCCCTCGTAGGAGGCCGTGGTGGTGGGCACGCCGTTGAGGCCCATCTTGTCCTCGGGCTTGCCGAAGTGCAGGTTCTCCGTGTCGCGCGGCACGAGCAGGCAGGAGATGCCGCGCGAGCCCTCGCCGGTGCGGACGAAGGTGTTGTAGACGTCGGCGATCCCGCCGTGGGTGATCCACGACTTGGTGCCGGTCACCACGTACGCGTCACCGTCCCGCTCGGCGCGGCACCGCAGGGCGGCGGCGTCTGATCCGGCCTGCGGCTCGGACAGCGAGTACGCACCGATCTGCTCGCCGGCGAGCAGCCCGGGCAGCCACTCGGCCTTCTGCTCGTCGGTGCCGGCGGTGGCCAGCGGGAAGCAGGACAGCCCGTGGACGCTCGTGGCCACCGCGACGGCCGCCCAGCGGGCGCCGAGCTCCTCGAGGACCTGCAGGTACACCTCGTAGGGCTGATCGCCGCCGCCGAACTCCTCCGGGTAGGGCAGGCCGAGCAGGCCGACCTCGCCGAGCTGGGCGAACAGCCCCTCGGGGTAGGTGTGGTTCCGCTCGTGTTCCGCGGCTATCGGCTCGAGGAGCTTGTCCGCGACCGAGCGCGTCATCTCGAGGAGTTCGTACGCCTCGTCGCTGGGGAGCAGTCGGTCCACGGCCATGGGGGTCCTCCGGGTGCGTGCGGGAAAGATACTGGGTCCCATTAGAGTGCACGTCCGGATCGCGGGCCCTGTAGCCCCGAAAGCGGGGGTGCCCGTCGGTGGGTGGTGGTGGTGCTCACCCCGTCGTCTGGACCACAATCGCCGACTATGACCGAGAACACCGCGTCGACCGCGTCCACGCCCCTGTCGCCGGAGGAGTTGCTGGCGATCTACGACGTCCCCGGCGCGAGCGCCGCGGAGTTCCTGTGCGACCGACACGATCCGGACGCGGTCGCGTTCACCGTCATCGACGCGGACCTGTCCGGCCGCGACATCACGTACGCCGAGCTGCGCACGGAGAGCGAGAAGGTCGCCGCCGCACTGGCCGCGCTGGGGGTGGCCGAGGGCAACCGCGTGGCCACGCTCATGTCCAAGTCCGCCGACCTGGTGTTCACGCTCATGGGGATCTGGCGGCTCGGCGCCGTCCACATGCCGCTGTTCACCGCGTTCGCGTGGCCGGCCATCGAGATGCGCATCACCGGCGGCGACGCGAAGGTGATCGTCTCCGACGCCGACCAGCGCGGCAAGCTCGAGTCCACGTCCGTGCCGGTCGTCGTCGCCGGCCTGGCCGACTGCCCGGAGGCCCGGGAGGGCGACCTCGACCTGGCCACGATCGTCGCGGCGCAGGAGCCCGGTCGCCCCGCCGCGGTCACCGGCCCGGACGCCGGCATGGTCATGCTCTTCACCTCCGGCACCACGGGCACCCCGAAGGGCGTCGTCGTGCCGGTGCGCGCGCTGGCCGCGTTCCACCAGTACATCGAGACCGGCCTGGACGTCCGCGCGGACGACGTGTTCTGGAACGGCGCCGACCCGGGCTGGGCGTACGGCCTGTACTACGGCATCCTCGGCCCGCTGGCCGTCGGGCGCCGCAGTCTGCTGTTGCACGCGCGCTACACGCCGGAGCTGGCCTTCGCCGTGCTGCAGTACTACCGCGTCACCAACTTCGCCGCCGCCCCGACCGTGTACCGGACCATGCGCGCCAAGCGCGACATCGCGCCGGCCGACGTGAAGCTCCGCCGCGCCTCGGCCGCCGGCGAGCCGCTCACCCCCGAGGTGATCGAGTGGTCGCGCGAGCAGTTCGGTGTGGAGGTGCGCGACCAGTACGGGCAGACCGAGCACGGCATGTTCATCATCAACCCGTGGCACGACTCCCTGCGCGAGGAGGTCCGCCCCGGCTCGATGGGCGTGCCCCTGCCGGGCTGGTCGTGCACCGTGCTGGCCGCGGACTCGGACGATCCGGCGCCGGCCGGAGAGCTGGGCCGCGTGGCGATCGACGTGCCCGCCAGCCCGCTCATGTGGTTCACCGGCTACCACGAGGCGCCGGAGAAGACCGCCGAGCGCTTCAGCGCGGACGGCCGCTGGTACTACACCGGCGACGCGGCCAAGCTCGACGCCGACGGCCACTTCTACTTCTCCAGCCGCGACGACGACGTCATCATCATGTCCGGCTACCGCATCGGGCCCTTCGACGTGGAGTCCGTGCTGGCCAAGCACCCGGACGTGCTCGAGTCCGCGGTGATCGGCGTGCCCGACGAGCTCGCGGGCGAGGTGCTCGAGGCGTACGTCGTCCTGCGCGACGGGGTCGACGGCGGCCCGGAGGCCGAGGCCGCGCTGCAGAAGTGGGTCAAGACCGAGTTCGCGGCCCATGCCTTCCCCCGCCGGGTCCACTTCGTGCGCGAGCTGCCCAAGACGCCGTCGGGCAAGATCCAGCGCTTTCTGCTGCGCAAGGAGCGCTCCGGGCAGGCCTGACGGGTCGCGGACCGGGGTGCTGCGGGCCGGCGCGCGGGGAACTATCCTCAGCCCATGACTCCCGCGGCCTCCGTCCGTTCCCCCGGGTCGGCGGCCCTCGTCGTCGTCGCCCTCGTCACGGCGGTCACGGTGGCCGCCACCGCCGTCGCCACGGCCACCACCGCGACGGCCGCGGCCAACCCCGTGATCTCGTCGGTCGCCCCCGACCCCTCGGTGCAGCGCGGCGCCGACGGCGCGTTCCACGTCCACGCCACCTCCGACGACTGGGGTGACGGCGCCGGGCGACGCCTCGTGCCGCACTTCCGGTCCTTCGACCTGGTGGAGTGGGAGTACGTGGGCGACGCGTTCGCCGCGCCGCCCGCGTGGGCGCCGGCCGGATCATCGCTGTGGGCGCCCGACGTCCACCTCGCCGACGCCGGGGCGGTCATGTACTACACCACCGGCGGCTCCGCGCCGTGCATCGGCCGCGCCACCGCGCCCGGCCCGGACGGCCCGTGGATCCACGACGCCACCCCGATCGTCTGCTACGGCGCCGACGAGCCCTACCAGGACCTCGACCCCATGGACCCGGAGGTCGTGTTCACCGAGGACGGCCCGGTGATGCTCATGGGCAACTTCGAGGGCATCCACGCCGTACCGATGAACGCCGCAGGCACCGCACTGGACGGCGATCCGGTGCTCGTCGCGGGGCCGGGCGTCGAGGCGCCGGCCGTGGTCGCCCGCGCCGGGCGCACCCACCTGTTCACGAGCGCCGGCCTGTGTTGCGACGGCGAGCGGTCGCAGTACCGGGTGCTCGGCGGACGCGCGGACGACCTCCTCGGCCCGTACGAGGACAGGACCGGACGGCCGTTGCTCGAGCGCGGCGCGGGCGACGTGATCCTCAGGGGCGACGAGAACTGGGTCGGGCCGGGGCACGTCGACGTCGCCACCGACGACGCCGGGCAGGACTGGATGCTCTACCACGCCGCGCCGCGCGGTCAGGCCGTGCTGCCGGGCGGCGTGCAGCGCCGCTACATGCTGCTCGACCGCCTGGACTGGGTGGGTGGCTGGCCGGTGGTCGGCGACGGCACCCCGTCCGGGGCGCGCCCGGCCGATCCGGTGATCGACCTGCCCGTGCGCGTCACCGCGGTCGGGGACGCGGCGCTCCGACGGGTCGACGACGACGAGGTGCTCGATCTCCCGATCCGGATCGCGTCCACCGGCACCGCGTACACGGGTGAGCTCAGGGCCACGGTCACCGGTCCCGACAAGCGACGGACGGCGCTGCCGGTCGTGGCCGGGAGCGGGGACCTGCCCGCCGCCCCGGCGGAGGTCGCCGCCGGGGGAGTGCTCGACCGCACGCTGACCCTGCGCGCGCCCCGACCGCTGGCCGCGGGCCGCCACGAGCTGGTGGTGTCCCTCGGCCCGGTCGGCGGCGCCGCGCAGGAACTGGCGGTGTTCGGACTCGAGGTGGCCCCGGACGGCTCGCTGTCGCTCGGGTCCGGGGCGCTCGGATCGGTACCGTTCGGATCGTGAGTGCCGGAAGCTGTACCGACGACGGTCGGTAACGGCGAGAGGGAGGCGACATGGCAACCGGGGACGACGACCGGAGGGGTGACGACGCGGTCGGCCGGACGGATGACGGCCCCGCGGAACGCCGCATCGTCATGGCACCGCACCTGCGTGGTCTGGAGCCCGACCCCCACCGCGGGGCTGAGGTCGACCAGAAGTCACCGGGCGAGCTCGACGAGGCCGTGCAGCGCGGGGAGTTCATCCGGAGTGTCGTGGGCACCGTCGCCGGGCTGGCCGCCGCGGCGATCGTGTACCTGCTCATACCGGGCGACCTCGAGCACAACGCGCGCCTCACCGCGGCGGTGGCCGTGCTGCTCGGAATCTGGTGGATGACCGAGTGCATCCCCATCCCCGCGACCGCCCTGGTGCCGCTCATCGCCTTCCCCGTACTGGGTCAGGACATCTCGGTCGACGACGTGGGCGCCGAGTACGGCAACAACATCATCTTCCTGTTCATGGGCGGGTTCCTCATCGCGATCGCCATGCAGCGGTGGAACCTGCACCGGCGGATCGCCCTGCTCACCGTGCGCGCGATGGGCACCCGGTCCACGAGCGTGATCGCCGGGTTCATGATCGCGACCGGGTTCCTGAGCATGTGGGTGTCGAACACCGCGACGGCCGTGATGATGCTGCCGATCGGTGTGTCCGTGCTGATGCTGGCCTCCGAACTCAGCGGCGGCGACGGCGACGGGAAGACCGCGATGCCCGAGATGGACCCGCAGGCGGATCCGAGCTCCGATGCGGTGAAGGAGGCGGTGATCCGCTCCAACTTCGGCACGGCCCTCATGCTCGGCATCGCCTACGCGGCGTCCGTCGGGTCACTGGCGACGATCATCGGGACCCCGCCAAACACCCTGCTCGCCGGATATCTCAGCGCCGAGCACGACATCCAGCTGGGCTTCGGCCAGTGGATGCTGGTCGGGCTGCCGCTCGCGGTGGTCATGCTGGTGATCACCTGGCTCCTGCTCACCAAGGTCCTGTTCAAGCCGGAGATCGAGCGGATCCCCGGTGGGCGGCAGCTGTTCGACGACGAGCTGCGCCGTCTCGGTCCCACGTCGTCGGGTGAGAAGCGCGTCCTGGCCGTCTTCGTGGCCGCCGCGGTGTCCTGGGTGGCCGTCCCCCTGGTGTTCGAGGACCCGCCGATCTCCGACGCGGGCATCGCGCTCGCGGCCGGCCTGCTGCTGTTCCTGCTGCCTGCCGGGTCCCGGCGAGGCGTGCGACTGCTCACCTGGGACGCCGCGCTGGCGCTGCCGTGGGGTGTCCTGCTGCTGTTCGGCGGTGGCCTGGCGCTGTCCTCGCAGTTCTCCGGCTCGGGGCTCACCGACTGGATCGGCGAGCAGGCCGGTGCGCTGGGCGCCCTACCGGTCGTCCTGCTGGTGGTGGTGGCCGCCGCGGGGATCATCTTCCTCACCGAGCTGACGAGTAACACCGCCACCGCAGCGACGTTCCTGCCGGTGGCCGGCGGCGTGGCCCTCGGACTGGGAGTGGACCCGATGCTCCTCGCGGTGCCGGTCGCACTGGCCGCCACGTGCGCGTTCATGCTCCCCGTGGCGACACCGCCCAACGCGATCGCCTACGGCTCCGGGTACGTGACGATCGGTCAGATGATCCGGGGCGGCCTGTGGCTCAACCTCATCGGGATCGTGCTCATCACGCTGGTCACCATGACCCTGCTGGTGTGGGTGTTCGGGTTGACGGCCTGACGGCCTGACGGCCTGACGGCCTGACGGCCTGACGGCCTGACGGTCTGACGGGCGGTCGCGGGGGGCCGGGAACCCGGTCTCACCCGAGCTCCCGCCTCATCACGATCCTGGGGAAGCCCGCCGTCACCGACGACGTGTCGGCGACCTTGACGAATCCCGCGGCCTCGAACAGGGAGCGGAACCCGACGAAGGCCATGGTGAGGTCGACCTTCGCCCCGCCGTTGTCGACGGGGACGGCCTCGACGGCGGGGGCACCGTGCTCACGGGCGAAGGCGACCGCTCCCTCGACGAGGTCGTGGGCGACGCCCCGGCCCCGATACCCGGGTCGGACCCGGATGCAGAAGATCGACCACACGGGGCGCGTGTCCACGGTCGGGATCACCCTCGACCGGGCGACGGGCAGGTCGTGGCGCGGGGCGACGGCCGCCCACCCCACGGGCTCGGACCCCAGGTAGGCGAGCACTCCCGGGGCGACGTCTCCCTCGCACAGTTCGCGGACCCGGTCGCCCCGGGCGCGGCCGACCAGTGACCTGTTGGTCGCGGAGTCCACCCGGTGACTGAGGCACCAGCACACCGAGGCGTCGGGGTTCTTCCTGGGGCCCAGCAGAACCGCCACGTCGTCGAACCTGGTGGCGGGGCGCACGACGACGCCGTCAGCGGAGGAGTTCATGGGGCCGTCCTCGAGCCTCGTCGACCTGCGACGGTTCTGACGCTAGTCCGCCAGCGCACCCCCGGCATCCGACTGAACGGCCGTTCCCACCGCTCTCGCCGCATCCGACCGACCGGCCCGTGGTGGACACCGCCGACCCGGGCGCTAGCGTCGGGGCATGTCCGTCCCACGCGAACCCTCCCGCCGCTCGGCCGTCGAGCCGTTCCACGTGATGAGCGTCCTCGCGGCCGCGGCCAGGCGCCAGGAGACCCACGGGGACGTGATCTCCCTGTGCGCCGGGCAGCCCTCGACCCCGGCCCCGGCGCCGGTACTGGCCGCGGCCCGCCGGGCCCTGGACACCGAGATCCTCGGCTACACCGAGGCCGTGGGGATCCGGCCCCTGCGTGAGGCGATCGCCGCGTATCACCGGCGACGGGACGGGCTCGACGTGAGCGCCGACGACGTCGTCGTCACCACCGGTTCCTCCGGCGGCTTCACCGCGCTCTTCCTCGCCGCCTTCGACCCCGGCGACACCGTGGTCATGGCGCGCCCCGGCTACCCCGCCTACCGCAACACCCTCCAGGCGCTGGGGTGCCGCGTCCACGAGATCGCCTGCGGGGCGGACACGCGGTATCAGCCCACCGTCGCGCAACTCGAGGCGGTCACGGTGGAGCTCGGCCACGCCCCCGCCGGGCTCATCGTCGCCAGCCCCGCCAACCCCACCGGCACGATCATCGACGCGGACGAGCTCGCCGCGCTGGCCCGGTGGTGCGAGGCGCACGGCACACTGCTCATCAGCGACGAGATCTACCACGGCGTCACCTACGGCCGGGAGTGCGCGAGCGCGTGGCGGACCAGCCGCGAGACGGTGGTCATGGGCTCGGTGTCCAAGTACTTCTCCATGACCGGCTGGCGCATCGGCTGGATGCTGTTGCCCGAGTACCTCCGCGAGCCCGTCGACCGGCTCGTGGGCAACCTGACGATCTGCCCGCCGGCGGACGCGCAGTTCGCCGCCGTCGCCGCCTTCACCGACGAGTCGACCGCCGAGCTCGACCTCCACGTCCAGCGCTACGCCCGCAACCGCGACCTCGTGCTGCGCCGGCTGGGCGAGCTCGGGGTGGGGGAGATCGCTCCGCCCGACGGCGCCTTCTACGCCTACTTCGACGTCTCGCGGTGGACCGACGACTCGGTGGCGTGGTGCGCACGGATCCTCGACCGAACCGGGGTCGCGCTCACGCCGGGAGTGGACTTCGACACCGTCGACGGCCGCCACACCGTCCGGCTGAGCTTCGCCGGGGCGACCGATGAGATCGCCGAGGCCATGGACCGGCTCGAGGCGGAACTGGCCCCGTAGGCACCGGCCCGCGGGCGATGTGGGCGCCGTCGGCCCCGGGGACGTGGCGCCCCCGGCGGTGCCGGACGTGGCGCCCCCGCCGGTGGCCGACGTGGCGGCCCCGCCGGTGGCGCAGGGCCGCTACCGTCAGCACATGGGTTCCGCCGAGATCATCACCGCCAGCGTCTACATCACCCGGCCGTGGCTGCTGCTGCAGGCGCCGCTGACGGGCGAGCAGGTCTACCTCAACGCCCGCGAGATCCTCGCCGGGTCCACCGGCGGCTCGGTCATCTCCTGAGCGGGCTGCGATACTGGGGGCGTGACCGCCCAGAACGCCTCGCCCGCCCGGGCCGAAAAGCCCCGGATCTCCAACGTCCTCGCCTCGCGCTACGCGAGCGTCGACCTGGCCACGCTGTGGTCCGCCGAACACAAGATCGTGCTCGAGCGCCAGCTGTGGATCGCGGTGCTCCGCGCGCAGCGCGACCTGGGGATCGACGTGCCCGACGGCGTGATCGAGGCCTACGAGGCGGTGATCGACCGCGTCGACCTCGCGTCGATCGCCGAGCGTGAGCGGGTCACCCGGCACGACGTCAAGGCCCGGATCGAGGAGTTCAACGACCTAGCCGGGCACGAGCACATCCACAAGGGCATGACGAGCCGGGACCTCACCGAGAACGTCGAGCAGCTGCAGGTGGTGCGGTCGCTCGAGCTGGTGCGCGACCGGGGCGTCGCCGCGGCCCGTCGTCTGGCCGAGCACGCCGTGGCCCACCGCGACACGATCATGGCGGGACGCAGCCACAACGTCGCCGCGCAGGCCACCACCCTCGGTAAGCGCTTCGCCTCCGCGGCCGACGAGTTGCTGGTCGCCCTTGAGCGGGTCGAATCCCTCCTCGAGCGGTATCCGCTGCGCGGCATCAAGGGCCCCATGGGGACCGCCCAGGACATGCTCGACCTCCTCGGCGGAGACGCCGCCAAGATGGCCGAGCTCGAGGGGCGGATAGCCGAACACCTGGGCTTCGCCCGCACCTTCGACTCGGTCGGGCAGGTCTACCCGCGGTCGCTGGACCACGAGGTCGTCTCCGCGCTCGTCCAGCTCGGGGCGGGCCCGTCCTCGCTGGCGCAGACCATCCGCCTCATGGCCGGTCACGAGCTCGTCACCGAGGGTTTCCAGCCCGGGCAGGTCGGCTCCTCGGCGATGCCGCACAAGATGAACACCCGCTCGTGCGAGCGGGTCAACGGACTGCAGGTGGTCCTGCGCGGATACGGGTCCATGGCCGCCGAGCTCGCGGGCGCGCAGTGGAACGAGGGCGACGTGTTCTGTTCGGTGGTCCGTCGTGTCGCGCTGCCGGATGCGTTCTTCGCGCTGGACGGCATGTTCGAGACCTTCCTGACCGTCCTCGACGAGTTCGGCGCCTACCCCGCGGTGATCGACAAGGAGCTGCAGCGGTACCTGCCGTTCCTCGCCACCACCAAGGTGCTCATGGCCGCGGTGCGCGCCGGGGTCGGTCGCGAGCTCGCCCACGAGGCGATCAAGGAGAACGCCGTCGCCGTGGCCCTGGCCATGCGCGAGGAGGGCCGCGAACCCGACCTCATCGACCGGCTCGCGGCGGACGAGCGGCTGCCTTTGGGCCGTCCGGCGCTGGAGGAGGCGCTGGCGGACCGCGCGGCGTTCATCGGTGCGGCCGGCGACCAGGTCGATGCCGTGGTCGCCCGCGTCGAGGCGCTCGTCGCCCGGCACCCAGAGGCCGCCGGCTACGCGCCGGGCTCGATTCTGTAGAACCCGAGCGGGTCGCGTCCGCCTCGCGGATCGGGGCTGACGCGCCGCCCCGGGGACCGCGCAGCCGCTCCCGGGGATGGCGTCTCGCTCCCGCCCTTGCTCGCCTCGATCGCAGCCGCTCCTCGGCATGGCGTCTCGCCTGCCCCGGCGCGGGGGCCAGACGCCATCGTCGGGGGCGGGAGTGTTGGCCTCCGGGCAGCCGCTCCTGGAGATGGCGCCTCGCCCCCGCCCTTGCTCGCCTCCCTGGAACACCCGGTGCTCCGGTGCGATCCAGTCAGGACTCGCCACCGCGAGTTCGGCGGTCGGGATCGACCCGGCGGCGTTCATGGAGCAGTTCCAGGTACCTATCGCCTTCTCGCTGATGTCACTGGGCGTGGACAACCTCATCCTGCGGCAGCTCGGCATCTGAGGACCGCCCGGCGATCGGCCCCTGGTCGGCGCGGGCGGGCACTAGTCTCATCACCATGTACGAGACCGTGATCCCCGTCCCCGGCACCTCTGGACTACAGGCGAAGCTGCACCACGCCGACGAGCCGAGGGCTCTGATGGTGCTGGTCCACGGCTTCGGCGAACACTCCGGTCGCTACGCGCGAACCATCCGGTTCCTCACCGATCGCGGGATCACGGTCGCGACCTACGACCTGCGTGGTCACGGCACCGCCCCGGGGCCGCGATTCAAAGTCGCGATGGAAACCCACATCGAGGACAACCTGGCGGTGCGTGACGCGGTGGCTGAGTGGTCCCGGTCGGAGGAGGGGGCCGGAGCCGACGCCCTCCCGAGACTGCTCATGGGGCATTCCATGGGCGGGCAGGTGGCCGGTGAATCCGCGCTCAGGAGACCCTGGGACCTCAAAGGGCTCATCCTGTCCTCGCCGGGGCTCGCCGTGGGTGAGGGCACGCCAGCGGCTCTCAAGGCGGTCGCTCCCGTGGTCGCGCGCCTGCTGCCGTTCCTTCCGGTCGAGAAACTGGATGCGAACGACATCTCGCGGGTGCCCGAGTACGTGGAGGACTACTGCTCGGACCCGCTGGTGCACCAATCCGGGGTGCCGGCGCTGACCGCGGGGACGATGTTGGCTGGCGGCGCCAGGCTGATCGAGCGTTCCCGGTCCCTGCGGTTGCCCACGCTCATCCTCAACGGTTCCGCCGACTCCATCACCTCCCCGACGGGGTCGCGCCGGTTCGCGCAGGTTGCAGGCACGGATCACGATCCGCGCCCGGAGATCACCTACCGGGAGATCGAGGGCGGGCTGCACGAACTGTTCAACGACCTCTGCGCGGACGAGGCGTACGCGGCACTGGGGGAGTGGCTCGACGCCCGGCTGGGCTGAGTCTCCGCGCGGGGCCGGCCGGCTCGACGCACCGCCTCGTCGGTGATCGTCGTCCGGCTACGCTGGCCGTCATGCGACCCGATCTGTCCTCCTACCGCCACCTCGTCTCCGGGAAGGTCCGCGAGCTGTACGAGATCGACGACGAGACGCTGCTCATGGTGGCCACCGACAGGATCTCGGCGTACGACCACGTGCTCGGGACTCCCATCCCCGACAAGGGCCGGGTGCTCACCGCGATGAGCGCGTTCTTCTTCGACGCGCTCGACGTGCCCAACCACCTGGCGGGACCACTCGACGACGAGCGCATCCCGGCCGAGGTGCTGGGGCGCGCGATGGTGGTGCGTCGGCTCGATATGGTCCAGGCGGAGTGTGTCGCCCGCGGTTACCTGACCGGGTCGGGCATCACCGAGTACCGCGAATCGGGCACGGTGTGCGGCATCGAGCTGCCCGACGGCTTGGTGGAGGCCAGCAAGTTGCCGGAGCCGATCTTCACCCCGGCCACCAAGGCGGCGGTGGGGGACCACGACGAGAACATCTCGTTCGACCAGCTCACCCGCATCGTCGGCGACGAGCTCGCCGAGCGGCTGCGGTCGGAGACCCTCGACATCTACTCGCGGGCCGCGGAGATCGCCGCCGACCGTGGCGTGCTGCTGGCGGACACGAAGTTCGAGTTCGGGCTGGCCGACGGGGAGCTGATCCTCGCCGACGAGGTGCTCACGCCGGACTCGTCCCGGTACTGGCCGGCCGACGATTACTCGCCGGGCCGCGTGCAGCCGAGCTTCGACAAGCAGTTCGTGCGCAACTGGCTGACCGGGCCGGAGGCGGGCTGGAACAAGGATGCCGACACCCCTCCGCCGGTGCTCCCCGACGAGGTGGTGGCCGCCACGCGCGAGCGGTACATCGAGGCGTATGAGCGGATCTCCGGTCTGTCGTTCGCGGACTGGATCGGCGGTGGCGACGCGTGAGCGCCTTCGACGCCACCTCGCGGAGTTCCGCGACCGAATCGACCTCGCCCGCGACTCCGACGACCCCGCCCGCGCCGCCCGTGGCCGAGCGTCGCCCGCACCGGCGCGAGCACCACGGTCGCGTCTTCGTCGACGACTACGAGTGGCTGCGCGACAAGGACGCCCCGGCGACGCGCGAGTACCTGGAGGCGGAGAACGCCTACACCGACGCCATGACCGCCGGCCTCAAGCCGCTGGAGGACGCGGTCTACGAGGAGATCCGCTCGCGCGTGAAGGAGACCGACATGTCGGTCCCCGTGCGTTCCGGCGGGTGGTGGTACTTCTCGCGTACGGAGGAGGGCCGGTCCTACGCGAAGCACTGCCGCGTCCCGGTTCCGCAGCAGTACGTCGACGACCCGGCGGACCCGGCCGGGTGGGCGCCGCCGGAGGTCTCCCCGGACGAGGAACTGCCCGGCGAGCAACTGCTCATGGACGGCAACGCGGAGGCCGAGGGGCACGAGTACTTCGCGCTCGGCGCGTTCTCGGTCAGTCACGACGGGACGATGCTGGCGTGGGCCACCGACACCGAGGGCGACGAGCGCTACACGCTGCGCTTCCGCTCGCTGGACCCCGAGGTCACCGCGCCGGACGAGGAGATCTCCGGCATCGCGGCGGGCGTGACCTGGTCCCGCGACGGCCGGTACGTGTTCTACGTGACGGTCGACGACGCGTGGCGACCGGACACCGTCTGGCGTCACCGCCTCGGGACGACGAGGGACGACGACGACGAGGTGTTCCACGAGCCCGACGAGTCCTACTGGATCGGGGTGGGCGAGACACGCAGTGAGAAGTACCTGCAGATAGCGGCGGGTTCCAAGATCACCACCGAGGTGTGGTGCCTGGACTCGGGCGATCCCGCGGGCGAGTTCTGGTGCGTCCGCCCGCGCGAGGAGGGCGTGGAGTACGACGTCGAGCACGCGGTGATCGGCGGCGAGGACCGCTTCATCATCACGCACAACGACGGCGCGCCGAACTACGTGGTGGCCGAGGCGCCCGCGGGCCCGATCGAGGGCTCGCTGCGGGACCTGCGCACGCTTGTCGAGCACCGCGACGACGTCCGCGTCGAGGGCGTGGACGCCTTCGCCCGGGTGCTGGTGCTGGGCTACCGCGAGGGGGCGCTGCCGCGCTTCGCGCTCATGCCGATCGACCCGGACTCCACGGCGGGGACCGGCGAGTACACGCGCTTCGAGCCCGTGGAGTTCGACGAGGAGCTGTTCACCTCCGGCCCCGGATCGAACCCGGAGTGGAACTCGCCGGTCCTGCGGTTCGGGTACGGCTCGTTCGTCACGCCGGGACGGGTCTACTCGCTCGATCTGGCCACCGGCGAGCGCACGCTGCTGCGCGAGCAGGAGGTCCTCGGCGGCTACGACCCGAGCGGCTACGTGCAGCGTCGGGACTGGGCCACCGCCGGAGACGGCACGCGCGTGCCGATCTCGCTGGTGATGTCGAACGACACCGCCGCCCGCGTCGACGCCGGCGAGCAGGTGCCGACCCTGCTGTACGGCTACGGTTCGTACGAGTCGAGTATTGATCCCGCGTTCTCGGTGGCCAGGCTGTCGTTGCTCGACCGGGGGATGGCCTACGCCGTGGCGCACGTGCGCGGCGGCGGCGAGATGGGCCGGCTCTGGTACGAGAACGGCAAGAAGCTGGCCAAGCGCAACACCTTCACCGACTTCGTCGACTGCGCGCGGCACCTCATCGACTCCGGGCTCACCGCGCCGGACCGGCTGGTCGCCGAGGGCGGCAGCGCGGGCGGCCTGCTCATGGGGGCGGTCGCCAACCTCGCCCCCGACCTGTTCGCGGGGATCCAGGCCGTGGTGCCGTTCGTCGACCCGCTCACCTCGATCCTCATGCCCGAGCTGCCGCTCACGGTGATCGAGTGGGACGAGTGGGGCGACCCGCTGCACTCCGAGGAGGTCTACGACTACATGGCCTCCTACGCCCCGTACGAGAACATCGAGGCCAAGGAGTACCCGGCCATCCTCGCGGTGACCTCGCTCAACGACACTCGCGTGCTGTACGTGGAGCCCGCCAAGTGGGTGGCCAAGCTGCGGGCCGTGGCGCCGTCGGCCAACTCCACCGACCGGCCGGTGCTGCTGCGCTGCGAGATGAGCGCCGGGCACGGCGGCGTGTCGGGCCGCTACGAGCGGTGGCGGCAGACGGCGTTCGAATACGCGTGGACGGTCCGCACCGCCGGCGCCGGTTAGGCCCACCCGCCACAAGGATCCGCTACTCCCGCTTCGGATCCGCTACTCCCACACGGGTAGCGGATTCCGAGCGGGAGTAGCGGATTTCGGGGAGGTGGGGCGCTCGTCGGCGGGGTGGCGGGGGCGAGCCCGGGCTCAGGCCGGGTCGTCGGCGGGCTCCATGGTGCGGGCCATCGCGGCAGCGGGGATGACCGCACCGGCGAGGAACAGGATGATGCCGAGCCCGCCCATCATGTAGGCCAGACGGTGGCCCTCCCCGAGCTGCAGGCTCGAGCCGAAGATCAGGACGAGCGAGATCACGAACAGTCCGCTCGTCACCAGGTTGAGCGCCCGGGACCGGGCCTGGAGCAGGGTGGCGGTCTCGAACTCGTCGAGGTAGCGGGCGGGTGCGGTGTCCTTGGAGTCGATCGTCACCCGGAGCATGGTCCAGACGGTGCAGATCACCACGGTCATGGGTAACCAGGCCAGGATGATCGGGAACCAGAAGTAGCCGGCCACCGCGATCGCGGCCATAATGCTCAGGCTCGCCCAGTTGAGACGGACGAGGAGACGGCGACGAGCTGCCGTCCGCCAGGTCGGCAGGCTCATCTCGGTGCGCTCCAGGTTCTTCTCGTACCGCCGCTCCGCGGTGGTACGAGCGTCGGAGGTCGGGCTGTCGGGGGTCGGGTTGTCGTGAGTGCGCGTGGTCATCACGAGTCCTCTCGGTCGCGGCGGTAGATCTCTGCGGACATCGGGCGGAACTCCTCGCGGGAGAACACGGCCTCGACCGGGAGGTCGAACACCGCGCAGATCCGGAAGGCCAGATCCAGGCTGGGGTAGTGGTCGCCGCGTTCGAGCGCCCCCACCGTCTGGGGGTTGACCTCGATCCGCTCCGCCAACGCCGCCCTGCTCAGGCGGTGCTCGGCGCGCAGGACGGCGATCCGGTTGAAGATCGGGAGCTTTTCTCCCCGACGCACTGGACTCATGTACCTGAGTGTTGGGAAAACCCAACGAATTGTCAATAGCGGTATCCGAGTAGGCTGGGTCACATGAGCAACGGCAGTGTCCACGACATCTCGTTCACCACCATCGACGGAGAGCAGGCCAGTATGGCCGACTACGCGGGCCACGCCGTCCTCGTGGTCAACGTCGCCAGCGAGTGCGGTCTCACCCCGCAGTACGAGGGCCTCCAGGAGCTCGCGGACGACTTCCGCGACCGCGGACTGTTCGTGATCGGGTTCCCGTGCAACCAGTTCATGGGCCAGGAGCCGGGGGATGAGGACACCATCAAGGAGTTCACGTCCGGCAAGTACGGGATCACCTTCCCGCTCGCGGCCAAGGTCGACGTCAACGGCCCTGACCGGCACCCGCTCTACGCTGAACTGACCAAGGTCGCCGACGCGGACGGCGAGGCCGGCGACGTGCAGTGGAATTTCGAGAAGTTCCTGATCTCCCCCGAGGGTGAGGTCGTCGGCCGGTTCCGCCCCAAGGTGGAGCCCGGGGCCCCCGAACTGGTGGAGGCGCTCGAGGAGACACTCCCGATCTGACGGGCTGAGCAGGCCCGACGGGGCCCGGCCATCAGACGTCCACCTCGTCGTCGTCATGTCACCCCGGTCTGCGACCATGCGGCCATGACCCCGCGCCTCATCGTCTCCCTCTCGGGTCTGCGCGACACCAGCCTCGACCACGCCGTCGACCTCGTCGGTGAGCTCGAGCGCAGGTCCGTCCCCGTCTCCCTCCTCGTCGCCCCGCGACGGGGTCGCGAGTACGCACTCGCCGCCGACCACGGCACCCAGGCATGGCTCCGGCACCGCCGCGGGCAGGGCGACGCGATCGTGCTGGGCGGCTACGACGACGCGGCGACCAGGCCCCGACGACCCGAATTCGCGTCCATCGGCCCCGCCGAGGCCACCGTGCGTCTCACCGCCGCCGACCGGCTCATGGCCGACATGGGCCTGCGAACCCGGGTCTTCGCGCCGCCGCGCTGGAACGCCTCTCCGGGCTGCCTCAGGGCCCTGCCCGACGTCGGGTTCCGGATGTGTGCCGCCCTCACCGGGATCCACGACGTCGTCCGCGGCACCACCGAGCGCGGCCGTGCCCTGTCGATCGGGGAGGGGTTCGTCGCCGACGCCTGGTGGTGCCGGGCGCTCGTCGCCGCCGCTGGCCGCACCGCCGCAGCGGACGGGCTCGTCAGGCTCAACGTCTCCGCCAAGCAGCTCTCCCGCCCGGCCCCGCGGGCCGCGCTGCTCGACGCCGTGGACCTCGTCACGGGGGAGTACGGAGCGCGGGTCGCGCGCTACGAGTGGTCACCCACCGCGCTGGTGGGCGCCGCCTGAGCTTCGGCCGCGGCGCCGGCTGCGGGTAGGATCGACAGGTGAGTCCCGGCAGGTCCGGGCCCGCCCCGCGAAACCGCCCCGAACGAGGAGTTCCCACGTGGCCCGAGTCGTCGTCGAAGTCATGCCCAAGGCCGAGATCCTCGATCCGCAGGGTCAGGCCATCCACCGCGCGCTCGGCCGTCTCGGCCACGACGGCGTCACCGACGTCCGGCAGGGCAAGCGGTTCGAGCTCGAGGTCTCCGACTCGGTCACCGACGCCGAGCTCGAGGAGATCGCCTCGTCGCTGCTGGCCAACACGGTGATCGAGGACTGGAAGGTCGTCCGGGTCGACACCGCGGGGGTCGCCTCGTGAGCGCGCGGATCGGCGTCATCACCTTTCCCGGCACGCTCGACGACATCGACGCCTCCCGTGCCGTGACCCGCGCCGGCGGCGAGGCCGTCTCGCTGTGGCACGACGACGCCGACCTCAAGGGTGTCGACGCGGTGGTCGTGCCCGGCGGTTTCTCCTACGGCGACTACCTGCGCTGCGGTGCCATCGCGTCCATGGCCCCCGTGATGGGCGAGGTCATCAGCGCCGCCCGCGGCGGCATGCCCGTGCTGGGCATCTGCAACGGCTTCCAGATCCTCTGCGAGGCCGGCCTCCTGCCCGGCGCCATGGGCCGCAACCGCGACATGCACTTCATCTGCCGCGACGAGTGGCTGCGCGTCGAGAACACCGACACCGCCTGGACGTCGCGTTTCGAGAAGGGCGCGGAGATCCTCATCCCGCTCAAGTCCGGCGAGGGGCGCTACATGGCGACGGCCGACACGATCGAGGAGCTGGAGGGCGAGGGGCGCGTCGTGTTCCGCTTCGCCAGCGACGCCCCCAACGGCTCCACCAACCACATCGCCGGCATCACCTCGGAGAACGGACGCGTCGTGGGGCTCATGCCGCACCCCGAGCACGCGATCGACCCGCTCACCGGCCCGTCCGACGACGGCCTCGGCCTGTTCCTGTCCGCGCTCGACGCGGTCGTCAAGGTCTAGGCAGGCGCTGCTGACCGCGGTCGACGCCGCTCCGCAGTCAATGCGAAGGGCCCGCTGGGATCTCTCCCGGCGGGCCCTTCGGTGTTGACGACCAGTCGGGCTGGCCGCTGCTGATGCTCGCTCAGGCCGGCAGCATGCCCTTGGCGATCTCGCCGATGACGGTGCCGAGATCGGCGCTACCGGAGCTGCCGATGTCTCCGCCGAGACCGCCGACGAAAAGCGCCACCATGTTCAGGAGCGTGAACGGCGCACCCACGAGGGTGTCGATGAAAGACGAGCCCGTGCCCGTCGACCCGCTCGTGATCTCGGCCGAGAGGGGAAGGGTTTCCTTGAGGATCGAACCGGTGAAGTCCATGGGGTCTCCTTATCTAATCGCCCCGGGGGAGTGGGGCGAGTGCCGGCGACCCGGGTGGTCGCGCGTGCGTGATGATTGTGCACGGCCGACCGAGATCGCGCTCAGGTTTCGATAAGCCAGTGGTGCACATCACTGTGGTACTAAACGTGCTGGTGAGCGCAGTGTTCGCACTTCGTCCGCCTGGTGTGCGGGCGGTCGGTAGGAAGAACTCTGGGAAAAGTCTTCTCTCCCACGCCGAGTGACGTCGACCCGCGCGCGGGTGCGTTGGCACCGGTGCGGCGGATCCGCGGCGAGCGGGATCTCGATTGTGGTCGTAGCCATCGTGCGAATCCGGGGGTGTCGCCGACATGGTTACGACCATCGCCGGTGTGGTCACGACCATTTGAAGGTGTCGCCGCGAAGGGTTGACAGCGCGATCTTCGCAGCGAGGGGCCGACTACGTGCGCGGCCGCCGCGCTCGGCGGCGTCCCACGGCAGACACGCGGGCGAGATCGGGGCCCGGTCACGAAGGGCCTGATTGCGGTACAACCGTGGAATGAGCGAATCCAGCATCCAGCCCGCGTCCCCGTCCGACAAGGCCGATCGCCCGTTCGACATCGTCCTCTACGGCGCGACCGGGTTCACCGGGGGACTGGTGGCCGAGTACCTGATGCGGAACCTGCCCGAGGGCGGCTCGTGGGCCGTGGCCGGGCGCAACCGGACAAAGCTGGACGCCCTCGTCGCCCGCCTGGCGTCCGAGCGGCCGGACGTCCCCGCCCCGGGCGTCGTGGTCGCGGACACCGAGGACGCGAGGTCGCTGGTGGAGATGGCGCTGTCGGCCCGCGTCGTCATCACCACTGTCGGTCCCTACCTCGAGTACGGCGAGCCGCTCGTGGCCGCCTGCGCTGAGGTCGGAACCGACTACGTGGACCTGACCGGCGAGCCCGAGTTCGTCGACCGCATGTACCTCGAGCACAACGACGCGGCCGTGGCGTCCGGGGCCCGGATCGTCCACGCCTGCGGCTTCGACTCGGTCCCCCACGACATGGGCGTGTTCTACACGATGAAGCACGTGCCCGAGGGCGTGCCCGCGGTCGTCTACGGGGCGGTCCACGCGGACGCCCGGTTCTCGGGCGGGACGTTCCACTCGGCGATCGGCCAGTTCGCCCGACTGCGCGAGGCCGCGAAGACGGCCGCGCGGCGGCGGCAGAAGGAGGGACGCGTGGCCGGCCGGCGGATCAAGTCAGTCACGGGTAAGCCGCACCACGACAGCGTGCTGGGCCGGTGGCTCGTGCCGCTGCCGACCATCGATCCGCAGGTCATCCTGCGCTCGGCCGCCGCGCTGGACAGTTACGGCCCCGACTTCACCTACTCGCACTACGCCTCGGTCGGTTCGCCCGTCACCGCCGTCGCCGGGATGGTCGGTGTGGGCGCGCTCGCGGCGGGGTCCCAGGTCGGCCCGATCCGGTCGCAGATCCTCAAGCGGATCGACCGCGGCGCCGGGCCGAGCGAGTCCCGCCGGGCCCGCTCGTCGTTCGACGTCACCTTCGTCGCCCTGGCCGGTGGGCGGCGGGTCGTCACCCGCGTCTCGGGCGGGGACCCGGGCTACACGGAGACGTCCATGATGCTGGCCGAGTCGGCGTTGTGCCTGGCGTTCGACGACCTGCCCGCGCTCTCCGGTCAGCTCACCACCGCGCAGGCGATGGGCGACGCGCTCCTCGAGCGGGTGCGGCGCGGCGGCCTGACGTTCGAGGTCCTGTCCACCTAGTCGGATGCCGCGCCGGTCACGGGGCACGGGAGCGGATTCGCCCGCCGGTGGGCTCCGACTAGACTCGGCCCCGTGACCTCTCACGTGGACTCCATCTCGCACGCCTCCTCCACCCCCGAGCTCGCCCAGCCGTGGGCCGAACTCGGACTCAAGGAGGACGAGTACGCCCGCATCCGCGAGATCCTGGGGCGCCGCCCCACGGACGCCGAGCTGGCCATGTACTCGGTCATGTGGTCGGAGCACTGCTCCTACAAGTCCTCCAAGGTGCACCTGAAGTACTTCGGTGAGACCACCACCGACGAGATGAGGTCCACCATGCTCGCCGGCATCGGCGAGAACGCCGGCGTCGTCGACATCGGCGACGGCTGGGCCGTGACCTTCAAGGTGGAGTCGCACAACCACCCCTCGTACATCGAGCCCTACCAGGGCGCCGCGACAGGCGTCGGCGGGATCGTCCGCGACATCATGGCGATGGGCGCGCGGCCGGTGGCCGTGATGGACCAGCTGCGCTTCGGGCCCGCGGACGCCGACGACACGCACCGGGTGCTGCCCGGCGTCGTGGCCGGCGTCGGTGGCTACGGCAACTGCCTGGGCCTGCCCAACATCGGTGGCGAGACGGTGTTCGACGAGTCCTATGCCGGCAACCCGCTCGTCAACGCCCTGTGTGCGGGCGTCATGCGGGTGGAGGACCTGCACCTGGCGTTCGCGTCGGGCACGGGTAACCGCATCATCCTGTTCGGCGCCCGCACGGGTCTCGACGGGATCGGTGGCGTGTCGGTCCTGGCGTCGGAGACCTTCGACGTGGGCGAGGACGGCGCGCCCGTGAAGCCGCGCAAGCTGCCCAGCGTCCAGGTGGGCGACCCGTTCATGGAGAAGGTGCTCATCGAGTGCTGCCTCGAGCTGTACCGCGAGAAGCTCGTCGTGGGCATCCAGGACCTCGGCGGCGCCGGCCTGGCGTGTGCGACCTCCGAGCTGGCCGCGGCGGGTGACGGCGGCATGCACATCGTGCTGGACAACGTCCCGCTGCGCGCCGAGGGCATGAGCGCCGCGGAGATCCTGTCGTCCGAGTCGCAGGAGCGCATGTGCGCCGTGGTGGCCCCGGAGAACGTCGACGCGTTCATGGAGGTGTGCCGCCGCTGGGACGTGCTGGCCGCCGACATCGGCGAGGTCACGGACGGCGACCGCCTCACCATCGAGTTCCGCGGCGAGATCGTCGTGGACGCCCCGCCGGAGTCGCTGGCCGACGAGGGACCGGTCTACGAGCGCCCGGTCGAGCGCCCGGCCGACCAGGACGCCCTGCAGGCCGACACCACCGCCGGCCTCGCCCGCCCGGCCACCGGCGACGAACTGCGGCAGACCCTGCTGGACATGATCTCCAGCCCCGCCCTGTGTTCGCGCAAGTTCATCACCGAGCAGTACGACCGCTACGTGCGCGGCAACACGATCCTCGCGGAGTACGCCGACGGCGGCGTCCTGCGCATCGACGAGGAGTCCGGCCGCGGCATCGCCCTGTCGACCGACGCCTCGGGCCGCTACACCCGGCTCGACCCGTACACGGGCGCCCGGCTCGCCCTGGCGGAGGCCTACCGCAACGTCGCCGTCACCGGCGCCACCCCGGTCGCGGTGACCAACTGCCTCAACTTCGGCTCGCCCGAGGACCCGGGCGTGATGTGGCAGTTCCGCGAGGCCGTGCACGGGCTCGCCGACGGGTGCGCGGAACTGGGGATCCCCGTCACCGGCGGAAACGTGTCCTTCTACAACCAGACCGGCACCACGCCGATCCTGCCGACGCCCGTCGTGGGCGTGCTCGGCGTGATCGACGACGTCGCGCGCCGCACGCCCACCGCGTTCGGCGACACCCCCGGCGAGAGCATCTACCTGCTGGGCGAGACCCGCGACGAGTTCGACGGCTCCATCTGGGCCCAGGTCGCCCACGACCACCTCGGCGGGACGCCCCCGACCGTGGACCTGACGTGGGAGGCCACGCTCGCCCGCATCATGGCGACCTGCTCCAAGGACGGCCTGATCACCGGTGCCCACGACCTCTCCGAGGGAGGCCTCGCCCAGGCGCTGGTCGAGTCGGCGCTGGCGGGGGAGTGCGGCATGCGCATCGTGCTGCCCGAGGACGCGGACCCGTTCGTGTGGCTGTTCGCCGAGTCCTCGGGCCGCGTCATCGTCTCGGTGCCGCGCGGCGAGGAGATCCGCTTCCAGCAGATGCTCACCGCGCAGAACATCCCGCACGCCCGCATCGGTGTGACGGACCCGGACCCGAGCACGTTCGAGGTGCAGGGTCAGTTCACGCTGACGATCGACGAGTTGCGCGAGGCACACGAGGGGACGCTGCCGGCGCTGTTCGGCGTCGACCCCGTGTGACGGTCACCGTCGACGGCCGGGCCGGGGGGTAGTCGGGCGCATGCGGGATCTCCGGAGACGCGAACGGGTGCTGGCCGTGGTGCTCGCCGGCACGGCCGGGTTCGTCGACGCGGTCGGGTTCCTCGTGGTGGGCGGCTACTTCGTGTCGTTCATGAGCGGCAACTCCACCCGCATGGTCGTCTCCCTCGCGGACGGGGACCTCGGCGCCGCCGGCATCGCGGCCGTCGTGCTGGTGTCGTTCTTCGCCGGCGCGGTGGCCGGCGCGGTCGTCACGCGCCGCCGCAACCTCGACGACCGGCCGGCCGTTCTCACCCTCGTCGCGGTGCTGCTGGTGGCGGCTCTCGTGGCGCAGCGGCTCACCACCGTCGAGGTCCTCGCGGTGCCGCTGTCGGTGGCGGTCGCGGCCACGGCGATGGGCGCCATGAACTCGGTGTTCCACTCCGGCGGCGAGGTCTCACTGGGCGTGACCTACATGACGGGCGCGGTGGTCAAGTCCGCCCACCGCCTGGTCGACGCGCTGGCCGGTGGTTCGTGGGCGCCGTACCGCCAGCAGGTGGCGCTGTGGTCGGCGCTCGTGCTGGGCGGCGTGGCGGGGGCCCTGCTGCACGTGGTCATGGGGGCCGACGCGTTGGCCCTTGCCGCCGCGGTCGTGATCGGTGCCGTGATCGTGACCGTCCGGCTGCGGGCCCGGGACCTCCGAACGCCCTGACGGCCCGTCAGGGCGTGCGGGCTCAGCGCCGTCCTCGTCGTCGTGCCGTCAGGTAGGCCTCCCGCGCGGCGAGGCCACGGACCACCTCGTCGAGCATCGGACGCACGAACCGCGCCTTGTGCGCGGCGTCGGAGGCCGCCGCGGCGGCCAGGTTGAGCGCGGAGAACACCGCCAGCATCAGCGACACCCGCACCAGGGTCACACTCACAGGGAGTCCGAACAGCAGGCCGCCCGTGTCGTTCAGGGGGCGCAGCGTCCACCGGGTCTCCGTGATGTCGGGCACCGCGATCCAGCCGAGCGTGAGGAAGAAGAACACGAGCGTGGCGAACAGCGCCGCCTGGATGAGGGTCGCCACGACCGGCACCATCACGAGGTTGATCCGCTCGCCGCGGCGCAGCGGGTGCTCGGGTCCGCGGTCCCGGAGCTCGTGGAGGATGTCGTCGCGCGTCGAGATGCCGACCAGCAGGACGGTGAGGGCCACGACGACGCCCAGCACGGCGACGGTGCGCGGCCAGGACAGTTCCACCATGACCTGCCAGATCTCCACGCTGAAGAACAGGAACAGGACCGCCAGCATGAGGATCGGCAGCACGCGCGCGACCATCGGCCCCATCGTCGTGAGTTCCCGGCGCACGCGGCGCGCCGACCAGCGCACGAGCGACCCGAGCCCGGTGTAGGTCCCGACGAGCACCGCGGCCGCGGCGAGGAGGGTGGTGCGGTGGGATGGGCCGTCGTGCGGGTCGAAGGCGACGTGGGGGACGACGACGAGGGCGATCAGCGACACCAGTCCGAGGGCGGAGCCGGTCACCGGGCCCGCGCGTCGGGCCGTCTTCGACACCAGCCACCCCACGAGCGGGGCGATCGCCACGAGCGCGATCGCGAGCAGGAGCAGCTGGACGATCGGCTCGGGGGCGGCGAGCAGCTCGGGATCCGAGTCCGGGCCGACACGCTCGAGGAGGGCGGTCGTGTAGTCGTTCGACCGGTCGGCGGCCGCGAGGCCGGTTCCGGCGACGGCGAGCGCGGCGCTGACGCCGGCGGACCGGGACAGGACCTCGCGGCGTCGGGTCGAGGGGGCGATCATGAGCGGCAGGCCCAGCGCACGCAGGTGGTCCTCGTGTGCGGGCAGGCTGCTCGCGGGCGTCGGATCGGGCGTGGGCACGGCGATATTCTCGCAGCGATCCGCGGTCCGGCGGGTCGTACCGGACGCTATCGTCGAGCCATGTCCACCAGCGAGCGCACGGCGTCGGCTGCCGGCGGCGACGCCGCCCCCGCCGCCCCGCCCGCGACCCCGACCACCTCCCCGGCCGCGTCCCGGGACGAGCAGGCCCCCGCCGGGCCGCCCGTCTACGTGAGCCCGCCGGCGAAGGTCCGCGACGACACGGTGCGGCCGCCGCTGCCGGGGACCGTGGTCGACACCGTGTTCTTCGCCCTGGCCACGGTCGCGGCGGCGTGGCTGGGCTGGCGGCTCCTCGACGACGTGTGGCACCACGCGTGGTGGCATGTGTTCCTGCTCGTCCCGTTCTGGGCGCTGGTGGCCTATCTCGTCCTGCCGCGGCTGCAGACGCTCATCACGTCCGTGTACGTGCCCGGCTACTTCATCGCGCGCACCCGTACCTCCGACGGCCTGCTGGGGGATCCGGTGAACCTCGCGGTGGACGGCACGGCGCGGCAGATCCACGAGGCGATGACCGCGTGCGGCTGGGTGCTGGCCGATGACGTCACGGTCCGCTCGTCGTGGGGCATCGTCCTGTCGTCGGTGCTGCGGCGGTCGTACCCGTCCGCGCCGGTGAGTCCCCTCACGCTCTTCGGCCGGCGGCAGTGCCTGGCCTACCAGCAGGAGGTCGAGGGCAACGCCTCCCGGCGGCACCACGTCCGGTTCTGGCGCTGCCCCGACGGCTGGCTCCTGCCGGGCGGTCACCGGGTGCAGTGGCTCGGCGCCGGCACGTACGACCGCGCGGTGGGCCTGTCGCTGTTCACGCTGCAGGTCACCCACAAGATCGACGCGGACATCGACGTCGAGCGGGATTACATCGTCGACTCGATCCGCTACCACGTACCCGAGGCGGGGGTGCGGGTGCTGGAGAACTTCTCGGCCGGTTACCACTCCCGCAACGGCGGTGGCGATGCGATCCGCACCGACGGTGACCTGCCGGTCGTGGACCTGCGCGCCGTGCCCGTGCCCGACGTGTCGGCGGCGGAGCTGCCGCCCGGGGTCGTCCGGGCGGCGCGCGGATACGACGACCCCCGGGCCGAGGGCGGGATCGCGTCGGGCGACCCGGACCGCCCGGCCGATGACGCGGCCCCCGACCCCGGGCACCTGCCGCGCCCCGCCGCGCTGACGGCGGGATGCGCGCTGGTCGCGGTGACCGTGCTCGTCCTCACCGTCCTCGCGCTGCGCGACGTGCTGGGCGGGGCCGACCTCGAGGAGTTCGCCGGCCTGGACGAGTCCGAGGTCGTCCCGGCCGTCATGGCGCTCGCGGTGTTCATCGGCGCCGTGTACGGGGCGATGGCCGTCCTCGCGCTGCTCACGTGGCTGGGGTACGCGCGGCCGCGCGTGTGGCTGCTGACGATGACGGTGGTCAGCACGATCTCCACCGAGTACGGCCGCCTGACCACCGACGCCGAACAGGACACCTTCCTCGGGGGCTATCCTGTCCTGGCCGTGAACGTTCTCATCCTGTTGTTGCTCACCAGTCGGCCCGCGCGCACGTGGAGCCGACGCACCGCACAGGAGCGGCGCGCGCGCCGGCGAGCCCTGCCGGCGGGCGCGGGGGCCCCGGCGTGAGCCGCGTCCCCGACGCCGCGGCGGTGCGGGCGGCCGTCGAGGCGGTGGCCCCCTGGCTCGACGACGACGAGACGAACGCCAGACCTGGTCGGTCGGCCCTCGCGGCGGCGGTCCGCGGCACCGTGGAGAGCCTCGCGGCCGAGCTGCCGGGGCGGTCGGTGGAGGTCCGTGTGCCGCCGTACGCCGCCGCGCAGTGCGTCGAGGGGCCGAGGCACACGCGGGGGAGCCCGCCCAACGTCGTCGAGACGGACCCGCGGACGTGGCTGCAGCTGGCCACCGGCCGGGTGACGTGGGAGACCGCCGTCGCCGAGGGCCGGGTGCGGGCCTCGGGGACGCGGGCGGCGGCGGTCGCCGCGGGCCTGCCCGTCGTCCGCCGGGCGTGACCGCGGCCCTCGGGTGGTCCGCTCACAGGCCGGCTGGAGGGGGTGCCGCCGCTGGCTTTGGGGTCACGGGGGTCGGGGAACGTAGACTTGCAGCACACACCGTCGGGGTCCGTCCGGGCGGGGAGTCCCGAAAGCCGTGAGGGAGCACCAGCTGGTGGAGAGCACGTCGTCACGTCCGGCACCGTCCGGGGCACTGCGCCGTACCGGCGTCCCCGCAGCCGTGGGGCTCGGGCTGCCGGACCCGTCCGCGCCCGGACCGGCGGGTCTGCCGATCGACACCGAACGGATCGGCCCCGTCGAGGAGTGCGGCGTCTTCGGGGTGTGGGCCCCCGGCGAGGACGTCGCGAAACTCACCTACTACGGCCTGTACGCGCTGCAGCACCGCGGCCAGGAGGCGGCCGGTATCGCCGTCGCCGACGGCGAGCAGGTCCTCGTCTACAAGGACCTCGGCCTCGTCAGCCAGGTCTTCGACGAGAAGACGCTCGAGTCGATGCACGGCCACGTCGCGATCGGCCACTGCCGGTACTCGACCACGGGCGCGGCGAGCTGGGACAACGCCCAGCCGATGTTCCGCCCCACCACCGAGGGCGGTTCCGTGGTCCTCGGGCACAACGGCAACCTCGTCAACACCCGCGAGCTCAAGCGGCACGCCACCGAGCTGGGGATCCGCGGGTACACCGAGGACAGCGCGCACTCGGACTCCGACATCATCTCGACCCTGCTCGCGCACGAGGCGCGGGAGGGCGGGCTCGAGGAGGCCGCCGCCCGCCTGCTCCCGCACCTGCGGGGCGCCTACTGCCTCACCTTCTCCGACGAGAACACCCTGTACGCGGCGCGTGACCCGCACGGGGTCCGCCCGCTGGCGCTCGGTCGCCTGGAGCGCGGGTGGGTCGTCTCCTCGGAGACCTCCGCCCTGGACATCGTGGGCGCCTCGTTCGTCCGCGACATCGAGCCCGGCGAGCTCATCGCGATCGACGCCGACGGCGTACGGTCCCGCAAGCTCTCGCCCCCGACCCCCAAGACGTGCGTCTTCGAGTACGTCTACCTGGCCCGGCCGGACTCGGTGATCAACCAGCGTCTGGTCAACTCCGCCCGCGTCGAGATCGGTCGCCGGCTGGCCCGCGAGCACCCCGCCGACGGCGACCTGGTCATCCCGGTGCCCGAGTCCGGCACGCCGGCGGCCGTCGGGTACGCCCAGGGCTCGGGCATCCCGTTCGCGCAGGGGCTCACGAAGAACGCCTACGTGGGCCGCACGTTCATCCAGCCCAGCCAGACCATCCGCCAGTTGGGCATCCGCCTCAAGCTCAACCCCCTGCGCGAGGTGATCCGGGGGCAGCGCCTGGTGGTGGTGGACGACTCGATCGTCCGTGGCAACACGCAGCGCGCCCTGGTGCGGATGCTGCGTGAGGCGGGCGCCCTCGAGGTGCACGTCCGGATCGCCTCGCCGCCGGTGCGCTGGCCGTGTTTCTACGGCATCGACTTCGCCAGCCCGGCGGAGCTCATCGCCAACGGCGTCGACGCGTCGGACGGGATGCTCGAGGGGGTGCGCCGCGCGATCGGCGCGGACAGCCTCGGGTACGTCTCCGTCGACGGGATGATCGAGGCGAGCGGCCAGCGCAGCGAGGAGCTGTGCGCGGCGTGTTTCGACGGGCACTATCCCATCGAGCTCCCCGACGACTCGGCCATGAGCGCGGCCGTGCGTGCGCTCGCCGCCGAGGTCGACGAGCTGGAGATCGCCGAGGCCCCGGACAGCATCGAGAGCGCGGACGTCGTCCACAGGCTCTGACACCGGCGTCGACCGCCGACCCCCACCGGGCGCCCGAGAGCGGCGCCGACGAGGAGAGACACCACATGACCGAGAACCCACACCCCCCGACCGGCGCCTCGTACGCCGCCGCCGGCGTCGACATCGACGCGGGTGAGCGCGCGGTGGAGCTGTTCGCGCCGCACGCCAAGCGGGCGACCCGGCCGGAGGTGATGGGGGGCCTCGGTGGCTTCGCCGGGCTGTTCTCACTGAAGAACACCTACCGTCAGCCGCTGCTGGCCTCGTCCACGGACGGCGTCGGCACCAAGATCGCGGTCGCCCAGGCGATGGACGTGCACAACACGGTCGGGATCGACCTGGTCGCCATGGTCGTCGACGACCTCGTGGTGTGTGGCGCCGAGCCGCTCTTCCTGCAGGACTACATCGCGATCGGCAAGGTCGTCCCCGAGCACGTCGCCGACATCGTCGAGGGCATCGCCGAGGGATGCGTCCGCGCGGGCTGCGCCCTGCTGGGCGGCGAGACCGCCGAGCATCCGGGTCTCATGGCACCGGGCGAGTACGACATCTCCGCCACCGGCGTGGGGATCGTGGAGGCCGACGAGATCCTCCAGGCCGAGAACGTCCGGCCGGGCGACGTCATCGTCGGGATGGCGTCCTCCGGGCTGCACTCCAACGGGTACTCCCTGGCGCGGCACGTGCTGCTCGACCTCGCGCGGCTGCCCCTCGAGGGGCACGTCGAAGAGTTCGGCCGCACGCTGGGTGAGGAGTTGCTCGAGCCGACGCGGATCTACGCGCTCGACTGCCTGAGCCTCATCGCCGAGACCGACGTCCGAGTGTTCAGCCACGTCACCGGCGGTGGCCTGGCCGAGAACCTGGCGCGCGTCATGCCGCGCGGTCTGGTCGCGCGGCTCGACCGCGGTCGGTGGCCGGTGCCCGCCGTGTTCGGCACGATCGCGCACCACGGCCGCGTCGAGCAGGCGGAGATGGAGCGCACGTTCAACATGGGGGTGGGCATGGTCGCCGTCCTGCCCGAGGAGGACGTGGACCGGGCCCAGGCCGTCCTCACCGCCCGCCACGTGGAGAACTGGGTCATCGGCCGCGTGGAGAAGGCCGGCGAGGACGCCGACGCGCCCCGCGTCGTGCTCGAGGGCTCACACGCGCGGTTCTGACCGCACCACCCGGGCCGCACGACGACAGCGACCCGGCCGGGGCAGTTCCGGCCGGGTCGCTGTCGTTTTCGCTTGATCCCCGCCCGCGCCACGTACGTGGGCCGGGCATCCATCGGGGGATGCCCGGCCCACGAGAGGTCTGGCGGGAGCGGGAGTGGTCAGTACCTGGTGTCGCCGTCGGACCACGACCCGTAGGGGTCGTCGTCCTCGTCGGTGCTGAGCCGTGTGGACGACCCCCCACCCGACAACTCCTGCTGGAGACGTTCTAGGTCCGTCTGCGGAGTGTTGTACTTGAGTTCGCGAGCGACCTTGGTCTGCTTCGCCTTCGCGCGGCCTCGGCCCATTGACCTGACCCCCTCGGAAACGGTGCTGGGCCACCTCGGGGGTGCCCATTGCAAGTGTGAGTATCTGCCTGCCCACAGGATAGCGTGCCCGGCGCGGAATGTCCGCCCGGGTGTCGCGGAGCGGCCCGCGGGTCGGCCACACACGGGGGTGGGCGGGGCCTCCGCGGCAGGACAGTGCGGTCTGTCAGGACCGGCCGGAGGGGGCCGTCAGGCCTGGCCGCGGAGCCGACGGATCGCCTCGCGGCCGGCCTGCGGGCCGCCGTCCTGCGGGGCGGTCTCGGGATCGACGGCGGCGTCGACCCCGCCGATCTCGAGGGCCGAGTCCATGGGGACCGCTCGCTTCAACAGGGCGAGGGCGACCGGGCCGTCCTCGTGATGCTGGACGACCGTGCCCACGCGGCCGACCGGGCGGCCACCCGCGCGGACCTCGGCGCCGACCGCGGGCAGGTCGTCGCCGCTCGAGCCGTCCAGCTGCAGCCGCACGAGGACGCGGGGGGAGCGTCCGAGGTTATGGACCCGGGACACCGTCTCCTGGCCCCGGTAGCAACCCTTGTCCAGGTGCACCGCGCCCCGCTCGGCCACGCCGCCGATCCAGGTGGGGATCTCGTGGGGGATCGTCTTCTCGTCGGTGTCCACGCCCAGGCGCCCCCTCGGCGGGGTCGTCCCGGCCGCACGCAGCGCCTCGTACGCCCAGGAGCCCGCGGGCCGGGCGCCCGCGTCGACCGCGGCGGCGAACCACGCCGTCAGCGCCGGGCGGGGGACCACCAGGTCGACCGAGCCGGCCTGGGGCCACGGCATCCGACGGGCGATCCCGCCACCCGGCAGCGCCACGCTCGCGTAGTCCCCGGTCGGGAGGTCGACCTCGGCGCCGTCGGGCGAGGTGAGGGTCGTGGGCAGGCGCGCCCCGGCGAGGGTGAGGACCGCGAGGTCGGCGGCCGCGGGGGACGCATCGGCCCAGAAGACCATCTTGGTGAGGAACTGCAGCAGCGACTCGCCCCGACCGGGTTCGGTGTCCATGACCACCGTGGCGTCCACGTCGGCGATCACGGCGTGGTGCTCGATCCGCCCGTTGGCGTCCAGCACCAGCGTCTCGCCGCCGCCGCCGTCGCCGATCTCGGCGACGTGCTGGGAGACGAACCCCTCGAGCCACGTCAGCCGCTCGCCACCGCCGATGGTCAGGATATCCCGATGGGAGCGGTCGACGACCACGAACCCGGAGTCGGCGGCCCGCTGCTCGCCGAAGGGGTCGCCGTAGTGGTGGGGGACCCCCGCGTCAGCGGAGTCGTCGCTCGCGTCCACCGCTCCGGGGCGGGCCAGGATCGGGCTGCGGTAGCGGCTGTCGTTCCGGTCGGGCACAGCTGGATCGGTCACGATCGCGAGTGTACGTACCAGGTCGTAGTGTGGGCCTCATGGGCACTCCAGCGGGAACGGCGATCGATCGACCTGACGATGCCAGGGTCGTCGTCCTGGTCTCCGGCGGACCGGAGGGGCCGCGGCCACGGGTCCACCCGGCGTCCGAGCCGTTGCTCCTGGCGGACGACCTCGCCGCCGTCCGGGGGGACGGGTGCTTCGAGACCCTCCTGGTGGTGGGAGGCCGCCCGGCCAAGCCCGAGCGGCATCTCGCGCGTCTGGCGAGGTCGGCGGCCGCGTTGGGGCTCACGGGGCCCTCGGAGTCCGCGTGGCGGGCCGGAATGGACCTGGCCGCGCGCGAGTGGGGCACCCGGACGGAGGCCATGCTGCGCCTGGTGCTGTCTCGTGGACCGGAGCGGGGCGGGCAGGAGACCGCGTACATCACCGTCGCGCCCGTCAGCGGGTCGGCGCTCCGGGCGCGGGCGGAGGGGATCGCCGTGACGGCCCTCGGTCGGGGGTACGCCTCCGATGCCGCCGGATCCGCGCCGTGGCTGCTGATCGGCTCCAAGACCCTGTCGTATGCCACGAACATGGCGGCGCTCCGGCACGCCGCGGCGACCGGGTTCGATGACGTGGTCTACCTCTCCTCGGACGGGGAGGTTCTCGAAGGGCCGCGCTCGACGGTGGTGATCGCCCGCGACGGTGAACTGCTGAGCCCACCGGCGGAGGTCGGGATCCTGGAGGGCACGACCCTGGCCGCGATGGCGGAGGTCGCCGCACGCGATGGTGTGCCCGTGCGGCGCGAGCGTCTCCTGCTCACCGACCTCGTGTCGGCCGACGCGATGTGGCTGCTGTCCTCCGTGACGCTGTACGCCCGGGTCCGCCGGATCGACGACACGACCCTGCCGGGCGGGGACCCCGGGATCGACGTCGCCGGGATGGTCGATCGCGCGGTCGGACGCGCGTGAGAACCGCCCACCCGACCGGGGTCGGGTGGGCGGGAGCGGAGTCCGCGGGACGGGCCGGGTCGGCTACGCGGGGCTGGGTCGGTTGCGCGGCCCGGGACCCGTTCGGGTCAGCCCGCGACGCGGCGCAGGCGCGCGGACATGTGTGGGACCAGGCCCTTCTCCGAGTGGACCCGTTCCTCGACCCATCCGAGGTCGCCGCCCTCGACGATCCCGTAGATCCTCTTGGCGCCGCCCCGCTTGGGGCCGGTGGGGGAGGCGAGGACCACGTCGGTGGCCATCTCCCATGCCGACTGGGTGATGGGGGTGCCGTAGTACATCTCGATGATCCCCGAGGCGTGGGCCACGAGGAACTCGAGCTGGTCGTCCGCTGAGATCCTCCAAAACCCGGTCTCGCGGTAGGCCGCGTCGTCCACGGCGCCTCCGGAGTCGTAGGTCCACGAGCGGGACGTCCAGCTCAGGTAGTTCTCGCCGTCGTGCGAGACCACCACCTGCTGGCCGAACCGGTGCTGACCGCGGTCCTCGGTGTCCGCCTCGCCCTCGCCCTCCCAGACACCCACGAGGGGTAGCAGGGCGAGTAGGCCGGGGTGGAGGTCGGGCCCGAAGCGCAGGTTGGCGGTGTCCTCGGGGACGGGGAGTTCGGAGAACGCGGGGATGTTCCGGCGGGCGGTCTCCTCGGAGCGCTGCGCGGCGGCGTTGACGGCAGCGTTCCCGGACCCGCGCACCACCGACTCGCCCCCTACCCCGTCAGGGGTGGGCGGCGTGGGGTCACCGGCGTTCGGCTGGCCGCTTTCCGTCACGACTCGTCGGTGACCGTGCGGTAGACGATGTAGCAGGTGGCCCACAGGATGGCCAGCGTGCAGAGGACCAGGAGGATCTCGAAGAAGAGCACCATGGCCTGATTCTAACCCCGAGGCGTTCAGCCCACTGCGATGCGGGCGTCGATCGAGTGGATGAGGCAGTCCTCGGGTGGCACGACGAAGTCCTCGGAGACCCTGGCCTTCACGCCCAGAACGGTCGCGAGCGTGAACTCCGCGTGTACGACGCCCTCCCGGCCCGGGGGGTCCACGGTGAGGACGATGTCCCGCACCTCACGGATCACCGAGTACTGCAGGTGCAGGTGGAGGTCCCAGCGGAGTTGGGCCGCGTTGAAACCGGTCTTGATCCCGTTCTCGCGCCGCACGCAGTCGGGTGCGAACGGGACGCGGAACGCCGCGGCCGGCGCGGTGAGGGCGGTGAGGTACATCCGCACCGCCTCCTCGCGCTCCTCTGGGGAGTACGGGCCGGGGTGATCGGGTACCTCCGGGGTCGCCCCCCGACGCTGATCGACACCCACGAGGACTGCGGAGGCGACGGAGGCGCCGACGGCGACCACCGAGGCCCGCCCGGCCATGCCGAGCGCACGGGACAGCAGAGACATGAGATCGAGACTAGCCAGCTTCGCACCCGCGCGGGGCGCGAGGTCTCACCGCTCGACCGGGACCCCGATGAGGGAGCCGTACTCGACCCAGCTGCCGTCGTAGTTGACGACGTTGGGCTGGTCGAGGAGCTCGTGGAGGACGAACCAGGTGTGGCTGGACCGCTCACCGATCCGGCAGTAGGCCACGATGCGCCGAGCGGGGTCGTCGAGCACGTCCGAGTAGATCTCGCGCAGTTCCGCGTCGGAGCGGAAGGTGCCGTCGCGGGTGACCGCGCGGTTCCAGGGGATGCTGACCGCGCCCGGGATGTGACCGCGCTGGCGCCCGCCCTCCTGCGGCAGCCCTGCGGGGGCGGCGAGGCGACCGGTGTACTCGTCCACCGAGCGCACGTCCACGAAGCCGTCGCGTCCCAGCCCGGCGAGGACGTCGTCGCGGAACGCGCGGATCGACAGGTCCTGGGGGTCGGCCACGTAGTCGGTGACCGGGCGCCGGGGCGCCTCGGTCTCCAGGGGGCGCCCCTCGCGCTCCCACAGCATGCGTCCGCCGTCGAGGAGTCGGACGTCGCGGTGCCCGTACAGGCGCAGGTACCAGTACGCGTAGGCCGCGAACCAGTTGTGGTTGCCGCCGTAGACGACGATCGTGTGGTCGCGGCTGATGCCCCGCTCGGACATGAGTTCGCCGAAGCGTTCGCGGTCGACCAGGTCGCGCGTGTACTGCTGCTGCAACTCGGTCCGCCAGTCGAGGGCGACGGCGCCCGGGATGTGGCCGTCGGTGTGGTACGCCGTCACGTCCTCGTCGACCTCGAGGAAGACCACCGAGTCATCGGCCAGGCGCGAGGAGGCCCAGCTGGTGCTGACCAGTACGTCGTCGCGACTCATGCGGCCGAGTCTAGTGGCCGGGGCGCGCGAGACCGTCGAGCGGCGCTCCGCCGCGCGCGGCGACGCCGGCGGCGGTGATGGTGCCGCCGGTCACCGTGAGGGTGTCGACCGTGGCTCCTAGGGGGAGGACATCGGGTTCCAGGGTCAGGGCGGTCCGGCGCAGTGCGAGCTCGCCGTCACCGTCGGGGAACCCCGCGGGTCCGGTCGCCGGGGCGACGGGGACGAGCCGCGCGCCGTGGGTGTCGACGACGAGGTCGACGAACGCCGAGACGCGGACGTCGGATCCCTCGAGGGTCCCCGTGACGCGGGCCCGGTGTTCGGTTCCGCCCGCGAGACTCGGGTCGTCGGCGGCGCCGACCAGCACGTCCCGCATCCCCAGGGCGGGGCCGAGTGAGTCGCCGGTGATCTGGACCGAGACCGTCGACTCCCCGGCGATCGGCGGGGCTGCCGGATCGTCCGGCACGAGGACGTCGGTGGCCCTCGCCTCGACGGCGACGGGGCCGAGACCCGGCCGTTCGACCCCCTCGATCCGGATCGCCGCGGACGCGAGAGTGTCGGGCCCGACCCATCGCGACCCCGGACCGCCGCCGATCATGACCGACGGGGGCGCCGACCCGGGCGTCGCGGGGCCGCCGATCCGGGTCGACAGGTCCGCCTCGATCCGGGAGGCGTGCACCGTCTCCGTGACGAAGGCGCCGAGGGCGACCGTTGCCACTGCGACGACCGCGACGACGGCGGGGCGGGGGATCCTCATGGGCTCCAGGTGTACTCCACTCCCTGTTTCGGGGGTGGAGGTCGCTAGTATTCCTCTCGGCCCCCCGGATGGAGAGGAAGCGACATGGACGTAGTGCTCCTCGCCGCTGAAGCAGACCCGGAGGCGGTCATCCCGGCACTGCCTCTGCTCCCGCACTCGGTGCGTGTGCTCCCGCCGCTCGCCTCCTCGTTGGGCGAGCTCTCCGGGGCGGCCCTCGCGCTGGTCGACGCGCGGAGTGATCTGGCGGCGTCGCGGGCGTTGTGCAGGCTTCTCGCGGGCGGCGCGGACCTCGCCGTCATCGCGGTGGTCTCCGAGGGCGGGTTGATCGCGGTCAGTGGCGACTGGGGACTGGACGACATCCTCCTGCCGACCACGGGGCCCGCGGAGGTGGACGCCCGGTTCCGACTGGCGGCCGCGCGCCGCACCACGCAGGGCGAGGCCGACGGCGGCCTGCTCACGGTCGGTGAGCTGGTGATCGACGAGGAGACCTACGTCGCACGCGTCAAGGGCCGGCCCCTGGACCTCACCTACAAGGAATTCGAGCTCCTCAAGCATCTCTGCCAGCACCCCGGCCGGGTGTTCTCGCGCGCCCAGCTCCTCCAGGAGGTGTGGGGCTACGACTTCTTCGGCGGCACACGGACCGTCGACGTCCACGTTCGGCGCCTGCGCGCCAAGCTCGGCCCGGATCACGAGTCCCTCATCGGAACCGTCCGTAACGTCGGATACAAGGCGGTCAGGCCGACGGACCGCCGCGAGGAGGGAGGGGACGCATGACGATCGACGAACGATCGATGGACGCCACCACCGCCGACCGGGTGGAGGCGATGGCGGTGGAGGCCGAGAGGCTGGACGGGGTGGCCCCGCTGGGTGAGCAGCCCCTCCGTGCGCTGCGGTCGCCGTCCGCCCGGGCCCGTCACTTCCTCGCGAGCGCTCCCGGCGCCGACGAGCCGGCCGGGTACGCGCAGCTGACCGGCTCCGGGACCGGTGCGACCGCCGAGCTGGTGGTCCACCCCGGACACCGCCGGCAGGGACTCGGGACCGCCCTCGTGCGCGCGGTGCTGGAAGCGGAACCGGGTGTGGCCGTGTGGGCCCACGGGGATCTGCCGGCCGCCCGGGCGCTCGCCGACGGCATGGGCCTCGCGCGCACGCGCGAGTTGCTGATGATGCGCAGGCGCGCCGCCGACGGCCCTGCGCTGCCTGATCCGCGCCCTGCCGAGGGGATCGAGACCGGCACGCTCGCCGACGCGGCCTCCGAGGGCGGACAGCGGTGGCCGGGACTGGACGCGCGGGCGGAGTTCCTTCGAGTGAACAACGCCGCGTTCTCGTGGCACCCGGAGCAGGGCGGGTGGAGTCGAGAGCAGCTCGACGAGCGCCTCGCCGTGGACTGGGTCGACCCCGCCGCGGTGTTCCTCGCCGTGGACGTCACGGGCCCGCGGCCGACGTTGGCCGGATTCCACTGGACCAAGACCGTCGCCGAGCCGGGGGAGCCCGTGGAGGGCGAGGTCTACGTCGTCGCGGTCGATCCGGCCGAGCAGGGTCGGGGCCTCGGCGGTCTCCTCACCGCCATCGGCGTCGCGCACCTGGAGGACACCATCGGCGCGGAGTCGGTCGTGCTCTACGTCGAGGGCGACAACACGCCGGCGATCCGCACCTACGAGCGGCTCGGTTTCGCCGTCGAACACCGCGATGTGACGTATGCCTCGCGGTGACCGGCAGCGGTGACGGTGCCCGCCGATTCTCAGGGACACCCCAGGTGGGGGCCCCGCCGGGCGAGGTCCGCGGGTCGGGTGAACTACGCGAGAGCAGGGAGTTCATCTCGGGTTCACCTACCTCCGCGGGGCTGTTCACGTCCGAGCTTTAGGTTCTCTCCCCGTCGGGCCGGTGTGCGGTCCGGCCCCGCGACCAGATCGCCAAGAACGTGACCCGGTGGGGCGTCCCGCCGGATGAACCTAGGAGATTTTGTGGACCTCAAGCGCACCGGTGCTCTGCTCGGCCTCGCTGCCCTCACGACGGTCGGCCTCGCCGCCTGCTCGGATAACAATGCCGGTTCCGGCGATCAGGCCGCTCAGCAGGTCGCCGACGCGGAGTGCGGCGGCAAGGCCGCACTCAAGGCCTCCGGCGCCTCGTCGCAGAACAACGCGATGACCGTCTTCGCCAACTCCTACGCCATGAGCTGCGAGGGCCAGACCCTCGACTACAACTCGAACGGCTCCGGCGCCGGCGTCAAGGAGTTCATCGGCGGCCAGACCGACTTCGGCGGCTCGGACTCCCCCCTCAAGGACGAGGAGTACACGCAGGCCGAGCAGCGGTGCGAGGGCCCGGCGTGGAACCTGCCGGCTGTCTTCGGCCCGATCGCGATCGCCTACAACCTGGACGGCGTCGAGGTCGCGCTGTCGGCCGACACGCTCGCCAAGATCTTCAAGGGCGAGATCACCAACTGGAACGACCCGGCCATCGCCGAGGAGAACCAAGGCGTCGAGCTGCCCGACCAGGACATCACCGTGATCTTCCGCTCGGACGAGTCGGGCACCACCGACAACTTCCAGAAGTACCTCGAGGCGGCCGCGCCCGAGGTGTGGACCGAGGGCGCCGGCAAGACGTTCAACGGCGGCACGGGCGAGGGCGCCAAGGGCAACGAGGGCGTCTCCGCCGCCGTCGCGCAGACCCCGGGCACCATCACCTACACCGAGTGGTCCTACGCCAAGAGCCAGGACCTCGGCATGGTCAAGGTCATCACCCCGGCCGACTCCGAGGGCGTCGAGCTCAACGCCGAGACCGCCGGCACCACGATCGACTCGGCCACCCTGAAGAACGAGGGCTCCAACGACCTGGTCATCGACACCTCGTCGTTCTACGTCCCCGAGGCCGCGGGCGCCTACCCGATCATCATGCCGACCTACGAGATCGTCTGCTCGACCTACGGCGATCCCGAGACCGCCGAGGCCGTCAAGTCCTTCCTCAACATCGCGGTGTCCGAGGACGTCCAGGGTCAGCTCGAGCCCGAGGGCTACATCCCGGTGCCCGACGAGTTCCGCGAGAAGCTGGTGACGGCGATCTCCGAGATCTCCTGATATTTCCGGTCACCGCGTCCACCCCTGTACGGTCGGGCGCGGTGACCGACCCCTTTCCCACCTGAGCGACTGAAGGTCTCATGACAGTTCACGAATCCGTCGACCGTGACGCCGGCAAGAACTCCTCGTCCGGCGGGCCCGCCGACGGCACCGCCCCGGCGTCGGACGCGGACACGGGCGGCGGGAGCGGCCTGCGCGACGCCGGGTCGTCCCAGAGGATCGACGCGATCTTCCGCGGGCTCACCGTTTTCGCGGGCGCGGTCATCGTCGCGCTCATCGCCCTCATCGGGATCGTTCTGGTCATGCAGGCGACGCCGTCGCTCATGCAGAACAACGTCAACTTCTTCACGTCGTCCGTGTGGAACACCACGGACCCGGAGAACATGTCGTTCGGCATCCTCGACCTGCTCAAGGTCACGGTGCTGAGCTCCGTCTTCGCCCTGGTGCTGGCGGTGCCCGTCTCCATCGGGATCGCCACGTTCCTGGTGCAGTACGCGCCGCCCCGGCTCTCACGGACGCTGTCGGCCCTCATCGACCTGCTGGCCGCCGTGCCGTCGATCATCTACGGCATGTGGGGTCTGCTCGTCCTGGGGCCGTGGATGGTCCCGTTCGCCACGTGGCTCAACGAGAACCTCAACTGGTTCTTCCTGTTCGGCGACGGCAACGTCACGATCGCCGGCGGCGGCACCATCTTCACCGCCGGCGTCGTCCTGGCGATCATGATCCTGCCGATCATCACCTCGATGTCCCGCGAGACCATTCGCCAGACGCCTTCTCTGCACCAGGAGGCGGCGCTCGCGCTGGGCGCCACCAAGTGGGAGAAGATCCGGATGACCTGCTTCCCCTACGCCAAGTCGGGGATGATCGCCGGCTCCATGCTCGCCCTCGGTCGCGCCCTCGGTGAGACCGTGGCCGTCCTCATCATCCTCCGCGCGGCGAGCGCGCCCAGCACGCTGTCGCTGTTCGACGGCGGCTTCACGTTCGCGTCCAAGATCGCGTCCGGCAGCGCGGAGTTCAACCACCCGCTGCCGACCGGCGCGTACATCGCCGCCGGCCTCGTGCTCTTCATCCTCACCTTCATCGTCAATCTCATCGCGCGCTCGGTGTCCGGTGGAAAGGTCAACGGCTGATGTCCCAGGCAACCCCCGACCTCGCCAAGCCGGCCAAGCCGGCAGACACCTTCCTCCCGATCTCGGGCAGCCGCAAGGTCAAGGACAAGGCCGCGACCGTGGTGTTCACGGTGTGCTTCGTGCTCGCCGTCGTCCCCCTGGTCGCCCTGCTGTTCAAGGTCGTCGTCTCGGGCGTGCCCGCGGTCCTGAACCTCGACTGGTGGACCAACTCGTTCAATCTCGTCTCGCCGTCGTCGATGGCCGGCGGTGTCGGACACGCCATCTACGGCAGCCTCGTGCAGGCGCTCATCGCGGCCGTCATCTCGATCCCGCTCGGCGTGGCGGCGGGCATCATGCTCGTCGAGTACCCCGATTCGAAGATCGCCAAGCCCACCACCTTCATGGTCGACGTCCTCGCCGGCGTCCCGTCCGTGGTGGCCGCCATCTTCATCTTCGGCATCTGGATCTCGGTCCTGCGGTTCAACCTCAGCGCGTTCGCCGTGGCGCTGGCGTTGGTCCTCCTCATGTTGCCGCTCATCGTGCGGTCGACCGAGGAAATGCTCAAGCTGGTTCCCGACGAGCTCCGCGAAGCCTCCTACGCTCTCGGGGTGCCCAAGTGGAAGACCATCGTCAGTGTGGTGGTCCCGACCGCGCTGTCGGGAATGATCTCCGGCATCTTCCTCGCGCTCGCCCGCGTGATGGGTGAGACGGCCCCGGTGCTGATCCTCGTGGGCTACACGGCGCGCTACAACTATGACGTCTTCGAGGGCAACATGGCCTCGCTGCCGCTGCTGATCTACAACCAGCTCTCGAACCCCAACGAGGCCGGCCAGTACCGCATCTGGGGTGCTGCCCTGACGCTCATCATCATCATCGGGCTGGCGAACGTTCTCGCCACGTTCGCCGCCAAGGCGCTCGCGCCCAAGACCAAGTAAGGACCCGACATGGCCAAGCGACTCGACCTCGAGGGCGTCGACATCTTCTACGGCGACTTCCACGCCGTGAAGGACGTGAACCTCCATGTTCCGCCCCGCTCCGTGACGGCGTTCATCGGCCCCTCCGGCTGCGGGAAGTCCACGGTGCTGCGTTCGCTCAACCGGATGCACGAGGAGATCCCCGGCGCCTCGGTGAGGGGTTCCATCAAGCTCGACGGCGTCGACATCTATGACAAGAAGATCGACCCGGTCGCCGTCCGCCGCACTATCGGGATGGTCTTCCAGCGCCCGAACCCGTTCCCCACGATGTCGATCAAGGAGAACGTGGTCGCGGGTCTGCGTCTGCAGGGCGTGAAGAACAAGAAGACCCTCGACGAGGTCGCGGAGAAGTCGCTGCGCGGTGCCAACCTGTGGAACGAGGTCAAGGACCGTCTGGACAAGCCGGGCGGTGGCCTGTCCGGCGGTCAGCAGCAGCGTCTGTGCATCGCCCGAGCGATCGCCATCGAGCCCCAGGTGCTGCTCATGGACGAGCCCTGTTCGGCGCTCGACCCGATCTCCACCCTGGCGGTGGAGGATCTCATCGCCGAGCTCAAGAACGACTTCACCATCGTGATCGTCACGCACAACATGCAGCAGGCCGCCCGCGTGTCCGACCAGACGGCGTTCTTCTCCCTCGAGGCCACCGGTATGCCCGGGCAGCTCGTGGAGGTCAACTCCACCGAGCGCATCTTCTCCAACCCCGAGAACAAGCAGACCGAGGATTACGTCTCGGGCCGCTTCGGCTGAGCCGACTACGACCCGGATCGCCTCGCAGCACGAGCCGGATCCCGCCACACACGAGACCGCCCCGCCCCGGGCTCGGAACCCCGGGACGGGGCGGTCTTCGTCGTGCGTGACGCGTGTGGCGCGCCACCCGCTGGTCAGGACCCCTGTGGTGACCCTTCGTCCTCATCCGGTTCGTGCTGCGCCATCCGCTGTTTGAAGGCACGGTCCGTCTCGTTGAAGCGGCGAACCAGCTCCTCGCTCGACGGCGACGGCTCCTCGGGATCGCTCTCGGGGGTGGTGGCGTACTCGCCGGTCGCCAGGAAGATCACGCGCTGCGCGACCTCGACCGCGTGGTCGGCGAACCGCTCGTAGTACCGGCCCAGCAGGGTCACGTCGACCGCGCAGGCCACGCCCCACTTCCACTCGCGAACGGTGAGCAGGGTGAACAGGTGGCGACGCAGGTCGTCGACCGCATCGTCCTGCTGTGCCAGGGTCGCGGCCTGCTCGGGGTCCCGGTTGAGCAGCACCTCGGTGGCCGAGCGGCCGAGGGCGACGGCCACGCGGCCCATCTCCGCTAGGTAGCCGTTGACCGGCTCTGGCAGAACCGGCTCGGGATGGCGCCGGCGGACGATCTTGGCGACGTGGCCCGCCAGGGTGCCCATCCGGACCAGGTCCTGCACCAGCTGGATCGACGTGACCACCTGGCGGAGGTCACGCGCTACCGGGGCCTGGAGGGCGAGCAGCGCGAAACCGCGCTCCTCGTTCTCGGTCGCCAGCCGCGACATCTCCGACGACGACTGTAGGACCTTCTCCGCGGCGACGAGGTCGACCTGGAGCAGAGCGTGGGTGGCCAACTCCATGTCATCGGTCGCGAGGGAGCACATCCGGGCCATGGAGGTGGCCAGATCCGCGAGTTCTTCGGAGTAGACAAGACGCATACCGCCAGCATACGCCCATGTCAGCGCGGTGATCGCCGCTCACGGTGAACGCCCGGTGAACTCGGGGTCACCCCGGGGGTCAGCCCCCGGAGTTCTCGGCGTCCGCGCCGGCGAGCGCCACCGCGTCGTCCTCGGGGTCGTCCAGCCACCCTTCGGGCAGCAGGACCTTCGACGGCGAGCCCTGCCGCCCACGCGGTCCGTAGCCGTCCGCGGGGAACGGCTCGTCGGTCGGCAGGTCGGCCAGCATTGCGGCGAGATCGTTCAGGGTGCGGACGGCGGACAGGGCCACCCGCTTCTCCGACCCGGCGGGGAACCCGCGCAGGTACCAGGCGACGTGCTTACGGATGTCCCGCATGCCCTTGTCCTCGCCGTGGTGCTCGGCGAGGAGTTCGCCGTGGCGGTACATGATCCGGGCGACCTCTCCGAGAGTGGGCGGGGTCGGCGCCTCGCGGCCCGCGAGGCGGGCGGCCAGCTCGGAGAACAGCCACGGCCGGCCGAGACAACCGCGCCCGATCACCACGCCCGCGCACCCGGTCTGCTCGCGCATCCGCACCGCGTCCTCGGCGGAGAAGATGTCGCCGTTACCGAGAACCGGCACGTCCGATACCGCGCCGACGTGCTCGACCAGTCGCGAGATCTGCGACCAGTCCGCCTCTCCCGAATACCGCTGGGCTGCGGTCCGCGCATGGAGCGCCACCGCCTTGGCGCCCTCCTCCACGGCGATCCGACCGGCGTCGAGGTGAGTGTGGTGCTCGTCGTCGATCCCGACGCGCATCTTGACCGTCACGGGGATCTCGGTGCCCTCGGTGGCCCTCACCGCCGCCGCCACGATCGACCGGAACAGGCGGCGCTTGTAGGGGATCGCGGATCCGCCGCCGCGCCGGGTGACCTTGGGGACCGGGCATCCGAAGTTGATGTCGATGTGGTCGGCGAGGTTCTCGTCGACGATCATCCTGGCCGCCGCGTACGTGTACTCCGCGTCGACCGTGTACAGCTGCAGACTGCGGGGCGACTCGTCGGACGCGAACGTCGCCATGTGCAAGGTCGCGGGCTGTCGCTCGACCAGCGCACGGGCGGTGACCATCTCGCACACGTACAGTCCCGACACCGATCCCTGCTGCTCCCGCTCGATCTCGCGGCACAGGGTGCGGAAGGCGACGTTGGTGACCCCGGCCATCGGCGCGAGGACGACGGGCGACGCGAGCTCGAGCGGGCCGATGCGCAGCGCGGGGGAGGCGGTGGCGGTGGGGGCGGACATGGATCAAGTGTCCCAGTGGTCGGCGCACGCGTCCAAAATCGGTGACGAGCAGCCGACCCGGCGACCGCGGTGGTGCCCCCAGTCGGGCTCGAACCGACGACCTGCGGATTAAAAGTCCGTAGCTCTACCAACTGAGCTATAGGGGCGACGGCCACGATACCGCCCCGCCTCCCGGTTGGTTTATCCGCCCGGCGGGCGGTGCCCTACACTGGAGCGCGCTGCGGACCGGCGATCCCGGACGTGGCGTAGGCCCCCTTCGTTTAGCGGCCTAGGACACCGGCCTTTCACGCCGGCAGCGCGGGTTCGAATCCCGTAGGGGGTACACACAGTCGAGGTCCCGGTCACCGAGCAGGTGGCCGGGACCTCGTGCGTTCAGTGCCTCGCGACGGTGGCGCCACCGCGCTCCCTCGGGGTCGGGGGCGCCCCGTTCCGAACGCGGTGCTGACCAGCGCACGACCGGGGGACCGGGCCCCGATTTGCGCATCGACGGCGGCGTCCACTAATGTTCTTTCTCGTGCGAAGAGCACGGCCCTGTGGCGCAGTTGGTTAGCGCGCCGCCCTGTCACGGCGGAGGTCGCGGGTTCGAGTCCCGTCAGGGTCGCCAGAGGCAACCGGCGCATTCGGTTTCACCGGGTGCGCCGGTGGTCTTATGGCCAGGTAGCTCAGTTGGTACGAGCGTCCGCCTGAAAAGCGGAAGGTCGTCGGTTCGATCCCGACTCTGGCCACCACGGACATGACGCGCCGGAGGGTTATCCCTCCGGCGCGTTCGTCGTTTCGGGGATCGTCGATCCCTCGTTATAGCGTGGACGCCATGCCATCGACTGCCAGCGAGGTCCCTGTCGTGCCGGAGAGAACCCAGTCGGGACCTCGGTGGGGGATCATCGCCGCTGTCAGTGGACTGATCGGCATCCTGCTCGCGATCGTCGTGCCGCTGCTCCCCGTCACGCAGACCACGACGAGTATCAGCTGGCCCGAGGGCGGCACCCTCGACCCGGTCACCGCGCCCCTGGTGGCGTACTACCCGCTCGACATCGAGGTGGAACTCCCGTGTTCGGCGGTGACCGAGCTGCGCGAGCAGGGCCGCGAGGACGGCGTCCTCGTCTCCACCGCGCCGCGCGAGGCGGGGGAGGACGCCGGCGCGCGCGGCCTCATGGTGTCCGTGGCCGGCCCGAACGTCGAGGTGCGCAGCCGCAACGTCCTCATCGCCTCCGCTCCGACCGAGGCGGTCGCCGCGCCCGGCGGCTGCTCGAGCATCCGCGTCATCGCCGACTCCGGTTCGATCGGTGCCGAGTTCACCGGACTCTCAGTCGACGGGCAGGGCGTCGGAGGCCGCATCGACCGCGACTTGCGACCCCAGGTGGTGGGCGTCTTCACCGATCTGGAGGGCGCGGCCCCGGAGGGCATGTCCGTCGACATCACGGTCGACTCCCGCTACACCACGCAGGCGACGGCGATCAAGCAGATCGCGATCGTCGTGGGCATCCTCGCCATCATCGTCGCGCTGGTCGCCCTACACCGGCTCGACCTGCGTGACGGACGGCTGGCCCGCCGGATCCTCCCGCCGGGCTGGTGGAAGCCGCGACCGCTGGACGTGCTCGTCGTGGGCACCCTGCTCGTGTGGCACGTCATCGGCGCCAACACGGCCGACGACGGCTACATCCTCACCGAGGCGCGCGCGGCCGTCTCCAGCGGCTACATGCCCGAGGTCTTCCGCTACTACGGTGCCCCCTACGCCCCCTTCGGGATGCCGTACTATCTCTACACCCTGATGAGCGCGGTCTCGCTCGGCAGTGTCTGGCTCCGACTGCCCGCCCTGCTCCTGGGCATCGGATCGTGGATCCTGCTCTCGCGGGAGGTCATCCCGCGCCTGGGAATCGCCGCCCGCCGGGCGCCCGCCGTCCGGTGGAGCACCGCCGCCGTCTTCCTCGCGTTCTGGCTCACCTACAACAACGGCCTGCGCCCCGAGCCGATCATCGCCTTCGGCGTGCTGGCCACCTGGGTCTCGCTCGAACGGGCCCTCGCGACCGGCCGGCTGCTGCCGGCGGCGACAGGCTTCATCATCGGCGGGCTCACCCTGTCCGCGGCGCCGACGGGGACGTTCTGCATCGCCGTCATCATCGCCGCCTCGCGCCCGCTGCTGCTGCTCGTCATCCGGCGGGCGCGGCGCGACGGGTGGATCCCGACCGTGGCGCCCCTGCTGGCCGCGGGACTCGGGGTGCTGCACCTCATCTTCCTGGACCAGCCGCTGGTCACCACGCTCCAGTCCTCGGCGCTGCTCGGCGACGTCGGGCCGACCGGCCGCTGGTTCGAGGAGGTGTGGCGCTACGAGTGGCTGATGAACCCGACTCCGGACGGCTCGCTCGCGCGGCGGTTCGCGGTGCTCACCATGTTCCTCTCGCTCATCACCTGCGCGGCGATCCTCTTCCGCAAGGGCCACGTCCCCGGCGTGGCGATCGGGCCGGCCCGGCGCATCGTGGGCCTCGCGGCCATCTCCATCGCCTTCATGGCGCTCAACCCCACCAAGTGGACCCACCACTTCGGCGCCTTCGCGACCATCGGTGCGGCGCTCGCCGCCCTCGTGACCATGGCGGTTCTGCCCACCGCGACCCGCTCGTTGCGCAACCGCATGCTGTTCCTGGCCGCCGTGTTCTTCGTCCTGGCGCTGAGCTTCACCTCCACCAACGGCTGGTGGTACATCTCTATCTACGGCATCCCGTGGGGCGGGGCCCAGCCGTCCATCGCCGGCGTCACCCTGTCCTCGGTGTTCGTCGGCCTCATGCTGCTGGCCCTCCTCGCCGCGCTGGTGCTGCACTACCGCGAGCCGTTCGTCACGCGGACCGGGCCGCAGCGGCCCGACCGCGACCGCGGGCCGCTCCGTCGCTTCGCCCGCGAGGTCTCGCGGGCCCCGCTCGGGCTCGCGGCCGCCCTCGTCGTCGTCATCATCGTCGCCTCCATGGCCGCGGCCGTCCGTAACCAGTACCCCGCCTACTCGGTCGGTCTCCAGAACCTGCGCGCACTGTCCGGGAAGCCGTGCGGCATCGCCGACGCGGTCCTCGCCGAGCCGGACGCCAACGCGGGCCTCCTCGCGCCCGTGGGCGAGCCGCGTGACCAGCTCGAGGCCGGGGCCGAGGCGATCCGGTTCGAACCCGACGGCATCCCCACCGACCTCACGGCGACGCAGGACGTCGACACCGACACCCCGGGCACCGGCGAGAGCTCCGACACCACGTCGACCACCGCCGGCACCGAGGGCGGCGTCCGCGCCGGGGAGGGCATCAACGGCAGCCACGCCGTCCTGCCGTTCGGGCTCGACCCCGCCCGCGTGCCCGTCCTGGGCAGCCACCAGACCGGTGCGCAGTTCAACGCCGAGACGACCACCGACTGGTACCCGCTGCCCGACCGGTCGGACGAGAACCCGCTCATCACCATCGCCGTGGCCGGCTCCTTCGCCCCCGACGCCCTGCGCGTCGAGTACGCGACCGGCGGCGGCACCGAGGTCGCCGGCTCCGTCCTCCCCCTGGACATCGGCCCGGCCCCCGCGTGGCGCAACCTGCGCGTGCCCGTGGACACGCTGCCCGACGACACCACCGCGATCCGGCTGGTCGTGCGCGACCTCGACCCCGACCCGTCGCGCTGGATCGCCTTCACCCCGCCGCGCATGCCGGAGCTCGTGACGATGCAGGAGCTGGTCGGCGACACCCGTCCGGTGCTGCCCGACTGGGCGGTGGCGTTCCACGTGCCGTGCCTGCGGCCGTTCGACGAGTACGCCGGCATCCACGAGCTGCCCGAGTACCGCGTACTGCCGGACCGCGGGCTGGCGGTGAGCTCCACCAACACGTGGCAGTCGTGGGACGGCGGCGGGCCGCTCGGCTTCATCGAGCTGCTGCTCGAGGGCGAGACCGTGCCGACCTACCTCGAGCACGACTGGGACCGCGACTGGGGATCGCTCGTGCGGTACTCGCCGCTCGTGCCCGAGGCGCGCGAGGCGACCGTCGACCACGGGGAGGCCGTACGGTCGGGGCTGTGGAACGGCGGGCCGCTCGCGCGCTGACCGGCTAGCATCGGCCCCGGAGTCTTTACAAGGACTTCCAACTAATCGTAGGCAGACACAGAGTGGAGACGCGCATGTCCGTGACCGAGAAGCAGTTCGAGAACATCCTGGTCGAGCAGACCGACCGGGTCGCGACCATCACCCTCAACCGCCCCAAGGCGCTCAACGCGCTGTCCAGCGCCATGGAGAAGGAGGTCGTCGAGGCCGTCGAGGGCCTGGACTCGGACCCCGACGTCGGCTGCATCATCATCACCGGATCCGAGAAGGCCTTCGCGGCCGGCGCGGACATCAAGGAGATGAAGGACAAGACCTACCCCGGCATCTACCTCGAGCGCTTCTTCGGTGACTGGAAGCGCCTCACCGCCGCGCGCACCCCGATCATCGCCGCCGTCTCCGGCTTCGCGCTGGGCGGCGGCTGCGAGCTGGCGATGATGTGCGACATGATCATCGCCGGTGACAACGCCAAGTTCGGCCAGCCGGAGATCACCCTCGGCGTGATCCCGGGCATGGGCGGCTCCCAGCGCCTGACCCGCGCCGTGGGCAAGGCCAAGGCCATGGACCTGTGCCTCACCGGCCGACAGATGGACGCCGACGAGGCCGAGCGATCCGGCCTGGTCGCGCGCGTCGTGCCCGCCGCCGACCTGCTGGAGGAGACCCGCAAGGTCGCGGACAAGATCGCCTCCATGAGCAAGACCACCGCGATCGCCGCGAAGCAGGCGGTCAACCGCTCCTTCGAGACCACGCTCGAGGAGGGGCTGCTCGCCGAGCAGAACGCCTTCTACGCGCTGTTCGCCACCGAGGACCAGTCCGAGGGCATGTCCGCGTTCGCGGAGAAGCGGAAGCCCGAGTGGAAGCGCTGAGCAACCGTCTCGCGCACGGTCACCTCGCCGGGGGCGGTGACGGGCGTACGGACGCCCGCCGCGCCCCCGGCGAGCCGTTGCCGGTACTGGTCCTGACCGGCTACCTGGGCGCGGGCAAGACCACCCTTCTCAACCACCTGCTCTCCGGCGCGCCCGGACTGCGGATCGCGGCGATCGTCAACGACTTCGGCGAGATCGACGTCGACGCCACCGCCGTGGCCGGCCGCGTCGACTCGATGGTCTCCCTCGCCAACGGCTGCGTCTGCTGCGAGGTCGACGCCAGTGAACTGGCCGGGACGCTGGGGCGGCTGGCCGATCCCGGGATGGGTCTGGACCTGGCCGTGATCGAGGCCAGCGGACTCGCCGAGCCGTCGGTGCTGTCGCGGATGGTCCACGACGTGCCGCGCGACATCGTGCGGCACGCCGGGATGATCCAGGTGGTCAACGCCGAGGGCCTCGACGACGCCATGGAGCGCCACCCGCGTCTGGCGGCGCACCTGGCGGAGGCCGACCTCGTCGTCGTCAACAAATGCGACCTCGTCACCCGTGAACGGTTCGGCGAGCTCCGCGCGACGATCCGCGCCCACGCCCCGCGCGTGGCCGTACTGCCCGCGGTGCGCGCCGCCGTGCCGGCCGGGCTGCTCCTGGGACTGGAACCCGCCGCGCCCCGCACCGCGTCGACCGCAGCGACGGACGGCGGACACGCGCCGGGCGGCGACGCGCGCGACCACTCCCACCTCCACGACGGCTACACGGCCGTCACCGTCGCGCCCGACGGCCACCTCCACCCGCGCCGGTTCCTCGCCGCGGTCTCCGCCCCGCCGACCGGCGCCTACCGAGCCAAGGGCACGCTGACCCTGGCGGACGCGGACGGCCCGCGGCGCTACGAGGTGGCACTGGTGGGCCGCCGGTTGGAGCTGCGCGCCGGGGGATCCGGCCCCGACGGGCTGGTGGTGATCGGCGTGGGGATGGACGACGACGAGGTGGCGCGCTTCCTCGACGAGGCCGTTCTGGCCCCCGGTGAACACGTCGACCCCGCCGCCGGACTCGGCCTTCACCCGTACCTGATCGGCGACCCGGACTCCAGCGACGTGGAGGAGTGGATCTACGACGAACAGCGCGCTGCGCCGCTCACCGGGGCCGCGGCCATGTTGGCCGACCCCGAGGATCCCGAGGCATTCGATCCAGCATTCACCCCCTGAGCGTCCTTCGGGTGGGAACGCCTGGCGCACTACCCCCGTCAACCTGACGGTCGTCTCATGTTCCTGTTCGGCATCACCCCGTCCACGTGCGTATAGTGGCGCTGACGACGGCGAAGTGTCGCACCGACAGGGGCCCCACCGACCGCGGTGGGGGTGCTGCACCGACCGCGGTGGGGGTGCTGCACCGAACGAGGGAGGAGACCTCGTGGACGAGGAGAATGCGGGCCGCGGCCCGAGCGCAGCGGGCGATGCCCAGCGGCGCAAGCGTGACCTCGCCTCGGTGCGCAGCGCTATCGCGGCCCTGCGTGAGGCGACCGGGATCCCCGTGACGATCGGGGGAGTGGTCGGCGAGGGACACACGCTCGTGCTGTCCGAATCGCTCGGGATGCGCACCTCGGCGATGAAGGACCTCAAGGTCCACTACGGCGCCGGTGTGGGCGGGAAGGTCATGGCCACCGGCAAGCCGGTCGGCGTGGCCGACTACCCGCGCGCGGGCGTCATCACCCACGAGTACGACCTCCCGGTGCTCTCCGAGGGCCTGCGGTCCATGGCCGCGATCCCGGTGGTGGTGGGCAAGGACGTGCGCGCCGTCATCTACGCCGGCGTGCACTCGTCGGTGCGGTTCGGCGAGAAGGTCCTCAACCAGATGGCCGCCACCGCGCGCGCCCTCGAGCAGGAGATCGCCGTGAACGACGCGCTGGCGGCGCGCGGTTCGGCCCCGGTCGGTCCCGGCTCCGGTGAGGGCCGCTGGGACGACGTGCTGTCCAACGAGCGGATGCGCGAGACCCACGCCCGCCTCCGGATGCTCGCTTCGCGCACCGAGGATCCCGACGTCCGCGCCGAGCTCGAACGGATCTGCGCGGAGATGGTCTCGCCGCCGCCCGAGATGCCCACCGCGCGCCTCTCCCGCCGCGAGCTCGACGTGCTGGCGTGTGTCGCCCAGGGCAAGACGAACATCGAGACCGCCGCCGACATGGGCATCGGCGCCGAGACCGTGAAGAGCTACCTGCGATCGGTGATGCGCAAGCTCGACGCCCACACCCGCTTCGAGGCGGTCAACGCCGCACGGCGCATGGGCGCCCTGCCCTGAGCCGCGCGGCGTAGAGCGGGCGCGGGACGCGTCAGCGCTCGCCGCCCGGCACCCACAGCACGTCGCCCTCGGGATTCGCGACGCGGCCCAGCACGAACAGCAGGTCCGAGAGCCGGTTGAGGTACTTGGCCGGCAGGACCGAGGTGGTCTCGGGGAACGCCTCGACGGCAGCCCACGCCGCCCGCTCCGCACGGCGGGCGACGGTGCGCGCGACGTGGAGGTACGCGCCCCCGGGGGTCCCGCCGGGGAGGATGAACGACGTGAGGTCCGGCAGATCCGCGTTGAACTCGTCGATCCAGCCCTCGAGCCGGTCGATGTAGGACTGCTCGATCCGCAGCGGCGGGTATTTGGGGTTCTCCACCATGGGGGTCGACAGGTCCGCGCCCGCGTCGAAGAGATCGTTCTGCACCGTCCTGAGCACGGTGGCGACGCGCTCGTCGAGTCCGCCGACGGTCAGGGCCACGCCGATGGCGGCGTTGGCCTCGTCGCAGTCCGCGTACGCCGCGAGCCGAGGGTCGTTCTTGCTCACCCGGGAGAAGTCGGACAATCCGGTCGATCCGTCGTCGCCGGTGCGGGTATAGATCTTGGTCAGATGAACAGCCATGGGAGTCAACCTACGTGGCCGCGGGGCCCCGCGGTCGGAGGACGGCCCGGCGGTCTCGCCTAGGGTGGACGCGTGAGCGGTAATCCCACGTCCCGCGAGGAGAGTTTCCTCGTCAGAGGCGGCACCCGACTGTCCGGAGAGATCTCCGTCGCGGGGGCCAAGAACAGTGTCCTCAAGTTGATGGCGGTCGCCCTGATGGCCGAGGGCCGGACGACGCTGACCAACTGTCCCTCGATCTCCGATGTGCCGGCGATGGCCGATGTGCTGAGGCACCTCGGGTGCACCGTCGAGATCTCCGGCGACACCGTGGTGATCGACACGCCCGCCGAACCGGGGCACATCGCGGACGACAAGGCAGCCCAGCGACTCCGAGCCTCGGTGTGCATCCTGGGCCCCCTCGTCGGCCGCCACCACCGGGCCGTGATCGCGATGCCGGGCGGAGACGCGATCGGGAGCCGCCCCCTCAACTGGCACCAGAACGGGCTCAATCGTCTCGGCGCCCGCACCAGGATGGACCACGGTCGCCTGGTCGCCGAGGCCACCGAGCTCCGGGGCGCGAGCTACGAACTGAGCTTCCCCTCCGTCGGCGCGACCGAGACCTTCGTGACCGCGGCGGTGTTGGCGAAGGGCACCTCCGTGCTGAAGAACGCCGCCCGCGAGCCCGAGATCGTGGACATCTGCGACCTGCTCAACGAGATGGGCGCACAGATCAGCGGCGCGGGGACGAGCACCATCACCATCCGCGGCGTCGACGAGCTCACTCCCGTCAGTCACCGGGTGATCGGCGACCGGATCGTCGCCGCCACCTGGGCGATGGGCGCGGTCATGACCCGGGGGGACGT
>NZ_CP143053.1:855000-1535000 GCF_036287335.1 Dietzia maris
TAGCGAAATTCCTTGTCGGGTAAGTTCCGACCTGCACGAATGGCGTAACGACTTCTCTGCTGTCTCGACCACAGACTCGGCGAAATTGCATTACGAGTAAAGATGCTCGTTACGCGCGGCAGGACGAAAAGACCCCGGGACCTTTACTATAGCTTGGTATTGGCGTTCGATTCGGTTTGTGTAGGATAGGTGGGAGACTGTGAAGCATGCACGCCAGTGTGTGTGGAGTCGTTGTTGAAATACCACTCTGATCGTATTGGACGTCTAACCTCGGCCCATGATCTGGGTTAGGGACAGTGCCTGGTGGGTAGTTTAACTGGGGCGGTTGCCTCCCAAAGAGTAACGGAGGCGCCCAAAGGTTCCCTCAGCCTGGATGGCAATCAGGTGTTGAGTGCAAGTGCACAAGGGAGCTTGACTGTGAGACTGACACGTCGAGCAGGGACGAAAGTCGGGACTAGTGATCCGGCACCGGCATGTGGAAGCGGTGTCGCTCAACGGATAAAAGGTACCCCGGGGATAACAGGCTGATCTTCCCCAAGAGTCCATATCGACGGGATGGTTTGGCACCTCGATGTCGGCTCGTCGCATCCTGGGGCTGGAGTAGGTCCCAAGGGTTGGGCTGTTCGCCCATTAAAGCGGCACGCGAGCTGGGTTTAGAACGTCGTGAGACAGTTCGGTCTCTATCCGCCGCGCGCGTAAGAAACTTGCGGAAGGCTGTCCCTAGTACGAGAGGACCGGGACGGACGAACCTCTGGTGTGCCAGTTGTTCCACCAGGAGCATCGCTGGTTAGCTACGTTCGGAAGGGATAACCGCTGAAAGCATCTAAGCGGGAAGCCTGTTCCAAGATGAGGTTTCTCACCACCTTCGCGTGGTTAAGGCCCCCCACAGACCATGGGGTTGATAGGCCGGAACTGGAAGCGCAGCAATGCGTGCAGGTGACCGGTACTAATCGGCCGAGGACTTACACACAAACACCTTTTTACGAGATCGACCCGCGTCCACTGTGCAGTATCTGAAACAACACACCCACACCAAAAGCGTGTGTGGGCCTTGTTTCACAGAGTTACGGCGGCCATAGCGGCAGGGAAACGCCCGGTCCCATTCCGAACCCGGAAGCTAAGCCTGCCAGCGCCGATGGTACTGCACTCGCGAGGGTGTGGGAGAGTAGGACACCGCCGAACACAACTTCACAACGCGGGAACCCCCGAACCCACGGTTCGGGGGTTCCCGCCATTTCAGCGGCCCACCACCACAGACATCACGCGACCGTTTCCGCATCAGGCCTGACTTCCACAAGTTTTAGTGTCACCCTGCGTTGATCGCGTCGATGACGGCTCGCGCGGCGTCCGGGATTGTGGGTTCGACGAGCATTTCGTGGTCGCCGATGGCGACGGTGACCGTGCGCAGGGGCCGCAGGGTGGTGACGATCTTCTTGATCGACATGCCGGTGACGTCCTGCAGGTGCCGGGCCACGGCCAGGGCGGCAAACACGACGGTCAGGTGAGCTTCGATCGCGTCGCGGGTGCGGTGGAAGATCGGCCGGGCCCTCAGGTCGGCCTTGGCCATGCGGAAGGACTGTTCGACTTTCCAGAGGTCGTGATAGGCCGCCACGACGGCATGGCCGTCCATGACCTCCGACGCGATGTTGGTGACATACCCCTTGTAACCTGCAGATTCGCGGGCCCGCTGGATCGAGACCTCGTCCAGGATCACCTTCTGGTCGGTGACCTTGACGAACCGCTGCTTCTTGAGTGGCTCTGCCCGGTCGGCGACGCGTTGGGCGCGGTCAATCTGCGCGTTCAGCGTCCGCCGGTCTCGCTTGGCCCGCTCCCATTTGTAGTGCCACACCACCCGCCGGTCTCGCCGGTCCCGGCCCTGTCCCATTGGGCGGATCAGCTCCACGACGCCGTCGTCGGCAATCACGTTGCCGCGGCGGCCGAAGTGGTCCTCAAGCTCCTTGGGCGCCTTGGAAGTGCGGGAGCCGACGATGAACGACAGGCCCGCATCTTCCAGCGCATTGAGGTTGGCCGCCGACAGCATGCCCGCATCGGCCACCACGACCATGTCGCTGATCTGGTGGCGCTTCTGAAAGGCCGTGATGACCGGGATTAGCGTCTTGGTCTCTGCCTTGTTGCCCTCGAAGACGTGCACGTCCAGCGGGAACCCATCCCGGGCCACCAGCAGGCCGACGGTGATCTGCGGGTCGACCTTGCGCTCTTTACTCATACCGACTTTGCGCAGGTCATCTTCTTTTTCGGCCTCGAAGTACAAGGTGGTCAAGTCGTAGAGCACCAACGCCACGCCAGGGCCGCCGGTGCGGGTGACGTGGGCCCAGCAGGCGGTGGCGATCAGGCTGCGGTAGTCCCGGCCGACCACTCGCTGTAGGCAGTTGTAGAGCGTGTTGACGTGCGGTGGTTTCGTCTCCAGTTCGCCCAGGACCCGAACCGAGTCCAACTTGCTGGTCGGCTCCACCACACGGCACAGCACCAGGTCGCGGAACACCGGATCGCCCACCACGTCGAAGCCGAGCCTGGAGTACGTACCGGTCAATCCTTGCCACAGGATCCGCGCCGTGGACTGCTGGATCCGCGCGGCTGTCGCTGCCGGCACGTCGATCACCGCGGCGCCGCGCTCACTCAACTCCAGGTCTAACGCCTGCTGATCGCCCTGGATGCGCTGCTTGGCGACCTCGATCAACGCCGCCAACTCGCCGGGGGTGTGAGCCGAACCGAGGTGCTCGCGCACCACCAACCGGCCGCTGACCCACTCGACCAACTGCACGCCCGTGGCCCCCGACCCCGTCGGCGCCTTCCGAAATTTCAGCCCCACACGTCCAAGCTACCGGGCCGTTTAGTGTCACAAACGCCAGCCCCGAACTCGCCCTACCAGCGAAAACCGCAATCCCGATCCCTAGAACAGCGTCAACTTGTGGAAGTCAGGTCAGGTCTTGGCCCCGGCAGACCGATCGATCGGCGGGACTTGATCGAGGAGCCGTCCGGCTGAGGTCTGCGGACTCAGCTTGGTCGTCGGCGAATCCCTCCTGCCGGGTCAGTAGGGAGTCCGAGGTCAGAGTATTCATGCCCCGGTTCGTGTAATCGGCATCGCGCGGCGGGTGCCTGGTTTGCAGTGAATCCAGTTGGACGACGTTGCGGTGCTCAGTCAGGTACACCGCCGCGGCGGGCGAATGAGGGCGCCGGCTGGCTCATGACCGCGGCGTCGGCAAGTAGGGCTTGTGCCAGCAATGCGGGTCGGCCCGCGAATCCTCGGGCCCCATCGGCACCGGGTCGAGTGGCGCACTGAATCCCGGCCAGCAGACCTGTGGAGCAAGCCAGGTGCGCCGTGCGGAGGGCGGCGGACTCTATGACCCCGCGGCTCGGTGACGCTCCGACGCGTTGCTCGCAGACGCCGGTGTATCGACCCGGATGCCCTGGCCGGTTACGGTGTTTGGGGGCTTATATCGTTTTCGGTGCTGGGTTTTCCCAGCTCAGCAGCCCGCTAGGGTTGACGGTGGGAGAGGTTCGGTGAGCGCGGTTGTCGGCTGAGGGTTGTGCCTCGTGAACAGAGAATGCGACACCGGATCTGCCCCGCCACATGGCCCGTTTGAAGGGAATTGACGGACTGGCCTGGCAGAGGTGTTCTGTCGACTGGTCGCGCCGGATGACACGTAAGCACGGGCACACCCTGGCGGCGACACCTCTCGGCCGATTGCTGGCCGCGGGGCGCCGATGGCCTGCTGTGGCAGCGGCTCGAGTATGCGGGGCCGCGGCGACGGGATGCTCCCGAGACCGATAAGTACACAGGAAGCCACGGCCGCACTACCCGATGGCGCGGCGATGATTGTGGGGCTTCCCTCCTGCGACGTCGCAGGCAGGCTTGGTGGAGCCTGCCGGCACGTGCGATGCCGCTCGAGGACGCCCGGCGACATCGTCTCGACTGTCCCGCTATGGCGAGCGTGGCAGGAAGGAAGCCCGAACCCATGACTTCAACGGGCACAGTCCATAGTCCCACAACGATTCAGGCCCGCGCCGGGATCGACTGCGCGATCGTGGCGAATCACCAGTGCGAGCTGATCGAATATCGCGACGACGGCACGACACGAACAACCCGCAAGACCATCCCGAGCACCGCGGCCGGGATGAACGAGCTGACCAGGTTTCTCGCAGCAGTCGACGTCGCCGTCGACGTGGTCGCTGAACCGACTTCCCTGACCTGGGTTGGTATCCAGGCTGCGGTCGGCGCCGCCGGCGGCCGGTTCTACCTGATCGGCACCAGGCACTCCTCTCGACTGCGCGCAGCGGTGGCCGGCAAGAACAAGTCCGACGTCATCGATGCGCATCTGCTGGCCAAGGCGCTCGACTTGTTCGACCTTGAACCGCTCGTCGTTGCCGACGTCGGTTCCGAGGCCATCAAACGCTCGGCCCTGTCGCGGGGCGATGCCCGCGTGCACTACGACCAGTGCTGGCGCCGACTGCGTTCTTACGTCGCCGCCACCGTTCCGGACATCGACAAGATTCTCGCCGGATCTCGTACCCGCACGTTGGCGGTGCTGGGGCGGTGGCCTGACCTGCGAGCCCTGGCCCGAGCACACCGGTCCACCATCACCGCAGTGCTGCGCGAACACTCCTACTGCGGTGGCCGCCAGGAGCAGATCGCTGACCAACTCCGCAGTGCCGCGGCGGCCTGGGTGGGCATCCTCAGGGACTACTACGACCTAGATTTCTGGGCTTTGAAGGTCGCTGGAATGCTCGCCGACATCGATCAGGCCGCGGACCGATTCGACCGCTACACCGAGCAACTCGACGGGCTCTGGCACGCCTTCTACGGCCCCGATGATCTGCTGCTCTCGGTGCCGGGGACCGGCCCGATCACCGCGGCGACGATTCGTGGCTGGCTCGGCGACGGGTCCCGTTTCGCCCGCCCCGAGGACTTCGCCTCCTACTGCGGACTGACCCCATCGAACTGGTCGTCGGGAACCATGGAGCACAAACATCGCGCGATCAGCAAGGAAGGCCCGTCGGCTTTGCGGATGGCGGTGTTCCTCGCCGCGAATGCGGCACGCACATCCGACCCGCAGCTCGCTCGGGTGTACCACCGGCTCATGGTCGACAAGGGTCAGCACCACAACAAGGCCGTGTGCGCGGTCGCCCGCAAGCTCGCCGAGCGGATGTGGATAGTCGTGCACCGCAACGCGCCCTACGAGTACCGCGACGACGACGGCGCGATCCTCGACATCACCCAGGCTCGGGCCATCGTCCGCGAGCGCTACCAGGTGCCCGCGGAAGTCCGCGCCCGCCACCGCAACCACACCACCGCCCAAAGGAGAGCCCGACTGGCAGCCTGACCCCTCCCTCGCCTCGCCACCACGAGGCCCCAGATCAGCCGTAGAGCCCGGCGCTCTACGGCGCCTCGACATGCATCCCGACAGGACCATCCTGAGGGGGGTTGACAATCGTTAGGGAATCTCTTCCGGATCCGGAGTGCGTAGCTGGGGTTCGCCGGTGATGCGGTGAGGCACAAGATGTAGGGGTCCTGGGGCGTGTGAAAATGCAGGTTCTCACACCGCGCATCGAACACCCCAGGACCCGTCTTGAACGCTACCGCCAGCCTGCTTGCCGACACCATCTGCCGCACCGTCGAACTCGGGGTGAGCATCACCGACGCCGCCGTTGCTGACGAGTTCACGCACTTGTTCTGTGCCCCGGTCGCACTGGACCCGATCTGCCCCGGGTGCGGGATGGCGGGGCGCCTGCGAGACCACGTCGAGCGGCGGGTGACCGATCTTCCGATCGTCGGTCACCCTACGAGGCTGCACGTGCGAGTACCGCGTTTCACCTGCGACAACACCGGATGTGAGACGAGGGTCTTCCAGCAGCGGATGCCGGCGTTGGCCGAGCCGCGGGCCAAGACCACCCGACGCTGTAACCGGTGGATCTTGCAGCGCTTGGCGATCGACCGCACCAGCGTCTCCGCGGTCGCCAAGGCGCTCGGGTTGGGCTGGGATCTAGTCAATGACCTGGCGGTCTCCGAGACCCGCGCGATGGTCTACGACCAGCCCGGACACTTCGACGGAGTCCGCGTTCTCGGGGTCGATGAGCACAAGTGGAAGCACGTGCGCGGCGACGGTTCGTCTTCGTTCGTCACCGTCCTGGTCGACTTGACCCCGGTCGTGGACGGCACGGGCCCGTCGCGCCTGCTGGACATGGTCCCGGGCCGTTCGGCGAAGGTGCTGACCGAGTGGCTGGACGCCCGTGATCAGGTGTTTCGAGACCGGGTCAAGGTTGTCACGATGGATGGGTTCGCCGGCTACCACACCGCCGCCGCCAACGCTGTCCCTGAAGCCCGGACGGTGATGGATCCGTTCCACGTCGTGCAGCTGGCCGCGGACAAGCTCACCGTGTGCCGCCAACGCATCCAGCAGGCCACCACCGGGCACCGGGGCCGCAGTGGCGATCCGCTGTACGGGATCCGCCGGACCATGAATACCCGAGCTGAGCTACTCACCGACAAGCAGCAAGTCCGGCTGTTCAAAGCGTTCACCGCCCATGACGCGCACGCGGCGGTGGAGGTCACTTACGGCGTCTACCAGCGTCTCATCACCGCTTACGAGGCCTCGGGCAAGCGGGAGGGCAAGATCGCGATGTACAAGCTCCTGCGCTCGATCCGGGCCGGGGTGCCCAAGGAGCTGCCCGAGCTCGCCCAGCTGGGCCGGTCGCTGTGGAAGCGCCGCCGCGAGATCCTCGCCTACTTCGACGTGGGCGCCTCCAACGGCCCCGTCGAGGCCATCAACGGTCGCCTCGAGCACCTCCGCGGGATCGCCCTGGGCTTCCGCAACCTCAACCACTACATCTTGCGGTCACTGATCCACTCCGGTCAGCTCCAGAATCGGATCAATGCACTCTGATTCCGGAAGGGCCTGTTTGGGACGCCTTTCGGAAAGCGCGGTTCTGATGATCGGGTAGCGGTCGGACGGGTATCGGATAGCGGAGTTCACCCGTCCGACCGCTGGGCCGCTATGGCGTTGTCGTGGCGAGGTGTCGTCTCATGTTGGGGCCGTCGAGGGCGATGATCTCGGCGCCGGCGACGATCCGGTTGAGGATCGATTCGGCGATGACCGCGTCTTGGAGCGACTTGTACCAATCGGGCGGATCGAACTGCGAGGTCACCAGAGTCGAGCCCCGCCCTTCCCGAGCGGCCAGGATGTTGAGCAGCTCCGCCGCGGTGTGCGGGGCCACCGGCGTGGTCAGGAAATCGTCCAGCACTAGCAGGTCGCAGTTGTGCAGGTCGGTGAGGAAGTCCAGCCTGCGCTGCGAGGTCGGCTCCAGCACGGCGAGCCGGTTGGCCAGGTCGTCGAGCCGGAAGAATCTCGCGGTGTAGTACTTTCGGCACGCGGCATTGAGAAGCGCTTGGGCGAGGTAGGTCTTGCCCACGCTGGATTGGCCGAGCACGACGAGATTGCGAGTGGCGTCGATCCATTGACAGCTGGAAAGTCGTGCGATTAGCTCGCGGTTGACGTTGCGGTCAGGCAGGTAGCGGATCTCTTCTACGCAGGCGTCAGGGTTTGGTGATCTGGAGGCCTTGAGTAGTTTCTGGGTCCGGCGTTCCTGCCTGGCCGTGATCTCTTTGTCCAGAGCGTGGAAGATCTTCTCGGAGAAGGTCCACTCGTCGCAGGCGGGATCGCCTGCCAGGTCAATGACGGTCTGGCCGAACGCGGTCATCCGCAGTTGCGTGAACAGCGGCATGTCGGCGTCGGTGAGATGACGATCAGTCACTGCAGCTCCTCCTTCCCCGCGATGCCGGTGCTCGTACTCGGGCGTCCGGTGAGGGCGGCGAGGCTGAACTGCTCGGGCCCGGCCAGATGCGCCCCGGTGGTATCTCGCCGACCCGGCGGCGGCTCCAGCCGGTCCGTCGTAGCCGCCACCGCCGGCTGCGTGGTGGTGGGCCGGGCGGCGGCCTGGGTCCTCAGGGCCGCCAGCTGCTGCTTGACGGCGGTGTAGCTGATCGCCCGGCGTGAGGTCTCGGAGACGAGTTGGCCACAGGCCCGCTCGAGCAGCATCTTGTTGTCCCCGCGGGCCAGGGCGAGGATGTTCTGGCACGATCGGTAGCCCTGCGCCTCGATCCGCTGGCGATCCAGGACCTCGCTGATCGCGGCGACGGTATGCGGTCCGATCTTGTGGGCCTGGCGCACGAAGTAGGCCCGCGACCACAGGTCCGATGACTGCAGGTGCTGGGCGGGCACGTGGTCAGGGTCGGTGACGAACGCGTGCCGCCTACCGGAGACGACGTGGGAGGCGATGACCTCACCGCCAGCCATGACCACCAGTGTGGGGCCGGTGATCTTCACATCGACGTGCTGGCCGGCGAAGGTGTACGGCACCGAGTACTTCACCGTGGCGATCTCCACGTGATAGTCCCGGTTGACCTTGGACTTCTTCCAGATGACCGGCTGCCAGCGGACCTCGGGCAGAGCGATCAGCTCCGACTGCTCATGCTCGGTGAACAGCTCTCGCCGGCTGATCTTCTGGCCGCGGAACGGGATCCGGTCGTTGATCGCCTCCACCTCGGCGGCGATCGCCTCATTCAGATCGTCCAGGCTCGCGAACCGTCGATCGGCCAGCCGTCCGATCACCCAGTTCGTCACCACCTTCACCCCGGCCTCGACGTTGCCCTTGTCCGTCGGGCGCACCGGCCGAGTGGGCACGGCGGCGGTGTGGTGGTACTCGAGGAAGTCCCGGTATTCCCGGTTGACCTCGCGGGCCCGGTCGCCGCGGGCGATCTGATTCGATGCCGTCGAGGCGTTGTCCGGGACGATCACCTGCGCCGCGCCGCCGAAGTACTCGAAGGCCTGCAGGTGCGCGTCGAGCCAGTTCGGCATCTTCTCGTCCACGCAGCCCGAGGAGAAGACCAGCCCCGAGTACGGCAGCGACGCCACGAACACCGACACCGTGGTCTTGGTGCCGAGGACGGGATCGAAGATCGCCATCTTCGACCCCGCCCAGTCGACCTGCATCGTGTGCCCGGGCACGTGCGCGATCCGCATCGTCAGCTCGTTGACCTCGACGTACTCGCCGACGATCTGGCAGAACCGCTGATAACTGTAGTGCCGCTGCCCCGGCGATCCCTCGCTGTCGAGGTAGTTGGCCCACAGCACCCGCAGCGGCAGCTTGTTCTTGCCCGTGCGCTTCTTCACGGTCGCCGCCACGTCGAAGGCCACGAACTCCGCCGACGGCGTCTTACGCCCATCGGTGAACAAGGCGTCGATCTCCTCGCCGCTGAGCGCCTCGACCTGGCTGGTGGCGGTCACCCCGTGCTCGCGGCACACCTTTTTCGCCTTGGCGATCGTGCGGTGCGAGCAGCCCGCGATCGCCTCGATGTCCCGGTAGGACCTGTCCTGCAGCAGTAGCGACATCACCAATCGGTAATCAGTCACCCGTGCCTCCTGTTCGGAATCACGCGTAGCCCAGTTGCCACGCGTAGAACCGACACGAGCACACGAGGACCGGCACCGCTATCCGATGCTCATACTCGCGCTACCCGATCATCAGAACCCTGCTTTCCGAAGCACGTCCCTAACCCCGGTAGTTCACGGGGATCTGCGGATCGCTGGGTGAAAATAGACCGAAGTGCTTCCTGAACAGGGGAAACTGGGACTTGTCTAAGGTTCCTGATCCTCAAGCAGAAAGCACTCGGTAGGTGAAGCGTACTTCGTGGTCGTCTGGTCTGTCGTTCTCCGTCGAGGATGTCGGGGTGATTGCTCATGCCGGGGTCATCGCGCCGCGTCTTCTGGCTGATCGCGTCGGCCTGACCGCCGAGCTGTCGGGGGCCATGGCGCAGCGCCGATCCATCCCGATCCATGACCGTGGCAGGGTGTTGACCGATGTCGCGGTGATGCTCACAGGTGGCGGCACGTCCATCGCCGACATCCGCGTCCTGCGCCACCAATCCACTGTCCTGGGTCCGGTCGCCTCCTCTCCGACGGTGTGGCGCGCCCTGGACGAGGTCACCGCTGGTAAACGCAAAAAGATCCAGGTCGCGCGGGCCCGTACGCGGCGGCATGTGTGGTCCCAGCTGCCCGGCGGGGTGCCGGCCTCCAAGTGCGCGGGCCGGGATCTGGGGGACACGGTCGTGCTCGATGTGGACGCCACCATCGTGGTCACCCACAGCGAGAAAGAACAGAGCGCGCCGACCTACAAGCGCACCTTCGGCTACCACCCGATCGGCGTGTGGTGCGACAACACAGAAGAGTTCCTCGCTGCGAGCTTGCGGCCGGGCAACGCGGGGTCGAACACCGCGGCCGACCACATCGACGTCCTGGGGCAAGCCATCGCCCAGATTCCCGCCGCCCATCGGCGTGATGTGCTGATCCGATCCGACGGCGCCGGCGCCTCCCATGACCTGTTGGAGTGGATCTCCGAGCAGAATCGGATCCGTGGTCGGCGGGTGGAGTACTCGGTCGGCTTCTCGATCACCGCCGGAATCCGCCGGGCCATCGCGATCGCCCCCGACACCGCGTGGGGGCCAGCGGTGAATCAAGACGGCGACCTGAGGCCGGGCGCGGAGATCGCCGAGCTGACTGGACTGCTGCCGCCCAGGATGCTCGCCAAGTGGCCCGACGGGATGCGGGTCATCGTCCGCCGTGAGCGGCCCCACCCCGGCGCCCAGTTGTCGATGTTCGAGGAACTCGACGGGTGGCGCTACCAGGCGTTCGTCACCAACACCGCCACCGGTCAACTGCAGTTCCTCGAGGCCAGGCATCGGGCGCACGCCCGGGTGGAGGACCGGATCCGCCACGCCAAAGACACCGGCCTGGGCCGTCTGCCCTCGCGAGAGTTCGCTCTCAACCAGGCATGGCTGGTGGCGGTGATGATCGCCGCCGACCTCGTCGCCTGGACCCGGATGCTGGCCTGCACCGGCGCCGCCACCATCCTCGCAGCGTGCGAGCCCAAAGCGATGCGCTACCGCTTCCTCCACGTCGCCGCCCTACTGACCCGCAGCAGCCGACGTAGACGGGTCAAAATCCCCGAGACCTGGCCCTGGGCCACCGCCATCGAAGCGGTGTTCCACACGATCGCCGCGATCCCCAAACCGGCCTGACCCCACCTGCCCACCCACGACAGCACCACCCGGAGACCCGCCCACCGGCAGCGCCAGCCGGCGCCCAAACACGTCTACACGACCCGCCGGACACAACATCCGTAGAAACCCGACTCCATCACGCCCCATGAATCAGCGGGGCTAACAGGTTACGGCCGCTTCGTCCCGGAAGGGACGGCGTAGTTGTGTCGATCGGTCGCGGCCTGCTCCATGTCAAGCCCCGGGTTTTGTAGAGGGTGGTTATCTGGCGTCGACGAGGTCGTCGACGGGCTCTGGTGCCGGTTCGGCCGCCGTGTGTTGGGCTTCGTATTCGGCGGGTGGGACGTAGCCGATCTCGCCGTGGATGCGGCGGTGGTTGAACCAGTCGATGTACTCGGCGACGGCGATCTCGAGATCGTCGATGTCCCGCCATGGCCCCCTGTGTCGGTTGCGGATCAACTCGGCTTTGAACAGAGAATTGAACGCCTCGGCCATAGCGTTGTCGTAGGAGTCGCCGCGTGAACCCACCGAGGCCACCAGGTCCTGTTCTTCGAGCCGCTCGGTGTAGCGCAGCGCCCGGTACTGAACGCCGCGGTCACTGTGGTGAATCAGCCCGCCCAGGTCGTCGCCGGCGTGGGTGCGCTGCCATATCGCCATGTTCAACGCGTCCAGAGCCAGGTCGGTGTACAGATTTTTGGACAGCTGCCAGCCGACGACCATCCGCGAGTAGACGTCGATGATGAACGCCGCGTACACCCACCCGGCGTACGTGCGGATGTAGGTGATGTCGGCGACCCACAGTTGATTCGGCCGCTCGGCGACGAACTTGCGTTCCACCAGGTCAGCGGGGCGCTCAGTCTCAGCCTTGGGCCGAGTGGTGCGCGGGGACTTGGCCCGCTGGACCCCCTTGAGTCCTTCAGCTCTCATGAGGCGTTCGACAGTGCAGCGGGCGACCTGGTGGCCGGCGCGGCCCATCTCCTTCCACATCTTGCGGGCGCCGTACACGTGGTAGTTCTCCTCGTACATCGTGGTGATCGCGACCGTCAGTTCGGCGTCGCGAACCGATCGCGCTGAGGGCGGTCGGGTCTTGGCGGCGTAGTAGGACGAAGGCGCGATCGCGGCGCTGGTCTCGGACAGTGCGTCGCAGATCGGCTGGACACCGTGTTCGTCCTTGTAGCGGTCGATGAACTCGACCTTCAGCGCTGTGGACGGTCCAGCTCCGCGATGCTCCTATGTCAAGTCTCGTCACGCGGCCGCCTGCAGAGCAGGGATCGGAGTGCGCGGGGACGCTGTAGGAGTTGGCGACGTGGCGTCGGGCAGGGGCCGTGTTTCGTCGGCGCGCATCGCTGCGAACACCCGGTCGGATATTCGGCGGCGGAGCAGTCGCAATGCCTCGGTTCGGGTCTTGCCGGCGGCGATGAGCTTGTCGTAGTAGTCGGTGCCTTCGCCGCCGAGCCGCAGCTGGGTCACCGCGGCCATGTGCAGCGCGGTGTTAATGCGTCTGTTGCCGCCCCGAGACAGCCTGACGCGGACCTTATTGCCAGACCACACTGGAATCGGGGCCGTGCCATTGAAACGGGCGAAGGCGTCTTTGGACTTGAACCGCCCAACCCCGGCAGTCTCGCCGATGATCATGGCTGCTCCGAGCACCCCGAGGCCCGGCACGTCGAGCAAGTGCTGATGATTCGCGCGTACCAGCGTGCCCAATCGGCCCTCGATCTCGTTGATCCGCCGGGTGAGCGATCGGATGTCTTCCAAGATGTCGCGGGCGATCTCAACTACCACCCCGGTGTGGTCGTCCAGGTGGGCGATTAGCTCATCGAGAAGATGGTAGCGACGTAGCGCCCGGGACGGTATCCGCAGGTCAGGGTCGATCTCGTGCAGGAACCAGCGAACCTTGGACTGCAGTGCGGTACGGCGAGAGACCAGGCTGCGACGGTGGTCAGACAGTAATTTGATCTCCCGCGCCGGCCCCGGCAACTCGGCCGTGGGCAGGTCACGTTCCCGCAGAGCAACACGCGCCACGGCCTCCGCGTCGATCGGGTCGGACTTGCCGGGTTCACGACCCGACCTGCGCATACCCGCCATCAGCCGGGTGTGGACTCGCACCACCTTGTGCCCGGCGTCGAGCAGGTCGGCCTCCAGGCGGCGGGTCAAGTGCCGGCAGTCCTCGACCGCGATGCTCACCTCCTCGAACTGCTCGAGCCAGCTCATGATTTTCTGATGCCCAGCCGACCGGGCCTCGACGGTGAGGACATCGATCCTCCTGCCGACCTCGTCGACAGCCACCAGCGTGTGCCAGTTCTTGTGGGCGTCAATTCCGATGACAGTCACCGCGGACCTCCTCCTGCTGCGTCTCGTGCAGTGCGGCATCGCCGACCGAGGTCGGGCACGCCTCAGTCGGGCAGGACGAGCGAGCAAGCTCCTATCAGGCCACGGCCTCGATCAGCGATGCCAACCCGGTGGAGCGGCACATCGCGGACAAGCCACCTTCGGCAGCGAAAAAACGAGCCAGCCCCACCGGGCACCATCATTTTGGTACTGAAGCGAAAAAAGCCGACGCCTGCTTCAAGATCGTGTTTGCTCGCCGCAGCTCGCGGTTTTCCTTTTCCAGCTGGGCCAGGCGGGCGTCGCGATCAGCCGAGACCGACGAGGCGTCTTGGCCCTCGGCCTGGGCTTTGCGGACCCAGGTCCGCAGTGCTTCGCGGTGCACGCCGAGCTGCTCGGCGACACGCACGATCGCACCGTGTGAGCGGTCGGGGTCGGCCAGCGCTTCCAGCGCCATCCGCGTCGCTCGTTCACGAAGCTCGTCCGGGTACTTGCGAGGTGCTCCCATGGTTCTGATGATCCCTTCCCGGGTAATCGATGTCTCCATCAAACCCGGGGCGATGCACCATCGGCGTGTAGTCGGCGGTTTCCCGGGGTTGCGCTGGTGGGTGCGCTGTTAGTGACCTGCTGCGGCTTAGACGACAGCGCCGGAGAAGATCGCTCGCCGACGCCGCTCGATCCGCCTCGAACACCTTGGGGGCGAAGGCGCGCGTCCTTCGGCACGAATCGAGAGATGTACGGCTGGGAAACGCGGTGTCAAGGGACATTGGGATCTCCCTGTGGGCGGTCAGTTCATCTCCCTGCTCGCGGACAGCTGATCTCCCTGGTGGTCGGTTAGTGCAATGGGACCACCCGCTTGCCGGCGGTGGCTTCGGCGAGTCGGAGGGAGGTGCCCTCGGTGACGATGACGTGGGCGTGGTGCAGGAGTCGGTCCACTGCGGCCGTGGCCAGGGTCTTGGGCATGAACGTGTCAAAGCGGCTTATATCGTTTTCGGTGCTGGGTTTTCCCAGCTCAGCAGCCCGCTAGGGTTGACGGTGGGAGAGGTTCGGTGAGCGCGGTTGTCGGCTGAGGGTTGTGCCTCGTGAACAGAGAATGCGACACCGGATCTGCCCCGCCACATGGCCCGTTTGAAGGGAATTGACGGACTGGCCTGGCAGAGGTGTTCTGTCGACTGGTCGCGCCGGATGACACGTAAGCACGGGCACACCCTGGCGGCGACACCTCTCGGCCGATTGCTGGCCGCGGGGCGCCGATGGCCTGCTGTGGCAGCGGCTCGAGTATGCGGGGCCGCGGCGACGGGATGCTCCCGAGACCGATAAGTACACAGGAAGCCACGGCCGCACTACCCGATGGCGCGGCGATGATTGTGGGGCTTCCCTCCTGCGACGTCGCAGGCAGGCTTGGTGGAGCCTGCCGGCACGTGCGATGCCGCTCGAGGACGCCCGGCGACATCGTCTCGACTGTCCCGCTATGGCGAGCGTGGCAGGAAGGAAGCCCGAACCCATGACTTCAACGGGCACAGTCCATAGTCCCACAACGATTCAGGCCCGCGCCGGGATCGACTGCGCGATCGTGGCGAATCACCAGTGCGAGCTGATCGAATATCGCGACGACGGCACGACACGAACAACCCGCAAGACCATCCCGAGCACCGCGGCCGGGATGAACGAGCTGACCAGGTTTCTCGCAGCAGTCGACGTCGCCGTCGACGTGGTCGCTGAACCGACTTCCCTGACCTGGGTTGGTATCCAGGCTGCGGTCGGCGCCGCCGGCGGCCGGTTCTACCTGATCGGCACCAGGCACTCCTCTCGACTGCGCGCAGCGGTGGCCGGCAAGAACAAGTCCGACGTCATCGATGCGCATCTGCTGGCCAAGGCGCTCGACTTGTTCGACCTTGAACCGCTCGTCGTTGCCGACGTCGGTTCCGAGGCCATCAAACGCTCGGCCCTGTCGCGGGGCGATGCCCGCGTGCACTACGACCAGTGCTGGCGCCGACTGCGTTCTTACGTCGCCGCCACCGTTCCGGACATCGACAAGATTCTCGCCGGATCTCGTACCCGCACGTTGGCGGTGCTGGGGCGGTGGCCTGACCTGCGAGCCCTGGCCCGAGCACACCGGTCCACCATCACCGCAGTGCTGCGCGAACACTCCTACTGCGGTGGCCGCCAGGAGCAGATCGCTGACCAACTCCGCAGTGCCGCGGCGGCCTGGGTGGGCATCCTCAGGGACTACTACGACCTAGATTTCTGGGCTTTGAAGGTCGCTGGAATGCTCGCCGACATCGATCAGGCCGCGGACCGATTCGACCGCTACACCGAGCAACTCGACGGGCTCTGGCACGCCTTCTACGGCCCCGATGATCTGCTGCTCTCGGTGCCGGGGACCGGCCCGATCACCGCGGCGACGATTCGTGGCTGGCTCGGCGACGGGTCCCGTTTCGCCCGCCCCGAGGACTTCGCCTCCTACTGCGGACTGACCCCATCGAACTGGTCGTCGGGAACCATGGAGCACAAACATCGCGCGATCAGCAAGGAAGGCCCGTCGGCTTTGCGGATGGCGGTGTTCCTCGCCGCGAATGCGGCACGCACATCCGACCCGCAGCTCGCTCGGGTGTACCACCGGCTCATGGTCGACAAGGGTCAGCACCACAACAAGGCCGTGTGCGCGGTCGCCCGCAAGCTCGCCGAGCGGATGTGGATAGTCGTGCACCGCAACGCGCCCTACGAGTACCGCGACGACGACGGCGCGATCCTCGACATCACCCAGGCTCGGGCCATCGTCCGCGAGCGCTACCAGGTGCCCGCGGAAGTCCGCGCCCGCCACCGCAACCACACCACCGCCCAAAGGAGAGCCCGACTGGCAGCCTGACCCCTCCCTCGCCTCGCCACCACGAGGCCCCAGATCAGCCGTAGAGCCCGGCGCTCTACGGCGCCTCGACATGCATCCCGACAGGACCATCCTGAGGGGGGTTGACAATCGTTAGGGAATCTCTTCCGGATCCGGAGTGCGTAGCTGGGGTTCCGTGAGGCGGGGCGTGGCGGAGAATTTGGGGGTCCTGGGGGTGTGAGGATTGCGGTTCCTACACCTGCACCCAGAACCACCCAGGACCCGCTTTGAACGCTACCGCCAGCCTGCTTGCCGACACCATCTGCCGCACCGTCGAACTCGGTGTGACCATCACCGACGCCGCCGTGGCCGGCGAGCTCACGCACTTGTTCTGTGCCCCGGTCGCACTGGACCCGATCTGCGCGGAGTGCGGGATGGCGGGCCGGCTGCGGGACCACGTCGAGCGGCGGGTGACCGATCTGCCGATCGTCGGGCACCCCACGAGGCTGCACGTGCGGGTACCGCGCTTCATCTGCGACAACACCGAGTGCGCCACGAGGATCTTCCAGCAACGCATGCCGAATCTGGCCGAGCCGCGGGCCAAGACCACCCGCCGTTGCACCCGCTGGATTCTGCAGCGTCTGGCGATCGATCGCACCAGCGTGTCCGCCGTGGCCAAGGCCCTCGGGCTGGGGTGGGATCTGGTCAACGATCTCGCGGTCTCGGAGATCCGCACGATGGTCTACGACCAGCCCGGACACTTCGACGGCGTCCGCGTTCTCGGGGTCGATGAGCACAAGTTTCAAGCACGTCCGCGGCGACGGTTCCTCTTCGTTCGTCACCGTGCTGGTCGACCTCACACCGGTCGTGGACGGCGCCGGCCCGTCTCGGCTGCTGGACATGGTCCCGGGCCGTTCAGCGAAGGTGCTCACCGAGTGGCTCGATGCCCGTGACCAAATGTTTCGAGACCGCGTCAAGGTGGTGACGATGGACGGGTTCGCCGGATACCACACCGCCGCCGCCAAAGCCGTCCCCGAGGCACGGACGGTGATGGACCCGTTCCACGTCGTCCATCTGGCCGCCGACAAGCTCACCGTGTGCCGACAACGAATACAGCAGACCACCACCGGACATCGGGGCCGCACCGGCGACCCCCTGTACGGGATCCGCCGCATCCTGCGCACCCGCGCTGAGCTGCTCACCGACAAGCAGAAAGCTCGCCTGTTCAAGGCGTTCGTCGCCCACGACGCCCACGTCGCGGTGGAGGTCACCTACCGCGTCTACCAGGGGCTGATCAACGTCTACGAGCAGCCGCGGCGAAGGGACGGAAAGATCGCGATGTACAAGCTCCTCAAGTCCATCCGGACTGGCGTGCCGAAGCACCTCACCGAGTTGGCGCAGCTCGGCCGGTCCCTGTGGAAGCGGCACCGAGAGATCCTGGCCTACTTCGACGTGGGCGCTTCCAACGGGCCGGTCGAGGCCATCAACGGACGCCTCGAGCACCTCCGCGGAATCGCCCTCGGCTTCCGGAACCTCAAGCACTACATCTTGCGATCACTCATCCACTCCGGACAGCTCCAGAACCAGATCAACGCACTCTAAATCCGGAAGCGCCAGTTTGTGGGCGCCTCCTGGCAGCGCTGCCGGGTGCACTTCATGCGCAATCTGCATGGCACGGTGGCGTCCAAGCACGCACCCGCGGTGACCGCGGCGGTCAAGACGATCTTCGCCCACACCGACCCCAAGGATGTGGCTGCGCAGTGGGACCAGGTCGCCGACACCTTCGCCGCCTCGTTCCCCAAGGCCACCGCGATGATGCGCGAGGCCAAGACCGACGTTCTTGCGTTCACCGCGTTCCCGAAAGGGCACTGGCAGAAGATCTGGTCCAACAACCCGATCGAGCGGCTGAACAAGGAGATCAAGCGCCGTGCGGACGTCGTGGAGATCTTCCCCAACCCGGCCGCGTTCCTACGGCTTGCGACCTCGGTGGTCATCGACCAACACGACGAATGGCAAGTCGGCCGCCGCTACCTGTCAGAGAGCTCCATGGCCGAACTCCGAGCCGTCATCGCGGCCAAGCAACACGCCCTCGACACCGGTACTGGTTATGATCAACCCACGGAACTCGTTGATCACTGCGACTGACCAGATGCCGATCCGAATTCCACCACGCCACGGGGCACTATCCGTATGCCTCGAGAATTTCCATGATCTCCCTGTCAGACTTCTTCATGCGTCCCTCCGGTGGAACAGCGCTCATAGGTGGTCGAAGACCTCGAGCACATCCCCGGAGGGGCGCTTTTCGCGGGACCGACACGGCCCGATCCCTTGGCCACGGACAGGGAGATCAACTGACCGTCAGCAGGGAAGTACGTGTCCGCCTACAGGGAGATTGGCATGGCCGCTAGCACGCGGAGCTCGTCGAATGACGGGGACTTCGGGGTGACCGCACCGGTGTTCAGGTGCCGACGTAGTTCGCGCGTGGCGGATCGTCTTCTCGGTCCCGCCCCGGGTTCCCCGGGTCAGGGGTTCTGGCCGGGAGCGGCCAGCCCGCTCCAGAGCTTTCTCACTCTATGGGGGGCCAGCCTGCTGGCTGACGCGACTCTTTGAGGTCGCAAGCGAGAAAGGGCAGAGCCGGGCAGGGCGAGGGTCGCGCCTCCGCCCTCCACGGGGCGGGTGAGCAACTCGAGCGCACGCGCGGAGACCGGCTCCGCCGTGAGCCTCCTTATCACGACGAATTGCGATCGTGAGTGCGGCGCCGGGCCCTCACACCCGCCGATGCGGCGGAGGACGGCGTCGGGGGTTACGACTTCGCGTCTGCCCCCAAGACGCTGTGCTCATCGGTACTCGCGATTCGTCGGAGTCACTCGTACGGTCGTGGAACCGCCTCGGTCGCTCCGTCGGCGTCCGTGAAAGTGGGGTCACCGGGGGTGTCGCCGGGGTTTGGTGCGACGGTGAAGTGCGAGCCCTGTAGCCAGAGCGGTTCGTCTCTGGCCTCGAGCGCTACACAGATGCGCTGTCATCTCGGCTGATCGCGCTGATCGCGCTGATCGCGCTGATCGCGCTGATCGCGCTAATCGCGCTAATCGCGCTAATGCGCTGATCGCTGTGATTCGGTGCGAGGGCCCGCGCACTCCGGAGCCAGCGGGGGTCAGAGAAATGCACGAGAGCGTTAGCCTCGAGATTTCATGGTGGCGGCCTCGGTAGTGCGTGTCGGGCATAAAGAAAGGTGCTCTGAGCTGGAATAATGCGGGGTGTTGAAGCTCGCAAAGTATCCAGTCAAGGAGCACCTTTCTGGTGAAGAACTCTACCCTCTCGCCCATCCGCCTGGAGGTTGACCACGCCGGGAAGGGGGTCGTCTCCCACGCCGGGATTGTGCTTCCCGCCCGGGTCGCCGAAACATCAGGCCTGGTGGAAGGCCTATCGCAGGCGTTGGCGCCATGGCGGGCGCCGACCGCGGTGTTCGACCCCGGCCACATGCTGACGCAGTTGGCACTGGCGGTCGCCGCCGGCGGAGATCATCTGGTCGATATCCGCGAACTCGCCGGTGCCGACACCATCGTCGGCCCCGTGCCTTCCCCTGCCACGATCTCCCGCCTGCTGGCCGTGCTCGCTGACGATGTCGACCGCGTCGAATCAGTCGTCCAGCAGGCAATATCTCGTGCACGGGAGCACGTGTGGAACCGGGCAGAGAACAGGCCGTCGCTGCGGGCACCGAGCGCGGAGAACCCGGTCATCATCGACATCGACGCCACCTTGATCACCGCGCACTCGGACAAGGAACACGCTGCCCCGACCTATAAGAAGGGCTACGGTCACCACCCACTGCTGGCGTACTGCGACCACGGGCCCGGCGGGGGCGGAGAACCAGTGGCCGCGCTGCTGCGGCCGGGCAACGCCGGCGCGAACACCGCCGCCGACCACAAGAAACTCCTGGCCACGGCGCTGAAGTCGATCCCGGGTATCAACACCCCCCGGCCCGGGAAACGAGTACTGGTCCGCACTGACGGAGCCGGCGCATCGCATAAGTTCCTCGAGCACCTGCACCGCAAGCGGGTCCAGTACTCCATCGGATTTGCCCTCACCCCGGCCTTGGCCGCCCTGGTCGACGATATGCCGGACCAGGCGTGGCAGTCCGCACTGACCTCAGACGGCGACACCCGCGAGGGCGCCGAAGTCGTCGAACTGACCGGTGTGGCCGATTTGAGCCACTGGCCTGCCGGAATGCGGCTGATAGTCCGAGCAGAACGACCCCATCCGGGCGCTCAACTGCGATTCACCGACGCCTCCGGACGCCGCCTGACAGCGTTCGTCACTAACACCCGCCGCGGCCACATCCAGACACTTGAGCTCCGCCACCGCCAACGGGCCCGATGCGAGGATCGCATCCGCACCGCCAAGGACACCGGCCTGGCCAAACTTCCCCTGCAGACCACCGCGCAGAACCGGATCTGGATCCTCATCTGCCAACTCGCACAGCTTCTCCTGGCCTGGTCCCAGCTCATCGCCCTCGACGCCACCCCAGCCGCGACCTGGGAACCCAAACGCCTGCGCCTGCGGCTTCTCTCCGTGGCCGCGAGTCTGGCCCGCCACGCCCGAAAAACCCGCCTCCACCTCGACGAAACCGCACCATGGGGCCACCTGATCACCCGCGGCCTCGCCCGACTCGAAGACCCTGGCTAGCACCCCGGCAAGACCCTGCAGGCCCTCGACAGACGTAGCAAAACGCGGGAGACGTGGAACCCCGACGCCCACCCGGGCGACACCGGCCGAACAATCACGCCCACACACCGAAAATCGGGCAGAATCACGAGTTGACGGCGCCTTCACTCCGCTCAACTGCCGGATGAAAAATCGAGGTTAGATGACCCGCTGTAGTGCGCAACCCCACTGGGGGCAACCACCGGGCCCCGAGACGCTGCGACCGGCGGCGCCCCGCCGCGCGCGAACGTAAGAGCGCAAACCCTCGTGACCAGGGGCCGTGGGCGCGCCGCCGCGGTGCCGCTCGTGACTCCCTCCTGCAGCCGCGACCCGCCGGTACGAGAGCCACGGTCCCGGATCGAGGCCGCACCCTGCGGAGTACCCAGAGGAGGGCGCGGGCGCTGACCTCGCTTCCCCTGACGAGCAACCCGTGTAGGCAGTGGCCGGCCCCTGCGCGTCTCGTGGCGTCTGTAGGCCCGGTGATTCAGTCGCGGTGCCGAACGCCCGCTGTCGTTGTGTGACTGCTGCTGGGTGAGTGAGTCTGGCTGGTCGCACGGAACGGGGCCGACGAGATTCGACGTTGTGGGTACCAGCAGGGAGTGCATTCCGTGAGCCAACAGGACCTCACGGTCATCGAGTTTTGCGAACGAGACAGCGCTCAGCTTCACCGGGCTGCTGCCTCTCGGCTACCCGGATCCCGGAGCGATCAGCGGCCCACGATCAGGACGTGCCCGATGTTCCGGAGCGAGCCGCGGTCGGCTCCGCAGAACCCTTGGATCTATTGCCCGCAGCGATGTGTCCCAACGCAACAGCTGGCCGGATAGCCACTGACTGACGTCTGCGCCCGAGAAGGCGAATCGCCCAGGTCGGCTCGACCATGTCCCGGCCGAGTTGCGCGCCTCGTGATCACGCGGCCACATGGAAGGCGTCACGGCACCTGCATCCGCGGTAGGCCGCTGCGCGCAGAACGTGTCGCGGTTGTCCACTCCCGCAGGCGACCGACGGATAAGGGATGGCGGCGGCCATCTTGCTTCCGGCCGCCGGCCCGTTGCGCTCGCTGTGGCCCTATTAGGGCGCTTCCTGCGCAGTGCCGGCCCTATTAGCCCCGCTGATTCATGGGGCGTGATGGAGTCGGTTCTCTACGGATGTTGTGCCCGGCGGGTCGTGTAGACGTGTTTGGGCGCCGGCTGGCGCTGCCGGTGGGCGGGTCTCCGGGTGGTGCTCTCAAGGGTGGGCAGGCGGGGTCAGGCCGGTTTGGGGATCGCGGCGATCTTGTGGAACACCGCTTCGATGGCGGTGGCCCAGGGCCAGGTTTCGGGGATTTTGACCCGTCTACGTCGGCTGCTGCGGGTCAGTAGGGCGGCGACGTGGAGGAAGCGGTAGCGCATCGCTTTGGGCTCGCACGCTGCGAGGATGGCGGCGGCGCCGGTGCAGGCCAGCATCCGGGTCCAGGCGACGAGGTCGGCGGCGATCATCACCGCCACCAGCCATGCCTGGTTGAGAGCGAACTCTCGCGAGGGCAGACGGCCCAGGCCGGTGTCTTTGGCGTGGCGGATCCGGTCCTCCACCCGGGCATGCGCCCGATGCCTGGCCTCGAGGAACTGCAGTTGACCGGTGGCGGTGTTGGTGACGAACGCCTGGTAGCGCCACCCGTCGAGTTCCTCGAACATCGACAACTGGGCGCCGGGGTGGGGCCGCTCACGGCGGACGATGACCCGCATCCCGTCGGGCCACTTGGCGAGCATCCTGGGCGGCAGCAGTCCAGTCAGCTCGGCGATCTCCGCGCCCGGCCTCAGGTCGCCGCCTTGATTCACCGCTGGCCCCCACGCGGTGTCGGGGGCGATCGCGATGGCCCGGCGGATTCCGGCGGTGATCGAAAAGCCGACCGAGTACTCCACCCGCCGACCACGGATCCGATTCTGCTCGGAGATCCACTCCAACAGGTCATGGGAGGCGCCGGCGCCGTCGGATCGGATCAGCAGATCACGCCGATGGGCGGCGGGAATCTGGGCGATGGCTTGCCCGAGGACGTCGATGTGGTCGGCCGCGGTGTTCGACCCCGCGTTGCCCGGGCGCAAGCTCGCAGCGAGGAACTCTTCTGTGTTGTCGCACCACACGCCGATCGGGTGGTAGCCGAAGGTGCGCTTATAGGTTGGCGCGCTCTGTTCTTTCTCGCTGTGGGTGACCACGATGGTGGCATCCACATCAAGCACGACCGTGTCCCCCAGATCCCGGCCCGCGCACTTAGAGGCCGGCACCCCGCCAGGCAGCTGGGACCAAACGTGCCGCCGCGTGCGGGCACGCGCGACCTGGATCTTCTTGCGTTTACCAGCGGTGACCTCATCCAGCGTGCGCCACACCGTCGGAGAGGAGGCGACCGGACCCAGGACCGTGGATTGGTGGCGCAGGACGCGGATATCGGCAATGGACGTGCCGCCACCGGTGAGCATCACCGCGACATCGGTCAACACCCGTCCACGGTCATGGATCGGGATGGATCGGCGCTGCGCCATGGCCCCCGACAGCTCGGCGGTCAGGCCGACGCGATCAGCCAGAAGACGTGGCGCGATGACCCCGGCATGAGCAATCACCCCGACATCCTCGACGGAGAACGACAGACCAGACGACCACGAAGTACGCTTCACCTACCGAGTGCTTTCTGCTTGAGAACCTGGAGCTCTAGACAAGTCCCAGTTTCCCCTGTTCAGGAAGCACTTCGGTCTATTTTCACCCAGCGATCCGCAGATCCCCGTGAATCACCGGGGTTAGGGCGCTTCCTGCGCAGTGCCGACCCGGGGAAGGACGGCGAACGAATGAAGTCCGTTGAGAAGGTTCGAACTCGAGCCACTACCGGGAAGAGGCCACAACGACAGCCGGGGATCCTCGCCGGCGACACTTCGACGTCGTCTCGCTGGAACAAGCCGACACCGGTTGACAGCCATGAGCGCCTGACCAGGGAAAAGGCACCGGATTTGGCTTTGCAGACAGGCCCGTGTAACTTTATCGGAGCCGCCAGGGAGCGGGGCCGGAACGAGAAGAACCGGCTCGGCGAGTTGGGGGCGGGCCAGAGTGGGAAGTGGTTCACCCGGTTTGACTGGGGTGGGCGAGTGACTTACTCTGGAGGAGTTGCCTCGAAAGGGGCGGCGATCACCCCGGATGCTGTTCGGCCGTCTGGTCGGGTGTGCGGATGGTGTGTGGGTGTTGTTTGAGAACTCAACAGTGTGTTTTGTTTGTGATAGTGCCAAATTTTTTGTTTGGTTGCGACCCTTTCACATCCCTGTCGTGGGGGTCGCGTTTTTTGGAACAGCCAGTTTTGGTTGTTCTGTTGCTTGGATTGTGCTTTTCGTAGTGCTGAGAAGCTTTTATGGAGAGTTTGATCCTGGCTCAGGACGAACGCTGGCGGCGTGCTTAACACATGCAAGTCGAACGGTAAGGCCCTTCGGGGTACACGAGTGGCGAACGGGTGAGTAACACGTGGGTAATCTGCCCTGCACTTCGGGATAAGCCTGGGAAACTGGGTCTAATACCGGATATTCAGCTTCTGCCGCATGGTGGTGGTTGGAAAGTTTTTCGGTGCAGGATGAGCCCGCGGCCTATCAGCTTGTTGGTGGGGTAATGGCCTACCAAGGCGACGACGGGTAGCCGGCCTGAGAGGGTGATCGGCCACACTGGGACTGAGACACGGCCCAGACTCCTACGGGAGGCAGCAGTGGGGAATATTGCACAATGGGCGAAAGCCTGATGCAGCGACGCCGCGTGGGGGATGACGGTCTTCGGATTGTAAACCCCTTTCAGTAGGGACGAAGCGCAAGTGACGGTACCTGCAGAAGAAGCACCGGCCAACTACGTGCCAGCAGCCGCGGTAATACGTAGGGTGCGAGCGTTGTCCGGAATTACTGGGCGTAAAGAGCTCGTAGGCGGTTTGTCGCGTCGTCCGTGAAAACTCGGAGCTTAACTCCGAGCTTGCGGGCGATACGGGCAGACTTGAGTACTACAGGGGAGACTGGAATTCCTGGTGTAGCGGTGAAATGCGCAGATATCAGGAGGAACACCGGTGGCGAAGGCGGGTCTCTGGGTAGTAACTGACGCTGAGGAGCGAAAGCATGGGTAGCGAACAGGATTAGATACCCTGGTAGTCCATGCCGTAAACGGTGGGCGCTAGGTGTGGGGTCCTTCCACGGATTCCGTGCCGTAGCTAACGCATTAAGCGCCCCGCCTGGGGAGTACGGCCGCAAGGCTAAAACTCAAAGGAATTGACGGGGGCCCGCACAAGCGGCGGAGCATGTGGATTAATTCGATGCAACGCGAAGAACCTTACCTAGGCTTGACATATACAGGACGACGGCAGAGATGTCGTTTCCCTTGTGGCTTGTATACAGGTGGTGCATGGTTGTCGTCAGCTCGTGTCGTGAGATGTTGGGTTAAGTCCCGCAACGAGCGCAACCCCTGTCTCATGTTGCCAGCACGTTATGGTGGGGACTCGTGAGAGACTGCCGGGGTCAACTCGGAGGAAGGTGGGGATGACGTCAAATCATCATGCCCCTTATGTCTAGGGCTTCACACATGCTACAATGGCTAGTACAGAGGGCTGCGATACCGTGAGGTGGAGCGAATCCCTTAAAGCTGGTCTCAGTTCGGATTGGGGTCTGCAACTCGACCCCATGAAGTCGGAGTCGCTAGTAATCGCAGATCAGCAACGCTGCGGTGAATACGTTCCCGGGCCTTGTACACACCGCCCGTCACGTCATGAAAGTCGGTAACACCCGAAGCCGGTGGCCTAACCCCTTGCGGGAGGGAGCCGTCGAAGGTGGGATCGGCGATTGGGACGAAGTCGTAACAAGGTAGCCGTACCGGAAGGTGCGGCTGGATCACCTCCTTTCTAAGGAGCACTCACCACACTGTTGGTGTGGTCAGAGTCTAGTGCCGGTAGCGGTCCCGTTCGTGGGCCGGCCGGACGCTCAATTGGGTGGAACACTATCGCTTAAGGACCCGCGGTGACCGCAGGGTATGCAGACTCAGGATCTGCGTGCCGGCGTGAGTGTGGTCCGGGACGAAACACACTGTTGGGTGTCTGAAACAACACCGTCTGACCCTGAGAGGGGTTGGGTTGTTTCTGGTGGCACTGATTCCCGATACACCTGATGCGGTCTATGGACCTTAGGGTGTGGGTGGGGTTGGTGTGTGTTGTTTGAGAACTGCACAGTGGACGCGAGCATCTTTAATTGTTTGTGAATGTAAGTGTGTAAGAGCACACGGTGGATGCCTTGGCACCAAGAGCCGATGAAGGACGTAGTAGGCTGCGATAAGCCTCGGGGAGCTGCCAAACGAGCTGTGATCCGAGGGTGTCCGAATGGGGGAACCCAGCACGCGTGATGGCGTGTTACCCGCATCTGAATACATAGGGTGTGTGGAGGGAACGCGGGGAAGTGAAACATCTCAGTACCCGCAGGAAGAGAAAACAATAGTGATTCCGTCAGTAGCGGCGAGCGAACGCGGAGGAGGCTAAACCGCATGCGTGTGATACCCGGCAGGGGTTGCGTGTGTGGTGTTGTGGGGCGCGATGTCCTTGGTTCTGCCGGACCGGGCGCCGATTGACCGTGGGTTAGGGGAACGACTTGGAAGGGTCGACCGGAGAGGGTGAGAGTCCCGTACCTGAAAACTGTGCGGCGGGGCGATTTGTGTACCCAAGTAGCAGCGGGCCCGTGAAATCTGCTGTGAATCTGCCGGGACCACCCGGTAAGCCTGAATACTCCTTGGTGACCGATAGCGGATTAGTACCGTGAGGGAATGGTGAAAAGTACCCCGGGAGGGGAGTGAAATAGTACCTGAAACCGTGTGCTTACAATCCGTCAGAGGCCTTTTGGGCTGATGGCGTGCCTTTTGAAGAATGAGCCTGCGAGTTAGTGGTATGTCGCGAGGTTAACCCGTGTGGGGAAGCCGTAGCGAAAGCGAGTCCGAATAGGGCGTTGTTAGTGGCATGCTCTAGACCCGAAGCGGAGTGATCTACCCATGGCCAGTGTGAAGCGACGGTAAGACGTCGTGGAGGCGCGAACCCACTTAGGTTGAAAACTGAGGGGATGAGTTGTGGGTAGGGGTGAAAGGCCAATCAAACTCCGTGATAGCTGGTTCTCCCCGAAATGCATTTAGGTGCAGCGTCGCATGTTTCACCTCGGAGGTAGAGCTACTGGATGGCCGATGGGCCCTACAAGGTTACTGACGTCAGCCAAACTCCGAATGCCGAGGTGTGAGAGTGCGGCAGTGAGACTGTGGGGGATAAGCTTCATAGTCGAGAGGGAAACAGCCCAGATCGCCGGCTAAGGCCCCTAAGCGTGTACTAAGTGGAAAAGGATGTGGGATCGCTGAGACAGCCAGGAGGTTGGCTTAGAAGCAGCCACCCTTGAAAGAGTGCGTAATAGCTCACTGGTCAAGTGGTCCTGCGCCGACAATGTAGCGGGGCTCAAGTACACCGCCGAAGCCGCGGCACTCACACGTATATCCTCCTCCGGGCAGGTGTGTGGGTGGGTAGGGGAGCGTCGTGTGGCCATAGAAGCGCCGGAGTGATCCAGGTGTGGAGGCCACACGAGTGAGAATGCAGGCATGAGTAGCGAATGACGAGTGAGAAACTCGTCCGCCGGATGACCAAGGGTTCCTGGGTCAAGCTAATCTGCCCAGGGTGAGTCGGGACCTAAGGCGAGGCCGACAGGCGTAGTCGATGGACAACGGGTTGATATTCCCGTACCCGTGTATGCGCGCCCATGGTGAATCAGTGATACTAACCGCCCAGAACCACCTAGAGACACTTCGGTGTACGTGGTGGGGATGCGCGGGACCTGATCTGGTAGTAGCCAAGCGATGGGGTGACGCAGGAAGGTAGCTGGGCCAGTCAGTGGTTGTACTGGTGTAAGAGTGTAGGCCGTGACAACAGGCAAATCCGTGTCACATTAAGGCTGAGACTTGATGCGTACCCGTTGTGGGGAATTCAGTGATCCTATGCTGCCGAGAAAAGCCTCTAGTGAGTTCATACACGGCCCGTACCCCAAACCAACACAGGTGGTCAGGTAGAGAATACCAAGGCGATCGAGAGAACTGTGGTTAAGGAACTCGGCAAAATGCCCCCGTAACTTCGGGAGAAGGGGGACCACGCCCGGTGAACACCCTTTGCGGTGGGAGCTGGGGGTGGTCGCAGAGACCAGAGAGAAGCGACTGTTTACTAAAAACACAGGTCCGTGCGAAGACGTAAGTCGATGTATACGGACTGACGCCTGCCCGGTGCTGGAAGGTTAAGAGGACCGGTTAGCCGCAAGGCGAAGCTGAGAATTTAAGCCCCAGTAAACGGCGGTGGTAACTATAACCATCCTAAGGTAGCGAAATTCCTTGTCGGGTAAGTTCCGACCTGCACGAATGGCGTAACGACTTCTCTGCTGTCTCGACCACAGACTCGGCGAAATTGCATTACGAGTAAAGATGCTCGTTACGCGCGGCAGGACGAAAAGACCCCGGGACCTTTACTATAGCTTGGTATTGGCGTTCGATTCGGTTTGTGTAGGATAGGTGGGAGACTGTGAAGCATGCACGCCAGTGTGTGTGGAGTCGTTGTTGAAATACCACTCTGATCGTATTGGACGTCTAACCTCGGCCCATGATCTGGGTTAGGGACAGTGCCTGGTGGGTAGTTTAACTGGGGCGGTTGCCTCCCAAAGAGTAACGGAGGCGCCCAAAGGTTCCCTCAGCCTGGATGGCAATCAGGTGTTGAGTGCAAGTGCACAAGGGAGCTTGACTGTGAGACTGACACGTCGAGCAGGGACGAAAGTCGGGACTAGTGATCCGGCACCGGCATGTGGAAGCGGTGTCGCTCAACGGATAAAAGGTACCCCGGGGATAACAGGCTGATCTTCCCCAAGAGTCCATATCGACGGGATGGTTTGGCACCTCGATGTCGGCTCGTCGCATCCTGGGGCTGGAGTAGGTCCCAAGGGTTGGGCTGTTCGCCCATTAAAGCGGCACGCGAGCTGGGTTTAGAACGTCGTGAGACAGTTCGGTCTCTATCCGCCGCGCGCGTAAGAAACTTGCGGAAGGCTGTCCCTAGTACGAGAGGACCGGGACGGACGAACCTCTGGTGTGCCAGTTGTTCCACCAGGAGCATCGCTGGTTAGCTACGTTCGGAAGGGATAACCGCTGAAAGCATCTAAGCGGGAAGCCTGTTCCAAGATGAGGTTTCTCACCACCTTCGCGTGGTTAAGGCCCCCCACAGACCATGGGGTTGATAGGCCGGAACTGGAAGCGCAGCAATGCGTGCAGGTGACCGGTACTAATCGGCCGAGGACTTACACACAAACACCTTTTTACGAGATCGACCCGCGTCCACTGTGCAGTATCTGAAACAACACACCCACACCAAAAGCGTGTGTGGGCCTTGTTTCACAGAGTTACGGCGGCCATAGCGGCAGGGAAACGCCCGGTCCCATTCCGAACCCGGAAGCTAAGCCTGCCAGCGCCGATGGTACTGCACTCGCGAGGGTGTGGGAGAGTAGGACACCGCCGAACACAACTTCACAACGCTGGAACCCCCGAACCAACGGTTCGGGGGTTCCAGCCATTTCAGCGGCCCACCACCACAGACATCACGCGACGCGCCAACGCCGAATCCACGAGCCCCTCGAGGCTGACCAAACGGCCATCGGCGTCCGTCAACGGCACCCGCCAATTCGGATACTCATCCGACGTACCCGGCATGTTCACCGGGCGGCGATCGCCCACCAGATCCGACACCGACACCGCCACGAGCAACGACGGCGCAGCCGCCACGAATCGGTGAAGTGCCACCACCAGATCATCCGGGGAATCGCCCTCGAGAAGATCCCGATCGCGGACCTCCTTACGGAACGCCTCGATCTCGGCCGCCGCGGACCGACGCTCCTCCTCGACGTCGCCGGTGAGCTGGCCGAGCTCTTCACGAACATCCACGTGGACGAGATCGACATACCCCGCCGTCGGGGGAAGATCATGCGTCGTCACCGACGCCATACACAGGCGGCGATACTCCTCCGGCGGAACCGGCTCGTCGTCACGCTTCTCGAACCACATCACCGACGTACCCAACACCCCGAGATCGGACAACGTCTCCCGCACCCCCGGAGCCACCGTGCCCAGGTCTTCACCGACCACCACGGCGCCGGCCCGCGTGGCCTCCAACGCGAGGACACCGAGCATGGCCTCGTGGTCATACCGGACATACGTCCCCTCGGTGGGCGGAGCGCCCTCAGGAATCCACCACAGGCGGAAGAGCCCGAGGATGTGATCGATACGCACCCCACCGGAATCCCGGAGCGCGGCGCGAACGATGTCGCGGAATGGCGCGTAACCCTCCTCCGCCAGAGCATCCGGTCGCAGCGGCGGCTGCGACCAGTCCTGACCCAGCTGGTTGTACGCATCCGGCGGCGCGCCCACCGAGACGCTGCGGGCGAGCGACCGGTTCAGAGACCACGCATCCGCCCCGGTCGGATGGACGCCGACCGCCAGATCGTGGAGGACGCCCAGCCGCATACCGGCTCCGACCGCCTCGCTCTGCGCAAGCCCCCGCTGCTGCGAGACCTGCCACTGCAACCACTCATGGAAACGGACCTCCTCCGCGTGCTCGGTGGCAAAGCGCGCGACGGACTCCGAGTCCGGATCCCTCAGCTCCTCCGGCCACTCGCTCCAGTCAGGCCCGTGCTCGCCGGCCAGTGCGCACCACGTGGCGAACCCCCTCAGCCCCGGCTGTTCGACGGCGAACCGGTCGAACGACTCAGAGCGTCGCGGCGAGAGCGGAACGGCGAAGAGGAGGCGCAGTGCCTCCAACTTCGCGGACCACGACGCGTCCCGGTCGATGGTGTCCTTCTCATTGGATTCCGCTGCCTCCCGCGCGAGCGCATCGACCCGCGCGCGATCAGCGGCGGGTAGCTCCGCGTACTCGGGCACCAGCTCCGGACGTAGGTACAGGGGAGAGGCGAAACGGCGGGTCGTCGGCAGGTACGGCGACGGACCGACCGGCGGGTACGGCTCGCCGGCATGCATCGGATTGACCAACACGAAATCCGCGCCCGTCTCCCGGCCGGCCCAGCCGCAGAGGTCGCCGAGGTCGGCGAGATCCCCGACGCCCCACGACTGCCGCGAACGCACCTGATAAATCTGCGCGGCCAGGCCGACGGCCCTGCGCTCTTTCAGGCCGCGGGGGACCGGGATCGTCGGCGGGTAGACGAGCAGGGTGCACTCACTCGACTCGGGTTCGCGGTCCGGAACCTCCACCACGGCGGAGACGCGATGCCATCCCGCGGGCAGCGCGGCCGGCACCTGGAGCGTCACCCGTTCGACTGTGACGCCGTCGACCTCACGGGCTGCCCGTGGCTCATCGCGGGGGAGCAGGGTCACCGGGACATCCGTGTCCTCGAGCAGGACCGACACGGTCACCTTCGCGCCGTGCGGGACATGGACCGGGCACCCTATGGCGGTGCCCTGACGTGCCACCAGAGACGGCGGCAGAACACGCCGCCAGGGGCGCACGCGAACGGCCGCCAGGGCCTCGTGTTCCGAAACGCCGAGCTCGTCGTCGTCGTCGACAGCAACCGGTACGCCCATCGCGGCGAGCACCGCGCGCACAGTGCGGGCGGGGATCTCCCGGTGCACGCCCTGCGCGTCGTCATAACTCGTGGCGACCCCGCACACCTCGGCGAGCTCGGCCAGGACAGGGGAGACGATGTCATTCGCAGTCACGCGGTCCACTGTGCCACCGGCCGCGCAGTCGACGCGCCGGTCGACGGAAACGGACCACACTCCGCGAAGCGCGGCCGCACCACGTAGCCTGACGGAACACGAACCTGTTCGCCCAGAGAAAGAGCGTGGCCCACCCATGACCGAGGCATTCATCTACGACGCCATCCGGACACCGCGAGGTAAGGGCAAGCCCGGCGGTGCCCTACACGGGGTCAAGCCGATCGACCTGGTGGTCGGCCTCATCGAGGAGACGCGCCGTCGGTTCCCCGATCTCGACGAGAACCGCATCTCGGACATCATCCTCGGCATCGTCACCCCCCTCGGTGACCAGGGGATGGACCTGCCCCGCATCGCGGCCCTGGCCGCCGGCATGCCCGACACGGTCGCCGGCGTGCAGATCAACCGCTTCTGTGCCTCCGGGCTGACGTCCATCAACATGGCCGCCCAGAAGATCCGCTCCGGATGGGACGAGGTCGTCTTCGCCGGTGGGGTGGAGTCCATGTCCCGCGTCCCCATGGGCACCGACGGTGGCGCCTGGGCGATGGACCCCGCCACCAACTACGACACCTACTTCTCGCCCCAGGGCATCGGCGCCGACCTCATCGCCACCCTCGAGGGCTTCACCCGCGAGGACGTGGACCGCTACGCCGAGCGCTCGCAGCGACTCGCCGCCCGGGCCTGGGAGGAGGGCCGGTTCGCCAGGTCGGTCGTGCCCGTCAAGGACATCAACGGCATCACCATCCTCGACCACGACGAACACATGCGACCCGGCACCACCGTCGAGGCGCTCGCCGGGCTCAAGCCCTCCTTCGCCATGGTCGGCGACATGGGCGGGTTCGACTCCGTCGCGCTGCAGAAGTACCACTGGGTCGAGGAGATCAACCACGTCCACCACGGCGGCAACTCGTCCGGCATCGTCGACGGCGCCGCCCTCGTCGTGGTGGGCTCCGAGAAGGCCGGGCAGGAGATGGGGATGACCCCGCGCGCCCGGGTCGTCGCCGCCGCGACCTCGGGGGCCGACACCACCATCATGCTCACCGGACCCACGCCGGCGGCCAAGAAGGCGCTCGCCACCGCCGGCCTGACCCCCGACGACATCGACCTGTGGGAGCTCAACGAGGCCTTCGCCTCGGTCGTGCTGCGCTTCCAGAAGGACATGGACATCCCGGACGAGAAGCTCAACGTCAACGGCGGCGCCATCGCCATGGGCCACCCGCTGGGCGCCACCGGGGCCATGATCACCGGCACGGTGCTCGACGAACTCGAGCGCACCGGCGGCAAGCGCGCCCTCATCACGCTCTGCGTGGGTGGCGGCATGGGCGTGGCCACCATCATCGAACGCGTCTGACCCACCGACACCACAGCGATACAGGAGTACAGAACCAGTGAGCGACAACATGTTCCGGTGGGAGCAGGACGGCGACGGCATCGTCACCCTCACCATGGACGACCCCGACCACGGCGCCAACACGATGAACACCCGCTTCATCGACGACTTCTCCGCCACGGTCGACCGCATCGTGGCCGAGAAGGACTCCATCAAGGGAGTCGTCCTCACCTCCGCCAAGAAGAGCTTCTTCGGCGGCGGCGACCTCAAGTCCATGATCAAGGCCGGCCCCGAGCAGGCCGAGGAGCTCTACGAGCGGTCGATGGGTATCAAGGGCCGCATGCGTGCCCTCGAGACCTGCGGCGTGCCCGTCGTGGCCGCGATCAACGGCGCCGCCCTCGGCGGCGGCCTCGAACTCGCGCTCGCGTGCCACCATCGCGTCATGGCCGACGCCCGCGGCGCCAAGGTCGGACTGCCCGAGGTCACCCTCGGCCTGCTGCCCGGCGGTGGCGGCATCGTCCGCACCGTCCGGATGTTCGGCCTCGCCCAGGCCGTGCCCAACATCCTCATGTCCGGCCGTTCCTTCGCGCCCGACAAGGCCCTCAAGGCCGGGCTGGTCGACGAGGTCGTCGAGCCCGAGAAGCTCATCGACGCCGCCAAGGCATGGCTCGCCACCGACCCCGAGCCCACCCAGCCGTGGGACCGCAAGGGCTGGACTCTGCCCGGCGGCACGATCGACGACCCCGCGCTGGCGGGCGTCCTGCCGTCTTTCCCCGCCAACATGCGCAAGCAGACCAAGGGCGCGCCCGCCCCTGCGCCGCGCGCCATCATGGCCGCCGCCGTCGAGGGCTCCCAGGTCGACTTCGCCACCGCCGAGAAGATCGAGGCGCGCTACTTCGTCTCCCTCGTCACCGGCCCCATCGCGAAGAACATGATCCAGGCGTTCTTCTTCGACATGCAGCACTGCTCCTCCGGCGGCGCCCGCCCGAAGGCGGCCGACGGCTCCGAGATCCCGCGCACCCGGTTCACCAAGGTCGGCGTCCTCGGCGCGGGCATGATGGGCGCCGGCATCGCCTACGTCTGCGCCAAGGCCGGCATCGAGGTCGTCCTCAAGGACGTCGAGCAGGCCTCCGCCGACAAGGGGAAGGCGTACTCCGAGAAGCTCGAGGCCAAGGCCCTCGAGCGGGGCCGAACCACGCAGGAGAAGTCCGACGCGCTGCTGGCCCGCATCACCCCGACCACAGACCCGCAGGCGCTCGCCGGCTGCGATCTGGTGATCGAGGCGGTGTTCGAGTCGCCCGATCTCAAGAAGAAGGTCTTCCAGGAGATCGAGGACATCGTCGCGCCCGACGCGCTGCTCGGCTCCAACACCTCGACCCTGCCGATCACCGACCTGGCCACCGGCGTCAAGCGGCCGGAGGACTTCATCGGCCTGCACTTCTTCTCGCCCGTCGACAAGATGCAGCTCGTCGAGATCATCTGCGGGGAGAAGACCACGCCGGAGACGCTGGCCAAGGCCATCGACCTGACGCTGCAGATCCGCAAGATCCCGATCGTCGTCAACGACTCGCGAGGCTTCTACACCTCCCGCGTCATCGGCACCTTCGTCAACGAGGCGATCGGCATGCTCGACGAGGGCATCGAACCGTCCACCATCGAGCAGGCCGGCCGGATCGCCGGCTACCCGGCGGCGCCGCTGCAGCTCTCCGACGAGCTGAACCTCAACCTCATGGTCAAGATTCGTCAGGCCACCCGCGAGGCCGAGGAGGCCGCGGGCAGGGAGTACGTGCCCACCTCCTCCGACCGCGTCGTCCTCAAGATGGTCGAGGAGCTCCAGCGGTCCGGGCGCGCCGCCGGCGCCGGATTCTACGAGTACGCCGACGGCAAGCGCGGCGGACTGTGGCCGGGCCTGCGGGAGGCGTTCAACACCTCTCCCGACAACGCCCCGCCGCTGCAGGACCTGATCGACCGCATGATCTTCGCCGAGGTGCTCGAGACGCAGAAGTGCGTTGACGAGGGCGTGATCACCGACGACGCCGACGCCAACATCGGCTCGATCATCGGCATCGGGTTCCCGGCGTGGACCGGCGGCACCCGCCAGTACGCCAAGAACTACTCGGAGCCGGGCGCCAAGGAGGCCTCGGGCTACAAGGGTTTCGTCGCTCGCGCGGAGGAGCTGGCCGCGAAGTACGGCGAGCGCTTCGCTCCGACCGAGTCGCTGAGGAAGCTGGCGGCAGACCAGGGCTGACGCCCGCATCCCACCGGCTCAGGCTGTCGTCCACCCCCGTTCGCCGTCCCCTCGAAGGGCACGGCGGGCGGGGGTGTCGCGCATGCACCTAGACCCTCTGCCCGCCGCGGCGTGAAACGCGAGCAGGGGCGCTACGAACTGCCGGCCACCGACAACTTCACCGCCTTCGTCACCCAGCCCGCAGGCTGGCAGGTGCCAGTCGACGAGCAGAAGGTCGCCCAGTTCAGCTACAACCACCTGCCCGAGGGCTCGCCGGAGCTGCGCTTCGGCGGGCTGAAGCCGACCGGCGATCTACCCGCGGCGGTGAACTTCCCGCTCGCGAAGTCGGCCGCGACCGCCGATCCGAGGCAGTCCTGCCCGATCGCCTCCGACACCCAGACCTACGACATGGAGGAGGTCGGGTACGCGAGCCGCGGCGTGCCCGCCGACCTCGCGGCCCGCGACGACTACGCGGGCTGCGGCATCCTGCTCCTGGGCGACAACGTCGGCGACGACCTAAGCCTGAACCAGCCCGTCAAGGACCTCTACGCCGACGCGAACGGTCCCGTGCGTGCCATCCCCGGTAACCACGACATGGACTTCGACGCGGCCGACGCCACCCACTCCGTCGACACCTATCGCCGCGACTTCGGCGCGCCGTACTACTCCTACGAAGTGGGCGACACCCACTTCGTGGGTCTGTTCAACATCGTCTACAACGGTCAGAAGGCCGACGGGTCCAACGGCGGCTACGCCGAGGCCCTCACGCAGGAGCAGCTCGACTGGCTGCGTAACGACCTGCAGCACGTGGAGCGTCAGAAGAACATCGTCGTGGCCGCGCACGCGCCGATCGTGGACTACCGCGGTGTCACGACCGACAACGCGAGTGCGCTGTACGAGATCCTGGCCGATTATCCCAACGCGGTGACGGTGGGCGGTCACACCCACACGCTGGAGCATCTGTTGGCGGGTGACTCCAGGCAAGAGTGGATCGATGCCGGGATCCCCGAGTTGACCCACGACCAGCTCGTGGCCGGCGCGGTCTCCGGCTCGTGGTACTCCGGCGAGCTCAATGAGAACGGCGTCCCCTACTCGTACACGTCCGACGCCGCCGAGCCCGGTGTCTTGACCATCGAGTTCGACGGACACGAGCGCTCCGAGTACTACACCGTGCGTAACGAGTCGGCCGACCGCCAGTTCTTGACAGGGATCAACAGCCCCGCGTGGCGGGAGTGGGCCGAGGTCTACCAGCAGTGGAAGGACGACGGGGAGCAGGGTGAGGCTCCGGCTCCCGTGGCGACCGACTCCGTCAGCACCGCGGACGTGAGCACGGGCGCGGCGTGGCTGGCGGCCAGCTTCTTCGGCGGATCCACGGACGCCAGCGTCCGGGTGTCTGTCGACGGGGGCGAGCCCGTCGCCGCCGAGCACACCCAGCCGGCGACCGGCGAGGCCCTCAACGTGGGCTGGGAGTACACCGAGACCGTCTCGGGGACCCACAACCTCATCGCCGACGCCGCACTGGGCCGGTCGAGCTCGCACCTGTGGCGGATCGCGCTGCCCTCCGATCTCGAGCCGGGCGAGCACACCGCCCAGGTCTCGGCGACGGACCGATACGGACGTAAGCACAGGACGTCGTTCGCCTTCACGGTGACGGGCTGAACGTTCGGTGGAGTTTTCCTCTGGCGGCGGGGCCACGGCCCCGCCGCCGAAGGGGCGCGGACCCGCTGACACCGCGCCCGGGCAGACCTCAACCGCGCTCGGCCGCGACCCGCCCCATACGGGTGAACGCCTCGGAGAGAAGCTCTTCGGAGCAGGCGAAGTTCACGCGGGCGAATCCCTTGCCCTGGGAGCCGAACGCCGGGCCCGGGCTCAGCGCGACCCGACCCTCGTCCAGGAACGCGGCGGCGGGGTCGTCGCCGAGGCCCGGGTACCCGCGCAGATCGATCCACGCGACGAACCCCGCGTCAGGCCGCCGCCACCGCGCACGGGGCAGATGCTCGGCCAGCAACCGCTCCATGAGGTCGAGGTTGGAGGACAGAGCGGCGCGCATGTCGTCGAGCCAGTCGAGGGACTCGGTGAGGGCAACCTCGGCGGCGAGGGCGCCGAAGTGCCCCACTGCTCCGGACAGAGCCGAACGCGGCACCGCGAACTTCTCGGGATTGCCGTTGACGACGAACGCGCACTTCAACCCTGCGAGGTTGAACGCCTTGGACGCCGACGAGATCGCCAGGCCCACCTCGCGCGCGGTTTTCGATACGGCGAGGAACGACACGAAGTCGACTCCCGGCATCGCCAGGGGCGCCCAGATCTCGTCCGAGACCACTACGGCGTCGTGCCGGGCGGCGATCTGGGCGAGCTCGGCCAACTCCGCCTGCGAGTGGAGGACGCCCGTGGGGTTGTGGGGGTGACTCAACAGGACCGCCCGGGCCCCGCCCGCCAATGACTGCTCGATGCCGGTCAGGTCGAGGCGCGGGTCCTCGCCGCCGTGACCGATCAACGGCACCGCGACCGGTGACATCCCCACCCGCCGGATCCACGGCCCGAACGGCATGTACACCGGCGGCGTGTACACGACGCCGCTCCCGGCCGGCAGGATGCGCGATAGCGACTCGCGGACGCCGACCCCCACGTCGTTGACCGGGACCACGGTGTCCTCCGGCACCTCGTACCCGAAACGCGAGTAGTACCGCGCGCACACCCCGGCCAGCCGCTCGATCTCCGTGAAGTACCCGGTGTCCCCGTCGGCGACGGCGGCGGCGAGACGATCCCGGATCGCGGGGGCCAGCAGGACGTCGGTCTCGGCGACGAACAGCGGCAGCACGTCCTCCGGGTACGCCTGCCACTTCTGGCTCCGGCGCCTGCGCAGGACGGACTCGGGTACATCCAGGGGGAACGGCACGTGGGGCATCCTTCTCATCCGGGGGCGAGCGGAACCCTCAGGCTACTCAGCCGTGGCGGCCACGCTCGTCAGCTCCCGGGAAGGATCCCCGGCGCCACCCATACGTCGGCATCCGGTGACTGCCTGCCGAGCGGCATCATCGTTGAGTAGGTGGTCCCGGATCCGGTGGGGATGAAGATGCCGCCGGAGGTGTAGTCCCAGCCCATCTCGTAGGCGATGCGGTAGCCGGTCTGATAGGCGGCCCCGGCCCAGGGGTCCGACGAGCCGTGCCACACGTCGGTGAGGAGGGAGAACCGGCGAAGCTCGGCGGCGGATCCATCCGGTGCCACCTGCCAACACCGCACACCCGCCAGGTTCCAGTAACCGTCGCACCAGGTGGGAGAGTCCGCCGGGGCCCGCGAGACCACGCGCATGGCATTTGGCCCCAGCTCCCAGAACCCCGGCTGGTCGGGGCCGGTGGTGGACTGGGTGTCCACGTACCGCGCGTCGGCCGGGATCGGCGCGGGCGGTGGAAAGGGCGCCCGCCATGTCTCCAGGGGGTGGGCCCCGGTCTGCTGCGCAGAGGCTGCGGGCACCGGACCCGTCATGAGGGCGAGCGCGGCGGACACCACGGTGACGAGGCGGGCGGTGACGCGGGATGTGACGCGGGAGGACATGCCTCAGTCCACCACGGCCGACGCCTCCTCACAGGCCGAACGCCCACACGTGAGTACACCGTGACGGGACCGTCACCACGAGTAGCGCAGGGGAAACAGCCCGTTCCTACGGTTGCCCGCACGGGGCACCGGACAGGGGAGCCCACCGGCGGGGAGGGGCCACGCACATGACGCGCTCACGCACGATCGAGAACTGGGATCCGGAGGATCGGCACCAGTGGGAGTCCGGCGGCAGACGCGTCGCCGTACGCAACCTCTACTGGTCCGTGTTCGCCGAGCACGTGGGGTTCTCGGTGTGGACCCTGTTCGCGGTGATGGTGCTGTTCATGCCCGAGGACGTCTACGGCCTGGACGCGCCGGACAAGTTCCTCGTCTCCGCGGTGGTCACCCTCACCGGCGCGTTCCTGCGCATCCCGTACACGCTGGCCACCGCCACGTTCGGCGGGCGCAACTGGACCATGTTCTCCGCGTTCGTCCTGCTCATCCCGGCCGGCGCGATGCTGTGGATCATGGCCAACCCGGGTCAGCCGCTGTGGCTGTACCTGGTGGTGGGCGCGCTCGCCGGCCTGGGCGGGGCCAACTTCGCGTCGTCCATGACCAACATCAACGCCTTCTTCCCGCAGCGCATGAAGGGCTGGGCCCTCGGCCTCAACGCGGGCGGCGGCAACCTCGGTGTGGCCACCATCCAGGTGGTGGGGTTGGTGGTGATCGCCGCCGCGGGTAACCGATCGCCGCACTGGGTGATCGCCGTGTACCTGGTCCTGCTCGTCGTGGCCGGGATCGGCGCGGCGCTCAAGATGGACAATCTCGGCCACCAGACAGTCGACGTGGCGAGCATGCGCGACGTGGCCACCGACCGCGACGGCTGGGTCCTGTCACTGCTCTACATCGGTACCTTCGGCTCGTTCATCGGCTTCAGCTTCGCGTTCGGGCAGATGCTCACCATGACGTTCACCGGCAACGGCGAGTCACCGGCGGACGCCGCGCTCCACGCCGCGCAGATCACGTTCCTCGGCCCGCTGCTCGGTTCGCTGACCCGGATGCTCGGCGGGCGCCTGGCCGACCGGTTCGGTGGCGCGCGGGTGACGCTCGTGACGTTCCTGGGCATGGCCGTCACGACGGTCGCGCTGATCGTCACCTCGAGCATGCAGGCCTCGAACGGCGGCAGGCTCTCCGGCGGCGCGCTCGTCCTGTTCTTCGCGGCGTTCCTCACCCTGTTCGCGCTCACGGGGATGGGCAACGCGTCCGTCTACAAGATGATCCCCACCGTCTACGAGGCCCGCAGCAGGGGCCTGGACCTGCCGGAGGCGGCGCGGGCGGCGTGGTCGCGCGCCCACTCGGGAGCGTTGATCGGAGTGGCCGGCGCCGTCGGGGCCTTCGGCGGCTTCCTCATCAACATGACCCTGCGCAGCTCATACCAGTCATCGGGATCGGCGACGGCGGCGTTCGTGGTGTTCACCGTCTTCTACGTGGTGGCGGCCGTGATCACCCGGGCCGTGTACCTGCGCCGCCCGGCCGCCGCGCCCGCGCCGGTGGCCACCGGGACGTCGCCTGTCGGGGCGGCCGGGTCGTCGCGGGTTGGCACTGCCGGCGCCTCGCCGGGTGGGGCTGAGCCGGTGCCCGCCGCGCGCTGACCGCCGCGCCTGTGTCCCCGCCCCCGCCGGGGCGCGGCGAGTGGTCACAAGTGCCGGTCTGCGCGTGTGCCGACCTGGGACGACGTGGTTGGGTTCGACCACTCGCCGGCAGGCCGCGGCGGCGGCGCGACGAGAAACGACGAGTACGACGACGAGGAGATCACCATGACGAGCGTCGACACCCCCCGGGTGACGCCGGACCGGCCGGGCATGCAGGAGCCCGAGCGACCCGGCCACACCCACTGCCCGTACTGCGCGCTGCAGTGCGCGATGAACGTCACGCCCACCGTGGGCGGCGCCGCCGAGGTGACGCCCGAGTGGTTCCCCACCAACCGCGGCGGACTGTGCCGCAAGGGCTGGACCGCCGGCGACCTGCTCGGACACCCGGACCGGCTCACCACCCCGCTCATCCGGCGCGACGGGCGGCTGCAGCCCTGTGACTGGGACACCGCCCTGGACCGGGTCGTCGACGGGATCCGGAGCGCGCAGGCGGCCGGCGGGCCGGACGGCGTGGCGGCCTTCGGCGGCGGCGGACTCACCAACGAGAAGGCCTACCAGCTGGGCAAGTTCACCCGGCTCGCGCTGGGCAGCCGGCTCATCGACTACAACGGCCGCTGGTGCATGTCCTCCGCAGCCGCGGCCGCCAACCGCAGCTTCGGCCTCGACCGCGGGCTGCCGTTCCCCGTCACCGACCTCGATGACGCCCGGGCCGTCCTGCTCATCGGCGCCAACCCCGCCGACACCATGCCGCCGTTCCTGGCGCACCTCGGCACCGCGGCCGCGGCGGGCGGGCTCATCGTGGCCGACCCGCGGCTCAGCGCGACCGCGCGGCGCGCCCTCGACTCCGGCGGTGTGCACCTGCGCCTGCGCCCCGGCACGGACGCGGCCCTCGCGCTGGGGCTGCTGCACCTCGTCGTCGTCACCGGGGCCGTCGACACGCGGTACCTCGCCGCCCGCACCACCGGATTCGAGGACGCGTGGGCGCACGCCGCCGCGTGGCTGCCGGAGCGCACCGAGCGCGTCACGGGGGTCTCCGTCGCCCTCCTCGAGCGGGCGGTGCGGCTCCTCGCCGACGCCCGCGACGCCGGCGCCGGCAGCTACATCCTCACCGCCCGCGGTGCCGAACAGCACGCCGACGGCACCTCCGTGGTGGGAGCGGTGATCGCGCTGGCCCTCGCGTTGGGCCTGCCCGGTCGACCGGGCGCCGGCTACGGCACGCTCACCGGCCAGGGCAACGGGCAGGGCGGCCGCGAGCACGGGCAGAAGGCCGACCAGCTCCCCGGGTACAGGATGATCACCGATCCCGACGCCCGCGCCCACGTCGCCGCCGTGTGGGGCGTGGACCCCGAGCAGATTCCCGGCCCGGGTCTGTCGGCGTTCGAACTGCTCGACTCGCTCGGACAGCCCGGCGGACCCACCGCGATGCTCCTGCACGCCTCCAACCCGGTGGTCTCCGCGCCGGACGCCGACCGCGTCGCCGAGCGGCTGCGCGCGCTCGACACGCTGGTCGTGGCCGACTTCGTCCTGTCGGAGACCGCGGCACTCGCCGACGTCGTGCTGCCCGTGCCGCAGTGGGCCGAGGAGGAGGGCACGCTCACCAACCTCGAGGGCCGCGTCCTGCGGCGCCGCCGGTCGATCACCCCGCCGGCCGGCGCGCGTGACGAACTGTGGATCTGGCACGAGCTCGCCCGCCGCCTGGACCGCGGGCCCGAACGCTTCCCGACCGACCCGCGCGCGGTGTTCGACGAACTCGCCCGCGCCTCGGCCGGCGGCAAGGCCGACTACTCGGCCGTCGACTGGGACCGCCTCGACGCGGGGGAGGTGCTGCACTGGCCGTGCGGCGCCGACTCCCCGGGCGGCACCCCGCGACTGTTCCTCGACCGGTTCGCCACTCCCGACGGTCGCGCCCGCTTCGTGATCGACGCACCGCGGACACCGGCCGAGCCGACCGACGCCACGTACCCACTGCTCGCGACCACCGGGCGGCTGCTCGCGCACTACCAGTCCGGCGCACAGACCCGCCGCGTGGGCGAACTCGCCGCGGCCGAACCGCGGATGTGGGTGCAGGTCCACCCCGTCGTCGCCCGCGCGGCCGGGCTGACCGACGGCGCCGCCGCGCGCGTGGTCTCGCGGCGCGGCTCGGTCGAGGCCGAGGTCCGCTGCGACGAGGACATGCGCACCGACACCCTCTTCCTGCCGTTCCACTTCGCCGGCGCGGGGCGGGCCAACCTGCTCACCCTGCCCGAGCTCGACCCGCACAGCCGGATGCCCGAGTTCAAGGTGTGCGCGGTGCGGCTGGAGGCGGCGTGAGCGCGGCCGCGGTCCGGCGGGCACCCCGCCGCGTGGTGATCGTCGGCGCGGGGATGGCCGCCGCGCGCCTCGCCGAGGAACTGCGCGCGGGCGAACCGGACCCGGCGAGGCTCGCGGTGACCGTGCTCGGCGCCGAGGCGGAGGAGCCGTACAACCGCATCATGCTCTCCCACGCCGCCGCGGCCGGGCGCGCCGCGGCCTCCGGCGCTGCCGGTGGCGCCACCCCGGTGGCGCGGCTCAAGCCCGCCGGGTGGTGGGACCGTCACGACATCACCCTGCGCACCTCGACGCCCGTCGCGGCGATCGACCGCGTCACGTGCGAGGTCGAGCTCGCGGGCGGCGAGCGGGTCGGCTACGACCACCTCGTCCTGGCCACCGGGGCCGCGCCCCGCATCCCGCCCGTCGACGGCATCCGCTCACCCGGCGGCGGCCTCGCGCCCGGCGTGTTCACCCTCCGGGACGCCGCGGGTCAGAGAGCGCTGACCGCTCATCTCGCGGCCCACCCGGGGCCCGTCGCGATCGTCGGTGCGGGCTTCATCGGTCTGGAGGTCGCCTGCGCACTGGCCGCGGCCGGGCACGACGTCGTCGTCGTCCATCCCCGCGCCTGGCCCATGAACGGCTGCCTCGACGCCGGCGCCGGCGCCGTCCTGGTCCGCTCCCTCGCCGCGCTCGGCGTGCGGACGGTGACCGACGCGCGCGCCACGAGCTGGGACGGGGCGACGTTGAGACTCGACGACGGCGAGGTGCGCTGCCGCACGGTCGTCCTCACCGCCGGGTCCGCGCCCCTGGCGGACCTCGCGCGTGACGCCGGGCTGGAGGTGGGCCACGGCGTGATCGTCGACGACGAGCTCACCACCAGCGATCCCGCGATCAGCGCGATCGGCGACTGCGCCCAGCACCGAGGCGTCGTCAGCGGCCTGGTGGCCCCGGCATGGGACCAGGCCGTCGTGCTGGCCGCGCGACTGAGCGGCACGGACCCCGGCGCCCGGTACTCCGGCGGCACCCGGGTCACCAGGCTCAAGGCGCACGGGCTCGACGTGGTCGCGTTGGGCGAACTCGCCGGGGACGTGTACGGCTCGGCGGGTGGCGACGACGCGGCCGTCGAGGTCACCACCCTGTGCGAACCCGCGCGCGGCCGGTACGCCCGCGTCGACGTGGTGGCCGGCCGCGTGGCGGGCGCCGCGTTGATCGGCCACCCCGAACCGATCGGCATCCTCACCCAGCTGTACGAGAACTCCCTGCCCGTGCCGGACGACGTGGTGTCGGTGATACTGGGGCGCGCCGAGGCGGTGGCCGCTCAGACGCCGTCGACCATGCCCGCCGCCGCGGTGGTGTGCCGCTGCAACGGGGTCAGCAAGGGCGACCTCGTCGCGGCGTGGACCGACGGCGCCCGCGACCGCGACGCGCTGGCCGAGAGCACTCGCGCCGGGACGGGCTGCGGCGGCTGTTCGGCGGCCGTCGACGGGATCTGCGGCTGGCTCGCGGCGGCGGGGTAGGGCCCGGTGGAAGACGTGAGGAACAGAGGAGAAGCGGGCAGTGGAGGAGACGAGGATGAGCGGAGCGACCGGCGGGCGGCGAAACACCCCGGCAACAGAGATCGGCCATGATGGGGGAGTGACCGATTCCGACGTGACCACCGCCGGCACCGATCTCCCGCTCCTCGGGCGCACGGTCGCCGTCACCGCCGCCCGGCGGGCCTCTGAGCAGCGCACCCTGCTCAAGCGCCGCGGCGCGACCGTTCTGCACGCGCCGGCGATGCACATGATCCCCATCGCCGAGGACACCGTGGTCCGCGAGGCCACCGAGCGACTGCTGGCCGCGCCCGCCGACCTCATGGTGCTCACCACCGCCGCCGGGGTGCGCTGGTGGATGCAGGTGTGCGAGGAGTGGGGCCTGGCCGGGCAGCTACTCGAACTGATGGGTCGGATCCCGCTGTACTCGCGCGGACCCAAGACGACCGGGGCGATCCGGGCCGCCGGCCTGCGGGAGCACGCGTCCGCGGTCAGCGAGGCCAGCCCGGAGCTGCTGGAGATGCTGCTCGAGCGGGGCGTCGACGGGTTGACGATCGGCGTGCAGGTGCAGGGTGCGGGCTCCGGCTGGAACCCCATGGCCCCCCTGCTCGACGGCCTGCGGGACGCGGGCGCCGACGTGATCGAGGTGCCCGTCTACCGGTGGGAGCTGCCCGAGGATCTCGCCGCGCTCGACGAACTGGTCACCACGATCGCCCGTCACGGCGTCGACGGCGTGACGTTCACCGCCGCGCCGGCGGTCGTGGCCGTGCTCTCGCGTGCGGACGCACTCGGGCTTTTCGACGACCTGCTCGACGCGCTGCGCGGCCCCGTCGCCGCCCTGTGCGTGGGCCCGGTGACCGCGGCCCCGCTGGCAGACCTGGACGTGCCGTTCACCTGCCCCGACCGGATGCGCCTGGGTTCGCTCATGCGGCACACCACCGACGAACTCGCCGCCCGGACGGCGCCGATCCACGTGGCCGGGCACGAGCTGACCGTGTGCGCGGCGGCGGTGCTGGTCGACGGCCGACCGGTCGAGGTGACGCCGGCCCAGCTCGCGCTGCTGCGGGTGCTCGCGCGGCGCCCGGGGGCGTGCGTGAGCAGGGACGAGCTGCTCGCGGCCCTGCCCGGCGACGGCACGGACCCGCACGCGGTGGAGACCGCGATGGGTCGACTCCGGCGGGCGCTCGGCGTGCCGGACCTGGTGACGACAGTCGTCAAGCGCGGTTACCGGCTCACCATCTGAACAGGCGGGGCGCGCGGCCCGACAGCCGCGCGCCCCGCGAGCTCGCCCTACGCAGCGGTGGCGCGCGCGTGGCGGACCGCGGGCTCGGTCGCCACGTAGACCGTGCCGTCGTCGGCGACCCGGGCGGGGAATACGGAGATCCCGCGGGACGGGTCGTCGAGGCCGCGACCGTCCTCGAGCGCGTACGCCTGCTTGCCGATGGGCGAGATCACGGCGGGGACGCCGGCGCGGTCGCCCACGAGCCCGCGGCTCATCACGGCCGCGCGGGCGACGGGATCGATGTTGCAGACGGCGTGGACCTCGCCGTCGTCGAGCGTGTACACCGCCACCTGTCGCCCGTCGGGTAGCAGGGCGGCGACCCCGCGGCCGGGGATGAGGCGGTCGAACGCGCACACGGCGATCTCGGGGGCGGCGCCGGTGCGGGCGGGGCGGGACAGGGTTGCGGTCATGGCGGACTCCTCGGGTGTGGGCGGGTGGATGTCGGGTCAAAGGTTTGGGGCGGGGGCCCGGCGCGTCGGGGGCGCGCGAGCTCAGCTGCGGACGGGCATGGCGGGGGAGCCGAGCAGCACCGGCACCTTGCGGCCGTCGCGCTGCTCGAACTGCACGGTGGGGTCCGGCGCCTCGGGGGCGTTGACGAACGAGACGAACCGGGCGAGCTTGTCGGGATCGTCGAGCACGGCCGCCCACTCGTCCACGTAGCCGGCGACGTGCGCCTCCATGCGTTCCTCGAGCTCGGCGGCCAGGCCGAGCGAGTCGTCGCACACGACCTCCCGCAGGTGGTCGAGCCCGCCCTCGAGCGCCTCGAGCCACGGCGCCATGCGCTGCAACCGCTCGGCGGTGCGGACGTAGAACATCACCGTGCGGTCGATGTAGCGGATGAGCTGGTCGTCGGTGAGGTCGCCGGCCAGCAGCTGGGCGTGCCGCGGGGTCGCGCCGCCGTTGCCGCCCACGTAGAGGTTCCAGCCGTTCTCGGTGGCGATCACGCCGACGTCCTTGCCCCGGGCCTCCGCGCACTCGCGCGCACACCCGGACACGGCCATCTTGATCTTGTGCGGCGCCCGCAGCCCGCGGTAGCGGGTCTCCAGCAGCACCGCCATCGCGACCGAGTCCTGCTGTCCGTACCGGCACCAGGAGGTGCCCACGCAGCTCTTGACCGTGCGCAGCGACTTGCCGTACGCGTGGCCGGACTCCATGCCCGCGTCCACCAGCCGCCGCCAGATGGCGGGGAGCTCCTCGACGCGCGCGCCGAACAGGTCGATGCGCTGGCCGCCGGTGACCTTGACGTACAGGTCGTGGTCGCGGGCGATCTCGCCGATCACGATGAGCTGCTCGGCCGTCACCTCGCCGCCGGGCATCCGCGGTACCACCGAGTAGGTGCCGTTCTTCTGGATGTTGGCCAGGAAGTGGTCGTTGGTGTCCTGCAGCGCCGCCTGCTCGCCGTCGAGGACATGGTCCGAGCTGGTCGAGGCGAGGATCGACGCGACCGTCGGCTTGCAGATGTCACAGCCGATCCCGCGCCCGAAGCGCCCGATCAGGCCGGAGAACGTGCGGATGCCGGTGACGGTGACGATCTCGAACAGTTCTGAGCGGGACTGGTCGAAGTGTTCGCACAGCGCGGTGGACTGCTCGACGCCCTCGGCCTCGAGGACCTGACGCATGAGCGGAAGGCACGAGCCGCACGAGGTGCCGGCCCGGGTGCACGCCTTGAGGGCGGGCACGTCGCACGCGCCGCCGCAGATGGCCTCGCGCAGGTCGCCCTTGGTGACGGCGTTGCACGAGCAGATCTGCGCGTCGTCGGGAAGTGAGTCCACGCCGACGCCGGAGTCGGCCGCCGCGCCCGGGGTGATGAGGGACAGGGGATTGGACGACGGCAAGGTGCGGCCCAGCAGCGGCTTGAGCAGTTGGTAGGGGCCCGCGTCGCCGACGAACACGCCGCCGAGCAGGGTCAGGGCGTCGTCGCTGAGGACGAGTTTGCTGTAGGTGCGGGCGACCGGGTCATCCACCACCACCTCGAGGCAGTCGGGCGTACGCCCGTGGGCGTCGCCGAAGCTGGCCACGTCGACCCCCATGAGCTTGAGCTTGGTGGCGAGGTCGGCCCCGGTGAACTCGGTGCCGGCGTCGCCGGTGATCTGCCCGGCCGCGACCTCGGCGGAGGTGTATCCGGGCCCGACCAGGCCGTAGCAGGTGCCCTCGATGGCCGCGCACTCGCCGATCGCGTAGACGTGCGGGTCCGAGGTGCGGCAGGCCCGGTCGGTCAGCACGCCGCCCCGCTCCGCCACGGCGATCCCGGCGGCGCGGGCGAGCTCGTCACGGGGCCGGACTCCGACGGAGAACACGACGAGGGCCGCGTCGACGACATCCGTCTCGCCGTCGTCGGAGGACAGGGCGACGCGGAGCCCGGCGGCGGCGCTCTCCTCGATGGCCGTGTCGGTCACGCTGAGGTGCACGTCGATGCCGCGGTCGCGGATGAGGTCGCACAGCAGGGCGCCGCCGCGGCCGTCGACCTGGACGGGCATGAGCCGGTCGTTGCGCTCCACGACGTGCGGGACCAGGCCGAGCAGGCTCAGCGCGTTGGCGGCCTCGATGCCCAGCAGCCCGCCGCCGATCACCACGCCGTGCGCGCCCGCCCCGGCCCGCTCGGCGGCCGCGCGGATCGCGTCGAGGTCGTCGAGCGTGCGGTAGACGTGGCAGCCGGGCAGGTCGTGGCCGGGGACGGGCGGGACGAACGCGCGCGAGCCGGTCGCCAGGACCAGGGTGTCGTAGTCGACGTGCTCGCCGGAGTCGAGCTCCACGCGCCGGGCGGCGGTGTCGATCGCGGTGACGAGCCGGCCGGACCGCACGGTGACGCGGGGGTCGGCGGAGTGCCGCGCGTCGTCGAGGTGCAGGGCGTCGCGCTCCCACGCGCCGACGTAGGCGGACAGTCCGACGCGGTCGTAGGCGGGATCGGGTTCCTCGCCGATCACCGTGACGGCCACGTCGGCGTCGGCGTACCGCGAGCCGAGGGTGGAGACGAAGCGGTGGGAGACCATCCCGTGCCCGACGACGACGATGTGCTCAGTCATTCCTGGACCTCCTTGGCGTGCCTGTGCGGATCAGGCTAGGAAGGAGGTGTTGCGGCGCTGTGGCGTCGGGTCACGGTCCCGTGACGCTTACTTCACACCGGTCCCGGGGCCGGGTGAGGGGCCGGTCGGCGGGCGGCTGCGGCGTGTGCCGGCGGGTGCGGTGAGACCCTCAGTCGAGGGGGAGCAGGCTCGTCGGCACGGCCTGGACCTCGGTGACGCGGTCGATGTTCTGCCGCAGCCGCTCCCACTCACCCGAGGGGATCTCCTTCTCCAGCCGGCGCAGCGCCGCCTTGTCGGAGGTGGCCCACGCGACGGGCATGGGGGAGATGAACTGGTAGAGGTTGTCGCGGCCGCGGGCGCTCCGGTTGCCCACCACGGCGACGCAGGGCACGCGCTCGCCGACCCTCGACTCGTGGCCCGGGATCGGTCCGCAGTTGCGGGCCACGAGGGCGGGCAGCTTGCCGGCGGACCGGTCGACGGCCCGGTCGACCAACGCCAGCAGGGTCACGCCGCGCGGGCGGACCTCGGCGATGACGGCCGGGACGAGCTCAGAGGTGGAGTAGGTGTGCTGCATCGACCCCATCTTGCGGGGGATGTAGCCGACCATCGCGAGGCAGCCGATCGCGAACGCGCCGGCCACCACCGCGATGATCCAGCCCCACGCCGCGAACTCCGCGTAGACGAGCATGCCGATGCCGGCGGCGAGCACGATGACGCCGAGGATGCCTGCCGACCACTGCAGGCGGCGCACCTCGGCGAGGCTCTCGTTGTTCTTGCGGACCCAGGCGTCGTCGACGGGGATGTCGGCGAGTCGGTACTGCTCGTGCGGGTTGCGTGGGGAGCGATCGGCGGCCATGGCGCCCAGTATCCCAGCACCGGCGACGGCCGGGCCCACGGGTGACCGCCGCGGGCGTCAGCCGACCTCGGGGATGGGCGGGCCGAGCAGGTCGTCGGCGTCGACGATCCGGTACGCGTACCCCTGCTCGGCGAGGAACCGCTGGCGGTGCGCGGCGTACTCGGCGTCGAGGGTGTCGCGGGCGACGACCGAGTAGAAGTGCGCCTGCCCGCCGTCGTGCTTGGGCCGCAGCAGTCGACCGAGCCGCTGCGCCTCCTCCTGACGCGAGCCGAACGTGCCCGACACCTGCACCGCGACGCTGGCCTCGGGCAGGTCGATCGAGAAGTTGGCGACCTTGGACACCACGAGCGTGGAGATCTCACCGTTGCGGAACTGGTCGAACAGTTTCTCGCGCTCCTTGTTGGAGGTCGACCCCTGGATGACGGGCGCGTCCAGTTCGGCGCCGAGCTCCTCGAGCTGGTCGAGGTAGGCGCCGATCACCAGGGTGGGGGCGCCGGCATGGCGCGCGAGGATCTTCCTGACCACCGGGATCTTGGTGCGGGCGGTCGAGCACAGCTTGTACTTGTCCTCGGCCTCGGCGGTCGCGTACAGCATCCGCTCGTTCTCGGTGAGCGTCACGCGCACCTCGATGCAGTCGGCGGGCGCGATCCACCCCTGCGCCTCGATGTCCTTCCACGGGGCGTCGTAGCGCTTGGGCCCGATGAGGGAGAACACGTCGCCCTCGCGGCCGTCCTCGCGCACGAGCGTCGCGGTCAGGCCGAGGCGGCGGCGCGACTGCAGGTCGGCGGTCATGCGGAACACGGGCGCGGGCAGCAGGTGGACCTCGTCGTAGATCATCAGGCCCCAGTCGCGGGAGTCGAACAGCTCCAGCGCCCGGTGCACGCCCTTGGTCTTGCGCGTGACCACCTGGTATGTAGCGATGGTGACGGGCCGGATCTCCTTGCGCTCACCGGAGTACTCGCCGATCTCGTCCTCGGTGAGGGTGGTGCGGGCCAGCAGTTCCCGCTTCCACTGGCGCCCGGCGACGGTGTTGGTCACCAGGATGAGCGTGGTGGCCTTGGCCTTGGCCATCGCGGCCGCGCCGACCATCGTCTTGCCGGCGCCGCAGGGCAGCACGACCACGCCGGAGCCGCCCGCCCAGAACGAGTCGGCGGCCATCTGCTGGTAGTCGCGCAGCTCCCACTGCTCCTCCTCGGTGGACAGCGCGATCTCGTGGGCCTCGCCGTCCACGTAGCCGGCGAGGTCCTCGGCGGGCCAGCCCACCTTGAGCAGCTCCTGCTTGAGCCGACCGCGCTCGGAGGGGTGCACGATCACCGTGTCCGCGTCGATGTCGGCGCCGAGCATGGGGGCGATCTTCTTGTGTCGCTTGACCTCGGCGAGCACGGCGGAGTCGAGGGAGACGAGCGTCAGGCCGTGCACCGGGCTCTTGACCAGCTGCAGCCGGCCGTAGCGCGCCATGGTCTCGGCGATGTCCACGAGCAGCGGTTGCGGCACGGGGAAGCGCGAGTAGGAGACCAGGACGTCGACCACCTGCTCGGCGTCGTGCCCGGCGGCCCGGGCGTTCCACAGGGCCAGCGGCGTGATCCGGTAGGTGTGGACGTGCTCGGGCGCGCGCTCGAGTTCGGCGAAGGGGGCCAGCGCCTGTCGGGCGTCGGCGGCCTGCTCGTGGTCGATCTCCAGCAGCACTGTCTTGTCCGACTGGACGATCAGCGGTCCACCGCTCACTTCGGGCCTCCTCGGGTCTCTCGCCGGGCCCGCGTGGGCCCGACCCTCCATTGTCCAGAAATCCGCGTCAGCGCGTGGGTTCGACGTCGGAGACGGAGATCACCCGGTGCAGCGGCAGGACGACGGGCTCGGCCGAGTCCGGCTCGATTCCCTCGATCCGGCCCCCGCCGACGGAGGCGGGGACGACCAGCCGGGCGGAGGAGCGGCCCGCGGCGTCGACCACGGAGACGGTGACGGCCGTGCCGGTGCCCGCGGCCTCGTGCAGGCGGGCGATGGCGGCCTCGCCCGTGTACGCGCCCGCGGAGGTACCGCGCGCCGAGCGCACGCGGTCCGCGGAGCGCATCGCCGCGACCGCTGCCCGCAGTTCGGAGGTGGTGGGCGCGCGGGTCGGGACGCGGGGCGCCCGGGTGGTGCGGGACTCGCGGACGCGGGCGGCCGGCCGGGACAGCGCGACGACCGCTCCGGAGGTGTCCTCCACGACGGGGGCGAACCCGTGCACGCGCAGCGCCTCGACCAGGTCGAGCGGTCGGGCCTGGGAGACCAGGACGGTGGGCGCCACCGAGCGCAGCGCGGCGCTCTCCGCCACCGGCGAGCCGAGGACCTGCGCGACGAGGGACGGATCGTCGCAGCGGATGAACGACAGGGCGGTGCCCACCCGCAGGCGCCCGTGGCGGCGGGCGACGTCCTCGATCAGGTAGTCCAGCGACTGCGGGACAGGGGTGACGGACGTGCGGGCGAGCATCTCGCGGATGCCCGCGGCCGTGCGTCCGGCGTCGAGCGCGCGGCGCAGGGACGTCTCGGTGACGCGGTAGGTGGTGGCGGCGCCGGCGGACTCGACGTCGGCGAGGAGGGCGAACTCCGCCGCCAGCTCCGGGGTCAGCGGGCCGGGGGCGAGGATCGTCAGGTCCGCCTGGACGATGACCTCCGACACCGGGGCGGGCAACGCGGCGGTGAGGATCGGTTCCAGGTCCTCGACGACCGCGCCGCCGGAACCCCCGGAGACACCCGCGCCGGAGACCCCCGCGCCGTGGGTGGCGTCGACCAGGTGGCGGGCGGCCGAGGTGGCCACGGTCCCGACGACGAGTCCCATCCGTCGCGCCTCGGCCACGGTCTCCGAGACGGGCCGCGCACCCGCACGCGAGAACCACACCGGCGCCGACCAGCGCACCACCTCGGGCAGCAGGGCGTCGGCGGGCTCGGCCGCGGGGTCCAGGGCGGCCAGCGCCTTCAGGACGCGGCCGCGTTCCGTCGGTCCGGGCGGGCCGACGGGCTCGCCCAGTGCGGGCAGGGTCCCGCCGCCCTCGAGCTCGGAGCCGACGCGCCACGGGGTGCGCGGCATCGACCACCACGCCACGACCAGCTCGGCCCAGCGGCGGGCGGGCTCGCGCGCCGACCACACGTCCGCGGCCTCGGTGGGCGCCCACACCGAGTCGTAGTCGACGTCCCCGACCTCGGCGTCGCCGACCGCGATGAGGCCGGCGGCCGCGAGGACCTCGAGCAACAGGGGCAGCTCGGACTCCTCGAGCGCGGCCGCCCGCGCCACCCGGCGCAACTCGCGGACCCCCACGCCGCCGGCCTTGAGGGTGGCCGCCGGGGCGGTCGAGAGCGCCGCCAGCACCGAGTCGCAGCGGTGGAGCAGGTCGAGGGCCGCCACGCCGCCGGAGGCGTCCACCTCGCGGGCCCGCCCGGCACCCGCCCCGGCGCGAGGCGTCGCCCAGGCCGGTGGGTGGAGCAGGGACGAGCCGTCCGCGCGGGCCCCGTGGCGCGCCCGGTCGAGGGCGTGGGCGCGGGGCACCACCCGCTCGGCGTCGTCGTCGCCGGTGAGCTCCGCCAACCCCGCCTGGGCGAGTTCGACCGCGGCCGCGCGCACGGACTCCGACGCCCCGGCCCCGAGCGCACCGGCCGGGATGCGCCCGCGGGCGATGGCCTCGAGGACCCCCGCCGCAGCCGAGGACAGGCCGCCCCACGCCGCCTCGAGATCGGCCCCGGCGGGCTCGCCCGGATGAGGGGCCACCACGGGAGCCGACCGGATCGCCACCGCCGTGACGGGCACCATCCGCGCCGAGTCCTCCTCGCCCCAGATCAACGCGAGTTCGCGGAGACGGGCCACGGCGGCGTGGAAGACGGGCTCGTCGTCGTCGACACCCAGTCTCCCCGACACCGCGCCCAGTGGTACGGCCCCGGAATCGGCGCCGACCGCCGCGGCCGCGGCGGCCACGAGCAGCTCCGGCCACGACAACGTCCCCACCGCCCGCGCGGTGGACGCCGGCAGGCGCAGTCGCGACGCCAACACGTCCAGCGAGGCGGGCGGGGGAGTGGCCACGTCCGGGCGCAGCTCGCACACGCGCACGAGGGCGTCGTCGGACAACCCGGCGAGCCAGGCGGGGAAGTCCGGCGCGTCGGCGGCGGCGCCGCGTGAGGCGGCGCCGCGTGAGGTGGCTCGGGAGCTGGGCATGATCCGTCCCAGCCTAGTGAGACCGCGGCGGCCGTGAGAACCGGTCCGCGTGGGAATCGACCCACCTGCTGCCGAATCGGGTCGGAGGTGAGAGACTACAGGCGTGGCTGCCAAGAAGAATCTGACCTATGACAACCCGGGTTGGCCCGACGCCTCGTTCGGCGAGCACCCGGTCACCGAACTCGCCGCGCTGGTCGCGGGAGGCCTGTCGCCGTTCGGCCAGGAGACCTTCCCGCTCCCGCAGGAGCGACTCGGTTACATCCACCCGTACACCAAGATCAACGGCGCGCCCTGGGTCGCCTGAGATCCGACCTCCGGCGCGGCGCCGAGGAACGCGAGAAGGGCCGCCACTCCCTGTAGGGGGTGGCGGCCCTTCCTCGTGGCCCGGGGACCGCTCGGCGGGTGTCGCCGGCGTCAGTTGGCCAGGTAGGTGGCGACGAAGCCGTCCACCAGGTCCTGGTTGCCGGCGTAGGCGGCGTCGACGGCGGCCTTGTTGGCCTCGTAACCCTCGGTGATCGGGAGGAAGACACCGCGGCTCTCGGCGAACGCCTTGAGAGTGGCCACGTGATCGGCGGCGCTGACCTCGGGCGGGGCGGCCGGGGCGGCCGTATCAGCGTGCGGGCGCGGGGCCGGAGCCGGCTTCGGGGCCGACAGGTCACGCGGGGTGGGCGCCGAGTTGAGGCCCAGCTTGGCCGAGCAGGCGGGCCATGCGCCCCAGCCCTGGCCGGCGAGGGTCTTCTCGGCGATCGCGATCTGCTGCTCGCGCGTGGCCTGGTTGGCCGTCGGCGCGTACTGCGTGCCGCCGTAGGCGGCCCAGGTGCTCGGCGAGAACTGCAGGCCGCCCTGGTAGCCGTTGCCGGTGTTGATGGCCCAGTTGCCGCCGGACTCACACTGGGCCAGACGGTCCCAGTCGGAGTCGGGCGCGGCGTTGGCGGCCGGCGCGAGGGCCAGGCCCGCGGCGGAGAAGGCGGTGCCGGCGAGCACGACCTTGACGGCGGTCTTGGGCGCGGAGGAGGGGGTGGCGGCGCGGTGGCGTCCGGTGTACGAGGTCATGTACGCGTCAGTCCTTTTCACTCTGTGCCTACGAGGTGAGCTGTCGGGTTCGGAAACGAGTGCGTCCGGCCGCCGGCGGCGGCTTCACCCCAAGGCGACCTGCGGTCGCCGGGCCCGTCGTGGGCCCTGTCGGGTCCCCCGTCCCCGCCCGGGTAATGGTCACAGTGGCGTCGGCCGCAGGGCGGGGTTCGGTGGGTGCGGCCGATGCCGACTCGCTGACGAGTCTGCTACGGAACAGTAGCGGTTCGATGCCGGATCGTCACCATTCTGAAATAAAAAGAGCTCGCCCGGGCGGAGATAGCGCGCTGTTATCCGCTCGTTACCTGGGTCGTTACCACGAGGGTGGAGTTGGTCACACCCTGGGCGGGCGCGAGCCGAGAATGGCGTACGCGAGGCCCAGCAGGAAGCCCACCGGAGTGAAGAACATCGCGCCGAGGTACAGGATCGTCGGCGCGTCGCGGTCGAGCACGAACGGCGTCAGCGCGGCGACGATCGTGAAGACGACCCCGATCGCGAAGATGATCAGCGCGGCCACGAACAGCCCGCGGCGACGTGGCCGCGCGGGCGCGTGCGCGTCACCGGAGGCGGACGCGTCGGGTGTCCAGGGGTCGTCGGCCGGGCGTCGATCGTCGGAGGTCACACAGGGGAGGGTACCGCTCGCCTCGCGGCCGTCACCAACGCGCACGAGGGTAGTCTCTGATCGTCAGTGGAGTTGTCGGTCGCGCCCGTGCGCGCCCGGGACGGAAGGTGGTTCGCGGTGCCCAGCGGCAAGGTCAAGTGGTACGACGCGGAGAAGGGGTTCGGCTTCCTGTCCCAGGAGGGCGGCGAGGACGTCTACGTACGCGCGGACGCGCTCCCCGCCGGCGTGGAGACCCTGCGCCCCCGTCAGCGTGTGGAGTTCGACATGGTCTCCGGCCGCCGCGGTCCGCAGGCGCTGCGCGTGGTGGTCCACGACGAGCCGACCGTCGCCGAGGAGCGCGCCCCGCGCGGCGGGCCCAGGCGCTCGCCCGATGAGCTGCACGGGATGGTCGAGGACATGATCAAGGTGCTCGAGTCGACCGTCCAGCCGGAGTTGCGGCGCGGTCACCGACCGGACCACAAGATCTCGAGCCGGGTTGCCTCGGTCCTGCGCGCGGTAGCGCGCGAGCTGGACGCCTGATCCCGTCACGGCGCAGGGCCGGGGCGAGGGCCCGGCTCCAGTGCGTTCGGTGGGTCAGTCCTCGTAGGTGAAGCCGACCGACCACTCGCCGTTGAGGATCGACTCCGAGCCGTCCGCCGCGTAGACGATCGCCACTGCCCGGATGGCCAGGCCCTCGATCCGGCCCTCCTCCGGGGTGGTCACGGGCACGAGGAGCTGGCCGGGTCCGTCCGCCTCGACCGTGTAGTCGCGCACCCCGTCGGCGCGGACCTCGTAGACGTCCATCGTCGCGGACCGCAGCTCGCCGGGTAGCCGGACCGTCAACGTGTGCTCGTCCTGCACGTGGAATTCGCCGACCGGGTTGGTGTACGTGTTGCCGTCCAGGTCGGTCGCGGTGAACGGGAGGACCTTCTCCTGCCCGCGGTCGGTGGCGACGGTGATCTCGGGCAGCGCCCCGTAGCGGGACTCCGACCCCTGCCACGCGCCGACGATCGCCGCGATCATGATGATCATCCACGCCAGGATCGCCCAGGTGATCGGGCGGACGCGGGGGCCGGTCGACGGGGCATCACTCAGGGAACTCACCCCTTCATTCTGCCGAGCAGGTGGCCGCCGAGCGCACCCGGGTCACGGGGCCCGCCCGGGAACCGCGGCCGGTCGCCGCCCAGGCCGGGGACGAGGGTGGAGCCGCGAGCGGTGAGCAGTGACTGCGCGAACAGCAGGGCGCCGACCGAGGCGATCATCGAGAACCCGATCGTGAAGTCGGGCGGCAACAGCACGCCCAACGCCCCGCCCGCGACCCACGCCAGCTGCAACGCGGTCTCGGACCGACCGAACGCCGACGAGCGGGCGGCGTCGGGGATGTCGGTCTGGATGGACGCGTCCAGTGCCACCTTGCCGAGTGCGCTGCACACCGCGGCCACCAGCGCCAGGACGGCCGCGCCCCAGAGCGTGCCGAGGAATGCCGCGACGACGGCCGTGGCCAGCGCCGCCCCCGCCGCCGTGCTCGTGATCCGGCCCGGGCGCCCCAGCGGCAGTCGGGCGCCGACCGCGTTGCCGGCGAAGGTGCCCAACCCGCCGGCCGCGCCGGCGATCGCGAGCAGGCCCGCCTGTTCGAGGGCGGACGCGTCCTCCTGCGCCTTGGCGACGAAGGCCAGATACAGGGTGAGGAATCCCGTCATGAACCGCACCAGCGAGACCGCCCAGAGATTCGCCAGGACGTTCCTGCCGAGCGGCCGGGTGAGCACGGCGCGCAGGCCACGTCCCACCGAACCCCCGTGTCCCGACCACAGGGTGGCGGATTCATCGTCCTCCGACGCCTCGGCGTGCGCGGGGATCGTCATGGACACGTAGGCCGACACGAGGGCGACCGCGGCGAGCAGCCATAGCGCGGTGGGGGAGTCCCAGATCCATGCCACGGCGCCGGCGGCGGCCCCGGCGACGACGCTGCCGCCGACGTGTCCCAGCACCGTCAGGCGGGAGTTGGTCCGGACCAGGTCCAGCGCCGGTGGCAGCACGTGCGGGGTGATGGAGGCCTTGACCACGCCGAACGTCTTGGACAGCACGAGCATGCCCAGGGCGAGCGGATAGAGCAGCCATGTGTCGAAGTTCAGGCCGAGGATCACCGCGAGCACCGCACGCAGGGTGAACGTCAGCGAGACGGTGAGCCGACGGCCACTGCGCAGGCGGTCGAGGGCAGGGCCGATGACGGGCGCGATCAGCGCGAACGGGGCGACCGTCACCAGCAGGTACAGCGCGACGTTGCCGCGTGACTCCGCGGTCGCCGCCGAGAAGAACAGGGTGTTGGCGAGGGCTACCGCGAGGATGGCGTCACACGCGAAGTTCGCGATGGTGACGTAGCTCAGCGGCGCCAGCCCCGAGCGGTCCGCACCGTCGGCGTGGAAGATCCGGCGCACCCCCCGCCCGGTGGAGGCGGCGGCCCGCCGTGCTGGTCCCCGGGGGCGCTCACCCAACGAGTCGCACCTCGTACATCTGCGGCCACAGCTTCCCGGTGACCAGGAGGCTCTCCGAGCCCGGCAGCGACGCGATCCCGTTGAGCACGGCGTCCGGGTCGGCCGGCCGGGGCCGGCCGAGCTGCGCGGCGTCGTAGATGGCGGTGACCTCGCCGGTGGCGGGATCGATCCGGATGATCTCGTCGGTCATCCACACGTTCGCCAGGACGTCGCCGTCCACACACTCCAACTCGTTGAGCCGGGGCACCGGCGTGCCGCCCGAGGTGACGGCGACGGTGCCGACCGGTTCGAACGTGGCAGGGTCCCGGAAGGTCAGCGTGTCGGAGCCGTCGCTCATTACCAGCCCGGAGCCGTCGAAGCACAGGCCCCAGCCCTCGCCCTGGTACGTGGCCTCGGACCGGACCTCGAGGGTCCGCGGGTCACGGTTGTGGGCGACCCCCTTCCTCCACGTCAGCGTCCACAGCGTGTCGGGGGTGACGGCCAGGCCCTCGCCGAACTCGTCATCCGCCATCTCCACGGTCACCGCGTCCCCACCCTCGAGCGGCCGACGCTGCACCACCGAGTCGCCGTACCGGCCCGTCGACTCGTAGACCTCGTCGCCGACCACCTGCAGGCCCTGGGTGAATAGGGCGGGATCGTGCTCCAGCGTGCGCATGACCTCGACCGAACCGCGGACCGGCTGCGGCTCCGACGGGCCGACCGGGACGCGCGGGGCGGTGGACCCGGTGGACGACGAACCGGCGGGCGCGCTGGAGGACGCCAGCGAGGTCCCGGCCGCGGTGGTGGGGCTCGGTTCGCTCCCGTCCCCGGTCGAGCACGCCGTCAGCGCGGCGATCAGGCTCAGGGACACGACGAGGGGGCCGACCGGGCGGCGGACACTGCTCATGCCCCCAAGGATGCCGCACGACGGGCCGGACCGCGCCCTCCCCGCGATGATGCGCATAATGGGGGACGTGAACACCGAGGTAGGCACGGATCAGGGGGCGACCGTCGCGGGCACCGATGAGGAATCGGGCTTCGACTCCGAGCTGCGTGAGCGGCTGGCCTCGGCCGTGGACGTGGCGCGGGCGGCGACCGAGGAGTTCGCCATCACCGGCGTGGGCGAGCACCTCGGGACCACCGTCGAGGCCGCGTACACCACCACGCACCGTTTCGCCTCCGAATTGCCCGGGTACCGCGGGTGGTACTGGGCCTGCGTGCTCGCCCTCGTCCCGGGCGGTGAGGTGACGGTCGACGAGATCGCGCTGCTGCCAGGGGACGACGCGCTGGTCGCGCCCGAGTGGGTGCCGTGGGAGAAGCGGATCCGGCCCGGGGACCTCGGCGCGGGCGATCTGTTGCCACCCGCGGAGGACGACGAGCGGCTCGTCCCCGGGTACGTCTCCAGTGGAGACGAGGCGCTCGACGAGGCCGCCGGTCCCATCGGACTCGGACGTCCGCGCCACCTGAGCCGGCAGGGCCGGTCGGCCGCCGCCGAACGTTGGACCGCCGAGCGGGGGCCCGACACCGAGATCGCCCGCAGCGCCAAACACCACTGCGGCACGTGCGGGTTCCTGGTCCCCCTCGCCGGCTCGCTCGGCACGATGTTCGGGATCTGCGCCAACGAGTACTCCGCGGACGGTCAGACCGTGCACCTCGAGTACGGCTGTGGCGCGCACAGCGAGACCGAGGTGCCGAAGGACACGACGCCGCCGGTACCCGATGCGTACGACGACGCGGCCGTCGACGTGGTGGTCCTGCCGCAGCAGCTCGCCGCCTCGGCCCGCGCCCGCTCAGCGGGGGACACCTCGGCCGGGGAGGCCGGGACCGGAGAGACCGCGTCGGGGGCCGAGGGGTCGACGCCCGCGGACGAGGCCTAGCGCTGCTCAGTCGCGGTCGAAGTCCAGCCCTCGCTGGGCGCCCGCGCTGCCCCGCAGGACCGCGCGGCGCTGCAGCGCGTAGACGAGCGAGCCGACCGCGCCGACACCGATCCCCACCGCGCACAGCACCACGGTGCGCATGTCGACGTCGGTCATGAGCGTGTGGGCCAGCAGGGCCAGGGTCCACGCCAGCGTCCCGAGGATCACCACGGGACGCGGGTCCAACAAGTAGGTCGGGATCGGCGGTACCTGCGTGTCCTTCGCCTCATCCGTCATGCCCGCGACGCTACCGCAGGTACGTGGCCGGTTACTCTATGACGGTTCCCCACCCATAGCCAGGAAGGTCGCCAGATGTCGCAGAGCACCGGGGCCGCGTCGCAGCCCCCCGCCGGGATCGGGGCGGTCGACCGCTACTTCAAGATCAGCGAGCGGGGCTCCACCGTCGCGCGTGAGGTCCGCGGCGGGCTCGTCAGCTTCTTCGCGATGGCCTACATCATCATCCTCAACCCGCTGATCCTCGGCTCGGGTGTGGATGTCGAGGGCAACCAGCTGTCGATCGTCGAGATCGCCGCCGTCACCGCCTTCACGGCCGGCGTGATGACCATCGCGTTCGGCGCCATCGCGCGGTACCCGTTCGCGTTCGCGACAGGCCTCGGCATCAACTCGCTCGTCGCGGTGACGATCGCCCAGCAGGTGACCTGGGCCGAGGCCATGGGCCTCATCGTCATCGAGGGCGTCATCATCGTGATCCTCGCGATCACCGGGTTCCGCACCGCCGTGTTCAACGCGGTCCCCGCCGACCTCAAGGCCGCGATCGCGGTGGGTATCGGCCTGTTCATCGCCATGGTCGGCGTGGTCGACTCCGGGTTCGTGCGCCGCCTGCCGGACGCCGCCAACACCACCGTCCCGGTCGGCCTCGGTATCGGCGGCTCGATCGCGTCCTGGCCGACCTTCGTCTTCGTCGTCGGCCTCCTGCTCTGCGGCGTGCTCGTCGCCCGGAGGATCCGCGGCGGTCTGTTCATCGGCATCGTCGTCACCGCGGTGTTCGCGGTCATCGTCGAGGGCTTCGCGAACGCCGGCCCGTCCGTCGTCGACGGCGAGCCCAATCCCACCGGCTGGAGCCTCGCGGTGCCGGTCATCCCGGACTCCCTGGGCGGCATCCCCAACCTGTCGCTCATCGGCAACGTCGACCTCATCGGGGCGTTCACCCGCATCGGCCCGCTGGCCGCCGGACTGTTCGTCTTCACCCTGCTGCTCGCCAACTTCTTCGACGCCATGGGCACGTTCACCGGCCTCGGCAAGGAGGCCGAGCTGATGGACTCCGAGGGCAACCTGCCCAGCATGAAGAGCGCCCTGGTGGTCGAGGGATTCGGCGCCGTCGCCGGCGGTCTGACCTCGTCGTCGTCGAACACGGTCTTCCTCGAGTCGGCCTCCGGTATCGCCGAGGGCGCGCGCACGGGCCTGGCCAACGTCGTCACCGGCGTGCTGTTCCTGCTGGCGATGTTCTTCACCCCGCTCTACGAGGTGGTCCCGGTGGAGGCCGCCGCGCCCGCCCTCGTGATCGTGGGCGCGCTGATGATCGCCCAGATCAAGCAGATCGATCTCAGCGACTTCTCCATCGCCCTGCCCGCGTTCCTCACGATCGTGGCGATGCCGTTCACCTACTCGATCGCCAACGGCATCGGCATCGGCTTCATCGCGTGGGTCGTCATGGCGACGGCGACCGGCAAGGCCCGCACCGTGCACCCGATCCTCTGGATCGTCGCGGCAGCGTTCGTCCTCTACTTCGCGATCGGCCCCATCACCGACGCGCTGGCCTGACCGGCCGGCGGGAGGAGCGACCGAACCGTGCACGTCGTCGACGTCTCCGATCCCGCCGACCCCCGGCTGGACGATCTCCGCGACCTCAACAACTCCGACCGCCGACCCGACCTGCCCGGCGGTCGGGGACTGGTGATCGCCGAGGGCACCTACGTGGTGGGCCGCATGCTGCTGTCCCGCTTCCGGCCCCACGTTCTGCTCGGCACCGACTCGCGCCTGCAGCAGCTGCGACGCGAGGCCACCGCCGAGGGGTGGGACGCCGACGAGCGGGCCGGCGACGCGGTCTACCTGCGCACCACCAAGGACGTCCTCAGCGAGGTGATCGGCTTCCGCTCGAGCCGTGACATCCTCGCCGCCGCCGACCGACCCGGGCCGCTGGCGGTGGACGAGGTCGTCGACGGGGCCCGCACCCTCGTCGTGCTCGAGGGCGTCAACGACCCGGAGAACCTCGGCGCGATCTTCCGTAACTGCGCGGCGCTCGGCGTGGACGGGGTCCTGTTCGGCGCCGCCACCGGGGACCCGCTGTACCGGCGGGTCGTGCGCGTGTCGATGGGGCACGTGCTGCGGCTGCCGTTCGCGCATCTGCCCGGCACGCCGACCACGTGGCAGCGGAGCCTCGACGACCTCCGCGAGCGCGGTTTCCGCACCATCGCGCTGACCCCGGCCGCCGAGGCCCCCCTTTCCCGCGCCGTCGACGCCGAGAAGGTCGCGTTCGTGCTGGGTGCCGAGGGACCGGGCCTGACGGAGCACGCCATGCGCGCCTGCGACGTGCGCGCCGCCATCCCCATGACCGACGGCACGGACTCGCTCAACGTGGCCACCGCCGCCGCGGTCGCGTTCTACGAGCGGGCCCGGCGCGACTGACCCCCCGCGCGACTGACCCCCCGCGCGACCGATCCCCGGCGCGACGACTACCGCGAGCGGCGGCGCGCTCGGCGGGACACCTCGTCGACGCCCCGGCGGACCGCGCCCCCGACCAGCCCGGCGAGCCCGCGGATGCGCTCGACGCCCGCGGCCCGACGCGGGCCGGCGCCGGAGGGCAGGCGTTCGTAGTCGTCGTCCTCGTACGGGGACGCACCCCCCGTGCGCCCGCCGTCGGCGCCCGTCCCGTCGTCGTCCTCCGCGGCCGGGCGCGACGAGGCGCGACGCGAGGCGGCGTGGAGCTCGGCGCGCCCCGGCATCCCCACCACGTGCAGCGCGGGACCGGCGGGTGGGGTGTGCTGCCGGACCTCGCGGCGGCCGTCGGTGGCGAAACCGTGGACCGGCACGTCCAGGCCACCCGGCTCGAGGTCGAAGCCGAGCCAGTCACGGTGCGCGGCGTGGAGAAGTGACGACGGCGAGAACGGCAACGCCAGGGGGTTGTCGTCCGCCCCGTCGGGCGGGAACTCGCCGGCCCAGTACGGGCGCTCGAACGGCAGGGGCATCCCCTCGTCCTCGACGATGCGGTCGTCCGCCCCGGCGAACGCCCGGATTAGGCGCCCGGACTCCCAGCGGGCGAACCCGCTGACCCCGTCCTCGGGATCCTGCGCGAACAACAGGACGACCGGTGCCTCGACCAGCCGGAGCCACGCGTCCGCCGCGGCCGACGGCACGACCGGGCCCTCGACGGGGGTCTGCACCACCGTCAGGCCGGGGTAGGAACCCACGTAGATCTCACCCTGGCCGGCCGACGCCGACCGGTTGAGCGGGAACGCGCCCAGCGACGCAACGGTCACGGTGGGGAACAGCCGGGACAGCAGGCGGCGGGCGAAGCCGGGGTCCGACGGATGCCCCGCCCGGATGGGGGCGGCGGGGTCGTCGGTCGCCAGGTACCAGAAGGTCGCGACGTGATGGCCCATGTCCGTGACTCAGTCGTCCTTACCGCGGACCCCGAGGAGGACGTCCTCCCATGACGGCATCGTGGGATGACGGCGTGAGGGGCGTCGTTCGGGTTCGGCCGGCGTGGGCTGGAGGAAGTCCTCGTCGTCGTCGCCACCACCCGCGCCACCACCGTCACCGGCCGCGGCACCGTCACCGCGGTCGACCGGCGCGGCGGCCGGGGGCCCGGCGGGGGCTGACGGCGGCTCGGCGGCGGGGCGCGTCGGGCCGGCGGGGGGTGTCACCGACGCCGGCGGCGGCACCGCCCGGATCGGCGGGGGGCCCGGCGGCAGCGGGGGAGGGGCCGACACCGACCGCAGTTCCGTGGCGCGCGACGGGTCCAGGATCCGCTCGGCCTCCTCGTCCAGGGCCCGCGCGGAACCCCCGTGCGAATCCGGGGCGAACGACCACGTGGCGCTCGCGTCGTCGGACAAACCGGCCGGCCACGACGTGCGGACCACCCACCCGCCCGAGCGGTCCTTCCAGGCGTCCCACGTCACCAGGTCCGGATCCACGCCGCGGCGATCCAGGGCGGCGCCCACCCGGTCGGCGAGGGTGTTGAGCGCCGGCCCGTCCGGCAGCACCGGGTGCGCGGACCGCGCCAGGTCGGCGGCGTTGGCCCGCTCGAGCAGCACGGGCACGGCGAAACCCTCGATGCGGGACAGCGGCACCCCCGCGTCGGCGGCGACCTCCTCCGGGGAGGCCCCGTGCCGGATCCGGTCCTGGATCTCACGGGGACGCAGCGTGCCGGTCACAGGCGCCCGGTCCGACCCGCCGGCCACGAACTCACCGCGCGCGGCGGCTCGGAAACGGTCGTCGAGGGGCAGGGTGAACTTCTCACCGGAGTCCGGGACCTCGCATTCGACGACCGACGACTCGGTGTCCACACCGATGATCCTCAGCTTCCGCATGCCGCCTCCTCGACTCCTCGCGGCCCCGTCGGCGGCCTGAGCTGCTCCGCTGCCCGGGGCCTGGGCGCGTCCCCACATGGTAGGGCAGCGCAGCCCACCCGGCGCGCGGACGGGCCGGGTGGGCTGCGGAAAAGTACGGGCCCGGCCGGAGGGGGCCGGCGTGCCCGGGGGCGGCTCAGGAGAGCTGGCCGACCACGTGGTCGATGCAGCGGGTCAGCTGCGTGACGTCCTCGGGCTCGATCGCCGGGAACATGCCGATGCGCAGCTGGTTGCGGCCCAGCTTGCGGTACGGCTCGGTGTCGACGATGCCGTTGGCGCGCAGGGTCTTGGCGACCTTCGCGGCGTCGATCTCCTCGGCCAGGTCGATCGTGCCCACCACCTGCGACCGGTGTGCGGGCTCGGCGACGAACGGGGTGGCGTAGTCGCTGGCCTCGGCCCAGTCGTACAGACGCGAGGACGAGTCCTTGGTCCGCGCGACGGCCCAGTCGAGCCCGCCCTGGTCGTTCATCCACTCGATCTGCGAGGCGAACATCAGCAGCGTCGCCACGGCCGGGGTGTTGTACGTCTGGTTCTTGCGCGAGTTGTCCACCGCGGTGGGCAGTGACAGGAAGTCCGGGCACCAGCGGTCGGTGGCCGCGATCTCGTCGACCCGCGCGAGGGCTGCGGGGCTCATGATCGACACCCACAGGCCGCCGTCGGAGGCGAAGGACTTCTGCGGGGCGAAGTAGTAGACGTCGGCGTCCGCGATGTCGACGGGCAGTCCGCCGGCGCCGGAGGTGGCGTCGATCGCGACGAGCGCGTTCTCCGAGCCCGCCGGGCGGGACACCGGCACCATCACGCCGGTGGAGGTCTCGTTGTGCGCCCAGCCGATGAGGTCGACGGACGGGTCGGAGGTCGGCTCCGGCGCCGAGCCGGGGTCGGCCGAGATGACGATCGGGTCGGCCAGGAACGGCGCGCCGCCGGTGACCTTGGCGAACTTGGAGGAGAACTCGCCGTAGGTCAGGTGCAGCGACTTCTCCCGCACCAGGCCGAACGCGGCGGCGTCCCAGAACGCGGTGGTGCCGCCGTTGCCCAGCACGACCTCGTAGCCCTCGGGGAGGGAGAACAGCGAGGACAGGCCGTCGCGCACCCGACCCACGACGTCCTTGACCGGGGCCTGGCGGTGGCTGGTGCCCATCACCGTGGTGGCGGCGTCGGCGACGGCCGAGATCTGCTCGGGGCGGACCTTGGACGGACCGCAGCCGAAGCGGCCGTCGGCGGGCTTGAGGTCGGCGGGGATGGAGGGCAGCTGATCGCTCATGCTCTTGGGATGCCGTTTCGGTGTCGTCGGGTGGGTCGTGCTCCATGGTAGTCCGGCCGGGCCCCGGGCCCGGAGTACCGTCTGGGGTCATGGAGGAACCGGTCCTGGAACCCACCGATTTCGACACCATGCGCGTCGGGTACGGCCTGCACGCGCGGCTGGACGTGGCCGACCTCGCCGGCGGGTGGTTGCCCCTGTTCACCGAGTGGTTGGACGAGGCCGGCCGGCGCGGCGTCCGCGAACCCAACGCCATGGTGCTCGGCACCGTCGGCGCCGAGGGACGGCCGTCGACCAGGACCGTCCTGTGTAAGGGCGTCGACGAGGGCGGGGTGACGTTCTTCACGACGACGACGTCGCGCAAGGGCGTCCAGTTGGCGCAGACCGGGTACGCGTCGGTGACCTTCCCCTGGCTGATCGCCGAGCGTCAGGTGCACATCGAGGGCGCCTGCCATCCGATCGACCGGGCGGACAGCCTCGCGTACTGGCGCACCCGGCCGCGAGGGTCGCAGGTCGCCGCCTGGGCGTCCGAGCAGTCGCGCCCGGCGGAGTCGGTGGCCGAGCTCGAAGCGCTGTACGCGACGGCGGCGCACCGCCTGGCCGACGTCGACGAGATCCCCATGCCCGACCGGTGGGGCGGGTACCGGGTGGTCCCGGACCGGGTGGAGTTCTGGCAGGGCGGGCCGGACCGGTTCCACGACCGTGTCGAGTGTCTGCGGGACGGCGACCGGTGGACCGCCCGGCGGCTCCAGCCCTGACGCCGGGCCGCGGGGGCCGCCCGGGCGACGGTCGGGGCGCCGCCCGGTCCGCGGGGGGACCTGTGGCGAACTCCCTTCGAACCACGAACGGCGGTCACGGTAGGGTGTGGCACAGCACATTCGTGGCGGAACTCGACCGCCGGGACCAGTCGTCGGAGAGGGAATCGCGTGACCGCAGGCTCGAACGGTTCGGACCGCAAAGCAACACTGTCCTACCCCGGCGGTGAGCTCGAACTCGACGTGGTGGAGGCGAGCTGCGGTAGCGACGCGATGCAGCTGGGTTCGCTGCTGGCCGACACGGGGATGACCACGCTGGACGTGGGGTTCGTCAACACCTCCGCGTGCACCTCCTCGATCACCTACATCGACGGCAACGAGGGCATCCTCCGGCACCGCGGGTACCCGATCGACCAGCTCGCCGAGAACGCGTCGTTCCTCGAGGTCTCCTACCTGCTGATCTACGGCGAGGATCCCACCGAGGCCCAGCTCGCCGAGTTCACCGACAAGGTGCTCGGGGAGACCGCGCTGCCCGGCCAGATGATGCCGCTGCTGCAGGCCTTCCCCCGCGACACCCACCCGATGCCCGTCCTCTCCGCCGGCGTGAGCCTCTTCGGCACCCACGGTGACGACCTGGACATCGACGACCCCAAGGCCGTCGACCTGGCGACCGCGCGCCTGCTGGGCCGCGGCCCGACGCTGGCCGCCGCGATCGAGCGCATCCGCAACGGCCACGAGGCCATCGACCCGGACCCGTCGCTCGGGTACGTCCGCAACTTCCTGCGGATGACGTTCGGCCCGGACTACGAGATCACCGACGAGGTTGCCAAGGCCCTCGACATGCTCCTCGTCCTGCACGCGGACCACGAGCAGAACTGCTCCACCTCCACGGTGCGGATGGTCGGCTCCTCCGAGGCGCCGCTGTACTCCTCGATCACCGGCGGCATCAACGCCCTGTACGGCCCGCTTCACGGCGGCGCCAACCAGGCCGTGCTCGAGATGCTCGAGCGGATCGAGTCGGAGGGCGGCGACGCCACCGATTACATGGACCGCGTCAAGAACAAGGTCGACGGCGTCAAGCTGATGGGCTTCGGTCACCGCGTCTACAAGAGCTACGACCCGCGCGCCCAGATCGCCAAGAAGCACGCCCACGCGCTGCTGTCCCAGAGCAACGACCCTCTGCTCGAGATCGCGCTCAAGCTCGAGGAGACCGCGCTGGCCGATGACTACTTCGTCGAGCGCAAGCTCTACCCGAACGTCGACTTCTACACCGGCCTCATCTACCGTGCGATGGGCTTCCCGACCGACATGTTCACCGTGCTGTTCGCGCTCGGTCGCATGCCCGGCTGGATCGCCCACTGGCGCGAGATGCGCGAGGATCCCTCCACCAAGATCAACCGCCCGCGCCAGGTCTACACCGGCCCGGCCGAGCGGAGCTTCACCCCGATCAGCCAGCGCTGAACCCGGGATTCCCACCCCAGGAGAACATCATGGACAAGCCCGAGATCGACATGCCGACGGGCCCCGCGCCCACCGACCTCGTCACCGAGGACCTCACGGTGGGCGACGGCGCGGAGGCGGTCGCCGGCGGTAACGTCACCGTGCACTACGTGGGGGTGGACTACGAGACCGGTGAGCAGTTCGACTCCTCCTGGGATCGCGGCGAGTCCATCACCTTCCCGCTGAACGGCCTCATCCAGGGCTGGCAGGAGGGCATTCCGGGGATGAAGGTGGGCGGACGCCGCCAGCTGGTGATCCCGCCGGACAAGGCCTACGGCACCTCTGCGGCCCTGCACCCGCTCGGCGGCAAGACTCTCGTCTTCGTGATCGACCTGCTCGACGCCTGATCGGGCGGTCCCGGAAGCCGACAGCGGCGCCCCGTCCTCCTTTCTCGGGAGGGCGGGGCGCCGTCGTCTGTCGGGATGGAGCAGGGCGACTCGCCCGCGTCCCGGCCCGCGCCCACCGCCTGACCCGGCCTGCGCCTGTTGGCCCGGCCCGCGCCCACCGCCTGACCCGGCCTGCGCCTGTTGGCCCGGCCTGCGCCTGCTGACCCGGCCCGCGCCTGCTGGCCCGGCCCGCACACACCCGGCCGGCGCCCACCGCCTGACCCGGCCCGGTCGCAGCCCCGCGGCCGACGACCCCCGTGTGCCCGACGACCACAGCCGCCCCTCACCATGGCGTCTCGCCTGCCCCGCGGTACGCGCCAGACGCCATGGCGAGGGGCGGCTGTAGTGCGCAGCATCATCGGCGGGAGCGAGACGCCATCGCCGGGAGCGGCTGCGTGGACACGCACGGAGGCGAGCCGCCATCGGCGGGAGCGAGACCCCATCGTCGAGAGCGAAACGCCTTCGCGGGGAGCGAGACGCCTGGCTCGGGCGCGGATCCCCGGCCGGGCCGCGAGTCGCCCCGCCCCGGCCGGCGCGGCCTCGGGCTTACCCCTGCTGCCGCAAGTAAGGCGTGAGGGCGTCGAGGACGGCCGGGTCCTCGATCGTCGACGGCACCGCCACATCCTTCTGACCATCGGCGATCTGCCGCATCGTCTTGCGGAGGATCTTGCCCGAGCGGGTCTTGGGCAGCCCCTGGACGACCGTGCAGTCGCGGAAGGTGGCCACCGCCCCGATCTCGTCACGCACCATCGCCACCAGTTCCGACCGCAGCTCGTCGGGGTCGCGGACCTGGCCGGATTTGAGCACCACGTAGCCGACGGGGCGCTGGCCCTTGAGATGGTCCTTCACGCCGATCACCGCGACCTCCGCGACGGCGGGATGCCGGGCGATGACGGCCTCCATCGACCCGGTGGACAGCCGGTGGCCGGCGACGTTGATGACGTCGTCGGTCCGACCCATCACGAAGACGTAGCCGTCCTCGTCGATGTACCCGCCGTCACCCGTGGAGTAGTAACCCTCGAAGACGGACATGTACGAGGAGACGAATCTCTCGTCGTCCTCCCAGAGGCCCGCCAGCGTGCCCGGGGCCATGGGCAGCTTGATGGCCAGGTTCCCCTCCTCGCCGGGCGGCAGGGGCGTGCCGTCTCCGTCGAGCACATGCAGGTCGTACCCGGCGACCGCAACGGTGGGGGAGCCGGGCTTGATCGGCATCGGCTCCAGGCCGCGGAGGTTGGAGGCGATCGGCCAGCCCGTCTCGGTCTGCCACCAGTTGTCGACAACAGGCTTGCCGAGGTTGTCGGTGGCCCACTGGTAGGTGTCCGGATCGAGACGCTCGCCGGCGCAGAACAGAGTGCGCATGGCCGACAGGTCGTACTTACCGATCTCGAGGCCCTCGGGATCCTCCTTACGAATCGCCCGCACGGCGGTCGGAGCCGTGAACAGTGCGACCGCGCGGTGCTCGGAGGCCACGCGCCAGAACGCCCCGGCATCAGGGGTGCCGACGGGCTTGCCCTCGTAGATCACTGACGTCGCGCCGACCAGTAGGGGCGCGTAGACGATGTAGGAGTGGCCGACCACCCAGCCCACGTCCGAGGCGGTCCACCACACGTCGCCCGGCCGGATGCCGTAGACGTTCCACATCGACCACGCGAGCGCGACGGCATGTCCGCCGTTGTCGCGGACCACGCCCTTGGGCAGCCCGGTCGTTCCGGAGGTATAGAGGATGTACAGGGGATCGGTGGCCTTCACCGGGACCGGCGCCGCCGGCTCGGAGACGGCGACGGCGTCATCCCAGTAGCTCCAGGTGGTTCCCGGGGTGTCGGGGAACGCCATGTCGGGGAACTGGTCGTGACGCGGGGCCACGATGACGGCCCCGGGGGTGTGGCGGGTGAGCTCGAGCGCCTTGGCGACCATGGGGAAGTAGGGCACCTTGCGCGTCGGCTCGATGCCGCCGTGGGACGTGACGATCACCTTGGGGCGGGCGTCGTCGATCCGGATCGCCAACTCGGGTGCGGCGAATCCGCCGAAGACGACGGAGTGGACGGCGCCGAGCCGGGCGCACGCGAGCATCGCCACGGCGGCACGGGGGACCATCGGCATGTAGATGACGACCCGGTCGCCGCGTCCCACGCCCTCCGCGGCGAGCGCGCCCGCGAACTCCTCGACCTGCTTCAGCAACTGGGCGTAGGTGATGGTCTCCTTGACCCCGGTGACCGCCGAGTCGTAGATGAACGCGGCCTGCTCGCCCCGCCCGGCGGCGACGTGCCGGTCGACGCAGTTGTACGACGTGTTCAGCTCACCGTCGGGGAACCACCGGTAGAAGGGTGGACGGGATCCGTCGACCGCCGTCGTGGGGGTCGTGGTCCAGTCGATGTCCCCGGCGACGTCCAACCAAAAGGCGTCGGGATCGCTGATCGAGAGCCGGTGGGCGGCGTCGTAGGTCGAGGTCGTCGAGTCCGACATCGGGTGTTTCCCCTCACGTACGGCAGCGGGCCCGCCGACCGTGCCGACGGGTTGTGACAGGCTTCACTCTAATGCGAGGCCCAGCTCGCGATACCGCATCATCCGCTCGGCGTACCTCCGCTCAGGGGGACGTCGGCGGACCTCGAGTAGAGCGGACGCGACCGCGTCGGCCATCCGGTCGCAGAACGCCTCCGGCTCGTCCGCGGCGTCGGGACGTTCGGGGACGACCACGTCCACGATCCCGGCCTCCAGCAGGTCGGCGGAGGTGATGCCCTGCGACCGGGCGACCTCAGGGGCGCGGCTGGTCTCGTGGTGGAGGATCGCGCTCGCGCCCTCCGGCGGCAGTGGGGCGAGCCACCCGTGACGCGCGCACAGGACCCTGTCGGCGGGGAGCAGCGCGAGAGCGGCGCCGCCGGTGCCCTGCCCCAGGATCACGGAGACGGTCGGGGTCGGCAGGGTGACGAGGTCGGCCAGACTCCTGGCGATCTCACCCGCCAGTCCGCCCTCCTCCGCCTCCCGCGACAGAGCGGCGCCGCGGGTGTCGATGAGCAGGACCAGGGGGACCCCCATCTCCGCGGCGATGCGCATACCGCGGCGTGCCGAACGCAACGCTGAGGGGCCGAGCGGGCTCTTCTCGTTCTCCGCGTCCCGGTCCTGCGCGAGCACGACGGCGGACTGGCCCCGGAACCGGACCAGCGACAACAGGAGTGATCCGCTGTCCTCGCCCTGACCGGTGCCGGACAGGGGCACCCGGTCGGGCGCCACGCGGTCGAGGAAGGCACGCGCGCCGGGGCGGTCCGGGCGCCGCGACCGGGTGATGGCGTCCCAGGCATCCGGGGGGAGGCCGTCGTCGGACTCCGGCTCGGGAACCGGCCCGTGGGGCGGCGCCGGCTCGTCGTCCGACGGCGGGTCCTGGCACAGGACCCGCAGGGCGCGGGCAGTGAGGTCGCGGAGCCCCTCCGGTGGGAGCACACCGTCGATCATCCCGCGTCGCGCGAGGTTCTCGGAGACCTGGACCCCGTCCGGGAAGGGCGCGTCATAGAGCGCCTCGTAGACGCGGGGCCCGAGGAAGCCGATGAGCGCGCCGGGTTCGGCCACCGACACGTGACCGAGCGACCCCCACGACGCGAACACGCCGCCGGTGGTCGGGTGCCGCAGATACACGAGGTAGGGCAGCCCCGCGCTCTTGTGTCCGGCCACGGCGGCGGAGATCTTGACCATCTGGAGGAACGCGATCGTCCCCTCCTGCATCCGCGTACCGCCCGAGGTGGGAGAGGCGAGGATCGGAAGCCCTTCGGCCGTCGCCCGCTCGATCGCCGAGACGATCCGCTCGGCGGCGGCGATCCCGATCGACCCGGCAAGGAAGTCGAACTCGCACGCGATGATCACGACCCGGCGGCCCAGCAGGGTCCCCTCACCGGTGATGACCGACTCGTCCACCCCTGACTTCTCGGTCGCCCGCTGGAGCGCCTCCTCGTACCCCGGCACCGCGTCGACCTGTGGCGGGCGGACCGGGGCGTCGTCCCAGGACCGGAAGGAGCCGTCGTCGAGGACCATGTCGAGGATCTGCAGAGCTCCGGTGCGCGCCATGACCGCATCGTACGGTGGGGCACCTACCAGCGGGTATCGTGAGGGTGAGGGTGCACTGCCGTACCCCCGTCACGCAGAGGAGCCCTCCGCCGCCATGATCGTCAGCCGCAGGGACGGCGCAGTCGTCGTCGTCACCATCGACCGTCACGAGACCCGCAACGCGCTCGACGCCGAGGTGTGCACCGCCCTGCGCGAGGCCGTCGAGGCCGCCGGCGCGGAGGCCGACGCCGAGGATCCCGTCCGCGCGATCGTCATCACCGGAGCGGGAACCGCGTTCTGCGCGGGCGCCGATCTGTCCGGCGGGGTGTACAACTCCGATTTCTACGACGCACACGCCGGGATGCTCCGTGCCGTGGAGTCGGTCCCGGTCCCCGTCATAGCCGCCGTCAACGGTCCGGCTGTCGGTGCGGGCGTGCAGCTCGCACTGGCGGCGGATCTGCGGGTGGTGGCGCCCGGCGCAGTCTTCACCGTGCCCGTCGTGAAGGTGGGACTGGCGCTGGACAACTGGACCATCAAGCGGTTGGCCAACGTCGTGGGCGGCGGCCACGCCCGCTCGGTGCTCATGACCGCCCGCCCCGTCGGTGCGGAGGAGGCCGCCCGGATCGGCCTGGCCAACGAGATCGGCGACGTCGAGGCGGCCATGGAGCTGGCCGCCGAACTCGCGCGGTTCGCACCGCTGAGTCTGCGACACATCAAGACCGTGATCAACGACGACGACGCCCGGCTGCTCCCGCGGGAGGAGCACACCGAACTCCAGTTGCGCGCGTGGAGCAGCGAGGACATGGCCGAGGCGCGGGCCGCCCGCGCCGAGAAGCGGCCGCCCGTCTTCCGCGGGCGCTGAACCGCCCCACCGCAGGTGACGCAGGCCGCCGTGGCGCCCCACGTACGGGCACCGCGGGCCGACCGGCCCGGGTACGATTCTCCGCGCCCGACCCGGATCCGCACGACGTGGGCGTCTGGCACGGCCCCGGGTATCGCATGACCGGGGGAGCGTCACCGATGGCCAGGCACAGCGCATCGCCACAGAACGGCAACCCGACGGCCCGGAGGGTCGTCCTCGTGGGAGCGGTGATCGTCGCCGTCGTGCTCGTGGTGGGCCTGGTGGTCTCCGGGCTGTCGAGGGCCGGTGTCGCCGGCTTCTGCGGGGCGGAACCGCGGATCAGCGTGGCAGCCGAGCCCGACATCGTCGAGCACGTCCGGGTCCTGGCGGAGCACGCCGACGGCTGTCACGCCTTCGACGTGGAACCGGTGTCCTCCGCGGACATGGCCACCCGCACCGTCTCGCGGGAGGCGCTACCGGACATCTGGGTGCCGGACTCCGCCGTGCGTCTCGCCCAGATGTCCCAGGACGTGCAGATCCCGTTCGAGACGGTCCTCAACTCCCTCGCGTCGACCCCTGTGGTCATCGCTTCCCGTGACGCCCCGATCGACATGTCGACGTGGACCTCGGCGCTCGCCACCCCGGGGCTGATGATGGGCGACCCGGTCCGGTCCGGCGTCGCGGACGCGCCGATCCTCGCCGCGACGTCGGAGGTCGAGATGCTGCGGTCGACTCCGGAGGCGCTGGGGGCCGCGATGGCGATGTTGGCCCAGGGGCAGATGAGTCGGATGGAGGTCCCGCCGACCTCCCGGGAGATGCTCGACAGGGTGATCGCCGGCGGCGGCGCGGCGATCGTGACGGAGCGGGATGCGGTGCTCGCGCAGCGGGCGGCGCCAGACTCGGGCTTGGAACTTCACGCGCCCGCCACCGGGGCGGTCTTCCTGACCTATCCGGTGGCCGTGACGACCCAGGACCCTACGCGCCGGGCCGAGGTGTCCGGGGCCGCCGAGGCACTCCGGGACGCCACCGCTGCGCCCGCTGTCATCGACGGGCTCTCCCGGGACGGTTTCCGGACCGCCTTCCGGGCGCCGCTCGCCGAGAGTGCGGGAGTGGGCGGGGCCGAGGCGCTCGTCGTCCGGGACGCGAACCGGGTCCACAGTGCGCTACGGCACTGGCGGCTCCTGGCGATGCCGGGCCGGTCCCTCGTCCTGGTGGACACGTCGGGTTCGATGGGCTTCGGGGTTCCCGGCACGGACCGCACCCGCATCCAGGCGCTCGTCGAGACGGCGGGCGCGGGGCTCGGCCAGTTCCCCGACGACGCGGAGCTCGGACTGTGGGCGTTCGGCGGTGCCGCCGGGAGCGACGGGCTCCCGTACGCGGAGGTCGCCGCACTGCAGCGCCTCGACGCGGCGGCTCCCGGGGGCACGCACCGTGCCGCGCTGGGAGGCGCGTTGGCCTCGCTGCCCGGGATGGTGGGTGGTGGCACCGACCTCTATCGTTCCGTGCTCGACGCCTACGCCATGGTGCGCTCGGGGTACGACCCGAACATGGTCAACTCGATCATCGTCATCTCCGACGGGGCGGACGACGCGACCTCGGACATCGGAGCGGACGAGTTCTTCGCCCGGCTCGATGAGATGGTGGACCCGTCCCGCCCCGTCATCGTGGTGACGGTGAGCCTTCTGGACGAGAGCAGTTCGGGCACCCTCGCGCAGATCGCGGAGGCTACCGGCGGCAGCAGCCATGTCGCCCGCACTCCGGAAGAGATCGTCCGGGTATTCGCGGAGGCGGTGGGGCGCCGCGGCTCCTCCGCTCAGCCGTAGCCCCGTAGGGAGGTAAGTGCTACCCGCCGACGGGGGTGGCGCCACCCGCGGTTTCGGCTCGTCATAAGAGTTCGCCGACGGTCTCTCCGCAATCTTCTGTGTCACGTGTCACACTTCCCCGGTCAGTGTCTGTGAAGCGCATCACTACAGGGGTGTGCTGACGAGAACCCGAAACGGAGGACCTCCGTGTCCCAACCAACCGAACCGCCGGCGGGGGGAGCATCGCGACGAACCCCGGATGCGGCGGAATTCACGGCGATGCAGGCCAGCCCCGCCTTCCAGGATCTGCGCAGCAAGTTCAGGGCGTTCGTGTTCCCCATGACGATCGCCTTCCTCGTCTGGTACTTCCTCTACGTGATCCTGGCCGTCTACGCGACGGACTTCATGGGGACCAAGGTGTTCGGGAACATCACCTGGGGTCTGATCATTGGCCTGGGGCAGTTCGTGACGACCTTCCTCATCACCTTCCTGTACATCCGCTTCGCCAACCGTGAGATCGATCCGCGCGCGGAGTCCATCCGCCTCGAACTGGAAGGTGGGGTCGCCTGATGGACTGGCTGATCAACATCAACGAACTCGCGCCGGGTGAGCAGGTCGGCAGCACCCTCCTCAACATGGCGGTGTTCGCCGTCTTCATCGTCATCACGATGACCCTGGTGCTGAGGGCGTCGAAGTCGACCAAGTCGACCAAGGACTTCTACACGGGCGGCTCGAGCTTCACCGGCCCGCAGAACGGCTTCGCGATCGCCGGCGACTACCTCTCGGCGGCCTCCTTCCTCGGTATCGCCGGCGCCATCGCGATCAACGGCTACGACGGCTTCCTGTACTCGATCGGCTTCCTCGTCGCCTGGCTCGTGGCACTCATGCTCGTGGCCGAGTTGATGCGCAACACGGGCCGGTTCACGATGGCCGACGTGCTCAGCTTCCGGCTCAACCAGCGGCCCGTCCGCATGGCGGCCGCGCTGGCCACCCTCGCGGTGTGTCTGTTCTATCTGATCGCCCAGATGGCCGGCGCCGGCGGTCTCGTCGCCCTGCTCCTGAACATCGACGACTCCACGGGGCAGTCGATCGTCGTGGCCGTCGTCGGCATCCTGATGATCGTCTACGTTCTCGTCGGGGGCATGAAGGGCACCACCTACGTCCAGATGGTCAAGGCCGTCCTGCTCGTCGGCGGTGTGCTGATCATGTGTCTCCTCGTCCTGATCGCCGTCCGAGGCAATTTCTCCGCGCTCCTCGGAGAGGCCGTGGCCAACTCGGGCAAGGATCTTCTGCAGCCGGGTCTGCAGTACGGCGCCACCGAGACCAGCAAGCTCGACTTCGTCTCGCTGTCGATCGCCCTGGTCTTCGGCACCGCGGGGCTGCCGCACGTGCTCATGCGCTTCTACACCGTGCCGACGGCGAAAGAGGCCCGTCGGTCGGTGACCTGGGCGATCGCGCTCATCGGCGGCTTCTACCTGTTCACCCTCGTCCTCGGCTTCGGTGCCGCGGCGATGGTCGGACCCGAGGTCATCGAGAACGCCCCCGGGGGTGTGAACTCGGCGGCGCCGCTGCTCGCGTTCGCGCTGGGCGGTGAGATCTTCCTCGGCATCATCTCGGCGGTCGCGTTCGCGACCATCCTCGCCGTGGTGGCCGGACTCGCCATCACCGCCTCCGCCTCGTTCGCGCACGACATCTACAACGGCGTAATCAAGCACGGCCAGGCGACCGAGCAGTCGCAGCTGCGGGTCTCCCGGATCACGGTGGTCGTGATCGGCATCGTGTCGATCGTCATGGGCATCGGCGCGATGGGGCAGAACATCGCCTTCCTCGTGGCCCTCGCCTTCGCGATCGCCGCCTCGGCGAACCTGCCGACGATCCTCTACTCGCTGTTCTGGAAGCGGTTCAACACCACCGGCGCGCTGTTCTCCATGTACGGCGGCCTGATCAGCACCCTGGTGCTCATCGCGCTCTCGCCGGCGGTCTCCGGCAGCGAGAAGTCGATGATCTCGAGCGTCGACTTCTCCCTGTTCCCGCTCTCCAACCCGGGCATCGTGTCGATCCCCCTGGCGTTCCTGCTGGGCATCGTCGGGACGTTCATCGGCAAGAAGGACGAGTTCCCGCAGAAGCGCGTGGAGATGGAGGTCCGCTCGCTCACCGGTGTCGGTGTGGAGAAGACCATCTCGCACTGACCCGGACCCTCGCCGGCCCGCCCGACCGTCGCCGGACGGTCGGGCGGGCCTCGTCGTGCCCGCCGAGGGACTACCCTCGGTGGGCACCACACCGATTCGGAGGCGGTAGAGATGTATCCCGGACAGGACGACCACACCCGACGCATGGGGCAGCAGCCCGACTCGCGTGCCTACTCGCGGATGAGCGGCGACCGGGCGTATGACCCCGCCTACGACGACGGCTACGGCGCCGAGGGCGGCTACGACGACGGCTATGTGGAACCCCGCCAACCCCGCCGCGGGCCCGCGATCGACGTGGGGAAATTCGTCGGCAGCGTGGCCGCCACCGCACTGGTCGCGGCCATCGCGGGGTGGCTGATCGCCTGGGTTGTGGACGCCGTGTTCTCCCGCTTCGGCCACCAGTGGGCCAACGGCGGGAACACCCCGACGATGTACGCCGTCTACGGCGCCGTCGCGGCGATCCTCGCCGGGCTGCTCTGGTATCTGCTACTGATCGGCACCGCCAATCCCCAGCAGTTCTACTCCTGGACGGTGGGGCTGCTCATCGTGGCGGCCGTGGCGTTGCCGCTGCTGGTGACCGTGCCGTTCCTCGACGGGCTCGCGGCCGCGATCGTGCACTTGTTCATCGGACTGCCGATCCTCGCGCTGACGAGCGCCTTCTCGGCCACACTCAGGCGCTGACGTCCCGCCGGGCCCGGGACGCTGACGCGGCCCGGGCCACCAATGGTGCCCCCGAGAGGAATCGAACCTCCGACACCGGCTTTAGGAGAGCCGTGCTCTATCCACTGAGCTACGAGGGCGGGAACCGGGGAGAGTCTAACCGATGGGTCGCTCCGTCGTGATCGGCGACTTGGAGTGGGCGCCCGTCGGACGGTACTGTTGACCGTCGGCGTCCATGTCGTCTCCTTCATCGGAGACGGTGGACCGCCTCGCACGGGTCACCACCGGCCGCCGTACGAGGGGGAGGGCGCCTGCCGGCCGGCAGCCCACTAGACAGACAGAGGTATTGCCTGTGTCCACGTACACCCCCAAGCCCGGGGACGTGACGCGCGCCTGGTATGTCATCGACGCCACCGACGTGGTGCTCGGTCGACTCGCCGTCCAGGTCGCCAACATCCTCCGTGGCAAGCACAAGCCGCAGTTCGCCCCGAACGCCGACACCGGCGACTTCGTCATCATCATCAACGCCGACAAGGTCGCGATCTCGTCCAACAAGCGTGACCGCGTGGTGCAGCACCGCCACTCCGGTTTCCCCGGTGGGCTGAAGTCGCAGACCCTGGGCAAGGCCATGGACACGCGCCCCGACCGCGTCGTCGAGAAGGCCGTCAAGGGCATGCTGCCGAGCAACAAGCTCGGTCGTGCCGTCGCCTCCAAGCTCAAGGTGTACGCGGGTCCCGATCACCCGCACGCCGCCCAGCAGCCCGTGCCCTTCGAGATCAAGCAGGTGGCCCAGTGACCGACGAGAACATCACCCCCGAGGCCGAGGTCGCCGACGACGTGGTGGCGGATCTCGCCGCCGAGGTCGCCGAGGACTACAGCGAGGCCGACTACGCCGGTGGCACCGACTTCGTCGCCGACGCCGACGCCCAGTTCGCTCCCGTCGTCTCCTCCGGCCCGGCCCAGGCCGTCGGCCGCCGCAAGGAGGCCGTCGCCCGCGTCCGCCTGCTGCCCGGCTCCGGCCAGTTCACCCTCAACGGGCGGTCCCTCGAGGACTACTTCCCGAACAAGGTGCACCAGCAGCTCGTCAAGTCGCCGCTCGTGCTGGTCGAGCGCGAGGAGCAGTTCGACATCGTGGCGCTGCTCCACGGTGGCGGCCCCTCGGGTCAGGCCGGCGCGCTGCGTCTGGCCATCGCCCGAGCGCTGACCCAGTACTCGCCGGACGATCGCCCGGCGCTCAAGAAGGCGGGCTTCCTGACGCGTGACGCCCGCGCGGTCGAGCGCAAGAAGGCCGGCCTCAAGAAGGCCCGTAAGGCCCCGCAGTACTCGAAGCGCTGATCCGCCAGGATCACGACACCAGAGCAGGTTCCCGCGACGCGGGGGCCTGCTCTGGTCCATTTGCCGAGTGCGCGACCGGGCGGGGTTATCCTGACCCGGGCGTTCCCGATCCGCCCCGCGACGGCGACCACACGACCCCGGAGGACTACACGACATGACGCGACTGTTCGGCACCGATGGGGTCCGTGGGCTCGCCAACCGGACCCTTACCGTTGACCTCGCGGTCCGGCTCGGTGCGGCGGCCGCCGCGGTCCTCGCCACCGAGACCGGGCCCGTGCCCGACCGTGCGGGCGCGCGCCCGCTGGCGGTCGTGGGTCGTGACCCGCGCGTCTCGGGAGAGATGCTGGAGGCCGCGCTCGCGGCGGGGCTGGCCAGTCAGGGCGTCGACGTCATGCTGGTCGGTGAGGTGCCGACCCCGGCTGTGGCCCACCTGACGGACCGTCATGACGCCGCGCTCGGCGCCGTCATCTCCGCCTCGCACAACGCCATGCCGGACAACGGCATCAAGTTCTTCGCCGCGGGCGGGCACAAGCTCGGTGACGAGGTCGAGGACCGGATCGAGGCCGCGCTCACCGAGGGCGCCATCACCGGGCCGACCGGGTCGGCGATCGGCCGGATCTCACGTGCGACCCCCGGGGACGCCCTGGACAGCTACGTCGGCCATCTGCTCAGCGCCACGCCGGCCCGGCTGGACGGGCTCCGTGTCGTCGTCGACTGCGCCAACGGCGCCGCCAGCGTGGCCGCACCGCGCGCCTACCGAGAGGCGGGTGCGACGGTGATCGAGATCCACGCCAGCCCCGACGGCTACAACATCAACGACAATTGCGGTTCCACCCACCTCGACGACGTCCGTGCCGCGGTCCTCGAGCACGGCGCCGACCTCGGTCTCGCCCACGACGGGGACGCCGACCGCTGCCTCGCGGTGGACTCGAGCGGCGAGGTCGTCGACGGGGACCAGATTATGGCGATCCTGGCACTGGCCATGAGGGACGCCGGCGAGCTCGCGGGTAACGCTCTCGTCGCGACCATCATGAGCAACCTCGGTCTCAAAGTGGCGATGCGGGAAGCCGGCATCGAGGTGACCGAGACCAAGGTCGGCGACCGGTACGTCCTCGAGCGCCTCCGCGAGGGCGGGTACAGCCTCGGCGGCGAGCAGTCCGGTCACCTCGTCCTGCCCGCGCACGCGACCACCGGGGACGGCGTCCTCACCGGGCTGCGCATCATGGCGCGGATGGCCGAGACGGGCAGGTCGCTCGCCGAGCTGGCCTCCGTGATGACGGTGCTGCCCCAGATCCTCATCAACGTGCCGGTCGAGGACAAGGCCGCCGTCGTGGCGTCCCCGGCGGTCGGCGACGCGGTCGCCGCCGAGGAGCTGCGGCTCGGCGCCACCGGCCGCGTCCTGCTGCGCCCCTCGGGGACCGAGCACCTGGTCCGCGTCATGGTCGAGGCCGAGGACGCGGACCTGGCCCGCGAGGTCGCCGAGCGGCTCGCGGGCGTCGTCGTCGCCGTCTGACCCGCTCAGCCGCCGGTGAAGGACTTGAACAGCTTGAGCAACGGCGGGGTGGTGGCCAGCGGGTCGTCCCCCGGCTCCTCCAGCATCTCGTCCGTCACGGGGACCGCGTCCTTGAACCCGACCCCGGGGTCCGCGAACGCGGCATAGGTGTCGTCACCGGCGAGCGTGGCAAGCAGGTAGCCGGCCAGCAGCGGCCGCACGGTCCGATGCGTGCGGCGGTCGGGGTCCGCCAGGCCGATCCGCTCGATCAGCGCGTTGCGCTCGACCAACCCGCCCTCGATCGCCTTGTCCAGTCGCCGGTGCACGAGATCGCCCCGCCACGCGAGGTGTAGAGCCCGCGCGTCCTCGGCGTGGACACCGCCGCCGGCGGACAGCAGCAGTGCGGGGGAGTCGATCGTCATCGCCCGGTCCGCGGCCGACGGGACCGTCTCGGTGGGGAAGACCATCGCGACGGCGTCGATGTCGGTGCGCTGGGAGGCCAGAAGCGCGGACACGCCCGCGCCGAGGCCGTGTCCGGCCAGGCCGATACGCCGCGGATCCGCGCGGACCGACCCTCGACCGAGGGTGGCCTCGAGGGTGTCCTCGATCGCCGCGGACAGGTGGTCCGCGTAGTGCTGGTGGTTCGGGCGCAACCCGAGATCGGTGGCCGGAGCCACCACGACGAATCCCCACGACGCGAGGTGCTTGAGGGTGTCGACGTAGTGATGCGGCCCCCGGGTCCAGTCGTGGGCCCATCCCACGACGGGCGCGGGAGACGGGGCGTCGCGCGGGACGTAGACGACGCCGGGGGTGCCGGTGAACCCGAGGTCACCCCTGTCGACGGCGTGGGGTCCGCGTCGGCCCACCCTGGCGTGCAGTTCCTTGGTCTTCTTGGCCACGATGGCCACAGTATCGCCTCACGAGCGCGAAGGGTGCCTGGGCTGTCGGACCTCGCGGTTACACTTAGCGCCCATGTGCGGAATCGTCGGTTATGTCGGGCATCGCCCCGCCCTCCCAGTCGTCGTCGAGGCCCTGCGGCGGATGGAGTACCGCGGCTACGACTCGGCGGGCGTCGCCGTGCTCGACGGCTCGGGGGCCTCCCGGGTCGAGAAGAAGGAAGGCAAGCTCGCCAACCTCGAGGCCGCGCTCGCGGCCGCGGGTGAGGGCGGCTTCCCGGGCTCGACCGGCATCGGTCACACCCGGTGGGCGACGCACGGCCGTCCGAGTGACCGCAACGCCCACCCGCACGTCTCCGGCGATGTCGCGATCGTGCACAACGGCATCATCGAGAACTTCGCTCCGCTCCGCGCCGAGCTCGAGGCCGCGGGCGTCGAGCTCGAGTCGGACACCGACTCGGAGGTCGCGGCCCACCTGTTGCGTCGGGAGATGGAGTCGGGTGCCAGTGGCGGGGACTTCGTGGCCGCGTGCCGCACGGTGCTCCGTCGCCTCGAGGGCGCCTTCACTCTGGTCTTCAGCCATGCCGCCCACCCGGACGTCCTCGTGGCCGCGCGGCGCTCGACCCCGCTCGTGCTGGGTGTCGGCGAGGGTGAGATGTTCCTGGGGTCCGACGTCGCGGCGTTCATCGAGCACACCCGTGACGCCATCGAGCTGGGTCAGGACAACGTCGTGGTCCTGCGCGCGGACTCGTACGAGATCACCGACTTCGCCGGTGAGCCCTCCGAGGGGCGTCCCTTCTACATCGACTGGGATCTGGCCGCCGCCGAGAAGGGCGGCTACGACTACTTCATGCTCAAGGAGATCGCCGAGCAGCCGGGGGCGGTCGCCGACACCCTGCTCGGTCACTTCCAGGACGGTCGCATCGTGCTGGACGAGCAGCGGATGAGCGATCAGGACCTGCGCGACATCGACAAGGTGTTCATCGTGGCCTGCGGCAGTGCCTACCACTCGGGCATGGTCGCCAAGTACGCGATCGAGCACTGGACCCGGCTCCCATGCGAGGTCGAGATCGCCTCGGAGTTCCGCTATCGCGACCCGGTCCTGGACCGTTCCACGCTCGTGGTGGCCATCTCGCAGTCCGGCGAGACCGCGGACACCCTCGAGGCGGTCCGTCACGCCAAGGCCCAGAAGGCCCGTGTCCTGGCGGTGTGCAACACCAACGGTTCGCAGATCCCTCGGGAGGCCGACGCCGTCCTGTACACGCATGCCGGGCCGGAGATCGGTGTCGCCTCCACCAAGGCGTACCTCGCGCAGATCACGGCCAACTACCTGGTCGGTCTCGCGCTCGCGCAGGCTCGCGGCACCAAGTACCCGGACGAGGTGGCGGCCGAGTTCCGTCAGCTCGAACGCATGCCCGAGGACATCCAGAAGGTCGTCGACTCCCTGGGTCCGGTCCGGGGGATCGCCCGCGAGCTCGCCGGCTCCAAGTCGGTGCTGTTCCTCGGCCGCCACGTGGGGTACCCGACGGCACTGGAGGGCGCGCTCAAGCTCAAGGAGCTGGCGTACATGCACGCCGAGGGGTTCCCGGCAGGGGAGCTCAAGCACGGTCCGATCGCCCTCATCGAAGAGGGTATGCCGGTCTTCATCGTGATGCCGCCGGTCGAGGGTCGCGGGGTCCTCCACTCCAAGCTGGTGAGCAACATCCAGGAGATCCGGGCCCGCGGCGCGCGGACCATCGTGATCGCCGAGGAGGGCGACGAGGTGGCCCGGCCCCTCTCGGACTACTTCATCCCGATCCCGGCCTCGACCACTCTGCTCCAGCCGCTGCTGGCCACCATCCCGTACCAGGCCTTCGCCGCCGAGGTCGCCGCCGCGCGCGGGTACGACGTGGACAAGCCCCGCAATCTCGCCAAGTCCGTCACGGTGGAGTGACCCGCCCGCGATAGTCGGATCATGAGGCGCGCCCATCCCGTCGAGGTCATCCGCGCCGCGGAACGTCCGCTCATCGAGGCGGCCGCCGCGGCCGGGGACCCCGACGCGGTGATGCGGCGCGCGGCGGCGGGCGTCGCCCACCACACCGCGGCGCTGTTGCGTGAGCGCACCGGCGGCGTCTACGGCCGCTCCGTGCTGCTGCTGGTGGGCAGCGGTGACAACGGCGGGGACGCCCTGTACGCGGGCGCGATCCTGCGTGGCCGCGGGTGCCGCGTGGAGGCCGTTCTGCTGAGCCCGGACCGCGTGCACGAACGTGGTCTCGCCGCCCTGCGCCGCGCGGGCGGGCGGGTGCGCGGCGCGGAGACCGTGGGCTCCCACGTACCCGTCCCCGATGTCGCCGTCGACGGTGTGGTGGGTCTGAACGGCAGGGGACCGCTGCGTGACCCGGCGGGAGCGATCGTCCGGGGCTTGACGGCGGCCGGCGTGCCGTGGGTGGCGGTGGACCTGCCCAGCGGGATCGACGCCGACACGGGCACCGTTCACGAGCCGCACGTGCGGGCGGCGCTCACCGTCACCTTCGGCCTCATGCGCCGCGCCCACCTGCTCGCCTCGCCGGAGTGCGGCCGCGTCGAGGTCGTGGACATCGGCCTGGCCGAACCGCCGGACGGCCCGGACGTCGTGCGGCGCCCCGGCCCCGCCGAGGTGGGGCGCCATTGGCCGGTGCCGGGGCCGGACGACGACAAGTACACGCAGGGCGTGGTCGCGGTGCGCGCCGGGTCCGAGCGGTACCCGGGTGCGGCGGTCCTGTGCGTGTCGGCTGCGGTGACGGCCACGTCCGGGATGGTGCGGTACGTGGGGGCGGGGGCGGACGCGGTGCTGGCCGCCCGCCCCGAGGTGGTGTGCCACCCGACGGTCGCCGACGCGGGCCGCGCCCAGGCGTGGATCGTGGGGCCCGGCGGAGGGACGGGGCCGGACGCGGTGGCGGACATCGACGCGGTCCTCGCGGAGGGGCGGCCGACGGTGCTCGACGCGGACGCCCTCACCTGCGTCGCGACCCACCCGGTCCTGCTGCGGAGCGCCACCGCGCCGGTGCTGCTCACCCCGCACGCCGGCGAGTTCGACCGGCTCACCGGCGGATGGGACCGCGGCGACCGCCCCGGCGCGCTGCGCCGGTACGTCGCGGGGCTGCGGGACCGTGGGATCGAGGCGACGGTGCTGCTCAAGGGACGTGTCACCCTGGTCGACGACGGCGAGACGACGTTCGCGGTGGACTCCGGTTCCTCCTGGGCCGCGACGGCCGGTTCGGGCGATGTGCTGTCCGGGATCGTGGGCGCGTTGCTCGCGAGCGGCAGGGCGGCGTACGGATCTCCGGCGTGGCCGGCGGTCGAGGCGGCGACGGTGCACGGGGAGGCCGCGCGCCGGGCGGCGCACCGACACACCGTGGGCGCGGGCGGTGCTCACGGGGGCCCGGGCGCGCCGATCGGTGCATCCGACCTGCTGGCCGCGATACCGGGGGCGATCTCGGCGCTGCGGGGGAGGGAATCGCTGCCCGCCGGCGCTTTTTGGCAGAATTGACAGAATGGGTCCAGTTGTCCCCCCGGCTCCGTGCCGCGCCGAGATCGATCTGGACGCGATCGAGCACAACAGTCGCGTCCTCGTCCGGTCTGCCCGCGGGGCCCGGGTCATGGCCGTGGTCAAGGCCGACGCCTACGGGCACGGCGCCGTCCCCGTCTCCCTGGCCGCGCTACGCGGGGGTGCGCACGCGTTGGGGGTGACCACCATCGTCGAGGCCCTGCAGCTGCGATCGGCGGGCATCGACGCGGAGATCCTCGCGTGGCTCTACTCCGCCTCGGACGACGTCCGCGCGGCGGTCGAGGCGGATATCGACCTCGCGATCCCCAGCCCGGCCCACCTGGACACCGTCCTGGAGGCCGCGCGCCGCACGGGCCGTCGTGCCCGTGTCACCCCCAAGATCGACACGGGCCTCGCGCGGTCCGGCATCTCCCTCGAGGAGTGGCCGGCCGTGCTCGAGCGGCTCGTCACGGCCACGGCCGGCGGGCTGGTCGAGGTCACGGGTCTGATGGCTCACTTCGCGCACGCGGACGACCCGGGTAACCCGGTCATCGACCTGCAGGTGGCGCGGCTCCACGAGTGTGTGGCCCAGGCGCGGGGCCGTGGTCTGGACTGCCCGGTCAACCACCACGCCAACTCGGCCGCGACGCTCACCCGCCCCGAGGACGGGTTCGAGATGGTCCGCCCGGGCATCGCGCTGTACGGCCTCAACCCGGTCGAGGGACTCGAGGTGGACCTGGTGCCCGCCATGACGTTCTCGGCCGAGGTGCTCATGGTCAAGAGGCTGGCCGCGGGGCAGGGTGTGAGCTACGGGCACACGTGGCACGCCCCTCACGACACCACCGTCGCCCTCATCGCGGCGGGCTACGCCGACGGAGTGTGGCGGCTGCTCTCGGGCCGGCTGGACGTCTCGATCGGCGGGCGGCGCTATCCGAACGTCGGCCGCGTGTGCATGGACCAGTTCGTCGTCGACCTCGGACCCGACCCCGGACAGGCGGTGCGGGTGGGGGACACCGCCGTGTTGTTCGGCACGGGCGCTGACGGCGGGCCCACCGCCGCCGAGTGGGCCGAGACCCTGGGCACCATCCACTACGAGGTGGTCACCGCGGTGCGTGGCCGGGCCGCGCGCCACCACGTGGTACGCGGCAGCCATGCCGCGCCGTCCGCGCGTGGGACCCGCGCCGTCGCGCGGAGCGACGACGCCGCACCGGGGGCCGGGCGGGGGGTCGGGGGATGAGCGAGGACCACGACGACGAGGTCGGCGACGACCCGCGCGGTGGGCCCCGGCTGCGATTCCCGAGACGGCCCGAGCGGTCGGCCGCCGAGACACCGGTCGAGATCCGACCACCCGAGGTGGCCGGAGGCACGCCGCGCGACGCGGAGGCGGTCGCCGAACGGATCCGGACGCCCGGTGGCCTGCGCGCCGGCCTGAGCGCGCTCGGCGCCGCCACCCTGGGTTCGGTGGTCACGCTGCTGCCCGGCCGACGCGCCAACGACCCGTGGGCCGGCGAGGACATGTGGGAACTCGGGGTGGACCGGGGTTCCATGGTCGCCGCGACCGACGGTGTCCCGCTCGCGGTGCGCGAGGCGGGGCCCACCGACGCTCCGATGACGGTCGTGTTCGTCCACGGCTACACCCTGTCGATGGACACCTGGCATTTCCAGCGCCGGCACCTGGCCGACCGGTTCGGCTCCGAGATCCGGATGGTCTTCTACGACCAGCGCGGGCACGGCCTGAGCGGGGCCGGCTCGCGGAAGAACGCGACCATCGACCAGCTGTCCCGGGACCTCGACACCGTCATCTCGGCGACCGCCCCCACCGGGCCCGTCGTCGTGATCGGCCACTCCATGGGCGGGATGACCGTGATGGGGTTCGCCGCCCGGCACCCCGAGACGGTCCGTGAGCGGGTCCTGGGGGTCGGGCTGGTCTCCACCGCGATGGCGGAGCTCTCGGAGGCCGGACTCGGGGCGGTGCTCGACAACAGGAGCGTGGCCCGCCTCGCCGGGCTGGCCGGCCGCAGCCCCGGCGTGTTCACGAGCAGCCGGCGCGCGCTCGGGGCGATCATCTCGCCGTTCATCTACGGCGGGTCGTTCGGGGACCCCGCCACGGTCAGTCCGACCGTCGCCCGGTTCGTGGACAAGCTCATCGCCTCGACCGACGTGCTGACCATCGCCAACTTCTTCGAGACCCTCACGCGGCACGACGAATCGGCCGCCATGCCCGTTCTCCGCGAGGTCCGCACGACGGTCCTCAGCGGCGACCGGGACCTGCTCACCCCGCTGGACCGGTCGGTCGACATCGTCGAGGAGCTCCCCGACGCCGAGTTCGTCGTGGTCCCGGGCGCCGGGCACATGGTGATGCTCGAGGAGCCCGCGCACGTGTCCGAGGTGTTGGGCGACCTCGTGGCCGACGCGATCATCGAGTGGCGCCGCCTCGAGCGGGCGGGCCGCGCCGACGGGAGCCGGACATCGTGACGATCGGTGTGCCGGGGGAGCGCGACCTGCCGACGGTCGAGGACACGCGCGCGCTGGGCGTCGAGCTGGCCGGGCTGCTCCGCGCCGGCGACGTGGTGGTGCTCGACGGACCCCTCGGCGCGGGCAAGACCGCCCTGACCACCGGGATCGCCGCTGGCCTCGGCGTGCGGGGCCGCGTGACCTCGCCGACCTTCGTCATCGCGCGCCGCCACCCGCCCACGACGCCCGGCGGCCCGGGGCTCGTCCACGTCGACGCCTACCGCTTTCTCGGCGGGCAGGACCCGGACGGGACCCGGCCCACGACGGGCGACCTGGCCGACGAACTCGAGTCCCTCGACCTGGACTCGGCCCTCGACACCGACGTCGTGGTGGTCGAGTGGGGCGCCGGGTTCGTCGACTCGCTCGTCGAGGCCCCGCTCGTGGTGACCCTGCGCCGGCCCGACGGCACCGACGTGCGCACCGCCGTCTGGAGCCGGGGCGCCTCGCCCGGCCACGCGGTCGGCCCGGCGGTACCCTGACCTCGTGCTGGTCCTCGCCGTCGACACCTCCACCCCCTTCGTCACCGCGGGGGTGTGCCGCCTCGTGCCCGGTGACGACCACCCTGTGGTCGAGACGCTGGCCATCCGCGTCACCGAGGACGCCCGCGCCCACGCGGAGCTGTTGACCCCGCACATTCTCGACTGTCTCGCCGATGCCGGCCTGGCCGCGGACGGCCTCGACGCCGTGGTGGTGGGCACCGGCCCGGGTCCGTTCACCGGGCTGCGGGTCGGGATGGCCACCGCCGCCGCGTTCGCCGACGCCCTCGGCAGACCGGTCCACGGGGTGTGCTCGCTCGACGGGCTCGCGGCCACCGCGCGCGCCGCCGGGGCCGACGGGGACCTCGTCGTCGTCACCGATGCCCGTCGCCGCGAGGCGTATCACGCCCGCTACTCACCGCAGGGCGTGCGGACGTCGGGTCCCACGGTGGGGCCCGCCGCCGACATCGACGTCGCGGGCGCCACCCACTTCGTCGGGGATCCCGACCGCCTGCGCGAGGTCACCGACGCCCGCGGTCCCGCCGACACCCACGGTCCCGCCGACACCCACGGCCCCGGCGCCGTCCGCGGCGACCACGGCGCGGGCGACGCGCTGCCGCGTGTCCTCGACGGCGTGCACGCGCCCGATCCGGCCGGACTCGTCACCGCGGCGGCCGACGCCTTGCTCACCGACGCGGCACCGGCCCCGCTCGAGCCTCTCTACCTGCGACGCCCCGACGCGATCCCGCCCCGGCGCGCCGAACCCTCCGCGGCCCTGCGCGGGGTGGGGCGATGACCGGGACGCCGGACGTCGTCCACGACGCGCTGGTCCCCGACGACGCCATGCGCTGCGCCGACCTGGAGAGGCTCCTGTTCCGCGGCGACGGCCCGTGGTCGGCGGCGGCGTTCCTGTCCGAGATCGGCTCGCGTCACACCACGTGCCTGGCCGCCCGCGTCGACGGGCGGCTGGTCGGCTACGCGGTCCTGGCCGGGCTCGGGCCCGAGGGCGACCGCGAGTTCGAGGTGCACACCATCGGCGTCGACCCGGAGTACCAGGGGCGCGGCATCGGACGCGCGCTGCTGCGGCGGATGCTCGCGGTGGCCGACGCGGAGGGCGCGCCGGTCGTCCTGGACGTGCGGACCGACAACGTCCCCGCGCGCACGCTGTACGAGACCCACGGGTTCGAGGTCGTCGGCCTGCGGCCCCGGTACTACCGGCCCAGCATGGCCGACGCGCATCTCATGGTGCGGTCGGCGCGGGCCGGCGGGCGCGCGGACGGTGACGTCGCCGGCAGCGCGGGCGGCGGAAGCGCGGACACTGGTGGCGACGACACGGGAGAGGGGAGCGGCCGATGAGGACCGTCATGGGGATCGAGAGCTCGTGCGACGAGACGGGCGTGGCCGTGGCGCGGGTCCACGACGACGGGCGGGCCGAGCTGCTGTCCGACGTGGTCGCCTCGTCGATGTCCGAGCACGCCCGCTTCGGCGGCGTCGTCCCCGAGATCGCCTCCCGCGCCCACCTCGAGGCGCTCGTCCCCACGGTCCGCGCCGCGCTCACCGAGGCCGGGGTGGAGCGACCCGACGCCGTCGCCACCACCATCGGACCCGGGCTGTCCGGAGCACTGCTCGTGGGCTCGTCCGCGGCCAAGGCCTACGCCGCCGCCTGGGGCGTGCCGTTCTACGCCGTGAACCATCTGGTCGGCCACGTCGCCGTCGCGGGCTTCGACGGCGGGCCGCTGGGGGAGTGCGTGGCCCTGCTGGTCTCCGGCGGCCACACCCAGCTGCTGCACGTACGCTCGCTGACCGAGCCGGTCGCGGAGCTCGGGTCGACCGTCGACGACGCCGCCGGCGAGGCGTACGACAAGGTCGCCCGTCTGCTCGGTCTCGGTTACCCGGGCGGACCGGTGATCGACCGCCTGGCCGCCACCGGCGACCCCCGCGCCATCGCGTTCCCCCGCGGGATGACCGGCCCGCGCGACGCCCGCCACGACTTCTCCTTCTCCGGGCTCAAGACCGCCGTGGCCCGGCGGATCGAGACCGCCGAGCGGGACGGCGAGCAGCTCGACGTGGCCGACGTCGCGGCGTCGTTCCAGGAGGCGGTCGCCGACGTTCTCACCATGAAGGCCGTGCGGGCCTGCACCGATCTTGGGGTGGACACCCTGCTCATCGGCGGCGGCGTGGCGGCCAACTCGCGGCTGCGCGACCTCGCCGCCCACCGGTGCGCCGAGGCCGGCCTCACACTGCGTGTCCCGCGGCCGCGCCTGTGCACGGACAACGGCGCCATGGTGGTGGGGGTCGCCTCCGCCCTGCTCGCCTCGGGCGCCGCGCCCAGTCCGCTGACCGTCGCCGCCGACCCGGGCCTGCCGGTCGAGGTCACGCAGGTCGCCTGACTCCGCAGGCGGGCGGCACGGCGCCCGGCGCCGGCACGGCGCCGACGCGGCTAGAACCCGAGAATCGCCATCCCCATCGCGGCGGACGTGAGCGCGAGGACGAGGAACATGAGCATCCACGCGATGCCGAGGTAGCCGATGACGAGGGCCGAGATCGCCATCGCGCGGCCCTCCTGTCCCCGCCGCCTGATCTGCGCGAGCGACACGTGCCCGAGGATCACCACGATCACGGTGATGACCGCGGGCACCAGCGGGACGAACAGGCCGAGGAACGAGCCGAAGACGACGTTGCCCACGGCGACGACGAGGGCTACGAGAGCCAACTCGTTTCCGCCTGCCGGGTGCACCGGGTCATACGGGTCGGACACCGGCCGGTCAGTCCCCGGCCGGTTCGGTGCGATCGACGCGGGTCCGTTGCGCGAAGTACAGGCCGAGCCCGGCGAGCGTGAACCCGCCGATGAAGTTCCCGATGTGGACCGGGATCTGGTTCCACAGCAGCCAGTCGGCGACGCTCACGTCCGCCCCGAGCATCATCCCCGCGGGGATCGTGAAGTGGTTGACCACCGCGTGCTCGTAGCCGAGCGCGAAGAACGTGAGGATCGGCAGCCAGATCGCCAGGATCTTGCCCGAGGTGCTCGAGGAGGAGAACGACATGATCACGCCCAGCGCCACCAGCCAGTTACACAGCACCGCGCTGAGCGTCACCCAGCTCAGCCCGGTGACCAGGCCCGCCTCCTTGTAGGCGATCGTCTTCTCCACCGCGAGGTCGGCGAGGGCCTGGGCGCCGGTCGCGTCCGGCTCCGTGCCCATCCCCGTGAGCACGGAGGTGATCATCCAGGCGGCGGCGAGTCCGCCGATCGTGTGGCCGAGGATCATCCAGCCGAAGACCCGCAGACAGTCCCGCACCCGGACCCGCTTCTCCATGACCGCGAGCGGCACGAGCCCGTAGGCGCCGGTGACGAGTTCCCACCCGAGCAGCACGACCAGGGTGAGGCCGATGGGGAAGAGGACGGCGCCGACGATCTCGACCCCGGTCGCGTCGGTGACCATGACGGCCAGCGTCGTGGCCGCGCCGAGCAGATAGACGGCGAGGAAGCCCCGCAGTGCCAGCTGCCATCCCGGGATGTGGGCCTTCTTCTCCCCGGCGTCGACGGTGGCGGTGACGATGTCGGGAGGGGCTACTGCAGTCATTGCTGGGCCTCGCTGTCCTCGATGGGTGATCGGATCGGGCAGAGGTGTTCTGGTCGCTGACGTCCGTGCGTGCGGGCGAGCCTACCGGCGGCGGGGGGATCCGCAACGCGAAGAGCCTGCACGCGGTTTCCTTGAGTGCTGGCACTCGCCTGTGTAGAGTGCCAATAGACACGGTGCACCGAGGGCGTCACCCGCGACGGCGCACGCGGCGGGCCGGGTCGTACGGAAACCACGGGACGCCCTCGGTGTCCCGGATCTTCGAACCACACTCCGAGCCGCCCGGGATCCGGGCGGCCACACCCCATACGGGAGGATCATCGTGGCGATCAAGCCGCTTGAGGACAAGATTCTCGTCGAGGCCATCGAGGCCGAGACCACCACGGCGTCCGGCCTCGTCATCCCGGACACCGCCAAGGAGAAGCCCCAGGAGGGTACCGTCGTCGCGGTCGGCAAGGGCCGCTTCGACGAGGACGGCGACCGCATCCCCATGGACATCAAGAAGGGGGACAAGGTCATCTACTCGAAGTACGGCGGCACCGAGATCAAGTACGAGGGCAAGGAATACCTGATCCTCTCCTCGCGTGACGTCCTCGCGGTCATCGACTGACGTGAGCCGCGTCAACCCCGCCCCGGCGGCGCCGGCGACTGCCAGGCACCACCGGGGCGGTGGTGTCTCGCGCCGCGACACCGTATCGACCCGACCACCCACTTCCCTCCAGGAGTTCCATCAATGTCCAAGTTGATCGCGTTCGACGAGGAGGCCCGCAAGGGCATGCTCGCCGGTGTCGACGAGCTCGCCGACACCGTCAAGGTCACGCTCGGCCCCAAGGGGCGCCACGTCGTGCTCGCCAAGGCGTTCGGCGGCCCCACCGTCACCAACGACGGCGTCTCCATCGCCCGTGAGATCGAGCTGGCCGAGCCGTTCGCGAATCTCGGGGCGCAGCTCGTCAAGAGCGTCGCCACCAAGACCAACGACGTCGCCGGCGACGGCACCACCACCGCCACCGTGCTCGCCCAGGCCCTCATCCGTGAGGGGCTGCGCAACGTCGCGGCCGGCTCCAACCCGATGGCGATGGGCAAGGGGATCGAGAAGGCCGCCTCCGCCGTCGTGGAGTTCCTCCGCTCGGCCGCGACGCCCGTCTCCGGCTCCGAGGCCGTCGCGCAGGTCGCGACCGTGTCCTCGCGTGACCCCGAGATCGGCCGCATGGTCGCCGAGGCCATGGACGCTGTCGGCGTCAACGGCGTGGTCTCCGTCGAGGAGTCGCAGGGGCTGCACACCGAGGTGTCCGTGACCGAGGGCATCGCCTTCGACAAGGGCTTCCTCTCGCCGTACTTCGTCACGGACCCGGATGAGCAGAAGGCCATCTACGAGGACGTCCTGGTCCTGCTCCACCGCGAGAAGATCAGCTCCCTGCCGGACCTGCTCCCGCTGCTGGAGAAGGTCGCCGAGACCGGCAAGCCGCTTCTAATCGTCGCCGAGGACGTCGACGGCGAGGCGCTGTCGACGCTGGTGGTCAACTCGATCCGCAAGACGCTCAAGGTCGTCGCCATCAAGGCGCCGTACTTCGGTGATCGCCGCAAGGCCTTCCAGGAGGACCTCGCGATCGTCACCAAGGGGCAGGTCGTGAGCCCTGACCTGGGCATGAAGCTGTCCGAGTGCGGACTGGAGGTGCTCGGGCAGGCCCGCCGCGTGACCGTGTCCAAGGACGAGACGATCATCGTCGACGGCGCGGGCGACCAGGCCGACGTCGACGCCCGCGTGGCGCAGCTGCGCCGCGAGGCCGAGGCCACCGACTCCGACTGGGACCGCGAGAAGCTCGAGGAGCGGATCGCCAAGCTCGCCGGCGGCGTCGCCGTGATCCGTGTCGGCGCGGCCACCGAGACCGAGCTGACCGAGCGCAAGCTCCGTGTCGAGGACGCCGTCAACTCGGCCAAGGCCGCCGTCGAGGAGGGCATCGTCGCCGGTGGCGGCTCCGTGCTCGTCCAGGCGGCCGCCGCGCTCGAGCGGCTCGCCGAGGACACCACCGACGCCGACGAGAAGGTCGGCGTGACCGTGGTCCGCAAGGCGCTGTCCGCCCCGCTGTTCTGGATCGCCGCCAACGCCGGCGAGGACGGCTCCGTCGTCGTCAGCAAGGTCGCGGACCTCGGCCCCCGGGACGGTTTCAACGCCGCGACGGGCGAGTACGGCAACCTGGTCTCCGCCGGGATCATCGACCCGGTGAAGGTCACGTCCTCCGCAGTCGTCAACGCGTGCTCGGTGGCCCGCATGGTCCTCACCACCGAGACCGCGATCGTCGAGAAGCCCGAGGAGAAGGGCGCCGACACGCACTCGCACGCCGGTCACTCCCACTGATCGCGACCGGCTCACGGGCCCCGTTCCCCGCACCGGCGGGGAGCGGGGCCCGTCGCCGTTCCATGCCGGTCGTGTGGTCCCGCGCCCGCGGCAAGGGTTACGCTGGGCGCTCAGCAGTACACCCCCGACACTCCGGTCACGCGCCTATTCTGAGCGCGAGCCGCGCCGGCCGCCCCCGGGCCCGGACGTGGGACCCGTCGCGACCCGTGTCGCGCCCCGAGAGAAAGGCCGTGCCCCGTAACACATCCGTGTAACGCGTGGCCCCCTAATCCGATGACAGGTACAGCAGACGAGTTGGAACTCGCCGTCGCCGACGCGGTCAAGGGTGACCGCGCCGCCGCCGCGCGTGTGCTGGAGCTCGTGCGACCCGGGGTGGTGCGGTACTGCCGCTCCCGCGTCGGAGGTTCGGAGAGGGCCAACCTGTCTGCTGACGATGTCGCCCAGGAGGTGCTGATCGCGGTGCTCTCGGCTCTGCCGGGATACCGGGACCAGGGACGTCCCTTCATGGCTTTCGTGTACGGGATCGCGGCCCACAAGGTCGCGGACGCCCATCGTGGCGCCGCGCGGAACAAGTCCGATCCCGTGGAGTACCTCCCCGAGGTGCTCTCGACCGACACGGGGCCGGAGGACCACGTCCTCGACGGCGAGGTGTCGAGAGCGGTGAGCCGCCTGCTCGACACCCTGCCCGAGAAGCAGCGGGAGATCATCCGACTGCGAGTCGTGGTCGGGCTCTCCGCGGAGGAGACGGCGGAGATCGTCGACAGCACGGCCGGAGCCGTGCGCGTCGCCCAGCACCGGGCGATGAAGCAGCTCCGCGCGAGAATCGAACAGGACGGAGAGGAGCGATGGCGATGAACGACGACGATGTCGACCCCGGCGCCCGGGATGCCGACGCCTCGCTCGACGAGCACGAGGTGGACCCGCTCGAGGTCGACCGCGACGACGAGCTCCTCGACACCCTCGGACGCGGAGAGCGCCCCGATGTGGACGATCCGCTCCTGGCCCTGTTCGCCGACTGGCGTGCCGAGACCGGATCCGCCGAGCTGCCCGCGCTGCCGAGTGACGAGGAGATCGAGGTAGCCCTCGCCCCGAACGTGTCGCGGCTGCGGCCCCGGCGCGGGTGGGTCTCCTCCGGCGACCACCATCACGGCAGGCGTCCCGCGCTCTGGCAGGCGGTGACCGGTGCCGCGGCCGTGGCCGCCGTGGTCGTCGGTGGCCTGTCCGTCGCCGCGCACAGTGCGATGCCCGGTGATCCGCTGTGGGGTGTGTCCAAGACGATCTTCTCCGACCGCGCCGGTGACGTCGAGCTGGTCAACGATCTCACCGAGTACCTCTCCGCCGCCGATCTCGCCGCCCGCGAGGGCGACCGGGGCGAGGCCGAGCGCCTCCTCGACGAGGTGAGCGAGCGGCTCGACGAGGTCTCCGACGCCTCGGAGCGCGTGGAACTGATGAAGCGCAGGGACGCCATCAAGCGCGATCTCAGCCGGGTGACACCGAGCACCGTGCCGTCGCCCGCGCCGGCGCCCGCCCCGACTCCGGCGCCCGCCCCCGCACCCGGAGCGGCAACGCTGGTTCCGGGTGTCCCGGTGCCGCTGCCGTCCAACCTGATCCCCCCGCCGCCCCCCGGGATGCCGGTCATCCCGCTGCCGCTCGACGGTCTGCGCATCTCCACGACGCTCCAGATCCCGATCGACACCCAGCGGATCCAGGACTTCCTGGCGCCCACCACGGGCCGACCGAGCGGGGACGTGGGGGAGGACCAGCTGGGCGTGCCGCCGTCACCGTCCCGCACCACGGTCACCCAGGTGCCCACCCCGACCCAGCAGCCCCCCACGTCGTCCCAGCAGGCGCCGGAGTCCACCCCGCCGACCAACTGATCGGCGGCGACCCCTTGGCCGGGTGGTTGCCCGTGTCGCACGCCGAACGAACAGATCCCCGCCTCCCGGTCAAGGGAGGCGGGGATCGGTCTCTCTGTCCGGGACCCGGGTCAGCGACGCCAGTTCAGCCGGCGCGGACGCATCGCGCGCACCGCGTCCGCGTAACCGCGGCAGTACTCCCAGGTGACGTAGTCGTCGGGGATGGGGTCGAAGGCGGGCTCGTGGGGCAGCAACGAACCGTCATCGAGCAACTGCATGAGGTTGGCGCGCAGCATGTCCCACTCGTGGTAGTGCTCCTCCGCACAGTCCTCGCACTGCACCGCGACACCCTTGACCCCGATCGGGGCCAGCAGTCGACGGAATTCGGCGAGGTCCGCCAGGTCCTCCTCGATCGCGCGTCGCTCATCGGCGTCGAGGGGGCCCGAGGGCACCCCGTCGTCGATGGGGTCGAGCCCGGCCAGCTCCGCGGCCGGGTCATCCGGATCGCCGGCGAACGGGTCGGGCGGCATTCCGTGCCGTAGGGGATCGTTCACGCCCTCCACCGTACCCGTGACCACGGTCTCACGGGGCCGACGGTTCGAGCCGCGGGCCCGGTAACCACTATCCTCGAACCCAGCACCGAGACGACCCCCCAGGAGGACGGCAGATGAGCGAGTCGCAAGGCCCAGTACGCACCGGCGGCGACGACCCGAGCAAGGTCGCGATGGTGGGCCTGACGTTCGACGACGTTCTCCTCCTCCCGGCCGCGTCCGAGGTGGTCCCCAGCGAGGTCGACACCAGCACGCGACTGACGCGGGAGATCACCCTCCGGGTACCCCTGATCTCCTCGGCGATGGACACCGTCACCGAGGCGCGCATGGCCATCGCCATGGCCCGGCAGGGCGGTATCGGTGTCCTGCACCGCAACCTGTCCGTGGGTGACCAGGCCGCGCAGGTCGAGACGGTCAAGCGGTCCGAGGCCGGGATGGTCACCGACCCGGTCACGTGTGCCCCGAGCGACACCCTGGCCGAGGTCGACGAGATGTGCGCCCGCTACCGCATCTCCGGCCTGCCGGTGACCGACGAGCGCGGCGAGCTGGTGGGCATCATCACCAACCGCGACATGCGCTTCGAGATGGACAAGTCGCGGCGGGTAGACGAGGTCATGACCCGTGCGCCCCTCGTGGTCGCGCGCGAGGGTGTGACCGCCGAGGCCGCACTGGGGCTGCTGCGTCGGCACAAGATCGAGAAGCTGCCGATCGTGGACGGGGACGGGCGTCTGACCGGCCTCATCACGGTCAAGGACTTCGTCAAGACCGAGCAGCACCCGAACGCCACCAAGGACTCCGACGGACGCCTCCGGGTGGCCGCCGCGATCGGCACCGGCGAGGACGCGTGGCAGCGCGCCGGCGCCCTCACCGACGCCGGTGTCGACGCGCTGGTCGTCGACACCGCCCACGCCCACAACCGCAACGCCCTCGACATGGTCGCCCGCGTCAAGCGTGAGCTCGGCGACCGCGTCCAGGTCATCGGCGGCAACCTCGCCACCCGCGGTGCCGCCCAGGCGATGATCGACGCGGGAGCGGACGCCATCAAGGTGGGCATCGGTCCCGGCTCCATCTGCACCACCCGCGTCGTCGCGGGCGTGGGCGCGCCCCAGATCACGGCCATCCTCGAGGCCTCCGTGGCCGCGAAGGCCGCCGGAGTCCCGGTGATCGCCGACGGCGGCATGCAGTACTCCGGGGACGTGGCCAAGGCGATCGCCGCCGGCGCGTCCTCCTGCATGTTCGGCTCGCTGCTGGCGGGCTGCACCGAGTCCCCGGGCGAGCTGATCTTCGTGGACGGCAAGCAGTACAAGGTGTACCGCGGCATGGGCTCGCTGGGAGCGATGCGCGGGCGCGGCAAGCCGGGCCAGGAGAAGTCGTTCTCCAAGGACCGCTACTTCCAGGACGACGTGCTCTCCGAGGAGAAGCTGGTGCCCGAGGGCATCGAGGGGCGTGTCCCGTACCGGGGCGACGTCGCGCAGGTCCTCCACCAGCTGGCCGGCGGTCTCCGCGCGGGCATGGGCTACACGGGGTCGGCGACCATCCCGGAGATGAACGACGCCCAGTTCGTCCAGATCACGGCCGCGGGGTTGAGGGAGAGCCACCCGCACGCGATCCAGATGACCATCGAGGCCCCCAACTACAACGTCAAGGACTGAGGGCGCGTGCGCAACGTCGTGGAGATCGGCCTGGGCCGCGAGGCCCGTCGGATGTACGGGCTCGGCGAGGTGGACATCGTCCCGTCCCGCCGGACCCGGAGTTCCAAGGAGGTGTCGACCTCCTGGCAGATCGACGCCTACCAGATGGACATCCCCGTGATGACGCATCCGACGGACGCGGTGGTGTCCCCGTCCTCGGCCGTCGAGTTCTCCAGGCTCGGCGGTCTCGCCGTGCTCAACGGAGAAGGTCTCTGGGCCCGTCACGCGGATCCCGAGGCGGTGATCGACGAGCTGCGTGAGCTCGCCCTGGAGGACCTGACCGGGCACCGCGCGGTCGCCCGCCTGCAGGAGCTGCACCGTGCGCCGATCGACCGCGAGCTGCTCGCCGCGTCGGTGCAGCGTATCCGCGACGAGGGCGCGACCGTGGCCGTGCGGGTCTCGCCGCAGCACGCGCGCGAACTCACGCCGGGTCTGGTCGCGGCCGGGATCGACCTGCTGGTCGTGCAGGGCACCATCATCTCGGCCGAGCACGTCAGTGGTGAGGACGCCCCGCTCAACCTCAAGGACTTCATCGGCGGACTCGACGTGCCGGTGATCGCCGGCGGCGTGGTGGACTACAAGACCGCCCTGCATCTCATGCGCACCGGTGCCGCCGGCGTGATCGTGGGCTATGGCGGCGCCGACGGCGTCACCACCACCGGGCCGGTGCTCGGCATGGAGGTCCACATGGCCACCGCGATCGCCGATGCGGCCGCGGCCCGCCGCGACTACCTGGACGAGACCGGTGGTCGCTACGTGCACGTGCTGGCCGACGGTGACATCTACACCTCCGGCGACATCGCGCGCGCGGTCGCGTGCGGTGCGGACGCGGTCGTGTTGGGCCCGCTGCTGGCCGGGGCGCTCGAGGCCCCGGGCCGCGGGGTGTACTGGAACTCCGTCTCCGCGCACCCCAAGGTCCCGCGGGGGCACGTCGCCGAGGTGGAGGACGAGACCGCCCTGGCGCCGCTCGTCGAGGTCCTCGAGGGGCCGACCAGCGTCCCCGACGGCACCCGCAACCTCATGGGGGCGCTGCGACGGGCCATGGCCAAGTGCGGGTACTCCGATGTCAAGGGTTTCCAGAAGGTGGACCTGTCCGTCCGTCCCTGACCCATCCGTCTCCAGTCCGCGCACCCGGAAGCCCGCCAGGGCCCGGGTGCGCGGCCGTTCCGGCGGGTGCCCCTGTCAGCCGCGCAACGCCCGTGTCCGCCCTCTGGACAAACCGCGGGCTACTGTCGGGTAAGTTAGCCGTGCTCAGGTACTGTGACCCACAACATCGACCACTCCCGGGAGTTGCATCATGACGGCACACACGCAGTCGACCCCGTCCCACGCCCCCTCCGCGGCGACGGACACCGATGTCCTCGTGATCGGATCAGGCTTCGGCGGCAGCGTGACGGCCCTGCGGCTGACGGAGAAGGGCTACCGCGTCACGGTGGTCGAGGCCGGTCGTCGCTTCGAGGACGCCGACCTGCCCAAGACGTCGTGGCGTCTCCACAAGTACGTGTGGGCGCCCAAGCTCAAGCTGTTCGGTATCCAGCGGGTCCACATGATGCGCGATGTGATGATCCTCGCCGGCGCGGGCGTGGGGGGCGGCTCGCTCAACTACGCCAACACGCTCTACAAGCCGACCGGCCAGTTCTTCAAGGACCGTCAGTGGGGCCACATCACGGACTGGGAGGACGAGCTCACGCCGTTCTACGACCAGGGCCGCCGCATGCTCGGCGTGGTCACCAACCCCACGCACACCCACTCGGACGAGGTCATGAAGAAGGTCGCCCGCGACATGGGCGCGGAGGACACCTTCGTCTACACCCCGGTCGGCGTGTTCTTCGGCGAGAAGACCGGGGGCCAGGGCAAGCCCGGCGAGAGGGTGCCGGATCCGTACTTCGGTGGGGTCGGGCCGGACCGCAACGCGTGCATCGAGTGCGGTGAGTGCATGACGGGGTGCCGTCACAACGCCAAGAACACGCTCATGAAGAACTACCTCGCCCTGGCCGAGCGCGCGGGTGCCCGGATCCTGGACCGCACGACGGTCAGCGACCTCCGCGAGCGCGCCGACGGGACGTGGGAGGTCACGCTCGAGCGGACCGGTGCGTGGACCCGGCTCGGCAAGCGCACCACGACCACGACCGCCCAGCAGGTCGTCGTGGCCGCCGGCACCTGGGGGACCCAGCACCTGCTCCACTACGCCAAGGACTCGGGCTCGTTGCCCCGGCTCTCGGACGCCCTCGGCAGGCTGACCCGAACGAACTCGGAGGCCATCCTCGGGGCGATGCGTCCGAACTACAAGCCGGAGCAGGACTTCTCCGAGGGCGTGGCCATCACGTCGTCGTTCCATCCCCGCTCGGACACCCACATCGAACCGGTCCGCTACGGCAAGGGCTCCAACGCCATCGCCATCCTGCAGACCCTCCTCACGGACGGTGACGGCCCGCTCCCGCGGTGGCGCGTCCTCCTCAACGAGGTCCGGCGCGACCCGAAGGTCTTCCTCCAGCTGTTCAACCTGCGCCGCTGGAGCCAGCGGTCGGTGATCGCGCTGGTCATGCAGAACCTGGACAACTCGCTGCAGACGTACGTCAAGCGTGTCGGGCCGTTCCGCTACGTCACCAGCAAGCAGGGGCACGGCGAGCCCAACCCGACGTGGATCCCGGCCGGCAACGAGGCGACCCGCAAGATCGCCGAGGAGATCGGCGGGCTGGCCGGGGGTACGTGGGGCGAGATCGCCAACATCCCGCTCACCGCGCACTTCCTCGGCGGCTGCGTGATCTCGGACTCGCCGGAGACGGGCGTCGTGGACCCGTACCACCGGGTGTGGAACTACCCGACGATGCACATCGTGGACGGTTCCGCGATCTCGGCGAACCTCGGCGTCAACCCCGCACTGAGCATCACCGCCCAGGCGGAGCGGGCGATGTCGCTGTGGCCCAACAAGGGCGAGGCGGACCCCCGGCCGGCGCAGGGGGAGTCCTACCGCCGCCTGTCCCCGGTGAAGCCGGTGCGCCCGGTGGTGCCCGAGGACGCGCCGGGTGCGCTGCGGCTGCCGATCGTCGAGGTCTCTAGCGGCGGGGCGCCTGCTCGCGGGTGAGCTCGAGCAGGTGGTCCATCGCCTCGCGGATCCCGGTGGCCACCAGGTCGGGGTCGGGGACGAGGTGCTCGCAGGCGTTGATGCCCACGTCGAGCTGCCCGTCGACGGACATGGCGGTGACGGACAGCCCGGAGCCGTGCATGAGCGGGCCGAGCGGATACATGCGGGTGACCCGTCCGCCGAGGAAGTCGAGTTCCTCGTCGGGGCCGGGGATGTTGGAGACCACCAGGTTGTGCACGACGGGGTGCAGGTCTGCGAGGTGGAAGTCGCCGTAGATCCGCATGAGCAGTTGCAGTGTGCTGGCGGGGGCGAGTTCGGCGACGTCCTGGATGAGGTCGGGCCGCATCCCGTTCCTGGTCTGCTTCTTGCCCCGGCTGGTGCGGGCGGAGATGGCGCGCAGTCGGTCGAGGGGGTCGGCGATGTCGGTGCCGAGGGACGCGAACAGGACGGTGACGCGGTTGTGGCCGCGGGCGCCGTCGGCGTCGCGGGTGGAGACGGGCACCACCGCGATGAGCGATGGGTCGGGCAGGTCGTCGTGGGCGCGGAGGTAGCGGCGTAGCCCGCCGCCGACCGCCGTGAGGTAGACGTCGTTGACGGTGACGCCGAAGGCGTCCTTGACCTCGGCGATCTCGTCGAGGTCAAGGGAGGTGCCCCACACGGCTCGGTGCGGGGTGATCGTGGCGTTGAACCGGGTACGCGGTGCGGTGAACGGCGCGGCTCTGGGGACGACGACGAGGTCCTCGTTCCCGTCCTCCGGGCTGTCGTCGTCGGGGGCGGGCTCGTCGGGTGTCTCCGTGGACGGGGGCGTGTGCAGTGCGAGGGGCAGGGTCAGGACCTCGGGGATGAGCCGTGCCAGGGTCAGCGGGCGTCGTACGGCGAAGTCCCACAGACCGCCGGCGAGGAGCCGGATGGGGTTGCCGCTGCCGGCCTCGACGCGCACCATGTCGAGGTCGCGGGGTGAGTCGGGTTGTCCGGCCCGGCTGAGTTTGAGCAGGATGTCGGCGCCGTTGGCCCCGTCGAGGACGGCGTGGTGGGCGCGGAAGTAGACGGCGACGGTGTCGGGTTCGGCGAGCCCCTCGAGGATCCACATCTCCCACAGGGGTCGGGTGCGGTCGAGCGGGCGGCTGCCGAGGGTGCCGCACATCTCGAACACGGCACGTTCGTCGCCTGGTTCGTCGACGTCGACGCGGCGGACGTGGGCGGAGACGTCGAGGTCGTATTCCTCGACCCAGGCGGGATGGCCGAGGTTGAGCGGGGAGTCGTAGATCTTGCGCCGCAGCTCGGGGAGTTCCTTGATCCGGCGGCCGAGCTCGGTGCGGAGTCGGCCGAAGGAGTAGGCGACCTCGAGGTCGGACACGTCGATGAACAGGACCGCGCCCACGACGAGGGGCTGCTGGGCGGTCTCGAGGTACAGCAGGCTCGCGTCGAACCCGGTCATCCGTTCCATGAGTGATCTCCCGCTCTGTGAGCCCGTCGCCGGGCCGGGGCCGTGGTGGGAGTTCATTGTTAACCCCTGTGCGGGGGATGTGGTGGAGTTCGGCGCACGGACCGTGGGGCCTAGACTCGACGCCGTGGCCGAGAACGCACAGACCGACTCCCAGATCACCGCCGAGGCGGTGGCGCCCCGTCCCGTGCTCGTCGTGGACTTCGGTGCCCAGTACGCGCAGCTCATCGCGCGGCGGGTGCGCGAGGCACGCATCTATTCCGAGGTGATCCCGCACACCGCGTCCGTGGAGGAGATCCGCGAGAAGGACCCGGTCGCGCTGGTGCTGTCGGGCGGGCCGGCCAGTGTCTACTCCGAGGACGCGCCGTCGATCGACCCGGCGGTGTTCGAGCTGGGGCTGCCGGTGTTCGGCATCTGCTACGGCTTCCAGGCGATGGCCGGTGCGTTGGGCGGCGAGGTCGCGCACACGGGGAACCGCGAGTACGGGCGCACCGACGTGTCCGTCTCGGGTGGCGTGCTGCACGCGGGCCTGCCGGAGCACCATCCGGTGTGGATGAGCCACGGGGACGCGGTCACCGCCGCCCCGGACGGCTTCGAGGTCACCGCGTCCTCGCCGGGCGCCCCGGTGGCGGCGTTCGAGAACCCGGAGCGGCGGATGGCCGGCGTGCAGTACCACCCGGAGGTGCTGCACTCGCCGCACGGCCAGCAGGTGCTGAGCCGCTTCCTCACCGAGGTCGCGGGGCTCGAGCCGACGTGGACGGCGGCGAATATCGCCGACCAGTTGGTCGAGGCGGTCCGCGAGCAGATCGGGGACGGGCGCGCGATCTGCGGACTGTCCGGTGGTGTCGACTCGGCGGTCGCGGCGGCGTTGGTCCAGCGGGCGATCGGTGATCGCCTCACGTGTGTGTTCGTCGACCACGGTCTGCTGCGCGCGGGCGAGCGCGAGCAGGTGGAGAACGACTTCGTGGCCGCCACGGGCGCCCGCCTCATCACGCTGGACGAGTCCGACGTCTTCCTGGGGCACCTCGACGGGGTGACCGATCCGGAGGCCAAGCGCAAGATCATCGGCCGTGAGTTCATCCGGTCCTTCGAGCGGGCGGTCACGCAGGCGCTCGAGCTCCAGGGCGAGGACGGCGGGTCGGTGGACTTCCTCGTCCAGGGCACGCTGTACCCGGACGTGGTGGAGTCCGGTGGCGGGTCGGGTACCGCCAACATCAAGAGCCACCACAACGTGGGCGGCCTGCCGGACGACGTGGAGTTCACGCTCGTGGAGCCGCTGCGGCTGCTGTTCAAGGACGAGGTCCGCGCGGTGGGCCGGGCACTCGGTCTGCCCGAGACGATCGTCAGCCGCCACCCGTTCCCCGGCCCCGGCCTGGCGATCCGCATCGTCGGCGCCGTGGACCGCGACCGGCTGGCCACGCTGCGGGCGGCGGACGCGATCGTGCGCGAGGAGATGACGGCCGCGGGCCTGGACGCCTCGGTGTGGCAGTGCCCGGTCGTGCTGCTCGCCGACGTGCGTTCGGTGGGCGTGCAGGGCGACGGCCGCACCTACGGTCACCCGATCGTGCTGCGTCCGGTGAGTTCCGAGGACGCGATGACGGCCGACTGGACGCGGGTGCCGTACGAGACGCTCGCGTTGATCTCCAATCGCATCACCAACGAGGTGCCGGACGTCAACCGCGTCGTGTTGGACGTGACCAGTAAGCCGCCGGGGACCATCGAGTGGGAGTGAGCGCCACCCGCTGAGCCGAGCCCCGCTCTGCCCGGCTCCGCGCGTGCCCGCCTCAAGCGCAGCCGCTCTTTCTCACACAGCGCCGAGCCACGAAACCGCCTCGTCGCACCGAGCTACGCAGCCGCTCCTAGCGATGGCGTCTCGCTCCCGCGCCTGCCCGGCTCGATTCGCAGCCGCTCCTCGCGATGGCGTCTTGCTCCCGTGCGTGCCCGCCTCGTTTGGCAGCCGCTCCTCGCGATGGCGTCTCGCTCCCGCGCCTGCCCGGCTCGATTCGCAGCCGCCCCTCGCGATGGCGTCTCGCCCACACCGAAGAGCGCGCGAGACGCCATGTTCACGTGCGGCTGTCTTCCGCGTGCGCAGACGCGGGAGCGAGACGCCAGGCCGATCAGCGGCTGTCGGCAGGTCGCGAGCGCTCATGCAGGCGCGAGACCACCGAGCCAACAGGCGACGGTCGGCCCGTCCCGCCGCGAAGTCAGCCTCAGATGTAGCCGAGCGCCTCGCGGCCGGCTGGGGTGAGGCGGACCCAGTTCGCGGTGGCGGGGGCGTGGACCTCGGTTGCCGGCAGTTCGAGCCAGCGCCGTCCCCGGCTGATGCGGCGGCGGATGTCGTCGGCATCGGTGCCGAGGACACCGGCGCACCAGGGGATGCGTCGCTCGGCGGTGTGATGCTGGAGAACCAGCAGCTCGAGCACATCCGGCGACAGCCGCCCGTCCGTGACAGCGGCCGCGGCATCGGCCGTCAGCGTGGGCGGTTTCTCGAGCCGGGTGCCGTGGATGTGGTCGGCGGTCTCGTAGCGGGGCAGCGAGAGCGCGGTCAGGCACCCCACCACCACCGCGGTGGCGAAGATGACCGGCCAGTGGTCGAACAGGTCGATCAGGCTGCCGAGGAAGATCAGGGTGTACATGGCGGGTCCGGCGAGGGCGGGGCTTCGCCACCAGCGGTGCCCGGGGGCCGCCGGGACTTCGGCGCTCCCGCTGTGCCCGCGGAAGCTCGCCCGGCGGGCCCAGAGGACGATCCCGATCACCGCGACCGCCGTCACACCGACGAGAGTAGTGAGAGCTGTTGCTAATCCGCCCGGCAGCAGGTCGGGATTGGCGATCATCGCGAACACGAGCGCGAAGAACACCCCCAGCGCCGGCCGCTGCCACGTGCTCTGCTTCTCGGCCCGCCGCCGCAGCTCCCAGACCCGGTCGACGATCGGCTCGCCGGCACCGGCAGGAGTGGCGGGCTCTGTCGCGCCGGCACCGGCAGGAGTGGCGGGAGCGGTCGACCCTGCGTCTCCGGCCGGGGGCGGGTCTGAGCTTGCGGACATGCGCCGACCGTAACAACCCGACCGCGGCGGCAACCCGACCGCGGCGGCAACCCGACCACGGCAGCAACCCGACCACGGCGATCGGCCGCCCCCGGGTGGCGAGGGCGGCCGATGCAGGGCGCGTCGGGTGCGGCGCACGCGGTGCACGGGGCGGCCGCGGGATACGCCGTCGACGAGGTCAGCGCCGCAGGACCATCATCAGTCCCACGAGCACAGCCAGGACGAGCCCGGCGGCCAGCAGCAGCGTCGGGGTGATCACCGGTGCCCCGAGGATCGCCCACACCGCGACGCCCAGCGAGGCCAGGCCCGCCACGGCGAGGACCGGGGAGCCGCCACGCCGACGCTCGGTCACCTCGACAGCGCGGGTCGGAGACGGGGCGGGCTCGGGGGCGACGCCGAACCCGAGCGGCTCGGGGGTCGAGAACCCGGCGCCGTAGGGGAGAGGGTCGTGCAGCGGCTGGTCGGGGCGGAAGCCGGTGTCGGAGGTGGGGCCTGGGCTGGTCATGTCGGTGCTCCTGTCTGGGTTAGGTCGGGTCCGGGAGTCGACGCCGGGCTTCGCGCCGGTGTAGGCGTCGGGCGTCGCGCCGGAGTCGCGGTCGCCGCCGGCCGGGGCGGTCACCGCGTCACCGTGATCGACCCGGCCTCGGTGGCGACGTCCAACGTGAGGACGGGGCCGGGCACCTCGCCGGGCGTGGGGACCGGGCAGTCGACGGAGCCGAGGTCGGCGTGGCAGCTGAGGTCCACGGCGAGGTCCTCGGGCAGCAGGACGCGCACCCCGCCGAGGTCGTTGCGGACGCTGAAGTCGCGGTCGCGGTCGAGGTCCATCTCCCGCAGGTCGACGGTCACCGAGCCCAGCTCGTGGACGACCGGGGTGTCGAGCTGCGCGGGCTCGGTGATGTCGACCCGCAGGTCACCGGTGCCCTCCCAGCCGCCCTCGGGCAGGTGGGGCTGGACGAGCGAGGCCAGCAAGACGAACCCGACGAGCGGGCCGGCCACCACGAGCAGCCCGTGGCCGCGTCGGGTGAACGCCCCCACCACCAGGCCGCCCGCCACCACGGCGAGGGCGATCGCCGCGATCCGCGTGGAGTCGAGCCAGGTGATCCCGCCCAGGGTGGACAGGCCGATCGCGACGGCCGTGGCGATGAGCGCGAGCCCGAGGGTGACCTTGGTCAGGCGCGAGCGGGGCGTGGCCGGCTCGGGGTCGGGACGGGGCGCGTCCGCGGGGTCGGGCAGGTCCCACGCGAAGGGCGCCGCGCCGAGCGGGTCCCAGGCGGGCGGGACGGGCGGACCGTAGACGGGCTGGCCGTGGGGGACCGGGCCGTGGGAGGCCGGGCCGTAGGGGGCGCCCGCGCCGACGCCCGGGCCCGGGGCCGCCCCCGGCGCGCGCCAGGGGCCGGGGCGGGTCGACGCGCCGCCGCGGTCGTGCGCGGGGGCGGGCCGCACGGAGGAGACCTCCGCCCACCCCGCCGGTGGGGTCGGGGTGCGGCGGTGCAGGCCGTACCACCCGGCGAGCATCGCGGCCGCCATGAGGAACCCGGCACCCACGAGGAAGGTGCCTCCGGAACCGCCGAAGGTGGGGGCGCTGATGAGGGCGACGACGACGAGGAGCACCGATGTCGTCCTGGATCCGGACGCCCGGCCCTTCCCGAGGAGCGCTTCCCCCCTGGACACCTCGTCGCCGGCGGCCCGCAGGAGGAGCCACAGCAGGGCGTAGAGGAACACCCCGGCCCCGCCCCAGAGCGTGGCGATCACGAAGACGATGCGGATCAGGACCGGGTCGACGCCGTAGCGTCGGCCGAAGCCTCCGCAGACGCCGGCGATCCGTGAGTCGTCCGGGGTCCGGACGGGCCGTGTCCGCCACAGGGAGCGGAGCTCTGACGGGACGTCGTGGGTGCTGGTGCTGGACATGCCCCTATCGTGCTCGGCCGGCGGGCCCGGCACATCGGGGACCGACCCTGAGATCCGGACCCCCGGAATCTCGGGGTCACACCCCGATGCGACCCCGGGGTGGATCTGTGACGATGGCGGACATGAGTGAGAACGCGACGACCGGCCCGGTGTCCGGCTCGGCGTCCGGCCCGGCGTCCGGCTCGGCGTCCGGCCCGGCGCCGGCCAGTGCGGACCGGCCGGCGCTCCCCGGTCCGGCGGCGGCCACCGCAGACCGGCCAGAGTCACCCGGCCCGGGGTTGCCGTCGCGTCCGCCCGTCGCGCAGCCGGCCGGCTTCCGCTGGTACCCGCGGCTGACCCGCGTCCCTGACGGGTCCGTGGTCTCCGGGGTGTGCACGGGGTTGGCCGAGCACCTGGGCGTGCGGGTCACGCACGTTCGGGTGGTGATGGTCCTGCTGGCCACGCTGTCCGGCGCCGGGGTGGCGCTCTACGCGGCGTTGTGGGCGTTCACGTCGTCGACCCCCGCGCAGTCGTCTCCCGGCCCGTCGGCTCCCGCCACCTCGTCGGCCCCCGCGTCCTCGGGGTCGGCCGTGCCGGACCACCGCGAGCGAAGGCGCGGCGTGGCGCTGGCCGTCCTGGGAGTCGTGGGTTCGGTGCTGTCGTTCATGGTGACCACCGCGACGGGACTGCACGTCATCGTGCCCGTCGTGATCGTGGCCCTGGGTGCCGGGCTGGTCTGGCAGCAGTACGACGGCGGCGGAAGAGGGTCTCCACGCTCCGTCTTCGACTGGGCCAGGGTCACGGCAGGGGCCACCCTCGTCGTCGTCGGTCTCGCGGTCGTCGTGCTCGGCCAGGTCGAGCTCGCCGCCCTGCGGTCGTCCCTCCTGGCGGTCGTGGCGACGCTCGTCGGCGTGGGGCTCCTCAGCGTCCCCGTGGGCCTGCGCCTGTGGCGGTCGCTGGAGGAGGAACGCGCGGCGCGGATCCGCGAGGCCGAACGCAGCGACATCGCCTCCCACCTGCACGACTCCGTCCTGCAGACCCTGGCCCTCATCCAGAAGCGCTCCGACGACCCCGCGCAGGTGGCGCGCCTCGCCCGCCGGCAGGAACGCGAACTGCGGCAGGGGCTGTTCGGCGCCGGCTCCCGGATGTCCTCCGGCGCCGCGACGGTGGCCGGGGCGGTCGAGGTGATGATCGGCGACGTCGAGGACGTCTACGGTCTGCGGGTCGACCAGGTCGTGGTGGGCGGCGACGGCCCGGTCGGCGATGCCGAGGACGCCGTGCTGGGCGCCGTCCGCGAGGCGCTGGTCAACGTCGCCAAGCACGCGGGGGTCGACACCGCCGACGTGTTCGTCGAGAACGACGGGCGCGTCCTCAGCGCGTTCGTTCGCGACCGCGGCCGGGGCTTCGACCCCGACGCCGTGGACGGTGACCGGCACGGCCTGGCGCAATCCATCCGACATCGTGTGGAGAGTCGCGGGGGCACCGTGCGGGTGCGCAGTACGCTCGGGCGGGGGACCGAGATCGGGATCGAGATGCCGCTGGAGGGTGAATGACGGACGGGCCGTGTCGTGTGTTCCTCGTGGACGACCATGCGGTGTTCCGCAGCGGCGTCCGCGCCGAACTCGCCGGGCAGTCGGCGATCGAGGTGGTCGGCGAGGCCGGGTCGGTGGGGGAGGCCGTCGCCGGCATCGGTCGGGTGCGCCCCGACGTGGTGCTTCTCGACGTGCACATGCCCGACGGTGGCGGCGTGGCCGTGCTGCGGTCGGTGCTGGGCGCGGACCCGGGTGGCGTCGCCGATCCCGCCCGCGCCCCGGAGCCGACCTTCCTCGCGCTGAGCGTCTCCGACGCCGCCGAGGACGTGATCGCCGTGATTCGGGCCGGCGCCCGCGGTTACGTCACCAAGACCATCACCGGCGACGACCTCGCCGACGCGGTCCGCCGGGTGGCCGACGGGGACGCCGTGTTCTCCCCGCGTCTGGCTGGATTCGTGCTGGACGCCTTCGCCCGCGCCGCGCCCGGCCCCGAGGAACGCGGCGAACCCGTCCACGATCCCGAGGTCGACTCTCTCACCCCGCGCGAGAAGGAGGTCCTGCGGCTGCTGGCCCGCGGTTACACCTATCGGGAGATCGCCGAGGAGCTGTTCATCTCGGTCAAGACCGTGGAGACCCACGCCTCCAACGTCCTGCGCAAGACGCAGCAGTCCAACCGGCACGCCCTGACCCGCTGGGCGCAGTCGCGGCACCTGGACTGAGCGGCCGACACCGCTGCCGCGCCGGCCGTCCGCCCGCCCGAGACCGCCCCCGGCGATCCGGACGGCCCGATACGGTGACGGCATGAGCGAACCGCGTGACCTGCCCGTCTGCTTCATCGGTGATTCGTTCGTGGCCGGATACGGCGACGAGACGGGCCGCGGCTGGACCGCGCACCTGGTCGAGGCGGGTGCCCGCGAGGGGCTGAACCTGCACGCCACCGTCGCGGGGATCGGCGGGGACACGTCCGAGATGATCCTGGTCCGCTGGGACGAGGTGGACCGTCGGCGGGCGGCGTTCCCGACCACCGCGGTGATCGCGGAGTTCGGCGTCAACGACGTCATGGAGGTCGAGGGCGAGATGCGCGTCGACGAGGCGGGCACGGTCGCGGCGCTGCGCGGGATGATCGATCGGGCTCCCCGCGGGCGGTTCCTCGTGGTGGGTCCGCCACCGGTCGTGTGGGACGAGGTCAACGAGCGGATTGCCGCCCGCGCCGAGGCGATGGCCGCGGTGTGTGACGAGGCCCGCGTGCCGTTCGTGCCGACTTTCGACGTGTTGCTGGCGGGCGGAGCGTGGATGCGCGAGGTCGCCGTCGGTGACGGGGCCCACCCCGGCCCCGGCGGGTACGAGCAGTTCGCGGACGTCATCGTCGGCCCGGCGCTCGCGTGGCTGGGTTCGCTACCCGACGCCGAACCGGGCTACTAGCCGTCGACCGGGTTACTAGGCGTCGCACCGGCCCACTAGACGTCGAGCCGGGTCGCTAGCGGGAAGTCTTCATGGCGCGCCTGACCGTGACGGTCGGGTCGGCCTCGAGCTCGACCACGCGGGGCGAATCCATGGGCAGCAGCGCGATCCGTCCGTCGGCGTCGAAGTGCAGGGCCCATCCGTAGGTCTTGGCCAGGGGAGAGGTGCGCAGGCAGGGCTGGCCCTTGCCGAAGAATCGCTCGCGTTCGGCGGCGCGGTCGCTCTCCGGGATCCCCTTGCGCGCGCAGTGCACGTCGAACAGCAGGTCGTCGCTCGTCCACGTGTAGTCCGTGTCCGCGAGCCGCTCGTACTGCAGTTCGGCGACCGTGCCCTTCCCGGACGGTGGGACGGTCGCCGTCTCGGCCCGGGTGTCGGGGGCGGGCAGGATGAGCGTGTCGGTGTAGTTGGTGGTGTGCATGGCGAGCCTCCGGCCCTCGTCGCCCGGCATCCGGTGCCGGGCGGTGCTGTGCGGTCGTGCCGGACGGGGCGTCCGGTAACGTGAGTCTCGCCGTACGCCCGGTACGGCGGGAGGAGATTGTTGCATGTCCAACCCGCAGAACTCTGACCACAACGACGACAAGTCCGACGAGAAGGACGAGAGGGACAACCGTCCGGATTCGAAGGACGACCTCGCCGACGAGTGGGGCGACGAGTCCTTCCCGGCCAGCGATCCCCCCGGGGCTCCCTGAGCTCATCTCAGGATCTCGAACTGTTCGGACACCGCCCGCAGCGCGCTCGCGCTGCGGGCGAACTGTTCGCGCTCGGTGGTGTCGAGCTCCAGCTCCACCACCCGGTGCACGCCGGTCCGTCCGATCACGGCGGGCACCCCGATGAAGATCCCGTCCTCGCCGTACTCGCCGCGCAGCAGGGTGGACACGGGTAGGGAGACCTGTTCGTTGCGCAGCACGGCGCGGGTGATGCGGGCCAGGCCCATGCCGATGCCGTAGCTGGTGGAGCCCTTCGAGTCGATGATCCGGTAGGCGGCGTCCCGCGTCTCGGTGAAGATCTGTGCGAGCCGTTCCCGCTTGGCGGGGTCGCCGTCCAGGTCGCGGCGTAGCGGCACCCCGGAGACGTTGGCGGAGGAGAGCACCGGCAGTTCGGTGTCGCCGTGTTCGCCGATGATCGAGGCGTGCACGCTCATCGGGGCGACGCCGTAGTACTCGCCCAGCATGAACCGGAACCGTGCGGAGTCGAGGATCGTCCCGGACCCGATCACCTGCGCCGACGGCAGCCCGGAGTAGCGCCAGGTGGCCTGGGCGAGGATGTCGACGGGATTGGTGGCCACCAGCAGGATGCCGTCGAAGCCGGTCGCCATGACGTCGCCGACGATCCTCTCGAACAGCGTCATGTTCTTGCCCACCAGGTCGAGGCGGGTCTCGCCGGGCTTCTGGGCGGCCCCGGCGCAGATCACCACCATCGTGGCGTCGGTGCAGTCGTCGTGGGTGCCCTCGGTGACGAGGGTGGGGGAGGGCGCCCACACGACGCCGTGGTTGAGGTCCATGACCTCGCCCACGAGTTTGTCGCGGTCGATGTCGATGATGGCCAGATGGTCGGCCAGACCCTGGTTGACCAGCGCGTAGGCGTAGGCGATGCCGACGTCGCCGGCGCCGATGAGCACGATGCGGTTCCCGATGGAGGCCTTCATGGTCACCGAGGGTAGGCCCCCGGTACGACACGGCGGGCGTAGTCGCGGTGGACAACCGGGTGACGACGACGAGGAGAACCCGTCTCGAACAGGTGTTCTTGCGCGGTGTCGTACCCGTGGTGTTCACTGTTCCCGTGGTCGAAAAATAGTTCGATTACGTGCTCGACGGCGTGTCGCGCGTGACGGGAGGTTCTGATGATGGTAGTGGACGCTGCTGCTGTTGCCGATCTGGCCGACCTCGACACGGCGGACCGGGTCGCGGAACTGCGGCGCCGCCTGGCCGCGATGCCGGGCGGGGGTCCGCCCGCGGCCGCGCGGTCGACCGCGCCCTCGGTCCCGCGCCCGTCGGCTCCCGCCGTGCCGCCGCGCTCGACGACCCCGCCCGCGGCCGCCGCGCATCCGGAGGGCCCCGGAGACGTCGCGCCCGTCGTCGCGGGTCCCGCCCCCGTGGCGTCCGCACCCACCGGCGTCGCCGCCTCCGCTCCCGTCGCCGGCCCGACCGCGGCGCCCGCCGCGGCCGTGTCCGGCGTGGCCGTGCCGGAGTCCGTGGCGCATCTGGTGCCGGGCGGGGTGTTGCCCGCGGGCCGTGTCACGGCGGTCTCCGGCAGCGCCACCCTACGGGTCGGCCTGTTGGCCGCGGCCACGGCGTCCGGTGCCCGGTGCGCGGTCGTGGGATGGCCCGAGCTCGGGGTGGCGGCCGTGGCGGAACAGGGCGGTCGGTTGGACTGTCTGGCGCTCGTGCCCGATCCCGGCCCGGATCCGGCGGCGGTCGTGTCTGTCCTGCTCGACGGGCTGGACCTGGTCCTGCTCGGCCCGGCGGTCGCGGCCGTCGCCCCGTCGCGGGCGCGGGTGCTCGCCGGCCGGGTGCGGGCCGCGGGCGCGGTGCTCCTGGTGGGCCCGGGTTGGCCCGGCGCGGAGCTGACGCTGGCGGGGCGGCACTGCCGCTACGGCGGTCTGGGGGCGGGCACGGGCCGGCTGGCCTCGGTCTCCACCGTGGTGCGCTGCTCCGGACGGGCCGCGCCCGCCCGGACCGCGGAATGGGTGGCGGCGGGATGAGCGCCCGGGTCATGGCGGTGTGGTGCCCGGACTGGCCGGCGGTCGCGGCGGCCCGGGCCGAGGGGCACGGTCTCCACCTGCCGTTGGCGGTGATCGGACCCCGCGGGGTGCTGGCGTGCAACGCCGTCGCCCGTGCGGTGGGGGTGCGTCGTGGGTTGCGTCGGCGCGAGGCCCAGTTCCGCTGTCCGGAGCTCGTGGTGGTCGCCGCGGACCCGGCGCGGGACGCCGTGTGGTTCGAGCCCGTGGTGCAGGCGCTCGACGCCGTCGTCCCGGGGATCGAGGTGCTGAGGCCCGGCCTGTTCGTGTTCTCCGCGGCCGGGGCGCTGCGTTTCCACGGCGGGGTCGAGCAGGTCGTCACCCGTGTGGTCGACGCGGTGGCCGCGGCGGGGGTGGAGTGCCAGGTGGGACTCGCCGACGAACTGCCCACGGCCGTGCTCGGCGCCCGTGGCTCGGCGCTGTTGGAGCCGGGTGGGGACGCCGACTACCTGGCGGGTCTGCCCGTGGAGGCGCTCGTGGTGGAACCCGCGCTGGGGGATCCCGAGATGCTGTCGGAGCTGGTCGGCCTCCTGCACCGCCTCGGCGTGCGGACGCTGGGCGATTTCGCGGCCCTCCCGCCGCGGGACGTGGCCACCCGTTTCGGTGAGGCCGGGTCGGTGGCGCACCGGATCGCCCGCGCGGTCCCGTGGCGCCCGCCGTCGGTGACCGCGGTGCCCACGGGCTCGGCGGTCGAGCACCGGTGCGATCCGCCCCTGGAGCGGGTCGACGAGGCGGCGTTCCTCGGCCGGCGGCTGGCGGGGGAACTACACGCCGTGCTCGCCGCGGCCGGGGTCTCGTGTCTGCGGCTGTCCATCACGGCCCGGGTCGAGGGGGGCACGGAGGTCAACCGGGTGTGGCGGTGCTCGTCGCCGCTCACCCCGGAGGGCACCGCCGACCGGCTGCGCTGGCAACTCGAGGGCTGGCTCACCGGCACCGCGATCGCCGGCGGGGTCGGGGGCGCGGTCACCGCCCTCGTCCTGGAACCGGTGGAGGTCGTCCCCGCCGGCCGCGTCCAGGAGGGGCTGTGGGGAGAGGCCGGGCTCGCGGAGGCCCGCGTCCACCGCGCGCTCGTTCGCGTCCAGGGACTGCTCGGACCCGAGGCCGTCCGGGTGCCGGTGGAGGTGGGTGGCCGCGGTCCTGCCGACCGGGTGCGCTGTCTGCCGTACGGGGACGCCCCGGCCGACCCCGTGGCCCGCGGCCCGTGGCCGGGTGCGCTGCCCGCGCCCTCGCCGTCGGTGGTGTGGCCCGGACCGGGCTACCGGCTCGAGATCCGCGAGAACGGTGACCCGGGGGCCGCCGTCGCGGCGCGGGTCCCGCTCGCCGGGGGAGTCGTGCTGCGCAGCGCGGAGGGGGCGGCCGTCGGGGTGAACCCACGCGGTCTGCTCAGCGCGCGACCCGCCGTCATCGAGGTGGGCGGTCGCCGCTGCGCGTTGCTCGGGTGGTCGCGGCCGTGGCCGATCGACGAGGCCTGGTGGGAGCCCACGCCCGACGGGGAACCCCGCCGGCCCCGGGCCCGCATGCAGGTCGTCCCCGAGCGTGCGGCCGCGTTGCTGCTCTGCGGCGTACTCGGGGACGGGTCGGAGAACTGGACGGTCGAGGGGGTCTACGAATGATGATCCGGTCGCTCACGCCCCGGTCGGCCGTGCCCGGCCCCGGGTCGCGATCAGCGCTCGACGTCCACCACCAGACGGGTCGGGTTCTGCAGGAGGAAGGCGGAGAAGGCGCGATCGGTGCCCTCGAGGCCGATCACCGCCTGCGCCTGTCCCTCGAACTGTCCCGCGAACGCCACGCCGGCCACCCCGGTGGCGTCGTCACCCGTCACGGTGCCCACCGGGACCTCCTCCATGTCGGTCTCGGTCGGCAGGATCTGGCCTCCGATCATCACCTGGAGAAACGAGTCGCCCGGTACCTCCACGGGAAAACCGCTGCCCTGCTGGGCGGGGGCGTCCACGTAGTCCACGGAGTAGCTCGGGACGCCGCGACCGTCGAGCTCGAAGACCACGCGGTCCTCACCCTGGTAGTCGCCCATCCGGATCTCGGACACGACCAGCTCGGCGCGCCCTGCGGCGGCATCCGGGGTCTCGCTCTTGGGGGCGGAGTCCGCCGGACCGGCCGTGGGGTCGGCGGCCTCGGTCTCCTCCGGGGACAGGTTCTGCGCCAGGGCGGCCGGCGAGGAGCCGGCGGTGGTCGTCTGGCTCGTGGCGGGGGCGTCGGTCGAGGTGTCGGTCCCGCACCCCGCCACTGCCAGGGACACGGCGGTGGTCAGTGCGGCGGCCGCGGCGAAGCGGCGGTGTCGGGTACGCATGGCCCCACCCTAAATCCCTCTCATCACTTTTGTCCCACAAGGTGGCTACAGTTACACCACTTCGCACGGTGGGGCACCATGGGGGCGTGTCAGTCATCGATCCCGCCCCAGTCCCCGCCTGGTGTTCGCTCCAGTCGGCCGACGAACCACCGGCCGGCACCGCTGCCCACGAGGAGTCGTGGGTGTTGCTCGAGGTCCCCGCGCGATGGGGTCGCGACATCTTCGACGGAGAGGCGCTGGGCGACGAGCTCTCCGAGCGCCTCAAGAAGCACGTATCCGACTGCGGGTCCCGCATGCTGTTCATCAGGCGACCCGGCCGCGAGGGCCAACGCATCGACCGGCACCGCTTCTATCTCTGTGACACGCGGCCCGGTCGGCGGAACATCAGGGTCGGCCGCGTCGACCGCCCCGCAGACATGCTCGACCTCGATCTCTCACCCGGCGGACACGTGGACGGCACCCGTGAGGTCGAGGGGCCCGTGGTCCTCGTCTGTACCCACGCCAAGCGCGATCAGTGCTGCGCCGTCCGGGGCCGACCGGTCGTGGCCGGACTCGAGTCCCGTCTCGGGGACCGTCTGTCCTCGCTCGATCAGGACTCCGCGGTGTGGGAGTGCTCCCACACCGGCGGACACCGCTTCGCCCCGGTCCTGCTGCTGCCCGGGACCGGGTACACCTACGGGCCCGCGGAGACCGATCTCGCGGTCCGCATCGTCGAGGCCGAACTGGACGGCCGGGTCGTCACCGAGCACCTGCGGGGGCGCAGCACGTGGCCGCCGGCCGGGCAGGTCGCGGAGGTCGCCGTCCGCGACTCCGGAGTGGAGGCGGGGATCGACGACCTCGTCGTCGACATCGACCCGGACGACCCGCACGTGGCCGTCGTCCAGCACACTGACGGCCGCGCCTGGCGCGTCGAGACCGGTACACGCCCGCTCCCGCCCCGCGCGCAGAGCTGCCGCAAGCCACCGGGCAAGGCCTCCGCATGGGTCGTGGAGTCCCTCACCCGGCTCTGACCGCACCCACCGGCACCGGGCGGGTGAGCCCCGGTGAACTGGTACCACGGGCCCAGGAGCTGGGGAGAGCTCGAACGGGTGCTGTCCGGGCGGCCGAACCCGCGCGGGCCGGAGAACCCCCATCCCGGCGACGGCAGCGACGCCCCCGCATGGTCGCGCACGCGGGGTGACTACACGCCCCCGCAGCGACCGCGCGTCCAGGGACGCGTGCCGTACGCGGAGCTGCACGCACACACGGCGTTCAGCTTCCTCGACGGTGCGTCCTCGCCCGAGGCGATGGCGGAGGCCGCGGCCGACCTGGGGCTCACGGCCCTCGCGATCACCGACCACGACGGCCTGTACGGGGTGGTGCGTTTCGCCGAGGCCGCCTCCGAGCTGGGCCTGGCTACGGTGTTCGGGGCGGAGCTGTCCCTGCCGGGTGGCGAGCACCTGCTCGTTCTCGCCAGGGGGCAGGAGGGGTACCGCCGGCTGTCCCGCGCGATCGCCCGCGCCCACCTGCGAGGCGGGGCCAAGGGCGAGCCGCGGTACGAGATCACGGAGCTCGCGGAGGCGGCCGGGGGCCACTGGTACGTGCTCACCGGGTGCCGACGCGGCCGCGTCCGTCGCGCGCTGGAACGCGGCGGCACCGGAGCCCCCGATTTCGACACCGAGGCGGCCGGTACGACCCTGGACCAGTTGGTCGAGCTGTTCGGGCGGGACAGGGTGGTCGTGGAACTCACCTGCCACGGGGTGCCCGAGGACACCGAGCGGTGCGACGCGCTGGCCGGACTCGCGGCCCGGGCGGGACTGCCCGTCGTGGCCACGACCGCCGCCCACTGCGCGGGGCCCGAGGACGCGCGGCTGGCCTCGGTCATGGCGGCCCTCGGCGCGCGTGACGCGCTCGAGACCCACGCCGCACACCTGCCCGCGGCGGGCGGCGCCCACCTGCGCTCGGGAGAGGAGATGGCCGACCTGTTCGACCGGTGGCCCGACGCCGTCGCCGGGGCCGACAGGCTGGGGCGGGAGTGCGCGTTCGACCTGAAACTCATCGCTCCGCAGCTGCCGCCGTTCGACGTCCCCGAGGGCCACACCGAGGACACCATTCTCGCCGAGCTCGCCTACGCCGGCGCCGCCCGTCGCTACGGCACCCGCGAGGAGATGCCGGAGGCGTACGCGCAGATCGACCGCGAGCTGAAGGTGATCGCCGAGCTGGGTTTTCCCGGGTACTTCCTCGTGGTCCACGACATCGTCGAGTTCTGCCGCCGCGAGGGCATCCTCTGCCAGGGCCGGGGCTCGGCCGCCAACTCGGCGGTCTGCTACTCCCTGGGCATCACCAACGTCGACCCGGTGCGCGCCCACCTCCTCTTCGAGCGGTTCCTGGCGCCCGAGCGCGACGGTCCGCCCGACATCGACGTGGACATCGAGTCCGGTCGTCGGGAGGAGGCCATCCAGTACGTCTACTCCCGGTACGGCCGGGACTACGCCGCCCAGGTGGCCAACGTCATCACCTACCGAGGACGCTCGGCGGTGCGGGACGTGGCCCGGGCGCTCGGGTACTCCCCGGGACAGCAGGACGCCTGGTCCAAGAGCGTCGACCGGTGGTCGGGGCTGAAGAACCACGAGCGGGAGGCCACCGAGCACACCGTCCCGCCCGACGTGCTCGCGCTGGCACGACAGCTCGTCGGCCTGCCCCGACACCTGGGCATCCACTCCGGCGGCATGGTGATCTGTGACCGCCCGGTGGCCGACGTGGTGCCCGTCGAATGGGCGCGGATGCCGGGCCGGACGGTGCTGCAGTGGGACAAGGACGACTGCGCGGCGGTCGGACTGGTCAAGTTCGACATGCTAGGTCTGGGCATGCTCACCGCACTCCACCACGCCATCGACCTGGCGGCCGAACACAAGGACCTCGACGTGGACCTGGCCAAGCTCGATCTCGCGGACCCACAGGTCTACGAGATGCTGTGCCGCGGCGACTCCGTGGGCGTGTTCCAGGTGGAGTCGCGTGCCCAGATGGCCACCCTGCCCCGGCTGCGACCGCGGACGTTCTACGACCTCGTGGTGGAAGTCGCCCTCATCCGCCCGGGCCCCATCCAGGGCGGTTCCGTCCACCCCTACATCCGCCGACGCAACGGGCGGGAGAAAGTGGAATTCGATCATCCCGCCCTGGAAGAGGTACTGGGACGGACGTTGGGGATCCCGCTGTTCCAGGAGCAGCTCATGCAGATCGCCACGGTGATCGCCGGCTTCACCGGCGCGGAGGCCGACCAGCTGCGCCGGGCGATGGGGGCCAAGCGGTCCCCGGAACGGATGGCGCGGCTGAAGGAGCGGTTCTTCGCGGGCATGCGCGAACTGCACGGTATCGGCACCAGTCCGCCGGGGACCCCGTACACCGGCCCGGAGGTGGGGGAGCGGATCTGGGAGAAGATGTGCGCCTTCGCCAACTACGGCTTCCCCGAGAGCCACTCCCAGTCCTTCGCCGCGATCGTCTACTACTCCGCGTGGTTCAAGTGTCACCACCCGGCGATCTTCTGCGCCGCCCTGCTGCGCAGCCAGCCCATGGGCTTCTACTCACCCCAGTCGCTGGTGGCCGACGCCCGCAGACACGGCGTCACCGTGCACCGGCCGTGCGTCAACCGCTCGCTCGGCGGCGCCACATGCGAGAACGACGGAACCGAGGTGCGCCTCGGCCTGGAGTCCGTGAGGGCGATCGGGGAGGATCTGGCCACCGCGATCGCCGACGAGCGCGACAGTCACGGCCCCTACACCTCCGCGGCCGACCTCGCCGGGCGCACCGGACTGTCCGTCCGGCAGATGGAGGCACTGGCCACCGCCGGTGCGCTCGACTCGCTCGGCACGGGTGGACGCCGCGCGGCCCTGTGGTCGGCGGCCACCGCGGCCCGTGAGAAGCCCGGCATGCTGCCCGGGCTCAGTCAGGTCGACGCCCCCGCACTCCCCGGGATGAGTCTCCTCGAACTGACCTCCGCGGACCTCGCCGCCACCGGCATCAGCCCGGAGGAGTACCCGACCGTCCACGCCCGGCCGTGGCTCGACTCCCAGGGGGTGTGCACCACCGCCGGGCTCGCGCACGTCCCCGACGGCAGCCGCATCCGGGTCGCCGGGGCGGTCACCCACCGACAGCGGCCCGCCACCGCGGAGGGCGTGACCTTCCTCAGCCTCGAGGACGAGACCGGTATGACCAATATCGTCTGCTCGGTCGGGCTGTGGGCGCGCTACCGGCCGATCGTCTCCTCGGCCCCGGCGCTCATCGTCCGCGGCACGGTGGAGAACCGCTCGGGCGCGGTCAGCGTGGTGGCGGACAAGATCGAACGGCTCCACCTGGGCATGGCCATCGGCCGCAGCAGGGACTTCCGGTGACACCCCGGGACGGCGTCAGAGGCGCCACGTCGAGGGGCGGCGTCAGAGACGTCGAGGGGCGGAGCCAGAGAGGCCACGCCGACGGACGGCGTCAGGCGGCCCGCGCCGAGGCGATCGCGCGGACGCTGGCGACCGCGCACACCACCCAGATGGCGATGAGCACCGCCACCGTCAGCAGGCTCGCCGCATGCCATCCGAGGTAATGAGCGCCCAGGCCGCAGGTCGACAACGGATAGGTCATCGCCCACCACCCCGGGGTGAACGGCATCCGGGCCAGGAACCCCCGCACCGTCGTCAGAACCGCGAACGCGCCAAGTCCCGCACCGGCGACCAGCACGGTGGCCCCGTACACCCGGGCCACACCCGCCAGTGCCGGACCCGAGAGCACCTGGGCCGCCGCCGTGGACTGTCCCACGATCCCCAGCGGAATCCACGTCGAGGTCGACAGCACCACCGGCACCGGCGTGCGGAACCACGCATGGTGGTACGCCATCACGATCACCGCGCCCCCCAGCGCCAGGGCCAGCACGAAGCAGAACACGCACGCCGCCGACAACAGGACCCTGGCGGCATCCGACTCGAACTGCCTGGCGATCACGCCACCCGCCGTCGCCGAGACCATGGGCGGCACCATCGGCAACGCCCACGTGGGGAGCGGATGGTCGGGTCGCGTGGCGAACAGCCACACCGCGAACCCCACCGCCGTGGCCAGGCCGAGCACCGTGCCCGCGGCCCACAACGCCACGTCCACACCGAAGGCGATCCACGACAGCATCGGCGCGTGGGCCTCCACCACGATGAACGTCGACGACCCCACCGCGAGCAGTCCCATCGAGACCATGCCCCACAGCGGGAGCATCGCCGCGTCACGCACAGAGGCCGTCCACATGTCCGGATCGCGCGCCACCGACCTGGCGAACCCCGCGCCCAGCCCGACCAAGAGCACCCAACCCGCGACGAGCATGACCACCGCTGCCGGGGAGAAGCCGGGCACCCGCACCGAGTGGATCTGCAGGAGCGTGGCCAGGCCACCGGTTCCCATCACCGCGCCGAACCACGCAGGCCCCGGGCCGGGAACAGCGGGCGCCGCAGGTCCTCGTCCTGCTCCGGGGGTCTCGGTCACCAGGACACTATGCCCCCGGCCGACCCCGCGCGAAGAACCGGGGGGAGGGCGCGGACCATGCACGGATACCGCGGCGGCAGGCTGGGCGAGGCCGTACCTTCGGGTCATGAGCGTCCCCTCCGCCGACCGTCATCCCGCCGCGGCACTCGACGACCTCCGCACCCGTCTCGACCACTCACACCTCATCACCGACCCCGACGTCCTGCAGAGCTACCGGCAGGACTGGGCCAAGGCCCCCGACCCCGGTATGCCCCTCGCCGTGGTGCGCGCACGCACCACCGAGGACGTCCAGGAGGTCATGCGCTGGGCGAGCACCCACTCCGTGCCGGTCGTCCCGCGCGGCGCGGGATCCGGGTTGTCCGGCGGCGCCACCGCCGTGGACGGCGGGATAGTCCTGTCCACGGAACTCATGCGCGACCTCCACGTCGACCCCGTCACCCGCACCGCCACCGTCCAGCCGGGGCTGTACAACGCCGAGGTCAAGCAGGCCGTCGCCGAGCACGGCCTCTGGTACCCGCCGGACCCGTCCTCCTACGAGATCTGCTCGATCGGCGGCAACATCGCGACCAACGCCGGCGGACTGTGCTGCGTGAAGTACGGCGTCACCACCGACTACGTCCTCGGGATGACTGTCGTCCTGGCCGACGGCACCGCCGTCCGACTCGGCGGACCGCGGCTCAAGGACACCGCCGGACTCAGCCTGACGAAGCTGTTCGTCGGCAGCGAGGGGACCCTGGGGATCGTCACCGAGACCATCCTGCGGCTCATCCCCGCCCAACCACCGCGGTCGACGGTGGTGGGGATCTTCCCCGACGTCGTGGCGTGCAGCGAGGCGGTCCTGGCCATCACCCGGCGGATCCGCCCCGCGATGCTCGAGTTCATGGACACCGTCAGCATCCGCGCCGTCGAGGCGGACCTGCGGATGGGTCTCGACACCGACGCCGGCGCCATGCTGCTCGCCCAGTCCGACCTGACCGGACCCGACCGCGCGGCCGAGACCGAGTTCATGGCCGAGGCCTTCCGCACCCACGGCGCCACCGAGGTCTTCGCCACCGACGACCCCGACGAGGGCGAACAGTTCACCATGGCGCGCCGGGCCGCGTTCACGAGCCTGGGCAAGGTCGGGACCCTGCTCCTCGAGGACGTCGGCGTGCCGCTGCCCTCGCTGCCCCGGCTCGTCGCGGGAATCGAGGAGATCTCCGCGCGTCGGGACGTCCCGATCGCCCTCGTCGCCCACGCCGGGGACGGCAACACCCACCCCATCATCGTCCTCACCGACGACGACCCGGACCGCGCCGAGCGGGCCCGTCTGGCGTTCGGCGAGGTGATGGACCTCGCGATCGGGATGGGCGGCACGATCACGGGCGAGCACGGCGTCGGACGACTCAAGGCACCCTGGCTGCCCGCGCAGCTGGGCGACGACGTCATGGACCTGACCCGACGCATCAAGAACGCGCTCGACCCGCAGGGGATTCTCAACCCCGGCACGATGCTGTAGCGGCCGCTTCGGAACGGAATCAGGCCCGATCCCGGGGGATCTCCCCGATGCACGGTCGCGCCCGGACGACGAGCATCCCCCTCATGGCCACCGACCGACTCTGCCTGCTGCTCTACCGGTCCCTGCTGCTGACGACCGCGGCGGTGGCGCTCGGCCTGGGCGTCGCCGCCGGCCTCGAGGCGCCCAGCATCACACCCGAATACCAACTCACCGGCTACTGGCGCGCCTACGGGCTGCTCGTCTTCGCGGCCCTGTCCGCCTACCTCGGCGCGACCCCGCCCGGAGCGGCCGTGCTGTGGCTGGTCGTGATCTTCCACAAGGCGTCCATGACCATGACCGCCGTGCTCCTGCTCCGCCACGACGTGACCGGCGCGCCCGCCGCGGCCGCGATCGACGGGGCGATCGCCCTGGCCACGCTCCTCGCGCTCGGTCTGCGACGGCCCGCCGCGCGGGCGGCCCGACCTGATCGCCCGGCCACCGCCGCCCCCACCAGCACCCGACCTCCGGCCACCGTCCCCCACGCCGCCTGAGCGACCGCGGGGGAGCGGGGCGGACGCGGACCTCGTCGTCGTCGTCCCCCCGCCGCCCGGTGCGCCCGACGTCAGTCGTCGACGCGGACCCGCACCGCCGCGGCCACCGGCGTGCCCACCTGCACGACCCGGCCCGCCAGCGACACCGAGATGATCCCCAACTCGACCTGCCGGGAGACCACCTCCACGGGGGAATCGGGGCGCAGGCCGATCTCGGCGAGGTGGCGCAGGACGGCGTTGTCACGGTCGGAGACCCGCGTCACCACACCCGTAGAGCCCTCTTCGACGCGATCCAGCGGGGTGTCGCCGAGCGGGTCGAGGTGGCCGTCGCGGGTGGGGATGGGATCGCCGTGGGGATCGCGGCGCGGGTGGTCGAGGAACACGTCGAGGGCGTCGACGAACCGGTCCGAGACCACGTGCTCCAGCGCGTCGGCCTCGGCGTGCACCTCGTCCCACGGGTACTCCAGGCACCGGGAGAGGAAGGTCTCGATGATCCGGTGCCGCCGCACCATCGCCACCGCGAACGACCGACCCGCCTCCGTGAGCACCACCGGCGCGTACGGCCGGTGCTCGGCCAGGCCCATCGTGACCAGCTTGCGGACGCCCTCGCTCACGGAGGACGGTGACGCGCCGAGACGCTCCGCCAGCGCGCTCGAGGTCACCGGGTCGTCGCCGGCGCCGAGAGCGTGCACGGCCATGAGGTAGGCCTGGATCGTCGGGGTGAGGTCGGCGAGGGCTCTCGGCGGGTCGACGGTCATGTGGCCATCATCCCCGATCGTCGACCGCGGGCGCCCGCCACCGCCCGCGGGATCACCCCGCGCCGGGGCGCGAGCAGCTGCGCCACCGCGAAGATGACCGCCTGGGTGAGGACCACGACCGGACCGGGCGGGAGGTCGGCGTAGTAGCCGAGGTACAGGCCGGTGACACCGCCGATCAGGGCGACGACGACGGCGAGGATCATCGTCCCCCGCATCGTGTCCGCGACCAACTGGGCGGTCGCGCCCGGGATGATGAGCGTCGCCACGACCAGGATCACCCCCACGGACTGCACCCCGGCGACCGTCGCGGTGGCCAGCGTCGCCAGCAGCAGGGCGGTGAGCGCCCGGGTGCGCAGCCCCAGGGTGTGGGCGTGGAGCCGGTCGAACGCCAGCAGGATCAGGTCGCGCCGGAACGTCAGCAGCACGATCACCGTGAAGGCGGCCACGACGAGCACCTGCACGAGGTCGGAGTCGCGGACGCCGAGCACGGAACCGAACAGGATCGAGTGCAGGTCCTGCTGGGTGGGGAACCGGGCGATCAGCACGAGACCGAACGAGAACAGGGCCGTGAACACGATGCCCATCGCGGCGTCCGGCCGCACCGTCCCGCTCTCGCGGACCGCGCCGATCAGCCACACGGCGACGAGGGCGGCGACGAGGGCGCCGACCGCGAACGGGATGCCGGTCAGCGCCGCGATCACCACTCCCGGCAGGACCGCGTGCGACACGGCGTCGCCCATGAGCGACCACCCCATGTGGACCAGCCAGCAGCTCAGCAGTGCGCCGGCGACCCCGGAGGCCGTCACCACGAGCAGCGCGCGGCGCATGAACTCGTACGACATCGGTTCGGTGAGCAGTTCGATCACGAGACGGCCCGATCGGTGACAGGGGACGCGGCGGCGCCCCGGGCGGAGTCGGCGGCCCCGGGGAGGCGGGCCCCGAGCAGGGTCGACAGGACATGCGGCGTCGTGGTCTCGGCGACCGGGCCGTGGGCGACCAGGCGGCCGTTGAGCAGGGCCACCGAATCGGCTAGCCGCTCGACCGTGCCCAGGTGGTGGGTGGAGACCAGCGCGGTGCGGCCGCCGGCGGTGAGCTCGCGCAGGACGTCGATGTAGACCTCCTCGCTGCCGGCGTCCATCCCGTTGAACGGCTCGTCGAGCAGGAGCAGGTCGGCTTCCTGGGCCAGGCAGCGCGCCAACATGACCCGGCGACGCTGGCCGCCCGAGAGCTCGCCGATGCGACGCGCCGCGAGCCCGGACAGGCCCACCCTCTCGAGGGCGTCCGCCACGGCGGCGCGGTCCCGTCCCGACGGCCGACGCCACGGCCCGGTGAAGTGCCGACGGCCCTGCATGACGACCTCGGCTGCCGTGACGGGGAAATGCTCGTCGATGCCGTCGGCCTGCGGCACCGCCGCGACTCGTCCGCTGCGCAGCGCGCCGCGGACGGACGTGCCGAGGAGGCGGACGGAGCCCGCCGTGGGGGTGACCAGGCCGAGCAGTGCCTGCAGGAGGGTCGACTTACCGGAGCCGTTGGGGCCGAGCAGGACGGTGATCTCGCCCCTCGGCGCGGACAGCGACACCGCGTCGAGGGCCCGGACCTGTCCCCGGTCGACGGTGAGATCGGAGACGACGACGGCGGCAGGGCCGGCGTCCGGGGAGAAGGGCAGTGGCCGATCGGTCATGAGGTCAGCTCCCGGGTGATCGTCTCGAGGTCGTGGTCGAGGAGGTCGAGATAGGTGGGCACGGGCCCGGTGGGGCCGGAGAGCGAGTCGACGTACAGCAGGCCCGCCAGGCGGCTGCCGGTCTCGGCGGCGACCTGCTCCATGGCGGCGTCGGAGACCGTCGACTCGCAGAACACGGCGGGGATCTCCCGCTCGCGGATCCGGTCGATCAACGCGGTGACCTGCCGGGGCAGGCCCTGGTTCTCGCTGTTGACCGGCCACAGGTACAGCTCTTCCAGCCCGAGGTCGCGGGCCAGGTAGGAGAAGGCGCCCTCGCAGGTGACGAGCACGCGACGGTCCTCGGGCACCGACGCCACCGCCTCGCGGGCGCGGACCGCCATCGCCTGCAGGTCGGCGACGTAGCCCTCGGCGCGGGCGCGGTACTCCGTCGCACCGTCCGGATCGAGGTCGGCGAGGGCGCCGGCGATCGCGCGGACGTAGCGTGCGCCCTCGACCGGCGACATCCACGCGTGGGGATTGGGCCGGCCGGTGTAGTTGCCCGCACGGATGGGCAGGGGCTCGATTCCGTCCGTGGTGACGAGGTGGGCGGCGTCGGTCCCGTCGATGAACCGCAGGAGCCAGTCGTCCATCCCCAGCCCGTTGCTCACCACGAGGTCCGCGCCTTCGACCCGCTTGAGGTCCTCGACGGTCGGCTCGTACTGATGTACGTCGGCGCCCGGCGTGGTGACCGACTCGACCACCACGCGGTCGCCGCCGACGCGCCCGACCATGTCGGCCAGGATCGTGAACGTCGTGGCCACCACCACCCGGCCCCCTGACGCGTCGGACCTCTGGCGGTCGTCGACGTCCGCCGGGCCGGTGGCGCCGACCGCGCACCCGGACAACAGCGCGAGCGCAGTGGTGAGCGCTGTGGCGCGCGCTGCGGCGGCTGCTCGACGGGGGGCGGCGCTACGGGTGACAGCGCCTCTGAGTTTCGGCATACCGAAACTTTAAATCAATCGGCGGGAAAATCCATACCGCCCTGGTAGTCCTGCTGGCGCCACGCCTCGTAGACCGCCACCGCGGCGGCGTTGGACAGGTTCATCGACCTCCGCCCGGGCAGCATCGGGATCCGCACCCGCGCCGTCACGCGCGGATCGGCGAGGACGTCCTCGGCCAGGCCGGTGGGTTCGGGGCCGAAGAGCAGGACGTCACCGGGGGCGAACCGCACTTGCGGCAGCGCGAGGTCGGCCCGGGCGGAGAACGCCCACACCCGCGCCGGCAGGAGCCGGGAGTACGCCGACTCGAGGTCCTCGTGGACCTCGACGTGCGCGAGGTCGTGATAGTCCAGCCCGGCCCGCCGCAGGTGCGGCTCCGACAGGTCGAAGCCCAGCGGGCCCGCCAGGTGCAGCTCGCACCCGGCGCCGGCCGCCATGCGGATCGCGTTGCCGGTGTTGGGTGGGATACACGGACGGTCGAACAGCACGCGCACACCCACACCGGTCATGGGGGCCATTCTCGCAGCGCCCCGACGACGGCCGCGCCCGGGAGTGGGATACTGGTGCGCGTGACCGCGATCAAGCTGGACGGCAAGCTCACCCGCGACGAGATCGTCGCCGACCTCACCCGGCGCGTGTCCGCGCTGCGGGAGAAGGGGATCACCCCGGGGCTCGGCACGGTTCTGGTGGGGGACGACCCCGGCAGCCACTCCTACGTCAAGATGAAGCACCGTGACTGTGAGCAGGTCGGCATCGCCTCCATCCGACGCGATCTGCCCGCCGACACCAGCCAGGCCGAACTCGAGGCCGTGATCGACGAGCTCAACGATGATCCCGCGTGCACCGGGTACATCGTGCAGCTGCCGCTGCCCGGGCATCTCGACGAGAACGCGATCCTCGAGCGCATCGACCCGGCCAAGGACGCCGACGGACTCCACCCCGTCAACCTCGGCAAGCTCGTGCTGGGCGAGCCCGCCCCGCTGCCGTGCACCCCCAACGGGTGCATCCACCTGCTGCGCCGGTTCGGGGTGGAGCTCGACGGCGCACACGTCGTGGTGGTCGGCCGCGGCGTCACCGTCGGTCGCCCGATCGGTCTCATGCTCACGCGCCGCAGCGAGAACTCCACCGTGACCCTGTGTCACACCGGCACGCGCGACCTGGCGGCGGAGACCCGGCGCGCTGACGTCATCGTCGCCGCCGCGGGCGTGGCTCACATGCTCACCCCGGACATGGTCAAACCCGGCGCCGCGGTGCTGGACGTGGGGGTCTCCCGCCTCGACGGCAAGCTGGCCGGTGACGTGCACCCGGACGTGTGGGAGGTCGCCGGGGCGATCTCGCCCAACCCGGGCGGCGTCGGCCCGCTCACCCGCGCGTTCCTGCTGAGCAACGTGGTCGAGCGCTGCGAGCGGCTCGACGCCGACACCTGACGGCTCCCGTGACACACCCCGCTCCCGACCGCGCCCGGCACCGGGCCACCGACGCCCGGCCCCGCCGGACGCGCCCCGCGCGCCTGACGTGGGCGCAGGTGCGTGCGCAGTGGCCGCTCGCGCTCGTGCTGGCCGGGGTCGTGGTGGCGCTGGGCTTCGTCGTCCTCGAGCGCTGGCGGAGGGGCGCGTTCCTGCTGGGGCTGGTCGCCCTGGCGGCGGCGACCCTCCGTGCCGTGGTCCCGGACGAGCGCGCGCGACTGCTCGGGGTTCGCGGCAAGGGGTTCGACGTCGCGTTCTACGTCGGGATCGGGGCCGTCATCCTGTGGCTGGCCACGTCCGTCGACTCGCTCGGTACCGGCTGATTCTCCCGGTCGTGCACGGCGGGGTGCTGTACCCGGCCGGGCCGCTCTGCTAGCTCGGCGGCTGCGCCTGCCGAAGGCGCTCGGCCACCCCTGCGGAAGGCGCTCGGCCGCCCCCAACGGAAGGCGCTCGCTCGCCCCGCTGACGTCGACGCCGCCTATCAAGTCGAGCGCCACCTATCGAATCGCACGCCACCTATCCGGCTACGCGCCACCTATGGGGTCCCGCAGGCGGCGCGTAGTCGGATAGGTGGCGCGCGCTCTGGAGGGGCGCCGGGCGGTTTCTGCCCTGCGGCCGGCCCGCTGGGCGACCGCGATCACGCAGCAGCGTTCGCGATCACGCAGCGGCTGCGAAGAGCACACGCTTGATCCGCGCAGCCAGCACATGAGGCTCGAGCACATCGCGCCACCGCCAATGGAGGACCCGGTAACCGAGGGCCATCAGTTCGGCGTCGCGGTCCTTCTCCATGCCCAAGCGGTGCCGGGTCTCACCGGGGCTCAGTCCGTCGAAGTACTTGCCGAAGCCGTCGCACTCTCCGATCACGCCGTACTCCCGCCACAGGAAGTCCACACGGGCGACTCGAACGCCGCCGGGGGTGTAGATCTCGACCTGGGGCTCGGGCTCCGGCAGGCCGAAGTCGTGGAAGGTCAGCCGGCTGAGGCTCTCTGCCACGCTCTCGCTTCTCCCGTCGACGAGGCTCAGTGCATGTCGTGCACGTCTGATCCCGCGACGGCCAGCGGATGCGCGCAAAGACTCGTCGAGCTCGTCCCTGGTCACGATCTCCCCGTACAACGCCGCGTCGGCGACCGCCACGGCAGCGTCTCTGGGTGTCGAAATCGCGATGTCCGCGACTGTCCGTGCCGGGGTGGTGACCCGCAATCCGTTGACCGTCATCACTTCATCGGAGAGGCCGGGCGCGGTGCGGAAGGTCGTCAGGCTGGTCGTGCGGGAGCGCGGCGTCGGGCCGTCCTCGCACACCGCGACCCTGCGCAGCGGAAGACCCCACTCCGGAAGCCCGTGGATGAGAGCCGCGGATGAGTGGGAGAAGACCGGCGCGTCGAGTGCGGCGTCCGCGGCAAGAATCGACAAGAAGTGGCGCTCGCGCCTTCCGAGGTCACGCGCTCGCCCTTCGACGTAGAACCCGGGCCTGAGTCGGATCAGGTCGCCGGACCCCACCGCGCGGCTGATGCTCTGACTCGACATTCCGCGGGCGAGAAGCTGATCGGAGGTGACCAGCAGGGAGTTCAGGTGGTCTGGTGTGTTCACGGTCCCGATCATCTGGGCCGGGACTCCGGGAAATCGGTTCAGCACCGCCTGACGCGGCCTGCCTGTGGAGAACGCCGGGCCTGCGGATGGACGAGTACGAGCGCTTGAGATTCCGGGCTGAGCAGCGCACATCGCGCCGCGCGCGGGTCATGGATGGACGATCGCGCCCGCCGGCACGTCGCTGCAGCGCATGTCACTTATCGGGATGCGCGCCGCCTAGGAGCGTGGGTCAGTAACACGCCAGTTCAGGTCCGCTGATGGGGCGGGTTCGGCGGGATAATTGTCGTCATGGGCGAGGAAGGGTTGTTCGCCGCCGAGGAGTTCCGCGTCGAGCGGGCTGACCGGCAGGGCGAGGTCGAGCCGGTGGGCGCAGGCAAGACATTTCGGGCGTTCGACCCGGGCCAGGGGTTGTTGCTGCCGCCGTCGCTGGATGACTGGCTTCCGGCCGATCATCTGGCACGGTTCGTGGCGGATCTGGTCGATGAGCACCTGGATTTATCGCGGATCTACGTCTCCTACCAGGAGGGGCGCGGGGCCCCGCCGTACGATCCGCGGTTGATGGTGCGGTTGCTGATCTTCGGCTACACCACGGGGGTGCGCTCCTCCCGCGGGATCGAGAAGGCCTGCACCGACATCGTCGCTTTCCGGTGGTTGGCGGCCGGGGCGGCCCCGGACTACCGCGCGATCGCCAGGTTTCGCAAGAGGCACCTGGCCGCGCTGGGCAACCTGTTCTTGCAGGCGTTGGCGTTGTGCCAGGCCGCCGGGATGGTCACGCTTGGACAGGTCGCGCTGGATGGGACGAAGCTGCGGGCGAACGCCTCCAAACGCAAGGCCATGTCGTACGCGCGGCTGACGGACAAGGAGAAGGTACTGGCCCAGGAGGTCTCCGATCTGCTGGCCGCCGCCGAGGCCATCGACAAGGCCGAGGACGCCAAGTTCGGCAAGAACCGGCGCGGGGACGAGCTGCCCGATGAGCTGGCCCGCCGAGAGTCTCGCCTGGTCAAGCTGCGCCAGGCCAAAGCTGCTCTGGAAGCCGACGCCGCCGCCGATGCGGCGGAGAAGGCTGAGGCTAAGGCCCGCGGTAAGGGCGAAGACGAAGACACCGTCGCGCAGAAGGCCGCTGAGGCCGCCGAGCGCGCCACGCCCAGGCCGAAGGCCCAGCGCAACTTCACCGACCCGGAGTCGAAGATCATGCTCACCGGGGACGGGTCGTTCGCTCAGTGCTACAACGGCCAGGCCGTGGTCGATGCCGCCCATCAGATCATCGTGGCGGCCGAGGTCAACGACTGTGCCGCCGACGTCGGCAACCTCATCCCCATGACCGAGCAGGCCATCAGCAACACGGGGCAGGCCCCGAAGCAGATGCTCGCCGATGCCGGGTACTGCTCAGCCGCGAACCTCGCCGCCTCCGCCGAGGTCACCGGCGAGCAGGGCACCGAGTTCTTCATCGCCACCGGACGACAGCGCAGCGGGGAACCGGCGCCGATCGCCCCCCGGGGACCGATCCCGGCCAGCGCCACGGACAAGCAGCGCATGGCCCGCAAGCTCGCCACGAAGAAAGGCCGAGCGGTCTACGCCCAGCGCAAAGCGATCGTCGAACCGGTCTTCGGACAGATGAGCACCCTGCAGAACGGCAAGCAACTCCTGATTCGCGGTCTGGACGCCGCCCGCGGTGAATGGCTACTGCTCGCTGCCTGCCACAACCTGCGAAAGCTCCACGGTCATATCGGCGCCACCGGGCTCGGCGGCCTCCAGATCGCCTGAACTGGCAGGCCCGGGCGACCTACAGGCTGACCCGCGGACTGAACGCCATCACCGCGGCTTCGCAAACCGAATACCTGGCCGCCAGTGACGCCGGCCCGAGCGCAACGCTCTCACGCACTCCGCCGTACTCTCGGCGCGCTTCGAGCCATTACTGACCCATGCTCCTAGGGGACCCCTTAGGTGGCGCGTGAGCCGATGGGCGGCGTTGCGACTCGACGGCACAGAGCGCGTGGGTGGTGTTGCGACTCGACGGCACCGAGCGCGTGGGCGGGGAGGGTCCGGTCAGCGAAGCCGGAGGGGGACGCCCTCGCGCAAGTGATCGCGGACGTCGTCCGAGACGAGGAGGTATCCCATCGCGAAGAGCGCGAGCAGCGACAGCACCGTCCCGACCACCGAGATGAACGTGATGCTGTCCACGACCATCCGGGACAGCGAGCTCAGCGCGAGCAGGGCCACTCCCACCCCGATCACCACGCGGGCGGCCCGGTGGGCGCGCCACAGCAGCACCGCACCCACGACGAGCAGGATGCCCACGACGAACGATCCGGCCGCGCTGGCCAGCAGCGGGCCGAAACCCGTCGTGTCGCCGCCACCGCCGGCCGTGGCGGTGACCCCCAGAAAGGTGGCGAAGCCGATCGCGACGCCGATGATGCCGAATCCCGCCGACAGGCCCGCGAGACCCATGACGGCGGGGCGGGGAGTCTGGTCCCGCTCGGCGTCGTGATGCGGGTGATCGTTGCGGTCCGGGCCCGTCACGCGTGCCCCCGCGTCTTCTCGGCGGTCCCCTGCTCGGCGAGTTCCAGGGTGCGTTCGAGCATCGGGCCGACCACGTCCGCCTCGGTGAGGAACCCGTCGTGCCCGGCGGGACTGTCGATGACGACCAGTGGGTCCGCCCCGGGGAGGAGAGCGGCGAGCTCCTCCTGCTGACGCAGCGGATAGAGCCGGTCGGTGGTGACGCCGCCGATGACGCACGGCACCGGGCACGACCGCAGGGCCTCCTCGACGCCGCCGCGGCCGAGGCCCACATCGTGGCGGTTCAGGGCGTCGGTGAGAAGGACGTAGGTGCAGGCGTCGAAGCGGGAGACGAGCTTGCCGGCCTGATGATCGAGGTACGACTGCACCGCGAACCGGCCCGACATGGACAGGTCCTCGCCGCGGGGATCCTCGCCCGGCTGCGGACGGTTGGCGAACCGTTCGTCCAGTTCCACTTCACCCCGGTAGGACAGGTGGGCGATGCGGCGGGCGATGCCCAGCCCGGTCACAGGGGTGCGGCCGGTGCCGTGGTATCCGCCCTGTTGCCAGTGCGGGTCCGAGGTGACGGCCATGATCTGCGCGGTCTGGATGCCGATCTGGTCCGCCGACGCCCGGGCTCCGACCGCCAGGACGCACGCCGCGCGGACGCGGTCCGGGTGGGAGACCATCCACTCGAGGGTGCGGGCGCCGCCCATGGACCCGCCGATCACGGCGGCCCAGCGCTCGATGCCCAGGAGATCGGCCAGAACACGCTCGGATTCGACCATGTCGCGCACCGAGACGGCAGGGAACCGGGCTCCCCAGTAGTGGCCGTCGGGATGCAGCGAACTGGGACCGGTTGAGCCCCGGCAGCCGCCCAGGACGTTGACCGACAGCACGCAGTAGCGGTCGGTGTCCAGTGGCAGACCGGGCCCCACGAGCCCGTTCCACCAGCCCGGGGTGGGATGCAGGGAGTCGACCGGCCCCACGACGTGCGAGTCACCCGTGAGCGCGTGCTCGACCAGCACGACGTTCGACCGGTCCTCCGCGATCCGCCCCCACCGCTGGACGGCGAGCGTCACCCCCGGGAGGACGACACCCGTGACCAGGGTGATGTCGCCGATGGCGACGTGGCCGAGGGTGCCGTCGCCCGGGGGCAACAGCGCGAGCGGATCGGTAGAGCTGACCATGGGATCGGGTCAGGAGATCGCGGCGAAACCGAGCTCGAGGTCGGCGATCAGGTCGTCGACGGACTCGATGCCCACCGAGAGGCGGATGGTCGCCCACGTGACGCCCGCGATCGCGTTGGCCTCGGGGGTGCCCTGCGAGTGGGTGGTCGTGGCGGGGTGGGACACGAGCGACCGCACGTCTCCGATGTTCACCAGGCACGAGTGCAGCTTGAGGGCGTCGATGAACGTCCACGCCCGCTGCTTGACGTCCTCGTCCGACGCGCCGTCGGGGACGGCGATGTCGAACGTCACGATCGCGCCGGCGCCCTTGGGGGAGATCCTCTTCTGCAGCTCGTTGTACGGCGAGGACGCCAGACCCGCGTACTGCACATTGGCGACGTCCTCGCGGGCCTCCAGCCACTCGGCGATGCGCTGCGCGTTGGACACGTGGCGCTCGATGCGCAGGCTCAGGGTGTCGATGCCCTGCGCGAGGGTCCACGCGTTGAACGGGGACGCGGCCGCACCGGTGTCCCGCAGGAGGGTGACGCGGGCCTTGAGCGCGAGAGCGGGCGCGCCGAGGTCGGCGTAGACGAGGCCGTGGTAGGCCGGGTCGGGGGTCGTGAAGGACGGGAAGACGTCCTCACCGTCGCGCTGCACGCGCCAGTCGAACTTGCCGCCGTCCACCAGGACGCCGCCCAGGGAGGAGCCGTGTCCACCGAGGTACTTGGTCGCCGAGGCCACCACGACGTCGGCGCCCAGCTCGAGGGGGCGGATCAGGTAGGGGGTCGCCACGGTGTTGTCGATGACCAGCGGCACCTGGTTGTTATGTGCGACCTCGGCGATCGACGGGATGTCGAGGATGTCGTTGAGCGGGTTGGAGATGGACTCCGCGAAGAACAGCTTGGTGTTGGGGCGCACCGCCGCCTGCCACGAGGCGGGGTCGTCGGGGTTCTCGACGAACGTGGTCTCGATGCCGTACTTGGGCAGGGTGTGCCGCAGCAGGGTGTCCGTGCCGCCGTAGAGGCGCGGCGAGGACACCACGTGTCCACCGGACTGGGCGATGGCCTGGATGGCGGCGGTCTCGGCCGCCTGACCGGAGGCGAACAGCAGACCCGCGACGCCGCCCTCGAGCGAGGCGATGCGGTCCTCGACCGCCGCCACCGTCGGGTTGGTGATACGGGTGTAGATGGGGCCCATCTCCGCGAGGGCGAACCGATCAGCCGCCTGCTTGGCGTCGGCGAAGACGTACGAGGTGGTCTGGTAGATCGGCAGGTTCCGGGCGCCGGTGTCGGAGTCGACGGGCTGTCCGGCGTGGATCTGACGGGTCTCGAACGCCCAGTCGGGGTTGCTGTTGTCGTAGGTCATAGGGGCGGAGCCCCTCCTTTCCTCAGAAGGGTCCGGCCGCTTCTCGAGACAGCGGACCCGCGCTTGCCTGTCACCCGGTCGGGTGGTGGCCAGGTCGTCTCCCGGGGCACCCCACCGCGGTGGAGGGTTGCCGTCCAGCGAGCCGGGGCTTCGCGCTGGAACTCATGACCTGGGGTCAGGCTAGCCTAAGCCGCTCCGCGGCTGCAACGAGGGGCGACCTCGCTTCAGCCGACCCCGCGGGCCCGGATCAGTAACATGAGATGCACGTCACGATGTTCACCGACAGCGCCGGTCTCACGAGGTCCGGGCGGGGAAAGAGGGACCGATGTCGAAGATCAAGGTCGAGGGGACGGTCGTCGAACTCGATGGCGACGAGATGACGCGCATCATCTGGAAGTTCATCAAGGACGAGCTGATCCACCCCTACCTGGACGTGAACCTCGAGTACTACGACCTCGGGATCGAGAGCCGGGACGCCACCGACGACCAGATCACCGTCGACGCGGCCAACGCGATCAAGAAGCACGGCGTCGGCGTCAAGTGCGCGACCATCACGCCCGACGAGGCCCGCGTGGAGGAGTTCGGGCTCAAGCGCATGTACCGCTCGCCGAACGGCACGATCCGCAACATCCTCGGCGGGACCATCTTCCGCGCCCCGATCATCATCTCCAACGTCCCCCGTCTCGTGCCGGGCTGGACCAAACCGATCATCGTCGGCCGTCACGCCTTCGGGGACCAGTACCGCGCCACCGACTTCAAGGCCCCGGGGGCGGGCAAGGTCACCATCACCTTCACGCCGGCCGACGGGTCCGAGCCGATCGAGCACGAGGTGGTGGACCTGCCCGAGGAGGGCGGCGTGGTGATGGGTATGTACAACTTCAACAAGTCCATCGAGGACTTCGCGCGCGCCTCGTTCAACTACGGCCTGGACCGCGGCTACCCGGTGTACCTGTCCACCAAGAACACGATCCTCAAGGCCTACGACGGCGCCTTCAAGGACATCTTCCAGGACGTCTTCGACCGCGAGTTCAAGGACGAGTTCGAGAAGGCGGGCCTGACCTACGAGCACCGCCTCATCGACGACATGGTGGCCTCCTCGCTGAAGTGGGAGGGCGGTTACGTGTGGGCGTGTAAGAACTACGACGGCGACGTGCAGTCCGACACCGTGGCACAGGGCTTCGGCTCACTCGGCCTGATGACCTCGGTCCTGCTCACCCCGGACGGGAAGACCTGCGAGGCCGAGGCCGCCCACGGCACCGTGACCCGCCACTTCCGCCGGCATCAGCAGGGCGAGCCGACCTCCACCAATCCGATCGCCTCGATCTTCGCGTGGACCCGCGGCCTCGAGCACCGCGGCAAGCTCGACAACACCCCCGAGGTGATCGAGTTCGCCCACCAGCTCGAGGACGTCGTCATCAACACCGTCGAGGGCGGTCAGATGACCAAGGATCTCGCCCTGCTCGTCGGGGACGACCAGGAGTACCTCAACACAGAGGACTTCCTCGCCGCGCTCGACGAGAACCTCAGGCGCACCCGCGCCGGCTCCTGAGTCGGGCCGAATCGGCGCACGGGCACGCCGTCCGTGGCGGGATGGGCTACGGTCAACCGGACAGTGGTCCACATCACAGTGCGGCCGCTCCTGCCCAGTGGCCCACGAGGTCCCGTGGACCAGAGCCCCCTGATCGACGTCGGTCTGCCGATCGCCCTGGCCATCATCATGGTCGGGATCGGTCTCAGTCTCACGCGGGAGGACTTCGCGGTCCAGGCCCGATCGCCGCGGGCCACGATCGTCGGCCTGGTCGGCCAGCTCGTCCTGGTGCCGCTGCTGGGCGTCGGGGTCGCCCTTCTCTTCGACCTCACGCCGATGCTCGCACTCGGGGTGGTGCTGGTGGCGGCGACACCCGGCGGTGCCACGTCCAACCTCATCACTTACCTGGCCCGCGGGAACGTCGCCCTCTCGGTCATCCTCACCGCCATCACGTCCGTCGCCGTCATCCTCACACTGACCCTGTGGTTCGACCTCGGCGTCCGGTTCATCCCGGGCGCGGCGGACTCGGAGGTCAACGTCCCGCTCGGTCAGACCTTCGGGTTGCTGCTGGGCGTCATCCTCATCCCTGTGATGATCGGCATGGTGCTGCGGGCGAAGGCGCCGTCGCTGGCCGCTCGCATCGAGCGGTTCGTCGGGGTGGTGGGGCTTATCGTGCTGGTGGCGCTGATCGTGGGCATCGTCCTGGGCGAGCGGGACCGGATCGTCGACCTGGTCGCGACCGTGGGCCCGGCGGTGATCGTCCTCAACATCGCGTTCATCCTCCTGGGCGGGCTCCTCGCGTGGGTATGCCGACTGGGCCGCGCCGAGCAGATCGCCGTCGCGGTGGAGTTCGGCATCAAGAACACGACCCTGACGATGCTCATCGCCTTCACGGTCATCGGTGACGAAGAGGTCGGTCTCGCCGCCGCCGTCTACAGCATCGTCATGTATGTCACCTCGTTCCTCGTGGTCTACGGCGGACGGCGCCTCATGCGTACCGCCCCCTGAGAGGGTTGCGCGGCGGGACCACCTGTTCGGGCGGCGTAGCCTGCTCCGGTGACCACGCGCCCCGACCCCGCCGCCGAGCCGGCCGCCGCCCCCACCGTCTCCGCCACCGCGGCGTCCGCGTCCGCCACCGCGGGGCCCGCGCCCACCGCCCGGCGGGTGGCGGCGGCGATCCTCGCGCTCGCGCTGGGCGGGTTCGGCATCGGCGTCACCGAGTTCGCCGCGATGGGTCTGCTGCGCTCGATCGCGGACGGGTTCGGCCTCACCGAGCCACAGGCCGGCAACGTCATCACCGCCTACGCGCTCGGCGTGGTGGTGGGTGCGCCGCTGCTCACCGTGTGGACGTCGCGGTGGCGCCGTCGCACCCTGTTGCTGGTGCTCATGGCCCTGTTCACCGTCGGCAACGTGGCGGCGGCCTTCGCGCCGACCGCGGAACTGCTGGTGGTCGCCCGCTTCGTCGCGGGCATCCCGCACGGCGCGTACTTCGGTGTCGCCTCGCTGGTCGCGGCGTCCCTCGCGGGACCGGGCAGGCAGGCGCGCGCGGTCTCCCAGGTGTTGCTGGGCCTGTCGGTCGCGAACGTGATCGGTGTCCCGGCCGCGACCTGGCTCGGGGAGTCGGTCGGGTGGCAGTCGGCCTTCCTCGCGGTCGGGGTGATCGGCGCACTGACCGTGGCGGCCATCCTCGTCGTCGTCCCCGAACCGGCCGGCACGGTGGTCGTGCGCGCCCGCGAGGAGCTGGCCGCCCTGGCGCGGCCACAGATCCTCGCCACCCTCGCGGTGGGCGCGGTGGGTTTCGGCGGCATGTTCGCGATCTACACCTACATCCAGTGGACGATGGTCGACGTCGCCGGCATCGATCGCGCCTGGATGCCCGCTGTGCTGGCGATGTACGGGCTCGGCATGGTCGCGGGCAACGTGGTGGGCGGCATCATCGCCGACCGCGATCTCGACCGGGGCCTCGTCGGCATCGCCGCCGTGATGACGCTCGTGCTGGCGGGGTTCGCGCTCGCCGCGCATCACCCCGTGACCGCGGTGATCGGTCTGTTCCTCGTGGGGACCACGGGCTCGGCGCTCGTGCCCGGGCTGCAGTCGCGGCTCATGCGGCACGCCGGCCGCGGGCAGACGCTGGCCGCCGCGCTCAACCACTCGGCACTCAATGCCGCCAACGCGCTCGGCGCCTGGCTCGGCGGGGTCGTGATCGCGTTCGGGTGGGGTTACACCTCGCCCGCCCTCGCCGGTGCCGCGCTGGCGGCGCTCGGGCTGGCGATCCTCGTCGTGGCCGTGCGGTCGGTGCGCGAGGGAGAAACCGCGGCGCCCTGAAATGTCGTAGCCGTCTGAGAAGGTGCGGGCACGCGGCCGGGACAACCGGCTTTCGTCACCACACCGAGAGGCTGACCATGGGGAATGCAGCGCAAGCCACGCCCGGGCGTCCGGCGTCGAAGGAGATCCTCGGACGTCTGGGAATCTCGGAGCGAGCTGTAGTCGAGGCGGTTCGAGACGGTCTCGCCGAAGGGCTCGCCCTCGATCCCGCGGCGCCGAAGATCGCTCCGGGTTTCTACGCTTGGGCAGGGACGGTCGCGTCGATCCGGCGCCACCTGGCGACCGACGGCTGGAAGCTGGCGGACAAGCAGAATCTGCCCACGATCGTGTCGCCGGACGGGCGTGTGCGCCTCATCGTGGCGAGCGGCGACTCGGGTACCGGTGACCCCGAGGCGATTCCGTCGACGTCCAACCCGAAGGGGCGTGCTGTGGAAGAACACGTCCGATCGAACGATCCCGGGCGGCATCAGCAGATCCAACTGGCTCTGGACATAGACGTGGAGTCGAACCGAGACGGAGCGGGTGCGTGTCAGACGTGGATGCTTCTGTACCGGCACGACATCGGGACGCAGGCGAGCGTTGCTGAGGTGTCGCTCCCGCTGGATATCGAGGGTGGCAAGGTGACCCGGTGGGGCGACCGTGCAATCATCGATACCCCCATGCAGTTCTCGGCCATGGAAGTGAGGGCGACCGATGTCTCCGCGTTCGACGACGTCGACTTCGAGATCCACGCCGCAGGAGAAGGCTGATGGATCCAGGCTGGCCCTCGCCCGGGTACGCGCCGGTCTGACCCGGCGAGAACTGGCGGACGTGGTGGGAGTCGCGGGGTCGACGGTTCGGACATGGGAGGCCACGGGCGTTCCGGTGGGGCGATTGGGCGCCCTTTCGGCAGCGACAGGGGTATCGCGGGCCTTTCTCGAGCTGGACGAGCCGGACGTGCTTGAGCCGGATTTGATTTACTTTCGATCGCGTCGGTCGGCGTCGTCGTCGACGCGAGCTGCGGCAGCGGGGGACGGGCTCGTCGGAATCGAGTTCTACAGCGCGCTCGCGAGGCGCCTGACATTGCCCCGGGTTGATGTGCCGGTGTTGTCCGAGGTGGGCGATCCGGAAGAGGCCGCACGAGTGCTGCGGTCGGCATGGACGTTGGGTCCGGGACCCCTGCCGAATCTGGTGCAGCTCGCGGAGGCGCACGGGGTGCGAGTGATGGGCCTGCAGGGACGGTCCGCCGACGTCGATGCCTTCAGCCTGTGGCGTGACGGCCGTCCATACGTCTTCCTCTCCCGCCTGAAAACCCCGGAGCGATCGCGATTCGACCTCGCCCACGAACTCGGCCATCTCGTTCTCCACGCACATGAGCCATATCCCACGGCCGAGTGCGAAAAAGAGGCCGATGCGTTCGCGTCCGAGCTTCTCCTCCCGACGCTCACGCTGCAGAGCGAGGGACTGCCAGAGGTGGGACTGGACCCGCTCATCGCCGGGAAGCTCAGATGGGGTGTGTCCGCGATGGCGTACGTCTCGGGCCTTCGGCGGGCCGGGGTGGTGGGGGATTCCTCGATCACCAAGATGTTCCGCGATCTCTCGGCGAGGGGCTTCCGACGTGCGGAACCGGGCTCGTCGATGCCGTGGCCCCGATCCAAGGTGTTCGACGCCGCCAGGGAGATCCTGGGGCGGTCGATCGTGGAGGATCTCGCAGCCGAGACCGGACTCTCGCCTGACGACATAAACACCCTCACCTTCGGCCAACTCCTTGCCGTGGCTCGACCTGGTGCTCCCTCCACTCCGGGCACGGAGCCGGATGAGGGCGATCGTCACGCGAGTGGGCTCCGGTTGGTCGTCGGGGGCGCTTAGCCCCGGTTTCCAGTGGCACGACGTCCGACACTGCCGCTGCACCGGTGCCCCGGGTTGGGTCCGGCGGTCGGAGGCGGCCTGATCCCGGCCCGGCCGTGTTGGAGGGGGTGGCTACGATGGCGGCCGTGAGTCTCACGGTCAGCACTGTCAACGTCAACGGGATCCGCGCCGCCGTCAAGCAGCGTTCGGAGACCAACCTCGGGTTCCTGCCCTGGTTGGAGAGCAGCGGGGCGGACGTCGTCGCCCTCCAGGAGGTGCGCGCGGACGAGGACCAGACCCGCAAGGCGCTCGCCCCCGCGCTCGACGCGGGGTGGCACCTCATCGGCTCGGCGTCGTCGATGAAGGGCCGTGCCGGCGTGGCGTTGCTGTCGCGCCAGGAGCCGTCGGACGTGTGCGTGGGCTACGGCGATCCGGAGTTCGCCGAGTCCGGCCGCTACATCGAGGCCGTCTACCCCGGCGCGGTCGACGGGGAGACCGTCACCGTGGCCAGCCTGTACCTGCCCTCGGGCTCGGCCAACACGCCCAAGCAGGACGAGAAGGACCGGTTCCTCAAGACGTTCCGGGAGTTCCTCGCCGAGCGCGCCGCCGAGCTGAAGAGCCGCGAGGGGCACGAGATGATCATCTGCGGCGACTGGAACATCGCCCATCGCGAAGAGGACCTTAAGAACCACAAGGGCAACCACAAGAGCTCGGGCTTCCTGCCGCACGAGCGGGAGTGGATGACCGACGTGTTCGCCGACGGCAGCGGCTGGACGGACATCGTGCGGCACCGCCGCCCCGACGAGGTGGGCCCGTACTCGTGGTGGAGCCAGCGCGGCAAGGCCTTCGACAATGACGCGGGCTGGCGCATCGACTACCAGGTGGTGTCCGACGCCCTCGTGGACCGCGCGGTGAAGGACTGGGTGGACCGCGCCGAGGCGTACGACATGCGGTGGTCCGACCACGCGCCGGTGACCGTCGTCTACGAGTGACGGCGCCCGGGGCGACGAGTATGACGACGACGACGAGGGCGTCCGTACCGGGCAGGCCCGCGATCGCGGGTGCCGCGCGTCGGGCGACCCCGTAGCCTCGGCACCATGCCGAAGTACGCGACCGCTGAGCACCCTGATCGAGCGGGACTCGAGGAGTTCCTGCGCCCCCGGCACCGCGCGATCCTCATCACCCGCAAGTCGTCGGGGGGCCTGCAGTCCTCGCCGGTGACGTGCGGCGTCGACGCCGAGGGGCGGCTCACCGTGGCGACCTACCCGCAGCGGGCGAAGGTGGCCAACATCCGCCGCGACCCCGCGGTGAGTGTCTGCGTGCTCTCCGACGACTTCAACGGCCCGTACGTCCACCTCGACGGCCGCGGGGAGATCATCGACCTGCCCGAGGCGGTCGAGCCGCTGGTCGACTACTTCCGCAGCGTGGCCGGCGAGCACGACGACTGGGACGAGTACCGCGCCGCGATGGTGCGCCAGGGCAAGTGCCTCATCCGCGTGACGATCGACGACTGGGGTCCGATCGCCACCGGCGGATTCCCGCCGGAGATGGCACCGCCCGCGGGAGGCTGATCGGGGCCGCGTGGGATGATGATGGCCATGTCTGAGCCGTCCTCCTCCGCAGCTCCCGCGAAGCGTCAGCGTGTCCTGTCCGGCATCCAGCCCACCGCCGACTCGTACCACCTCGGCAACTACCTGGGCGCCGTGCGGCAGTGGGTCGAGCTGCAGGACGACTACGACGCCTACTACTTCATCCCGGACCTGCACGCGATCACCGTCAAGCAGGACCCGAAGGAGCTGCGCGAGCGGGTCTTCCGCGGTTGCGCGCAGCTGCTCGCGCTGGGCGTGGACCCCGCCCGTTCGGTGCTGTTCGTGCAGTCGCACGTCCCCGAGCACGCCGAGCTCGCCTGGGTGCTGGGCTGCATCACCGGCTACGGCGAGGCCGCCCGGATGACGCAGTTCAAGGACAAGGCCGCCAAGCAGGGCACCGACGGCACCACCGTCGGCCTGTTCACCTACCCGGTGCTCATGGCCGCCGACATCCTGCTCTATCGCCCGCACCTCGTGCCGGTGGGGGAGGACCAGCGCCAGCACCTCGAGCTCACCCGCGACCTGGCGATGCGGTTCAACTCCCGCTACAAGAAGACGTTCGTGGTGCCGGAGGGCAAGATCCTCGAGGGGGCGGCCAAGATCTACGACCTGCAGGACCCCACCGCCAAGATGAGCAAGTCCGGCGAGAACCCCAAGGGCATCGTCAACCTGCTCGACGACCCCAAGGTCTCCGCCAAGCGCATCCGCAGCGCGGTCACCGACTCCGACGGGAACATCCGGTACGACCGCGAGATGAAGCCCGGCGTGTCCAACCTGCTGGCCATCCAGTCCGCCTTCACCGGGCGCGCGATCGCCGACATCGTCGCCGACTACCAGGCCGCCGGAGCCGGCTACGGCGCGCTGAAGACCGACACGGCCGACGCACTCGAGGCGTTCGTGACGCCGCTGCGCGGGCGGTTCGACGAATACATGTCCGACCGCGCCGAGCTCGAGCGGATCCTCGCGGACGGCGCGGAGAAGGCCCGGGCGGTCGCCGGCCCGGTCCTGTCGCAGGTCTACCAGGCCGTCGGCTTCACCGCGCCCCGTCGGGGCTGACCCGGGCGTCGGCGCGGCCGCTGCTGCTGGGTGGCCTCTGACCACCGCGCCACCGTCATGCGGCGGCGCCCCTCACCGGACGCGGTGAGGGGCGCCGCGGCGTCCGGGTGCCGGTCGACCGGCGTGCCCGGCACCGCGTCAGGCCTCGCGGGTGGCCTGCTGGTAGACCTGCTTCCAGTCGTCGCCGAACCGCTGCCAGAGCGAGCTGCCCAGCGAGACCTCGCCGCCGGGGGCGGTCGCGCGCCACAGCACCAGGACCGCGTCGTCGCCGAGCCGCCGGGTCTCGGTCACCTCGAGATCGACGTCCTCGACGGACTCGTCCGCGTCGCCGAGCTGGCGGCGGGTGCGGGTGCGGCCCGCGGCGTCCACCTGCCGCCACCGCACGTCGAGCAGCCGCGTGAGAGTGCGGCGGTCCCGGCGGACGGCGTCGGTCAACAGGGAGCGTTCGAGGTCGACGACGAGGTCCTCGGTCGCGGGGCCGGCGGCGGAGGAACTCCCGTCCTCGTCCGCGGGACCGGCCGAGGTGTTCGCGTCCAGGGAGAACAGGTCGGGCTCGGACTGGGCCGCGGACCTCGTCGTCGTCGCCCCGCTCGTCCCCGACGCTCCCGCGGACGGCGACCGCCGGGCGGCACCGCCCGCGGCGGGGGGAACGGCCGGGTCCTCGCCCGCGCCGACGTCCTGCGCACCCGGGAAACCCGGCCCGGGCTCGGGCTCCTTGCGCGATGAGTGCGCCTTGGCGGCGCCGTTGGCCAGGGCGTCGGCCTTCTCGTTGAGCTCGTGGCCGGCGTGGCCCTTGACCCACTCGAACGTCACCTCGCGCCCCTGCATGGCCTCGTCGAGGGCCTTCATCACCTCGACGTTCAGCACGGGCTTGCCGTCGGCCTTCTTCCAGCCCTTGCGCTTCCAGCCCTTCATCCACTTGGTGACCGAGTTGATGACGTACTGGGAGTCACACAGGATGTGCAGCGGCTCGTCCGAGTGGGCGGTCTGGCGCAGCAGGTCCAGGACGGCCGTGAGCTCGCCCTGGTTGTTGGTGCCGCGTTTCCAGCCACCGCAGCGCCAGGTCGAGTCGTCGATGTACCAGGCCCATCCGGCAGGACCGGGGTTTCCGAGAGCGGAGCCGTCCGCGGCGGCGATGATCGTCACGACATGGGATCCTGCCACCGTGGCCGGCGCCACTTCGCACCGGCCACTGCGCACCGGCTACCGGCTACCGGCGACGGGGCCAGGCCGCGTGCGCTGCGGGTCTCCGCCCGAGGTTCACCTATCCGAAGGCGCGCCACCTAAGGGGGCCCGTAGGTGGCGCGCGATCCGATAGGCGGCGTTCTTCCGAGTCGTGTCGTTGGCGACCGAGGAGGCGTTCGTCCGCGTGGGTCTCGTCGCTGGCGACCGACAAGGCATCCGGCAAGGCATCCGATGAGGCGGCCGAAGAAGCGGCCGGTCGGCGGTCAGCCCCGCGGGTCGTCGTCCTCGGTGCGGGCGGCGATGCCGTTCCGGTCGACCGGCGGGTCGTCGGCGATTCGCTGCTGCTCCTCGCGGCGGGAGATGCGGGCCGCCTCGCGCATCTCGATGCCCTCGGTGACGAAGTCGCCGATCTCCTTGGCGATCGACCCGATCGCGTCGGTGATGATGACGGCGATCCGACCCACCAGCGACGCCCCGGCCTGGACACCCGCCTGGACCTGGTCCTTGTTGCGTTCGAAGTCGCTCACGGACCGCTCCCTTCGACGATGGTGCCCACGACGGTACCCGCGGCTCACGCCGCGGCGGGAGTCTTCCTGCGCTCGATGATCACTGCGGGCGCGTCCTCCGGCTTCGGCGGCAGCGGCAGGGCGAGGCGGAACATCTTCGCCCACACCGAGGCGACCTGCTTCCACAGCGGGCCGGTCGTGTACGGCAGGCCGTGCTCGGTGCAGATGCGTCGCACCTCGTCCGCGATCTCCGGGTAGCGGTGCGCGGGCAGGTCCGGGAACAGGTGGTGCTCGATCTGGTGCGAGAGGTTTCCGGTCGCCAGGTGCATGAAGGGGCTGCCGGAGATGTTGGCCGAGCCCAGCATCTGGCGCACGTACCACTCGCCGCGGGTCTCCTCGGCCGTCTCCTCCTGCGTGAAGACCTGCGCACCGGAGGGGAAGTGCCCGCAGAAGATCACCGAGAACGCCCACACGTTGCGCACGAGGTTGGCGGTGAGGTTGCCGGCGAACGTCAGCGGGAACAGGGGACCGGTCAGCGCCGGGTGTACCAGGTAGTCCTTGGTGACCTGGCCGCGCACCTTGCGCCACCAGCCGGCGACGAGTCCCTTGACGTCGGACCACTTGCGCTTGCCCTTGAGCACGTTGTCGTACTCCAGGTCGTGGAGCATCACGCCCCACTCGAAGAGCATCATCAGCGCGAAGGCGTACAGCGGGTTGCCCAGGCGCAGCGGGGTCCACTTCTGCTCGTACTCCATCCGCAGGATGCCGTAGCCGATGTCACGGTCCAGGTCGAGGATGTTGGTGTACGTGTGGTGCATGTAGTTGTGCGAGTGCCGCCACTGGTCGGAGGGGCACACGTTGTCCCACTCGAAGCTGGACGAGTGGAGCATGTCGTCGCGCATCCAGTCGTACTGACCGTGCATGACGTTGTGGCCGATCTCCATGTTGTCGAGGATCTTGGACGCGCTCAGCGCCGCGACCCCGGCCAGCCACGCGGGCGGCAGGAAGCCGAGGAGCATCAGGCCGCGGCCGGCGAGTTCCAGGCGGCGCTGGGTGCGAACCACACGCAGGATGTAGTCGCGGTCGGCGGTGCCGAGGTCGGCGACGATCCGGTCGCGGATCGCGTCGAGTTCGCGGCCGATGATCTCCACCGACTCGGCGGACAGGACGATCGGCTCGGGAGTGGGAACGGACTTCTTCTCGGGCGTGCCGGCCTTCTTCTCGGGCGTGCCGGACGCCTTGCCGGCCGCCTTGCCGGCCGCCTTGCCAGCCGCCTTGGCGGCGGCCTTCTTCGGATTCGCGGACTTCTTGGGCCGCAGGGTGGGGAGTTGCAGGAGAGCCATGATGCGTTTCCTTTCCGGGTCGGAATCCGGTTGGTGGTGTCTACAGCTCGATCTCGACGTCGCCGACGGGCGCGTTGACGCAGATCTGGACGTGGCAGTCGGGCGTGGCGTCGACTTCGCCGGTCCGCAGGTCGCGCGTGGCGCCGGAGCGACGCACGGCCGTGCAGGTGTGACAGATGCCCATGCGGCACCCGTGCTGCGGGCTCAACCCCGCCGCCTCGGCGCCCTCGAGCAAGGTGGTGCCCTCGTTGCGGGCGGTGACGCCGCTGCGCAGGTGGGTCACCGTGCCGCCGTCGCCGTCCGGGACCGGCCCGGTCGAGGCGGTGAAGCGCTCGCGGAGGACGCCGGAGAAGCGCTCCGCGCCGAGCGTCTCCTCGAGCCCGACGGCCAGGGGCTCGGGGCCGCAGAGGAACACCGTCGAGTCGCGGTGCCATGGGGCGATCGCCTCGAGGTGCTCGGCGCTGAGGTGGCCGGCCAGGCCGTCGGGCGTCGACCCATCGGCGGTGGGCACCACTCGAACGTCGATGCCCGCGCGCGACAGCTCGCGGAGCCGATCGCGGAAGGGCACGTCCTGCACACGGCGGGCATAGTGCAACCACGCCACGCGGCCGGAACCGGCGCAGTGCTGCTCTGCGGCGAGGGTCGAGGCGATCGCCAGCATCGGCGTGATGCCGCTGCCGCCGCTGACGAGGAGCACGTCGGCCGGGCGGGCCTCGGGCAACGCCATCTCGCCGGCAGGGTTACCGAGCAGCAGCCGCATCCCGGCCACCGCGTCGGCCCACAGGTACTCGGAGACCGTGCCGCCGGGATGGCGACGGACGGCGATGGTCGCGAGCCCGTCGGCGCGGGACGCCGGGTCGACGGGGGAGTAGTGGCGGCGGTGGACGACGCCGTCGATCACCACGCCGATCTCGAGCGCGCCGCCGGGGGCGGGCCTCGGGACGCCGGTGGGCAGTCGCAGGGTGAGCACGGTGACGTCGGGGACGGGCCGGTCGACGGCCACGACCGTCGCGCCGGTGGGGTCGTCCGACCAGGCCACGCCCAGCGAGCGGACGTAGTGCTCGACCGGATGCGGCGTCAGCAGGGTGCGGGTGAGGCGTCGGGAGAAGAGTCGGCGAAGGGGCGGGGCGGTCATGGGGACCTCCGTGGAAAGTGTGGGTCGGTGTGGTCGTGCACCGTCGGCCGCGCTCGCCCCTGTGTGGTCCTCGCGCCACACGCCCTCGTGGGGCGTGGTCGCGTCCAGGGGGCGCGTCCGCCCGGTTCGACCACCGGACGAGTTTGAGTGTACAGACGTTCTCCGAAATGAAAAGCCCCCGCGATAATGGCCTGCTCCACTGCGCGCGGACGCCACCGGGCTGCGCGGTCTCAGCAGATAGCCGATAGGATCGGGCCCGTGACGACCCCCAGGACGCGAGCGGAGCAGAAGCGGCACACCCGTGCACTCATCGTCGAGGCGGGCCGGCACGCGGTGGCGTCCCGCGGGTTCACCGGACTCGTCGTCCGCGAACTCGCCCGCGAGGTGGGCATCGTGCCCACCGCGTTCTACCGCCACTTCGAGTCCGTCGACGACCTCGCCTCCGAACTCGCGGCCGGCGCGGCGGAGGTGCTCGGGTCGTTCGTCGACGAGCTGGTCGCCACCCCGACCGAGGACCCGACGACCGACTGGCCGGCCCGCGCCGCCGACGCCGCGACCCGGGATCGGCAGACCTGGGGGATGTTCGCCCGCGGACTGGCCGACACCGCTCACCCCGATCACCGCGTCCTCACGGCGGCCGTCGATTCCGCCCGCCGTCGGCTGGGGATCGCTCTGGGCCGGCTCGAGACGCTTTCCGGAGCGGACGGCACCGCCGTGGACATCGCGGCCGACCTCGTCGTCGTCGTCCTCCTCCGACTCCTCGTGGAGGTCTCCGTCGGCTACGCGGCGCGGACGGCGCGCGACGAGTGCGCGGCGCGGTTGCGGGTCATCCTCGCCGGCGCCGCCGTCTCCTGAGCACGGCCCACGCGATCAGCGCCACCCGGCCGGCGCCCCCGTACCGCACTCGGGCCGGCGCCCCGCGCTCAGCGTCGCGAGCGGAGCGCCAGCACCGCGCCGGCGAGCACCACGAGGCCGGCCGCACCGAGCGCCAGCCACGGCCCGTAGCGCCCCAGCACCGAGCCGCCGACGTCTGCCGCGCCCGGGCGCCCCGCCGTGCCGAGCGGCCCGGAGGCGAGATGGGACGTCGCGTCGTCGCCCGCGTCCTGCTCACCGGCACCGAGCGACCCGACCGAGCCGTCAGTGGCGAATGCGGCGTCGAGCAGGGCCGCCGCCTGCTGCCACGGGGCCGCGGGCACGCGGGTGCCGTCGAGCAGCACCACCGCCAGCCGCCGCCCTTCCCGCTCGGCCGCGCCGATGTAGGTGTGGCGGGCGTCGTCCGTGAAGCCGGTCTTGCCGCCGATCGCGCCCGGGTAGTTGTAGAGCAGTTGATTGTCGTTGCCCACGACGAAGCCGGGGTTGACGGTGACGCCGTCCGGGCGGAGGATCGGCCCGGTGTTCGGCGGCGCGTCGGCGGGGTCGGGCGGGCCCGCGCCCTCGCCGGCGGGATAGCCGGGGAATCCGGTGGACGGCGTGGCGACGATCTCCGCGAACGCCGGACGGGTCATCGCGTCGCGGAAGATCAGCGACATGTCGTAGGCGCTGGACATCATGCCGGGGCCGTCGAGCCCGTTGACCGTGGCGGCGTACGTACTGCGCGCCCCGATCGCCGCGGCGTGGGCGTTCATCGCCTCGAGGGTCTGCTCGATCCCGCCCATCTGGTGGGCCAGCACCACGGCCGCGTCGTTGCCCGACGACATGAGCAGCCCGCTGAGCAGCCGCTTGACGGAGTACGCGCCACCCGGGCCGACGCCCACGAGACTGCCCTCGGCCCCCTCGAGGTCGGCATCGGTGACGTGGACGATCCGCGCCGGGTCGAGCGTGTCCAGGACGACCGTGGCGAGCAGCGTCTTGATGAGGCTGGCGGGGCGATAGCGACCGTGCGGGTCGCGGGCGGCGACGATCTCGCCGGTGTCGAGGTCGGAGATCATCCACGCGCTCGCCGTGACGTCGCGGGGCGTGGTGAAACCGTCCGGGGCCACGACGTCGCAGCCGACCAGCGCGTCACCGCCCGGCGGGGTCTCGGGGACGGGGGGGAGGGGCGGGCACGGTCTGCCCGGGTAGCGGCACCTCGGACTCGTCGACCGGTGCGGGCGGGGTCGTGCGGTGGGGACAACCGGTGATGTCACGGGGGGTGTCGAAGTACGACGACGAGGTGGTCGACGGCAACACGGCCGCCGGCGGCGCCTCCGTGAGCGGGAGGTCCGGCGCGGGCTCGACGGCCGTAGCGGGGCCCGCGGCGGCGAGGGGCGTCAGCGCGACGAGGGCTGCGGTCGCGAGGCCGGCGGCGCGGTGTGCGGGCCGTCGTCGGGGGCTGGTCACGGGTCCAGATTCTATGACCGGCCGGGGCGTTCGTGGGCCGGACCCGCCGTGAGACGGGCCCGCGAGGGCTCGCGCTCGCTCGGGGACGGGCTCGGGCTCTCCGCGGCACCTGCGACGCCCGCACGTCCCTGCAGCCGCTCCCGGGGATGGCGTCTCGCTCCCGGCGTCGCTTGCAGCCGCTCTCGGCGATGGCGTCTCGCTCCTCCCGATGGCGTCTCGCTCGGGAGCTTTCGACAGCCGCGCGCGGACATGTCGTCTCGCGCGCGCATCGGTACGCGCCAGACGCCATGGCGAGAGGCGGCTATGGGAGGCATGGGTAGGTGCGCAGTGACGCGGGCAGAGAGCAGGCCGCGAGCGGGCCGGAAATGCGGGCGGGGCCGCACCCTCCGGAAGTGGAGGATGCGGCCCCGGGCACGCGGCGGCGTCTGGGACGCCCCGTGTGGAGATGATCAGCGGGCGAACAGCAGGGCGCGCTTGACCTCCTGGATCGCCTGCGTCACCTGGATGCCACGGGGGCACGCGTCGGTGCAGTTGAAGGTGGTGCGGCAGCGCCACACGCCCTCGGCGTCGTTGAGGATCTCGAGACGCTCGGCGGCGCCCTCGTCACGGGAGTCGAAAATGAACCGGTGCGCGTTGACGATCGCCGCCGGCCCGAAGTACGACCCGTCGGCCCAGAACACGGGGCAGGAGGTCGTGCAGCAGGCGCAGAGGATGCACTTGGTGGTGTCGTCGAAGCGGGCGCGGTCGGTCTGCGACTGGATGCGCTCGGCGGTCGGCTGGTTGCCGGACGTGATGAGGTACGGCATGACGTCGCGGTACGACTTGAAGAACGGCTCCATGTCGACGTAGAGGTCCTTCTCCACCGGCAGGCCGCGCAGCGGCGCCACCGTGATGGTGATGGACTTGCCGTCCTTGGGGAGCATGTCCTTCATGAGGACCTTGCACGCCAGGCGGTTCACGCCGTTGATGAGCATGGCGTCCGAACCGCAGATGCCGTGCGCACAGGACCGGCGGAACGCCAGGGACCCGTCGATGTAGTTCTTGACGTACATCAGCAGGTTGAGCAGACGGTCCGACGGCAGGGCCGGGACCTCGTACTCCTTCCAACCCGCCGAATCCGGATCCTCCGGGTTGAACCGGGCGATCTTCAACGTGACCATGGTCGAGCCGGGCGGAACGGGACGGTTGGAGTTCGGGTCCCTGCCGTCGGTGGCCTTGGTGGTGTCGACTGCGGTGGTCATCAGTACTTACGCTCCATCGGCTCGTAGCGGGTCTGCACAACCGGCTTCCAGTCCAGCCGGATGTCGGAGAGCAGATCGAGGCCGTTCTCCTTGAACGCCATCGTGTGCTTCATGTACTCGTCGTCGTTGCGGTCCGGGTAGTCCTCGCGGGAGTGACCGCCACGCGACTCCTTGCGGTTGAGGGCACCCACGACGGTGACCTCGGCCAGCTCGAGGAGGAAGCCCAGCTCGACGGCCTCGAGGAGCTCGGTGTTGAACCGCCGGCCCTTGTCGCTGACCGTGACGTGCTCGTAGCGCTCCTTGAGCGCGCGGATCTCGTCGCGGGCCTCGGTGAGCGACTGCTCGGTGCGGAACACCGACGCCTTGTCGTCCATCATGGCCTGCATCTCGCTGCGGATGTCGGCCGCGCTCTCGTTGCCGCGGTCGGACAGCATCCGCTCCATCCACTCGCGCACCATCTTCTCCGGCTCCTCGGGGAGCTCGACGAACTCGTGGTTCGCAGCGTACTCCGCCGCGGCGATGCCGGCACGGCGGCCGAAGACGTTGATGTCCAGCAGCGAGTTGGTGCCCAGGCGGTTGGAGCCGTGGACGGACACGCAGGCGCACTCGCCGGCGGCGTACAGGCCGGGGACGACGTCCTCGTTGTTGCGCAGCACCTCGCCCTGGACGTTGGTCGGGATGCCGCCCATGACGTAGTGGCAAGTGGGGAACACCGGCACGAGCTCGGTGACGGGGTCCACACCGAGGTAAGTGCGGGAGAACTCGGTGATGTCGGGCAGCTTCTCCTCGAGCACGTCGGCGCCGAGGTGGGTCACGTCGATGTAGACGTAGTCCTTCTCGGGGCCGGCGCCGCGACCCTCGCGCACCTCGAGGACCATCGAGCGGGCGACGATGTCACGCGGCGCGAGGTCCTTGATGGTGGGGGCGTAGCGCTCCATGAAGCGCTCGCCGTCGGCGTTGCGCAGGATGCCGCCCTCACCACGGACGGCCTCGGAGATGAGGATGCCCAGGCCGGCGAGGCCGGTCGGGTGGAACTGGTGGAACTCCATGTCCTCCAGCGGCAGGCCCTTGCGGAAGACGACGGCCATGCCGTCACCGGTGAGGGTGTGGGCGTTGGAGGTGGTCTTGTACATACGGCCCGAGCCGCCGGTCGCGAAGACGGTGGCCTTGGAGTGGAAGACGTGCAGGTCGCCGGAGGCGAGCTCGTAGGCGACGCAGCCGGTGGCGACGGGGCCCTCGGGGGTCTCCGAGAGGCACAGGTCCAGGACGTAGAACTCGTTGAAGAACTCGACCTTGTGCTTGACGCAGTTCTGGTACAGCGTCTGCAGGATCATGTGGCCCGTGCGATCGGCCGCGTAGCAGGCCCGGCGGACGGGCGCCTTGCCGTGGTCACGGGTGTGGCCGCCGAAGCGGCGCTGGTCGATCTTGCCCTCGGGCGTGCGGTTGAACGGCAGGCCCATGTTCTCCAGGTCGATGACGGCGGTGATGGCCTCCTTGGCCATGATCTCCGCGGCGTCCTGGTCGACGAGGTAGTCGCCGCCCTTGACCGTGTCGAACGTGTGCCACTCCCAGTTGTCCTCCTCGACGTTGGCGAGGGCCGCGCACATGCCGCCCTGGGCGGCGCCGGTGTGGGAGCGGGTGGGGTAGAGCTTGGTGAGGACCGCGGTACGGGTACGCGGGCCCGCCTCGATGGCCGCGCGCATGCCTGCGCCGCCCGCGCCGACGATCACTACGTCGTACTGGTGCTGGTGGACCTGACGATCGGTCATGGGTTTCTCAGTGCTCGCTTTCGAAAATGGTGAAGTCCGCCGGACGGATACTGCCGTCGATCAGATGTCGTAGGCGAGGCCGAAGATGGCGTAGGTGCCCAGGACCAGGGTCAGGACGGTGGCGGCGAGGAGGATCGAGTTGAGCCAGAACCGCGTCGAGTCCTTGCGCGAGTAGTCGGCGATGATGGTGCGGACACCGTTGGCGCCGTGCAGCATCGCCAGCCAGAGCATGAGGATGTCCCAGGTCGCCCAGAACGGGCTCTGCCAGCGATCGGCCACGTAGGCCCAGTCGATGCGGTGGACGCCCTCGTCGATCATGAGGCCGACCGTGAGGTGGCCGAGGGTGAGGATGACCAGCGCGACGCCGGAGTAGCGCATGAAGATCCACGCGGTGCGCTCGAAGTTGAAGCGCGAGCGGAGGCGCGGCGACCGGGGCTGCGCCAGCGAGGCGGGGCGGTCGTAGGACGTCTGGAGAACAGGTGCGTCTGCCATGGTGATCGTTCTCCTTAGAGGTGCTCGAAGAGGAGGAAGAGGAGGCGTGCGGTCGCGGCGGCGAAGACCACGACCCAGATCGCCAGGATCGTCCACAGCATCTGGCGCTGGTACTTGGCGCCCTTGGACCAGAAGTCCACCAGGACGATGCGCAGGCCGTTGAGCGCGTGGAACAGCACGAGCGCCACGAGGCCGATCTCCATCAGCCCGACGATCGGCGTCTTGTACGTGTCGATGACCGCGTTGTAGCTCTCCGGGCTCACCGTGACGAGCGATGTGTCGAGGACGTGCACGAAGAGGAAGAAGAAGATCGCGACGCCGGAGATCCGGTGGGCGACCCACGACCACATCCCCGGGTCACCCTTGTAGAAATTGAGCTTCTTTGTGGGGGCCGGACGCGCCGGCGCCTGCGCAGTACTCATGGGCTTGTCGTGCCTCCGAATCGTCTGGGCCTGATGCCATCGGCGCGCGTTCCGGCCCGAGAGCACAGCGGGCGCCTACTAGGACTTTAGACCTGAGATCTGCCTGACGAAAACCAGGGTGGGTAGCGTGGTCGGGGCGGGTAATGCCTGTTAGCCGACCCTAAATGAAGTTACCGAGGGGTAGATCGACGTGACGCATGACGAATCCGCAGCACAACGCAGCGCGGTTGTCGACACTCTCACGGAGACGGCACTGGCGGCCGCGCGGAACGCGTACCGCCCCTACTCCGGCCTGGGGGTCGGTGCCGCCGCGCTGGCCGGGCCCCCCGTCGGCCGCGCCGCCGCGGGAACGGAACCGGAGATCACGTCGCCCGCCGGCCGGGGAGACGGGCGGGAGCGGATCGTCGTCGGGTGCAACGTGGAGAACGCCTCATACGGGCTGACCCTGTGTGCCGAGTGTTCGCTCGTGTCGGACCTCCACCGCACCGGAGGCGGGAGGCTGCTCGAGCTCGTCGTCGTCACCCACACCGGCGAGCCGCTCTCGCCGTGCGGGCGCTGCCGGCAGCTCCTCCACGAACACGGCGGCCCCGACCTGGTCGTCCACACCGCTCGCGGCGCGGTGCGCCTCGGCGAGCTCCTCCCGGACGCCTTCGGGCCGGGGGATCTGGCGTGAGCGCGCGGGTCGGTCCGGCGCGACGCCATGACGCCGTGCGGATCATCGAGGCGAAGAGGGACGGGCGGGAGCTGGACGACGACGAGGTCGACTGGATCGTCGACGGGTTCACCCGCGGGGTCGTCGCGCCGGAGCAGATGTCGGCGTTGGCGATGGCGATCTACTTCCGCGGCATGACCGACCGCGAGATCTCCCGGTGGACCTCCGCCATGGTCCGCTCGGGCACCCGACTGGACCTGTCCACCGTGCCTCGCGGCGGCGCCGTGGTGCCGACCGTCGACAAGCACTCGACCGGCGGGGTGGGCGACGCGATCACCCTCGTGCTCACGCCGCTGCTCGCGACCTGGGACGTCGCCGTGCCGCAGCTGTCCGGCCGCGGACTCGGCCACACCGGCGGCACCCTCGACAAACTCGAGTCGATCCCCGGGTGGCGCGCCGACCTCGACGCCGCCGCGATGCGGGACGTCCTGGGTCGCACGGGGGCGGTGATCTGCGCGGCCGGGTCCGACCTCGCGCCCGCCGACCGCGCCCTGTACGCCCTGCGGGACGTCACCGGGACCGTGCCGTCGATCCCCATGCTCGCGGCGTCGATCATGAGCAAGAAGATCGCCGAGGGCACCGGGGCGCTGGTGCTCGACGTCAAGTACGGCTCGGGCGCGTTCCGGCCGGATCCCGCCGACGCCCGCGAGCTGGCCCGCGTGATGGTGGAGATCGGCACCGCCGCCGGCGTCCGGACGAGCGCCCTCGTCACCGCCAACCACACTCCGCTCGGCCGCGCCGTGGGCAACGCGCTCGAGGTGGCCGAGTGCCTCGAGATCCTCGGTGGCGGGGGACCCGAGGACATGATCGACCTGACCTGTGCGCTGGCCCGCGAGGCGCTGGCCGCGGTGGGGATCGACGACGCCGACCCGCGGGCGCGGCTGTCCGACGGGCGGGCGATGGACTCCTACCGGGCGATGATCGCCGCCCAGGGCGGCGACCCGGACGCGCCGCTGCCGCAGGCCGCACACGTCGAACAGGTGCGGGCATCGGCGGCGGGCCGGGTCCGGTGGGACGCCCTCGGTGTCGGCCGCGCGTCGTGGTTGTCCGGGGCGGGGCGATCCCGCCCGGGCGAGGCGGTCGACCACGCCGCCGGCGTCCTGCTGCACCGCGTCGAGGGCGAGACGGTCAGGGCCGGGGACGTGGTGGCCACCGTCCACACCGGCGACGCGGACCGGCTGCCCGGTGCACTGGCCGAGCTGACGGGCGCGCTGGACATCGGTGCAGGGGAGCCCGGGAGTGACCGTGGCCCGGCCGGCGCGGTGCTGGAGCGCCTGCGCGGCTGGTGAGCGGGTCCGCCCGGCCCGTGGACCTGCCGGGCGGGGCGACGGGGTCAGGGCGCCCGGACCCGGGGAGTCAGGCCATGTCGGGCGTGGTGACGAGCTTCTCGACGTCGTCGACGAGGTCGCGCCACTCGGTGGCCTCGTCGTCGAACGGCGCGGTCGGCTCGAGCAGCTTGGCGTCGTCGGGGTTGAGCACGTAGTGCAGGAACCGGCGCAGCGCCGAGCCGCGGCCGGTGACCGACGCCTCGAGGTCGGCGTCGCCGACATAGTTGGCGAGGTCGGTGACGAGTTCCACGGCCAGGGCGAGTTGGTCGGAGTCGACCATGTCGGGGCCGACCTCGATGTCGCGGTCGAGGCCTGCCAGGACGTAGGCGTTGTCGTCGGTGACGTGGACGTCGAGGCTGCCGTCGACCGCGGCGAGCTTGACGCGCTCGTACGTGGCCACCCGGCTGAGTGTCGCGTCGTCGTTGTCCGCCAGGAAGCGGGCCAGGCCGCGGGGGCTGGTGAAGACGTAGGCCTGGTCGCCGTCGCCGAGGAACACGGGGCGGTCCCCGAGGTAGCAGCGCAGGCTGAGGTACTCCTGGTCCGCGAACACGATCTTGATGGGGTCGATCCCGACGCTCTCCCACAGGGAGCCTTCGGGGTAGCCGGTGGGTGCGGGCTCGGGTTCCGGCTCCGGCTCGGGGAGGGCCGCCTCGGCGGTCTCGAGGTCGTGCCGGGCCCGCTCGACCTCGCTGCGGTCGAGTTCGGGGGTGGTCATGACGTCCTGGATGGCGTCGAGGACGTCGTCCCAGCCCTTGGCGACGGTCTTGCGGATGGACTTCCACAGCTTGAGCCCGTCGCGGCCGTAGAACTCGTCCATGCCGTGCGTGACGGACGCCAGGACGGGGTTGCCGTTGAAGAACTTGGTCACGGTGTCGAGTTCGCACACCTCGCCGATCGAGCGGGCGATCGCGAAGGACTGGTCGATCTCGTCGACCGAGGACTCGGTGGGGTTCTCGCCGAGCAGTTCGAGGACGCCGACCAGGTCGTAGCAGTTCTCGTCGGCGGCGCGGAAGTCGAGGACGTCGGACTGCGCGAACTGTTCCCACGAGGGGTGGTCCTGCAGGTCGTGCTCGGCGCCGCTGCGGACCAGGGCCAGGAGTTCGGCCGTCGAGTCGAACGCGTAGAGGTCGTCGCCGAGGCCGAGGAACGCCTCCCAGTCGTCGTTGTCCTCGCGCCAGCTGGGTGCCCAGAGGGTCGTGACGTCTCCCTCCGGGAGACCGAGCTCGATCGGGACGATGTCCTTGGCCATGCTGGTCAGCATATCCACGCCCGCTCAGCCGGTGCCACGGCCCGCCCGCGTGGCGTCCGGGTGCCGGCGGGCGGCGTCCTCGGCGGCGCGTCTGCGGCCGATCACCGCGAGCGCCACCGAGCCCGACACCAGCTCGGCGCGTCGCGCGTTGGCCTGTTCGACGGCGTCCGCGGTGGCCTCGAGGATCGACGCGGCGACCGTCTCAGAGCCGTGGCGGCGCAGGCCGGGCGCCAGGACGAGGTCCACCACGGTGCCGCCGGAGTCCGCGGTGGCGGTGGCGAGCTGGTCGCTGCTGCTGGACACCACGCGCAGTGTCTCCAGCTGGTCGTGGGCGGACTCCCACTCGGCCGCGATGCCGCGCAGACGGTCGAGGAAGGCCTCCACGTCCAGTCCGCCGCCGCTCACGGGACGGCCTCCCGCACCTCGTCGTCGTCCCACTCCCACTCGTCACGACCGTGTCCGTCACCCTCCTCGGAGGCGAGGCGCTCGAGGAGCTCGCGGGCGTCGCCCGCCGCGGCGGTGAGCGTGCGCAGGACCGCCCGCGCCACCTCGGTGGACGGGCGGTTCAGCAGGTCGGCCGGCAGGGCCAGGCCCACCGGCACGCCGTCGGTGCCGACCTCGGCGACCACTCCGGTCATGGGGTCGGTGTGACGGCACGTGTCGCGGGTCATCCGCCCGTCGGGCGGTAGAAACCGTAGAAGGACATGCCCATATTGTCGGTGCGGAGCCCGGATACCGCTACAGGGTCCCCGGCCTCCACGATCTGCCCGTTGCCGATGTACATGGCGACGTGACCGTCCCACACCAGCAGGTCACCGGGCATGAGGTCCTGCGCCGACACCTGGACGCCGACGCCCTGTTCCTGGGCCAGCCGGGGGATCTCCACCCCGGCGTCCCGGTACGCCCACTGCGTGAGCCCGCTGCAGTCGAGCCCCTGGCCCGGGGTCGTGCCGCCCCACACGTAGGGCACGCCCTGCTGGCTGAGCGCGTTGCGCACCGCCCCGGCGGCCTGTTCGTTGGGGGCGGTGACGACCGAGCCGTCGGGCAGCGCGACCTCGGTACCGCCGCCGATCAGGCCGGAGCCGGCGTCCCCGAAACCCACTGAACCGGGCGCCGCGGACGCCGCCCCCTCGGACGATCCGCCGTACCCGGCCAGCGACGCCGTCGCGCCCGAGGCCCCCGACGCGGCCCCGCCGGTTGCGTAGCCCCCGCCGCCCCCGCCGGTTGCGTGGCCCCCGCCGCCGCCACCGGCGGTGATCGCGCCCGGTCCCGACCCCGAGTAGGCGACCGTCGTGGCGTTGATCGCGCCGCCGGTGCTGCTGTCCGCGGCGAGCGCGCCCGGCATGCGCGGCGCCGGCGGGATGCCCGCGGCGATCGCCCGCATCTCCGCCGTGGGGATCCGGAGTTCGTTCTGTACGCGCTCGGCCACCTGTATGCCTCGCGCCAGGTGCTCGGCGGCCAGTCCGAGCAGCGCCCCCTGGCCGGCCGGGGTCACGAGCGCGGGCCCGAGGGCGGCGGCGCGGGCGAGGAACTGCTGGACGATGCCGAGCACCTCGACGGTGCCGCGGACCACGATCTCCGCCGCGACCGCCGTGACGCGCGCGATCTCCGCCGCGGACTCGCCGAGCGCGCCCATGGTCCGCCCGACCTCGGCGATCGAGTGGGCCGCGCCGAGGGAGGCGAGCGAGTTCCACGACTCGGACAGCAGCCGCTCGAGGGACGGCCCCATCTGCTGGGCCACCTCCAGGCCCTCGCTGACCGGCCGCATGATGTCGCGGGCCTCGTCGGGGACGAACTCCTCCGCGGACAGCAGATCGAGGATCTGCCTGATGGGGCCCGCGTAGGCCAACGCGTCGGCGATCACCGGATCACACCCGCCTCTCGGTCATGTCGGGCCCCGCCGAGCCCGCTCCCGCCGATCCCGCGGCACTCGCCGCTCCTGCACCGCCGGTGCCCGCCGCCCCGATGGCGGCCGCGCCCGCGGCGTCGGACTCCTCGAACAGCCGGCCGGTCTGCAGCACCAGGTCGCCGGCGGCGTCCGTGACGCGCGTGAGGCCTGCCAGCACCTCGCGATGCCGTGCGGTGGCGGCCAGCAACGCGGACATGAAGTCGGCCCCGACCGGACCCACGACCGGTGCGACCGCGTCGATCGGCACCGCGTCGACCGCCTCGAGCGCGCTCCCCAGCGTGTCGGCCAGGGTGGTCAGCCCCGTGCCCAGTTCCCGTAAACCGTCGACATCGACATCGATCGCCCCGTCCGCCATGGCCTCGTCCCCTCAACGCCGTCTTCTCGTCCGTCACAGGGTTCGACGCGCAGGGGAGGCGATCCGGTTCCACCCGGTCCGCGATTTGTCCGGTGTGGAATCCTGACGGGCATGGACATCATCGTCGTGGACCACCCGCTGGTCGGGGACCGGCTCCGAACCCTGCGCGATTCCGCCACCGACACCGCCGGGTTCCGGGCCGCGATGGACGCGCTCGGGACCATGCTCTGTTACGAGGCGTTCCGCTCGATCCCGACGAAGCAGGTCCCGGTGACCACCCCCATCGTCGAGACGACGGGGGTGGCCGTGGACGGCGTGCCGCTGGTCGTCCCGGTCCTGCGCGCGGGCCTGGGCCTGCTGGACCCGGCCACCCGGCTGCTGCCCGGGGCGCAGGTCGGGTTCATCGGCCTGGCCCGCGATGAGGAGAGCCACGAGCCGGTGTCGTATCTGTGCTCGCTGCCCGAGGACCTCGCCGGACGCCACGTGGTGGTGCTCGACCCGATGCTCGCGACCGGCGGCTCGCTGGTCACGACGTTGGAGACTCTCGCGGCGCGGGGCGCGACCGGCCTGACGGTGGTGTGCGTCCTGTGCGCGCCGGAGGGGATCGAGGCCGTGCGCGAGTCTGGCCTGGCGGCGACGCTGGTCACCGCGACGATCGACGAGCGCCTCGACGAGAACGCCTTCATCGTCCCCGGCCTGGGCGACGCGGGCGACCGCCTCTTCGGCCCCCGCTGAACGGCGGTCCCGTCTGACGCGAGCCCCCCGCAGACGCGAGCCTCCCGCCGACGCGAGACCCCGTCTGACGCCCGCCGGTCAGTCCACGTCGCCGCGGGCAACGGCCACGGCCTCGGCGACGGCACCGGCCACCGCCTCGCCCAGCCTCGCCAGCCGCCGCTCGGCATCCTCCCGGTCCGCCGGCGACGGCGCGGGCGGGGTCCACGCCTCCACGTAGGTCTTGAGCAGGGGCTCCGTGCCCGAGGGGCGCACCACCGCGCGTGCACCGTCGCCGTCCACGCGCAGGCCCGCCGTGCCGTCGAGCGCGCGCACCGTGCCGACGTCGGCGAGCAGCGCGCCCACCCGGTCGAGCACGGCCCCCGGGTCCGTCCCCGCGGATAGCGGCAGCGGGACGTTGCGCCGCACGTGCGCCCCGAACTCCCCGGCGAGCGCGTCGAGCCGCGCGGCGACCGACGGGCCGCCGGAGCCGACCATCGCGCACCACGCCGCGGCCGCCGCGATGCCGTCCTTGTCGGCCACGAGGTCCGGCAGCACGCAGTGCCCGATGGCCTCCTCATAGGCGTAGCGGAGCGGCTCACCGGCGCGCACGAGCCACTTGAACCCGGTCAGCGTCTCCACGTGCCGCCCGCCGCGCGCCGGGATCAGTAGGGACGGCAGCCGCGAGGACACGATCGTCGACGCCACGACCGGCACCCTCGCATCGGCCTCCGCGTCCGCCCCTGGGCCGCCGCCCGCGCCCGGGAGCGGCTCGCGCAGCAGATGGTCGGCCAGGACCGCCCCGGTCTCGTCGCCGTCGAGCATCCGCCACCGCCCGTCCGGGCCGGCCAGGCCGACAGCGCAGCGATCGGCGTCGGGGTCGAGCGCGATCGCCACGTCGGCGTCGATCCGCGCCGCGAGCTCCAGCAGCCGCGCTGTGGTGTCGGGCCTCTCGGGGTTCGGCGAGGCGACGGTGGGGAAGTCCGGGTCGGGGTCGGCCTGCTCGCGCACCATCGTCACATCGTCCACACCGATGCCGGCCAGGACGCGGACGCAGAGATCGCCCCCCACCCCGTGGACGGGGGTCAGGGCCACGCGGGGTGGCCGAGCCGGTCGGGGCAGGGCCGCGACGACGGAGGCCACGTAGTCGTCGACCAGCGTGGGGTCCACCCGCACCGACCCGGGGGCGGGGCCGGTGCGCGCCGATCCGGGCGCGGCCGTGGGGACCGTGACCCCCTCGCGCGCCGCGGCGCGCAGGTGCCGCTCGATGTGGGCGTCCGTGGGCGGGATGATCTGCGCGCCCCCGTGCCCGTAGACCTTGACGCCGTTGTCGCCGGGCGGGTTGTGAGACGCGGTCACCATGAGCCCGGCGGCGGCGCCGCGCGCGCGGACCGCCGCGGCGACGACCGGGGTGGCCACCGGGGATCCGGGGACGACGACGACGAGGTCGTGCGCCGCCAACACCGCAGCCGCGACGTCGACGAATCGGGCGGACCCGTGCCGGGCGTCCCCGCCAACGATGACCGTCGAACCGGAGGGTTCATGTTCGCGCAGGTGCCGGGCGACGGCGGTGGCGACCAGGGCGACGGTCCGGTCGTTCATCTCGTCCGGCCCGGGCCCGAGGGGAGCGCGGACGCCGGCGGTGCCGAAGGTCAGGGGCACGGGCTGCTCCGTCGGTTCCTCGCGGTGAGCATAGGCGGTCAGGCCCGGGCGACGACCGGGACGAGCGCGCGCAGCGCTCCGGTGAGGCGGGCGGATCCGGCGGCGCCGGCGGCCAGGACCTCCGCGTGGTCGAGGGGCTGACCGGTGACGCCGGCGGCGAGGTTGGTCACCAGCGACACGGCGACCACGTCCAGACCCAGCGCGCGGGCGGTGATGGTCTCGGGCACGGTCGACATGCCCACGAGGTCCGCGCCGAGGGTTCGCAGCATCGTGATCTCGGCCGGGGTCTCGTACTGCGGGCCGGGCATGGCGGCGTAGACGCCCTCGGCGGGACGCGCGTCCGTGTGGGCGGGGTCGGCACCCGGATCGGCGCCGGCGACCTCCCCCGCCCCGGCGGCCGCGATGGCGTCGGCGGACGCGGCGCGCAGGCGCGGGGAGTAGGCGTCCACCATGTCGACGAACCGCGGCCCGGTCAGCGGCGAGCGCCCGGTGAGGTTGAGGTGGTCGCGGATGAGCACGAGATCCCCGACGGTCATGTCGTCCCGCAGGCCACCGGCGGCGTTGGTGAGCACCAGCGTGCGGGCTCCGACGGCGGCCGCGACGTGGGCGGGGTGGACGACGGGCCCGGTACCCGCGCCCTCGTAGAGGTGGGTGCGGCCGGCCATCGACAGCAGCGGCACGCCGTCGACGAGGCAGCTGGTCACGGTGCCGCGGTGACCGGCGGCCGTGGGGGTGACGAACCCGGGCAGGTCGGCGGCCGCGACGGTCACGGCCGTGCCCGGGTCGGCGAGCCCGGCGACGACCTCGGACCATCCCGAGCCCAACACGAGGGCGATGTCGTGGCGGTCGCGACCGCTCAGTCGCGCGATCTGTGCGGCCGCGTCGCGGGCGTCGTCGGTGGGGGAGAGCAGGGGCGCCATCGGCTGCTCAGGCGCCCGGGCCGACGTTGCGTGATTCCCGCGTGCGCAGCTCGTGCACGTACTGGTCGGGGGCACCCGCGCACTCGGCGGCGTCGGCGAGCAGACCGAGGTACCTCGCCGACGGCAGCCCGCCCTCGAAGGCGTCCATGACGTACAGCCACGCGAGCACGGTGTCGTCGGTGCCGGTGGGGGTGGTGTCCACGGCGAACTCGGATTCCTGGGCGTCGACCGGGGGGCCGTCGGGCACGGTCGGCTGGCGGGTGACGCGGACGCGGATCTTCCGCGCGGGCATCTCGTCGGTGCCCTCCCAGCGGTCGAGGGCCCGGACGTCCTCCTCGGGGACGTCGTAGAGCACCACGAAGACCCTCGACCCCTGGTCCGGCACGACCGTGGCGACGGCGCCCTCCCAGGTGGGATCGTCCCCGGCGAAGGTGAGGCGCCAGCCGTCCACCCACCCGGTCCCGGCGAAGGGGGAGTGCGGCGCGCGGGTGTTCATCTGATCGGGATGCATGTTCGTCCCGTACGCGGCGTAGAGAGGCACGGCCACAACCCTAGTCCCTGGGGGCGGCACCGGGCCCGACGTCCTCGGCCCCGGTCGGGTCGTTCGACTACCGTGTACGGCGGACGTGACGCGGTCCGCCACAGCGGGGCGCGGCGATCGGCCCTTACCCCTGTGAGCCGTGGAGGACATGTGACGCAACGCATCATCATCATCGGCGGCGGACCCGCCGGCTACGAGGCGGCGCTGGTCGCCGCCCAGTACGGTGCGGACGTCACGATCGTCGACTCGGACGGCATCGGCGGCAACTGTGTGCTCAGCGACTGTGTGCCGTCCAAGACGTTCATCGCCACCACGGGCGTGCGCACGGACATGCGTCGCGCCGAGGAGATGGGCGTCCAGGCGCACTTCGACCCCACCGCGTACAAACTCGGGCAGGTCAACGGGCGTGTGAAGTCGCTCGCCCGTGCGCAGTCCGCCGACATCCGGGCGCAGCTGCAGCGTGAGGGCGTGCGGCTGATCTCCGGCTGGGCGCGTCTGCACGACTCCCAGCCGGGCATGGCCTCGCACCGGGTGGCCGTGACCTTCGAGAGCGGGCAGGAGAAGATCTTCGACGCCGACGTGGTCCTCATGGCCACCGGTTCCAGCCCCCGCGTGCTACGGGGCGCCGAGCCCGACGGCGAGCGGATCCTCAACTGGCGTCAGCTCTACGACCTCACCGAGCTGCCCACCCACCTGGTCGTCATCGGCTCGGGCGTCACCGGTGCCGAGTTCGTCTCGGCGTTCACCGAGATGGGCGTCAAGGTCACGATGGTCTCCAGCCGCGACCGGGTGCTGCCGCACGAGGACGCCGACGCCGCCCTGGTGTTGGAGGAGGCCCTGAGCGAGCGTGGCGTGTCGCTGGTCAAGCACGCGCGCGCCGACGCGGTCGAGCACTTCGAGGACGGCATCATCGTCCGCCTCGGCGACGGGCGCACGGTCAAGGGTTCGCACGCCCTCATCTGCGTCGGGTCGGTGCCCAACACCCAGGGCCTCGGTCTGGAGAACGCGGGCGTCGAGCTGCAGCCCAGCGGCCACATCAAGGTCGACCGCGTCTCCCGCACCACCGCCCCGGGCATCTACGCCGGTGGCGACTGCACGGACCTGTTCCCGCTGGCCTCGGTGGCCGCCATGCAGGGCCGCATCGCGATGTACCACGCGCTCGGTGAGGGCGTGAACCCCATCAAGCTGCGGACCGTCGCCTCCGCGGTGTTCACGCGGCCCGAGATCGCCACGGTCGGCATCTCGCACGCGCAGATCGAGAGCGGCGAGGTCCCCGCCCGCGTCGAGGTCATGCCGCTGGCCGGCAACCCGCGGGCCAAGATGCGCAGCCTGCGGCGCGGCTTCGTCAAGCTCTTCTGTCGCCCGGCCTCCGGCGTGGTGATCGGCGGCGTGGTCGTGGCCCCCACGGCGTCCGAGCTGATCCTGCCGATCTCGGTGGCGGTCCGGAATCAGCTGACGGTGGGCGACCTCGCGGGGTCGTTCTCGGTCTACCCGTCGATGACGGGCACGATCACCGAGGCGGCGCGCCAGCTCATGCGCCACGACGACCTGGACTGATCGCGCCCGCCGGGCTCAGCCCTCGGCGTCCGCCCAGCAGAGCGTGCGCTCGACCGCGTCGTTCCACCGCGCGAGCAGCCGTTCGCGCTCCTGCCCGGGCATCTGCGGCGACCAGCGGCAGTCCTCCCGCCACAACTCGCGTAGGCGGTCGGGCGAATCCCACTGACCCACCGCCAACCCGGCCGCGAACGCGGCCCCGAGCGCGGTGGTCTCGGTGACCTGGGGCCGGATCACGTCCACGCCGAGGATGTCGGCCTGGAACTGCATGAGGTAGTCGTTGACCACCATCCCGCCGTCGACGCGCAGCGAATCCGCGGACTCACCGGCGTCGGCCACCATCGCGTCGGTCATCTCGCGGGTCTGGAACGCGGTCGCCTCCAGGGCCGCTCGGGCCAGGTGCGCGCGCGTGTGGAAGCGGGTGAGCCCCACCATCGCGCCACGGGCGTCCGGCCGCCAGCGCGGGGCCAGCAGCCCCGAGAACGCGGGCACCAGATAACAGTCCCCGTTGTCCTCGAGCGACTTGGCCAAACCCTCCGTCTCGCCCGCGGTGGAGATCACCCCGAGGTTGTCACGCAGCCACTGCACCAACGACCCGGCCACGGCCACCGAGCCCTCCAGCGCGTAGACCGGGTCGTCGTCCCCGAGCTGGTAGGCCACGGTGGTGAGCAGGCCGTTGTCGCTGAACTGAGGCGTCGTTCCCGTGTTGAGCAAGAGGAACGCGCCCGTTCCGTAGGTGTTCTTGGCCTCGCCGGGCTCGAAGCAGGTCTGGCCGAACATCGCGGCCTGCTGATCGCCGAGGATCCCCGCTATGGGCGTACCGCCGAACATTCTGCGCCGGGCCACGTGACCCAGCACCCCGGAGGAGGGGACGATCTCCGGGAGCATCGCGCGGGGCACACCGATCTCGCGACAGAGTTCCTCGCTCCACTGCAGGGTCCGCAGGTCCATGAGCAGAGTGCGCGACGCGTTGGTGACATCCGTGACGTGGAGGGCCGCCTCGCCGTCGTCACCCCCACGCCTCCCACCGGTCAGGTTCCACACCAGCCACGAGTCGATGGTCCCCGCCAGCAGTTCCCCGGCCTCCGCGCGCTCGGTGCCGCGCTCTCCCCGGGAATCGAGGTGATCGAGGATCCACCGGATCTTGGGCCCGGCGAAGTAGGTCGACAGGGGCAGCCCGGTGACATCTCGGAAGCGGTCGTCTCCGTCGGGGTGTCCGTCGGCGAGGCGCGCACAGAGCCCCGACGTGCGCGTGTCCTGCCAGACGATCGCGTTGTAGACGGGCTCGCCGGTGACCCGGTCCCACACCACGGTCGTCTCGCGCTGGTTGGTGATGCCGATCGCGGTGACCGCCGCCGGCTCGAGGTCCACCCGGCCCGCCACTTGGCCCATCGCGGTGCGAACGTTCGCCCAGATCTCCATCGGATCGTGCTCCACCCATCCCGCCCGCGGCAGGATCTGCCGGTGCTCCACCTGGACCGTGGCCGCGGGGACCGGCATTCCCTGGTTGTCGAAGAGGATCGCCCGCGTCGACGTGGTGCCCTGATCGATCGCCAGAATGTAGGTGTTGCGAGTCACGGGCCCAAGACTACGTCCGCCCGCGCGTAGAGTCGGGGCCGACCGGCCGGAACCCCACGCCCGGCCGTGGAGGGAGCGTCCATGCCCACGACCAGGTCCCGATCCGTCCTCGGACCCGATCGCCGCGCGGAGACGTGGCGCAGGCTGGAGGAGGACACCTTCGACGTCGTGGTAGTCGGCGGGGGTGTGGTCGGCACGGGCAGTGCGCTGGACGCCGCCACGCGCGGGCTGAACGTGGCACTCGTCGAGGCCCGCGACTTCGCGGCGGGCACCTCCTCCCGCAGCTCCAAGATGTTCCACGGCGGGCTGCGCTACCTCGAGCAACTCGACTTCGGCCTGGTCGCCGAGGCGCTGCACGAGCGGGAGCTCAGCATGACGCGTCTGGCGCCGCACCTCGTCACCCCGCTGAAGTTCCTCTTCCCCCTGACCCGCCGCTTCTGGGAACGCCCGTACATGGCCGCCGGCTTTGTGCTCTACGACGTGATGGGTGGTGCGAAGAGCGTCCCCCCGCAGAAGCACTACAGCCGGGCCGGCGCCCGCCGCGTCGCCCCCGGACTGCGCGAGGACGCCGTGGTCGGCGGGATCCGCTACTGGGACACCCTCGTCGACGACGCGAGGCACACCCTCACCCTCGCCCGCACCGCCGCCCATCACGGGGCGGTCGTGGCCAACTCGACACAGGTGATCGGGTACCTCCGCGACGGCGACCGGGTCACCGGCGTGCGCGTCCGTGACGCGGAGACCGGGCGCGAGACCGACGTGCGTGCCGGGGTCGTGCTCAACGCGGCCGGCGTGTGGACCGATCAGCTGCAGCGGATGCTCGGGGAGGAGGGCGGCTTCACCGTCCGGGCGTCCAAGGGCGTGCACATCGTCGTGGACCGCGACAGGGTCGACTCGGAGGCGGCGCTGATCCTGCGCACCGAGAAGTCCGTGCTGTTCGTCATCCCGTGGGGCGAGTACTGGATCATCGGCACCACCGACACCGACTGGCAGCTCGACCTGGCCCACCCGGCGGCCACCGGAGCGGACATCGAGTACATCCTCGGCCACGTCAACGCCGTGCTCACCACGCCCATCCGCCGCGAGGACGTGCGTGGCGTCTACGCGGGGCTGCGGCCGCTGCTGTCCGGCGGCGCGGACTCCACCGCCAAGCTCTCGCGCGAGCACGCGGTGATGACCGTCGCCCCCGGGGCTGTCGTGGTGGCCGGCGGCAAGTACACGACCTACCGCGTGATGGCCGCCGACGCGGTCGACGCGGCGGTGTCCGAGCTGGGGGAGCGGGCCGCGTCGGTGCCGCCCTCGACCACCGAGCGGATCCCGCTGTTGGGTGCCGACGGTTATCCGGCGATGGTCAACCGCGCCGACCGGATCGCCGATCACTACGAGATCCGTGAGGATCAGATGCAGCACCTGCTCGGCCGCTACGGCACGCTGGCCGAGGACGTCCTCGACCTGGCGGCGGACCGCCCCGACCTGCTCGATCCCGTCGGCGGGGCCGAGCGCTACCTGCGCGTGGAGATCGTGCACGCCGCGCAGGCCGAGGCCGCGCTGCACCTCGAGGACGTCCTGGTCCGCCGCACGCGGATCTCTATGGAATACCAGCACGGTGGCGTCGACTGCGCGCGCGAGGTCGCCGACCTCATGGCCGGGGTGCTCGGATGGGGCTCCGACCGCGTCGCTCGCGAGGTGGAGCTCTTCGAGCGGCGGGTCGTCGCCGAGCGGGCGAGCCAGGTGGTGGAGTCCGACGACGAGGCGGACAACTTTCTCAGGGGTGTGCCCGAGGTCCGGGAGTTCCTGGTGGACGCGGCGTTCGATCCCGCCAGCGCGGAGCCCGTGATCGAGCACTCGGCCGGCCCTGGGGTCTGAGACCCGCCGACGCCGGGCGGTAGGCCCCCACAACCGCGAAATCCGCTACTCCGGCCCGGGATCCGCTACGCCTGCAGGGGTAGCGGATCCGTAGGGGGAGTAGCGGATTCCGGGGGTGGGTCGTCGACGGCGCGGACGGGTCCCGCCCGCGCCGTCAGCGGATCACTTGATCTCGCAGAGAACCGTGCCCTGGGTGACGGCGGCACCGGCGTCCACGGACAGGTCGGTGACGACGCCGTCCTTGTGGGCGGTGACGGGGTTCTCCATCTTCATGGCCTCGAGCACGGCCACGAGCTCGCCGGCCTTGACCTCCTGGCCCTCGGAGACGGCGACCTTGACGACGGTGCCCTGCATGGGCGCCGACACGGCGTCACCGGACGCGGCCGCACCGGCGGCGCCGCCGCGGGTCCGGGACTTGGCCCTGCGGCGGACGGTGCCGCCGGCGTGCGAACCACCGAACGCGAGGTCGCCGGGCAGCGAGACCTCGACGCGACGACCGTCCACCTCGACGACGACCTTCTTGCGCTCGACGGGCTCGTCATCGTCGGCCGGGGCACCGGTGGGCGTCCACGGCTCGATCGGGTTCTCCCACTCCTCCTCGATCCACTTGGTGTAGACGTCGAACTTCTTGCCGTCGCCGACGAACGCGGGGTGGGTGACGATGTGCTGGTGGAACGGCAGGACGGTGGCCATGCCCTCGATCTTGTACTCGGCCAGGGCGCGGGCCGAGCGGGCGAGCGCCTGGTCGCGGTCCTCGCCCCACACGATGAGCTTGGCGAGCATCGAGTCGAACTGGCCGCCGATCGTGTCACCCTGCTCGACGCCGGAGTCCATGCGCACGCCCGGGCCGGTGGGCTCGTGGTAGGCGGTGATGGTGCCGGGGGCGGGCAGGAAGTTGCGGCCCGCGTCCTCGCCGTTGATACGGAACTCGAACGCCACGCCGCGGGGCTCGGGGTCCTCGGTGAACTCGAGCACCTCGCCCTCGGCGATCTTGAACTGCTGCAGGACCAGGTCGATGCCCGCGGTCTCCTCGGTGACCGGGTGCTCGACCTGCAGGCGGGTGTTGACCTCAAGGAAGGAGATCGTGTCGCCCTGGACCATGTACTCGACAGTGCCGGCACCGTAGTAGCCGGCCTCCTTGCAGATGGCCTTGGCGGAGTCGTGGATGCGCTTGCGCTGCTCGTCGGTGAGGAACGGCGCCGGGGCCTCCTCGACGAGCTTCTGGAAGCGACGCTGCAGGGTGCAGTCGCGGGTACCGGCGACGATGACGTTGCCGTGCTGGTCGGCGAGGACCTGCGCCTCGACGTGGCGGGCCTTGTCGAGGTACTGCTCGACGAAGCACTCGCCACGACCGAAGGCGGCGGTGGCCTCACGGGTGGCCGACTCGAAGAGCTCGGCGACCTCCTCCATCTTGTGGGCGACCTTCATGCCGCGTCCGCCGCCACCGAAGGCGGCCTTGATGGCGATGGGCAGGCCGTACTGCTCGGCGAACTTGACGACCTCGTCAGCGTTCGCGACCGGGTCCTTGGTGCCGGCGGCCATGGGGGCGTTGGCCCGCTCTGCGATGTGGCGGGCGGTGACCTTGTCGCCGAGGTCGCGGATGGCCTGCGGCGGGGGCCCGATCCAGATGAGGCCGGCGTCGATGACGGCCTGCGCGAAGTCGGCGTTCTCGGACAGGAAGCCGTATCCCGGGTGGATCGCGTCGGCGCCGGACTTGGCGGCGGCGTCGAGGATCTTGTCGAAGACCAGGTAGGACTCCGCGGAAGTGGTGCCCCCCAGGGCGAAGGCCTCGTCGGCCAGCTTGACGAACAGGGCGTCGGCGTCGGGCTCGGCGTACACGGCCACGCTGGCCAGGCCGGCGTCCTTCGCCGCGCGGATCACACGGACGGCGATCTCGCCGCGGTTGGCGACGAGGACCTTGGTGATGTGAGAGCTGGCATGACTGGGCACTCAGGGCCTCCTGGTGATGGACGTCTTTACTGGCGGTCGGCCGGGAGGCCCACCGAGTTCTTCCGCAGTCTAATGAGAGGCCTCCCTCATGTGTGGTGTTGGGGTCGGCGGTCCGACCGCCGGGGGCGGACCCCGATGGCCCGTGGCCGGGGTGACCTGCAGGTTCCGAACGGGGGTGGCGGGGTCAGCCGCGCAGCTCGGGGCGCCAGACGCGGTGCGCGTTGATCCCCGCGGCCTCCAGCAGGCGGCGCAGCAGCGGCAGGCTGAGGCCGATCACGCTCGACGGGTCGCCCTCGATCCGGTCGATGAACCAGCCGCCGAGCGACTCGATCGTGAACGCGCCCGCGCATTCCAGGGGCTCGCCGGTGCGCAGGTACACGTCGAGGTCGGCGTCGGACGGGGCGCCGAAGTGCACCGTGGTGTCGGAGGTGTCCGAGTCGGAGAAGGTCACGGCGTAAGGGGCGTCGCCGGCGAGGTCGGCGACGATGAGCGCGTGCCCGGTGAGCAGGACGCCGTGGCGACCGCGCATCTTGTGCCACCGCTCGAGCGCGCGCTCGTAGGTGTGCGGTTTGCCCTCGAGGCGACCGTCGACCAGCAGCATGGAGTCGCACCCCACGACGATCAGGGTGTCCGCCCCGGCTGACCGCGCCTCCTCTGCGAGCTGCGCGCCCTCGCGGTGCAGGACATCCTCCGCCTTCGCGCGGGCCAGCTCCTCGACGACCCGCACGTGTGGTGTGCCCGCGGGCATGCCGGCCTGGAGCGCGTCCTCGTCGACCTCCGGGTGCCGGACGAGCGGGTCGACACCGGCCTGCTCGAGGATGTGGAGACGGGACGGGGAGGCGGAGGCGAGGACGAACGCGATCATGGGCTAGAGCGTAGCCACGTGCTCACGAGCGCGGCAGCAGCATGGTGACGGTCAACGTGGTGGGCTCGAGGGCGCGGACCCGGTGTCGGAGCTTGGCGGTGAGGTGCACGATCTCGCCGGGGCGCAGGTCGAGGGTGCGGTCCGGCAACCCGAACTCGACGCGGCCGCGCAGCAGCTGCACGAGGATCGGGTGGAAGGCGGCGTGATCCGCTAGTGGGCATCTCCGTTAGTTCGTCGGGGGTCGGTGATCCAGGCGGTGGGGTCGCCGAGATAGAGGCCGCAGGCGGTGTCGAGGGCTTCTGCGGGAGTGCCTGAGGGCCATCCGTTTGGCAGGGCGGCTTGCTGGTAGTCGTCGTGGCTGGCGCGGTAGATCGCAAAACCCCACTGGCTGGCTGATCCGGCGTAGCGCAGTCGGCAGAGCTTGACTTCGTCCCCGTCGGTCAAGGTGGCATCGATGTAGGCGAATCCGGCCCGGTAGCGGGTGTGCAGGGCCTGGATCTGGGGCCACCGTTCGGCAGCGCGGGCCAGGAGTTTCTGTCGCAGTGAGGTCTGTGTCGAGTCGGGGATCTTGGCCATGGTCTCCATCATCGCCGCCGCCGTTTCTCGCCCTCGACTTTCGGCTTGTTCCGGCGTGGCGGCTTGGCGGGCGCCGCTGGGTGCGTCAGAAATGAACATGCCTCCCACCAGCGCCGTTATCGTCATCCTGTCCGGCAAAGAACGCGACGTGCTGACCCGCCGCGCGCACGCTGCTCGTTGTGCGCACCGCGATGTACTGCGAGCCCGGATCGTCCTGGCGGCCGCTGCCGGTGATGCCAACGCTGCGATCGCCCGCGAGGTCGGGGTGTGCGAAGACACGGTGCGCCAGTGGCGGCATCGGTTCTGCACCGAGCGCCTGGAGGGTCTCAAAGATCGGCCCCGCTCGGGACGACCGCGAGTGTTCACCCCCGTCGAGGTCGCCCAGGTCAAAGCGTTGGCGTGTACGCGCCCGGCTGACCACGGTCTGCCACTGACCAGATGGTCGGCCGCCGAGTTGAGAGCCCACGCCGTGGCCACAGGGCTGGTGCGCCCCGTGGCGTCGGCGACGATCGGGCGCTGGCTGGCCGCAGATGCGATCAAGCCGTGGCAGCACCGGTCGTGGATTTTTCCCCGCGACCCCGACTTCGCCGTCAAGGCCGCCCGGGTGCTGGACCTGTACCACCGGCGCTGGAACGGCGTTGCTCTCGGCGACGATGAGTACGTCATCAGTGCGGACGAAAAATCACAGCTCCAAGCCCTCAAACGCCGTCACGCCGAGACTCCCGCCAGGCCCGGTCAGCCGCGGCGCGTGGAGTTCGAGTACCGCCGCGGTGGGACGTTGGCCTACTTCGCCGCCTACGACGTCCACCAGGCCCGCGTGATGGGGATGACCGCACCCAAGACAGGGATCGCCCCGTTCACCGAACTGGTCGAGCAGGTGATGACCCAAGAGCCATACGCATCCGCGAAGCGAGTGTTCTGGGTCGTCGACAACGGCTCATCCCACGCAGGTCAGGCCTCGAAAGACCGGATGCGTCATGCGTTTCCCAACGCGGTCCTGGTGCACCTTCCGGTGCACGCCTCGTGGCTCAACCAGGTCGAAATCTACTTCTCGATCCTGCAGCGCAAAGCCATCGCCACCGGCGACTTCGCAGACCTCGACGATCTCGCCGCACGCATCCTCGCGTTCCAGGATCGCTACAACCGAAGCGCCGAACCGTTCGGCTGGAAGTACACCCGCGACGACCTCAACCGCCACCTCGACCGCCTCAACAACGACGGCACCCTCCGCGCAGCATGACCCCCGACGAACTAACGGAGATGCCCACTAGTTCCTGACCCTCGGCGAACTCGAACGCCACGACCTTGGTCGTCTCGTCCTGGTGGATGACGGTGGCGCCGGGACGGTCCGCCGACGGTTCGGCGCGTCCGATGATCCCCGTGTGATGGGTGGCGGTGCCCTCGTCGGTGCCCGCCCGCCTGCCGTGCTCGCGGCCCTCGGACATGCGACCCCCTCCTCGCGCACCGGCACGCCCACCGGCCGGGCGGCGCCTTCTGCCAGCCTACCGGCGTGGTCGCGGTGCGGGGCGCGTGCGGGCGCGGCGGGTGGCCGGGCCCGCGGTGCGGGGCGACGGGGCGGACCCGGCGCGTGGCGCGCCGGGCCGACCGGTCAGTACTGGCGGCGGTTGAGGAACGAGTTGGGGTTGTAGCCGAACGGCGGCCGGAGCCGGTCCTCGAAAGCGCCCCAGTCGTTCTTGATGCCGGTGTCGTGCCCGCCGTGGGCGGCGTTGCCCTGGGCTGTCGCGAAGACCGCGGCCAGGATGCCCACCTCGGTGGCCGACGGGTTGCCCCCGACGACCTCGAAGAACGGCTTCTCGGCGCCGGTGGCCCGGTCCTGCTGCTGGTCGCCGGTCACAGCGGGATGTTCCCGTGCTTCTTGGCCGGCACCTCGACGACCTTGCGGTCGAGCAGGCGCAGGGCCTGGGCCACCTGCAGGCGGGTGTGCGACGGCGGGATCACCGCGTCCACGTACCCGCGCTCGGCGGCGACATACGGGTTGACGAGGGTGTCCTCGTACTCGGCCTGCAGTTTCAGGCGGAGGGCGTCGACGTCCTCGCCGTTGGCCGCGGCCTGCTTGAGCTCGTTGCGGTAGACGAACCCGACCGCGCCCGAGGCGCCCATGACGGCGATCTCGGCGGTCGGCCACGCCAGGTTGATGTCCGCACCCATGTGCTTGGAACCCATGACGTCGTACGCGCCGCCGTAGGCCTTGCGGGTGATGACGGTGACCTTGCCGACGGTGGCCTCACCGTAGGCGTAGAGGAGCTTGGCGCCGCGGCGGATGATGCCGTCGAACTCCTGACCGGTGCCGGGCAGGAAGCCCGGGACGTCGACCAGGGTGAGGATCGGGATGTTGAACGCGTCGCAGGTGCGGACGAAGCGCGCGGCCTTCTCGGAGGCCTTGATGTCCAGGCAGCCGGCGAACTGGGTCGGCTGGTTGGCCACGACGCCGACGCTGCGGCCCTCGATGCGGCCGTAGCCGACGATGATGTTCATCGCGTACTGGCCCTGGACCTCCAGGAACTCGCCGTCGTCGACGATGTGCGAGATGACCTCGTGCATGTCGTACGGGCTGTTCGAGGAGTCGGGGATGATCGTGTCGAGCTCGTGGTCCTCGATGGTGAGGTTGTCCTCGATCGCGCCCTCGGCCACGGGGTAGGGCAGTCGCGGGGCCTCGGCCCGGTTGTTGCTCGGCAGGTACGACAGCAGGTCCTTGACGAAGTCGAGGGCGTCCTGCTCGTCGCTGGCCGTGTAGTGGGAGACGCCGGACTTGGTCATGTGGGTGGTGGCGCCGCCGAGCTCCTCCTGCGACACCTCCTCGCCGGTGACGGTCTTGATGACGTCGGGGCCGGTGACGAACATCTGCGAGGTCTTGTCGACCATCACGGTGAAGTCGGTCAGGGCGGGGGAGTACACGTGGCCGCCGGCGGACGGGCCCATGATGAGGGACACCTGCGGGATGACGCCGGAGGACAGGACGTTGCGGTGGAAGATCTCGCCGTACAGGCCGAGCGAGACGACGCCCTCCTGGATGCGGGCGCCGGCACCGTGGTTGATGCCGATCATCGGGCGGCCGGTCTTCAGGGCCAGGTCCATGACCTTGACGATCTTCTCGCCGTAGACCTCACCGAGCGACCCGCCGAAGACGGTGGCGTCCTGGGAGAACACGCAGACGCTGCGGCCGTCGATCGTGCCGTAGCCGGTGATGACGCCGTCACCGAGCGGGCGACGCTCGGCGAGGCCGAAGGTGGTGGCGCGGTGGCGGGCCAGGGCGTCGATCTCCACGAAAGAGCCCGGGTCGAGGAGGTTCTCGATCCGTTCGCGGGCCGTCATCAGGCCCTTCTCGTGGGTCTTGTCCACCGCGGCCTGCCCCATGGGGGCCCGGGCCTCGTCGAGGCGCCGACGCAGCTCGGACAGCTTCCCGGCGGTCGTGTGGATGTCGGGGGTCGCGGCGTCCGTCTGGACGTCGGCGCTCACGTCCGGTTCTGAGGCAGTCGTCATGTTGCAAGACTCTAACTAGTCGCCGCGCCCCGTGGCGACGTGACCCGGCCAACGTCCCCCGCCAGACGGCCCGCGCCCCGTGTCGGAGCGGGCACATACCCTGGGTGTCGTGCACGCAGACACCGGTTCCGAGACCCCGCCCGCGCTGGACGGCGACGCGCTCCGTCGCGTCCTGGTGGAGGGACCGGACGCCCCCTACTCCTCGCTGGAGGTGGTCGAGGACATCGGCTCGACCAACGCGGAACTCCTCGCCCGCGCGGCCGCGGGCGCGGCGGACCGCAGTGTGCTGCTGGCCGAGCATCAGGCGTCGGGGCGTGGCCGGCTCGGCCGCGTGTGGACCGCCCCGCCCCGCACGCAGGTCGCCGTCAGCGTCCTACTGCGACCGGGTGCGGTCTCGCCGACGCTCTTCGGGTGGCTGCCGCTGGTCACCGGCCTGGCGATCCGCGACGGGCTCCGCGAGGCCGGCGGTGTGGACGCCACCTTGAAGTGGCCCAACGACGTCCTGGTCGACGGCCGGAAGATCGCCGGGATCCTCGCCGAGGTGACCACGGTCCCCGCCGGGGGCGACTACTCCGTGCGCCTGCCCGCCATCGTGGTGGGCGTCGGGATCAACGTGTCCCTCACGCAGGCGCAACTGCCCGTACCGCACGCCACCTCGCTCGCGTTGGCCGGCGGATCGGTCGACCGCGACCGCCTCGCGCGATCCGTGCTGGAGGCGCTGGCCCTTCGCCACGGCCAGTGGCGCGAGTGTGAACGCGGGAGCGGATCGACCATCTCGGACACGCTCATGACGACCTACTCCGAGGCCTGCTCCACCATCGGCGCCGACGTGAGGGTCGAGCTGCCCGGGGACATCGTGCGGACCGGGCGAGCCGACCGGGTCGACCGAGACGGCCGCCTCGTCGTCGTCGACACCGACGGCGAGTTCCCCGTGGCCGCGGGCGACGTCACCCACGTCCGCGGCGTCGGCGGTCGGTGGGGCGGCTGAGCCGTGGGTTTCGTCCGATCGGTCCTCGCGCCGGGGGAGACGCTCATCGTCCACACCCACCCGCACTGGCGCGCGCTCGTCAGACCCGCGCTCGTCACCCTCGTCGGCGCCGGGCTCGCCGGTATCGCCGGCGGCTTCATCGAGGTCCAGGTCGTCCACGCCGGGGACCGGACCGCTACCTGGGCGATGGTCGCGGTGCTGTTCTCGCTCGTCGTCCTCCGGTTCGCCCTCTGGCCGCTGATCCGCTGGGCGCGCACGGACCTCGTCGTCACCGACGAGCGCGTGCTCTATCGCCCGGCCGGCTCCAACCGGCGGTGCGTGGACGTGCCGCTGCGCCGCATCAGCGCCGTCCGCTTCCGCCACACCCTCGCCGACCGCGCCCTGGGCACGGGCTGCCTCATCCTCGAACTGGGGCACCTCCCGCCCATCGAGATCGACCACGTGCCCGACGTGGCCCGCGTCCACGCCGCCGTCTACGACGAGCTGCTCCGGCTGCCCCCGCCATCGCCGCCCGCCCCGCTGGCCGCCGCCCCGCGCTCGCGCTGGGGCCTGCCGGGGCGGCGCTGACACCCGGGCGGCGTGAGACGATGGGCGGCGTGAACGACGACTCGCGCATCCGCCGCAATCCACTCGCAGCGCCCGTCGTGGCGATGATCGGCGGCGGGCAGCTCGCCCGCATGACCCACCAGTCGGCCGTCGCCCTGGGCCAGACCCTCCGGGTCCTCGCCGCCGACCCGCTCGACCCCGCGGCCCAGGTCACGCCCGACGTCGTGATCGGCGCCCACGACGACCCCGACGCCGTCCGTGCCGCCGCCGAGGGCGCCGACGTGATGACGTTCGACCACGAGCACGTGCCCCCGCAGATCCTGCTCGACCTCGAGGCCTCGGGCGTCGCCGTCCGCCCGCGTGCCTCCGCGCTCATCCACGCCCAGGACAAACTCGTCATGCGGCGTGCCCTCGCCGAGATCGGTGCGCCGATCCCGCCGTTCACCGGCGTGGACACGGTCGAGGACGTCCGGCGCTTCCACGATGAGCAGGACGGGCGGATCGTCCTCAAGTCCGCCCGCGGCGGCTACGACGGGCGCGGCGTCTGGATGCCGGACTCGCTCGAGGAGGCCGAGCGGATCGCCTCCGAGCAGCTCGCCGCCGGGGTGCCCATGATGGCCGAGGCCCGGGTGCCGTGGACCCGGGAGCTGTCCGCCATGGTCGCGCGGTCCCCGTTCGGGCAGGGCGCCGTGTGGCCGGTCGTCGAGACCGTACAGCGCGACGGGATCTGCGCCGTGGCGATCGCTCCCGCCCCCGGACTCCCCGACGACCTGCGCTCGGCCGTCCAGGCGACCGCCCTCAAGCTCGCCGAGCACCTGGACGTCACCGGCGTCATGGCCGTCGAGCTGTTCGAGGTCGTCGGCTCGGACGGTCGCCCCGGCGTGCTGGTCAACGAGCTGGCGATGCGGCCCCACAACTCCGGGCACTGGACCATGGACGGGGCCACCACCAGCCAGTTCGAGCAGCACCTGCGTGCCGTGCTCGACTACCCGCTCGGCTCGACCGTGTCCACCGCCCCGCTCACCGTGATGGCCAACGTCCTCGGCGCGCCCGAGACCCCCGAGATGAGTATGGACGAGCGTGTCCACCACCTCGCAGCGCGGTTCCCGCACGCCAAGGTGCACCTTTACGGCAAGTCCGAGCGACACGGGCGCAAGATCGGGCACGTCAACGTGCTCGCCGACCCGGGGCTCGACCCGGACGACGAGGACCAGGTGGCCGCCGTGCGCGCGGTGGCCGAGCTGGCCGCCCACTGGCTCTCCCACGCCCGCTGGGCCGACGGCTGGGACCCGCACACGGGCGCGCCCGTCGGCGACTTCGAACGCTGAGCTCACCGCCCCGTCCGGACGGCCCGCCACCCGGACGCGGCACCTACCGGACGACCCCCGGGCGGCCGGCGCCCCGGCCACCCACGGCTGACACACCTCCACGAAAGGCGACGAGATGACCGCGCGACAGGACGGGCCGCAGGTCGGCCTCATCATGGGCAGTGACTCCGACTGGCCCACCATGGAGGCGGCGGCAGAGGCGCTCGCCGAGTTCGGGATCCCGTTCGAGGTGGGCGTCGTCTCCGCGCACCGCACCCCGCACAAGATGCTCGACTACGCCCGCTCGGCCGCCGGTCGCGGCATCCGCGTGGTGATCGCCGGCGCGGGCGGAGCCGCGCACCTGCCGGGCATGGTCGCCTCCGCGACCGCGCTGCCCGTGATCGGAGTGCCGGTTCCGCTCAGGCACCTCGACGGGATGGACTCGTTGTTGTCGATCGTGCAGATGCCCGCGGGGGTCCCGGTGGCGACCGTCTCGATCGGGGGAGCCCGTAACGCCGGGTTGCTGGCGGTCCGGATCCTCGCCGCCGCCGATCCCGCGCTGCGCGAGCGGATGGAGGGCTTCCAAGCGGAGCTCGAGGCGATGGTCGAGCGCAAGGACGACGCGCTCCGGCAGCGCCTGCTCGGCTGACAGGCGGGTGGCATCACGCCGAGACGTTCCGCGATGCGGAAAGCGGGGTCGCAGGCGGGGGAGGAATCCAGTTAGCCGCTGGTAACCTGGGTGGCCGGGTGCACCCCGGATCCACTCGCGAGCCGACGCCGTTGCGCGACCGGCACTCACCGATGTCCGGACACCGGCGCCCGCCGCGTGACCAGCACTGACGAACCCCCTTTGGAGGCCCGCACATGTCCGGTAACCCCGACTTCGATCTGTACCGTCCGGCGGAGGAGCACGAGGAGCTGCGTGCCGCGATCCGCGCGCTGTCGGAGAAGGAGATCGAGCCCCACGCCGCGGACGTCGACGAGAACGAGCGGTTCCCGCAGGAGGCCCTCGATGCGCTCAACGCGTCGGGCTTCAACGCGGTCCACATCCCCGAGGAGTACGAGGGGCAGGGCGCGGATTCGGTCGCGGCGTGCATCGTGATCGAGGAGGTCGCCCGGGTCGACGCCTCGTCCTCGCTGATCCCGGCGGTGAACAAGCTCGGCACGATGGGCTTGATCCTGGCCGGCGGCGAGGAGCTCAAGCAGAAGGTGCTGCCCGAGATCGCCGCGGGCAGGATGGCCTCCTACGCCCTGTCGGAGCGTGAGGCCGGCTCGGATGCCGCCTCGATGCGCACGCGTGCCAAGGCCGACGGGGACGACTGGATTCTCAACGGCTCCAAGGCGTGGATCACCAACGGTGGCAAGTCCACCTGGTACACGGTCATGGCCGTGACCGACCCGGACAAGGGCGCCGGTGGCATCTCGGCGTTCATGGTGCACGCCGACGACGAGGGTTTCGGGGTGTCCAAGACCGAGAAGAAGCTCGGCATCAAGGGCTCTCCCACCGCGGAGCTGTACTTCGAGAACGTCCGCATCCCGGGCGACCGGATCATCGGCGAGCCCGGCACCGGCTTCAAGACCGCGTTGCAGACCCTGGACCACACGCGCCCGACGATCGGTGCGCAGGCCGTGGGTATCGCGCAGGGCGCACTCGACGCGGCGATCGCCTACACCAAGGAGCGTCGCCAGTTCGGCAAGGCGATCTCGGATTTCCAGAACACGCAGTTCATGCTGGCGGACATGGCCATGAAGGTGCAGGCGGCGCGGCTGATGGTCTACACCGCCGCCGCGAACGCCGAGCGCGGCAGCGCGCCCGGTGGCGAGAAGCTGGGCTTCATGGCCGCCGCCTCCAAGACCTTCGCCTCGGACGTGGCGATGGAGGTCACCACCAACGCGGTGCAGCTGTTCGGCGGCGCCGGCTACACGCGTGACTTCCCCGTCGAGCGGATGATGCGCGACGCCAAGATCACCCAGATCTACGAGGGCACCAACCAGATCAACCGCATGGTCATGGCCCGCCAGCTCCTGGCCTGACCGGTCGGCTGAACCCCGCCTCGATCTGCCCCTCCGATCGCGATCGACCCCCGGAACCCCGGGGGCGGATCGCAATCGGAGGGGCAGATCGCGTTGCGGCCCGGATCGAGCCTGGTAGGCGGCGGGTGGAGTCGGGGCGGGAGGAGAACGCCCCGCCCCGCCGGCGCCGGAACGCTCCGCCGGCGCTCGGTGTCCGGTGCCCTAGGCGGTGAGCGTGGTGCGCTCGGTGTCCGCGATCCCCGCCACGGCGGGGTCGTCGGCGTCGGCGCCCGTGACGAGCACGGCCGTGCCGCCGGAGGCGAACACCCGCGCGAGGGTGGCCACGACGTCGTCGCGTTCGCGGCCGGCGACCAGCGCGCGACCGGAGAGGGCGCGGTCGGCCAGTTGGTCGAGCGTCAGGCCGTCGAGGGCGAGGTCACCGCCGCCGGAGGGGACGAACGCGTCGGGGTGGATGCGGCACGCCTCGGCGAGGTCGGTGACGCCCGGCGGCACCTCGACGCCCGCGGCGGCCAGGGGGCGGCCCATCGGGTCGGTGGTCATGAGGAGGGTCTCGACGTCGGTGGGATGGCGGTCGAGGCGGTCGAGGCGGTCGGGGACGGTGACGACGACGACGGCGTCGTCCGCGGACCCTGTGCGGACCTCGGCGCCCGCCCACCAGGCGCCCAGCAGGACACCGGCGGTGAGCCAGTGGGCGGGCAGGTCGCACACGATCACGTCACCGGGCGTCACCCCGAGTTCGTCGCGCAGCAGGCCCGCGATCTTCGCCGCCCAGTTGGCGGTCGAGGTGACCGACAGCTCGACGCGGGACGGGGCGGCCTGGTCGTAGTGGGTGACCATCGGCGCCCCGGGGTCGAGCGCGAGCAGCGGCTGGAGCACGGTGTCTGCGGCGGTGTTCACTCGGGTGGCCTCCTGGCGTCGTGGGGTGGTTCCCCCGGTGCGGCGGGCGGCGCGTCCGCCTCCGGGGTCAGTTCACGCAGGGTACGTCGGAGCCGCCGGCGTCGAAGGTCGGACGCTGCGCGATCGACGGCGGGAGCGGCGCGTACGTGGTGGTGGCGGGGGAGTAGGACTCGGTCGTGGCGGCCTCACCGGTGGGGCCGCTGTAGTCGTCCGCGAGGACCACACGCACGGTGCCGGGCGGGACCGCGGGGTCGACCTGGACCGGCAGGCCACCGAGCGCGTCGGAGACGGCGAACGCGGCGGCGTCGTCGGCCGAGCCCGCCGCCACGTGAGAGGTGTAGGCGGCGGCCGGATCGGTGAGCAGATCACCGGTGGTGTAGCCCAGCTCGGTGAGCGCACCGGAGACGCGGGCGGCCAGCCCGTCGATCGCGGTGGTGTTGACCACCGACACGGCGACCGTCGAGGGGTCGACGCCGGGCTCACCGGGGGCGGGCTCGCCGTCGCCGCCCTCGGCGGCGTCCGCGTCATCCTCGGTGCTGGCGAAGCCCGCGACGAACTCCGACACCTGGACGGGGTCGGCGGTCACGATGGACTCGCCCCACTCGGTGTACGAGTCGATGCTGGTGACCGGGATGGTCTCGAAGCGGACGCTGCCGCCGCTGATGTCCTTGAGCTTCATGGCGAAGTCCACGAAGTCCCAGTTCTCGTCGATCACGAACGAGCGTTTGGCGGCGTCGACCAGCGCACCGAGTTTCGTGGGATCGGTGAGGGTGCCGGCCGAGAGGATCTTCTTGACCAGCTGGGACATGAACACCTGCTGGCGGACGATGCGGTCGAGGTCGCCGGCGGGCAGGTCGTGGCGCTGGCGGACGAAGCTCAGGGCGTCCGAGCCGGAGACCGTCTGGACACCCGCGTCGAAGTTCGCGCCCGATAGCGGCTCGTCGACGGGCTCGTTGAGGCAGACGGGGACACCGCCGACCGCGTCGGTGAGCAGTACGAAACCCAGCAGCCCGATCTCCGCGTAGTGGTCGGCCTGGACGCCGGTGAGGTCCGCGACGGCGCCGATGAGCCCGTTCCGGCCAGCGTTGACGGCCGCGCGCTGGTCCTCCTCGGTGATGACGCCCTCGGGGTCCGAGGCCACGACCCGCTCGAGGTGGGCCTCCTTGTTGGCCGCGTACACACCGTTGATCTTGCTGCCGCCGACGGTGCTGGTCTCCACGTACACGTCACGCGGGATGGAGATCGCGGTGGCGGAGCTGCCGTCCTCCGGGATGCGGATGAGCAGGATCGTGTCGGTGTTCTCGCCGTCCTCCTCACCGGTGCGGATGGTGGCGAGCTCCTCCTGGCTGAGGGGGTTGCCCTGGGCGTCGGTCCGGTTGTCGGTGCCGACCAGAAGGATGTCCACCGCGCCGTCGAGGCCGCCGTCGCCCACGTCCAGGCCGCCGGCGGAGGACAGGTCCGAGCTGAGGCCGTTGACGAGCGTCCAGCCGACGCCGGTGACCAGGAGGCAGACCGCGGAGACGAGAGCGGCGAGGACGCGGCCTATACGCGAGGCCATCGGGTGGGCCGGGGTGGCGTGCCGCCTACCCCGCGCCCGGCTGTGGGCGCGACGGGGAGTCACTGGCAGCTCGGCGCTCATCCACCGTCCTTGTCCTCGATTAGGGGCCGCTCGAGGCCGCCGACGATCATCCCACGGTACCGCGCCGCGCGCCGGGCGTCGGAATCGACGGGCCGCGTCGTAGGGTGTTGCGCGTGACGACCCGACTACCCGTCGTGACGGTGACGTACTCGCCGGGCGACCACCTCCACAGCTTCGTCGAGACGCTCCCGGCGGCCACGTCCCGGCCGGTGGCGCTGGTGATGGCGGACAACGGGTCGACAGACGGGGCGCCCGAGGCCGTCGCCGCCCGGTACGACTTCGCCGAGTTCTTCCCGACCGGCGGCAACCTCGGCTACGGCACCGCGATCAACCGGGCCGTGGCCGAGATCGCCGCGCGTCCGGACGAGTTCGACCAGGAGTTCGTCCTGGTGGTCAACCCGGACGTGACGTTCGAACCCGGCTCGGTGGATGCCCTCCTCGAGGCGGCGCGGCGGTGGCCGCGCGCGGCCGCGTTCGGCCCGCGCATCTCCGAGACGGACGGGTCGGTGTACCCGTCGGCCCGCTCGGTGCCGCGGCTCGGGGCCGGGATCGGTCACGCCCTGCTCGGGCAGGTGTGGCGGGGGAACCCGTGGACCGCCCACTACCTCGACGGCGCGGACATGGAGACCGAGCGGACCGCGGGTTGGCTGTCCGGTTCGTGCCTGCTGCTGCGCCGTGAGGCCTTCGACGCGCTCGGCGGGTTCGACGAGCGCTACTTCATGTACCTGGAGGACGTGGACCTGGGCGACCGACTCGGGCGCGCCGGGTGGCAGAACGTCTACGTCCCGGACGCCGTCATCCACCACGACCGGGGCCACGCGGCGAAGGCGGTGCCCGAGTTCACCCTCCGGGCCCACCACCGCAGCGCCTATCTGTTCCAGGCGGACAGGCACCCACGGACGTGGCAGGCCCCGATACGCTGGGCGCTCAGAGCGGGCCTGGAACTGCGGTGCCGTCTCGCGATCCGGTCCGCGCGGCGTGCCGCGCGCCCACCCCGCGGCCGCCACGGCTGAGCCCGCGGGAACCGGGTCCGACCCACGACCGACATCCACCCACCGCCCCGGCGGCTCGCGAGCGCGACCGCGGGGCCCGACGACCCCAGGAGCTTCATCGTGACCTCGACGACCACCGGGAGCGCCGCGACCGGCGACGACCTGATCGCCGACACCGAGGCGGTGGTGCTGGTCGGCGGTAAGGGGACGCGGCTGCGGCCCCTGACGATCTCCGCGCCCAAGCCCATGCTCCCGACCGCGGGCCTGCCGTTCCTCACCCACCTGCTGTCGCGCATCCGCGCGGCCGGCATCCGGCGAGTCGTGCTGGGCACGTCGTTCAAGGCCGAGGTGTTCGAGGAGCACTTCGGCGACGGCTCGGACCTGGACCTCGACATCTCGTACGTGGTGGAGACCGAGCCGCTGGGCACGGGCGGCGGCATCCGCAACGTGCTGCCCGAGCTCGCCGCGTCGACCGTCATGGTGTTCAACGGCGACGTGCTCGGCGGCACGGATCTGCGGGAGATCCTGGCCCTGCACCGGGCCAAGGACGCGGACGTGACCATGCACCTGGTGCGCGTGTCCGACCCGCGCGCGTTCGGGTGCGTCACGACCGACGACGACGGCCGCGTGCAGGAGTTCCTGGAGAAGACGCAGGATCCGCCGACCGACCAGATCAACGCGGGCTGCTACGTCTTCCGCCGCGAGCTCATCGAGCAGATCCCCGAGGGTCAGCCCGTCTCGGTCGAGCGGGAGACCTTCCCGCAGCTGCTCGGTGAGGGCAGGCGCGTCTACGGTTTCGTCGACTCGGCCTACTGGCGCGACATGGGCACCCCGGAGGACTTCGTGCGCGGTTCGTCGGACCTCGTCCGCGGGATCGCCCCCTCGCCGGCGCTCGACGGCCACGCGGGGGAGGCCCTCGTGCACGAGGGCGCCGGGGTCGGCGCGGGCGCCGTGCTCGTCGGCGGCACGGTCGTGGGACGGGGCGCGGAGATCGGCGCGGGCGCCCGGCTGGACGGCGCCGTCGTCTTCGACGGCGCCCGGATCGAGGCGGGCGCGACGGTCGAGCGGTCGATCGTCGGCTTCGGCGCGCGGATCGGCCACCGGGCGCTCGTCCGTGACGGCGTGATCGGCGACGGCGCCGTGATCGGCGCCCGCTGCGAGCTCCTGCGCGGCGCCCGCGTGTGGCCGGGCGTCGAGATCCCCGACGGCGGGATCCGCTACTCCACGGACATGTAGGCGTCGCCGGCCGGGCGCGGCTCCCGCGGCGGGACCGGCTCGGCCGGGTAGCCCACCGCGACCGCGCCCAGCGGCCGCCACGTGGACGGCAGGCCCAGTTCGCGGCGCGTGGTGTCGGCGGCGAAGATCGTCGAGCCCACCCAGCACGAGCCGAGACCACGCGCGGCCAGCGCCACGAGCAGTGACTGCACGGCCGCGCCACCGGCGACGGTGAACATGGTCTCCTCGCAGGCCGCGCGCCGGGCGTCCGGGTAGTCGTGGGCGCCGGCGGCGTCGTCGACGAACGGCACGATCAGTTCCGGGGACGTGCGCAGCAGATCGCCGCGCGCGAGGCGGCGGGCCAGGACGTCGCCGGTGTGCCCGTCGGCACGCAGGTCGCGCTCCCAGTCCGCGCGCAGGGCGTCGAGCAGCCGGGTCCGCGCGTCGCCGGCGACGCGCACGAACCGGATCGGCGTGCTGTGGTGCGGCGCGGGCGCGGTCAGGGCGTCGGCGACGGCGTCGGCCAGGTCGTCGGCGGGGACCGGGTCGTCCGAGAACCTGCGCACCGAGCGGCGGGACGGGACGGCCTCACGCCGCCCCTGCGCCAGCGCCTCGGCGGTGCCCAGGCGGAAGAGATCGAACTCCCCGCCGCGGACCAGGTCTCGGGCCCGCCGGGGGACGTCCGCCTCGTCGTCGTCCCCCTCGTCGTCCACCAGGAGGTGGCCCACCCCGCGCACCACGGCGACGGGCCGGGCCCCGAGCTTGCCCTTGACCAGGTCGGCGGCGGAGGCGATCTCGTCGGCCACCGCGACGTCGGTGACGAGCAGCTCGTTGCCCTGACGGTCGACCGCGCCGTCGTAGCCCACCGACACGCGGAGGCCGGCGGCGCCGATCGCCATGTCGATCTGGCCGGTGCGCCAGGCGCGGCCCATCGTGTCGGTGACGACCACGGCCACGCGCGCGCCGGTCCGCTCGCGCAGCTCGCGGGCGAGGGCGGCGGCGGAGGCGTCGGGGTCCTCGGGCAGCAGCGCGAGCTCGCGGGCGTCGACGTTGGAGCCGTCGACGCCCGCGGCGGCCTGCACGATCCCCAGCCGGTTCTCGGTGATGAGCGTGCGGTTGACCCGTGCCACGACGCGCACGGATTCGGCGTCGACGAGCCGCCGCCGCAGGGCGTCGCGCTCGTCGGGGTCGGTGGGCGCGGGCACGATCCGGCCCTCGGTCTTGGACAGGACCTTGGAGGTGAGCACCACCACGTCGCCGTCGGTCAGGCCGTGCGGGTCGGCGGTGAGCGCGTCGGCGAGGATGCGCGCCAGGTCGTCGCCCGGACGGAACTCGGGCAGCCCGTTTGGGGCCCAGAGCGTGACGTCGGTGGGCGCGGCGTGCTCGACGCTCCAGCGGCGGATCTCGGGGACGGCGCCGTCGGTCATCGGTCGCCCCGCGCCGGGACCTCGAGCCCGGCCAGTTCGATCGCCGCGGCGAGCATGTCCGCCGTGGCGTCGGGGTCGGTCATGAGCAGCGGCGCCTCGCGCACGGCCACGCCGTCGACCGAGCCGGAGCCGTCGGTGGGGCCGTCGCCGGGGGCCACGAGCCAGCCGTCGATGAGGCCCGTGCCCGAGCGGGCGCCGTAGTGGCGCGCGACCGCGGTGGCGGAGGTCTCGACGCCTATCGCGGTGAGGCACGCGTCGGCCATGCCGCGCAGCACCGCGCCGCCGATCACCGGGCTGATGCCCACGACGGGGGCGGGGGTGGAGCGCAGCGCGGCGCGCATCCCGGGCACCGCGAGGATCGCGCCGACGGAGACCACGGGGTTGGAGGGGGCGACGACGACGAGGTCGGCCGTCTCGATGGCCTCCAGCGCCTCGGGTGTCGGGGAGGCGGACTCCGCGCCGATCTGGACGAAGCCGGAGGCGGGCAACTGCGCCCTGTGCCGGACCCACCACTCCTGGAAGTGGATCGCCCGCGAGCCGGTGGCGGACCCGCCCGCCTCACCCGCCCCGGCCCCGCCGTCCGCGGCCGGCGGGTCGGTCACCACGACGTGCGTCTCGCAGCGGTCGTCGGTGACGGGCAGCAGGCGCACGCCGGGGGACCAGCGGGTGCAGAGCGCCTCGGTGACGTCGGTGAGGCGGTAGCCGGCGTTCAGCATCTGGGTGCGCACGAGGTGGGTGGCCAGGTCCTTGTCGCCGAGGCCGAACCAGTCGGGCTGGACGCCGTACGCGGCGAGCTCGTCGCGGCAGTTCCAGGTCTCTCCGGCGTGGCCCCAGCCGCGTTCGGGGTCGATGCCGCCGCCGAGGGTGTACATGCACGTGTCGAGGTCGGGGCAGATGCGGACGCCGTGCATCCAGGCGTCGTCGCCGACGTTGACCACCGCGTCGATGCGGTGGGGGGAGTCGACGCGGGTGGACTCGGAGTCCAGCGCGAGCAGCCGGCGGGCGCCGAGGAGGAAACGGGCGCCACCGACGCCTCCGGCCAGAACACAGATCTTCACGGGGACGAGCGTAGTGACGGACCCGGGGGCCGGGGGCGCGACCCCGCTGGGTTGCGGAGAACGGAGTGGCGGTGGCGGCGGAGCCCGGCGCGGCGGCGTGTCACACGCCACATCCGGGGCGGCGTGTCACCGGTCATAGCCGCAGGGGAAAATGGTAGGTCCCGCCGATTTCGCTTGACCTTCGCGGCTTGCATGTGTGTAATCACAGGTGTGTCATTCCCTGGTGGGTGACGGTAAACCACATTACGGACACCGGACGGGCGCCGGGCCGACGGCGCCCTGACGATCGAGGCCTTACGCGATCGCGCCGGTGACGGGCACTCCATCGCGGATCTTTCGCAGACGAACAACGCAACACGAAGGGATGACCGTGGATCGACAGTCACGCACCGTCGCGGGACCCGAGCTGGCTCTGGTCGACCTCGGTGTCCCCGGCCTGTTCGTCGAGGACGAGCAGGAGAGCTGGCAGGACCGGGCTCTGTGCGCGCAGACCGATCCCGAGGCGTTCTTCCCCGAGAAGGGCGGCTCGACCCGCGAGGCCAAGAAGATCTGCACCGGGTGCGAGGTCAAGGCGGAGTGCCTCGAGTACGCGCTGGCCAACGACGAGCGGTTCGGCATCTGGGGCGGGCTGTCCGAGCGCGAGCGGCGACGCATCAAGCGCGACGCCGTCATCTGATCCCCGGCCGCCGCGCGATCATCCCGTCCGCAGGTGCGCGGCGTTCAGTCCCCCTCCGGGCCCGCCTCGACTTCGTCCGGTGAGATCTCCAGGTGCTGCGACACCAGCTCCACGAGCACGGAGTAGATGAGATCCCGCAGGTCGTCGCCCTCCGGCGCACGCCGGGTGAGCGGCTTCCGGAACAGCACCAGCCGCGCGCGGGTCGGCTGCCCCGACCGGTCCACGCCCGCGGGCACGAGCCGGGCGAGCGGGACGTCGCCGTCGGCCACGACCTCCTCGGGCCAGGTCTCCCCGGGGCGCAGGCGCATCCGCGGCACCATGTCCACGGCGAGGTCCAGGTGCTCGAGGCGCGCGTGCCAGTGCTGGTCGATCTCCGCGAACGCCTCGAGGGCGGCGGCGTCGAACTCCGCCGACCGGCTGCGCCAGCGGGGCACCTCGGGCGGCAGGATCGGCCCGCGGGGCCCGTGACCGCGGCGGTCCGCGCGGCGCGACGTCACCACGCGCGGCCTGCGGCGCCCGGGATCGCCGGGGAAATCGCGGACGGAGATACGGCTGCCCGCGGCGACGTCGGACTGGCCGGCGCCCGGGATCGCGGTCCCTGTGGGCGGCCGTCCGGGAACCGGGGCGGTCGGGGTCATGGCGCGAGGATAACCCCGTCGGTGGTGGCCGGGTCGCACCGGTGTGGGCGGGTCGCGGCCCACCCGGACAGTGCGCGGGGCTACGCTGGGGCCTCGTGAGTGAGAACCGTCGTTGCTGCCGCCCGGGATGCCCCAACCGCGCGGTCGCCACTCTCACCTACGTGTACGCGGACTCCACGGCCGTCATCGGGCCACTGCCCGCGGTCCAGGAGCCGCACGCCTGGGACCTCTGCGCCGTGCACGCACTGCGCATCACCGCCCCCCGCGGCTGGGATCTCGTGCGTCATCCGGACCTCGACACCTCGGCCGAGGACTCCGATCTCACGGCCCTCCTGGACGCCGTCACCGGCGGCCCCGTCGGAGGGCGGCGGGCCGGGGCGGCACTGGTCGACGCCGATCGCCTGCGCCGACTCGGGGTCTCCGATCCCGAGCCCGCGCTGGACCGCGCGCTGGCCGGCAGCGACCCGCTCCCGGACCTCGGGTCGCCAACCGGTTCAGGGCGCCCCCACCTGCGGGTGGTCCCCGACGTGTCCGCTGCCCGGGAGCACGAGGCCGACCGGCACGGCGGCGGCGCGGGCGGGTCCGGCCCCACCGCCCGCTGACCCGCCGCCCGCAGGGTGGTCCGCCGCGTGATCGGCGCGGGTAGTGTCACGGGAGACATCGACCGACCCCGTCTCACCCCCTGGAGCAGCACGTGGCACGCAGCGCCGAGTCCGTCCGAGCAGTCATCAAGGCCTATGACGTCCGTGGCGTCGTCGGCGAGCAGATCGACGCGGACTTCGTCCGAGAGGTCGGAGCGTCCTTCGCCCGGCTCATGCGCTCCGAGGGCGCGGACTCCGTGGTGATCGGGCACGACATGCGCGACTCGTCCCCGGGACTGTCGACGGCGTTCGCTGAAGGGGTGACCGCGCAGGGTCTCGACGTGGTGATGATCGGCCTGGCCTCCACCGACCAGCTGTACTTCGCCTCCGGTCTGCTCGAATGCCCCGGCGCCATGTTCACCGCCAGCCACAACCCGGCGAAGTACAACGGCATCAAGCTGTGCCGGGCGGGAGCCAAGCCGGTGGGCCAGGAATCCGGGCTCCGGACGATCGCCGACGAGGTCATCGAGGGTGTCCCCGCGCACGACGGGGAGGCCGGCACGGTCTCCGAGCGCGACGTGCTCGAGGGCTACGGCGAGTACCTGCGAGGGCTGGTCGACCTCTCGGGGATCCGCCGCCTCAAGGTCGCGGTGGACGCGGGCAACGGCATGGGTGGCCACACCGTGCCCGCCGTCCTGGGGGGACTGCCGCTCGATATCGTGCCCCTGTACTTCGAACTCGACGGGAACTTCCCCAACCACGAGGCCAACCCGCTCGAGCCCGCCAACCTCGTCGACCTGCAGGCCCTGGTCCGGGAGAGCGGAGCCGATATCGGCCTGGCCTTCGACGGCGACGCGGACCGCTGCTTCGTGGTCGACGAGCGCGGCGAGCCGGTGGCCCCGTCGGCCATCACCGCCCTGGTCGCCGAGCGGGAGCTCGCGAAGGAGCCGGGTGCGTCGATCATCTACAACCTCATCACCTCCAGGGCCGTCCCCGAACTCGTCGAGGAGAAGGGCGGCGTCGCCGTCCGCACGCGGGTGGGCCACAGCTTCATCAAGGCGCAGATGGCCGACACGGGTGCCGTCTTCGGCGGCGAGCACTCCGCGCACTACTACTTCCGCGAGTTCTGGGGCGCCGACTCGGGGATGCTGGCCGCCATGCACGTGCTGGCCGCGCTCGGCGGTCAGGACGGCACACTGTCCGAGCTCATGGGTGAGTACACCCGCTACGCAGCCTCCGGGGAGATCAACTCCACGCTCGACTCGGCGGAGGCGCAGACCGAGCGCATGGAGGCCGTCGTCACCGCGTTCTCCGACCGTGCGGTGTCGGTCGACCGCCTGGACGGCGTCACGGTCGACCTCGGCGACGGCGCGTGGTTCAATCTGCGCGCCTCCAACACCGAGCCGTTGCTACGCCTCAACGCCGAGGCACCGACCAGGGGGGACGTCGACGCGGTGGTCGACGAGGTCCTCGCGATCGTCCGTGCCTGACCTGTCGAGCGACACCGGGGCCGGGCGGGTCGACCTCGACGACCCCGAAGCGCTGCGCGCGGCGGACGCGACGGGGGCCCTGCTGCACGCGTCGATGGCCGGGGCGCAGCTCCGGGCCGTGGCCACCGCCGTCGACGGCGGGGCTCTCGACGGTCTCACCGGCTTCCGACCCCGCGCAGTGGTGTGGGTGTCCGGCCGATCCGACCGCGCGCGACAGGCGGCCGGCGTCGTGGCAGCCCTCGCCGGCGCGGCCGGCGGGCCCGCGGTCCCACCGCTGGTACACGCCCGCACACTGCCCGCCTGGGTGGGAGCGCTCGACGTCGTCCTGGTCTCCGGAGACGACGCCGGTGATCCCGACCTGGCGGCGGCGATCGACGCCGCTGCCGGCCGCGGGGCCGCGGTTATCGTGGACGTGCCCCGCGAGGGGCCGGTCTCCGAGGCGGGCCGGGGGCGCGCCTCCTGGATCGAGCCGCTGCCGTACCTGCCCCCGCACCGCGGTGTCCTGCGGCACCTCGCGGCCGGCATGGCGGTCCTCACGGCCCTCGGGGCGCGGGGGCTGGACGTGTGCGCCGCCGCCGACGCGGTCGACGTCGAACTCGAGGGGATCGGGCCCGAACTGGCGACCCCCGTCAACCCCGCCAAGCTACTCGCCACCTCGGTCAGCGGCCGCGACCCGCTCGTGTGGATCCACGCGGACGCGGTCTCCGCGGCCTGCTGCGAGCGCGCGGTCGCGGCGTTCTGCGACGCGGGGAGGATCACCGCGGCCTCGTCGGTCGGGGACGCCGTGCGCGCCGGCGCCGAACGTGCTCAGGGGCGCCCGCCGGTGGATCCGCTGGCAGACCTTTTCCACGATGAGGAACTCGATGGGCCGCTAGAGGTCGTGCGCGTGCGTTACCTCGGTATGGTGTTGAACGCGGACGAGGACATCGTCCGGCTGGCCGCGGGCCCGCTCGCGGACGTCGAGTGGGTGACCGATCGCGGTCGGGACACGGTCGGCGACGCCCCGGCCCCGTTGAGCGGAAAGGTGGCCGCGCACATGGCACGCACGGAGCTGTCCGCCGCCTACCTCCTCGTCGGAGGTCTGTAGGTCCGTGGTCGCCCTCGAACCGGTCGTCCAGGCCTACGCATGGGGCTCCCGGACCGCCCTCCCCGAGCTGTGCGGAACGGCGTCGCCGTCACCCCACCCGGTGGCCGAGCACTGGTTCGGTGCCCACGACTCGGGATCCTCCCTGTGCGCTGACGGACGGGCGCTCGACGCACGGATCGCCGACGACCCCGAGAGGGAACTGGGCGCCCGGGTCCTGGCCGAGCACGGCGGGGGACTGCCGTTCCTCGTGAAGTTGCTCTCGGCCGAGCAGGCGCTGTCCCTACAGGCGCATCCGTCACCGGAGAAGGCGCGCGAGGGCTACGCCGCGGAGGACGCCCGGGGGATCGCCGTCGACGCCGCTGACCGCAACTACCGCGACGCCAATCACAAGCCCGAGATCCTGGTCGCCCTGACTGAGTTCCACGCGTTGGTGGGATTCCGCCCGGTCGAGCGCACGATCTCCCTGCTCGACGCGTTCGACGTGGACTCGCTGCGGCCCTACCGCGACATGCTCGCCGGGCAGCCCGACGCCGAGGGCCTGCGCGCGGTGTTCACCACGTTCGTCACGATGCCCCACATCGTGCTGGCCGACGTCGTGTCCGACCTCGTGGCCCGGGCCGTGTCCTATCTGACCGTGAACGGGGTCGACGCCCCGTGGTCCGCGGTCGCCACGACGGTGGCGGAGCTCGCCGAGCGCTATCCCGCGGACCCCGGCGTCCTGGGCGTCCTGCTGCTCAACCGGGTGGTCCTGCAGCCGGGCGAGGCCGTGTACCTGGGACCCGGGCAGCTGCACGCCTATCTGCGCGGCGTCGGGGTGGAGGTCATGGCCAATTCCGACAACGTGTTGCGTGGCGGACTGACCCCCAAGCACGTCGACGTGCCCGAGCTGATGCGGGTGCTCGAGTTCGGCCCGCTGGCCGACCCCACCGTCGACGCGATCCCCGCCGACCGCGGTATCCCCGGTGAGGTCGACTACCCCACGCCCGAACCGGATTTCGCGCTGTCGCGCATCGACCTGCCCGCCGGACGGCTCGTGACCTGGCGACCCGACGGGCCGGAGGTGCTGCTGTGCACCTCGGGCGAGGCGCAGGTCGACGAGGACGGTGCGGGGGAGGTGCTCCGGCCTGGGCGCGCGGTGTGGGTGCCGGCCTCGACGACGCGGGTGTGCCTGCAGGGTCTCGACGGGACGACCGTGTTCCGCACCCGCGTCGGCGACCGGTGACGGGGCCGACGCGCGAAGAGGCGCTGCCGCTAGTGTGGGGCGGAGATCTTTCGAGAGTCAACGAGGAGCTGGTCGAAGAACATGTCCGCTGATCTGCAGGTTCAGTCCGTCAACGGTGTCGAGTTCAAAGTGGCGGATCTGTCGCTGGCGGAGGCGGGGCGCAAGCAGATCCGTCTGGCCGAGCACGAGATGCCGGGCCTGATGGCGTTGCGTGAGGAGTACGCGGCCGAGCAGCCCCTGGCCGGCGCCCGGATCGCGGGGTCGATCCACATGACGGTGCAGACCGCTGTGCTGATCGAGACGCTCACCGCGCTGGGCGCGGAGGTCCGGTGGGCCTCGTGCAACATCTTCTCCACCCAGGACGAGGCCGCCGCCGCCGTGGTGGTGGGGCCCGAGGGCACCCCCGAGTCACCGCAGGGTGTGCCGGTGTTCGCGTGGAAGGGCGAGACCCTGACCGAGTACTGGTGGTGCACCGAGCAGATCATGACGTGGCCGGGCACCGAGCCGAACATGATCCTGGACGACGGTGGTGACGCCACGATGCTCGTGATCAAGGGCAAGGAGTTCGAGCAGGCCGGCGCCGTGCCGTCCGACGATGAGTCCTGGTCGGCCGAGGAGAAGGTCTTCCACGCGCTGCTGCGCGAGTCGGTGCCCGCGAACCCGGGTAAGTACACGGCGATCGCCGAGTCGGTAAAGGGCGTGACCGAGGAGACCACCACCGGCGTGCACCGGCTGTACCACTTCCACGCCGAGGGCGTGCTGCCGTTCCCGGCGATGAACGTCAACGACGCGGTCACCAAGAGCAAGTTCGACAACAAGTACGGCACCCGTCACTCGCTGCTGGACGGCATCAACCGCGGCACCGACGCCCTGATCGGAGGCAAGAAGGCCCTGGTGTGCGGCTACGGCGACGTCGGTAAGGGCTGCGCGGAGGCGCTGGCCGGTCAGGGCGCGCGCGTGCAGGTCACCGAGATCGACCCGATCAACGCGCTGCAGGCGATGATGGACGGGTTCGACGTGGTCACCGTGAACCAGGCGATCGCCGATGCCGACATCGTCATCACCGCCACGGGCAACAAGGACATCATCACCTTCGAGCACATGAAGCGGATGAAGAACAAGGCCATCCTGGGCAACATCGGCCACTTCGACAACGAGATCGACATGGCCGGGCTCGAGTCCGCCGAGGGCGTCACCCGCATCAACATCAAGCCGCAGGTCGACGAGTTCGTGTTCGACGACGACGGCCGCTCGATCATCGTGCTCTCGGAGGGACGCCTGCTCAACCTGGGCAACGCCACCGGGCACCCGTCGTTCGTGATGTCCAACAGCTTCTCCGACCAGGTGATCGCGCAGATCGAGCTGTTCACCAAGGCCGACCAGTACCCGATCGGGGTGCACCTGCTGCCCAAGATCCTCGACGAGAAGGTCGCCCGCCTGCACGTCGAGGCGCTCGGCGGCACCCTGACCCGCCTGGCCAAGGACCAGGCCGAGTACATCGGCGTGGACGTCGAGGGCCCCTTCAAGCCCGACCACTACCGCTACTGAGCGCAGCGCCGATGAGTGCACGGCTCGTGGTCGTCGAGGGGCTCGACGGCGCGGGTAAGAACACGCTGACGACCCGCCTCGTCGCCGAGCTCGGCGCCCGCGGACTCTCGGTCGGCCGGCTGGCCTTCCCGCGCTACGGCACCCTCCACGCCGACCTGGCCGCCGACGCCCTGCACGGCGGCCAGGCCGGGGCGGCGGACTCGCCCCACGCGATGGCACTGCTGTTCGCGTTGGACCGACACGCCGCGCTCGACGCCCTCGCCGGTCTCGCCGCCGCCCACGACGTCGTGCTCCTCGACCGGTACGTGGCCTCCAACGCCGCGTACACCGCCGCCCGGCTCGGGCCGGACCGTGAGGACGAGGTCATCGCGTGGATCGGCGCGCTCGAGTTCGACCGGCTCGGACTGCCTGCCCCGCATCTGCAGCTCCTCCTCGACACCCCCGTCGAGGTGGCCGCCGAGCGGGCCGGCACCCGCGAGGCCGCCGACCCGGGCCGCGCCCGGGACCGCTACGAACGCGACGCGGACCTCCAGGCGGCGACCGGGGATGTCTACCGCCGACTCGCCGCGGCCGCGTGGCGCTCGCCCTGGCGCGTGCTCGGGACCGACCCCGCGGTGCCGGAGTTGGCCGACCTCGTCGTCGACCCCACCCCGGGCCCCGCGCCGCACCCGCGATCGCGTGGGGTGGCCGGGTAATGTCTGAAGCGGCAGGAACACGACCCCCGGTACGTACCGGCGGTCGTGCGACTGACGATGCCGACCCGACACGCCGACACAAGTGGTGACCATGACCCCCAAGATCCTCGTCGTCGACGACGACGCCGCGCTGGCAGAGATGCTCACCATCGTCCTGCGGGGCGAGGGGTTCGAGACCGAGATCGTCGGCGACGGTGTACAGGCCATCGAGACCTTCCGGGCCGTCCAGCCAGACCTGGTCCTGCTGGATCTCATGCTGCCCGGCAAGAGCGGGATCGACGTATGTCGGGAGATTCGCGCCGAGTCGCGGGTGCCGATCGTCATGCTCACCGCCAAGACCGACACCGTCGACGTGGTCCTGGGCCTCGAGTCCGGTGCGGACGACTACATCATGAAGCCGTTCAAGCCCAAGGAGCTCGTCGCCCGCATCCGCGCGCGCCTGCGCCGGGGCGAGGACGAGCCGAGCGAGATCCTGCACATCGGCGACGTCACCATCGACGTGCCCGCGCACACGGTCACCCGCGATGGCACGCCGATCCCGCTGACCCCGCTCGAGTTCGACCTCCTCGTCGAACTGGCCCGCAAGCCCCGTCAGGTGTTCACCCGTGAGGTCCTGCTCGAGCACGTCTGGGGCTACCGCCACTCGGCCGACACCCGCCTGGTCAACGTCCACGTCCAGCGCCTGCGCGCGAAGATCGAGAAGGACCCGGAGAACCCCGAGGTCGTCCTCACCGTCCGTGGCGTCGGCTACAAGGCGGGCCCGGTCTCGTGACGACCGCTCGTCCCGACGACGCGGCGGCGTCCACCGGGGACGAGCGCGACACCCGGGACGCCGGCGACGCGAACCCGACCCTGCGCGAACGGCTGTCCTCTCTGGACCCCGCCGCGTTGGGCGTGCGGATCGCGCGCATGTGGCGACGCTCCCTGCAGCTGCGGGTCGTCACGTCGACCCTCGCACTGTCGATGGGCGTGATCCTCACTATCGCGTTCATGCTGCAGAGCCAGATGGCCGCCCAGCTGCTGTCGACCAAACTCGACGCCGCCATGGAGCAGGCCGGCCGACTCCGCCTCACGGTCGAGGCGCAGATCGCCGCGACCGACGAGGGCACCAGCGAACAGTCGCGGCTCGACCAGGCGCGCAGCGCCATCAGCGACCGCGGCGTCGCGTCCGGTGGAGACTCCGTCCACGCCGGGACGTTCGACCCCATCCTCGTCGTCCCCGACCAGACGGGCCGCGGTCAGGTGGTCAGTCCCGCCGAGGCGGAGGTGCCGCCCGAACTGCAGTCCCTCGTCCAGCGGGGGCGCATCGCCTACCAGTACGTCACCGTCGACTTCCGCGGCGAGCAGGCCAAGGCGCTCATGCTGGGCACCCCGACCGACTCGTCCATCCCCGGGCTCGAGCTCTACCTCGTGTACCCGCTCATCGCCGAGGAACAGACCCTCGGCATCATGCGGGGGATCGTCGCCACCGCCGGCCTGGCGATCATCGTGCTGTCCGCGGCGATCGCGTGGATCGTCGCCCGGCAGGTGGTGCTGCCCGTCCGGCAGGCGGCCTCGATCGCCCAGCGCTTCGCCAACGGCCACCTCAAGGAACGCATGGTCATCCGCGGCGAGGACGACGTGGCCCGGCTGGCGATGGCCTTCAACGACATGGCCCAGAGCCTGTCCGACCAGATCACCCAGCTCGAGGAGTTCGGCGATCTCCAGAAGCGGTTCACCTCCGACGTCTCGCACGAACTGCGCACCCCGCTCACCACGGTGCGGATGGCCGCCGACATCATCTCGGACTCAGCTGAGGACCTCGACGCCCCCACCAAGCGCGCCGTGGAGCTGCTCGAGTCCGAACTCGACCGCTTCGAGAGCCTGCTCACCGACCTGCTCGAGGTCTCGCGCCACGACGCCGGCATGGCCGAGCTGTCGACGGCCGAGCTGGATGTGCGCAACGCCGTCCGCGACGCCGTGGGCACCGTCGCCCACATCGCCGAGGCCGCCGGCGTCGAGGTCGAGGTCGACATGCCCGACGAACCGGTCATGGCCGAGGTCGACTCCAGGCGCGTCGAGAGGATCCTGCGCAACCTCGTGGCCAACGCGCTGGACCACTGCGAGTCCAAGCCCGTGCGCGTCACCCTCCGCGGCTCCGACGCCGCCCTCGCCGTCTCCGTCCGCGACCACGGCGTCGGGCTCAAACCCGGCGAGGAGACACGCGTGTTCAACCGGTTCTGGCGCGCCGACCCCTCCCGGGTGCGCCGCTCCGGCGGCACCGGCCTCGGACTGGCGATCGCCCTCGAGGACGCCAAACTGCACGGCGGCCGCCTGGACTGCTGGGGCAGCCCCGGCGAGGGATCGTGCTTCCGGCTCACCATCCCGCGCCGCCGCGGCGGCACGCTCACCTCGAGCCCGCTGCCCCTCACCCCCGATGACGAGGCGCGCCTCGTGACCACCGGCTCGCCGACCCCACTCGAGCGGGTCCCCGGAACGGCGGAGGACACACCATGACCCGACCCCGGATCCTGACGGTCGCCGTGACGCTGGCCTGCGCCACCGGGCTGGCCGCCACCGGTTGCGCCACGCTGCCCTCGTCGTCGTCGCCCCAGGTCATCGACACGTTCGCACCGGAGGGCGACGAGCCGGCGGTCCCCACCCCGGTGCCCGACCAGGAACCGGACCTCCTCGTCCGGGACTTCCTCAAGGCGGCGGCCATCGCCGACCAGCGACACGCCGCAGCGCGCCAGTTCCTTACCCCGGAAGCCGCGGAGACCTGGGACGACCTGGCCGAGACCATCATCGTCCTGCGCGCCGACCTCAGCGCCGAGGGCGGCCGCTCGGCCGACCGCGCCGAGTACACGCTGCGCGCGGAGAAGGTCGGCTCCCTCGACCCCGGCGGCATCTTCCGCGAGGACGTCGGCCAGCTGGAGGTCACCATCGGGCTCACCCGCACCGACGGACAGTGGCGGATCGACGAACTGCCGCCGGGCGTGGTGATCGAGAAGGCCGAGTTCTTCTCCACCTACGCCCAGCGCGACCTGTTCTTCCTGTCCGGCTCCGGCGACGCCCTCGTCCCGGACCCCCGGTGGACGGCCGCCGACCGCACCGACCTCGAGTACTCCCTCGTCAACCTCCTCGCCACCGGGCCCCGCCCCGGCCTCACCGACTCCGTCCTGTCCCGCGTCCCGGACTCCGTCTCCGTCCGCCCCGGCGGGGACGACGGCGCCGACGTCCCCGGCACGACCATCGACTTCGCCGGGCTGCCGGTGCTGAGCAGCCAGGCCACCACCCAGTTCGCCGCGCAGGTCGTGTGGACCCTCGCGCGCGCCGACGTCCCCGGGCCCTACCGACTCGAACGCGACGGCGCGCCCCTCGACGAGCGGTACGCGAACGGGTGGACCACCGAGGACGTCCGCGACTTCGACCCCTACCCGCCGGCCGAGCCGATGCGCTACGCCCTCACCGCGGCGGACGGCCTGGTCCGGCTCGAACCGGGCGGCGCCCGCCCTGCCGGCGGACCGTGGTCCGAGGTCCGCGGGGGCAGCAGCGCCGCGGTGTCCTACGACGGGCGCGTCCTCGCGATGGTGGTCGGCGACGAGGCGGCGGGGACCAGCCGGCTCCTCGTGGGACCGATCGACGGCGAGCCCACCGAGGTCCTCACCGCGCGGAGCGTCGCCGGGCCCACGTTCCACCCGGTCGACGGCCGGGCGTGGGTGATGGTCGACGACACGCGCCTCGTCCGCATCGGGATGGGACGCGGCGGCCCCGACGTCCGGGAGATGGAAGCCGGCCCGATCCGGTCCCTCGGCGGCCGGGTCACCGCCCTGCGCATCGACCAGTCCGGCACCCGGATGGCCGTGGTCGCCGACGGCAAGGTGTTCATCGGCTCACTGTCCGCCGAGACGGGGCAGCCGCTCGCCGGCACCTTCCGGCAGGTCGGCCGCGCACTCGGGGAGACCGCCACGTCGGTGGCGTGGCGGGACCGCTCGACGATCGTCGTGGGGCGAGACACCACCGAGGCACCCGTCGCGACCGTCTCCGTCGACGGGGCCATCGCGAGGCCGCTGTCCCAGCGCAACATCTCCGGACCGGTGACCGCCGTGGCCGCGGCCGGACGCGAGATCTACGTGGTGGACCAGCGGTCCCTGCTGCGCCTCGACACCGGCGCCCAGACCGGCGACCGGTACTGGCGGGAGATCCCCGGACTGGCCGCGATCCGCGCCGACCCGGTGGTCGCGGGCTGACCCGGTGACCGCCGGGGACAAGGGCGCGCCGCCCTCCGGACGCGCCACGCCTCGCCGGCGCGGCACCGACACCTGGGCCGCCGCCCTGGCCGACCTCGTCGTGCCGCTCGAGTGCGCCGGCTGCGGACGCGCCCGCCACAGGTGGTGCCCCGGGTGCGCCGCGACCCTGGCTGGACCACCGCTCGTCGTACGGACCCGCGCCGACCTCCGCGTCCCCGCCTGGGCGCTGGCCCGGCACGCCGGCCCGCCCGCACGCGCCGTGTCCGCCTACAAGGACCGCGGCAGATCCGACCTCGCGCGCCCGTTCGGCACCGCCCTCGCCGCGGCGATCGACCGCCTGCGCGAGGCGGGGGAGATCGCCGAGGCGGGGGAGCGTCCCACCGTCCTCGTGCCGGCCCCGGCGTCGGCGCGGGCCCGCCGACGGCGCGGGTTCGACCACGTCCGTGACATCGTGGACGTCCTGGCCGCCGACCTCGCCGGCTCGCTACCGACCGGCCCGGTGGTCGTGGCGCCGCTGCTTGAGGTCCGCGGACGAGTGCGTGACGCCTCCGGCCTCGGTGCGCGGGCCCGCGCCGACAACCTCTCCGGGCGCATCCGCCGACGCCCCGCCGGGACGGTGCTGCGCGCCTCCCCCGGGGCGCCGGACACGGTGGCCGCCCTGCTGGCGACCCCGGCCACGGTCCTGTTCGTCGACGACGTGGTGACCACCGGCGCCACGGCCGCCGAGTGCGTGGCGGTCCTCGCGGCGGGAGGCCTGCCGGTGACCGCTGTCCTGGCCGTCACCGCCGCCTGAGCGAGCGCCGTCGCGTGCGGACCGAGGTGAGCTTCGCCGTCTCGGGTGCGGCGTCAGCGGGAGCGGGTAGGGTGGGCTTCGGACGGGTTCACCAGCACATTCGCCGCCTGTCGGATCCGGTGGGCCGTGTCCGCAGAGTGTCCACTCAGCCATGTGGGTGGACCCTTCGGCCGGGATTCCGGGCGGTTACCGGACCGGTCGCAGCGGTCCGCCGCAGGCCCGATGAGGAGGAGCTTCGATGGCGAAGACCCCCACAGTCCTGCTCGACCCCGCCACCTTCGACGGTCCCGAGACCGACGATCCCGGCACCCCCGAGGCCCAGGTCACCATCCGCGGCCGGAACGTCGAGGTCCCCGACCATTTCGCGAGCCGGATCAACACCAAGCTGGCGAAGGTCGAGAAGATGGCGCCGTTGATCCAGCGGTTCGACGTGATCCTGTTGCACGAGAACAACCCGAGGCTGGCCAAGGTGAGCCAGCGCGTGGAGATCACCGTCAAGGGCAAGCCGGGAGTGGCCCGGGCCGAGGCGGCCGAGGACACCTTCTACGCGGCTCTCGAGTCGGCCGTGGCCAAGCTCGAGCGGCAGATGCGCAAGGCCCGCACCCGTCGCAAGATCAGCCACTCCGGGCACCGGCGGCCGCAGTCGGTCGCCGAGGCGACCGCCGAGCTGGCCGCCGACGCCGCCCCGGTCGACGCGCTGGACCAGCAGCTCGACGGCGTGGAATACGACGACGGGGTCGACGCCTCGATGCCCGGGCAGATCGTGCGTCGCAAGGAGCACGACGGCACGCCGATGTCGGTCGACGAGGCGCTCGAGAAGATGGAACTCGTGGGTCATGACTTCTACCTGTTCCGCGACGCGGAGACCGGACGCGCCACCGTCGTCTACCGCCGGCACGCGTTCGACTACGGGCTCATCACCCTGAGCGACGAGGGCTGACGGCCTCCACCCGCACCCGCCGAGGGCGGTCCGGTCCCACTCGACCGGACCGCCCTCGGCGTGTCAGGACGGCCCGAAGCACCTAGGATGAACCCGGGCCCGCGTGCCACCACGCAGGTCGCAGATACCACGACCACTTCCCCGACCACGAGGACGTTCGAGACTGTGTCCATTCTTTCCAAGCTGCTCCGGGCCGGCGAGGGGCGAAAGCTCAAGAAGTACACCGCTCTCGCCGACTACGTGGACTCGCTCTCCGCCGACACGGAGAAGTTGACCGACGACGAGCTCCGGGCGAAGACCGGGGAGTTCAAGCGTCGGGTGGCCGAGGGGGAGACGCTGGACGACCTGCTGCCCGAGGCGTTCGCCGTGGCGCGCGAGGCCGCGTACCGCGTCCTCGGGCAGAAGCCGTACAAGGTGCAGATCATCGGCGCCATCGTGCTGCACACCGGGTCCGTCGCCGAGATGAAGACCGGCGAGGGCAAGACCCTGACCTGTGTGCTGCCCGCTTACCTCAACGCCCTGTCCGGTAAGGGCGTGCACGTGGTGACGGTCAACGACTACCTCGCGAAGCGCGACGCCGAGTGGATGGGCCGCGTCCACCGCTTCCTGGGCCTGTCCGTGGGCGCCATCCTCAGCGGCATGACGCCCGACCAGCGGCGCGAGGCCTACCACGCCGACATCACCTACGGCACGAACAATGAGTTCGGGTTCGACTACCTGCGCGACAACATGGCGCACGACACCGCCCAGCTCGTCCAGCGCGGCCACAACTACGCGATCGTCGACGAGGTCGACTCCATCCTCATCGACGAGGCGCGGACCCCGCTCATCATCTCCGGTCCCGCCGACGGTTCCAGCAAGTGGTACGCCGAGTTCGCGCGCATCGCCCCGCTGTTGGAGGAGGGCACCCACTACGAGGTGGACCGCAAGAAGCGGACCATCGGCGTCACCGAGCAGGGCGTGGAATTCGTCGAGGACCAGCTGGGCATCGACAACCTCTACGAGGCCGCCAACTCGCCGCTGGTCAGCTACCTGAACAACTCCATCAAAGCCAAGGAGCTGTTCACCAAGGACAAGGACTACATCGTCCGCGACGGCGACGTCATCATCGTCGACGAGTTCACCGGGCGCGTCCTCGACGGTCGCCGCTACAACGAGGGCATGCACCAGGCCATCGAGGCCAAGGAGCGCGTGGAGATCAAGGCCGAGAACCAGACCCTGGCCACCATCACGCTCCAGAACTACTTCCGGCTCTACGAGAAGCTGGCCGGCATGACCGGCACCGCCGAGACCGAGGCGGCCGAGCTGTACCAGATCTACAAGCTCGAGGTCATGCCCATCCCGACCAACCGCCCCATGGCCCGCGCGGACCAGCCCGACCTCATCTACAAGACCGAGGAGGCCAAGTTCGCCGCCGTGGTGGAGGACATCGCCGAGCGGGTCGAGAAGAAGCAGCCGGTGCTCGTGGGCACCGCTTCCGTCGAGCGCAGTGAGCACCTGTCCCGGCTGCTCACCCGTAGGGGCATCAAGCACCACGTCCTCAACGCGAAGTTCCACGCCCAGGAGGCGCAGATCATCGCCCAGGCCGGCCGGCCCGGCGCGGTCACGGTCGCCACCAACATGGCCGGCCGCGGTACCGACATCGTGCTGGGCGGCAACCCGGACATCATCGCCGACCTCAACCTCCGCGAGCGCGGTCTCGACCCGGTGACCACCCCGGAGGAGTACGAGGCCGCGTGGGACGCCGAGATCGAGCGGATGCGCAAGCTCACCAAGGAGGAGGGCGAGCGGGTCCGCGAGGCCGGTGGCCTCTACGTGCTGGGCACCGAGCGGCACGACTCGCGCCGCATCGACAACCAGCTGCGTGGCCGCTCGGGGCGCCAGGGCGACCCGGGGGAGTCCCGCTTCTACCTGTCGCTGGGTGACGAGCTCATGAGGCGCTTCAACGGCGCCGCCGTCGAGGCGATCATGAACAGGCTGAGCCTGCCGGACGACGTGCCGATCGAGGCCGGCATGGTCTCGCGCGCCGTGAAGAACGCCCAGACTCAGGTCGAGTCGCAGAACTTCGAGATCCGCAAGGACGTGCTCAAGTACGACGAGGTGATGAACCAGCAGCGCACGGTCATCTACCGCGAGCGCAAGCGCATCCTCGAGGGCGAGGACATCACCGACCAGGTCGAGTCGATGATCTACCAGGTGGTCAGCGCCTACGTCGACGGCGCCACCGCCGAGGGGTACGTCGAGGACTGGGACCTGGAGAAGCTGTGGGACGCGCTGCGGCAGCTGTACCCCGTGTCGATCACCGCGCAGGAGATCATCGACGGGGACGAGTACGACTCTCCCGGCGACCTGTCCGCCAAGAACCTCAAGGACGCCGTCCTCGACGACGTCTTCGCCCGGTACGACGAGCGCGAGGCCGAGATCGAGGGGATCGGCGGCGAGGGCGCGATGCGCCAGCTCGAGCGGTCGGTCATGTTGCAGGTCCTCGACCGCAAGTGGCGCGAGCACCTCTACGAGATGGACTACCTCAAGGAGGGCATCGGTCTGCGGGCGATGGCCCAGCGCGACCCGTTGGTCGAGTACCAGCGCGAGGGCTACGACATGTTCTCGGCGATGATGGACGGAGTGCGCGAGGAGACCGTGGCGTTCCTGTTCAACGTCAAGGTCCAGGCGGGCCAGCAGCAGGCCGCGATGGCCGGCCCGTCGGCCGCGCAGGCCGCGGCGCTGGCGGGTGGCAATCCCATCCTCCAGGCGGCTGGCACCGGCCGGGACGTGAGCGAGGAGCAGATGCAGTTCTCCGGCCCGTCGGAGAGCGGCGACGCCCAGTTGGTCGACGAGGGCGCCAGCGCCAACCGGGCCGAGCGCCGCTCGCAGGAGCGTCAGCAGCGGGCCGAGCGCCGGGAGCGGGCCGCCCGGACCGCCTCGCGCGGACGCCGGGACTGATCGGTCCCGCCCGGCCGCCGCGCCGGGGCGCTCACACCAACCGCAGGGCCGTACAGCCGGCCCCCGTGGGGGTCACCCGGATGCGGGCCGCGACGGCGAACAGTCGCGGCCCGCGCGCGTACGTGGCGCAGACCTCGTAGTCCCGGGACCCGGGGTTTCCGTCCGGCCCCGCGTCCGTCGCCACGGCGCCGGCGGCATGGATGTGGAGGCGGTGGAGTCTGGCGGGCCCCAGGTGCTGTCCGGGTACACCGGTGCGCGCGAGGGAGCGCAGCATCTCCACGAGATGCGGCGGGAACGCCCCACGGGTGTTCTGCGGCGCGCGCCGACGATCCACGACCTCCAGCGCCATGACGACGAGCGCGTGGGCGGCCCGTCGTGCAGGCACGGGTACCTCCTCGTCCGGGGCGGGCGCGGGTCCCGGGGTGCGTTGGACGACGCGCTCGCGCTCACGTCCCCGCGAATCCGGTCCGGGTTCCGTCGACGGCAGGGGACGGACCCGGCCGTCCTCCGTGGGCGTCTCCGCGGCGCCTCCGGAGGCGATCACGGCGGCCGGCGGCGGCCGGCCGGACGTCGGTGCGGATACGGGTGTCGGTGTCATCTGGCTGGGCTCCTCCCGCGCTCGACCATTCGGTGGTCTCGCGTCCTCTACCCTCTTGACGCGACGGATCGGGCCCGTGGTTCCACCTCGTCTACTGCACACCCGACGGGTGTTGCCTAGGCTGTCCCCATGCGTGGACTGATAGTCGACTACTTCGGCGTGCTGGACGGCACGGACGAGGACCGTGAGAACTGGCGGTCGATCCTGACCGGTGCGAGGGCCAACGATGTGCGCCTCGCCGTGCTGAGCAACGAACCCGAGGGGCCGGGCGCCGACCGCGTCCGCGAGGACGCCCGCGAGTACGGGATCGACCACGTGGTGCTCAGCGGCGCGATCGGCGTCGAGAAGCCGGAGCCGGAGGCCTTCCTCGAGGCCGCCCGCCGCCTCGAGCTCGAGCCGAGGGAGTGCGTGATGGTCGACGACGCGATCGAGAACATCCTCGGCGCGGTGCAGACCGGCATGATCGGCGTGTTCTACCAGGTGTTCGATCGGGCGGCCGTGGAGATCCGCGGTCTGCTCGGGTTGGACGAGGCGGTCTGACGCCGTGGCGACCAGGCTGGCCACCGCGGACGCGGACCTGCTCCTCGGGAACGCCGCGCGTTCCCGGAGTCGGCACTCGTGTTCGTTGGCCCTGGTCGCCCGCGACGAGCCGTGGGACATCGACCGTGTCATGGAGTTCGTCGACACGCGGCTGGCCGACGCGCCCCGTTACCGGCAGCGGATCCGCCAGGTCCCGTTCGGTCTGGCACGGGCGGTCTGGGTCGACGACCCCGACTTCGACCTGAGCTTCCACGTCCGCCGGTCGGCGCTGCCGGCGCCGGGCGGGATGCGGCAGTTGGCCGACCTGGTGGCCAGGCTGGTCGACAGGCCCCTCGAGGCGGACCGTCCGCTGTGGGAGCTGTACCTCATCGAGGGCCTGCCCGACGGCCGGTTGGCGATCCTCACGAAGACCCACCACGTCCTGCTGGGCGGGCCCAACGCCGTCGATCTGGCGCAGGTGCTCATGACCGACGAGCGCGTCTCCGCGGACGTCGACGAGGTCGCCACCTGGACGCCCGTGCCGTCACCCGGAGACGGGGTGCTGGTGCTGGACGCGCTCATGACCATCGCGACCGACCCCCTGGAGTTGGTCCGGCGTTCGGGACGCCTGGCGAACGCGCTGGAGCGGGCCACACGCGGCCTCGTGGGGGCGGCCACCCTGTCGGTGCTGCGTCCCGGAGGGGGTCTGTCGGAGATGTTCCGCACCGCTCGCCCCCGGGGCAGCAGGGTCGGGCTCGCGTCGTTCCCGTTGTCCGAGGCGAGGGAGATCGCCCGGGCGCACTCCTGCAAGGTCAACGACGTGGTGCTCGCTGTCCTGTGCGGGGCGCTGCGGTCGTGGATCCTGTCCTGCGGTCATCCACTGTCGACGTCGGACAGCCTGCGCGCGATCGTCCCGATGGCCGTGACCGCCGAGGCCGACGGCGCCGAGGCGCCCGGGGACGTGACGTCCGCGGAGATCGCCTCGGCGCTCATCGGCATGCCGGTGGGGGAGCCCAACCCCCGGATGCGGTTGGCGCAGATCGCCCGCGAGACCGCGACCCAGCGCTCCCCGCGGGAGGCGGTCGGCGCCAAGTCCCTGTCTCGGCTCTCCGGGTTCGCCCCGCCCACCTTGCACGCGCTGGCGTCCCGGGCGGCGATCATGTTGCCGTCGGAGAGCTACGACCTGGTGGTGACCAACGCCCCGGGCCCGCAGCACAAGGTGTTCTGGGGCGACGGCGAGCTGGTCGAGGTCTACCCCGTTCCGGCGCTGCTTGAGGGCCAGGCGCTGGCCGTGTCCATGAGCAGTTACTCCGGGACCGTGTACTGCGGCTTCACCTCCGACCGCCAGGCCGTCCCGGACGTCGAGGAGATCGGCGAGCTGATCGCGTCGGCCCTGGACGAGCTCGCCGGTTCCGCCGGCTGACCGGTCCCGGCCGACCCACCGGCGCCCCCGTAACCGCCCCCGCCCCAGGAAGGCCCACCGATGCGACTGTTCATCCCCGCCACGCTGACGATGCTCGAGACCCTGCTGGATGCGGGCGAGATGCCCGTGCGGAGCGGGACCGCGTTCGCGGCGACCCCTGCCCTGATCGAGTCGTACGCGGAGGGCGACATGGAGGAGATCGAGCACGTGGCGTTCCTCGAGGCCGCCCGCGCCTCACTCCGCCTGCTCGGCGGCGAGCTCGATTCGGGGACGGCGCACGAGGCCCACCCGTACCGGCGTGTCGTGGTGAGCGCGGACGTGCCCGACGAGCAGGTCACCCCACGCCCGGATCTCGACACCGCCGTCGTGCGCCTGGCGGGCGGGACGGTCGCGATGGCGGACATCGCGGCCGTGCACGTGGACCTCGCGGGAGCGGTCGATCTGGTGCGCGACGCCGTCGAGGCGGTCGATCGGGCCGATCTCGGGGACGAGGACGCGGAGCTCACCGTGGGCGACGCCCTCGACGTGGACCTGGCGTGGTACGACGCCGTGGAACTGCCGTTCCTGCTCACCCTGCTCTGAGGGCGACGGTATGGGCGCGGACGGCTAACCTACGCTACCGTAGGTTCATCTTCTGGCAGCGTCGGTCCGATCCCCGGGCCGCGGGTGGCCGGACGCGAGGAGGCACCAATGTTCGAGTCGAAGAGCGGGCTCAGTCGCATCATGCGGGTGGCGGCCGCGCGGGTCCCCGAGCCCCGGGGCGCACGTCGGTTCCTCAACCGTCTGACCCATCCGCTGCGCATGGACGACTACTCGTCGCTGATCTACCCGCTGTGGTCCGCGCGGGAGCTGCGCGGCGAGATCGTCTCCGTGCGCCGCGAGGCCGACGACGCGGTGACGCTCGTCATCAAGCCGGGCTGGGGCGCCACCCCGGAGTACCGCCCGGGCCAGTATCTGGGGATCGGTGTGCTGCTCAACGGCCGTTGGACGTGGCGGTCGTACTCGCTGACCTCGGCGCCCACGAGCGGTCGTGGCGAGTACTCGGTGACCGTCAAGGCGATGCCGGAGGGCCTGCTGAGCAATCACATCGTCGGCACCGTCGAGCCGGGCACCATCGTCCGGTTGCAGGCCCCGGCCGGTGACTTCCACCTTCCCTCCCCGACGCCGGACAAGCTGATGTTCGTCACCGCCGGGTCGGGCATCACCCCCGTGATGGGCATGCTGCGATCGCTGGACCGGCGCTCGGCCGACGAGCGGTTCCCCGACGTGGTCCACGTCCACTCGATCCGCGACCGTGAGGACGCGCTGTTCCACGACGAGCTGCTCGCGTTGGAGCGCACCCAGCCCGGGTACACCCTCCACCTGCGGGTGACCAGCGAGGAGGGCCGTATCAACGCCGAGCAGATGGCGGCGCTGGTGCCGGACTGGTCCGAGCGGCCCACGTGGGCCTGCGGTCCGTCGGCGATGCTCGACGAACTGACCGAGCACTTCGAGGCCTCGGGGCGCGACGACCTGCACGTCGAGAGGTTCACCGTGGACCGCAACGCGGGCGCCTCGGGCGGGACGGTCAAGTACGGCTCCACCGGCAAGACCGTCGAACTCGACGGGGCCACGACGATCCTCGAGGGCGGGGAGAGCGTCGGCGTGCAGATGCCGTTCGGGTGTCGCATGGGCATCTGCCAGACCTGCGTCGTGGGCCTGGACGAGGGGCACGTGCGGGATCTGCGCAACGGCACCGATCACGGCCCGGGCGAGCGGATCCAGACGTGCGTGTCGGTCGCGCTGGGGGACGTCGAGCTCAAGCTCTGACGCCGCCCGGCGCCCGCCGCGGGCCCGCGCCGCCCGCCGCCCGCGTGCCCGTGGCGGCGCGTCAGTCCTGGTCCAGTCCCAGCGCCCAGGGGTCGTTGGACTGCAGCGCCCCGAGCAGCTCGCGCACGGCCATCGCCCGTCGGTGTACGGCCGGATCGTCGATGGCGTCGAACGCGCACTCGGGGTCGGCCGGCGGTCCCTGGTGGGTGCACCCGCGTGGGCAGTCCGCCGCGATCTCGTCGAGGTCGGAGAACGCGGCCACCACGTCGTCGGGCGAGACATGTGCCAGTCCGAAACTGCGGATGCCGGGCGTGTCCACCACCCAGCCGCCGGCGGCCAGTTCGAGCGCGACCGACTGGGTGGACGTGTGCCGGCCCTTCCCGACGCCGGAGACCACGCCCGTCGCCCTGTCCGCGTCGGGTACCAGGCGGTTGACCAACGTCGATTTGCCGACCCCGGAGTGGCCGATCATCGCGGAGATCCGGCCGTCGATCACGGCGTGGAGATCGTCCAGCTCGTCGTCGACCCCCACCCGCAGGACCGGCACGTCGAGGGCGGCGAACTCGGCGGCGAACACGGACGGGTCGTCGAGGTCGCCCTTGGTCAGGCACAGGACCGGTTCCAGCCCGCCGGTGTAGGCGGCCACGAGCGCGCGGGCGACGAAGCCGGCGCGGGGCGGCGGGTCGGCCACGGCGACCACGATGAGCAGCAGTTGGGCGTTGGCCACCACGACGCGCTCGTAGGGGTCGGAGTCGTCGGCGGTGCGACGCAACACGGTGGAGCGGTCCTCGACGCGCACGATGCGGGTGAGGGTGTCGCGCGCGCCGGACAGATCACCGACCACGCCCACACGGTCACCCACCACCACGGGCGTGCGGCCCAGTTCGCGCGCCCGCATGGCGACGACGCGGGTGCCGGCGCTGTGCCCGGGCCCGTCGTCGAGCAGCACGCACCCCCACCGGCCGCGGTCGACGGCGACGACCATCGCGGCGGCCGCGTCGTCGTGGCTGGGCCGGCGCTTGGTGCGCGGCCGCGACCCCTTGCCGGGCCTGATCCGGACGTCTGATTCGTCCCACCCGCGTGCGCCGCCCGCGCCCCGTCCGCTCGGCATGGCCGCCCGTCAGCCCCGTCCGGCGAGCATGTCGGCCCACATGGCGGTGAAGCCGGGCAGGGTCTTGGAGGTGCACCCGATGTCGTCGACCTCGACGCCCGGCACGACCAGCCCGACGATGGCGCCGGCGGTGGCCATGCGGTGGTCGGCGTAGGCGCGCCACGGGGCGCCGCGCAGGGGCGCGGGGGAGATCTCGAGGCCGTCGTCGAGCTCGGTGACGCCGCAACCGACGGCGCCCAGCTCGGCGGCCAGCGCGGCGAGGCGGTCGGTCTCGTGCCCGCGTAGGTGCGCGATCCCCGTGAGGCGCGACGGGCCGTCGGCCAGCGCGCACAGCGCGGCGACGGTGGGGGTGAGCTCGCCGACGGCGGACAGGTCCCGGTCGACGGGGGAGAGGCTCGAGGGGCCGACGACGACGAGGGTGCCGTGGTCCGCACCGTCGGCGATCTCGAGGGTCACGGACGCGCCCATGGCCCGCAGGATGTCGCGGATGGCGTCGCCGGGCTGGGTCGTGGTGGCGGGCCAGTGCGGGACGCGGACGGTTCCGCCGGTGACCGCCGCGGCGGCCAGGAACGGGGTGGCGTTGGACAGGTCGGGCTCGACGACCCGGTCGACGGCCGCGATCGGGCCGGGGGCGACACGCCATGACGACGGGGTCGGCTGCTCGACGGTGACGCCGGACTCGCGGAGCATCGCCAGTGTCATCTCGATGTGCGGTCCGGACGGGACGGGCGAGGCCCCCACGTGGACGAGGTCGACGCCCTCGTCGAAGCGGGCGGCCGAGAGCAGGAGGCCGGAGACGAACTGCGAGGAGGCCGAGGCGTCCATCTCGACGCGGCCCCCGCGCAGAGACCCAGCGCCCGAGACGGTGAAGGGCAGGCGCTCGCCGTCGATCTCGGCTCCGAGGGCCCGCAGCGCGTCGAGCACCGTGGACTGCGGGCGGATCCTCGCGGCGGGGTCGCCGTCGAAGGTCGAGGGGCCGGTGGCGAGAGCGGCGATCGGCGGGACGAAGCGCATGACCGTCCCGGCCAGCCCGCACTCGATCTCCCCGCCGCGCAGCGGCCCCGGGGTGATGAGCAGGTCGGTGTCGTCGGGGCGGAGATCGCCGGCGGGGCCCTCGATCCGGGCGCCCAGGGACCGCAGGGCGCCGATCATGAGGTCGGTGTCCCGGCTGCGCAGGGTGCCGGTCAGGCGGGAGGGGCCGTCGGCCAGGGCGGCGAGGGGGAGGGCGCGGTTGGTCAGCGACTTGGATCCGGGGACTATGACGTCGGCGTCCACGGGGGCTGCGGCGACGGGGGCGCTCCAATGACTCACCCGGCCATTGTCGCCCATCGCGGGCGCTCCCGGCGGACTCGGGTGCGAGGATGTCGGCATGTGTGGACGGTTCTCGCTCTCTTCCGAGCCGGCGCAGCTCGCGCTGGAACTGGACGCGGTCGACGAGGCGTCCGCCCCGCCCGTCGGCCTTCACCCGGACACCGCGCCGCCGACGCCGCGGTTCAACATCGCGCCCACCACCACCGTCCCGGTCCTCACGCTGGACGTGCCGCGCGAGAGCCTCGACGAGGCCGTCGGCCCCGCCGCCCCGCGACGGGTGCTCCGGGCCATGCGGTGGGGGCTGGTCCCGTCGTGGACCAAGGAGTCCCAGCGCCTGCCCACTCTGTTCAACGCCCGCGTGGAGACCGCGGCCTCCAAGCCGGCGTTCCGCGCCGCCGTCGCCCGCCGGCACTGCGTGGTGCCGATGGACGGCTGGTACGAGTGGGTGCCCGGTGACCCCGCCTCCCCGGGTGCTAAGGCGGGGCCCAAGCAGCCGTACTTCATGAGCCTGCCGGGCGACCGCGGCCTGTTGATGGCCGGACTGTGGGAGGCGCGGCGCGACCCGGTCGACCCGTCCGTCTCCCAGTTGTCGTGCACGATCCTCACCACCGAGGCGCTGGGCCCGCTCCGGCGCGTCCACGACCGGATGCCGCTGGCCGTCCACCCGGACCTGGTGGCGGACTGGCTCGATCCCGCCGTGATCGGCGACCCCCGCGCGCTGGTCGACGGCGCGGGCGGGGATCTCGGGGAGTGGGCGGAGTCCGTCGAGATCCGCCCGGTCTCCCGGGCGGTGTCGAACGTCCGCAACGAGGGGCCGGAGCTCGTCCGGCCCGTCGACCCCACCGAGGGGATGTTGTTCTAGCGGGACGTCGTGACCGGGGCCGTCACCGCGCCGGTGAGCCGGACCAGCTCCGCGGGGTCGAGTTCGATCTCCCAGCCGCGCCGCCCGGCGCTGCACAGGACCGTGCGGTGACCGAGCGCGGAGGCGTCGACCACCGTGGCCAGGGGACGCTTCTGGCCGATGGGGGAGACGCCACCCACCACGTAGCCGGTGGTCTTCTCGGCGACGTCGACCGGCGCGAGCGTGGCCCTGCCGCACCCGAGGGCGGCGGCCGCGGCCTTGAGGTCGAGCGAAGAGGTCACCGGCAGCACCGCCACCGCCAGCGCGACGCGGGAACCCGCCGGCGGACGCGCTGTCGCCAGGACCAGGGTCTTGAACACCCGGTCGGCATCTACCCCCAGGCGCTCGCCCATCACGCGGGCGGCCTCGTCGCCGTATGCGGTCTCGCCGCTCGCGTCGTAGATGTGGACCTCGTGGGCGACCCCGGCGGCCCGCAGCGCGGCGATCGCGGGGGTCGCCGCGGCACCACCGCGTGCACCACCGCGTCCACCCGTCGCGGCGTCACCGCGTCCGCTCTTCCTGCCCACGGTCGACCAGCGTAGTTCCCTCACGCTCCGGAATACGGGTGCGGCGGCCCGCGTTGTTTCTGGGCGAGTGCCCCGGGATGGTCCGGGGACGGGAAGGAGGGTGCGATGCGGACCGCGGTCCTCGACGCCCCGGATGTGCGGTTAGACTCCGGGACATCGACAGGTGAGGAGTTCCGGTTGCCGACCGAGTTGCAGCCCGACGAGGCCGACCAGCGCGCCGAGCAGTTCGAGGAGCTGGCCATGCCACTGCTCGACCAGCTGTACGGCGCCGCCTTGCGGATGACCAGGAATCCCGCCGATGCCGAGGACCTGGTGCAGGAGGCCTACGCCAAGGCGTTCGCCGGGTTCCACTCGTTCAAGCCGGGGACCAACTTCCGGGCCTGGATGCACCGCATCCTCACCAACGCTTACATCAACCACTACCGCAAGCGGCAGCGGCAGCCCGCGCAGTACCCGACCGACGAGATCACCGACTGGCAGCTCGCCGCGGCGGCCGAGCACACCTCGACGGGGCTGCGTTCGGCGGAGGTCGAGGCCATGGAGCTGCTGCCGGACGACGAGATCCGTGCGGCGCTGGCCGAGCTCCCCGAGGAGTTCCGGATGGCGGTCTACTACGCCGACGTCCAGGACCTGCCGTACAAGGAGATCGCCGAGATCATGGACACCCCCCTGGGGACCGTGATGTCGCGTCTGCACCGCGGCCGCAAGCAGTTGCGGGAACTCCTGCGCGACGTGGCCACCGAGCGCGGCTTCGGCCGTGACCGTGAGGAGGGGGCGAAGTGATGAAGGAGCACGATCCGCGCCTCGACGAGATCGACTGTCGCGCCGCGATGCGCGACCTCTCACTGCTCGTGGATCTCGAATGCGACGACGCCTGCCGTTCGCGCCTCGAGCACCATCTCGCCGGCTGCCCGGACTGCCGGGAGATGTTCCTGTCGGAGCGGCGTCTCAAGGCCAAGCTCTCGAGTTCGTGTTGCGAGAAGGCGCCGTCGGGCCTGCGGGAGCGTCTCATGGTGGAGATCCGGCGTACGACGGTGACCACGACGGACGTCGACGGCACGACCGTGGTGCACCAGCGCACGACGGTGGAGCGGCGCGACCTCACCTAGACCGGCCGGGCGGTCGACGTCACGGCCGCGCCGGACACAGACGAAGGGGCGGGCACCTGTTCGGTGCCCGCCCCTTCGTCGTTCGTGCGTTCCTGAACTCAGCTGTTCGGACGCTTGCCGTGGTTAGCGTTCTTCTTGCGGCGATCCCGCCTCTTGCGGCCACGCTTGCCCATGGTCGCCTCCTTTCGTCGGTGTACAAGTCTTCCATGCGCGGGCCCGTGTGGTTGCATTGGAGGTGTCCGGGGGCCGCCTTCGAGGAAGTAGAGGAATAATCCGTATGGCTGAACAGGTCCGTGCCGAGATGGTCGCGAACGTCATGGAGGTCGTCGCGGCGGTCGGCACCGAGGTCGCCGAGGGCGACACGATCGTGCTCCTCGAGTCGATGAAGATGGAGATCCCGGTGCTGTGTGAGACCTCCGGCACCGTGACCGAGGTGGCGGTGAAGCCGGGGGACGTCATCCAGGCGGGCGACCTCATCGCGGTCATCGACTGACGGGCTGCCCGCCCTCACGCCGAAGGCCGGCCCGTTCCCGTGGGGGAGGGGGCCGGCCTTCGGCGTATGTGGTCCGTGTCAGACGGCGGTGCGGGTGCGGGCGCGGCGACGCTTGAGGGCGCGACGCTCGTCCTCGCTCATGCCGCCCCAGACGCCGGCGTCCTGGCCGGACTCGAGGGCCCAGGACAGGCACTCGGCGGTGACGGGGCAGCGGTTGCAGACGATCTTCGCCTCGGCGATCTGCGCGAGGGCGGGCCCGGAATTGCCGACGGGGAAGAACAGCTCGGGATCCTCGTCGCGGCAGATGGCCTTGTGGCGCCAGTCCATGGGAACTCCTTTGATGTGAGACCGTGATCGGGTGCGCCGGGCAGCACGACCAGCCGCCGCCGACTCGCGGACATGTAGAGTCCACTGGCGGACGTGCGTGATCGATGGCACCCGGCGGGTGGTGGGGGATCTGTACCCTTTCCGCGGGCTCGCTCCTGTCGGAGGGGCTCCCGGTTAAGGCGAGGCAAACACGGTGTGTCTGCGCTGTTACAAATGATCGTCCCACGATTTCATGACAAGTCAATACGTTTGCGCGTCTATGTGGTAAACGTCACGCGGCTTGTCAAATCGTCGGAAAACCGCACACCAGAGGCGGTAATGGCCTAATTGGACCCCGGTCCGACTGGTGGTTTCGGTGGCGTGGCGGGGCCCGCTTAGTCTGGAGAGGTGAACGTGAGACGACCAGATGACCGTGGTGTTCCGGCCGATCCCCGCACGGCGATCCCCACGCCGGTCCGCCTCGCCGGGTGGATCTCCTCGGCCCAGGGACTGATCGGTGTCGGCGTGGCCGTGGTGTTGTTCGTCCGGGCGTTGGGCGGGCACCGCGAGGAGACCGTCGTCATCAGCGGCTACGGGACCGCGGTGTGGTTCGCGATCCTCGGCGGCGGGCTGCTGGCCGCCGGGGTCGGGTTGCTCCGCGGTCGGCGATGGGGCCGTGGGCTCGTCGTGATCGCCGAGCTCCTGCTGCTGTTCGTGGCCTGGTACGTCGGGGTGGGGTCGGGGCAGTACCTCGCCGGCATCGTCCTGGCGGTGGTGTCTGCGACGGCGCTGGTGTCGCTCTTCCGGCGCGACGCGGTCGAGTGGTACGCCGTCTGACCCTCCCGGCGCGACCCGCCCGGCGTCAGGCCAGCATCTTGTAGGCGTGGACCGCGCCGTCCCGGTGCTCGTAGAGGATGTCGCCGATTTGGGACAGGCCGGTCACGTCCGGCCCGCCCCCGGCGGAGGGGCCGCCCCCGGAGGGCTCCCCGCCCGCGCCCTCGCCGGGCGTGACGGGCACCTGCCGGGGCCCGGCCCCCGTGTCGTGCTCGAGGACGCGGAAGCCACCGGCGTCGGGCACCAGGACCCAGTCGCGGGCGGTGGCGACGTCGGGGTCGGGGGACCAGCCGCCGGTCAGGCCGGGCCCGGTGGTCGCCGGGGCTGTCCAGGAGTGCGCGCCGGTGACGGCGGAGAAGGCGTGTGTGGCGGTGCCGTCGAACCAGCGCGCCTGCGTGTCGTCGCCGGCCACGGTCCGCGGGTCGGGCTTGGCGGCGGGCTCGGCGGGCAGCGGCAGGACCGGGGCGTAGTCACGGGGGGAGGTGAACCACTCGACCGCCCAGGCGCCGCCCCGATCAGTCAGGGCGAGGACCCCGTCGTCGCTGACGTCGATGATCCACAGCCCGTCGGCGCCCGTGGTGTCGGAGGCGATCTCCTCGGGCTTGCGGCTGTCCTCGGGCACCGTCTCGGACAGGGTCAGCCGAGCCGAGTCGTCGCCGGGGCAGCGTTCGGCCACGGCGAAGCGCTCGTCGGTGAGGTCGGCGGTCCCGAGGGTGCAGCCGGTGCGCGGTTGCATGTCCGCCTCCTGGGGCGCCTCGACGGCCCCGTACTCGACCGTGCGGACGAGGTCGTCGCGCCAGATCTCGAGCCGTGCGGGGCTGGACGCGAGGGCGTGCCGCCAGGTGGAGGTGAGCTGCATGGTGTCGGGGAAGGCGCTCTGGCGGGTGCTGCTGTACTGCTGGGTGGTCGGGTCGAGCGCGGTGACGTCGCTGCACCCGGCCGCGCCGTCGAAGGCGGCGGCGAGGATGTCGGCGTAGAACGTCGCCGCGCAGAGCGGCCCGGCGTGGGAGTAGGACCACGTCTGCTCGCCCGAGCCGGCGTCCCGACCGACGAGCGTGCCGTCGTCGGTGACGGTGACGAGGTTGCCTTTGGTGGTCAGGGGCGCGCCCGGATCCGCCGACGGGTGCGACCACAGGGCGCGGAGCGATGTGGGTGGCGCGGTGGCGGGTCCGTAGACGGGCTGTCCGGCGTCGGCGGCGGAGAAGTCCGAGCGGGCGGCGCTCCCGGTGAGGAGGACGACGCCGGTCGCCGCCACCATGACGACGGTGATGACCGCCGCGGTGACCAGGTCGCGCCGGGTGCGGCGTTCGGAGGGCACGCCCCGGCGCGGCCGGCGGCGGCCGGTGGGGGCGTCGTCGGATGCGCGCACGTGTGACCTGCGTGGTGCGGACGGGCGGGTCAGTCCCGGCCGGCCTGATCCGGCGACGACGACGAGGGCCGGCGACGGCGACGGCGGCGCCGCGCGGGGGCGTCCCCCGAGGGGGCGGGGGAGTCCGCGTCACCGGACGCGGTGGGGGAGTCGGCGGCGGGGGCCGGCGTCGAGGGCCCGTCCTCTCCGGACCCGCCGCCGCGGGTGCGCCGGCGCGCGGGGCGCGATCCGGAGCCCGACTCGCGGCCGGACCCGCGCGTGCCACGGTCCTCGGTGCGGCGGCCGGACCCGGTGCCGGTGGGGGCGCCGATCCGACCTCCGGCGCTCTCGGGGATCCCGAGGTCGCTCCGCAGGTGGGCGGAGGTGGAGTAGGTCTCGGCGGGCTCGCCGAAGTCCAGCCCGAGGGCCTTGTCGATCAGTCCCCACCGGGGCAGGTCGTCCCAGTCGACGAGCGTGACCGCGACGCCGGTGCGCCCGGCGCGGCCGGTGCGGCCGATGCGGTGGACGTAGGTCTTCTCGTCCTCGGGGCACTGGTAGTTGATGACGTGGGTGACGTCGTCGACGTCGATGCCGCGGGCCGCGACGTCGGTGGCGACGAGGACGTCGACGTCACCGGAGCGGAACGCCTTGAGTGACTTCTCGCGCGCGCCCTGGCCGAGGTCGCCGTGGATCGCGCCCACGCGGAAGCCGCGCTCGGCGAGGTCGTCGGCGAGCTTCTGGGCGGTGCGCTTGGTGCGGCAGAAGATCATGGTGGCCCCGCGGCCCTCGGCCTGCAGGATGCGCGCCACGACCTCGGGCTTGTCCAACGAGTGCGCCCGGTAGACGTGCTGGGTCGTGTTCTCGTGGGTCGCGCCGGAGTCGGCGGCCTCGGCGCGGATGTGCGTGGGCTTGGTGAGGAACGTGCGGGCCAGGGTGATGATCGGCCCGGGCATGGTGGCGGAGAAGAGCATGGTCTGCCGCTTCTCGGGCACCATGCGCAGCAGCTTCTCGATGTCCGGGAGGAAGCCCAGGTCGAGCATCTCGTCTGCCTCGTCCAGGACCAGGGCCTCGACCTTGCCGAGCACGAGCTTGGACTGGTTGGCCAGGTCGAGCAGGCGCCCGGGGGTGCCCACGACCACGTCGACGCCCTTCTCGAGGGCCTCGGTCTGCTGCTCGTACGGGGTGCCGCCGTAGATCGCGAGGACCTTGAGGGGACCGGTGCCCGAGCCGGTGGACGCGGTGAGCCCGGTGGCGGCGATCTTGAGGTCCTGGGTGACCTGGATGCACAGCTCTCGCGTGGGCACGATCACCAGCGCGCGGGGCGTGCCGTCGAGCTCACGGGTCGCCTCGCCGGTGGAGATGCGGTGCAGGAGCGGCACGCCGAACCCGTAGGTCTTGCCCATCCCGGTGCGGGCCTGACCGATGAGGTCCGAGCCGGCCAGGGCGAGCGGCAGGGTGAGTTCCTGGATGGCGAACGTGTGGGTGATGCCGCGCTCGGCGAGGGCGGTGACGATCTCGGGTCGGACGCCGAGCTCGGCGAAGCTGGGGGAGGAGTCGGAGGACGGGGCGTCGACGACCGCGGTCGTCGTGGCCATGCCGTCTACGTCTTCTGTGGTGACATCTGTGGTGGACAGGGCGGTGCCTTTCTCGTCTCGCGCGCGGATGGTGTCGGGCCGTCGGAGTTCGGCCTCGCGAGCGGGGCGCGCGCACATTTCCACGGGACCCGCCGTACCCGACGCCGGTGTGGCCGGGCGCGGAGAGTGGTCCACGTGCGCCCATCCTATCCCGTGCCGCCGCCCCGGGCGGGGCTCGGGCTAGCCTGGGTCGCACGCATCATCGATGACGGCGTGACATGCGCCTACGACGAGAAGGGCAGGCACCGTGGAGGTCAAGATCGGCATCGCCGACAGCAACCGTGAGCTCGTGTTCAAGACCGGGATGGAGCCCGACGACGTGCACAAGCGCGTCGAGGCGGCCCTGACCGCGGACGCCGAGGGGATCCTCGAGCTCGAGGACGAGAAGGGCCGTCGCTACCTTGTGTCGACCGACCGGGTGGCGTATGTGGAGATCGGCGAGTCCGCCCGGCGACCGGTGGGCTTTTTGTCCTGACGCCGGCGACCGTCCGTCCGCCGACCGTCCGCCGAGCGTCCGCGCTCCCGGGCGGGCGGGCCGCGCGCGGCTCGGGGTCAGGCCTCGGGTGCGGGCCGGTCACCGCCGTGGCGCGGGATCTTCGACAGGCCGCCCCAGCACAGGGTGACCGTGGTCGAGACCGCGTCCTCGCGTGGGATCGGCCGACCGGCGTCGAGCCAGTGGCCGGCGCTGACCCGGCTGGCGCCGACCAGCCCGACGGCGAGCAGGCGCGATCGGTGCACGTCGAGGCCGGAGTCCCCCCGCACCAGGTCGTGCACCGCGTCGATGCACCCCTCGGTGGCCCGGTCGAGTTCGCGGCGGACGTCCTCGTCCCCGGACTCCGAGTAGAAGACCAGTCGGAAGCCCCGGGTGTCGTTGTCGGCGTAGGCGAAGAACGTGTCGACGGCCGCCTCGACGCGGCGGCGGTTGTCGGAGGTCGAGTCGAGCGCGGCCCGGATCCGGCCGAGCAGCGCGTCCACGTGGTGGCGGAGGACCTCGATGTACAGGTCCCGCTTGGAGTCGAAGTGCTGGTACAGCACCGGTTTGGACACCCCGGCGAGGACGGCGATGTCGTCCATCCCGGAGGCGTGGAAGCCCTGCTCGACGAACACCGTTCCGGCGGCGTCGATCAGCTGGCTTCGCCGCGCGCCGCGGGGGAGCCGGGCCGCTCGGGCGCGTCCCGGGGCGGCCGGGGCCGGTCCGTCCGGGCTCGTCATCTGGTGGCTCCTTCTCCGCCCGGGCGAGAGTCGACAGCCGACCGGGTCAGACGGACAATACCTGCACCTGTGGAGTGCGGCGGGACGCGCCTCACCCGGTATGTGGGATCGTGGAGACCGTGATCGGCAGTGGCCGATCGTCAGCGGACGTGGAGGTGTACGGATGAGCGACGGCCGTCGTCGGACGCCGGCCGGTGCGGAACCCGGCGCGCGTCAGCGGGCACCGTACTACCCGCCACACGGTGAGCCGCTGCGCGCGCCGTGGGACCCGGAGGAGTCGACCCCGGGGCGCCGCCGGTCGGTGCCCGGGTCCCGGGACCACCTGCGCAAGCAGACGCCGGTCGGGCGGTTCTTCGCCACGTGGGGCTGGCGCGCGTACGCGATCCCGGTGCTCGTGGTGCTCACCGCGCTCGTCATCGCCGACGCCGTCGTCTCGCCGGACGCGCAGCCGGACGACGGGGCCGTGCGGGCCCAGGAGACGCCGGCGATCGTCGGTGCGCCCGCGGCCGGCGAGGTGCCGCCCAGCGGCGAGCTGCCCGAGGGCGGCCCGTTCGTCGAGGCGGCCGGTGGGGAGTTCCGGCTCGTGCCCGGCGGGACCGACCCGGTCGGGCGGCCGACGGCGGAGCAGTTCACCTACACGGTGGAGGTCGAGGACGGGATCGACACGGTCGACTTCGGCGGGGACGACTCGGTCGCCCGGATGATCGACGCGACCCTGGCCAACCCGAAGAGCTGGACGGCCGACGGGGCCGTCGCCTTCCAGCGCATCACCCGCGGCGAGCCCGCGTTCCGCGTCTCGCTGACCAGCCCCATGACGGTCCGCGAGAACTGCGGGTACGACATCGAGCTCGAGGCGAGCTGCTACAACTCGGCGACGGGGCGCGTGTACCTCAACCTCGCGCGCTGGGTGCGGGGTGCGCGGTCGTTCGAGGGGGACATCGGCTCCTACCGGCAGTACCTCGTCAATCACGAGGTCGGCCACGCGATCGGCTTCCCGGCGCACGAGCCGTGCCCCGCGGACGGCGCGCTGGCGCCGATCATGATGCAGCAGACGTTCGGGGTGAACAACGCCGAGATCCACCGGTTGGATCCCGAGGGCGTGGTCCCGGACAACGACGACACGTGCCGGTACAACGCGTGGCCGTTCCCCGACGGCGCGACGGTGGCGCGATGAGCGCCGCGGGTGGGTCGGCGGACCGGTCGCTGCCGCCGCTGGTGGACCCGGTGCCCGAACTGAGCGCGGAGGAGCGGGCGCGGTACTCGCGGCACCTGCTGCTCGGGGCGATCGGCGACGAGGGGCAGCGGCGCCTGCGCGCCGCGTCGGTGTTCGTCGTGGGCGCGGGTGGCCTGGGCGCGCCGGTGCTCATGTACCTCGCCGCGGCCGGCGTCGGGCGGATCACGGTCGTCGACGACGACGAGGTGGACCTCGGCAACCTGCACCGGCAGGTGATCCACTCCGTCGGGGCCGTCGGCCGGCCGAAGGTGGACTCGGCCCGGGACCGGCTGGCCGAGTTGGCCCCCGGCGTCCGGGTCGACGCCGTGCACGCCAGGCTGGACGCGCTGAACATCGGTTCCCTGCTCGAGGGGCACCACCTGGTGATCGACGGCAGCGACAACTTCGCGACCCGCTACCTGGTCTCCGACGCGTGCGAGATCGCCGGGATCCCGCTCATCTGGGGGACGATCGACCGGTTCCGGGCACAGCTCGCCGTGTTCTGGTCCCGCCCGCCCGCACCGGCCGAGGCGGTGACCCTGCGGGACCTGTACCCGGCGCCGCCGCCCGCGGGCTCGGTGCCCAGCTGCGCCGAGGCCGGGGTCGTGGGTGCGCTCTGCGGCACGGTCGGGTCGATGATGGCGATGGAAGCCGTCAAGCTCGTCACCGGGGCGGGGCGGCCCCTGCTCGGCCGTCTCGTCCTCATGGACCTGCTCGAGTCCACCAACCGGACGGTCACGGTCCGCCCGGACCCGTCGCGCGAGCCGGTCACCGAGCTGCCGGACGGCGCCGGGGACGTCTCCTGCGAGCTCCCGGATCCCGGGCTGCCGGAGGTGCCGACCGTATCCGCGACCGACCTCGCGGCGGAGCTGGCCGGGTCGGGTCCGACCGGGTCGTCCGGACCCGGCGCGGTGGCACCGGTGCTGGTGGACGTCCGCGGGGCCGGCGAGAGGTCGATCGCGAGGATCGACCCGTCCGTGTGGGTGCCGCTGGACTCGGTCGCCGAGGTCGCCGGGGACCCGACGGGCGTCCTCGGCCGGGCGGCCGAGCGCGGTCCGCTGGTCGTGTACTGCAAGTCCGGGGTCCGGTCGGCGCGTGCGGCGGCGACCCTGTCCGCCGCCGGTTTCCCCGGCGTCCGGTCGCTCGCGGGCGGCATCGAAGCGTGGACACGCGACGTGGACCCGTCCCTGCCCGGGTACTGACGACCGGGGTGGGTACCGTGGTCGGCGTGAACGACGTGACCGTCCCCGAGCACGTCCGCGGCGCCTTCGGCGTGGCGGACGGCACGGCCTCCCCCGTGGTCGCCGGTTCCGGCACGGGCTGGCTGATCCCCGCGCCGGGCGGCGCCGTGGTGCTGCGCCCCGTCGCGGACACGGCACTGGCCAACTGGTCCGCCCGGGTGCGGGAGGAGCTCGACGTGACCGGGCTGCGTGTCTCGCTGCCGGTGCGGTCGCGCGACGGCCGGCACGTCGTCAGCGGGTGGCGCGCCGACCGGGCCGTGTCCGGTCGGCCCGAGGCACGGGCGGACGAGACCATCGCGTGGTCGGCCAGGATCAACGCCGCCCTCACCGAGGTCGAGCGACCCCGGCTGGTTCGTCGGCCCGCCACGCGACCGTGGTCCGAGACCGACCTGTTCTCGTTCGCCGAGGCCGCCGCCTGGGACGGCGATCCCGAACACGATCTGGCGCCCGGGATGGAGGACCGGGGCACCCCCTTCGCCACGCATCGCGCGGCCGCCCTGCTCGGGGCCACCGGACTCATCCGGCACCGGCGCCCGGTCACGGTCCCCGGCGCGGGCGTGGTGCACGGTGACCTCGCCCGGGGCCTGCTCTTCGACGCCTCCGCCGAGCCGGCGCTGTCCGACGTCGTGCCCTACGCACGGCCGGCGTCGTGGTCGGCGGCGGTCGTCGCCGTGGACCACCTATCCTGGGGAACGGTCGACGCCGGCGTCCTCACACGGTGGCGGCACCTCGAGCACTGGCCCCAGATGGTCCTGCGGGCGGCGGTCTTCCGTCTCGCGGTGCACGCGCTGCACCCGGGATCGAGGCCCGCGGCGATGGACGGGCTCCAGGCCATGGCCCGGCAGGTCGGCGAGTTCGTGGCGGACACCGCCGCGTGAACGCCCGCTCCCCGCGGGCTGGATCCCGCCGTGGCGCCGTCACGTTCCCGCTCGTCGCGTTCGTCGGCGTCGTCCTCGTCTCGCTGAACCTGCGCACCGCCGTCACCTCGCTCAGCCCGCTGCTCGGGGTGATCGACGCCGAGATCGGCCTCGGTGCCGCCGGCATGGGCCTGCTCGGGATGATCCCCACCCTCATGTTCGCGGTCTGGGGTGTGCTCACGCCGATGGTCCTCAGGCGGGTGGGCCTCGAGGTGCTCACCGTGCTGGCGATGATCGCCGCCGCGGTGGGGCAGGTGATCCGCGCCCTCGCGCACGACCCGTGGCTGATGGGCGCGGGGTCGCTCGTCGCCCTGGCCGGGATGGGCATCGGCAACGTCGTCGCCCCGCCCCTGGTCAAGAAGTACTTCCCCCGGCACGTGGCGGCCGTGAGCATGGCCTACATCACCGGACTGCAGCTGGGCACGGTGGTGCCGGCGCTCGCGGCCGTGCCCGTCGAGGAGGCCGCCGGGTGGCGGGTCTCCATCGGCTGGTGGGCGGTGCTGGCGGTCATCGCTGCCGTGCCGTGGGTCGTCGAGATCCTGCGCCCGGGCACACCGACCGACGCCGGCGCGCCCGCCACCGGCGCACCGACCGGCGATCCCCGGCCCGCCACCGGCGAGGCGTCCGCGGGGGGCGGCGCCGGGGCGGCGACCGCGACCGCGCCGGCGCGCCGCATCCGCCCGTGGCGCTCGCCCGTCGGCGTGGCGCTCGCCCTGTTCTTCGGCACGAATTCCCTGTGCACGTACGCGTTCTTCACGTGGCTCCCGGCCGTGGCGGAATCGATCGGCATGACACGCGCCGAGGGCGGCCTCGCCCTGGCGGTGTACTCGGCGATCGGACTCGTCGCCGCGCTGGCCGTCCCCTACATCGCGGGCCGGTTCGAGGACCCGTACGCCGTCGTCGTCGTCTCCGTCGTGTCCTACCTGGGGGCCTTCGCCGGCCTGCTCTGGGCGCCCGACCTCGCCCCGTGGCTGTGGATCTGCCTCCTCGGCGTGGGGCCCAGCACGTTCCCGCTCTGCCTGACCCTGATCAACCTCCGCACCCGCACCCAGGCCGGCTCGGCCGCGCTGTCCGGCTTCTCCCAGGGCGTCGGGTACACGGCCGCGTGCCTCGGGCCCATCGTGTTCGGGGTGCTGTTCGACGGTCCCGGGCTGGCGTCCGGGCTGGCGTTCCTCACCGTCGTGCTGCTCCTCATGCTGATCGTGTCGCGGACCGCGTGCCGGCCGAACATGCTCGAGGACACCCTCCGCTGACGGTCGGCCGTCGTACCGGACCGGTCACTCCGGGCGGGGGTGCGATGTCGGAGTCGTGTGGTCTCATCGAGCCGTGACAGCGCCCGCCCCCACTCCATCCGCCCCCGCCCAGCCCACCACCGGATCCGGCCGGCCCGACAGCAGCCGGACCTGGCCGGCCGGTCTCGGCGACCTCGTCGGCCGTGACTGGAGCGCCCCCCGCGCCGGCAGGCAGGACCGGTGGGTCGTCCGCGGCGGCCCGGGCAGCGGCAAGACCTCGCTGATCGTCGACGTGGTCCGCGCCGCGGTCACCGGCGGTGTGGGGATGGACGGCGTACTCGTGCTCACCGGTTCGGCCACGGCCTCCGCCTCGCTGCTCGAGGAGGCCACCCGCGGGATGCCGCCGGAGCTCGTGGTGGGCACCGACGCGCCGGTACGGACGGTCCACTCGCTCGCCCACGCCGTGGTGCGGCTCGCCGCCGCCCGTGCCGACGCCCCGCCGCCGAGGCTGCGTACCGGCGCCGAACACGACGCACTGGTGCGCGAGACCCTGCTCGGTGAGCTGTCCGACGGGGCGCCGCACTGGCCCGAACAGATGCGTCCCGCGCTGTCCACGGTCGGGTTCGCGCGCGAGCTGCGCGACCTGCTGCTGAGGTCGCTCGAGCGGGGGATCGGGCCCCGCGAGCTGGCGCGGCTCGGCCGCACGGCGGGCCGGCCGGCGTGGGTGGCGGCCGCGGGCTTCTTCCGCCGGCACGAGGAGCAGATGGCCCTGCGGTCGGGCGTGCGGGGCGCCCAGGCGGACGTGCCGGAGGCCCTCAACGCCGCCGAGCTGGTGGGCGCCGCGCTGGATGCGCTGACGGCCGACCCGGAGCTGCGCGAGATCTTCCGCTCCCGGCGCCTCGTGGCCGTGGACGACGCCCATCACCTCGATCCGCTGGCCGCGGAGTTCGTCGCGACGGTGGGCGGCGGCGCCGACGTCCTGCTCGTCGTGGAGGACGGCGACCAGTCGGTCTTCCGGTTCCGCGGCGCCGACGGCGGCCTGGCGCGCGCAGTGATCGAGCAGGGCGGCCGCGCGGTCGACCTCCCGGTCGGCCACCGCATGTCCCCGGCCGTCACGGCGGTCGCCGCGCGGATCGCCTCCCGCCTGCCCGGGGCCGCCCGCCACCGGCCCCGCGAGGCGCACCCCCGTGAGGCGCACGGTGGACCGGACGGGAAGGTGGGCGTCGGCGTGGCCGGGTCGGCCGCCTCGGAGGCCGCCGTCGTCGCCGACTTCCTGCGCCGCCGGCACGTCCTGGACGGTATCGACTACGGCGAGATGGCAGTGGTGACCCGCTCGCTGCCGCGTGTGGCCGACGCCCTGCTGGCCGCGCTCGACGCCGCCGGCGTCCCGGTGGTCGACGCCGGCGCCGAGATCCCGCCGGCCCACGACCCCGTCGCCTCGGCGCTGCTGCTGTTGGTGCGCTCGGCGCTCGAGGGCGCCGAGGGCAGCGACGCCGAGCGGGTCCTGGCGCTCCTGTCGGGGCCGATCGGCCGCGCGGACGCGGTGGCCATGCGTCGTCTCCGTCGCGGACTGCGCCGCTCGGGGATCGGCGGGACCGAACCCAGCGCCGAGACCCTGCGGCGCCTCGTCCTGGTGGACGAGGACGATCTCCCCCCCGGGCTCACCGCCGTCGAGCTCGCCCCCGTCACCCGGGTCCGCCGCGCGCGCCGGGCCGTGCAGGCCGAGCTGCGCGCGGGAGGGACCGCCGAGGAAGTCCTCTGGGCCGCGTGGACGGCCTCCCGGCTGGAGCGCCGCCTCGTCCGGCAGGCGGTGGCCGCCGACCCCTGGTCGCGATCCGCGGACCGGTCGCTCGACGCGGTCGTGTCCCTGTTCGACCACGCCGCCGACTTCGTGGACCGGGTCCCCGGAGGCTCCGTGGGACTGTTCTGCGACGTCGTCTCCGGCGAGGACCTGCCCGCGCCGCGGCGCGCCGACACACGCGCACGGGGCGGCGCGGTGAGCGTGCTGTCCGCGCACGCCGCGGTGGGCCGTCAGTGGCGTGCCGTCGCGGTGTGCGGCGTCCAGGACGGTGTCTGGCCGGCGCCCCGCCGCCGGTCCGGCCTGCTGGGCATCGACGAGCTGGTCGACCTGACGGAGATCGCCGGGGACGGACCGGTGCCGTCCGAGGCGGAGCGGGCCGTGTCCTCCGCGGCCGCCCGGTCGGCCGAGGAGCGCCGCCTGTTCTACGTCGCGTGCTCCCGCGCCAGCGAGCACCTGCTCGTCACCGCCGTGGAGTCGCCCGAGGAGGGCGACGTCGCCCCCTCCCGCTTCATCGACGAGATCGCCGACCTGGCGACCGTCGCCACCGCGGTCGCGTCCCCCGGCGCCCCGGTGGGTCCGTCCCGCCACGCGCCCACCGTGTTCTCCCTGCCGCACCTGGCGGTGGATCTCCGGGCCGCGCTCCACGACCCGTCGACAGACCCCGCCGACGCGCGCCACGCGGCCGGCCTGCTCGTCGGCCTCCGCGACGCCGGGGTGGAGGAGGCGGACCCCCGCACGTGGTTCGGCGCCACCGAACCCTCCACGGACGCGCCGCTCACACCCGACGCCCCCGACCGGCCGATCGCGGTGCTCTCGCCGTCCGGGTTCGGGGCCCTCGAGGAGTGCCCGCTGCGGTGGTTCCTGCAGTCGGTCGGGGGAGACTCGTCCGACGCCGGATCGGCCGCCCCGCTCGTCCGGGGGTCGGCCGTGCACGCCCTGACCCAGGCCGTGGAGGGCGGTATCGACGAGGACACGATCCGCTCGACCGTTTGCCGGCGGGCCGAGGCGCTGACCCTGTCCCGCGGGTGGTTCGCCGAGCGCGGGGCCGAGACGATGGTGGAGATGGCCGAGACGTTCCGCAGGTGGCGCTCGTCCACCCGCGACGAGTACACGACCGCCGCGGTCGAGGAGCCGTTCGAGTTCGACGCCGGCGGCGGGGTGCGGGTCCGCGGGCGGATCGACAGGCTCGAGGCGACCTCCGCGGGGCAGGTCGTCCCCGTCGACGTGAAGACCTCGGCCGCGGCGGCCAGCAAGAAGGACGCAGCGGTCAATCCGCAGCTGGCCCTGTACCAGCTCGCGGTCGCCCGCGGGGCGGTGGCCGCCGCGGACGGTCGCGAACCCGGAGGCGGGCTCCTGCTCTACCTGGCCGGCCGCGAGGGCCGGATGCCGACCGAGCGGGTGCAGGACCCCCTCGGGAGCGACGGCGCCGAGGCCCTGGTCGATCGCGTTCAGGAGGCCGGCCGCGCGACCGTCGGCCCCCGCTACACCGCGCGCGTGGGCCGGTGGTGCGAGCACTGCAGCGTCAGATCCAGCTGCCCCGCGCAGCCCGAGGGGAAGCAGGTGATCGGGTGACCGCGACGATCGACCCGGCCGCCATCGCCGACGCGCTCGGCATCCATCGACCCACCCCCGAGCAGGCCGAGGTGATCGCCGGGCCGACCGAACCCACTCTCGTATTGGCCGGGGCGGGCGCCGGCAAGACGGAGACCATGGCGGCCAGGGTCGTGTGGCTGGTGGCCAACGGACACGCGCGACCGGGGGAGATCCTCGGCCTGACCTTCACCCGTAAGGCCGCCCAGCAGCTGTCCAGGCGGATACGCCGCCGCCTGGACGCGCTCGCCCGCAGCGCGCTGTGCACCGGGCCCGGCGCGGACCCCACGATCGCCGAGGCGATCCGCACCGAGGACCCGCAGATCTCCACCTATCACGCCTTCGCCGGCACCCTGCTCGGCACCTACGGGCTGCTCGTACCCGTCGAACCCGACTCGCGGCTGCTCACCCCGACCGCCGCCTTCCAGCTCGCGCACGACGTGGTGTCGAGGTGGGAGAGCCCGCTGACCACCGGATCGAATCCCGGCACGGTGACCCGCGACGTGCTGGCCCTTGCCGGGCAGTTGTCCGACCACCTCGTCAGCACTGACGACCTGCGCGCTCACCCGGACCTGATCACGACCCTCATCGCGACCCTCCCGCCCGGTCCGCGGCAGAAGGCGACACCCACCGCGTGGCTCGGGAGGACCGCCGAGATCCAGGGCCACCGCGAGGAACTCGCGGACCTGGTGGACGCCGTCGCGGCCCGCATGCGGGCGGAGTCGGCGCTCGACCACGCCTCCCAGATGGCCCTGGCCGCCACCGTCGCCCGCGACCACCCCGAGGTCGGGCTCGCCGAGCGCCGCGCGTTCCGTGTGGTGCTGCTCGACGAGTACCAGGACACCGGGCACTCCCAGCGGGTGCTCCTGTCCTCCCTGTTCGGCGCCGGGGCCGACCCGGTCCCGGCCGTGACCGCGGTCGGCGACCCCATGCAGTCCATCTACGGGTGGCGGGGGGCGTCGGCGTCCAACCTCGACCGGTTCCGTGAGGACTTCCCGCTGCCAGGGGGACGCCCCTCGCATCTCAGGGAACTCACGACCTCGTGGCGCAACCCGCCGGAGGTCCTCGCGCTGGCCAACCGGATCACCGCGCCGCTGCGCGACCGTCCCGGATCCATCCCGGTGCCCGAGCTCCGCGCCCGGCCCGGGGCCGAACGCGCCGACCTCAGGGTCGCGTTGCTCGACACGGCCGAGGACGAGCGCGAGTGGCTCGCCGACACCCTCGCCGACCGGTACCGCGCGGCGGAACGGGCCGGTCGCGTGCCGACCGCGGCGGTCCTCGTGCGTCGCAACGGCGACTCCGCCGCCATCGCCGAGGCACTGGAGGCCCGCGGCCTGCCGGTGGAGATCGTCGGCGTCGGCGGGCTGCTCGACGTGCCCGAGGTCGCCGACGTCGTCGCCCTGCTCACCGTGGTCGCCCGCCCGGGCGCCGGCCCCGCGCTGCTGCGACTGCTCAGCGGCTCCCGGTTCGCGCTCGGCGCGGCCGACCTCGCCGCCCTCGCCCGACGCGCGTCGCAGCTGTCCCTGCGCAGGCCCGAGACGGCCACCGGGGCCGTCTCCGACCCCCGCGAACTCGACGACCTCCTCGACGCCCTCGCCCGCGGCGAGGAGACGGACTCGGCCGGACTGGCCGACGCGCTCGCCGATCCGGGCCCGGAGGACCAGTACAGCCCCGCCGGCGCCCAGCGGATCAGCGAACTCGCGGCCATCATCTCCGGGCTCCGCGCCCGCGCGTCCGCGCCGCCCGCGCGGCTCGTCGCGGCCGCCGAACAGGCCCTCGGGCTCGACGCCGAGGTCCGCCTGCGCCAACGCGCCGGCGGTGGCGAGGCCCGCGAACAACTCGACGCGCTCCAGGAGGTGGCCGCCGGCTTCCGGCCCGAGCGCGGAACCGGGCTGGACGCGTTTCTGGGGTACCTCGACCTCGCCCGCTCCATCGACGGCGGGCTCGCCCGCGGAGAGGTCGCCTCCACACCCGGCCGGGTGCAGATCCTCACCGTCCACTCCGCCAAGGGCCTCGAATGGGAGATCGTCGCAGTGCCGCACCTGGCAGAGGGCGTCTTCCCCTCCGGCCAGCCACCGCAGACCTCCGTCCGCGCCGCGACCCAGCTGCCCGAGCAGCTGCGGGGGGACCGCGAGACCGAGGACAACCCCGGAGGGGTGCCGGTCCCGCGACTCGACGGCGTGACCGACCGCAAGCTGCTGGAAGAGGCGCTGGGGAAACACATCAAGCGCGTCGAGCGGCGCTCGCTCGACGAGGACCGCCGACTGTTCTACGTCGCGGTCACCCGGGCCGAGCAGACACTGCTGCTGTCCGGATCGCACTGGCTGGGATCGGCCACCACGCCCAAGGGGCCGTCGGAATTCCTGAAGGACGTGCTCGACGCGTGCGGGGGAGAACCACCGCTCGGGGTGATCGACCACCTCGTCGTCACACCCTCTCCCACGAATCCGGCCACCGCGGGCACCGTCGAGGCGACGTGGCCCCGCGAGGCCGCGCCCGACCGCCTCGCCGCCGCGCGGGCGGTGGAGGCGGCCACACCCGTGGACCCGGAGGCCCAGGCGCCACCGGAGTCGGGGCCCGCCCGGCGCTGGCACCTGGCCGCGGCGTCCCTCCTCGCCGACGCGCGGCGGGCCGCGCAGCGCCGCGACGAGGTCCACCTCCCGCGCCGTCTCACCGCCGGGGAGATCGTCGCCATGGCGACCGACCCCGCCGAGTTCGCCGACCGCCTCCGCAGGCCCGTGCCGTTCCGCCCGGACCGGTTCGCGCGGCGCGGCACCAGGTTCCACGCCTGGCTCGAGCACCGCTACGGCGCCACCCACCTGCTCGACATCGACGACCTGCCCGGCGCCGGTGACCAGGGTGCCGTCGACGGATTGTCCGAGGCGGACCTCACCGCCCTCCAGGAGGCGTTCGAGGCGTCGCGGTGGGCGCGGATGACGCCCGAGGCCGTCGAGGTGCCCTTCGAGGTCGGCCTGGGCGGACACCTCCTGCGCGGCCGGATGGACGCCGTGTTCGCCGACGGCGACGGATGGATCGTCGTGGACTGGAAGACCGGGCGCGTGCCCGCGGAGCGGGACATGCCCGCCGTCGCCCTCCAGTTGGCGGTCTACCGGTACGCGTGGGCGCAGGTCGTGGGGGCCCGCCTGGGAAGGACCGTCGAGCTGGGCTCCGTCCGCGCCGCGTTCCACTACGTGCGCTCCGGCCGGACCATCGAACCGGCGGACCTGCCCGACGCCGATGAACTGCTGCGTATCCTCTCCGAGGGCCCCGGCCGGGGTCGGTTGTTGTCCGAGAGTGGTCGATAGGCGACGATTCTCCTCGATGACGGTGGGCTCAGCGGGGGTCCGCCAGCGGAAACGGAGTCCCATGGTCGAGAAACGCGCACTGGCGTCCCGGTTCCGTGGCAACGATCCACTGGACGAGAGCCCCGACCACGCCCTCGTGGGTGTCGTCAGCATCCCCGAGAACGTCGGGAGCCCGTGGCGGCTGATCGGCAAGCGCGTCCTCATGGCCCTCGTCGCGCTGTGCCTCAACGTGCTGGTCGTCTGGGCCGACCGCGGCGGCTACTCCGGCGGCGGCGGGCCGAACGGTGAGATGACGCTGATCGACTGTTTCTACTACTCGACCGTCTCGCTCTCCACGACCGGCTACGGGGACATCACCCCGATTACGCAGCAGGCCCGGCTGATCAACACGCTCGTCGTCACGCCCCTGCGCCTGGTGTTCCTCATCCTGCTCGTCGGCACCACCCTCGCCGTCCTCACCGAACAATCCCGTCAGGCCCTGAAGATCCAGCGTTGGAGGAGCGTCGTGCGCAACCACACCGTCGTCGTCGGCTACGGCACCAAGGGCAGGTCGGCCGTCGCCGCCATGCTCGCCGACGAGATCGCCCCCGACGACATCGTCGTCGTGGACACCGACCCCCAGGCGCTCAAGGTCGCGGCCGCCCACGGGCTCGTCACCGTCCACGGGTCGGCGACCCGGTCGGACGTGCTCAAACTGGCCGGGCTCACCCGCGCCTCCGCGGTCGTGGTCGCCACCAACTCCGACGACACCGCGGTGCTGGTCACGCTCACCGCCCGCGAACTGGCACCCCACGCCAAGATCGTCGCGACGGTCCGTGAGAGCGACAACAAGCACCTGCTCAAGCAGTCCGGCGCCGACTCCGTCGTGGTCTCCGCCGAGACCACCGGCCGGCTGCTGGGCCTGGCCACCATCACCCCGACCGTCGTGGGCATGATGGAGGACCTGCTCACGCCCGACGAGGGCTTCTCGATCGCCGAGCGCCGCGTGGAGGAGTCCGAGGTCGGCGGTTCACCGCGGCACCTGGCCGAACTCGTGCTGGGCGTGGTGCGCAAGGGGCAGCTGCTCAAGGTCAACGAGCCGGAGGCGGACGCGTTGGAGGCCGGCGACAGGCTGCTCTACATCCGGATGGTCGCGGGCTGATCCCCGGGTCGGCGCCGTCCGGCCGGTCCGCCGGACTACGCTGATCGGCGCCCCTCACGACCGGCGAAAAGGACCCGTCACGATGCCGCTGGACTTCACCCTGGACTCCGATCCCGTGCTGTCGGTGGCCGCGCCCGACCGGGCCGCCCCGCTCCGGCAGGACGCGGACGGACTCGCGGCGGGATGGGCCTCGGCGAGGATCATGAGGGTCGACCGGCGGAACCGGTTCGCGACCGAACCGACCGCGGGTGAGCGCAAGCGGATCCGGCTCGAGCCGGCCCTCGACCACGCCGACCGACTGCCCGAGGACGCGGTCTTCCTCGGACGCACCGACGACGGCCGACACATCTGGGCCGTGCCCGTCGAGGAGCTGCCCGACAGCCCCGCCGTGAGCAACCTCCGCGCGTGCGGGGCGGACCTGGTCGAAGGAGACGGATCGCTGGCCGCGCAGGCCATGGCACTTCTCGGGTGGCACCGCGACAACGTCAGGGGCCGGCAGCCGGACCACCACCCGCGTCGGAAGGAAGCGGGGTGGGCCATCGAGGACCCCTTCCACGGCGGACTCGAGTACCCGCGGACCGATCCCGCCGTGATCTGCCTCGTTCACGACGGCGGCCGGCAGGTCCTCCTCGCGCGGCAACCGGTGTGGCCGGCGGGGATGTACTCGCACGTGGCCGGCTTCGTCGAGGCGGGCGAGTCCCTCGAGGGATGTGTGCGCCGGGAGGTCACCGAGGAGGTCGGTGTGGTCGTGGACCGCGTTCGCTACCTGGGCAGCCAGCCCTGGCCGTTCCCGCGCTCGCTCATGGTCGGGTTCCAGGCCTTGGCGGACCCGGAGGCGCCGATCCTGCTCGAGGACGAGGAGATCAGCGAGGCCGCCTGGTTCGATGTCGACCGGGTCCGGGACGCGCTGGCCGGTCGAGGTGACCTCATGGTGGCCCCGCCGGTGTCCATCGCGCACGTCATGCTGCGCTCCTGGGTCGCGGCCGTCGACCGCGACGGCGGGGCCTGACGCGAGGAGGCGCCGCCGACCCGGCCCGGCGGTGCCCCGCGTACGACCGGGCCTCAGGCGCCGGCGAGCTCGGCGAGCTTCGCGCGCACCTGGGAGGCCGGCGGGTTGGTGGCCGTGGTGCCGTCCGAGTACAGGGCCGTCGGCACTACCCGGTTGCCGCCGTTGACGCTCTCGACGAACGCCGCCGCCTCGGCGTCGGCGTCCACATCGATCTCCGTGTAGCCGATCTCCTTCTCGTCCAGCAGCTTCTTCAGCCGCGTGCAGAACGGGCACCACGAGGTGGTGTACAGGGTCAGGGCGTCGTTGGTCGTCACATCGCTCATGACGGGGTGTAACGCCCACGCCGGTGGGAATCATCCCCGGGGGGAGGCCCCCGGCGCGGTGTCCGACACGGATGCCACGATGGGGGCGTGAGTGAGACGGGGCGCGGCGGCCGGGAGAGTGGCCAGGAAGGCGGCCGGATGGGCGGCCAGGTCGGCGGACGGGGAGTCGGGCGCCGAGGCGGTGCGGAGTCGGCTCTGGAGGGCCTGGACCCGCAGCAGCGTCGCGCCGTGCTGGCGCCCCGCGGACCCGTCTGCATCCTCGCGGGTGCGGGAACGGGCAAGACCCGCACCATCACCAGACGCATCGCACACCTGGTCACCACCGGACACGTCCGCGGGGACCAGGTGCTGGCGGTGACGTTCACCGCCCGCGCCGCGGGGGAGCTGCGCATGCGCCTGGCGGGCCTCGGCGTCGCGGACGCCGGGACCGGGCCGGTCCAGGCGCGGACCTTCCACTCGGCTGCCCTGCGCAACCTGTCCTACTTCTGGCCCCGGGTCTACGGCGAGGAGCCGTGGCAGCTGTTGGACGGTCAGTTCCGTGCGGTCGCCCAGGCGGTCAGGCGAGCCGGACTCGATCCCGCCACCGAGACGATCCGCGACGTGCTGACCGAGATCGGGTGGGCCAAGTCGAGCCTGCTCACCCCCGACAGCTACGCGGAGCAGGCGGTCGCTCTGGGACGGGACCTGCCGGTTCCCGCGCCCGAGGTGGCGCGGGCGTTCCGGGCGTACGAGGACCTCAAGGTCTCCGGCCCGGTCCGGATGCTCGACTTCGACGATCTCCTGTCGCACATGGCGGAGCTCGTGGAGGAGGTGCCGGCCATCGCGGAGGAGTTCCGGGACCGGTACCGCTGCTTTGTCGTGGACGAGTTCCAGGACGTCACGCCGGCCCAGCAGCGGCTGCTCACCGCATGGCTGGGTAATCGCGACGACCTCACGGTGGTGGGCGACGTCAACCAGACGATCTACTCCTTCGCCGGCGCCGAGCCCGACTTCCTCCTCGGCTTCGCCGACCGCTACCCCGGCGCGACCGTCGTGAAGCTGGAGTCCGACTACCGTTCGACCCCGCAGGTCGTGGACCTGGCGAACGCGGTGATCGGCGCCGGAGCCGGTCGGTTCCGCAGCGCCGGCCTCACGCTGCGCGGTATGCGGCCGCCCGGGCCCGAGCCGGTGCTCGCCGAGTACGCGGACGAGGATTCGGAGGCCGACGCCGTCGCGGCGGCCGTCGCCGACCTAGTGCACGGCGGGACCGATCCCGCGGAGATCGCCGTGCTGTACCGGGTCAACGCCCAGTCGGAGAGGATCGAGGCGGCTCTGGACGAAGCCGGCATCGGGTACCGGCTCAAGGGTGGCGAGGGCTTCTTCGAACGCCCCGTCGTGCGCCGGGCCATGTCGGCGATCGACCGCCTCGTCGACGGCTCGGACGAGGCGATGGCCGGCGCCCACGCCGGGTTGACCGACCCGGCGGACATCGTCGCGGTCATCCGGCAGGCGCTCGAGCCCCTCGGCCTGACCGCCGCGGAACCCTCCGGCACCCAGGCCCGCGAGACGTGGAACTCCCTGAGCGCGCTGGTGGGACTGGCGGAGGAGATCGCCACCGCCGAGAGCCGCCCGGGACTGCTCCCGGTCGTGGCCGGCCTGAGGGAACGCGCCGCCGCTCGGCACGCGCCGGACGAGCGGGGGGTGACGCTGGCGTCGATCCACGCCGCCAAGGGCCTCGAATGGGACGCGGTGTTCCTCATCGGCGTGCACGAGGGCAGCCTGCCGATCAGCCACGCGATCAACGCCGGGCCCGACGCGATCGAGGAGGAACGCCGCCTTCTCTACGTGGGCATCACCCGCGCCCGCGAGCACCTGTCGCTCTCGTGGAGTCGCAGCCGCCGCGCGGGGGGGCGAGCCACCCGGCGGCCGAGTCGCTTTCTCGATCCCGTCCGTCCGGCGCAGGCCCCGGCAGCCGCCCGGCGGTCCACCGACTCGTCCGACAAGGGACGTTGCCGCGGCTGCGGGGAGAGGCTCAACGGGCCCATGCACCGGGCGCTCGGCTTGTGTCCCGACTGCTCGGTCGAGGTCGACACCGAACTGTTCGAGCGGCTACGCGAGTGGCGTCGCGAGACCTCGGAACGGATCGGTAAACCCGCCTACACCGTGTTCACCAACGAGACCCTCGCACAGATCGCCCGCGACCGTCCCGCCGACACGAGGTCCCTGGGCCGGATCGGCGGGATCGGCGCGCACAAGCTCGGTGAGTACGGCGACGACGTGCTCAAGCTGGTCCGCGGCACCTGACGGCCGATCGGCGGCCTCGAACGACCGGCGGCCTCAGTCCTCGTCGGGGAAGATCTCGGGCATCCAGCGCCGCACGATCTCCCGGTAGGGCGCGGACGCCTGGAGTTGGCACAGCATGCCGACCGACGCCGACAGCACCCGGTGGATCAGCACGAACTCCCGGGGCAGCGCGAACGAGCGCGAGGTCCGGAACTCCCGACCCGAGACGTCCCCGTAGACGGCCATAATGCCCTGCATCCACGCGCGGTCGAAGTGGAACACCGGCTCGCGCATCGGCTCGATGAACGGGTTGAGGAACGCCATCGCGTCGGCGGGATCCAGCCCGCCCCGCCCCACGTAGCCCGCGCGGGTCATCACCCTCACGAGCTCATCCGCGTCATCGGCCAGCGCGTGCCGCAGCATCGAGGTCAGCACGGTCGGTATGCCCTCGGGGAGCGGGATGGACGCGCCGAAGTCCAGCACCACCAGGCGACCGTCGTCGGCCAGCAGGAAGTTGCCCGGATGCGGATCGCCGTGCATCAACCGCGCCCGCACGGGGGAGCTGAACTGGAACTCGGTCAGTAGTTCCCCGGCGAGATTACGCTCCTCGGGACTGCCGTCGGCGGAGATCCGACTCAGCGCGCGGCCGTCCGCCCACTCGGTGACCAGCACCTTGGGCGCGGAGGCCAGCACGGAGGGGACGTGGAACTGGCGGTCGTCGCGGAACGCGGCCGAGAAGATGCGCTGGGTGTCGGCCTCGGTGCGGTAGTCGAGTTCGCTCACCGTGCTGTCGTACAGCTCGTCGATGATGCCCCTGATGTCGGTCCCCGGGTTGAGCGGGCGCAACAGCGGGGCCAGTCTGCGGAGCTGGCGCAGGTCCGAGCGCAGGGCCTCGTCGGCCCCCGGGTACTGCACCTTGACGGCCACCTCGCGGCCGTCGGACCAGACGGCGCGATGCACCTGGCCGATCGAGGCCGCCGCGGCGGCCTCGCCGTCGAACTCCGAGAACCGCTCCCGCCACCGCAGCCCGAGCTGGGCGTCCAGGACGCGTTCCACCTCGGCGGCGGGCATGGGCGGGGCCTCGGACTGGAGCTTGGTGAGCGCCTCGCGGAACGGCTCGGCGTACTTGTCCGGCATGCCGGCCTCGAACACGCTCAGGGCCTGCCCGACCTTCATGGCGCCGCCCTTGAGCTCTCCGAGGACGGCGAAGACCTGCTCCGCGGCCTGGTCGGCGAGCTCCTCTGTCAGATCCCCCTCGCCCCGCCCGAAGGCGCGGCGTCCGAGCGATCCGGCAGCGCGGCCGGCGATGCCCAGTGGTAGTCCCGCGAGGCGTGCTGCGCGGCGGGACGAGGTACGGGGTAGATCGGACACGCCCCAATCATGACAGAGGATGGGCCCCCGGGGCGGCCCCACAGTCGCAGCCCTCGACGGCCGGCCATTCGATACGACGCCACAGTCCCTCGGCCGGGTTGATCTCGACGGAGGCGCCGACCGTCTGCATCCGACCGGTCGGTTCGCGGGTCGCGGCGACCTCGGCCAGCACGAGCGCGGCCGCGGCGGTCAGGGCGGGGACGCCGGCGTCGGGGGAGTGTCCGATGAGCTGGGCGGCGACGAACGGCCAGCGTGGGTCCCTGCGGGCCCGGAACAGGTCGGTGCACCGCAGGCACGTGCTGAGTCCGGGCACGACGGTCGGTCCCACCACCACCCTACCGTCGCGGCAGTACACGTGCATGTGCGCCTGCCCGCCGCGGCTGAGGGCGGTCGTGATGACGGGGTCGACGGAGACGGTGCCGGTGAGGATCACGAGGTCGGGTGGCTGTCCGCGGCGGTGCCAGGGTGGCCGTTCGGCGTCGAGCGCCAATCCGGGGGTGGGTCCGGTGCTCACCCGGCATCCGTTGACGGACAGCGGTCCGCGCAGGACCTCGGAGACCTGACCGGAGCCCAGGATGTGGACCCGGCGGACGGGGGCGGGCCGCGCCCGGGCGGGCGTCGCGGAGGGCGCAGGCGTGGAGCGCGCGGACGTGGAGCGCGCGGGTGTGGAGGGCGCGAGTGCGGGTGCGCTCGGGCCGGGCGCGTCGAGGTGGACGTGCCCGAGATCGGCCAGGCGGGCGAGGATCCGTGCGACGGCGGTCCGCCCGGTGGCGTCGATCCCGGCGCGGCGGGCGGCCGAGTCGAGGTCGGCCCCGCCCTCGAGCCCGGTGAGCAGGGCGGCGAGGCGGCGGGCGTCGACGGCGGCCGGCGCGTCGACGACCACCGCCCTGTCCGGCGCGAGCCCGACCTGCACGCTGCGGCCGTCTCGAACGACGACCACGGTGCCCGGACGCAGCGTCGCGCGGATCGGCGACGAGGTGCCGAGAGGCGACGAGGTATCCGGACGGACGGGCCCGGTCGCGGTGGCCCCGACCTCGGCGGGCGCGGCGATGACGACGCCGCGCGGCGGCTCCGTGGCACGTGGCGGCTCCGTGGCGCGCCGGGGTGCGTCGGCGGGCGCGGTGAGCGGGGTAGGCGGGGTCACGGGTGTCATCGTGGCACGTGATCGCCGGGGCACCGGGCCCGCCGGCGGGGTTATCCACAGGCACGGGAGGGCGGATCGCGCGTGTGGACGGCGGCCCGCGAGGGCGCGTCGTCCGGTGGTCTACCGTGGTCGGCGTGCCGTCAGCCCCTCGCCCCGCCGGCCGATCCGAGGACACCGCCCCCGGCGGTCCGGCCGCGGCGTCGGCGCTGCCCACGGACCCCGACGACCCGCGGATCGAGATCCGGCGGTCGCGGCGCCGCAAGCGGACGGTGTCCGCGCGGGTGGAGGGGGAGACGGTGGTCGTGCTCATGCCGGCGGGGCTGCCCCGGGCCGAGGAGCGACGCCTGGTCTCGGACATGCTCGGCCGTCTGGCACGGTCGGGTCGCCGTCGGGGTCCGAGGGTGTCGGACGAGGACCTGATGCGGCGGGCCTCCGGGTTGTCGGACAGGTGGGTGGAGGGGCGCCCGCGGCCGTCGTCGGTGCGATGGGTGCCGTCGATGACCACGCGGTGGGCGTCGTGCTCACCGGCGTCGGGGGAGATCCGGATCAGCGAGGCGCTGCGGGACGTCCCGGCGTACGTGCTGGACTACGTCCTCGTCCACGAACTGGCCCACCTCGTGGTGCCGGGCGGGCATCCGCCGGAGTTCTGGGAGGTGGTGCGCCGCTTCCCGCGCGCCGAGCGCGCGATGGGGTACCTCGAGGCGTACTCGCGGGTCCTCCGTGGCGCCGCGGGCGCACCCGGGGGCGGGGACGCCGCCCCCGACGACGGGGGCGGCGGTGCCGGCGAGGGAGTGGGGGACCTGATCGAAGGAGACGACGACGAGGCCGACTCGCCCTGACCGGCCCCGCCCGGGGCCGAGCGGGCGGGTCAGTCCGCGTCGCGCGGCCCCTCGGAGCCGGTGCCGTCTCCACCGATCCCGCCGCCGGACTCGCGGAGGAACCGCTCGATCTCGTCGACGCCGCCGGAGTCGCCGCTCGAGTCGTCGAGGAGGCGGTCGATCACGGCGGCCGGGTTCTCGAGGTCCTCGCCGACGGGCAGCAGGTCGGGGTGGCTCCACAGACCGTCGCGGCGTTCGATGCCGACGGCCTCGCCGACCCGGCGCCACAGTTCGGAGGCCTCGCGGGCGAGCCGCGGGCGCAGTTCGAGCCCGACGAGGCTGGCGAAGGCCTGCTCGGCGGCCCCGCCGGTGGCGCGGCGGCGCAGCCACATCTCGCGGAGTTTGTCGGCGCTGGGGAGCCGGTCGCCGACGGCGGCCGTGACCACGGCGTCGACCCAGCCCTCGACGAGGGCGAGGAGTGTCTCGAGGCGGCCGAGGGCCGCCTCGTTGACGTTGGTGACCTTGGGGCCGATCGCACCGGCGCCGCCGGAGAGCAGTTCCTGCAGCTTGGCCGGGTCCTGGAGCATCGACGGGTCCAGCCCGGAGGCGAGGTCGTCGAGCCCGGAGGTGTCGACGCGGATGCCGCGCGCGTACTCGTCGACGGTGGCGAGGAAGCGGGCGCGCAGCCAGGGCGCGCCGGAGAACAGTCGCAGGTGGGCGGCCTCGCGCGCGGCGAGGAACACGACGACCTCCTGGCGGGGCAGTTCCAGCTCGTCGGCGAACGCGTCGATCGCGGCGGGCGAGAGGGCGGCCACCCCGTCGGCGCCGAACGGGATGCCCACCTCGGAGGAGAAGAGGACGGCCGGGGCGAGCTTGCCGAGTCCCTGACCGAGCTGCATGCCGAAGCCCATGCCGCCCATCTGGTCGAGCATGCCGAGCAGCGGGCCGGCGAGCTGGCGGGCCTCCTCGGGCATGGCGCCCTTGGTGGCCGAGTTCATCTGCTCGGCGACCGGGGTGCAGATCTTCTCCCAGGTGGGCAGCGACTGCTCGACCCACTGCTGCGGGGTCCACGCCTCGGTGCGGTGGACGCCGGAGGGGAACAGGGTGGTGTCGTCGAGCCACAGTTCGGCGAGGCGGACGGACTCCTGGACGGCCGTGCGCGAGGAGTCGGTGATCACGGGCGTGCGGCCGAGCGCCTGCAGGGCGACCGTCCGCGCCAGCTGGTAGTTGACGGGGCCAGAGCTGCCGGGGCCGGACATGGCCGATCCCATGGACCCGAGCATCTGCCCGAACTGGGAGAGCATCTGGCCGAGGTTGCCGAACTGCGAGGGGTCGAATCCGCCGGGGCCACCGGGGCCACCGGCGCCGCCCGATCCGCCGGGATTACGGTCCCGGTCGTCGTCGCGCCCGTCGTCGTCGGAGGCGGAGAAACCGAAGGGCTGGTTCATGCCACAACGGTACAGCGTGCAGGGGTGCGGGGTTCGGCCGCGACGCGGTGGCGGCCGGGCGCGGACTACCCTTGCCCCCGTGAGCCGCCGCCTCTTAACCGTCCTCGCCGCGCTGGTGCCGGCGGTCCTGCTGCTCGTCCTGGCGACATCGGCCACCGTCCCGTTGGTGTCGATGGGCCCGGGGCCCACTTATGACACTTTCGGGACGGCTGAGGTGGAGACCGAGAACGGTGAGGTCGAGCGGGTCCCGGTGATCGACGTGGTCGGCAGGCCGGCCGACGAGACCGCGGGGTCGCTGCTCATGACGACGGTGGCGGTGCGGGACCGTCTCACCCTGGTCGACGCGGCGCGCTTCTGGCTGGACCCTGCGCAGGTCGTCGTGCCGCGGGACCAGGTGTTCCCGCCGGACCGGTCGCGCGACGAGGTGCGTGAGTCCAACGCCGCGCAGATGGTCGGGTCGGAGAACTCGGCCGAGGCGGCCGCCTACCGCCACCTGGGGATCCCGATGCAGCCCCGCGTCGAGGGTGTGGAGCCCGACGGCGCGGTCGCCGGGCGTCTGGAGGAGGGCGACGTGCTGACGTCGATCGACGGGGAGCCGGTCGAGGACGCCACGTCCGTGGTCGAGCGGGTCGGCGAGCGCCGAGCGGGGGATGAGATCACGATCGGGTACACCCGGGACGGCCGGGAGGGGTCGACGACGACGAGGTTGCAGCCGGCCGGGCCGGACGGCGATCCAGACCAGGGCCGGCTGGGCATCCTGGTCGGTGACTCCCCGGCGGACGGCACCGACGTGGACATCACGGTGGATCCGGGTGTGGGCGGCCCCTCGGCGGGCCTGGTGCTGGCGCTGGCGATCGTGGACAAGCTGTCACCGGGGGAGACGACCGGGGGGGCGCGGGTCGCGGGCTCGGGCACGATCCTGCCCGACGGCACGGTCGGGTCGATCGGCGGCATCCGGCACAAGATCCGGGCCGCCCACGAGGCCGGGGTGAGCGAGTTCCTCGTGCCCGCCGCCAACTGTGCGGAGGCTGTGCAGGACCCTCCCGAGGGCATCCGGCTCATCGAGGTGTCGACCCTGGGCGGCGCGGTGGAGGCGCTGGAGACGGCCGCTTCCGGGGGGCGGCCACCGACCTGCGGCTGAGGCGGGGGTTTTCCGTAAGGTGGGGCCCACGAGCATGTCCGCCCCAGCAGTGCAGGAGCATCCCAGGTGTCCGTCCGCCCACCCGGCAACCCCCCAGGTCGGCCGATCGCGATCTCGCGTCGCGGTCGGGCCGTCGCCGTCGCCGTCGTCGTCCTCATCCTCCTCATCCAGGTCCTACCGCGACTGAACACGGCCTATACGGACTGGCTGTGGTTCGGCAGCGTCGACGCGACGAGCGTGTTCCGCACCGAGCTGCTCACGCGACTCGGGGTGTTCGTCGTGGTCGCGCTCCTGGTGGGGCTGGCGGTGACCGCCGGCATCATGCTGGCCTACCGCGCCCGTCCCGTCTTCCTCGCCCAGCCGGGGATGCCGGACGCGCTGGCCCGGTACCGCGCGGCCATGGGCGCCTCGCCCGGTAAGACCGTGTTCTGGATCCCGGCCGTGCTCGCCGTCCTGGCCGGCTCGGTCGCGCAGACCGGCTGGCAGACGGTGCTCGCGTTCTTCAACTCGACGCCGTTCGGTGAGACTGACCCGCAGTTCGGGCTCGACATCTCCTTCTACGCGTTCGAGCTGCCGATGTGGCGCGCGATCGTCACGTGGCTGATGGTCGCCATCGTGCTGGCGTTCCTGGCCAACCTCGTCACGCACTACATCTTCGGCGGTCTCCGCCCCGGCGCCCGCGAGGGTGCGCTTACCCGGGCGGCCCGCATCCAGCTGGTGAGCCTCGCGGGCCTGTTCGTCCTCGCCAAGGCGGCGGCGTACTGGCTCGACCGGTACGAGTTGCTGTTCAGCGAGAACGCCACGTTCACTGGCGCCAGCTACACCGACGTCAACGCCCTCATGCCGGCCAAGATCTTCATGTTCTCGGTGGCCCTGGTGTGTGCGGTCGCGTTCTTCTCCGCCATCGTCATCCGGGACCTGCGGATCCCCGCGCTGGCCACGGTCCTGCTCCTGTTCTCCGCCCTCGTGGTGGGGTCGGCGTGGCCGCTGGCCGTCGAGCAGTTCTCGGTCAACCCCAACCGCGCCGAGAAGGAGCGGGAGTACATCGCCCGCAACATCGAGGCGACGCGCGCCGCCTACGACATCGGTGACGACCGGGTGACCTACATCGACAACTGGGGTTCGGCCGACCCGAACCCCCGCGAGGCCGCCTCGGACATCACGACGCTGTCCAACGTCCGCGTGCTCGACCCCAACGTCCTGGCGCCGACCTTCACCCAGCAGCAGCAGCTGCGCAACTTCTACGGCTTCCCCGAGACCCTGAGCATCGACCGGTACACGATCGACGGCGAGATGCAGGACTTCCTCGTGGCCGCGCGCGAGCTCAACCCGGCGTCGTTGCAGGCCAACCAGCGCGACTGGATCAACCGCCACACCGTGTACACCCACGGCAACGGCTTCGTGGCCGCTCCCGCGAACCGCGTCAACGAGATCGCCGACGACGCGGGCTCGGACCGTGGTGGCCTGCCCAACTACCAGGTGTCGGACCTCGACGCGATCAACAACGGCGAGGACATGATGATCCCGGTCACGCAGCCGCGGATCTACTTCGGTGAGCTCATCGCCCAGTCGGATCCCGACTACGCGATCGTCGGTGACAACGGCGACGGCCCGCGTGAGTACGACACCGACGCCGAGCAGTACACCTACACCGGCTCAGGCGGTGTGCCGATCGGCGGGTGGGTCAACCGGATCGCGTACGCGTTGAAGTTCGCCGAGCGGAACATCCTGCTGTCGAGCCTCATCGGTGACGACTCGAAGATCCTCTACGACCGCGACCCGCGTGACCGCGTGCAGAAGGTCGCCCCGTGGCTGACCACGGACACCAACACGTACCCGGCGGTGATCGACGGGCGCATCAAGTGGATCGTCGACGGCTACACGACGCTCAAGACCTACCCGTACGCCGAGCTCAGCTCGCTGGAGGCCATGACCTCGGACTCCCTGAGCGACGGCAGCGGCCGCGTGTTGCCGGACGAGGAGGTCTCCTACATCCGCAACTCGGTCAAGGCCACCGTCGACGCCTATGACGGCACGGTGGACCTGTACGCGTTCGACGAGTCCGACCCGGTGCTGCAGACGTGGATGAAGGCCCTGCCGGGCATCGTGCAGCCGCGTGACGCGATCTCCGAGGAGCTCTCCGAGCACCTGCGCTACCCCGAGGACCTGTTCAAGGTGCAGCGCGAGCTGCTCGCCAAGTACCAGGTCGACGATCCGGGTCAGTTCTTCACGAACGACGCCTTCTGGTCGGTGCCGTCCGACCCGACGGTGACCTCGTCCATCCAGAACCCGCAGACCCCGCCGGCGGCCGGGCCCGGCACCGCCCCCGCTCCCGGGACCGCGGGTGGCCCGGCCGGGGCACAGACCGTGGACCGCGACGGCCCGAGCCAGCCGCCGTACTACGTGGTGGTCTCGGACCCGACGGACCCGGAGTCCGACGAGCCCTCGTTCCAGCTCATCTCCGCGTTCCGCGGGTACGAGCGCGAGTTCCTCGCCGCGCACATGTCGGCGAGCTCGGACCCGGAGACGTACGGCGAGATCACCGTGCGCGTGCAGCGGCGCACCGAGCCGCTGGCGCAGGGCCCGAACCAGGCGCAGGACATCATGATCGCCTCGCCGGCGATCGCCCAGGACCGTCGCCTGTGGGGTGAGACGGCGGAAATCACCGAGGGCAACCTTCTGGCGCTGCCGCTGGCCGGGGACTCGGTGCTGTACGTCGAGCCGATCTACACGCAGCGCAAGGACCAGGACTCCGCGTTCCCGCGTCTGCTGCGCGTGATGGTGAGCTACGACCGCGCGGTCGGGTACGCGCCCACCCTGTACGAGGCGCTGCAGCAGGTCGGTATCGAGACGGATCCCGACACCGTGCGGATCGACGAGACCGGTCAGGCCGAGGCCCAGGCGGAGGGCGGCACGTCGCGGCCCGCCGAGGGCACGGCCCCCCGCCCGTCCTCACCCGCGGCCGGCGGTGGCGGTGGTGGCGGCGACGAGGCCTCCCGTGAAGCCGCGGTGCGCGAGCTCAACGAGGCGTTGAACGCCGTCCGTTCGGCCCAGAGCGGGGGAGACCTCTCCGATCTCGGGCAGGCGCTCGAGGACCTGCAGGCCGCCGTCGACGCCTACCAGGCGCTCGGCAACGGCAACTGACGACCCGACTCCGTCCGCCCGGGCCGGTCTCCCCGTGTGACCGGCCCGGGCGTCGTCGTACGGCCGGCCGATTTGCCTTGTCGGTTCAGTGGCACGTAGTGTCATAGATGCAATCGACGCGGGGTGGAGCAGCTCGGTAGCTCGCTGGGCTCATAACCCAGAGGTCGCAGGTTCAAATCCTGTCCCCGCTACCACGTGCACGACGAAGGGCCCTTCCTCACGGAGGGGCCCTTCGTCGTTCGGGCGGGGTCGCTCCGGACGGCATCGCTCCGGACGGCATCGCTCCGCACGGCATCGGCGCCCCCGGCCGATTCGTGGTTCGCGGTCGCTCTTTGCTAAGGTCGTACCTGACCGAAGCGGAGCCGAGAGGGAGACCACTCGACCGCCGGACGGTCTCACGTCACCCGGTATCGCCCGGATGATCGACGCGGGGTGGAGCAGCTCGGTAGCTCGCTGGGCTCATAACCCAGAGGTCGCAGGTTCAAATCCTGTCCCCGCTACCACGCACTCAGGCCCGGTTCCCTCAGGGAGCCGGGCCTGAGCTCGTTTCGGGAGGAACCCCGTCCGGCGCGGCCACCGGGTTAGTGTCCGATCCGCGTCGGCGACCGCCGCGCGCCCGCCGGCGTCGAACCCCCCGGGGACCTGCTGCGGACCCTGGAGGACACCGGTATGAAGACCCGCGCCGCCATCGACGAAGGGCCCTCGTCGACTCGGACGGCCCGGATGACCGACCATGGGGGCGTGACACTCGAACCCGGGACACCCGCCGCGCCCGTCGACGTGGTCGTCATCGGAGCCGGGCAGGCCGGCCTGTCCGCCGGATACCACCTGCGACGCCGTGGCTTCGCCCCGGCCGGCCGGGCCGCGGGTGAGGACCGGAGCGAGCGCACCTTCGTCATGCTCGACGCCGACGAGGCCCCGGGCGGCGCGTGGCAGCACCGCTGGGAGTCGCTCACCATGCGCACGGTCAACGGGATCTTCGCCCTCCCGGACCACCCCGTGCCCGACGTCGACCCGGACACGCCCAGCCGCGAGATCCTGCCCCGCTACTTCGCCGACTACGAGGCCCGCCACGACCTCGACGTCCGGCGACCGGTCCGTGTCCGCTCGGTACGCAGACCGGTCCCTGGGAGGGTCGACCCGGCCGGAGACCACCTCGTCGTCGTCACCGAACCGACCGGTGCGCCCCGCCGCGGCACCTTTCGCCCCGGAGACCCACGGACCTGGGCGGCCCGCTACGTCATCAACGCCACCGGCACCTGGACCCGACCGTTCTGGCCGTACTACCCCGGACAGGAGACCTTCCGCGGGCGACAGGTCCACGTCCACGACTACGTGTCGGCCGACGAGTTCACCGGGCAGCGCGTCGTGATCGTCGGCGCCGGCATCTCGGCCACGCAGCTGCTCGAGGAGATATCCCGTGTCGCCGACACCCTGTGGGTGACGCGGCGGGAGATCGAGTGGGAGACCGGCCCGCCGCCGGACAACTTCTCCGCCGCAATCGACCGCGTCGCCGAGCGCACGGCGAGGGGGCTGCCGCCGGAGAGTGTCATCCGCGTCACCGGCATGTACCGCGCGCCGTGGATCGACCGCGCCGACGCGCGCGGCGTCCTCGTGCGCCACCCGATGTTCACCCGCATCGAGCCCGACGGAGTGCGGATGCCCGACGGGCGGCTCGAGCCGGCGGACGTCATCCTCTGGGCCACCGGGTTCCGGCCCGCGATCGCCCATCTCGCCCCGCTCGGGCTGCGGACGGCCGAGGGCGGGATCCGCGTCGCCGACGGACGGGCGCTCGACCAGCCGAGACTGTTCCTCATCGGCTACGGCCCGTCCCAGTCGACCGTGGGGGCCAACCGGGCGGGCCGTGACGCCGTGCGCCAGATCGTCGCGGACCTGCGGGAGGGCTCGCGACTCTAGAGCGTCCGGGAGATCAGCTCCTTCATGATCTCGTTGGTCCCGCCGTAGATCTTCTGCACGCGCGCCGAGGCGTACATGCGGGCGATCGGGTACTCGGTCATGAAGCCGTAGCCGCCGAAGACCTGCAGGCAGCGGTCGATGATCTCGCACTGCTTGTCCGTGCAGAAGTACTTGGCCATGGACGCCGTCGCCGGGTCGAGCTCGCCCTTGAGATGCAGCGAGATGCAGTGGTCCAGCAGAGTGCGGGCGGCCAGCGCCTCGGTCTTACATTCGGCCAGCTCGAAGCGCAGGTTCTGGAACTTGAGGATCGGCTTGCCGAACGCCTCACGCTCCTTGGCGTAGTCGGTCGCCAGGCGCACGGCGGTCTCGGCGGCGGCGACCGCGGTCACCGCGATGATGAGGCGCTCCTGCGGGAGCTGCTGCATCAGCTGGATGAAGCCCTGCCCCTCCTGGCCCTCGCCGCCCAGGATGTTGCCCACCGGGACGCGCATGTCGTCGAAGAACAACTCCATCGTGTCCTGGTACTTCAGGCCGATCTTGTCGAGCTTGCGGCCGCGGTTGAAGCCCTTCAGTCCGGGCGTCTCCGCCACCAGCAGGGACAGGCCCTGTGCGCCCTCCCCGCCCGTGCGCGCCACGATGACGAGCAGGTCGCAGTGCATGCCGTTGGAGATGAACGTCTTGGAGCCGTTGACCACGAAGTCGTCGCCGTCGCGCGTGGCCGTGGTGCGCAGTGCCTGCAGGTCCGACCCGGCGCCGGGCTCGGTCATGGCGATGGCGCCCACCATCTCGCCGGTCGCGAGCTTCGGCAGCCAACGCTGCTTCTGCTCCTGGGTGCCGTACTGGAGGATGTAGTGGGCGACGATCGTGCTGTGGACCGAGTTGCCCCAGCCGTCGTCCAGCGCCCGGGTCTGCTCCTCCGCGATGACGGCCTCGTGGGCGAACGAGCCGCCGCCGCCCCCGTATTCCTCGGGGATCGAGATGCACAACAGGCCCGCGTCGCCGGCCTTGTTCCAGAACTCGCGGTCCACCGCGCCCTGCTCGGCCCACCGCTCGAGGTGCGGGGCGGTCTCCTTCTCGAGGAAGGCGCGGGTGTGCGCACGGAGAGCGTCCAGGTCGTCAGTCATCCAGGGGGAGCGGAAGGGGGCGGGCTCGAACACGGGGCGACTCCAGAGTGAGGTGGGGGCCGGCGTGGCCTTGTCGAGCACCACCATACAACCGCATGGCATACAGGTGTATGGTCGTCATTCCGGCGGTCGCCTCGGGCGCCGCACGTCGCGGCGAGAGGTGTGCGTGATGGGCGAGGTGGGTTCGGCTGGCCCCGGGTCCGGCGGCGGCGCAGGGGCGGGCGACTCCGGCCCGCCGCGCTCCGCCGACGGCGACCTCACCGCCCGCGCGCGGATCCGGTACGCCGCCCTGGAGCTGTACTCGGACCACGGCGAGGACCGGGTCTCCATGCGCCGTGTCGCCGCCGAGGTCGGCGTGACCATCGGGCTGATCCAGCATCACTTCGGCACCAAAGAGGGGCTGCGCCGCGCGGTGGACGACCTCGTGGTGGAGCACGTCGTCGACGCGCTGGCGACCGTCGAGCACACCGGGTCCCCGGCGGAGGTGGTCGCGGCCCGCGACGCCGCCGTGCGCGACATGCTCGAGCGCAACCCGATGGTGGTGAAGTACATCAACCGCGCCCTGATAGAGCCCGACGGCCGGGGCGCTCCGCTGCTCGCGGCGATCGTCGACCTCACCACCAGGGAGGTCGAGAGTCTGCGCCGCGGCGGCCACGCCTCCACGCGCTCCTCGGAGAAGGTCCAGGTGGTGCGCACCCTCATGGGGCAGGTCGGCGAACTGTTCCTCGAACCGATCGTGGCCGCGATCTGGTGTCGGATCGGCGGTGCCGACGACCGACGTCCCACCATCCGGATCACGGTCGGGGAGCACTGACCGGCGGTGTGCCGCTGGGCGGTGGCGCCGCACCCGGATTCGGGAGGCGCGCCGGTGACGCGCGCGTGCGTCGTGCACGGCGGGGCCCCGGCCGCTAGTCTGACGGAGCGTAGACCCGGGCATTCCGCCAGGGGTGGGAAGGACACGCTCATGAGGTTCACCCGTCTGGCGAAACTCGCCGCGACGGCCGTGATGGCCGGCGCCGCCACGCTGATGGCGCCCGCAGCCGCCCAGGCGGCGGTGCCCGTCGGCGGCGCGACCCCCGTGCTCGTCGGGGGAGTGGCGGGATGCACCATCACCGCCGCCGGTTACGACGCGGCGGGCACCCCAGTCGCGTTCACGGCCGCCCACTGCAGCGATCGGATAAACGTCCCGGTCATCCTCCGCGACAACCAGGGCGCGGGCGTGATCGGCACGGTCGCCACCCGCAACGAGATCCTCGACTACTCGGTCATCCGCCTGGACCCGGGCGTCGCGGTCCCCGTCCGCCAGGCCGGCGTGGTCGGCCGCGGGCCGGCGCCGGAGTTCGGCGACGTCGTCTGCAAGGACGGCCTGTCGACCGGCCACACGTGCGGCATCACCTGGCAGCGCGAGGGTGACAGGTTCTGGAGCCACGCCTGTGCAGGGTACGGGGATTCCGGCGGGCCCATCACCCGCGACGGCCGGCTCGTGGGCCTGGTCTCGGGCGGCCACATGCCGCCGGCGGCCGGGGCGGCCGGCAGCCTCGGCCCTGTTCTGCCCTCGTGCCTGCACCCGGCCCAGTCGCCGTTCTTCCTGCCCGCGCTGGGGTACTCGTTCGACGCGATCGTCGCCGACGCCACCGCGCGCAACTGGCCCGGAAGCGGCTTCCGGATGGCCTGACGGCCCGGCCGGCCCCGGGATCCATCGAGAGGAGCGTTCCGCACACCCGCTCGGCGTGGTGTGCGGAACGCTCTTCTCGTTGATCCGACGGGTCTCGTCGCCCCGTCCGGCGGGTCAGCTCACTTCAGCTCGGCGCTCGACAGGTCGAGGATGCGCCGGGCGATGACCAGCTGCTGGATCTGCTGGGTGCCCTCGAAGATGTCGAGGATCTTGGAATCGCGCGACCACTTCTCGAGGAAGCTGCGCTCGGAGTAGCCGTAGCTGCCCGCGAGTTCGACGGCGCCCAGTGTCACGGCAGAGCCGGTGCGCCCGGCCTTGGCCTTGCACATCGACGCTTCCTTGGTGTTGGGCATCTTGTTGTCGGCCATCCACGCCGCGCGCAGCGTGAGGAGGTACGCGGCCTCCCAGTCGGCCTCGAGCTCGAGGTACTTGGCCACGGCGGCGGGCTGGCTGGTGGCGGGCCGGTCGTAGTCGATCTCCATCCCGGCCTCCTCGAGGAGCGTGCGGATCTCCTCGAGCGCGGCGCGCGCGACGCCCACCGCCATGCCCGCGACCAGCGGACGGGTGTTGTCGAACGTCTGCATGGCGCCGGCGAAGCCCTTGTCCACGCGGATCTCCGGGTCGCCCAGGAGGTTCTCCTTGGGGACGCGGCAGTCGGTGAAGGTGATCTGCGCGGTGTCGGAGGCGCGGATGCCGAGCTTGTGCTCGAGCCGGTCCACGGAGACGCCGGGGTGGTCGCGCGGCACGACGAAGGACTTGATGGCGGCGCGGCCCTTGCTCTTGTCCAGGGTCGCCCACACGACGATGTGGTCGGCACGGGCACCGGAGGTGACGAAGATCTTGGTGCCGTTGAGGACGTACTCGTCGCCGTCGAGGCGGGCGGTGGCCGACACGGCGGCGGAGTCGGAGCCGAAGTCCGGCTCGGTGATGGCCATGGAGGCCCACACGCGGCCGAACTTCTCCATCTGCTCGTCGTTGGCCACGGCCGCGATGGCGGAGTTCCCCAGGCCCTGCCGGGGGATCGAGAGCGTGAGGCCGACATCGCCCCAGCAGGTCTCGATGATGTTGAGCAGCGATTTCATGTTGCCGCCGTTGGAAACGCCCTCGCGCTTGGGGGCGCCGCCGGATCCCATCGTGGCGCCCGAGGCGGCCTGGCCGGCGTCCTCCATGGCCTCCATCATGGCCTTGAGGGTGTCGAGTTCCACGGGGTACCCGTGCTCGGCGAGGTCGTACTTGCGCGAGATGGGCCGGAAGATCTGGGTGGCCACCTGGCGGGCCTGGTTCGCACCCGCCTGGAGCTTCTTGGGTAGTTCGAGGTTGATCATCGCTGGATGTCCTTGGTCCGGTTCGGGAGGGTGGCGGGGCGGGGGGCGGTCACAGGACCACCACGCCCTCGGCCACGCCCACGGCGCGCAGGTCGCGGTACCAGCGCTCGACGGGATGCTCCTTGGTGAACCCGTGCCCGCCCAGCAGCTGGACACCGTCGAGGCCGATCTTCATCCCCTTGTCGGCGGCGATCTTGCGGGCCAGGGCGGCCTCGCGGGCGAACGACAGCCCCTGCTCGGCGCGGGAGGCGCCGCGCCAGGTGACCAGGCGCATGCCGTCGAGCTCGGTGGCCATGTCGGCCACGGCGAACGCGACCGCCTGGCGGTGCGCGATGGGCTCGCCGAACGCGTGGCGCTCCTTGACGTAGGGCGTGACGTAGTCGAGGACCGCGTGGGAGGTGCCCACGGCCAGCGACGCCCATCCGAGGCGCGAGAGGCGGATCACGTCGGCGTAGGCGGCGGCGCGGTCCTCGGGGGACACGTCCGGGCCGCCGAGGATCGCGTCGGCGGGCACGGCCACGTCGGTGAGGACGAGGCGACCCAGGCCGGCGGCGCGCAGGCCCATGGACGGATCGGCCTCCACCACGAGTCCGTCGGTGTCGGATTCCACGACGAAGAAGGTCGGCGCGCCGTCGAGGGTGGCGGCGACGACGAAGAGTTCCGCGTTCCCGGCCGTGGGCACCATCGACTTGACGCCGTTGAGCGTGAAGCCGCCGGGGGTACGCACGGCGGTCGTCTTCAGGTCGAACGGGTCGAACAGTGGCCGGGGCTCGGCCACCACGACGGCGGCGGCCGGGACCTTCTCGGAGGCGAACGCCGGCAGGTAGGACTTCTGCTGGGTGTCGGATCCGAACTGGGTCAGGGTGGTGGCCACGCCGGACGGCGCGAGGATCGGCAGGGCCAGGCCCATATCGCCGTAGGCGAGGGCCTCGGCGACGAGGGAGTTGGTCACCACGCCGCGCTCGGAGGCGATGCCCTCGAACTCCTCCGGGACGTTGAGCATGGTGGCGCCGATCTCGGCGGACCGCTCGAGAAGTGAGGCGGGTGCCTCGGCGGCGGCGTCGGCGTCGTGGGCGGCCGGGCGGATGACCTCGGTGGCGAACTCGCGCACGGTCTGGGAGATCATCTGCTGGTCGTCGTCCAGCGTGAGGTCGAACAGGTCGGGCCGCGCCTCGGTGTCGGCGTCGGGCAGGCGCTTGGGCGCGCCGCCGCCGGACACCTTCTTGAACGACTTGGTCGCTGCCCCGAGGGTCTTGAATCCGGTCTTGGTGGCCTCGTAGGTCACCCGGTCGACCTTCTGGCGCAGTCCGAACCGCTCGGCGAACTCCGACCCGGTGATCGTGGTCAGCGCACGCATCGCGGCGCCGATGGCGTCGATGCGTGTGGGGTTCTTGCCCGGTGTGGAGGTCTTCGCGCGTCCCGTCGTGGGCGGGGTCGTGGGGTTCTTACTCATCATCACCAGCTGTTCTCGTGACGGACGGTGGGCGGTGTGGTCGCCAACACCTTACTTCGGAGTAAGTTCCGAGCGCCACACTTTCCCCTGAAGTTCTCGGCACCGTTGTTCGGCGGGGGTTGGTTCAGCCGCGGAGCAGGGCGACCGCCTGGTCGACGGCACCCTGGCGGCCCGCCACGAACCAGTCGTAGCCGTTGACCTCCACGGTCGCGCAGACCCCGCCCGCGCCCTCGACGAGTGCGCGGCCGGGCAGCCAGTCCCACTCCGGGCAGGAGTGCTGGCACCACACGGTGTGGATCCCGCAGGCGACCGAGGCCAGGTCGACCGATCCGGATCCGAGCATCCGGATGGTCGCCGCGCCCCGGCTCACGCGGTGGAACGGCTCGGCCAGATCGGGGTCGGTGAGGAACGGCGGGTGGAGGTAGGTGGCGAGACTGCCGGCGGCGAGGTCGCCGGGGGACAGCGGGGTCACGGGGACGCCGTTGCGGCGGGTGGGGGTCTCGGAGCCGCCGACGAAGGTCTCGCCGGTGGCGGGGCGGTGGACCGCGCCGAGCAGGTAGTCGTCGGGGCCACTGAGTGCCACTGCCGAGCACCAGTAGTCGGAGCCGGAGACGAAGTTGTAGGTGCCGTCGACGGGGTCCACGACCCACCGCCGGTCGTGGCCGCCGGCGACCAGGGTTCCCTCTTCGCCGAGGACGCCGTCGTCCGGCCGGTGGGCGGCGAGGAGCGCGGTGATGTGTCGTTCGGCGGCGTCGTCCGCCTCGGTGACGACGTCCGAGACGGACGTCTTGCGCCGGACGTCGAGTCCGTCCTCGCGCAGGCGGCGCGCCAGGGTGCCGGCGTCGACGACGAGGCGGGCGGCCAGGTCGACGTCGGTCAGTCGCCCGGTGTGCTCGTCGGGCAGGGGGCGCGGGTGGCCGGTGTCGATGGACATGCACTTCCTCCGCTGGGGTCGCGGCGCGCTGACCACGGGCGGCAGCGGGTCCGCGGCTCTCGACGCTACCCGCGGCGGGCGACCACGGGTGGTGTGGCGGGTCACGTCGGGGCGACGGGCGGGGAAACGGTGGGCGACGCCCGGGCCGCGTAGACTCGTCTCGTGCACCCTGAAGTCTCCGCCGACATCGCAGCCCTCGACGCGACCATGACCACCGTCGAGAAGGTTCTCGACATCGACGAGCTCGCCCGCCGCGTCGACGAGCTCGAGCAGATGGCCGCCGACCCGGACCTGTGGAACGACCAGGACCGGGCTCAGAAGGTCACCAGCGAGCTGTCGTACATCCAGGCGGACCTACGTCGCTGCCGCGAACTGCGGCAGCGGATCGAGGATCTGCCGCTGATGTACGAGCTCGCGGAGGAGGAAGGCGGCGACGCCGTCGAGGAGGCGGATGCCGAGCGGGCGAGCCTGCGTGAGGACGTCGAGGCCATGGAGGTCAAGACGATGCTCAGCGGTGAGTACGACCAGCGTGAGGCCGTCGTGAACATCCGCGCGGGCGCCGGCGGTGTCGACGCCGCGGACTTCGCGGAGATGCTCATGCGGATGTACGTGCGCTGGGCGGAGAAGAACGGCCACAAGGTCGAGGTCTACGACACCTCGTACGCGGAGGAGGCCGGCATCAAGTCCGCCACCTTCATCGTCAAGGGCCCGTACATGTACGGCACCCTCTCGGTCGAGCAGGGCACCCACCGCCTCGTGCGCATCTCGCCGTTCGACAACCAGGGGCGCCGCCAGACCTCCTTCGCCGAGGTCGAGGTGCTTCCCGTGGTCGAGACGGTCGACTCGATCGAGGTCCCGGAGAACGAGGTCCGCGTCGACGTGTACCGCTCGTCGGGTCCCGGTGGGCAGTCGGTCAACACCACCGACTCCGCGGTGCGCCTCACGCACATCCCCACGGGGATCGTCGTGACGTGTCAGAACGAGAAGTCGCAGCTGCAGAACAAGGTCGCGGCCATGAAGGTTCTGCAGGCCAAGCTGCTCGAGCGCAAGCGGCAGGAGGAACGGGCCGCGATGGACGCCCTCGGTTCGGGCGGCAACGCGTCGTGGGGCAACCAGATGCGCTCCTACGTGCTGCACCCGTACCAGATGGTCAAGGACCTCCGGACCGAGCACGAGGTCAACAACCCGTCGGCGGTGCTCGACGGTGACATCGACGGATTCATCGAAGCCGGCATCCGGTGGCGGATGCGGGAGGGGGCCGACGCCTAGTGAGGGTCCAGACCGACTTCAGCGGAATTCTCCGTTGGCTGAGCAACGAGGGGCTGGAGGTCGTCCTCCTCGTCCTGGGGGCGGCCCTGCTGACCCGCGTGATCGGCAAGATCGCCCGGATGTGGACCGGCCGGATCGACGCCAAGAACGCGGACAAGGAGCTGTGGTCCGAGGAGTCCAAGCACCTGCACTCGCTGATCCAGGTGCTCTCCTATGTCGCCGTCGCCGTCCTCTACGTCCTCTTCGGGATCCAGATCCTCCTGCGCTTCGGCGTGAACCTCGTCGCCCTGGTCGCGCCGGCGACCGTCCTCGGCGCGGCACTGGGCTTCGGCGCGCAGAAGATCGTCCAGGACTTCCTCGCGGGATTCTTCGTCCTCGCCGAGAGGCAGTACGGGTACGGCGACATCGTGGAGCTCACGACAGCGACCGGCGTCGCCGCCGGCACCATCGAGGACGTCACTCTCCGCGTCACCCGGCTGCGCACGCTGGACGGTGAGGCCGTGATCGTCCCCAACGGTCAGATCGTCACCGCCGTCAACCAGTCGCAGGACTGGGCGCGGGCGATCATCGACGTTCCGGTCCCCAACAACGCCGACATGGACAAGGCGCACGAGGTGCTGGCCGAGGTGTGCCGGGACATCGTCGACGACGACCGTGTGGGCGAGTACGTGCTCGACGAGCCGTCCGTGATGGGCGTGCAGTCCATCAAGCTGGAGCAGACCATCATCCGCCTGCTCGCCCGCACCAAGCCGGGAATGCAGTGGGAGGTCGGCCGGCGCATGCGCGCGGTGATCCTGCGACGGTTCAGGCAGGAGGGCATAGTCCTGGAACCGGAGGCGCTCGCGGCCATCCGGGCGGGGATGCTCCGCCCGCAGACCGGAGAGGGGAGCGTCTGATGGCACGGCACAGAGACGACGACACGACCCGGAACGACGACACGACCCGGAACGACGACACGATCCGCGACGGTGACGTGGCCCGGGGCGCCGACGCGACCCCCGACGCTGATACGACACCCGACGCCGGTACGGCCCGGGAGGATGACGCCACGCGTCAGGAGCCCGTGCTGCGCCAGGACCCGTCCGCCCGCGAACAGCCCGATCCGCTGGGCCTCGGCGGCACGCCACCGCCCGACGCGCCCTCACGCCGGCCGAAGCCCGCGATCGTGGCGCTGATCGGGGAGTTCCTGTCGATGTCGCGGACGACCGCGATCCTTCTCGGCGCGTTCGTCGTCGCCGGGGTGCTGTATCTGCTCGTCCGTGAGCAGCCGGTCGTCGCCTTCGGCCCGCCGGCCCCGCCCGCGACCAGTGCGCCGACCGAGCCGGCTGAGTCATCGTCCGAGCAGACCGGGCCGTCGGAGATTACGGGCACCACCGATCCCACTCCCACGACAGGGCCGGATCAGACGGGGACCGCGACGACCGGGACGACGACCACCGGCCCCGAGGGCACCGCCACCACCAGCCCGGGCCCGGGTGGCTTGCGCGGAACGGCGGGATCGACTCCCACCCGGCAGGAGCAGACGCAGGCGCCGCAGCAACAGGCGCCGCAGCAACAGGCGCCGCAGGAGCAGCCTCAGCAGCAGTCGCAACAGCAGACTGGTCAGCAGGCACCCGAGGGCGTTGCGACCTCTGTTCCGAGCGGCGGCGCCCTCGAGGGGTGACGCCTCTCGGGCACCGGGCGGCGCTTCGGCGGTCCCGCCGGCGGATCACGGTGTTCGGCCAGCGGCGCCAACAGGTGACCGGTGTGGCGCTACGCTGCTCGTGTGATCAGTGCTTCCCATGTGACCAAGTCGTACGCGTCCGTGACGCGCCCGGCTCTGTCCGATGTGAGCGTGGAGATCGACGACGGCGAGTTCGCCTTCCTCATCGGTGCCTCCGGCTCCGGTAAGTCGACCTTCCTGCGGCTGCTGCTGAGGGAGGAGCGGCCGGACTCGGGTCGGCTCGTCGTGGCCGGCCACGACCTCACACGCATGAAGAACTCGGATGTGCCCGGGCTGCGGCGTTCGCTCGGTTGCGTGTTCCAGGATTTCCGCCTCCTGCCGGGCAAGACGGTCGCGGAGAACGTGGCGTTCGCGCTCCAGGTCATCGGCAAGTCCCGCCGGACCATCGAGAAGGTCGTCCCGGAGACGCTCGACATGGTCGGACTGGGTACCAAGGCGGATCGTCGGCCGCACGAGTTGTCCGGGGGAGAGCAGCAGCGAGTCGCCATCGCCCGGGCGTTCGTGAACCGTCCCGTGCTGCTGCTCGCGGATGAGCCGACGGGCAATCTCGACCCGGAGACCAGTGAGGACATCATGTTGCTGCTCGACCGGATCAACAGGACGGGCACCACGGTGCTCATGGCCACGCACGACCGCCACATCGTGGACCGGTCGCGCCGCCGGGTCGTGGAACTGGTCGACGGTGCGGTCGTGCGGGATGACGCACGCGGGACCTACGGGGCGGATCGCTGATGGCCGTCAGGTTCATCGCGTCGGAGGTCGCGCAGGGACTGCGCCGGAACCTCTCCATGACGCTGGCCATGATCATCACCACGGCCGTCGCGCTGGGGATGCTGGGGGCCGGCCTGCTGGTGGCGATGACCGCGTCCGCGAGCCAGGCCAAGTACGACTACCTCAACGAGTTCCGCGTCTACGTGGACCGCTCGATCTCCGTCGAGGACCCGGAATGCGCGGCGGAGTGCGCGAGGATCCGCGAGCAGCTCGAGGAGACGCCGGGTGTGGCGTCTGTGGAGTACAAGAACCCGCAGGAGACCTACTCCGAGTTCGTCGAGCTGTTCGCCTCGACCGACCCGGTTCTGGTGGAGTCGACGTCGCCGGACGCTCTCGGCTCGCGGTTCACCCTCACTCTGTCCGATCCGACGCGGGCGGAGGAGGTCGCGGTGGATCTGGCGGACGTGTCCGGGATCGAGGTCGTGCAGGGGCAGGGTGAGTTGGTCGAGCGCGTCTTCTCGGTTCTCGGCGGCATCCGCAACGCGGCGTTCGCCATAGCGGTGGTTCAGCTCGTGGCGACCGTCCTGCTCATCGCCAACATGACCCAGATCGCGGCGTTCACGCGACGCACCGCGGTCGGGATCATGCGCCTGGTGGGCGCGAGCCGGTGGTACACCGAGTTGCCGTTCGTGCTCGAAGCGGTGATCGCGGCGATCACCGGCGCCGTCCTTGCGGTGGGGGGTCTGTTGGTGGCCAAGAGCGTGTTCCTCGACAGGGTGCTGGACGAGGCGTACCGGGCGAATCTCGTCGAGAGGATCACGACCTCCGACATTCTGGTTCTCGCCCCGGGGCTCGTCGTCGCCGGCGCGGTGGCCTCCGCGTTGACGGCGTGGGTGACCCTGAGGCTGACGGTCCGGCACTGATGGCCCGGTACTGATGGCCCGGCACTGACGGCCGCCGCCCCTTCCGGCTCGTCTAGACTCTGGGGGCTGCGCAACAGCAACGAGGAGGTGAACCGACGTGGCCAAGAAAAACAAGAAGAAGGGCGCGTCCTCCCTCGGCTCCGACGGGAGCATCGTCGCGAGTAACCGCAAGGCCAGGCACGATTTCCACATCCTGGACACCTACGAGGCCGGGATCGCCCTCGTGGGCACCGAGATCAAGAGCATGCGGGAGGGTAAGGCCTCGCTGGTCGACGCGTTCGCGACGGTCGACGACGGCGAGGTGTGGCTCCGCGGGCTCCACATCCCCGAGTATTCGCACGGGAGCTGGACGAATCATGCCCCCAAGCGGGCGCGGAAGCTCCTGCTACACCGCCGGGAGATCGACTCGCTCGTGGGCAAGGTGCGCGACGGGAACGCGACGCTCGTCCCGTTGTCGCTCTACTTCGTGAACGGTCGCGTCAAGGTCGAACTGGCCGTCGCGCGGGGTAAGCAGGCCCACGACAAGCGGCAGGACATCGCCCGGCGGACGGCCGAGCGCGAAGCGGTCCGCGAGCTGGGCAGGAAGATCAAGGGCATGCGGGCGTGATGCCGGTCGCGCTGGCGTCGACCTCGGCGGTGGCGTACGGCATCAGTGACTATCTCGGTGGCGTGGCGTCCCGCCGCGCGCGGGCGTTGCGCGTCGTCAGCGTGGCCTACCCTGTCTCGATCGTGCTCGTGGGGGTCGCGGCCCTCGTCGCGGGCGGGTCACCTACTCCGGCGGGCCTGGGGTGGGGGTTGGCGTCCGGGCTCGCATCCGGCGCCGCGGTGTGGACGTTCTATGTGGCGCTGTCCCGGGGGCCGATGAGCGTCATCTCACCGATCACGGCGGTCCTGGCCGCCGCCGGACCTCTGGCCTTCGGGTTGGCGGCGGGGGAGCGGCCCGGGTCCGCGGCGATGGCGGGGATGGCGGTGGCGCTCGTGGCCACCGTCCTCGTGTCCCTGGAGGGCGCGGACGGCTCGTCCGCCGCGCACGGGCGGTTGACGGCGTCGCTCCTGGTGATGTCGGTTGTGTCGGGCTCGGCGTTCGCCGCCTTCTTCGTCCTGTTGTCGCGGGTGCCCGCGGGCGAGGGGCTCTGGCCGGTCGCGGCGTCGCGGGTAGGCGCGACGGTGATGTTGCTCGCCGCTGCCGTGGCCGCGCGTGAGTCGTTCCGCTTCCCGCGCCGGCTCATCGCGATCGGGGTGGTGATCGCCGTGTTCGACGCGATCGCGAATGGTGCGTTCTACTTCGCCTCCCAGGCAGGGATGCTCTCCCTCGTCAGCGTTATCGCCGCCCTGTACCCCGCCTTCACCGTCGCGCTGGCGGTCACGCATGGGGGCGAGCGGATGCGCGCGGTCCAATTGGCTGGGCTGGGCCTGGCCGGCGTCGCGATCGTCCTCCTCACGCTTGGCTGACCGGAGACGGACGTTACCCTGGTAATCGACGGTCCCCCGGGGTATGGTTGGAGGTCCGTCGGCGGAAGTCGGCGGCTCCTGAGGGGCTGATGTGGTTTCGACTACGTGAGCTGACGCAGGGGAAGCGTGCCGGTGCAGGCCAGAGACCACCGTAAGCGTCGTGGCAACCAATTACGCGCCGATACCAATCAGCGCGACTACGCCCTCGCTGCCTGATAGCGAGCCCGTAGTCTGTCGGCCCGGGGTCGCTCTCGCCCCGGAACCCGGCATCATCTAGAGGGATCACCGGCTCACCCGGTCACGGGGTGGGTCGGGACAACTCACAGTGACTGGGATCGTCATCGCCAACACGTCCGCATGAGGGCGAGATCCGAGTAGAGGCCAACGCGGACTGCGCACGGAGAAGCCCTGCCGATGCTGCGGAGGACCCGGGTTCAATTCCCGGCAGCTCCACAATCGGACTGAACCCCCGGTCGTCTCGACGACCGGGGGTTCAGTGCATTTCAGGGTGTTGCTCGGAACGATCGATGCAGAGTCCGTTCGCGCGCCGACCGCCGGCGCTGACTCCCTCCCGCCTCAGAAGGGTGGTGGTGGTTGGAGGAGTTCGTCGAGGTGCTCGTGGAGGGCGTGGAGGATGGCTTTTTCGAGGGTGCTGTCGGTGGGTTTGTTGCGTTGCCACCAGCGGCTGGCCGCGGCGGGGGTCATACGCTCACGCGGGGCCGGGCCCGGGGCCGTGTTCGAGTCCGGACCCGCGTTCGGGTCTGGGGCGGTCTCGGCTGCCTCGGCGCCGGTGTCGGGTGGCGGCGCGGTCGGTGCGGTGTCGGTGGCTTCGGCGGTGTTGCGGGCGGCGGTGCGGGCGCGTTCGCGGGCCAGGCGTTGGGCGCGGCGGGCGAAGTAGGTGGCCTCGTCTAGGACCCCGGCCCCGTAGACGGGGCTGGGGTTGCGGCGTTGCTGGCGTGCCCAGGCATCGGCTTCGTCGCGTTGTTGTTCGCGCCGGTAGTGGGCCAGCGGGCCGTCGGGGCGGGTGAGCATGACGGTGCCGTCGGGGGTGGTCACGATCAGGGTGCCGTCGGGTTGGAGCTTGTAGGTCCAGTCGGAGAAGGTTTTGAACCGGTGGTGGCGCCGGCATTGGGCCACCAGGTTCGCCTCGATGGTCTGGCCGCCGGCGGCGGGGTCGGCGTGGTTGAACGGCACCACATGATCCAGGTCGCAGTCGTCGGCCGGGATCGTGCACCCGGGGTGGCGGCAGGTGCCGTCGCGGAGCCGGACACGGCGCGCCAACTGGGCACCGGGCCGGTATCTCAGGGCGGCGTCGGTGTCGTCGGCGGCGCCGAGGCGGGGATCGACCTGCTCGAAGGTGGCCCCATCCGAGGTGGCGAGCATTTCCAGCAGGGTCTGCAGGGCGGCTTCGCCGGTGCGGGTGAACTCCACCCGCGCGCCGTGTTCGTCGCGGCCGTTGTCGCCGGTGGCGATGACGGTGACCTTCGGCCGCAACACCGGAGCCGGACCGCCGCCGGCGCCGGCGGGCGCGCCCACGGCGCCGTCGGCGGCATCGTCTGTGCTCGCGGCGTCATCGGAAGCGTTGGCAGCGTCGGGGCGATTGGGGGTGTCGCCGCAGATCAGGGACATCAGGGCGTCGGCGCGGCGTTCGGCTGTGGAGTAGTTCGGCTCCGGCTCGGCCGGCTCGTCCGGGTCGGTGTCGGGGTCGGCGGCCCGGCCGGCAGCCGCGGCGGTGGTGTCGGCGTCGGCGGCCTGGTGTTCGGCGACCCGCTGGTCGAGGGCCTCGGCCAACACGGCGGCTTCCTCGGTGGCCAGCAGGGCGGAGACGCTGGACATGCCGTCGACGCCTTTGCCGATGCGTACGCCGCGGGTGCGGCTGGCGTCTTCTTTGCGTAGCCGGATGGCGTCGGGGTCGTGGCGGCCGATGACGGCGTCGATCTCATCGCGTAGGGCCTTGTCGCCCAGTCGGATGCCGGCGGCGATGCCGTTGAGGTAGTCGTCGACGACCTGGCGTTGGACCTGCTCCAGCACGTCGCCGCGGACGGTGGCCATCTGCCGGGCGAGCAGTTCGGCGACGCGTTGTTCCATCAGTCCGGCGGCCATGGCTTCGAGGATCGCCGGGTAGCGGGTGTGTAGTTCCCAGGAGAAGGACAGCATCTTCTCCGCGCGTCTGGCGGAGATGGACATCGCCGCCACCACGTAGCCGGCGGCGGCGACGAGGCCGTCGACCACCGCGTGGCCGGGGCGGGCCTCGTGGCTGCCGTCGATACCGTGGCCGTACTCGCGCCAACACTCCTGCAGCAGCGCGTAACAGGCCACCAGACGCTGCGCCGCCGCGCGATTCTCGGCCGCCCACCCGGCCCGCGCCGCCGCCGTCAGGCCCGTCATCGCCGCGGCGGCGCCGTCACCGGACGAGCCGGCACGGCCGGACGAGCCGGCACGGCCGGACGAGCCGGCAGCACCGGACGCGCCAGTGGGGCCACCGGCCGCGCGCTCGGGATCGCCGTCCATGCCCCACCCCCCGTGATCGACCGTGCGGCCGCGCCGCGACTTGTCTCGAATACGTGTTCTAGTCTACGTCCACGTGTTCGACACCACAAGAGCTTCGTCTGTATCGCTGACGGTGCCGGCGCACGTGCACCCAGGGGGTCGGTGACCAAGGCTTCGGTACCCTTTCCCTAGTGCCGGTCACCCGGAAGGGGTCGACGGTCTCCCAGTAGAGAAAGGCCCGCGGACACGTGAACGCCAAGCCCAACAAGAGCACCAAAGTGCTGCAGACCAAGTCCAACAACGGGATGATCATCACCGTCGTCGCGCTCATCGCGGTCGCGGTGGTAGTCCTCGGTGGAGTGGTCTGGATGGCCCAGAGGGGCGGCGAGGCCAACCCCATCACGTTCGGTGAGACCGCCGACGAGCAGATCGAGATCACGGACACCGGCGTGGTGATCGTGGGGCAGCAGGACGCCCCGACCATCCAGGTCTGGGAGGACTACATGTGCCCCGCCTGCGGCTCTTTCGAGGCGCAGTACGGCGAGTCCATCTCCGAGGCCGTCGAGGCCGGGGATCTGCGGGTCGAGTTCCACACCCTCAACTTCCTCAACGGCCAGTCGGGGTCGGGCGAGTACTCCACGCGCGCCCTGGCGGCCGTCCAGTGCGTCGCGGCGAAGGACTCCCTGCCCGTGTTCTTCGACGTCAAGAACGCCTTCTTCGCCCAGCAGCCCGCCGAGGGTGGCGGCGACCTCTCGGCGCAGGAACTCGCCGGGATCGCCGAGGAGGCCGGTGCGAACCCGGACACGGTCGAGTGCATCGGCAACGTGGAGACTAACGGCGGCATGGACAAGGCCTCCGACAGTGCGGACAACGCCCAGCAGACCATCCGGGAGATCACCGATCGCGTGTCGACCCCGACCGTCGCGTTCGAAGGTGAGGTCGTGGACCTCGCGAACGCCGCCTGGCTGCAGGAGATCGTCGCCTGATCCTCTGCGGTCTCGCGGGCCACGCGCCCACCGTTTTCGTGCCCGGCCTCGCCTTTTCCGGCGGGGCTGGGGCCGATTTGGAAGGCCGGACCGTGGTGGTGTAACTTAAGTCGGGCCGGTCACCGAGAGGGGAACGGCAGAGAAATGGATACGGGGCTATGGCGCAGCTGGTAGCGCACCACACTGGCAGTGTGGGGGTCAGGGGTTCGAGTCCCCTTAGCTCCACCGAGGACGAGATCCCGGGAGGTCGGAGACGACCGCCCGGGATCTCGTCATTTCGCCGTCTTCCGCGGCGGTTCGTGCGGACGTAGGGTCGGTACATGGCGGAGCCGCGGGAGATCGCCGCCGTGCTCGACGAGCTCGTCGACGCCGGCCGACTGATCGGGTACGTCTGCGGCGTCCGGCAGGACGGACACACACGTCTCGCCGCGGGCGGTACGCGGTCCATGGGCGGGTCCCCAATGCGCGAGGATGCGGTGTTCCCGCTGTCCTCCAACACCAAACCGATCGCGGGCATCCTCACGATGCGGCTGGTGGAGCGTGGCGTGATCGCCCTCGACGATCCGGTGGACGCGCAGCTGCCCGAGCTCGCACGGCCGCGGGTGCTGGCCGAACCCGACGGGCTGCTGGACCGGACGGTACCGGCTGAAAGACCTGTCACGGTCCGGGACCTGCTCACGATGACCGCCGGCGTCGGGTGGCCGGTACGCAACCCCGACCTGGGCGAGGCCATGGCCGTCAGAGGGGTCGCGCCCGGCCCGTACGCACCGGCCGTCCCGCCGGGGGAGTACCTGCGCAGGCTCGCCGAGCTCCCGTTCGCCGGACAGCCGGGCGGCGGGTGGTGGTACCACACGTGCAGTGACATCCTCGGAGTCCTTCTCGCCCGCGCCACAGGCGCGTCGGTGGGGGAGCTGGTCGCCGAACACGTCACCGGGCCCCTCGGTCTGACCGACACCGGGTTCACGGCCGATCCGGACCGACTGGTCGTCACGTACGGACTCGGGCCCGACGGCCGGGTGGCGCCGGTGAACACCTCGGCCAGGCTCACGGCCCGGCCGGTGTTCGACTCCCTCGCCTGCGGGCTCGCCGGGACGGTGCACGACTACCTGGCGATCCTGGACGTACTCGTCGACGGCGGTCCGCTCATCGGCGCGGAGAGCGCGCGGTTGATGACCTCCGACCACCTCACCGAGCGCCAGCGGGCCTCCGCCGAGGGGTTCCTGGAGCCCGGATGTGGTTACGGGTTCCAGGTCGAGGTCCGCCCCGACGGGACGGTGGGCTGGGCCGGGGGACTGGGCACGATCGGCTACGTCGACCGCCGTGCCGGCCGGTCCGCGGCGGTGTTCACCTCGCAGGCCTTCGACGTGCCCGGCACGGCGGAGGCGCTGGAGACGGTGTGGTCGCTGCTGGGCTGAGCGATCAGCGGCACTGAGCCGGTCAGCGCCACCACGTGTCGAGCGGCGTGGCGGGGGCGGTGCGCTTGTGCCGTGAGCCGAGGAACAGGGACTCGATGCGGGCGGCGGCGTCGGTCGGGACACCCTCGCGCCCCTCGAGGTAGTCGTCGATCTGCGCGTAGGTGACGCCGAGCGCGACCTCGTCGGGTAAGCCGGGCCTGTCGTCCTCCAGGTCGGCGGTGGGGACCTTGCGCCAGGTGGACTCGGGCGCGCCGAGGTGGCGCAGGAGCGCGGCGCCCTGGCGCTTGGTGAGACCGGTCAGGGGGGTCAGGTCGACGCCGCCGTCGCCGTACTTTGTGAAGAAGCCGGTCACCGCCTCGGCGGCGTGATCGGTGCCGACGACGAGGTGGTTCACCTGCCCGGCCACGGCGTACTGGGCGATCATCCGCTCACGCGCCTTGACATTGCCACGGACGAAGTCCCGGAGCGGACCCGCCTGGTCGGGGAGTGCCGCAAGGGCCGTGGAGGCGGCCTCGGCGGCGGCGTCGGACGCTGCACGGACATCCACCGTCAGGCACGCGTCCGGGCGGATGAACTCGAGTGCGATCTGCGCGTCGGCCTCGTCGGCCTGTACGCCGTACGGAAGGCGCATCGCGACGAACCGGGCCTGTTCCATCCCCTCCTCGCGGAGGCGCTCGGCCGCGAGCTGACACAGTCGCCCCGCGAGCGTCGAGTCCTGACCGCCGCTGATCCCCAGGACGAAGCCGGAGGCGGGTGTGGAGCGCAGGTAGTCGACGAGGAAGGCGACCCGCGTCTCGACCTCCTCGGCGGGGTCGATGTCGGGCCGCACGCCGAGTTCGGCGATGATGGAGGCGCGCAGCGCACTGGAGTCGGGTGGCGTTTGGTTCATGCGCTCAGCTTAGGAACCGCGTGTGACGTCCACGTGACATCAGTGCGCGGTCCGTGGTGCGGTCCCTCGTCGGTTGGAGTTCTTGCCGGGTGGTCCGTTACGATGGACCAGTTGTGTGTCGTACATCCGACCCCGTGGCCGGACGTGTCGCACAGTGATTCCCAGTCGTGTCGGCGGCCATCGCGGCCGCCCCGAGAGCCTAAGGAGCGCCACATGAAGGTCCGCAAGTCCCTTCGGTCGCTGAAGAACAAGCCGGGCGCCCAGGTTGTCCGTCGTCGCGGCAAGACCTACGTGATCAACAAGAAGGACCCCCGGTTCAAGGCCCGCCAGGGCTGAGTCGACCGTGTGAGTACTCACGCACCCCCCGAGGGCCCGCCTCCGGTTCGCCGGAGGCGGGCCCTCGTCGTCGTTCCCGTCGTTCCCCGTCGACAGTGGTGCCCCGCCGCCACACGGTGAGGCGAGTGGCACCGCCGCCCGCAGACGCCGGCCGCGCCCACCCGCGGCGTCCCACGGCCTCCCCGGGCGGTCTCGGGGGCACCCCGTCCGGTGCCCGCGGCGCCCCGGCGCCCGGTCGGCGGGGGTGACGGCGAGGGGTGCGGTTCCGGGCGGAACGGTGGGCAACCTGTGGATGGGATGGGGACAACCGGGGGCGCGTTGTGAGGGCTCTGGGGGCGCGTTGTGGGTTGCCGAAACCGTGTTTCGGAACGCGCTCCGGGATGCCACGATGGGGTGGTGCGCCCGCCGCTGAGGGCCCCGGTGCCCCCGGTTCCACGCTGAGCAGGGGCATCCCACAAGGCGGGATCACGACCTGGGAATTCCAGGGATGTAAGACCAAAATGTTGTGGTCAGTTGACCTTCTCGCCACTAGGGGTAGTGTTGGGAGGTGTTGAAGCACCGATGAATGCCATCCATGCGATTCGGCGCACGACCACCGACAGACACGCGGCCGCCCCTTCGTCCGGGCCAGAAACCCCGGACGAGACGGCCATCACCAGAAGAGCCCCTCGCGCCGTCCGGCGCCGTGCCGAAAGAGGTCCAGACACACATGGTCACCGTCTACACCAAGCCCGCGTGCGTCCAGTGCAACGCCACTTACAAGGCGCTCGACAAGCAGGGCATCGAGTACCAGGTCATCGACATCTCGGTGGACGACGAGGCCCGTGAGTACGTGATGGCTCTCGGGCACCTCCAGGCGCCCGTCGTGGTGGCCGGTTCCGACCACTGGTCCGGCTTCCGCCCGGACCGCATCAAGGCGCTCGCCTCCGTGGCGGCCTGACGGCCCGAGGGCACCAGCACCTTTTCGAGTTCCTGTGACAAGGGGGCGTCGATGGCGGCTCCGCTGCCGGCCGATCAGCCGGTGAGGATCGTCTACTTCTCCAACATCTCGGAGTACACCAAGCGGTTCGTCGACAAGCTCGGTCTCCCGGCGGTGCGGATACCCGTGCGGAAGACCGAGCCCATGCCGGTCGTGTCGGACCCATATGTTCTGATCGTCCCGACCTACGGGGGAAGCCTCGAGATCACGGGTAAGAGCGGGGCCGCGGTCCCGCGGCAGGTGGTCGCGTTCCTCAACAACGCGCACAACAGAAGTCTGTGCCGGGGAGTCATCGCCGGCGGCAACACCAACTTCGGAGCGGACTTCGGTCGCTCCGGCGACGTGATCGCCAAGAAGCTGGGGGTCCCGTACCTCTACCGCTTCGAGTTGATGGGCACACACGAGGACGTCATCCGCGTCCGAGAGGGATTGGAAGAGTTTTGGCAGCACCAACCGTGAACCCTGAGAGCGCCAGCGCGGGAGAGGCGGGGGAGGGCCAGCGTCTGGACTACCACGCGCTCAACGCCATGCTCAACCTCTACGACGCGGACGGGAACATCCAGTTCGACAAGGACCGTCAGGCGGCGCGGGAGTACTTCCTCCAGCACGTCAACCAGAACACGGTCTTCTTCCACAACCTCGACGAGAAGCTCGACTACCTCGTCGAGAAGGACTACTACGAGCGCGAGGTCCTGGACCAGTACACGCGCAACTTCGTGCGCGAGCTCTTCGACCACGCCTACGCCAAGAAGTTCCGCTTCCCGACCTTCCTGGGCGCGTTCAAGTACTACACGTCGTACACCCTGAAGACCTTCGACGGGAAGCGCTACCTCGAGCGCTACGAGGACCGCGTCTGCATGGTGGCGCTCACCCTTGCCGCCGGCGACGAGACCCTCGCCCGGCAGCTGGTCGACGAGATCATCGACGGCCGCTTCCAGCCGGCCACCCCGACCTTCCTCAACTCCGGGAAGAAGCAGCGCGGCGAACCCGTCTCGTGCTTCCTCCTGCGTATCGAGGACAACATGGAGTCCATCGGTCGCGGCATCAACTCCGCCCTGCAGCTGTCCAAGCGCGGCGGCGGGGTGGCGCTGCTGCTGTCCAACCTCCGTGAGCACGGCGCCCCGATCAAGCACATCGAGAACCAGTCCTCGGGCGTCATCCCCGTGATGAAGCTGCTGGAGGACTCCTTCTCCTACGCCAACCAGCTGGGCGCCCGCCAGGGGGCCGGCGCGGTGTACCTGCACGCGCACCACCCGGACATCTTCAAGTTCCTGGACACCAAGCGCGAGAACGCGGACGAGAAGATCCGGATCAAGACCCTCTCGCTGGGCGTCGTGATCCCCGACATCACGTTCGAGCTCGCCAAGCGCAACGACGACATGTACCTGTTCTCGCCGTACGACGTCGAGCGGATCTACGGCAAGCCCTTCGCGGACGTCGACATCTCGGCGAACTACCACGAGATGGTCGAGGACAGCCGGATCAAGAAGACCAAGATCAACGCCCGGCACTTCTTCCAGACCGTCGCCGAGCTGCAGTTCGAGTCCGGCTACCCGTACATCATGTACGAGGACACCGTGAACCGGGCCAACCCGATCGCCGGCAAGATCACGCACTCCAACCTGTGCTCGGAGATCCTCCAGGTCTCCACCGCGTCGGAGTTCAACGAGGACCTCACCTACTCGCACGTGGGTAAGGACATCTCCTGCAACCTCGGCTCGCTCAACATCGCCAAGGCCATGGACTCGCCCGACTTCGGCCGGACCATCGAGACCGCCATCCGTGGCCTGACCGCGGTGTCCGACCAGACGCACATCAACTCGGTGCCGTCCATCGAGCGCGGCAACTCCGAGTCGCACGCGATCGGCCTGGGGCAGATGAACCTGCACGGCTACCTCGCGCGCGAGCGGATCCACTACGGATCCGAGGAGGGCATCGACTTCACGAACATCTACTTCTACACCGTGCTCTACCACGCCCTCAGGTCCTCCAACCTGATCGCGCGTGAGCGTGGAACCTGGTTCGCCGGTTTCCCGGAGTCCAAGTACGCCTCCGGTGAGTTCTTCGACAAGTACACCGACCAGTCGTGGGAGCCGGCCACCGAGCGGGTGCGTCAGCTCTTCGCGGACTCCGGCGTCGCCATCCCCACCCAGGACGACTGGCGCGCCCTCAAGGCCGACGTGCAGAAGTACGGCATCTACAACCAGAACCTCCAGGCAGTGCCGCCGACCGGGTCGATCAGCTACATCAACAACTCGACGTCGTCGATCCACCCCGTGGCGTCGAAGATCGAGATCCGCAAGGAGGGCAAGATCGGGCGCGTCTACTACCCGGCGCCCTACCTGACCAACGACAACCTGGACTACTACCAGGACGCGTACGAGATCGGGTACGAGAAGATCATCGACACCTACGCGGCGGCCACCCAGCACGTCGACCAGGGCCTGTCGTTGACGTTGTTCTTCAAGGACACCGCCACCACCCGCGAGGTCAACCGGGCGCAGATCTACGCGTGGCGCAAGGGCATCAAGACCCTGTACTACATCCGGGTCCGTCAGCTCGCGCTCGAGGGCACCGAGGTCGAGGGCTGCGTCTCGTGCATGCTCTGACCCGCCGGTGCCGCGCCACGACCCCCACCCGCTTCACAGAGGAGAACCGATGACCGCCGAGCTGCACGCCCCGGGTTCCCACAGCCCTGCCGCCGGCATCCAGCCCAAGCTCGTCGACCGGGTGTCGGCCATCAACTGGAACCGCATCCCGGACGAGGTCGACGACCAGGTCTGGGGCCGGCTGACCACCAACTTCTGGCTGCCCGAGAAGGTGCCCGTCTCCAACGACATCCCGTCGTGGCAGACGCTGACCGAGTACGAGCAGACTATGACCGCCCGTGTGTTCACGGGCCTCACGCTGCTGGACACGATCCAGGGCACGGTCGGTGCGGTCAGCATGATCCCCGACGCCACCACGCCCCACGAGGAGGCCGTTCTCACGAACATCGCCTTCATGGAGTCGGTGCACGCCAAGAGCTACTCGACGATCTTCTCCACCCTGTGCTCCACGCCGCAGATCGACGAGGCGTTCCGGTGGGCCGAGGAGAACCCGTACCTGCAGCGCAAGGCCAAGATCATCCTCGGCTACTACGCCGGGGACAACCCGCTCAAGCGGAAGATCGCCTCGGTCATGCTCGAGTCGTTCATGTTCTACTCGGGCTTCTACCTGCCCATGCGGTGGTCCTCGCGGGCCAAGCTCACCAACACCGCCGACGTCATCCGGCTCATCATCCGCGACGAGGCCGTACACGGGTACTACATCGGGTACAAGTACCAGCGCGGTCTCGAGCACGTCACCCAGGCCGAGCGGGACGAGCTCAAGGACTACACCTTCGAGCTGCTGTTCGAGCTGTACGACAACGAGGCCGACTACACCGAGGACCTCTACGACCCGGTCGGCTGGACCGAGGACGTCAAGAAGTTCCTGCGGTACAACGCCAACAAGGCGCTCATGAACATGGGCTACGAGGGGATGTTCCCCAAGGACGAGACGGACGTCGACCCGGCCATCCTGTCCGCGCTGAGTCCCAACGCCGACGAGAACCACGACTTCTTCTCCGGCTCTGGCAGCTCCTACGTGATGGGCAAGGCCGAGGCCACCGAGGACGAGGACTGGGATTTCTGACCCGGGTTCCGTGAACGACGACGCCCCTGCGACCGACCGTGGTCGCAGGGGCGTCGGGCTGTCGGGGGAGCGCCGACCGGCGGAACGGCGTCGCCGTATCCATGTCCGGGGGCCGGCCTAGCTTCTAGCCGTCCGGGGCGATCCCGTTGATCGACTTCCGGATGTCCTCGAGAACCGCTCTCGCGGCGACGGGCCCGGCGCCCTCCCACACGGCCCTGTCCATCACGAACACACGGTTGGCGCCCGCGGCGTCCAGCTCCCTCCACCGATCCGAGGTGAAGACCTCGCGCGCCGCCTCCTCGGACTCCGGCCGACCGCCCACCACCGCGAAGATCACGTCGCCGTCGAGCTCGTCACCCACGGCGGGGGATTCCGGGAGCGGCGGCACCCGCTCGCCGGCCCGGGTGCGCTGCGCCGGCGGGCGCCCGGCGTCCACGGCCTCCAACATGAGAGAGCCGAGCGTGTCCGGATCCTGCACACGCGCGCTCTCGCCGGAGCCGTCGGCGACCGAGACCAGGGACACCCAGGTGTCCGAGGGTGTCGTCGCGCCCTCGGTGAAGCGCGCCCGGTCGATGACGTCCAGTAGGAGGTCGCCGCCGGCCCGCGGCCGACCGTAGGCGTCCGCCACGGACTCAGTCGCCTCCGACCAGTCGAGGACGTCGCCCGGGTAGACGACGGTCGGGGCCACGACGGAGAGGGCGTCGACGAGCGCGGGATCGAGGTCCGCCGTCCCCGCCAGCACGATGAGGTCCGGTGCGAGGCCGCGCGCGGAATCGGCGATCCCGGCTGCGTCGGCCCCGCCCCCGAGGTCGAGGGCGGGCAGCGCCAACAGCGGGTCGGGCAGGTAGACGGCGGCGTCGTGGGGCAGCCCGGCGGTGCCGACGACGAGGTCCTGCAGGCCCAGGGCGCAGGCGGTGTCCACGGCCCCCACACCGAGGGCGAGGATGCGTTCCGGCGATCTCGGGACCGCCACACTGTCCGGGCCCGGCCCGGTGGAGTCGACCCTGCGGGTGCCCGCGCCGGGGAACTCGGCGGGCGCCGGCGCGGGCGCGCACGATTCCTCGGGCTCCGCGGAGCGTTGCAGTTCCTCGCCCGCCATCCGTGACGGCGTCGTCGTCACGGGGTACTCGACCATGTCGACGGGGGAGGGGCCGCACGCGGCGAGCGCCAGACCGGCCGCGAGCGGCAGGGCGGCCCGGGCGGCACGCCGCGCATACCCCCGCCCGGGGCGTCGGCGGAGGACGGGAACGGTTTCGGTCATGGGACAACAGCCTAGGAGATGGGTCCGCCGGGGACGCTCCCGCCGAGGTCGACGCCCTCCGGTGACGGGCGCTCCGCGCTGCGGCAGGTGTCGCCGTTAACGGGGGTGAGCACCGGTGACGAGATCGACGGGTCGGATGGGCGTCGCTCTCAGCCGAGGGTTAGGATTGCGGTCACGCACTATTCCTATGCGTTCGACGTGGGGTCGGTGGTTCGACCCGCGACGTCGGGTGAGGCGTTCAGGAGGACCCTTATGACCGCAGTGGCCCCCAAGCCGGTCCACGAACTCGACCACCCACCGGGTGAACCCACCGGCAACTCCCGGCCGGGCTCGTTCGTGTGGAAGATGCTGACGACGACCGATCACAAGATGCTCGGCATCATGTACATCGTCCTCTGCTTCATCTTCTTCTTCATCGGCGGCCTCATGGCCCTGCTCATCCGGGCGGAGCTCTTCTTCCCGGGCATGCAGTTCCTGTCGAACGAGCAGTTCAACCAGCTGTTCACCATGCACGGCACGGTGATGCTCCTGCTCTACGGCACCCCGATCGTCGTCGGGTTCGCGAACTACATCATGCCGCTGCAGATCGGCGCCCCGGACGTGGCGTTCCCGCGTCTCAACGCGCTCGGCTTCTGGCTGTTCGCCGCCGGCGGCACGATCATGCTGTCGGGCTTCCTGACCCCCGGTGGTGCGGCGTCGTTCGGCTGGACGATGTACATGCCGCTCGCGGACAAGATCCACTCGCCTAACGTCGGCGCCGATCTGTGGATCCTGGGCGTGGGCATCGGCGGTATCGGCACCATCCTCGGTGCCGTCAACTTCGTCACCACGATCATCTGTCTCCGTGCCCCGGGCATGACGATGTTCCGTATGCCGATCTTCACGTGGAACATCCTCGTGGCGTCCGTGCTCATCCTGCTCATCTTCCCGCTGTTCACCGCAGCGGCCCTGGGCGTGTTCTACGACCGCACGTTCGGCGGCCGGATCTTCGACCCGGCCAACGGCGGCGCGATCCTGTGGCAGCACCTGTTCTGGTTCTTCGGTCACCCCGAGGTGTACGTCCTCGCGCTGCCGTTCTTCGGCATCGTGTCCGAGGTCTTCCCGGTGTTCTCCCGTAAGCCGCTGTTCGGCTACGCCGGCCTGGTCTTCGCGACCCTGGCGATCGCCGCGCTGTCGATGGCCGTGTGGGCGCACCACATGTTCGTCACCGGCGCCGTGCTGCTGCCGTTCTTCTCCTTCATGACGTTCCTCATCGCCGTTCCGACCGGCGTGAAGTTCTTCAACTGGATCGGCACGATGTGGCGGGGCAAGATCACCTTCGAGACCCCGATGATGTTCGCCCTCGGCTTCATCATCACCTTCCTCTTCGGTGGTCTGACCGGTGTCATGATGGCGTCGGCCCCAATCGACTTCCACATCTCGGACACCTACTTCATCGTCGCGCACTTCCACTACACGCTGTTCGGCACGATCGTGTTCGCGACCTTCGCCGGCGTGTACTTCTGGTTCCCCAAGATGACGGGCCGGATGTACGACGAGCGGCTGGGCAAGCTGCACTTCTGGCTGATCTTCATCGGCTTCCACACCACGTTCCTCGTCCAGCACTGGCTGGGTAACCAGGGCATGCCCCGCCGTTACGCCGACTACCTGGACTCGGACAACTTCACCGTCCTCAACCAGATCTCGACGGTCGGCTCGTTCATCCTCGGCATCGCGATGCTCCCGTTCATCTGGAACGTCATCAAGAGCTGGCGCTACGGCGAGATCGTCACGGTCGACGACCCGTGGGGCGCGGGCAACTCCCTGGAGTGGGCCACCTCGTGCCCGCCGCCGCGCCACAACTTCGTGACGCTGCCCCGCATCCGCTCCGAGCGCCCCGCGTTCGAGCTGCACTACCCGCACATGAGCGAGCGCATGCGTGCCGAGGCGCACGTCGGCGGTCGGAAGAAGTCCCAGGATCCGGATTCCGTCAAGGACGTCGCGGAGCGCGGGACCTCTCCGCAGCAGGGCTGACCACCCGCCCGTACTCACCCACGGGCACAGGTCCCGGGAACCCCGTCGGCTGGCTCGTCCACCGGCGGGGTTCCCGTTTGTCAGCCCGCCCCACCCCAGCACCGCCCACCACGATCACCCGTCAGGAGCACTTGTGAGCACCTCCGGCACCCCGGCCCTCCTCACCGTCACCGGGCCCGACCGGCCCGGGGTCACCGCGCGGGTCATGTCCGTCCTCGCCTCCCACGACGCCGACCTCGTCGACGTCGAGCAGGTCGTCGTCAACGGCCACCTCTCGCTCGGCCTCATGGTCCGGGTCGACCGTGACGCCGACGTCGTCGCGGTGGTCCGCGAACTCACCGAGCAGATCCACGAACTCGGGATGCACCTCGAGGTCCAGTTCGACGACATCGCGCCCGCGGCCCCGCCGTCCACCCACGCCGTCGTGATCCTCGGGAGCCCGGTGACGGCGTCGGCCTTCTCGGCCGTCGCGGGGGCGCTCGCCTCGATCGGCGCGAACATCGACTGGATCCGCGGGATCGCCGACTATCCCGTGACCGGGATCGAGCTCCACGTGTCCACGGCGCGGCGCGACGCGGCCGACGACGCGCGGCTCCGCGAGGCCCTCGCCCCGCTGTCCGACGCCCACGGGGTCGACATCTCGGTCGACGGCGCGGGCCTGGGACGGCGGTCGAAGCGTCTCGTCGTCTTCGACGTCGACTCCACGCTCGTGCAGGGCGAGGTCATCGAGATGCTCGCCGCCCACGCCGGCAAGGAGGAGGAGGTCCGCGCGGTCACCGAGCGCGCCATGCGCGGTGAACTCGACTTCGCGCAGTCCCTCCACGAGCGGGTGGCCACCCTCGCCGGCCTGCCGGCCTCGGTCCTCGACGAAGTCGCCGCGAACATCGTCCTCACGCCCGGCGCCCGCACCACCATCCGCACCCTCAAGCGACTGGGCATCCGGTGCGGAGTGGTCTCCGGGGGCTTCATCCAGGTCATCGCGGGTCTCGTCGAGGAACTCGGCCTCGACTTCGCCAAGGCCAACACGCTCGAGATCGTCGACGGGAAGCTCACCGGGCGGGTGGTCGGGGAGGTCGTCGACCGTGAAGCGAAGGCGGAGTACCTCCGGGAGTTCGCCGACGAGCTCGGGATCGCGCTGAGCCAGACCGTCGCCGTCGGGGACGGTGCGAACGACATCGACATGCTCACCACGGCGGGCCTGGGTATCGCGTTCTGCGCCAAGCCGGCGCTGCGGGAGGTCGCGGACGCCTCGCTGTCGAAGCCGTTCCTCGACACCGTTCTGTTCGTGCTCGGCATCACCCGCGACGAGATCGAGGCCGCGGACACGGCGGCGGGGACCTATCGCCGCGTCCCGCTCACGTGACGGACGGCCCCGGAGCCGCAGCCGGCGAAGGGGGCCGCGCGGCGTCCGGGTCCGCGCTCGACTGGTGCCACTCCCGGCTGCGGGCCGGGTCGCGTGGTGCCGAGGACCCGGAGGACCGGTCGACGGTGCGGGCGATGCCGATCGTGCTCCACCTGCCCAAGAACGAGCCCCCGCGCCGCACATCCCTGCTGGAGGCGGTGGCCGGGGCCGTCGCGGCGGTCTGTCTGGACGAGCGTGTCGCCCCGGGTGGGCCGTGGCACGAGGCCTACGCCGACTGGCTCGACGCCCGGATGCGCAAGATCGCCCGCCGGGCGCGCGGCGCCCAGTGGCGGGCCGCGCTCGAGGTGCCGGGGATCACCCGTGAGGTCGACGGGTGCGCGGCGCGGGCGTTCGTGCCCGGCCCGGTCGACGAGGTGGACCCGCGGCTGCGGAAGCTGCAGATCGGCGGCACGGACCTGGCGCGCGACGAGCCGCCGAAACCGGAGCCGGGGACGCCGGTGGTGTGGATCGACCGCGCCCTCGAGATGTCGGTCGGCAAGGCGGCGGCGCAGGTGGGCCACGGGGTCATGCTGCTCATCGCCGAGATGTCGCGCGGCCGACTCGAGCGCTGGATCGCCGACGGGTGCCCGATCGCGGTCCGCGAGGCCGATCACCTCCGTTGGCGGGCGTTGTCCGAGACGGTCGCCGCGGGTACGCCGGGTGTCGCCGCAGTGGTCGACGCGGGGTACACGGAGGTGGCTCCGGGGTCGCTGACCGTCATCGCCGCCGACGGCCGGCCCGTACCCGACTAGACGGGCGCCGGTCGTCTCGCGTGGGCGAGGTGCCCGAGGGGATCGTCCCTCAGGAGTTCGACGGGCACCCCGGTCTCCCGGCTCAGCGCCCGCAGCAGGCTCCCGCGACCCGAGTACCCGGCGGCGCGGGCTGCGCCCTCGGCGCTCGAGCCGCCCCGTAGGGAACGGATGGCACGGTTGAGCCGTCGGCGGGTGCGCCAGCGGTGGAACGACAGACCGGTCTCCGCCAGGAAGAGACGCTGAACCTGCCGCGTGCTGATCCCGGCACCGGCGCACAGGGAGGCCAGGGTGTCGGCCGATCCGGTGGCCGCGGCGGCGATCTGCCGGGCCGTGGGGTGGACGGGAAGCGGCGCGGCGAACTCGTCGGTGTGCAGGTGGGCGAGGATCTCCTCGAGGCCGTCGGTGAACGGCGCGACCTGCTCATCGGTGTACGGCTGGGCCGCGAGTCGGGCCAGCATGAGATGCGTGATCTCCGGGACCACCCCGAGCCTGCGGACCCGCTCCACCGGGCTGGCGCGGTGGGAGAGGAAGGGGCCGAGCGCGATCGAGTGCTCGTCCAGCTCGAGTGAGTGCGGCACCAGCGGGGCCAGGAGGACCGACGTGCGCGGCTCGAGGGTGATCGACTCGCCGTCGACGCGGAGGTGACCGCGGCCCATCACCATGTGGACGAGATGGGGGACCTCGTGGACGTGCTCGGGGTGACCGACGAAGCGGACACGGTTCTCGGGGACGGCATCGGCGAGCTCGCGGCGAAATCCCATCGGGCTCCTCGGAGGCGGCCGCGGGACGAGAGCCCGGGCAGGAGAACATGTCGCATCCGGATCATAGCCGTGTCGCCTCCGGCGAGCTCTCGCCCGCGCCCTGCCTCTACCCTTCATCGAGTGCCTGGTGGTTAGGCTCACCTCACTGACTCGAAGCCGGAGGACCGATGATCCGTACGACCCCTGCTGGGCGACCTCGCGGGGCGGGCCGCCGATGAGCCGGCCCGACCTCCTCGTCCACCCGTTGGTGGTCCGCACCGCCGTGGTGACGGACGTGCAGACCCTGCCGGGGCGCGTCCGTCGGGTCCGTCTGGGTGGCGAGCAGTTGCGGCCGTTCACGCGCGACGGCCTGGAGCACCCGGGTTTCGCGGCGCCGGGTTTCGACGACCACGTCAAGATCATCCTCGCCGCGGACGGTGACGTCGCGGCGGCGTTGCCGCGCCAGCATCCCGACGGGATCGAGTGGACGCCGTCGGAGCATCGTCTGACCCGGGACTACACCCCGCATGACGTGGACCCGGTGACCGGTGCGTTCTCTATCGACTTCGTGCTCCACGGGGACGGGCCGGCCGCCCGCTGGGCGACCGCGGCGGAGCCGGGGGACACGTTGAGCTTCGCCGGGCCGAAGTCCTCGATGGTCCTCCCGGACGACGTGACCGCGATCGTGCTCCTGGGGGACGACACGGCGATCCCCGCGATCCGGAGGTTCCTCACCGAGGTCACCGTGCCGGTGCCGGTGCACGTCGCCGTGGTGGTCGGCGATGACGCGCCCCGTGACCTGCCCGCCGGGTCCGCGACGAGTGTCACGCTCGAGCGGCCGGGGGTGGCCGGGGCGGACACCTACGCGGCACTGTTCGACAGGATCAGCGCGGCGGAGGACCTGGGCGACCGCCCGTTCGTGTGGGCCGCCGGGGAATCCCGGGCGCTCCTCGCCCTGCGTCGACGGATCGGCCCCACGGTGGGGCGTGGGCACCGGAGCATCACGGGGTACTGGCACACGGACGAGGACGCCGCGGGGTCCCCGGGTCCCGCGCTGCCCGGCGTCCCGGTCGGGTGGTTCATGGTCCGGGCGGCGCTGGAGCTGGGCCTGTTCGAGGCGGTGCGCGGGGGTGCACTGTCGGCCGCGGAGCTGGGTGAGCGGATCGGCGCCGTGGGGGAGCTCGGGCCGCTTCTGGGCGGACTGGCCTCCCTCGCCCTGCTCGAGCCCGGGTCCGACGGGAGGTGGGCGCTCTCGGGTGCCGCGGAGGACCTGCTCGACGACCCGCACGCGAGGGAGGAGTTCGCCGGACCCGAGGCCGACCGCGCGCTCGCCCTGCAGCACCTCGGTCGGTCTCTGCGTACGGGCACGTCGGCGTGGGAGATCGCGCACGGGGAGGCGTTCGCGGACTCACTGCGCAGGGATCCCGAGCTCGCGGATCATCTCGCCCATGAGTCCGGGTCGCTGGTGTACCTGCAGCACGGTCTCGTGCGTGTCCTGCGGTCCCTCGGGACCGGGGACGTCGTGGTCGTGGGGCCGGGGGCGCGTCTGGTCGAGGACCTCGCCCGCCGACACGGGCTCACGACGGTGCGTGCCGGGTCGGTGGGGGACGGTGCCGGGGGCGGCGGGGGCCGGGCGACCGTCGCCGTGTCGGCAATGCTGCTCGGGCATCTCGATGACGACGCGGCGTGCGCCCATCTCCGTGGCCTGGCGGACCTGGCCCCGCGGCTGGTCGTGATCGACGCGAGCGCTCCCGACGGGCTCTCCCCGGCCGCGGCGGAAGAGACCGTCCTGCAGTTCGCGGTCACGGCGGCCGCACCGCGGTCGCCGGAGCGCGTGGCCGAGCTGGCGGCGGCGGGCGGGTGGACGAGCATCTCGCACCGCGGCATCGGCTGGGGGGTCGTCGCGGCCGAGTTCGCACTCGCGGCCGGGCCCGGCCCGGCCACCTGACGTGCGTCAGGCGTTACGCAGGCGCTCCAGCGCGCCGATCACGACGTCGCGGTCGGTGGTCTGCCAGAACGGCGGCAGCGAGGCGCGTAGGTAGCCGCCGTACCGCGCGGTCACCAGGCGGGAGTCGAGCACGGCGACCACGCCGCGGTCATCGGTGCGTCGGAGCAGGCGGCCGACGCCCTGGGCGAGCAGGAGGGCGGCGTGGTTGCCGGCGACGGCGAGGAAGCCGTTGCCCCCGCGGGCCCCCACCGCACGCTGTCGCGCGGAGAGCAGTGGATCGTCCGGCCGGGGGAACGGGATGCGGTCGATCACGACGAGGGACAGGGTCCGCCCCGGGACGTCGACCCCCTGCCACAACGAGAGGGTCCCCACGAGGGTCGTCTCCTCGTCGTCGGCGAACTGCGCGACGAGGTTGGCCGTCGAGTCCTCGCCCTGACACAGCACCGGGGTGTCCAGGCGCTCGCGCAGGAGCTCGGCCGCGGCCTTGGCCGCGCGCATCGAGGAGAACAGGCCGAGCGTGCGGCCGCCGGCGGCGGTGATGAGGTCCACCAGCTCGTCCTCGGCGGCCGGTGAGGTCCCGTCCCGACCTGGCGCGGGCAGGTGCGAGGCCACGTAGAGGATGCCGTTGCGGCGGTAGTCGAACGGTGAGCCCGCGTCGAGGCCGGTCCAGCGCAGGGAGCTCGCGTCGTCGTCGGACGGCGGTTCGAGCGCGACGGCGCTCGCGGTGTCCGGGCGCGCGGACGACGCCGGCGGCAGGCCCCAGGTGGCGGCGAGTCCGTCGAACCTCCCCCCGGTGGTGAGCGTGGCGGAGGTGAGGATGACGGTCGACTCGGCGAACAACCGGGCGCGCAGCAGCCCGGCGACCGAGAGGGGCGCCACCCGCAGGATCCGACCGCGACGGTCCTCGACGCTCATCCACACGATCTCGACGCGCTCGGTGACCGGCTTCTCGTAGGAGGACAGCATCCGGTCGGCCGCGTCGGCGATCTCGTCGAGCGCGGCGAGGGTCTTCTGCCGGTCGGAGGCCCCCTGCGGGTCGTTGGCGACCTCCCCGGGCTTGGGGCCAGGCACGGCGCTGCGGCAGTTCTCGGCGGTGTGGCGCACGGCGGCCAGGGCGAGGTCGGCTCCCTCGGGCAGGAGGTCCCAGCGCCCCTCGGGGCAGATCTCGAGCAGGGTCGCCAGGCCCTCGCCGGCGGCGACCATGCGGTCCGCGGTCTGCTGATCCACGAGCTTGGCCGCCCGGCGCGCGGCCTGGATGACAGCGGCGCCGGTGAGCTCCGCGGTGGTCACGCCCGTGACCCGGTCCGCGAGCTCGTGCGCCTCGTCGATCACCACGGCGTCGTGCTCGGGCAGGACCGACACGTCCGTCATCGCGTCGATCGCGAGCAGGGCGTGGTTGGTCACCACGACATCGGCCTGGCCGGCCTTCTGACGTGCCAGTTCCGCAAAGCACTCGGTGAACTCGGGGCAGACCTGCCCGAGGCACTCCCGGCTCGTCACCGACACCTGCCGCCACGCCGCGTCGGAGACGCCGCGGGGGAGGTCGTCGCGGTCACCGGTGTCGGTCTCCTGGGCCCAGTCGTGGAGCCGCGCGATCTCGCGTCCGAGCCAGGAGCTGGGTCCGGTGTCGCGCGTGGAGGCCTGTCGGGGGGTGCGCGCGGTGGTGGACTCGCCGCCGATCGGGAGGTCGAACAGCTCCTCGGTCTCGATCTCCTCCGGGTCGGCCTCGTCGACCGGACCGGTGCTCACCCGGTGCAGGCACAGGTAGTTGCCGCGGCCCTTGAGGATCGCGTGGGACGGGCTCACACCCAGCTCGGGGCGGAGCGCGGCGGCCAGGCGGGGCAGGTCCCGGTCGACCAGCTGGTTCTGCAGCGCGATGGTCGCCGTGGAGACCACCACGGTGCCGCCGGTGGCGACCGCGTGGCGGAGGGAGGGCACCAGGTAGGCGAGGGACTTGCCGGTGCCGGTGCCGGCCTGGACGGCGAGGTGCTCGCCGGTGGACAACGCGTTGCCGACGGCTTCCGCCATCGCGAGCTGCCCCGTCCGCTCGCTGCCACCCAGGCTCTCGACCGCGGTGGCGAGCAGGTCGGAGACAGAGGGGAGCGAGTCGGTCACGCGGCTACCCTAGCGGCCCGCCCGGACACCGGGTCAGGCGCCGGGCAGTGCCCCCGGCGGCACGACCCGCACGGGGATCGCGGGGTCGCCCTCGCTCAGGGCGAGCCCCTCCCACGGCAGCGAGACCATGACCGACGCGTGATGGGCGCGCGACTCCTCCAGGGTCGGCAGTCCGGACACGATCTCGCCGCCCCGGATCAACGGGATCATGAGTTCGCGCTGCTCCAGCCCGTTCTCCTCGGGGGCCTCCGCGGAGAACGGCAGGAGCACCTCCTCGACCGCGGTGCCGGTGCGCCGGTGGAGGCGGATCGCGCGCTTGGCCCCGGGAAGCGACTCCTTGTGCGCGGACCGCTTGGCCACGGGCATCCCGTCGACCTCGACGAGCTTGTAGACCATCCCCGCCGTGGGGGCGCCCGAGCCGGTGACGAGCCTGGTCCCGACCCCGTAGACGTCGACGGGCTCGGCGCGCAGCGCTGCGATCGCGTACTCGTCGAGGTCCCCGGAGACGACGATCCGGGTGTTGTAGGCGCCCAGCGAGTCGAGCTGGTCGCGGACCTGCCGGGCGAGGACGCCCAGGTCCCCGGAGTCGATACGGACGCCGCCGAGCTCGGGCCCGGCCACCTCGATCGCGGTCTCGACCCCGGCCGTGATGTCGTAGGTGTCCACGAGGAGCGTGGTGCCGACGCCGAGCGCGCGGACCTGGGACCGGAACGCCGCCGCCTCGTCGGGACCGTCGGGGCCGGTGTGCAGCAGGGTGAACGAGTGGGCCGAGGTGCCGGCCGACGGCACCCCGTGGCGTCGGGTCGCCTCGACGTTGGAGGTGGCGTCGAAGCCGGCGAGGTAGGCGGCGCGGGCCGCGGCCACCGCGGCCTCCTCGTGGGTTCGCCTCGAGCCCATCTCGATGATGGGCCGGCCGTCCGCGGCCCAGTTCATCCGCGCCGCGGCCGAGGCGATGGCGCTGTCGTGGTTGAGCACGGACAGCACGAGCGTCTCCAGCACCACGCACTCGGCGAAGCCGCCCCGGATGCTCAGGACGGGGGAGCCGGGGAAGAACAGTTCGCCCTCGGGGTAGCCGTCGACGTCGCCGGTGAAGCGGAAGGCCCGCAGCCAGGAGATGGTCCGCTCGTCGAGCGAGTCGGCCAGTGCGTCGATCTCCTCGTCGTCGAACCGGAAGTCGGCCACCCGCTCGAGGAGGCGTCCGGTGCCGCCGACCACGCCGTAACGGCGGCCGGCGGGCAGACGCCGGGCGAACACCTCGAACACGCACGGCCGGTCGGCCGTGCCGTCCGCGAGCGCCGCCTGGATCATGGTGAGCTCGTATTTGTCCGTGAGCAGGGCGGTGGACGGTCGCCCGGAGCCGGGCGTGACAGGGGAGGAGGTCGTCGAGGTCACGGGGCCGACTCTACGGCGTGGCCGACCCGCCGCGAATCCGTATCCTGGGAACCATGCACCCTGTGACGACACCGCTTGCGGCCGTCCGGAGCACCGCCCCGGTGTTGGCGATGCCGTCGGCCGCGCCCGTGGAGACCACGGACGCGGACCTCGACGGCGGGGTGGACAATCCCTGGTTGACCGTGGTGTGGGACGACCCTGTGAACCTCATGAGCTACGTGACGTTCGTGTTCCAGCGGGTGTTCGGTTACAGCCGGGAGAAGGCGCACGAGTTGATGCTCAAGGTCCACAACGACGGTCGCGCGGTGGTTTCGTCCGGTAGCCGCGACAAGGTGGAGAGCGACGTCCGCAAGCTCCAGGAGGCCGGGTTGTGGGCCACGATGCAGCGGGAAGCGTGAGCCGGTGAAGGCCTGGCAGCGGAAGTCGTCCCTGGGCGGGACGCGGATCAAGTCGGTCATGGAGAGCCACGAGGTGCAGATCCTGCACGCGCTGGTGTCGAACATCGTGGACATGCTCGAGCAGCGTCGTGACTCGGCGCCGCGGGACGAACTGGCGGAGATCACGGGTATGCGCAGCGGGCACTCCGAGCTCCCGGCCGAGGCGCCGCTCGCGCGGTTGCTGCCGGATTTCCACCGACCGGAGGCCGCGGATCGCCGGGACGGGTCCGAGGCGGACCGGGCGGCCGTCGCGCGCGCCCACAACGCGGGTATGCGCATGATCCACGAGCCGGCCATCATCGACGCGAAGCTCGACTGCGCGGGCGTGGTGCTGCGCTCGCTGCCCTCGCGCGGCGGCACCGTGTCGCTCACCCTCGACCAGGCGGGGGCGTGGATGCGCTGCCTCAACGACGTGCGCCTGGGCCTGGGGGCCGTGCTGCTCGAGGCCGGCTCGACGGACGGGACACCTGCCACCGACATCCCCGAGTACGTGCCGGACGACGACCCCCGGTCGGCCCAGCTGGACGTCTACCACTGGCTGACCTTCATGCAGGACTCCCTGTGCACCGCCCTGGACGGGCAGTGAGGAGAACACCGTGAACCGTGACCCGAGATCGCCCTGGCCGGGCACCGGAGCGGCCCGGTCGGCGGACCCGGGTCCGCGGCGGTGGCCGGCACTGGTCCTGTTGTGGTCGTTCGTCGCCCTGATGTGGGTGGTGGAGGCCGCGGACCGGGTCATCGTGGAGCTCGTCGGCCCCCGGCAGACCCTCGACGACTACGGTGTGCAGCCGCTGTCGACAGACGGGCTGCTCGGCATCGTGTTCCAACCGCTGTTGCACCGTGACTGGGCGCACCTCATCGGCAACTCGATCGCCCTGCTCGTGCTGGGCTCGATCATCGCCCTGTCGGGAATCCGGCCGCTGCTCAGCGTCACACTGATCTCGTGGCTGGCCTCGGGCGTGGTGTCGTGGCTCCTCGGCGGCGCCGGCACCGTCCACATCGGGGCATCCGGCATCGTGTTCGGCTACATCTTCTACGTCATCGTCCGCGGCTTCTTCTCCCGGCGGATCCTGCACCTGGTGATCGGCCTGGTCATCGGCTTCTACTACGGACTCGAGGCGTTGGCGGGACTGTCGCCGATGCTCGACGGCGTGTCGTGGCAGGGACACCTCGGCGGCGCGGTCGGCGGCGTGGCGTCCGCGTACGGCCTCAGGCGCGACCGTGACCGCGGGGCACGTCGCCTCACCGCCGGCCGGGCGGGGCGTCCCGCCGGACCGCGGAGGTGACGCGCCCCGATCCGCGGGCCCCCATCGGCGTGTTCGACTCCGGCGCCGGGGGGCTGACGGTCGCCCGGGCGATCGTGGACCAGCTCCCCGACGAGTCGGTGGTCTACGTCGGGGACACCGCCAACGGGCCGTACGGGCCGCTGCCGCTGGCGCAGGTCCGCGCGCACGCGCTCGCGGTGGCGGACCAGCTCGTCGACCGCGGCGTCAAGGCGCTGGTGATCGCGTGCAACACCGCGTCGGCGGCGATGCTGCGGGACGCGCGGGAGCGATATCCGGTGCCGGTGGTGGAGGTCATCCAGCCCGCGGCGCGACGCGCGGTCGCCACCACGCGGTCGGGCCGGATCGGGGTCATCGCGACCCGGGCGACAGTGGCGTCGCGGGCGTACGACGACGCGGTGGCGGCGGCCGCCGGGGTCGAGCTGACGTCGGTGGCGTGCCCCAAGTTCGTGGAGTTCGTCGAGCGCGGCATCACCAGCGGCCGTCAGGTGCTCGGGTTGGCGGAGGCCTATCTCGCCCCGATCCGGGACGCCGACGTCGACACCCTGGTGTTGGGCTGCACGCACTACCCGTTGCTGTCCGGGGTGGTGCAGCTCGCGGCGGGCGATCACGTCACATTGGTCTCGAGCGCGGAGGAGACGGCAAAGGACGTGCTGCGGGTGCTCACGGCGGAGGATCTGTTGCGGCCGCACGACCGGGCGGACCCGCCGACGCGCGAGTACCTCGTCACGGGCGACCCGGACGCGTTCCGGCGGGTGGCGTCGCGGTTCCTGGGGCCGGGGCTGGTGGCGGTGGGCCGGACGGACGTCCGGTGAGGCGCTGTCACGCGCGGCGCGCGCGCGGTCACGATCACCACGACACGCGGCGGGGCGTGGCACGATAGTGCCCATGTTTCTGACTGTCCTCGGCTGCTCGGGAAGTATCGGCGGACCCACGTCGCCGGCCTCCGGGTACCTCGTGGAGGTCGACGGTCTGGCGCCCGTGGTGATCGACATGGGGCCCGGGGTGCTCGGCGCGTTGCAGCGGCACGTCGCGCCCGAGGACGCGACGATCCTTCTGTCGCATCTGCACGCGGATCACTGTCTGGACGTGCCTAGCCTGTTGGTGTTGCGGCGTTTCGGCCCCGGCGCGCGGGGCGCGGGCCGGGTGCCGCTGGTGGGGCCGTCGGGGACGGCCTACCGGATCGGGGTCGCGTCGGCGGAGGAGCCGGGAGCGGTCGACGACCTGTCGGACACGTTCGACGTGTCGACGTGGGACGTCACGCCCGAGGTGGCGATGAGGAGCGACGACGACGAGGTGGCCCTGCATGTGCGGGCCGAGAGGGTGGAGCATCCGCCGGAGTCGTACGGCCTCCGCCTGGAGTCCGGTGACGGGAGAGTGTTGGCGTACAGCGGGGACACTGCGTACTGCGATGCCCTGGTCGAGCTCGCGGTCGGCGCGGACGTCCTGCTCTGTGAGGCGTCCTGGACGCACGAGGAGGGGCGCCCGCCCGGCATCCACATGTCGGGCTCCGAGGCGGGGCTGACCGCCCGGCGGGCCGGGGTGGGTCGCCTGGTGCTCACCCACATCCCGCCGTGGACCGACCACGAGGCGGTCCGAGCGGAGGCGGCCGCCGAGTTCGACGGCGAGATCCTGCTCGCGGAGCCGGATCTGCGGATCACCGTCTAGATCTGCGGATCACCGCCCAGGGGAGCGCCCGCTAGGATCGGCGGTCGTGACCTCTTCAGACTTCAGCAGGGCAGACGGGCGCGGCGTCGACGAGCTGCGCGACGTGACCATCACGCGGGGTTTCACCTCGCATCCGGCGGGGTCGGTGCTCGTCACCTTCGGGCAGACCCGCGTCATGTGCACGGCCAGCGTCACCGAGGGCGTGCCGCGCTGGCGTAAGGGATCGGGGCTGGGCTGGCTGACGGCCGAGTACGCGATGCTGCCGGCGGCGACCCACGAGCGGTCGGGCCGCGAGTCCGTGCGCGGCAAGGTCGGTGGTCGCACCCACGAGATCAGCCGCCTCGTCGGCCGCTCGCTGCGCGCGTGCATCGACCTGTCCGCGCTGGGGGAGAACACCATCGCGCTGGACTGCGACGTGCTCCAGGCCGACGGCGGCACGCGCACCGCGGCGATCACCGGTGCGTACGTGGCGCTGGCCGACGCGATCACGTGGCTGCAGTCCTCCGGCGCGGTCACCGGTAACCCGCTCACCGGGGCGGTCGCCGCGGTGAGCGTCGGCGTGGTCGACGGACACGTGCTGTGCGACCTGCCGTACGAGGAGGATTCGCGCGCCGAGGTGGACATGAACGTGGTGTGCACGGACGGCGGCAAGCTCATCGAGGTACAGGGCACGGCCGAGGGCGCCGCGTTCGGCCGCGACGTGCTGGACGCGATGCTCGACTCGGCGCAGGCCGGCTGCGAGCGACTGTTCGCGCTGCAGCGCGAGGCGCTCGCCGCGCCGTACCCGGGCGAGCTGCCCAGCCCGCCCGCCGCGCGGAACCGGGGGCGGTAGCCGTGGCCGTCCGTCTGCTGGTCGCCAGCCGCAACGCCAAGAAGCTGACCGAGCTGCGCCGGGTGCTCGAGTCCGAGGGGGTCCTCGGCATCGAGCCGGTGGGGCTGGACGAGGTGCCGGAGTTCCCGGAGGAGCCCGAGACCGGCGCCACGTTCGCCGAGAACGCCCTGATCAAGGCGCGCGCCGGGGCGCTGGCGACCGGGCTGCCGTGCCTGGCGGACGACTCGGGCCTGGCCGTGGACGCGCTCAACGGGATGCCGGGCGTGCTCTCGGCGCGCTGGGCCGGCCGTCACGGCGACGACGCCGCGAACAACGCCCTGCTGCTCGCCCAGCTGTCGGACGTCCCGGACGAGCGGCGGGGCGCGGCGTTCGTCTCGGCGTGCGCGCTGGTCGGGCCGGGCGTGCCCGGAGTCGCCCGGGCCGCACGGGACCCGCGGGTGCACGGGGAGGGCACCGACGAGGGCCTGCAGGGTGAGGTCGTGCAGGAGGGTCGCTGGCCCGGACGCGTGCTCCGCGAGCCGCGCGGGGAGGGCGGGTTCGGCTACGACCCGCTGTTCCTGCCCGAGGGCTCCGACCGGTCGGCGGCCGAGCTCAGCCCGCAGGAGAAGGACGCCGCCTCGCACCGCGGCCGGGCGCTGCGTGCGCTGGCGCCGGCGCTGCGGGTGCTCGCCGCGCGCGCCGAGGGCTGAGCGGGGTCAGATCGCGTACTCGGCGTGGACGTCGCGGGTCCGCTTGTGCTCGAACCAGAACGACAGGAACGGGATCGTCCCTGCAAGCGCGGTGAGCAGCGTGCGCGTCGCGGGCCAGCGGGCCTTGATCGCCAGATCCAGGGTCATGAACAGGTACAGGATGTAGAAGACGCCGTGCGCCTGACCGATGTAGGTGAACCACTCGGGCGCGTCCGAGGAGTCGGCCAGGATGAGGTACTTGTAGATCATCTCCACGGTGAGCACGAGCAGCCACACACCGGTGATCCAGGCGAGCACGCGGTAACGCTTGAGCGCACCGGCGACCTTCCCACCCGGGTCCGGCCTGCGGTTGTCGGTCTGCGGCGTGGTTGCGGCGGTCATGAAGCGGATCTCTCCTGGTGGTTGCCGCCGGCCGCCCGATCCTTCCGGGCCAGCTCGGCGAGATAGGCGTTGTACGCGTCCAGGCCCTCGTCACGGGCCCGGGCGTCCGCGGCGGGACGACGGGTCGGGAGCAGGTCGGAGGGGATCTCCGTCAGGACGCCGAAGCGGTCCCGGCCCGACCCGTTCTTCCCGGCGGCCGGCAGGTCCGCCGCGCGGGGGTCGGCCTCGTCGTCGTCATCGTCCTCGGTACCCCGCGCACCGACGGCACTGTCCGAGGCGGAGGCCCAGTCGTCCTCGGCGGCCTCCATCCGGACGTACTTGAGGTACGCGTAGATGAGGAAGCCCCCGAGGAACGGCCACATGAACGTGTACCCGAGGTTCTGGACGGTGCCGCTGGCCTCCTGGTAGCGGGCGAGCTGCCACAGGCCCATCCCGATGCACACGATCGCGCCGAGGACGACGAACGCGATCCACGCCGGACGGTGCTTGACCGAGGACGGCGCCGGATCCGCGGACGCGGCCTCGTCTCCGGTCGCTCGGGAACTCAGGGTGTCGGACACGCCTCCACGGTACCGCTGACCACGCGGTAAGCTCATCTCGCCCGGTACCCCCGGGTGACGCGCCCGTGGCGGAATTGGCAGACGCGCTGGATTTAGGTTCCAGTGTCTACGGACGTGGGAGTTCAAGTCTCCCCGGGCGCACAGGTCTCTCCACTCGGACCGGGTGATCAGGATGTCGGGTGATGAGGATGAGCAACCGGACAGTCGCGAGGGCGGCGGTCGCGTCGGTGATCCTGGTGGCGTCGGTGATGAGTGGCTGCGCGGAGTCGGATCTCGCGGTGAACGGGGGACTCCCGTGGACGGACCCCCGTGGCGCGGCGCCGCTCGAGCCTCCGGCGGAACCGTCCCCGGTGGAGGAGCGGACGAACGCGCAGCGCAGCGAGAACGGGCTCCCGGCACTGGACGCGAGCGAGAAGCTCCGCGACAGTGCCTGTGCGAAGGCCGACGACATGATCGCGAGGGACTACTGGGCGCATCACGCGCCTGACGGCAGCGGCGGCCCGGGCACGTTCATCCGCGAGGCCGGCGTCGATTACCACAGGGCAGCGGAGAACCTCTTCTATTCGTCCACCGGCGGGCCCGACCCGGTCGCCCAGTGGATGCAGAGCCCGGGCCACAGGGAGAACATCCTCGACCCGGACTTCACCCGCGTGGGTGTCTGCATGCGGACCGCCGCCTACCAGGGCCTGCCGGAGGCGCATCTCTACGTCCAGCACTTCGCCACCCCGATGGCGGAGAGGTAGCCCGGGCCGCCAGCACGGGGGCTCGTCGGCACGGGGGCTCGTCGGCGCCGGCTCGTCGGTACGGTGCGGGCATGTGGTTCGACAACTGGCCTGACGTTCTCCGCGTCCTGCTCGTCGGCGCCGCCGCCTACGCGTTCCTCGTGCTGGTGGTGCGGGTATTCGGCAAGCGCACCCTGACGCAGCTCAACGCCTTCGACTTCGTCGTCACCGTCGCGCTCGGTTCCACGCTCGCGACCATCATCCTCAGCTCCGACGTGTCCTGGACCGAGGGCGCGATCGCGATGGCGTTGCTCGTCGTCCTGCAGTACGCCGTCTCGCGGCTGAGGAGGTCGCGGGCCGGGCGGGCCGTCCTCACCGCCGACCCGACGCTGCTCGTGCGCGACGGCGTCTTCCTCGACGACCAGATCGCCCGCCACCGCCTCACCCACGCCGACATCCGCCAGACCATCCGCTCCTCCGGCGTCGGCGACCTGGGCGACGTCGCGGCCGTCATCCTCGAGAACGACGGCAGCATGAGTGTCATCACCGGGTCGTCGCTGGGCGACGGATCCGTCCTCGAGGACGTCCCGGGGTGGGCGCGGCAGCACCGGGGCTGACGGCGGCCGAGCCCGGCTGACCGCCGCCTCATCCCGACAGCGCGGCCAGCACGTCCTCGGCGATCTCGTCCGCCGGCCGCGAGATCGGGCAGAGCATCCCGTACTCGTCGGCCGCGAGCGGCTCCAGCGTGAGCACCTGCGACTCAAGGATCCGATCGGATGCGAAGTGGCCGCGGCGGGCGGCGAGACGGGCGGCGATGAGTTCCGGATCGGTGCCGAGCTCGACGAAGAACACCGGGCGGCGAACGTCGCGCAACACATCGCGATAGGCGCGGCGCAGCGCCGAGCACGCGACGACGAGGCCGCGGTCGGGCCCCGGCGCCTCCGACCCGCGCGGGTGGTCGTGGTCCCTCATGCGGTCGCGGACCGCCTCCAGCCACGGCCAGCGGTCGTCGTCGGCGAGGGGTTCCCCGGCCGCCAGCTTCCGGATGTTGCGAGGGGGATGCAGGTCGTCGGCATCCACCAGCTCCGCACCCGCCCGTTCGGCGATAGCCCGGGCGACCGTCGACTTCCCGGCGCCGGAGACCCCCATGACGACGATGTGCGGACCGGGCGCGTGCCCCGGCTCGTCGGCTGCCGAGCTCCTCGTCGTCGTCACCACCTCCCGAGGGCTCAGATGGTGAAGGCCAACGATCCGAGGATCGCCCGGCCGAGATCCTCGTCCCCGGTGACCTCCACGCCGTGACCCGGCTCGGCGGTGATGCGGCCGGTCGTCGCGCGCACGAAGGTCGCCGTGTCGAAGACCAGCTCGACGGTGGGCCGCGCGGCGTCGTCCACGTCGGCGAGCCGCGCGCGTCCGTCGACGACGACGTCGGTGGCCAGCGGCAGATCCGCGTCGTCCTCACCGACGACGCGGAACCGGACACGCGACCCGTCGGGGGCGCCGGCGCCCTTCCCGACGATGCGCGGCAGGGCCCGCACGATCTCCTCGACGGCGAACCGCCCGGTGTCACCGCCGAGATGGTGCTTCATGCCGAGCGCCTGCCGGATGTCGTCCTCGTGGACCCAGCAGTCGAAGACCCGCACCCCCATGAAGCGGCGGTACGGCACGCGACCGACGGGGGAGTCCGTCTCCGCCTCGAGGTCCGCGGCGGACAGCTCCGCGAGCTGTTCCGTGCGCTCGGCGACGACCTCCCGGAAATCGGCGAACGCGTCCTCGACCGCGAGCGACCGGGCCTCCTGGACGAACTTCTCGTTGAGCTCGCCGATCGGGTTGCGGACGTGCTCGCGCGCCGACTCCGGCAACTCGATGTCCGGGACCGGCTCGCCGGCGAGCATGTGCTCGGTGCCGGCGATGTGCGCCACGATGTCGCGCACGGTCCATCCCGGCAGCGCGGTCGCCGCCGTCCAGTCGTCCTTCTTCAGACCTGCCAGCACCTCGTCGAGGCGCTTCCACTGCTGCACCAGGTGGCGCACCTCGACGGGTGCCGTGTCGCTCGACTCGCTGTCCATGCCGCCGAGGCTACTGGCGTCGCGCCCGGCCGGTGGACGATCGCGCGGGTAGCGTCGGGCGAGCAGCCGAGTAGTGCCCGGACCGAGCCGCCGGGCGACGACCCGCCCGGAGGCCCGACCGCATGCCGACCACCACGTCACAGAACGACCGCCCCACCCTGGCGATCCTGGGGGCCGGGGGTGATCTCACCGAGCGCCTCCTGCTCCCCGGCCTGGGTTCGCTCCTGGCGCGCGACCCCGGGCGGGACGTCACCGTCGTCGGCTCCGGCCGATCCGGTATGGACGACGACGAGTGGCGCGGACTCGTCCGGTCAGCGCTGCGCGAGGGCGGCTGCGGACCGGACCAGGCCGACCGGATCGCGGCGACGACTCGCTTCGTCGCCCTGGACGTCACGGACGCCGACGCGTTCGCCGACTTCATCGACGGGCTCGACGGCCCGATGGTGCTGTACTTCGCCCTGCCCCCGGCCGTCACCGCCACGGCGTGCGAGGGACTGCGCGGCCGCCCACTCCGCGACGACGTACGGTTCGCGGTCGAGAAGCCGTTCGGCACCGACCTCGCCTCGGCCCGCGACCTCAACGCGCTGCTCCTCGACCTCGTCCCGGAGGACCGCGTCCACCGCGTCGACCACTTCCTCGGCGACGCGAACGTCCTCAACATCCTCGGAATGCGGTTCGGTAACCGGGTCCTGGAACCCGTGTGGACAGCCGAGCACGTCGAGCGCATCGACGTCGTGGCCGACGAGACCCTCGCCCTTGAGGGCCGTGCCGGCTACTACGACTCGACCGGTGCGCTGGTCGACATGCTCCAGTCGCACCTGTTGCTCATGACGGCGCTGGTCACCATGGAGGCGCCCGCGCGACTCGACGCCACCGAACTGCACGACCTGCTCGCCACCACCCTCCGGTCCACCCACGTGTGGCGGGACGACCCGTCCGCGTGCTCTCGTCGCGCCCGCTACACGGCCGGCAGGGCGGGCGGCCGTGACGTCGTCGCCTACACCGACGAGGAGGGCGTCGATCCGTCGCGGGGGACCGAGACGCTCGCCGAGGTGGTGCTCGAGGTCCGGAACCAGCGCTGGGCGGGAGTGCCCGTGCGGCTCCGGTCAGGCAAGGCACTGGGTGAGGACTCGATGCGGGTGACGGTGACGTTCCGGCCGCCGCCACACGTTCCGGAGGCGTTCGCGGGCGGGGCCCCGCCGAGCCGGCTCACGATGGGCATCGCGCCCGGCCGGGTGGCACTCGACCTGGCGACCAGCGCCTCCGGCGACAGTCTCGCGCTCGAGGACTCCCGCCTCGACACCGAGCTCGGCGACAGCGACCTGCTCCCGTACGGGGAGGTCCTCGGGCGGATCCTCGACGGGGACCGGCTCCTCACCGTCCGCGGCGACGTCGCCGAGGAGTGCTGGCGGATCCTCACCCCGGTGATCGAGGCCTGGGAGTCCGGCGCGGTCCCAATGGAGGAGTACGAGGCGGGCTCGGACGGCCCGGTCGAGGGGAACCCCGGGACGACGTAGGCCCCGGTTCCGCTGTGGAACCGGGGCCTACGGTCGATGACCGGGAGTCAGACCTTCCGCGCCGTGCGCGCGGCGTTCTCCTCCGTCATGTCGTCGGGCTGCCGGACGAAGTGCGCGATGCTCAGTGCCAGGCCTCCCCAGATGACGAGCAGGAACAGCACCATCATGATGATCGCTGCGGTGTCCATGGTTCAGCCCTCGTTTCGGGTGGTCTCGGTACGGTTGCCGCGCGTACCGGTGCCGGCCGTGCGGGTCGCGCTGGCCGCGTCGGCCCGGACGGGGGAGCCCGACGCGTCGAACTGGTCCTCGTAGAAGGCGTCGCTTGGATCGTCGTCCGTCGCCGGCGGGCCGTCGAGGTGACGGGCCCCGCGCCAGGGCAGCAGGGACAGGATCACCGACAGCACCAGGATCGCGGCGATCATGCCCCAGCCCCAGACGCCGAGTACGGCGGCGTCGTAGCCCTCGTACGGCTCCGAGACCAGGCTGCGGATCTCGCCGAACAGCGCGTACGCCAAGACGAGCGGGGTGACGACCGCCATGCACACGATCCAGATGGGGCCGACCTTGAACGAAGAGACCGAGTTGAGGTGGTCGCGCAGGGTGGGACCCAGGCGCAGCGCGAACATCACCACGATGAGGGCGATGAGCGCGATGCCCACGATGCCGATGCTGTTGGCGAACTTGTCCAGGATGTCGAGGTTCTGCAGGCCCGTCTCGGTGGGCATGAGCAGGATCGACACGATGGCCATCGGGCCGCCGATCGCCAACGTTGCGGTGGTGCGGGAGACGCCGACCTTATCCTGGAAGGAGGAGATGACCACCTCGACGATCGAGATCATCGACGTGAGGCCGGCGAGGATGAGGCACGCGAAGAACACGACGCCCCAGATGGGCCCGCCGGGCATCTGTGAGATGAGCGCGGGGAAGGCGATGAACGCCAGGCCCGGCCCGCCGCTGACATCGTCCCAACCCGCACCCGCGGCGGAGGAGACCAGGAAGCCGAGGGTGGCGAAGACGCCGATACCGGCCAGGACCTCGAACGCGGAGTTGGAGAAGCCCACCACGAGACCCGAGCTGGTGAGGTTCGACCGGCGCTTGAGGTACGACGAGTAGGTCAGCATGATGCCGAAGCCCACCGACAGGGAGAAGAAGATCTGCCCGTAGGCGGCGATCCACACACCGGGGTCGGTCAGCACGCCCCAGTCGGGCGTGAAGAAGTTGTTGAGGCCGTCGGCGGCCCCCTCGAGGAACAGGGACCGGATGACCAGGGCCGCGAACAAGACGATCAACAGCGGGATGAAGATCTGAGCGGTCCGGCCGATGCCCTTCTGAACTCCCGCGATGAGGACGCCGAGAGTGAACAGCCATACAACGACCAACACGCCCGTGATGAGCGGCACGAAGTCCAGGCCGAAGCCGGACCCGGCGCGGAGGAAGTCCTCCGAGAAGAAGGTGGCGGTTTCCTCATAGGTCTCGCCCCAGCGGCCGTCGACGGAGAACCAGGCGTAGCAGGCCGCCCACGCGAGGATCACCGCGTAGTAGACGGCGATCACGAAGGACACCAACACCTGGATCCAACCGATCGGCTCGGCGAAACGGTTCATGCGGCGGAAACTCAGGGGAGCGGAGCCGCGGAACCGGTGGCCGATGGCGTAGTCGAAGAACAGCAGGGGGATACCGGCGGAGAGCAGCGCGACCAGATACGGGATGAGGAACGCGCCGCCGCCGTTGTCGTAGGCGACGAAGGGGAAACGCCAGATGTTGCCGAGGCCGACGGCGGAGCCGATGGCGGCGAACACGAAGACGGAGCGCCCCGAGAAGGCCTCGCGTCTCCTGGTACCGCCCGTGGCGGCGGGTGTGGACATGGATTCCTCCTCAGCGGGGGAGCGGGCGGGTTCAGGTCTGAGCCGTGCTCCGAGTCCCCTACTTCTAGTCGGACGGTTGCCATTTGGTGATCGAATCGACGCAAGTCGGGTACTCGGTCACGTGGCTGGTGTGATTAGGGTAATCCCATGAGGCACCAATTAGGAGGGCGGACCGCGAATCGGCTGCTCGTCGCCGCGGCGCTCGTGACGCTCACCGCCGGCGCGGGCTTCGTCGCCGCCTCCCCGCGGACGCTCGCGCCGGGCGGGCCGGCGGTTCCGACCGTGGTGGCGCCCGTCGAACCGGTGGCCGCGTCCGTACCGCCCCCGGCCGTCCTGACGCCCACGGACGTCGTGCGCGAGACCGGCCGGTGGTTCTCGCACGGGCGCACGCTTGAGCTCCGGCCGGACGGCACCGGTACGTTCGCCGTTTGGATGGGGGCGTTCGACGGTCACCTCGTGCAGCTGCGGCTGATCCCCGCGCCCGGGGCAGCGACCGTCGCCGAGGTCGTGGCGATCGACCGGGTGGGGGAGGGGGCGCTCGCGCCGGACGAGACGCCCGGTATCGGTGGCCTGGTCACCGTGTCGTTCGGGCGGGCCGCGCGGGCCGCCCACGTCGAGTGGTCGTCCGGGCCGCGCCGGTTGGCCGCCGATCTGTGCGCTGCCGAAGGGTTGGACGCGCGGGCCATGGAGGAGCTGCGCTGCGGCGCCTGATCGCGGCACGGCAGTGGCGACGCGTCGTCCCGTACCGGGTCGCGGGCGCGTCGGCAGCACACCCGTATGGGCTGGACGACACGCCCTGGTAGCCCGAGAGTCCCTGAAAAGATGTAACAATTCGATAACCGCGCAAACGCAGAACCTGAGGGTGGCCTCACCTGTAGATATGAGGCGCGCGTCATGTCTTTTTGTGGCGGGCATCACCGCCGCCGACCGACGGCTGACCCGCGATTCGGTCGGTCGTACCCCCGCAATCTGAGGGGCCCCTCAACTTTGTGTGGCAATCTGTGCGCTGCGCCGAAACCGGTCACCGATTCCGGCGATGTCCCTGACGCAGTGCCAAGGAGTTCCACACGTGACGATCGACGACCGCGACCTCACCCCCCGCCCGATCGAGACCGGGTTCGCGGCCCGTAGCGCCGCCCGCGCCCTCGCGGACGAACTCCGTGAGGGTACGGCCTATGCGCTCGCCTTCGGCGGGCAGGGGATCGCCTGGCGCGACGCGCTCAGCGATCTCATCGACGGCACGGGGATCGGGCCGGAGCTCCAGGACCTCGTCGACGCCTCCGTCGCCCTCACCGAGCCCGTCCATGACGAGATCGCGGTCGTGCGGACCCACGGCTTCCGGCCCATCGAGTGGGCCAACACCACCACCGGCGAGGACGAGGACGCGGCTGACCTGCCCGACGACGCCTCCCTGTCGGCCGCCGCGGTCTCCCTCCCCGCGGTCCTGCTCACCCAGATGGGTGCACTGCGCGCCCTCGCGGCCGAGGGCTTCGACGTCAACGACACCGCCCCGGCGGCCGTGGTCGGACACTCCCAGGGCGTGCTGGCCGTGGAGTCGGTGGAGACCTTCGGGTCCATCGACGACCGGCTGCTGGCCGTCGCCGAGCTCATCGGCGCCGCCGCCACCCTGGTCGGGCGGCGCGTGGGTCTGTTCCGCCGTGGCCAGGCCAGCCCCATGGTCGGGGTGTCCGGGATCGACGGCGAGGCCCTGCGATCGCTGGTCGACGAGCTGTTCTCGGACGTCGACGCGTCGATCCGCCCGTCGGTCTCCATCCGCAACGCGCAGCGCCGCCACGTCGTGGTCGGCCGACCGGACGACCTCGAGGACCTGCGTCGTCACTGCGCCGACCTCGAGGCCGAGTCGCGTCGTCGTCGCGAGGCAAAGCTCACCGGCGGCGAGGTCTTCGCCCCCGTCTTCGACCCGCTCGACGTGGAGGTCGGATTCCACCACCCGGCGATGGCGCCGGCGGTCGAGATCGTCTCCCGCTGGGCCCGCGCCTGCGATCTGGACGTCGAGCGCGCCGTCCACCTGGCGCGCCAGGTCTTCATCGAGCCGGTCGACTGGGTCGAGGAGATGGCCGAGGCCCTGCACTCCGGTGCCCAGTGGGTCCTCGACATGGGCCCCGGCGAGGCGCTGACCCGCCTCAACCGGTCCGTGGTCCGCGGTCAGGGCGTCGGCGTGGTCGCCGCGGCCACCCGCGGGGGCCTGCGCAACCTGTTCACCCCGGGCGCCACGCCGCCCATCGAGCGGCCGTGGACGGCGTTCCAGCCGCAGCTCATCACGCTGCCCGACGGCAGCGTCCACGTGGAGACGTCGTTCACCCGCCTCACCGGGCGCTCGCCGATCCTGCTGGCCGGCATGACGCCCACCACCGTGGACCCGCAGATCGTCGCGGCGGCGGCCAACGCCGGCCACTGGGCCGAGCTCGCCGGCGGCGGTCAGGTCTCCGAGGCGATCTTCGCCGAGAACACCCGCCGTCTGGCCGAGTTGCTCGAGCCCGGCCGCAGCGCCCAGTTCAACTCCCTGTTCCTCGACCCGTACCTGTGGAAGATGCAGGTCGGCGGCAAGCGCCTCGTCCAGCGGGCTCGGGCCGCGGGCATCCCCTTCGACGGCGTGATCGTCACCGCGGGGATCCCCGAGCTCGACGAGTCGGTGGCCCTCATCGAGGAGCTGACCGAGGCGGGCCTGCGGTACGTCAGCTTCAAGCCCGGCACCGTCGCGCAGATCCGCCAGGTCGTGCGGATCGCCGCCGAGGTCCCGCACATGCCCGTCATCGTCCAGGTCGAGGGAGGGCGCGCCGGCGGCCACCACTCGTGGGAGGACCTCGACGCCCTCCTGCTGTCGACCTACGGCGAGCTGCGCGAGCGCCCCAACGTCGTCCTGTGCGTCGGCGGCGGCATCGGCACCCCCGAGCGGGCCGCCGACTACCTCACCGGCTCGTGGGCCAATGCTCACGGCTACCCGGCCATGCCGGTCGACGGCATCCTCGTGGGCACCGCCGCCATGGCGACCCTCGAGGCCACCACCAGCCCCCAGGTCAAGCAGCTGCTCGTGGACACCACCGGCGTCGACGCCTGGGTGGGCGCGGGCCAGGCCGAGGGAGGCATGGCCTCCGGCCGTAGCCAGCTCGGCGCGGACATCCACGAGATCGACAACACCGCCGCGCGCACCGGACGCCTCCTCGACGAGGTGGCCGGCGACGCCGAGGCCGTGGCCGCCCGCCGCGACGAGATCATCGCGGCCATCAACGGCACCGCCAAGCCCTACTTCGGCGACCTCGACTCCATGACCTACGAGCAGTGGCTGCGTCGCTTCGTCGAGCTCTCGCTCGCGTCCGGCGCCGGCGCCGGCGGGTCGGTCGCCGGGGGCGACGACTCGTTCGACGTGGGTGGCGACTTCGCCGCCGCCGTCGCCGACGGCACCCGTTCCGTGTGGCTCGACCCGACCATCCGCGAGCGCTTCCACCGCATGGTCCAGCGCACCGAGGCCCGCCTCGACGCCGCCGACAGCGGCCGCATCCGCTCCGCGTACCCGCGCGTGGAGTCCATGGAGCGCCCGGCCGAGGTGATCGACGCCCTCGCCGCCCGCTACCCCGAGCTCGCGAGCGCCGTGCTGCACCCGGCCGACGCCGCCGAGTTCCTCGACATCTGTCGCATGCCCGGCAAGCCCGTGCCGTTCGTCCCCGTCGTCGACGCCGACGTCCGCCGCTGGTGGCGTTCGGACTCGCTGTGGCAGGCCCACGACCCGCGCTACGACGCCGACGCCGTGTGCGTGATCCCCGGGACCACCGCCGTGGCCGGCATCACCCGCGTCGACGAGCCGGTCGGTGAGCTCCTCGACCGTTTCGAGGCCGCCACCGCGGACCGGGTCCGTGGCTACCTCCCCGCCACCGAGGCCGTGTCGAGCCGCCGCCGCGGCGTCGTCACCACCGCCACCGGCCCCGTCGCCGACGTGCTCAACAGCCCCGACGTCACCTGGGCCGGCCGGCTCGTCGTGAACCCCGTCCACCGCCTGGGCGTCCTGCAAGCGTGGGAGATCGACGCCGACGGCATCGGTCGCCACCCGGTCTCCGGCGCCGTCCTCACCCCGGACACGGACGGGCAGACGGTCGACCTGACGCTGCCGATCGGCCCGGCCGAGATGACCATCACCCTCACCGTGGGCGACGCCGTGGCCACCGGTGCCGCGCCCGTCGTCACCGATGACGCCGCGGAGTCCGCCATGCGCACCCTGCTGGCCACCGCCGCCGGCGTCGGCCGCGGAGGAGCGGGCGGCACCCGGATCGACGCGCTGCCCGAGGTCACCGACGGCGTCGCCACCGCGCGGTTCACGTTCGAGCCGACCCTGGCCACGGACCACACGGGCGTCACCGCCGGCAGCCTGCCCACCTCGCTCGTGCCGTCCGTCGGCGTCCCGGACGCCCTCGTGGGCGCCGCCTGGCCGACCGTCTTCGCCGTGCTCGGCCAGACGCGTCGCCCGCGCGGCACCGGCACGGTCGTCGAGGGGCTGCTCGATCTGGTCCACCTGGACCACGGCGTCCGCATGCACGCGGCGCTGCCGCAGGAGACGACCGACCTCGTCGTCGTCGCCCGGTCCGGCGGTGTCCGCGACACCGACCTCGGCCGCGTCGTCGAGGTGTCGGTCGAGGTGGCCACGGAGGCGCGTGACGGCTCCCGCACCCCGCTGTGCACCCTGTCGGAGCGCTTCGCCATCCGTGGCCGCACCGGCGGCGCCGAGGTCGGCGATCCCCGCCCGGCCGGTGGCGCGCTGGTCACCCCGTCCGGTGGCGTCGTCGAGCCCGCGGAGACCACGCGCCAGCAGCGCGTGTCCGCCACGCTCACGGCCCCGCACGACATGACCGCGTTCGCGCTGGTCTCCGGCGACCACAACCCGATCCACGTCTCCGACACCGCGGCCGAGTTGGCCGGGCTGGGCGGCGTGATCGTCCACGGCATGTGGCTCTCGGCCGCCGCGCAGCACGCCGTGCAGGCCTCGGACGGCAAGACCCCCGCGCTGCGGATCGCCGGCTGGACCGCCCGCATGCTCGCGCCGGTCCGCCCGGGCGACCACATCACCGTCCGCGCCGTGCAGACCGGCCGCCACGCCGGCGGCCAGGTCCTCGAGGTCACGTGCACGGTCGACGGCGCCACCGTCATGGCCGCGACCGCGCTCACCGAGGCCCCGCGCACCGTCTACGCGTTCCCCGGACAGGGCATCCAGGCAAAGGGGATGGGCATGGAGGGGCGCACCCGCTGCCCCGCCGCCCGCGAGATCTGGGACCGCGCCGACAAGCACACCCGTGAGGCCCTGGGCTTCTCGATCCTGGCGCTCGTCCGCGACAACCCGACCGAGGTCACCGTCCGCGGCGAGGTCCACCGGCATCCCGACGGCGTGCTCTACCTGACCCAGTTCACCCAGGTCGCGATGGCGTGCCTCGCGGTCGCCCAGCGCGCCGAACTCGAGGCCGACGGCCTGCTCGTCGACGGCGCCTACTTCGCCGGCCACTCGATCGGCGAGTACGACGCCCTGGCCGCCATCTCCGGCGTGCTCGAGCTCGAGCCGCTGCTGGAGATCGTGTTCCAGCGTGGCTCGACCATGCACCAGCTGGTCCCGCGTGACGCGCAGGGGCGGTCGGACTACCGCATGGCCGCCATCCGCCCGTCGCAGATGGGCATCTCGGACGAGGACATCGCGCAGTGGGTCGCCGACGTGGCCCGCGAGTCCGGCGAGTTCATCGAGATCGTCAACTACAATCTGGCGGGCTCGCAGTACGCGCTGGCCGGCACGGTCGCCGGCTGCGCCGCGCTGGAGAAGGCGGTGAACCGGGAGCTCGAGCGCTCGGGCGGCAAGAACGCCTTCATCCTGGTGCCCGGCATCGACGTGCCGTTCCACTCCACGGTGCTGCGCGGCGGCGTCCCGGACTTCCGGGCCACCCTCGACGCGCTGATCCCCGAGGACGTGGACATCTCGGTGCTCGTCGGCCGCTACATCCCGAACCTCGTGCCGCGCCTGTTCAGCCTCGAGCGCGACTTCGTGCAGGAGATCGCCGACCTCGTGCCGGCGGAGGCCCTGGACGACGTCCTCGCGAACTGGGACGCCTGGGCCGCCACGCCCACGCGACTGGGCCGCCTGCTGCTCGTCGAGCTGCTGGCCTGGCAGTTCGCGAGCCCGGTCCGCTGGATCGAGACGCAGGAGCTGCTGTTCACGCCGATCGAGCGTGGCGGACTCGGCGTCGAGCAGTTCATCGAGGTCGGTGTGGCCAACGCCCCGACCGTCGCGAACCTCGCCTCCAAGACCCTCGACCTGCCCACCCACCGCGGGCCGCGCGCCCAGGTGATCAACGTCGAGCGCGACTCGGCGACGCTGTACGGCACCCTGCCGCCCAGCGTGGAGGTCGACGACGACGAGACGGACACCGGCACCGGTTCCGCCTCCACCCCGGCCGCCGGTCAGGCGGCCCCCACAGACCCCGCACCGGCCGTCAACACCCCCGGCACGGCCGGTGCGGACCGATCCGAACCGGCAGCTGCGCCTGCCGCCGCCCCCGGCGCTCCCCGCCCGGACGACCTGGAGTTCGGCGCACCCGCCGCCACCCGCATGCTGGTGGCGCTGCGCACCAAGGTCCGCCCCGAGCAGATCGCCGCCGGCGACTCCATCGAGACGCTGTGCGACGGCGTGTCCTCGCGCCGGAACCAGCTGCTGCTCGACCTGGGCACCGAGCTGAGCCTGGGCGCCATCGACGGCGCCGCCGAGGCGGACTTCCCGACCCTGGCCGACCAGGTCTCGCGCCTGGCCCGCGGCTACGCCCCCTTCGGCCCCGTCCTGTCGGACGCGGTCGGGGAGGCCCTGCGCGCGGTCCTGGGCCGCAGCGGCAAGCGCCCGGCGTACATCACCGAGCGCGTGACCGGCGCGTGGGAGCTCGGCGCCGGCTGGGCCCACCACGTGACCGCCGAGATCGCGCTGGGCACCCGCGACGGCGCCTCGATCCGCGGTGGCGACCTCGCGACCCTCGACGCCTCGGGCGTCAAGGACGTCGCCGGCCTGGACGCGCTCATCGACGCGGCCGTGCAGGCGGTCGGCGCCGCCCACGGTGTGTCCGTGGCCATGCCCTCCTCGGGCGCCGGCGGAGGCGGGGTCGTCGACTCCGCCGCGCTGACCGAGTTCGCCGACGAGCTCACCGGCCGCGACGGCGTCCTGGCGGAGGCCGCGCGCGGCCTGCTCACCCGGCTCGGGCACCTCGAGCCGGAGGCCGTCGACCTGCTGGCCGACGCCGATCCGGATTCCGAGCTCGCCGACCTCGTGGCCGCCGAGCTGGGCTCCGACTGGCGCCGCGTGGTGGCCCCGGCCTTCGACGCCAACCGCGCCGTCCTGCTGGACGACCGCTGGGCCTCGGCCCGCGAGGACCTGGCCCGCCTGTGGACCGCCTCGGACGTGCCGGCCGACGCCGCGGAGGCCTTCCGCGGCGCGGGCGAGATCGTCGCCGAGCAGGCCCGCTGGTGGGCGGCCCGGGCGACCGATGCCCGCCGCGACGCCCTGGCCACGGCCTTCCGGCAGATCTCGGAGGCCGCGGCGGAGGAGTTTGTCGGCGAGTACGCGGACGACGTCGCCGTCGTCACCGGCGCCGGAAAGGGCTCCATCGCCGCGGCGGTCACCGGCCGCCTCCTGGCCGGTGGCGCCACCGTGGTGGCCACCACCTCGAGCCTCGACCAGGGCAAGCTGGCGTTCTTCAAGGACCTCTACCGCTCCAACGCCCGCGGTGGCGCGGCGCTGTGGGTCCTGCCCGCCAACATGACCTCCTACTCGGACGTCGACGCGCTGGTCGAGTGGGTCGGCTCGGAGCACTCGGAGTCGGCCGGTGGCCAGACCACCGTGCTCAAGCCGGCGCTCACGCCGACGCTGCTGTTCCCGTTCGCCGCGCCGCGCGTCCAGGGCTCGATGGCCGACGCCGGCCCGCGGGCCGAGACGGAGATGCGCGTCCTCCTCTGGAGCGTGGAGAAGCTCGTCGCCGGGCTCGGCGCGATCGGCGCGGACACCGACGTCGACTCCCGCCTGCACGTGGTCCTGCCGGGCTCGCCCAACCGCGGCATCTTCGGCGGCGACGGCGCCTACGGCGAGGCCAAGGCCGCCCTCGACGCCATGATCGCCAAGTGGGGTTCGGAGAAGGCCTGGTCGCAGCGGGTGACGTTCGTCCACGCGATCATCGGGTGGGTCCGGGGCACCGGCCTCATGGGCCACAACGACCCGCTCGTCGAGGCCGTCGAGGCCGCGGGCGTGTCCACGTGGTCCACCGCGGGGATGGCCACCGAGCTGCTGCGCTGGTGCGCACCGGAGTTCCGCGACGCCGCCGCCGAGAAGCCGGTCACCGTGGACCTCACGGGCGGGCTAGGCACGGCCGACCTGGACATGTCCGCGCTCGCCGCGGACCGGCCCACCGCCTCCGCGACGACCCCGGCCGAGGACACGGCCGGCACGATCGCCGCGCTGCCCTCGCTGCCGACGGTCGCCGCCGACGAGCGGCCCGAGTGGGGTGAGGTCACCCAGGACCTCGAGGACATGGTCGTCATCGTGGGCGCCGGCGAGGTCGGCCCCTACGGCAGCGCCCGTACCCGCTTCGAGGTGGAGACCACCGGCGACCTCACCGCCGCCGGCGTGGTCGAGCTGGCCTGGTCGACGGGCCTGATCACGTGGGAGGACTCGCCCCGCGCGGGATGGACCGTCACGGCCACCGGCGAGGCGATCGACGAGGCGGACATCGCCGAGCGGTTCCGCGACGAGGTCCTGGCCCGGGTGGGCGTGCGCACGTACGCCGATGACGCCCGCGCCGAGATGTTCGACAACGCCGCACCGCAGCTGACCTCGGTGTTCCTGCCGGAGGACCTGTCCTTCGTCGTGGACGACGAGGCCCAGGCCCGCGCCTACCTCTCGGACGACCCGGAGAACACCGTCGTCACGCAGAGCGAGGACGGGGAGTGGACGGTCACCCGAAAGGCCGGCACCGAGATCCGCGTTCCGCGCCGCACGATGCTCACGCGCGTGGTCGGTGGCCAGATCCCGACCGGGTTCGACCCCACGGCGTGGGGCATCCCCGCGGACATGGTCTCCGGCATCGACCGGGTGGCCGCGTGGAACCTCGTGGCCACCGTGGACGCCTTCATCTCGTCGGGGTTCACCCCGGCCGAGCTGCTGGCCCACGTCCACCCGGCCGACGTCGCCAACACGCAGGGCACCGGCATGGGCGGCATGACGAGCATGCGCTCGCTGTACATCGACGGCATCCTCGGCCGCAGCCGCGCCAACGACACGCTGCAGGAGGCGCTGCCCAACGTCGTGGCCGCGCACGTCATGCAGTCCTACGTCGGCGGCTACGGCTCGATGGTGCACCCGGTGGCGGCCTGCGCCACCACCGCGGTGAGCGTCGAGGAGGGCTTCGACAAGATCCGCGCCGGCAAGGCCGAGTTCGTGGTCTCCGGCGGGTTCGACGACCTGTCCATCGAGGGCATCCAGGGCTTCGCCGACATGTCCGCCACCGCCGACTCCGCGGCCATGGCGGCCAAGGGGATCGACGAGCGGTACTACAGCCGGGCCAACGACCGCCGTCGCGGCGGGTTCGTCGAGTCGGCCGGCGGTGGCACCATCCTGCTCGCCCGTGGTGACGTCGCGGCCCGCATGGGCCTGCCCGTCCTGGGCGTGGTCGGCTGGGCCGGCTCGTACGCCGACGGCGCGCACACCTCCATCCCGGCCCCCGGGCTGGGTGCGCTGGGCGCCGGTCGCGGCGGGAAGCGCTCGCCGCTCGCCCGCGGCCTCGCCCAGCTGGGCCTGACCGCCGACGACGTGGCCGTGGTGAGCAAGCACGACACCTCGACCAAGGCCAACGACCCCAACGAGTCGGACCTGCACGAGCGTCTCGCCGAGGCGATCGGCCGGTCCGAGGGCAACCCGCTGTTCGTGGTGTCGCAGAAGACGCTTACCGGCCACGCCAAGGGCGGTGCCGCGGCGTTCCAGCTCATCGGGCTCACCCAGATGCTGCGGTCGGGCACCATCCCGCCCAACCGCTCCCTGGACTGCGTCGACGACGTCCTGGACCACCACCGGCACCTGGTGTGGCTGCGCGAGACCCTGCAGCTGGGCGGCGACCTGCCCCTCAAGGCCGGTCTGCTCACCTCGCTGGGCTTCGGCCACGTCTCCGGCCTCATCGCCGTGGTGCACCCGGAGGCCTACCACCGGGCCGTGGCCGCGGCGTACGGCGAGGACGAGGCCGAGCGCATCCGCGAGGCCGGCCTGCGCCGCGAGCGCGAGGGCGCCCGGCGCCTGACCGACGCGATCTACGGCGGCGAGGCGCTCTACACCCGCCCCGAGGCCCGTCGCCTCGGTGAGGGTTCGGGCGACGAGGTCAAGGAGCGCGAGGCCGCGGTCCTGCTCGACCCGGCCGCCCGCGTCGACGCCGACGGCGTGCTGTCGGCCGGTGTCGCCGCGGAGATCGCCGCGGAGGTCGCCGGGACGGAGCGCTCCGGGCGGTGACGACCGGGGTGAGAGGCGTCGGGGTCGACATCGTCGACCTCGGCGCCTTCGCCGCGTCTCTGGCCGAACCGGGGACGCGGCTCACGCGCGCGTTCTCGCCGACCGAGCGGAGGCAGTGTCGCGAACGCGCCGAGGCCCGCGGGGCCGGCCGGGCGGGTGGGTTCTCGTCGTCGTCACTGTCGTCACCTACGTCAGCGTCGCCCGCGTCCTCGTCTCCCGCCGCGGCGTCGTCGCCGCCCGGGGCGGTGACGCCTCGCCGCGACGAGGACCCACTGGCGCGCCACCTCGCCGCCCGCTGGGCCGCGAAGGAGGCCGTCATCAAGGCGTGGTCCGCCGCGCTGTACGGCGCGCCCCCGCCGATCCCGCCCGACCTGCTGCGCTGGGCCGAGATCGAGACGGTGTGCGACGCGTGGGGCCGACCGACGGTGCGTCTCGGGGGAGAGGTGGCCCGGCAGGTGGCCGCGACCCTCGGCGACGACGTGCGCTGGAACGTCTCCCTCAGCCACGACGGCGGCTCCGCGATCGCGTTCGTCGTGCTCGAGGGGCCGCCGCGCGGATAGCCGCGCCGCGGTGGGCGGGTGGCGGCGCGGTGCGCGGCGCGCGGCGGTGCCGGACGGGGCGACGGGGGAGCGGCGGGGCCGCCTCAGTCGGCCTGGGCTTCCTTCTCCGCCAGCCACAGGTAGGCGGTGAGCATCCGCTTGAGCTCGGTGACGGTCGCGTCGTGCATGTCCTCGCCGCCGGCGGAGCCGACGGTGTCACCCGCTTCGCCGCCGGGCACCGGGCCGGCGCTGACGGAGAAGTTCAGCATCGAGTAGGCCACGTGCACCAACACCTCGGCCATGAACGCGCGGCGTTCCCGCTCGGTGGCGGGCATGAGCGGCGCGAGGACGCTGGCGATCATCCGGGCGATCTCGCGCTCGTTCACGGCGGCCGTGGCCCGCGTGGCGGGAGTGGCCTGCGTGGCCAGCCAGACCGCGCGCCGCGACGGATCCCGGAGCCACAGGTCGGCCAGATGGTCGAGGAAGTCGTTGAGCAGCTCCGGCCAGTCCAGCGCGGGGATCTTCTGCGCGAAGCGCTCGACCTCCTCGATCACCCCGTGCGCGTCCTGGCGGTCGAGCTCGCAGACCAGGACGTACTTGTTGGCGAAGAACTGGTACAGCGTCCCGATGGGCACGCCCGCGCGCGACGCCACCTCCTCGCAGGTGAACGAGTCGAAGCCGACCTCGACCAGCACTTCCCGGGCCGACGACAGGAGTGCCTGGAACTTCCGGCGGCTGCGCTCCTGGATCGGTCGGCGGCGGGGGACGAGGATGTTCGGTTCGTCCTGGACGGCCTCGTCGGTGATATCCCGTGACGGCTCGTGGGCGCGCTCGGACGATTCGGTCGGCATGGGTGGTTCAGCCCTCCGCCGGCTGCGGCTCGGGGAGCTCCACACCGAGCAGCTTGGCGACCATCGCCACGTGCCCCTTCGCGCGGACGTTGTACCGGGCCATCGAGATGGTGCCGTCCGACTCCACCACGAAGGTCGAGCGGATCACTCGCATGACGGTCTTGCCGTAGTTCTTCTTCTCGCCGAAGGCGCCCCACTCGGTGAGCATCGTCTTGTCGGGATCGGACAGGAGCGGGAACGTGATGCCGTACTTGTCCCGGAACCGGGCCAGCTTCTCGGGCGCGTCGGGGGAGACGCCGACGACGCCCATGCCCGCGTCCCGCAGCTGCTGGAGGGCGTTCTCGAAGTCCACGGTCTCGGTTGTGCACCCCGGCGTCATGGCGGCGGGGTAGACGTAGACGAGCACCTTCCCGTGCTCCGCGAGGAGGTCCTGCAACGACGTGGGCGTGCCGTCGGCGTCGGGGAGGGTGAACGCGGGGGCCGGCTGGCCCACCTCGAGCCGTGGTGTGGTCACCGGTGCTCCTGGGGTCGAGTCGGGGCGTCGGACCCTCCCAACCTATCCGATGCACCGGCGCTCGGGCGCGGATCCAGTCGGTGTGCAGTAGCGTGGGCGTGGTCAAGACCCGCGGGGCACCCGCGGACGAGCGATCGACGGAGGTCTCGTGTCCAGGAGTTACGACAGCATCGAGGGCGATATCGCCAAGGCGCGTGACGATCTCGCGACGACCTTGGACGAGATCATCGACCGGGTCAATCCCAAGAACCTCGCGACCGAGGGCAAGGAGCGTGCGACCGCGGCCCTGAAGGATCCGCGCGTTCTGGCGGTGCTCGGCGGGATCGCGGCCCTGGTCGTCGGCGGGATCACGGTGTCCATGGTCAACAAGCGCAAAGAACGCCAGCGCATCGAGGCGTACCTGGCGGCCCGCAGGGCCCTCTGAGCCCGCCGTCGCTCGTCACGGACCCGGTCCGGCCGGCTCCGGCGTAGGCGTCGGCGCGGCTTCCGCTCGGCTCCGGTTCAGCTGCATCCAGAAGAGCGTCCCGCACACTCCCACTCGGTCGATGTGTGCGGGACGCTCTTCTCGTTGGTCAGCGGCCCCCGCGCGGCCCCCGGCCCCGCGCACACGAAAAAGCCCCGGGTCGTGAAACCCGGGGCTTTCGCTCGGTGCGCCATCAGGGACTCGAACCCCGAACCCGCTGATTAAGAGTCAGCTGCTCTGCCAATTGAGCTAATGGCGCTTGTACTTCCGGCCTCGCGGCCTTCCGTGGTGCGAGAGAAACAGTAACAGCCGTGAGCCCGGATCACGAAATCGCCTGGTCACCGTTTGTGTCGCCGTCCAACTCGAGAGGTTCGTGATGTGACACCCTCCGGTGTTTCGATATGGAACGCGGGCACCCTGGCAGGCATACTGGTGTAGACATCCCCCGGTCGTGGCCACGTCCGGGCGGAAGAGACAGCTGGAAGGGGCCATCAGTGAACCTGCGGACAACGGATCGGACGGCGCGGCGAGCGACCGGGGCCCGGTCGAAGGCCCGTCTCGGTCTGGCCGCGGTGTTCACCGGCGCACTGGTCCTCACCGGCTGCACCATCGGCGACGGCACGGTGGAAGACACCCCCGTGGCCGAGGCGCCGGCGGATCCGGCCGCGGTGATCGACCTGTCGGTCGCGGACGGCGCCACCGACGCAAACCCCGCCGAGCCGATCGTCCTCACCGCCGAGGGTGGCAAGCTCGACTCCGTCGTGGTGCGCAACCCCGAGGGCGTGCAGGTGCAGGGCGAGTTCAACCCGGAGTTCACCGAGTGGCGCACGACCGAGGAGCTCGGGTACGGCCGGCAGTACACGGTGGAGTCCACCGCCACTGACGAAGCCGGGCTCGTGACGCGTAAGAACGCCACGTTCACCACGCTGACGCCGAACATCATGACGGCCGCCTACCTGACCACGGGTGAGGGGTCCGTGGTGGGGATCGGCCAGCCCGTCGCGGTGATGTTCGACGAGCCCATCGCGGACCGCCGCGCGGCGCAGGAGAACATCCACATCACCACCGAGCCGGCGGTCGAGGGCGCGTTCTACTGGGTCTCCGACCAGGAGGTCCGTTGGCGCCCCGCCGAGTACTGGGCGCCCGGAACCAAGATCGACGTCCACGTGGACATCTACGGCGAGGATCTCGGCGGCGGGATGTACGGGCAGCAGGACGCCCACAGCAACTTCGAGATCGGCGACGCCGTGATCTCCCGGGTGGACGACTCGACCAAGATGATCACCGTCGAGCGCAACGGCGAGGTCATCAAGACCATGCCCACCTCGATGGGCAAGGACGCCACCCCGACGCCCAACGGCACCTACGTGATCGGCGAGAAGCACGCCTCGATGATCATGGACTCGTCCACGTACGGCGTGGCGGTGGACTCGGCGGAGGGCTACCGGACGCCGGTGCAGTACGCCACGCGGATGTCGTACAGCGGGATCTTCGTCCACGCCGCGCCGTGGTCGGTGTGGGCGCAGGGCAGCCAGAACACCAGCCACGGCTGCCTCAACGTCACCACGGCGGACGCCAAGTGGTTCTACGACAATGCCAAGCGCGGTGACATCTTTGAGGTCACCGGGACCGTCGGCCCCACGCTGCCCGGCTGGGACGGCCTCGGTGACTGGAACGTCCCGTGGGAGACCTGGAAGGCCGGCAACGCCGACCGCGGCGCCTGAGCCCCGGGTGACTAGGACGACGACCGGGACGACGACGAGGTCGTCGTCTGCTCGCGCTCGGCGGCGGCCCGGAACAGCGCACGGCCGGGTGCAGCGGTGATGCCGTGCGCCACGGTGCTCGCCACCACGACCAGTGTCCCGGCACCGAGGAGTATCGGATCCGCACCGGCCCGCGAGGCCTCCTCGGTCAGATAGAACATCGCTGCCACCCCGACGGGGCCGAACCAGCCGAGGTAGGCGGCCCCGCGCACCTTCAGGCCGAGTGGCTTCATCAGGGCGAACAGCAGCGGTGGGCGACGCAGCAGCAGGACGCCGGCCGTGAGCCACACGGCGCCCCAGCCGAGCTCCGCCCAGGCGGTCCACGGGATCATCGCGCCCAGGGCGAGGAAGAACGGCAGGACGGCGAACTGGTTGACCGCCTCGTCGATCTCCACCTCCGTCTTGCGTTCGCTACCGGAGCTCGCGAGGTTGAACGCCAGCCCGGCGACGAAGGACGCGAACACCCCGTTGGCCTCGAGGAGACCCGACACGCCGAGGACGAGGATCGACAGCAGCAGGGTGTACATGAGCATGGCCCCCTTCTCGGTGTCGTGGTGTCGTTCCGAGAAGTGGAGGGCCTTCGCGGCGGCGACTCCTCCGACGGCGCCCACAGCGAGGGCTGCTCCGATCTGCCAGAGGGCTTCCGTGGCGGCCTGACCGGCGGTGAGGGGGGTGGCCACGGCGAGCGCGACCAGGACGAGGGGCAGCGCGAGGCCGTCGTTGGCCCCGGACTCCAGGGACAGCAGCTGGCGGTCGTGTTCGGGTAGGTCCTCCTCGGCGGCGTCGCCGGTGACGGCGGCGGAGGCCAGGACGGGGTCAGTGGGGCAGATGGCGGTGCCGAACAGCAGAGCGAGGGCGAACGGTATGCCCAGAGCCCACATGGCCAGGCCCGTCGAGATCAGTGCCATCGCGGGCAGGACCACCACCAGCAGGAGCGCCAGACGCCGCCAGTGCTCGCGGATGGCGGAGAACGGGTAGCGCAGGGCCACACCCATCACCGAGACGGCGAGGAGGATCTCCGCTCCGTTGTGGAGGGTCGACTGCTCGGCGAGGATGTCGGGCACGTCCAACACACCGAGGACTGCGGGCCCCAGGATGACGCCGCCGGCGAGTGCGATCAGCGGCTCGGACACGGGCCAGCGCGTCATCCGCGCGGAGAGGGCGACGATCACCACCCCGAGAGCGCCCACGGCCGCGAGCAACAGATCGAGTGTGGGCAACGGTCCCTCCTTGCGTCGGTCGGTCATCCGCACCATAGGAAAGGCCGCCGGGGCGCGCATCCGGGTCCCGCGTCCGGACCCTCCGCCTCGGCCGGCGGCGCGCGTGCGACAGTGACCCCATGACCGCCGAACGCGAGATCACTCGACCCGTCGACCTGGCCCACGGCCGGAGGCTCAACCCGGACGCCGTGGGCTGGTCCCGGCGCCCCCTGCATCGCACTCACATCGCCGGCTGGGGGCGGACCAAGCGCTGGGAGTACTGGGGGATCGTCACCGACCGGTTCGTGGTCGGTCTGACGGTCGCCGGGCTGGACTATCTGGCCAACTGCGCGGTCTACGTCCTGGATCGGCACACGGGGCGGGAGGAGAGCCGCAGCGGGATCAGGCCGCTCCACCGGCCGCCGTTCGGTGAGGAACCGGGGGACGGCGCCCTGCGCGGATCGGCCGGCGTGGGTGGGGGTCGGGTGTCCATCGAGGTCGACGACGACGAGGACGCCACCTCCATCCGTGTGCAGGCGCGCGGTGTGCGGGTCCAGCTCGAGTTCAGCCGCCCGGGGCACGACAGCCTCGCGGTGGTGGTCCCGTGGAGTGAGAGGCGGTTCCAGTACACCCTCAAGGATCTGGCCAATCCCGTCACCGGGTCGGTGACCGTCGACGGCACGACGCATGACCTCGGGGCCGGCTGGGCGGTCCTCGACCGCGGGCGGGGTCGTTGGCGGTACGCGACCACCTGGAACTGGGGCGCGGGTAGCGGCGTGGTGGGCGGCTCGACGCGGGCTGTCCAGGTGGGCGGCACGTGGACCGACGGCACCGGGTCGACCGAGAACGGGATCCTCGTCGACGGCCGCATGCACAAGATCGGCGACGACCTGCAGTGGACCTATGACGTGTCGGACCCGGCCGGGCCGTGGCGGGTGCGGGGCGAGCGGTTGGATGCCACGCTCACGCCGTTTCATATGCGCCGCGATATCACCGAGCTCGGGGTGTTGGCGGTGAAGACGCATCAGGCGTTCGGCACGTGGCACGGAACCGGCGTGCTCGACGACGGCACGGAGGTCTCGCTCGACGGGCTGGTGGGCTGGGCGGAGCAGTCCCGCAACCGCTGGTAGGGCCGCAGATGCGAATGGCGGGTGACCCGCACCGGAGTGCGCATCACCCGCCATCGCGGTCGGGGTGGCTGACGGGACTCGAACCCGCGACAACCAGAATCACAATCTGGTGCTCTACCAGCTGAACTACAGCCACCACCGCTGCCCTCGCGGACAGCGCTGACGACTTTACCCTCTAGGTGGTCTCGCCGGGAAATCCGCAGGTGAGGCTACTCGACCGCGGGCAGCTCGGCGGCGGCCTTCTTGACCTCGTCGCTGGTCGGCCCGGGCTGCGGGACGAACGCGGTGGCCCGGTAGTACTGCAGCTCGCGGATCGACTCCTTGATGTCCGCCAGGGCCCGGTGGGACATGCCCTTCTCGGGCTGGCCGAAGTAGATGCGGGGGTACCACCGGCGGCACAGTTCCTTGATGGAGCTGACGTCGATCATCCGGTAGTGCAGGTAGGAGTTGAGCTCGGGCATATCGCGGGCGAGGAAGCCGCGGTCGGTGCCGATCGAGTTGCCCGCCAGGGGAGCGGACCCGGCCACCGGCACCCACGCCCGTACGTAGTCCAGGACGGCCTTCTCGGCTTCGGCCACCGTCACCGTCGACCTGCGGATCTCCTCGGTCAGGCCGGAGGAGGCGTGCATGTCCCGCACCACCGGCACCATGGCGTCGAGCGCGGCGTCGGAGGCGTGGATGACGATGTCGACGCCCTCGCCCAGCACGTTGAGGTCGGAGTCGGTGACCAGCGCCGCGATCTCCACCAACTTGTCGTTCGTGGTGTCGAGGCCGGTCATCTCGCAGTCGATCCAGACGATGCGGTCGTTCTTGGATTCCTGGTGGGGCGTCGGTGACGACGACGGGGCAGCGGTCTCGGCGGAGGTCGACTCGGGCATCGTTCGACTATATCGCCGCAGGACGGCCCGGCTGCTGTCGGCCGATCAGGCCCCGCCCTGCTGTCCCTCGCCGAGCTTGGCGTAGAACCTGCCCACGATCGGCGCCATGATCCCGCGCGGGACGTAGTTCCCGGCCACGGACATGGCCTGGCTCAGCGGGCCGGGCACCACGCGCATCTTGTTGCGGGCCAGCGCATCCAGCGAGACGCGGGCGGTGTACTCGGTGTCGACCCACAGGCGGTCGGGGACCAGGCGGTCGACGAAGGTCTTGTCCTCCTCGGCGATCTCCTCGGTGCGCACCGGACCGGGCGCGAGGAGGGTCACGTTGACGCCGGAGCCGATGAGTTCACCCCGTAGGGACTCGGAGAAGGTGTTGAGGAACGCCTTGGTGCCGGCGTAGGTGGCGTTGTTCGGGATCGGCATGTTCCCGGCCGCCGATCCGACGTTGAGGATCGCTCCCGATCGCCGTTCGACCATGCCGGGCAGGACCGCCAGGACCAGGTCGTGGCAGGCCACCGCGTTGACCTGCATCTGCTGCTTCTCGTACGCGGGGTCCAGCGACGCCACGGGTCCGAACGTGGCGATGCCGGCGTTGTTGCAGAGGACCGAGATCTCCCGCGTGGCCAGCTCGTCGAGCAGGGGCTGGCGCTCGGCGGGGCTGCCGAGGTCGCAGGGGCGGACGTCGACGCTCACGCCGTACTCGCTCTCGAGCCGCGTCTTGAGGGTCTGCAGGATTCCCTCGCTCCGGGCGACCACGATGAGCGAATGTCCACGCCGTGCGAGTTCGGTGGCCAGCGCCATGCCGATCCCGGAGGAGGCGCCGGTGACGACTGCTCGGTTCGACGTGGTGGGAGTGGGCAGGGACATGGGGCTCCTCGGGGCTTCGGGCTGGCGGACCGAGGCTGAGCGTACCGGCCGGAGCTCGGGACGCGGCCCCCGGCGAACGTCATTCGCCGGGGGCCGCCGGAGGGCTGGACGGGAGCGGGGGGGGGTCAGCTCCCGAGCGAGCCCATGCTGAGCGATCCACCGCCGCCGGCCGGATAGCGTGACGGGTGTGAACCAGTCGAACCGCCCCGAAACGTCCTCACCTGCGTCCACGGTCCCGACGGCACCCTCGGCGGCCGCGACGCGCACGCCTCGCGGCCGGATCGTGGCCTGGGGGATGTGGGACTGGGGGTCGGCGGCGTTCAACGCGGTGATCGTGACCTTCGTCTTCTCCGTCTATCTCACCGACTCGGTGGGCGCGGACCTCGACGGACCGCTGTCGGCCGCGACGTGGCTGTCGATTTCCGTCGCCGTCGCCGGGCTGGTCATCGCGCTCACCGCGCCGGTGATGGGGCAGCGCGCCGACCGCGGCGGTCGGCGTCGACGGTCGCTCGCGATCTGGACCTACGCGACGGTGCTGCTCACCGCGCTGATGTTCCTCGTCGACGCGGACGCCCCGTACCCGTGGTTCTTCATCGGGCTCGCCCTGCTGGCGATCGGATCGATCACCTTCGAGTTCGCCGAAGTGTCGTACTTCGCGATGCTGCGCCAGGTCTCGACCCCCGCCACGGTCGGCCGGGTGTCCGGCTTCGGCTGGGCGATGGGCTACTTCGGCGGGATCTTCCTGCTGCTCGGGGCGTTCCTCGGCTTCATCGCCGGCGAAGGCCCCGACCGCGGGCTGCTCGGCGTCACCGCCGACGGCGGCATGAACGTGCGCCTGGTGTGTCTGCTCGCCGCCGTGTGGTTCGCGACCTTCGCGCTACCGGTGCTGCGGTCGGTGCCGGAGCACCGCCCGGCCGCTGCCCGTGGGGCCGCCGGTGAGGTCGACGACGACGAGCCCGGCTTCCTCGCGTCGTACCGCATCCTCTGGGTCGATCTGAAGCGCCTGTGGCGGCGGGATCCGCGCACCGTGAAGTTCCTCGTCGCGAGCGCGATCTTCCGGGACGGCCTGGCCGGGGTGTTCACCTTCGGGGCGATCCTGGCCGTGACGGTCTACGGGTTGGCGCCCGGGGACGTCCTCATCTTCGGCGTAGCCGCCAACGTGGTGGCGGCGCTGGGGGCGGCGGCCGCGGGCCTTGTCGACGACAAGGTCGGCCCCAAGGCGGTGATCATCGGCTCGCTGGTGGCGATGATCGCGACCATGACCGTCCTGCTGTTCGTCGACGGCCCCGCGATGTTCTGGGTCTTCGGGCTGCTCATGTGCCTGTTCGTGGGGCCCGCGCAGTCGGCGTCGCGGTCGTTCCTGGCCAGGCTGGCCCCGGCGGGCAGCGATGGTCAGATGTTCGGCCTCTACGCCACCACCGGCCGCGCGGTCTCGTTCCTCGCCCCCGCCCTGTTCGGGCTGTTCACGTGGGCGTTCGCGACGGATCGCGCGGGCATCGCGGGCATCGGCCTGGTGTTGCTGGTGGGCCTGCTCCTGCTGTTGCCGGTGCGGACGCCGACCCGCGACGAGGCGGCCGGTAGCTGGGCGGACGTTCGGTAAACCCTGAACCCGCTGATTAAGAGTCCGGCCCGCCGCGTCTGCGACCGCGCGCTACCCCGGCGTCCCGGGAGGGTCGCCCCGGGCTCGCCGGTCAGAGCTCGTCGGCCTCGAGGAGTTCGAGGACGGCCGCGGCGTCATCGACGATCGTGGAAAAGCCCGCCTCGGTGAGCTCGGCGTCGCCGATCCCTCCCGTGCGCACCGCCACCGAGCGGATGCCCAGCTTGGCCGCGGCGATCGCGTCCCAGGTCGCGTCGCCCACCATGATGGCGTTCTCGGCGTCGACGCCGGAGCGCTCCAGGGCGATCGCCACGATGGTCGGATCCGGCTTGGCCTGGTCGACGTCCTCGCCGGTGGTCACGGCGTCCAGGTGGTCGTCCACGTCGAGCAACTCGCGCGCCTGCTCGAACTCCGACGGCGCCGCCGAGGTCGCGAGCACGGTGATCCAGCCGCGTTCCTTGGCTCCGCGGACGAGCTCACGGCCACCGCGGAGCAGCCTCAGGGGCGCCTCGGCGTAATACTCGGTGTGCAGGTCCTTGGCCCGGCTCGCCATGTCATCGCGCTCGTCGTCGTCGTCGACACCGGCGAGTTCCAGGAGTTCGGACACCAGCGTGGATCCGTCCTTGCCGATCCGTTTGTGGACCTCTACGTAGGGAACCGGCGCCCCGGCTTCCGCCAGTGCCCGGTACCAGGTCGCGACGTGGACGTAGGTCGAGTCGATCAGCGTGCCGTCGACGTCGAGAAGAAGTGCGCGCTCGGAACTCATGCCCCCGAAGGTGCCCGTCTCGCCGCGCGGCGGCAACCGCACACGTGTGTCCTCGGGCACGCCGGGGGCGTCATTCACCGGCGCTCGGCCGCGTCGACCGGTGGCGCTCGCCGTCGCTCGCGCGCACGATCGATTGGCATGACGCGCTTCGGATACACACTCATGACCGAACAGTCGGGCCCCAAGGAACTCGTGCGCTACGCCGCCAAGGCCGAGCAGGCGGGGTTCGACTTCGAGGTGGCCTCCGACCACTACTTCCCGTGGCTGAGCTCGCAGGGACACGCGCCGTACGTGTGGAGCGTGCTCGGTGCGGTCGCGCACGTCACCGAACGGGTCGACCTGTGCACCTACGTCACCTGCCCGATCCTGCGGTACCACCCGGCCGTCGTGGCGCAGAAGGCCGCGACCGTGCAGATCATGTCCGACGGCCGGTTCATGCTCGGCATCGGCGCTGGCGAGAACCTCAACGAACACGTCGTCGGCCAACGCTGGCCATCCGTCGACGAGCGGCACGAGATGACCGTCGAGGCGCTGGAGATCATCCGCGAGCTCTTCGACGGAGGCCTCGTCACCTACTCCGGCGAGCACTTCCGCGTGGACTCCGCCCGCCTGTGGGATCTGCCCGAGAAGCGGGTTCCTATCGGCGTGGCCGCCGGGGGCGAGAAGGCGCTCGCGCACCTCGGCCCGCTGGGCGACCACCTCATTGCGACCGAGCCCGAGAGCAGCTACATCGAGAAGTGGAACGCCCTGGACGGGCAGACGCGGATCGGTGACGGTGCCCGCGCGATCGCGCAGATCCCCATCAGCTGGGACCCCGAGTCCGAGAAGGCCGCCGTCGAGCGCGCGCACGACCAATTCCGCTGGTTCGCCGGCGGCTGGGCCATGAACTCCGACCTGCCCACCACCGCCGGGTTCGCCGCCGCCACCCAGTTCGTGCGGCCCGAGGACGTGGGGGAGCAGCTCGCCTGCGGTCCCGACCTCGACGCGATCGTGGAGAAGGTCCGGCCCTACTGGGAAGCCGGATACACGGACATCGCGCTCATCCAGATCGGCGACTCCACGCTCGACCGGTTCCTCGAGGAGGCGGCGGAGCCGCTGCTCGCCCGGCTGCGGGAGGCCGCGGGCTGAGCGGACAGATCGTGTCGGACCCCACGCCTACCGTCGCGCCCTATGGGGGAGTTGAACAGGACCGAGGAAGGGGACGCTCGTGGCTACACTGAAAGGCATGAAAGCAAGCCGGAGCGCCTTCACCGCGGGGATGCGGGGGTTGGATCGGATGACATCGACCCCGACGTCTCGGATTCGCCGGGCCCGGATCGCCGAGGAGTCCCAGCCCAGCGCAGAGGCGAGGTTCTCTCAGGTCCGGAACAAGATCCGAGGGCGAGTGGACCGCAGGCTGGCGTAGTTCGCGAGGAGTCGCAGCTTCTGTCAGCGTCATGGTCGGGTCTACTGCCGCACCCCCCCCACAGGAGTAGCGCTTCTGCTGCTGTTCACGGCACTCTCAGTGGCCTTCTTCGCGTCGGGTAACCCGCTCGCCGGCGGCTTCTTCCTCACCCCTCCGATACTCGGGCTGGTGAAAGTGATGTGGCCGGGCCGTGGCGCTGGGCCCGGGCGTGGCCCGGAGTCTTCTCCTGCGCCGAACGGCGACGAGGCGTAGGCGGACCACCTCACAGGCGACCGGAACGACACGATCGTCCGTAGTCGTCGAGAAGAGCTTTTCGCCCGTATCTGTCGAGTGGCGGCGTGCGAAAAGCTCTGCTCGATGGGTGAAGCCCCGGATCCCGACGCACTGGGCGCCCCCGAGAGGATTCGAACCCCTGACCAGCCGGGTAGAAACCGGATGCTCTATCCACTGAGCTACGGAGGCCTGCGACACACCGCGAGGGCGTCGCCGGGTGAATGGTAGCCGATCCGGGGGGTGGTCCCGGCACCGGCGAATCGGCCCGGGGGCGCCCGGGTTCTTACGATGGTGGTCATGACGTCGTCGAAGACCGCTCCAGCCACCACCGGGCGGCTCGGAACCCGCAGTATCGTCCTGCTCGTCCTGCTCCTCGCGGCGGTGGCGGCCGCGGTGGTCATCCCGCTCTCCGCGCTGTCGCGGGACGTCGCGCTGGAGCTGGTGGGCGTGCCCGACCCGGGCGTTCTCACCACGGCCGGGCTGCCGGCGCTGCGGTCCATCGGCGAACTGCTCGCGTCGGTGGCGGTGGGTGCCGCCCTGTTCGCGGCGTTCTTCACTCCGCCGCAGAAGGACAAGACGCTCGATGTGGACGGCTACCGCATGCAGCAGATCTCGTCCTGGGCCAACATCGCCTGGGCGGTCGCGGCGGCGCTGCTCATCCCGCTGACCCTCTCCGACGTCTCCGGGCGCACGTTCTTCCAGTCGCTGCCGCCGGACCAGTGGCTGGTGGCGATCAACCAGATCGACGTGGCGTCCTCGTGGCGGTGGGCCGCGATCATCGCGCTCGTCGCCGGGATCGGGCAGCGACTTACGCTGAGCTGGCGCTGGTCGGTCATCTGGCTCGCCGTCACCGCGCTCTCGCTGCTACCGGTGGCGGCCACGGGCCACGCCTCGGGTAGCACCGCGCACGACATCGCCACCAACTCGCTGATCATCCACCTGTTCAGTGCCGCGTTCTACATCGGCGGGCTCGTCGCGGTGATCGCCCACACGTGGGTCGGCGGCACGCGGGTGGCCCTGGCCCTGCGTCGCTACTCGGCGGTGGCGACGGTGGCGATCATCGCGCTGGGCCTGTCGGGCGTGATCAACGCGATCGTGCGCCTGCACCCCGCCGACCTGTTCACCTCCACCTACGGGCTGCTGGTGGTGTGCAAGGCGCTCGTGCTGTGCCTGCTCGCCCTGTTCGGCCTGGCGGTGCGCCGCCGGGTCATCAACCGGATCGAGTCCAAGGGCGCCAACGCCCCGGTGGACCGCGCGACGATGCTGCGGATCATCCTCACCGAGTCCGTCATCATGGCGGGCACCATCGGACTGTCCGTGTCACTGGGTCGAACCCCGCCGCCGGCGCCGCTGTACGTGCCCACCCGCCAGGAGGCGCTGCTCGGCTTCGAGCTGCCCGGCCCATTTGGATTCGGCACCGTGTTCGGCACGTGGCGCTTCGACCTGGTGTTGGGCCTGGCCGCGGTAATCCTGCTGGGCCTGTACCTGTGGGGGCTGTTCAGCCTGCGCCGGCGCGGTGACTCGTGGCCGGCCGGCCGCACCGCCTTCTGGGTGTCCGGCTGCGTGATCCTCTTCCTCACGACCAGTTCGGGCATGGGGATGTTCATGATGGCCGACTTCGCCAGCCACATGGTGGGCCACATGATCATCTCGATGCTCGTGCCGGTCCTGCTCGCGCTGGGCGGCCCGTTCACGCTCGCGCTACGGGCGCTGCCGGCGGCCGGTCGGGGCAACCCGCCGGGGCCGCGCGAGTGGCTGGTCGAGTTCATCAACAGCCCGATCTCGCGATTCCTCACCCACCCCATCGTCGCGTCGGTGCAGTTCGTGGCCGGCTTCTACATCATCTACTTCGGCGGGTTCTACGAGACGCTGGCCTCCGAGCACCTGGGCCACATGTTCATGAACGTCCACTTCCTCATCAGTGGCTACCTGTTCTACTGGGTGATCATCGGCGTGGACGCGGCACCGCGGCACTTCTCGCCGATGTACAAGCTCATGGTGCTGCTCTCCTCGCTCCCGTTCCACGCGTTCTTCGGCATCCTGCTCATGAACTACCCCACGGTGCTGGCGGAGGGTTGGTACTCGGGCATCGGCCTGCCGTGGATCCCGGACCTGTTGCAGAGTCAGCGGGTCGGCGGCGGCGTCGCCTGGGCGATGGGGGAGATCCCGTTGGTGATCGTCATGCTGGCCCTGGCGTGGCAGTGGTACCAGAGCGACATGCGCGAGGCGCGGCGCGGGGAGCGGCAGGCCGACCGGGACGACGACGCCGAGCTCAGGGCCTATAACGAGATGCTCGCCGAGATGTCTCGCGCGGACCGCCGGCGCTGAGGTCGCGCACCTCGTCGTCGTCGCACCCCTCCTCTCCACACCCCGCCCCCTCTCCACAGGGTGACCACCGCGCGCGGTGGGGACCAGGGGTGACGACGACGAGGTGCGGCACTCTGCAGGGCACGAGGCCGGCGCACGGTCGGCCGAGCGTGACAGGAGTGAGCCCATGAACGAAGCCCAGACCACAGTCCGCGGAACCGTGATCACCAACCCCACCACCCGGCGCGTCGGCGACGACCAGGTGTTCTCCTTCCGGGTCGCCAGCAACACCCGCTACCAGGACCGGACGTCGGGGGAGTGGAAGACCGGCGGCACGCTGTACTTCTCGGCCAACTGCTGGGGCCGGCTCGCGCAGCGGGCGTCCGGGTCGATCTGCAAGGGCGACGGCGTGATCGTCCACGGCCGGTTGCTCACCAACGAGTACGAGCGCGACGGTCACCTCATGCGCGATCTGGAGATGCGGGTCAGCGCGCTGGGCCCGGACCTGTCCCGAATGGACGTCACCGTGCGCCGGGCCAAGCCGGACGCGCCCGGGGAGGGGGCGACCGACGGCGGCGAGCCGGGTCTGCGCGGCCTGTCCGAGGAGGACGAGGACGCGATGGAGATCGGGTCGCACGACCTCGACGCGGCGGGGGCGGTACCGGCCGGCGACGGCGAGTTCGTGGGGGTCGCCGGCGGGTAGACGCACCGGGGGAGGGGGCGGCGTCCGCCGGGGACGCCGGGGCCGCGGGCGGACACGTAACATGGGGGTCGTGCCCGCGGCCCGCCGCGGTGATGTGACCTATTTGTGCAGGTGAGAGGGTAGAATGGCCGAGTTCATATACACCATGAAGAAGGTTCGTAAGGCGCACGGGGACAAGGTGATCCTCGACGACGTCACGATGGCCTTCTACCCCGGTGCGAAGATCGGCGTGGTCGGCCCCAACGGCGCCGGTAAGTCCTCGATCCTCAAGATCATGGCCGGCCTGGACCAGCCGTCCAACGGCGAGGCATTCCTCGACCCCGAGGCCACGGTCGGGATCCTCCTGCAGGAGCCCGAGCTCGACCCGGACAAGACCGTCAAGGAGAACGTCGAGGACGGCCTCGGCGAGACCATGGTCAAGCTGCGGCGGTACAACGAGGTCGCCGAGGAGATGGCGACCAACTACACCGATGAGCTCATGGAGGAGATGGGCGTCCTCCAGGAGTACCTGGACGCGGTCGACGCCTGGGAGGTCGACTCGCAGATCGAGCAGGCGATGGACGCGCTCCGCTGCCCGCCGGGTGACGCGCCGGTCACCAACCTGTCCGGTGGCGAGATCCGCCGCGTCGCGCTGTGCAAGCTGCTGCTGAGCAAGCCCGACCTGCTGCTGCTCGACGAGCCCACCAACCACCTCGACGCCGAGAGCGTGCTGTGGCTCGAGCAGCACCTCGCCAGCTACCCCGGCGCCGTCATGGCCGTCACGCACGACCGGTACTTCCTCGACCACGTCGCCCAGTGGATCTGTGAGGTCGACCGCGGCAAGCTGCACCCCTACGAGGGCAACTACTCCACCTACCTGGAGAAGAAGGCCGAGCGGCTCGAGGTCCAGGGCAAGAAGGACCAGAAGCTGCAGAAGCGCCTCAAGGCCGAGCTCGAGTGGGTGCGCTCCGGCGCCAAGGCCCGCCAGTCCAAGTCCAAGGCCCGACTGGCCAAGTACGAGGAGATGGCGGCCGAGGCCGAGAAGCACAGGAAGCTGGACTTCGAGGAGATCCAGATCCCGACCCCGCCGCGCCTCGGCAACGTGGTGGTCGAGGTCAACGACCTCCAGAAGGGCTTCGACGACCGGATCCTCATCAAGGACCTGTCCTTCACGCTGCCCCGCAACGGCATCGTCGGCGTGATCGGCCCCAACGGTGTCGGTAAGACGACGCTGTTCAAGACCATCGTCGGACTGGAGGAGCCGGACGCCGGCAGCGTCCGGATCGGCGACACCGTCAAACTCAGCTACGTCGACCAGAACCGCGCCAACATCGACCCCGAGAAGTCGGTGTGGGAAGTGGTCTCCGACGGCCTGGACTTCATCGAGGTCGGCCAGAACGAGATGCCCTCGCGCGCCTACCTCAGCGCGTTCGGCTTCAAGGGCCCGGACCAGCAGAAGAAGGCCGGAGTCCTCTCCGGTGGTGAGCGCAACCGCCTCAACCTGGCGCTGACCCTCAAGGTCGGCGGTAACCTCATCCTGCTGGACGAGCCCACCAACGACCTCGACACCGAGACCCTCGGCAGCCTGGAGAACGCCCTCGAGGAGTTCCCCGGTTGCGCCGTGGTCATCTCGCACGACCGGTGGTTCCTCGACCGGACCTGTACCCACATCCTCGCCTGGGAGGGCAACGTAGCCGAGGGCCAGTGGTACTGGTACGAGGGCAACTTCGAGGGCTACGAGAAGAACAAGGTCGAGCGCCTCGGCCCCGACGCGGCCCGCCCGAGCCGGGTCACCCACCGCAAGCTCACCCGGGGCTGACGTCCATGGCGACACCGGCCACCCGCGACACGGGCACCGCTCCGGCTCCGGCCGAGAGCGGTGCGCCGGGCGCCGTGCACCGGGTCCGCATCCCGTTGCGCATCTCCGACTTCGTGGGCTCGCACGTCAACAACGTGCGGTTCCAGGAGTTCTCCCAGGACGCCCGGATAATGTTCTTCCGTGAGAAGTTCGACGTCCCGGGATCGCGGGTGCCGATCGCCCTGGCGCGGTGGATGGAGATCGATTTCCGTCGCACCATCGTCATGGGTGTGCCCGAGGTGTGGGTCGAAGTGCGGACACTGCGCGTCGGCCGCACCTCGTACACCATGCGGACCTCGATCGGCACGGAGTCCACGGGCCCCGAGCCGTGCGCGGTCGTCGACACCGTCATGGTGGTGACGGCGGCCGACGAGACCACTACGTTGGAGATCAATCCCGAGGAGCGCGCCGCGCTGCTCGGCCACCGGGAGGATGCGGGATGACGTCACGCGACGCGACGGACGCCGGGACGTTCCGCTGCACCCTGCAGGTGCGGTGGGCGGACTTCGATCAGTACGGGCACGTCAACAACATCAAGTACATCGAGTACGCCCAAGAGGCGCGGATCCTGTTCATCCGCAGCCGCTTCGGGCCGTTCGGCCTCGGGAACCTCCCGCAGGTGGTCCGCCGGACCGAGATCGACCACCTGCGGCCCGTCCTGCGGGACTCCACGACAGTGGACGTGGAGATCGAGGTCGAGCACGTCGGCACCACCTCGTACCAGATCCGGCAGACGATCTACGACGCCGCGGGCGAGGTCTGCTGCACGCTGCGGGTGGTCATGGTCGCCTATGACACCTCCACCTCGTCGGCGGTGGAGATCCCGTCCGGGGTCCGCAACGTGCTGGAGGCCGCCCGTCAGCCGGCCGCGATCACGGACCAGGGGACGGCCGGGTGACAGACCAACTCGTCTACGAGGCCGGCGGCCCGCTGGGCGTGTCGGGGGAGCCGGGACGTCGGGTGTTCACCTCGGCGATGCCCGTCCGCTGGTCGGACCAGGACCTCTACCGCCACGTCAACCACGCGCGGATGATCACCCTCATCGAGGAGGCGCGGATCCCGTGGCTCTTCTCCGAGGGGCTGCCGACCGCCACGCTCACCGCCGGCGCGGTGATGACCGACCTGGCGGTCAGGTACCGCGGCCAGATCCGCCACGCCGACGGGCCCATCCGTGTGCGGATGTGGTGCGAGAAGGTCGGCGGTGCTCTGTTCGTGGCGCGACACGAGGTCCGCGCGCGCACCACCCCGGACTCTGCGCCACCCGAGGTGGACTGCACCGCCACCATCGCCGCCTTCGACCTCGTCACCCAGCGACCCCGCCGGCTCACGCGCGACGAGCGCGGCTATCTCCTGGAGTTCCGGCACGAGGACGCGGCGTGACGGCGCCCGGGCCGATCCCGGCGCAGGGGGAGAGCGTGATCCGCATCCCGGATCCCGCCGACCGCGACGACCTGCGGACCCTCCTGCGTCGGCTCCTGCGGCTCGACGAGGCGGCCGTCGTCCGGCTCACCTCGAGCGGGGACCGGATGCGGGTGTGGGGCCGCACCCCCTTCGGCGCGCTCGTCGTCCGTGTCCTCGGCGGTTCGTGCCCCGGTGGCGACGTCGTCTGCGGCGCCGACCACCTGCTCACCGAGCTCGACGTCCTGCAGCGCGGCGACCTCGAGGGGCGCATCGACCCCGGCATGCCTCTGGTCTCCGCCTGGCAGGGGCTGCTGCCGCCCACGGACGGGTTCACCCGCGTCGAGGACGTGCCCGCGCAGGTGTTCCTCGACCTCACCGAGTCGGGGCGCGAGGCCGCGCGCGAGAACGCCGGCCCGGCCGGACTTCCGCCCTCGCTGCTCGACCAGGAGGCGCTGACCGTCCGCGCGGACACCGACCACCCCGTCGGCGTGGACATGCGCACGGTGTTCTCCGTGGTGATGTGCGGGTTCGTCCCGGAAAAGGCGGGCCGCGCCCCCGAGGGCGAGCCGGTCCGGGTGAGCGAACGCGGCGCCTGGCTGCGTCTGGACGCCCGCTACGGCACGGCGTTCCGCCGCACGGACGCCCTCACCCTCGAACCGCTGCGGTGACCTCCCCGGGGTTCTCGATCTCGTGGCCGGGGCGCGGACGCGTCCCGGCCCCCGCCGAGCAGGGGCCGCCCCCACGGATCGAGGCGGTCTTCCCCGGCGAGCACGCCGGCGCCGTCCTCGTCGGCGACGGAGCGCGGATCGCCGAGTCCGCGGACGCCCTGGCCGGGCACGACCTCGCGCCCGCCGGCGCCGCTCAGCTCGTCTACCTCGACCCGCCGTACAACCGCGGCGGTCGATTCGACTCCTACCACGACAACATGCCGCGCCTCGAGTGGCTCGACTACATCGAGAGCCGCCTCGTCGTCGCCCGCGATCTGCTCGCCGACACGGGGACCGTGTGGGTCCACCTCGACGACGCCGAGGCCCACCGCGTCCGCTGCCTGCTCGACGACGTCTTCGGCACCGACGCCTTCATCGCCGACCTCACGGTGGAAAGCAACCCCAAGGGCCGCCAGTTGGACCGGTTCTTCGCCGGGTCCCACGACCGACTCATGGTGTACGCCCGCGACCCGGAGCGGGTGCGGCTCGCCGGCGGCGTCGCCTCAGCGGTCGACCCCGCCGACTTCCCGCTCACAGACGGCGACGGCGTCAGCTTCAGGCTCCTGCCGCTGCGCAACACCAACAAGCGCTTCAACCCCCGCACCACGCCCACCATGACCTACCCGCTCTACGGCGATCCCGTGACCGGTGCCGTCTCCGTGGAGCCCGGCCCGGGCCTGGTCGAGATCCTCCCGGTGTTCGGCGACCTCACGCCGGCGGTGTGGCGCTGGTCGCGCGACCGGGCTCGCGAGCGGGTGGGGGACCTGGTGTGCCGCACCGTCCGGGGGCGCAGCGGCCCGCGCGTGGACGTGTACCAGCGCGACAGATTCGAGTCGGGCCGCATCAAGAAGCTCAAGACGATCTGGCTGGCCCAGGAGGTCGGCTCCACCGACACCGCCCGCGCCGAGCTGCGGGCGGCCGGGGTCGACGGGTTCCGCACGCCCAAGCCGGAGGCGCTGATGCGGCGGATCGTCGAGCTGGCCACCGAACCCGGCGAGTTGGTCGTGGATCTGTTCGCCGGATCGGGGACGACAGCGGTGGCCGCCCGCGGGCTGGGCCGACGGTGGGTGGTGGTCGAACGCAACCCCGACACCGTCCGCGACGTCCTGGTGCCGAGGCTCCGGGCCGGTGACTAGCGGAGCATGAGGCTGCCGCCGTCGACCATCATCGTCTGCCCTGTCATGTAGGACGCGTCGTCGCTGGCCAGGAAGACGGCGACCCGCCCGATGTCGGATTCGGGGTCGCCGAACCGCCGCATGGGGGTGCCCGCGAGCAGCTTCTTCTCGATCCCCGGGTTCGCCTCGATATACGCCTCGACGCCCTCGGTGAGTGCGAGCGGGGAGATGACGTTGACGTTGATCCCGCCGCGAGCCCACTCGTTGGCGGCCACCCGGCTGATCGCGCGGATCGCTTCCTTGGCGGCGGCGTAGGACGCCTGGGTGGGGCTGCCGTCGATCCCGGCGCCGGAGGCGAAGTTGATCACCGAGCCGTCCCGCTCCGCCAGGTGCGGGCGCGCGGCCTTCATGAGCCAGAACGTGGGGTAGAAGCCGGTGTTGAACGACAGGTCCATCATGTCGCCGGTGGTCTGCAACAGCGGGGCCTGACGGGAGGCGTGCGCGTTGTTGACCAGCACGTCGAGGTGGCCGAAGGCGTCGACAGCGGCGGCGACGATCTTCTCCGCGTTGGCCTCCACCGAGATGTCGGAGTTCAGGTACCGCACCGCGTCGCCGAGCTCGGCGGCGAGCGCCTCCCCGGCCTCGTCGTTGATGTCCACAACCAGGACGCGCGCGCCCTCGGCGACGAACGCGCGCGTGATGCCGCGGCCGATGCCGCCGGCCCCTCCGGTCACGATGGCCGTCTTACCGGAAAGTCGCATATCCCGAACCCTTCGATGGTCAGCGCTGGAGCCACACGGCGGTGTCCGGTGGCAGTCTCCTCCCGTCGAGGGGGCCCGACGCGAGCACCACGTCACCGTCGGGCAGCTGCACCGGGTGACGCGTCGTATTGATCATGCACAGGACCGGGCCGTCCTCGCGCCAAAACAGTAGACACCCGTCAAGTTTGTCGTCCCACCCGACCGTCGAGGATCCCGCGGGAGGCCACGACCGCCGGATCTCGATCGCTCGCCGGTACAGCGCCAGCGTGGAATGGGGGTCGGCCTCCTGCGCTGCCACCGTCAGCGGCGCCCATCCGTCGGGCATCGGCAGCCAGGTCCGCGGCGAGTCCGAGAACCCGTACGGCGGCCGGTCGCCGTCCCACGGGATGGGGACGCGGCAGTGGTCACGCCCCGTCTCGGCGTGGGCGGTGCGCTCCCAGGTCGGATCGGTGAGCCGATCGTGGGGGATGGAGTAGTCGCTGGGCAGGCCGAGTTCGGCGCCGTTGTAGACGAACGTGATGCCCGGCAGGGCGAGCGCGACGAGGAGCATGGCGCGGGCGCGCGCGGTGCCGATGGCGCCGTTGCCGTAGCGGGTCGCCTCGCGCACGACGTCGTGGTTCGACAGCGCCCATGTGGGGGCGGCGCCGGCGACGCGGGCGGCTTCGAGGGTGGAGTCGATCGCCTCGCGGATCGCCGCCGCCTCGAACGGGGCGCCGGTGATGGCGAAGTGGAACGCGAAGTGCAGCTCGTCGGGCCGGAGGTAGCGCGCGAACCGCTCGACCGAGCCCACCCAGACCTCGCCGAAGGCGGCGGTGCCGGGGTGGTCGTCGAGGACGCGCCGGATCCGTCGGTGGACATCGTGGACGCCGGGCTGGTCCCACCGTGTGTCACGGGTGTCGACGACGAGCTGCGCGATCTCCACGTCGTCGGGCAGGTCCGCGAGGTCGGCGGGTTTGGCGAGTCCGTGTGCGACGTCGATCCGGAACCCGTCTACCCCCAGGTCGAGCCAGAACCGCAGGGTGTGCTCGAGGTCGTCGGCGACGTCCGGGTGCGACCAGTCGAGGTCGGGCTGTTCGGGGGCGAAGAGGTGGAGGTACCACTGCCCGGGCGTGCCGTCGGGCTCGGTGACGCGGGTCCAGGCGGGGCCGCCGAACACGGACGGCCAGTTGTTGGGCGGCTCGGATCCGTCCTCGCCCCGCCCGTCGCGGAAGAAGTAGCGTGCCCGCTCGGGGCTGCCCGGCCCGGCGGCGACCGCGTCGGCGAACCAGGGGTGCTCCGCGCTGGTGTGGTTTGGCACGAGGTCCATGATGAGCACCATGCCCGCGGCGTGCAGTCGCTCCAGCAGCCGCTCGAGGGTGGCGACGTCCCCGAACAGCGGGTCCACGTCTCGTGGGTCCGAGACGTCGTATCCGTGGTCGACGCCCGGCGAACGCATGATCGGCGAGAGCCAGAGCCCGTCCACTCCGAGCGACTCGAGGTGGCCCACGCGGTCGAGGACGCCCTGCAGATCCCCCGTCCCGTCACCGTCGGAGTCGGCGAACGAGCGTGGGTAGATCTGGTAGAGGACCATGTCGTCCCATGCTCGCCGGGCGTGCGCGGGGGAGGGGGTCACGGCACGTCGGCGGTGTTGACCATCATGGCGGCGGCGCGGGTGAGGTAGTCCACCAGCGCGGCGCGGTGCTCGTCGCCCAGGGTGTCGCGGTCGATCGTCTCGACCGCCGCGAGCATGTGGGTGAGCCACGCGTCGTGGGCGGCGCGGTCGACGACGTACGGATTGTGCCGCATACGCAGTCGCGGGTGCCCGCGTTGCTCGGAGTAGGTGGTGGGGCCTCCCCAGTACTGCTCGAGGAACATCCGCAGGCGGTCCTCGGCGGGGCCCAGGTCCTCCTCGGGGTACATCGGGCGCAGCACGGGGTCGTTCGCCACGCGGCGGTAGAACTCGTGGACGATCTTCCGGAACGTCTCCGCCCCACCGACCTCGTCATAGAACGTGCTGCTGCTCATGCATTCCATGATGCCTGCATGGTCACCTTCGGGCCGCCGGGGCGGACACCCGCGGGCCCCCGCGCAGGTGGTGGCGCCGCGCCGAACCCGTGCCCGCCCCGCCCGCCGCGACGCTTGCGGCGATATGGACGTACGCATGGCGGTTTTGGACGTAACCAGGCTGGTGATCCGGGCTCCGGAGCGACATGGTTACGTCCACATTTCGATCACGCGGTGATCAGACCGGCGTGGTTCCCCCGACCGTGGCGTCGCGGAGCACAATCGGTGCCGCCCCCGCCGCGACTGGTCCCGGCAGGGCGGCCCGGCGAGCCCGCTCACCTGTAAACCGCGCGAAGAGTTCACCGAAGGTGCATCATCGTTGCAGGCAAGGTTCACTGCGGGCCCGGTCGGGAATGGTGCACTGGGCTCGGAGCAGACGAGCGGAGACCGACCATGGGCACAGCAGTGCGCGAGAACTCGGAGTACCGACAACGGGGGGCTCGAGCCCCGAAGCGACTGGAGCCGGTCCCGGACCGGCCGGTCCCGCTCGCGTCGGCACCGCGCGTGCTGCTGCTCAACGCCAGCTACGAGGCACTCACCGCCCTCCCGGCACGCCGGGCCGTGGTGATGCTGCTGGGCGGGAAGGCCGACGTGGTGCACGAGCACCCTGTGGAGGTCGTGGTGCGCTCGGTCGACACCTCGGTGCGCGTGCCCTCCGTCATCCGGCTCCGCGAGTACGTCCGGATCCCGTACCGCTCGCAGGTGCCGATGACCCGCGCCGCGCTCATGCACCGGGACGGGCACCGCTGCGGCTACTGCAACGCCAAGGCCACGACCGTCGACCACGTCGTCCCACGCAGCCGTGGGGGAGCGCACAACTGGGAGAACTGTGTCGCCTCGTGCGCACCGTGCAACCACCGCAAGGCGGACAAGCTCCTCTCCGAGTTGGGCTGGGAGCTCAAGGTGCCGCTCGTCGCCCCGCGTGGTCGAACGTGGAGGCTCGTCTCGCAGTTGCGGGAGATCGGCCCGTACTGGGAGGACTACCTCTACCTCGACGCCGCCTGATCCACGGCTCCGCGTCCCGGGGCCGCGGGTCAGGCGGGCGCGCCGGGACGCCCAGCCGCCCCCGGCGATGACGTCTCGCCCGCCCCGCGGTGCGCGCATGCCGCCATGGCGAGGGGCGGCTGTGGCCCGGTGGGTTAAACGCCGGTCAGTCGGCCTCGGCGGCGTCGACGGCCCGGGCCGCCAACGCGCGGGTCATGTCCGCGGTCTGCTCGGCGATGATCCGACGCAGCGACGACGGCCGCGACTCGTCGGCGATCACCTGCTCGAACCGCTCCACGGTCTCGCTGTCGACCGCCCAGGAGGGGAAAATCCCCTCGGCGACGGTCTGCGCGAGGTCGCCGGGGCGGGCCTTCCACAACGCGGTGACGTCGTCGAGATAGCGCTCGCAGAGCCCAGTGAGCAGGTGCTCGTGGCCGGGCAGATCCAGCCCGAGGAGCGTGGCACGCACGATCGCGTTGGTCGGGGCGTCGGCGCCCGTTGTCAGGAGCAACTCCTCCGCCTCCTCCTTCGCGGCGACGGAGGGGCGAGCCGCCCGGGCGGTGGCGGCCCGGCGCGCCCCGCCGGCCGTGTCGTCGGCGGCGAGTTCGGCATCGATGCGGTCGACGCCCTCGACGCCCGCGGCGACGAGTGACGTGAGCACGGTCCAGCGGAGATCGGTGTCGACGACGAGGCCGGGCAGGCCCGCGTCCTCGGCACCCGCGTCGAGGAGCGTCCCGAGCACACGCTGCTGATCGATCCCGATCGGGCACGCACACAGCGCGGTGAGGAACGCGAGCTGATGATCCGAACCCGGTTCGGCGTCGCGGGCCGCGGCGAGCATGGCCCCGGAGAACGTCGCCCACCCGGTCGCGGCCGCCCAGTCCGGGTCGGCGTAGCGTGCCAACGCGGTCTGCGCCTGCGTGAGCACACGCTGGACGACGCCGATCTGGGACTCGCGCGGGACGGCACGCGAGACCACCTCGACGAAGCGGCGGGCCGGGAGCCGCGCCTCCCGCGTCATCTCCCACAGCGCCGACCAGCACAGCGTCCGCGCGAGCGGGTCCACGATGTTCTCGAGGGAGTCCAGGACGGTGGCCAGCGACCGCTCGTCCAGACGGACCGAGCAGTAGGTCAGGTCCTCGTCGTTGGGCAGGACGAGGTCGGGCACCGTCTGTCCGGCCAGGTCGGCGACGACGGTCCGCTCGCCGGTGATGTCGAGTTCGGCGCGGGCGGTCCGTACGAGTGCGCCGGAGTCGTCGCGGTTGTACAGGCCCACCCCCAGGCGGTGGGTGCGCAGCTCCCCGGCCCCCGGCGCGGCGGGCCCCTGGACCACCGTCAGCTCGGAGATGCGGGCACCCTCTCCGCTGCCGGCGACGGCCACGTCGACGGAGATCGGGTTGATGCCGGTGGTCCGCAGCCACTGGTCGGCCCAGCCGGACAGGTCCCGACCGGAGGACTTTTCCAGCGCCGACAGCAGGTCGTCGAACTCGGCGTTGCCGAACGCGTGCTCGGCGAAGTACGCGCGCAGACCCGCGAGGAAGGGCTCGCGCCCGACGTAGGCGACGAGTTGCTTGAGCACCGAGGCGCCCTTGGCGTAGGTGATGCCGTCGAAGTTGGCCTCGACCGTCTCCAGGTCGGTCATGTCCGCCGCCACGGGGTGCGTCGACGGCAGCTGGTCCTGGCGGTACGCCCACGACTTCTCCACGTTGGCGAACGTCGTCCACGCCTCCGTGTACTGGGTCGCGTCGACCTGGGCGAGCACGGAGGCGAAGGTGGCGAACGACTCGTTGAGCCACAGGTCGTCCCACCACCGCATGGTCACGAGGTCCCCGAACCACATGTGGGCCATCTCGTGGAGGATCGTCTCGTTGCGCCGCTCGTAGCGGTAGCCGGTCACCCGGGAGCGGAAGACGTAGTCCTCGAGGAACGTCACCGCGCCGGCGTTCTCCATGGCCCCCGCGTTGAACTCGGGGACGAAAATCTGGTCGTACTTGCCGAACGCGTACGGCAGCCCGAACTCGCGGTGGTAGAAGCCGAAGCCCTCCTTTGTCTCCGCGAAGAGGCGGTCGGCGTCGAGGTACTCGGCGAGCGAGGCGCGGCACAGCAGCCGCAGCGGGATGGTGCCGTGCTCGTCGGTGTAGGCGTCCTCCACCACGTGATACGGGCCCGCGATGAGTGCGACCAGGTAGGTGGACATGATCTCGGTCGGCTTAAAGCGGTGGACCACGCCCCCGCCCTCCGCCGGTGACTCCTCGGCCAGCGTGTTGGCCACCACGACCCACTTCTCCGGTGCGGTCACCGTGAGCGTGTACCTCGCCTTGAGATCCGGCTGGTCGAAGCAGGCGAAGACCCGCTTGGCGTCCGCGGTCTCGAACTGGGAGTAGAGATAGACCTCCCCGTCCGCGGGGTCGACCATCCGGTGCAGGCCCTCACCGGTCGTGGTGTACGCCAGATCGGCGTCCACCACGAGCTCGTTGGACTCCTGCAGGTCGGGAAGGGTGAGGCCCTCCTCGTCGTCGTACCGGTTCTCCTCCCCGGCCGGGAACAGCTCCCGGCCGTTGAGGACCGCCGACCTGATCACCGCCGACCGCAGGTCGATGAAGGTCTCCGCGCCCGGGCGCGCGCAGGAGAACCGCACCACGGTGCGCGAGCGGAACGTGCCGGACCCGGGCCCGCCGTTGCCGTCGGTGAGGTCGATCTCCACGTCGTACGACTCGACGCTGAGCAGTTCCGACCGCGCGCCGGCGTCGGCGCGGGTGAGGTTGAGCGAGCGCATCTGTGGGACCTCGGTTCGGTGGGGGTTCGGCTACCGCACCAGTCCTACCACCCGGACCCGACACATAAGCGCCAGTGGCGGCACGCGCGCCGGGCGGGGAGGATGGGGACATGACCTCCAGTACGCAGTCCGCCACCCGTTCCGTCGATTTCTGGTTCGATCCGCTGTGCCCCTTCGCGTGGGTCACCAGCCGCTGGATCCTCGAGGTCGAGAAGGTCCGCGACATCTCGCTGACGTGGAACGTCATGAGCCTGGCCGTGCTCAACGACGGCCGGGACCTGCCCGAGGACTACGTGGAGAAGATGAAGCTCGCGTGGGGCCCCGTGCGGGTGGCGATCGCCGCCGCCAAGCGCCACGGCCAGGAGGTCCTCGGGCCGCTGTACACCGAGATGGGCACCCGCATCCACGACCAGGGTCGTGGCGTCGAGGACCCGACCGTCATCACCGAGGCGCTCCAGGCGGCCGGCCTGGACGCCGACCTCGCCGAGGCAGCGGGGACCGAAGAGTACGACGACGAGCTCCGCGCCTCCCACCACCGGGGCATGGACCCGGTGGGCGACGAGGTCGGCACGCCGGTGGTCCACGTCGACGGGGTGGCCTTCTTCGGGCCCGTCCTGACGCGCATCCCGCGTGGCGAGGAGGCCGGCAAGGTGTTCGACGGTGCCGCGCTGCTCGCCGGGTTCCCGTACTTCTTCGAGCTCAAGCGCAGCCGCACGGAGGATCCGCGGTTCGACTGAGCGGCACTGTCGGCACCGGTGCCCCGGGGGTGGGCGCACCCGGGGCGTGGCAGAATCGCCGCCATGCGCATCTACCTGGGAGCGGACCACGCCGGCTTCGAGACCAAGAACGTCATCGCCGAGCATCTGAAGGGCTCCGGCCACGAGGTCGTCGACTGCGGCGCCCACACCTACGACGCCGAGGACGACTACCCGGCGTTCTGCATCGACGCCGCCCGGAAGGTCGTCGCCGATCCGGGCAGCCTCGGGATCGTCCTGGGCGGGTCCGGCAACGGCGAGCAGATCGCCGCGAACAAGGTGCCCGGCGCGCGCTGCGCCCTCGCGTGGAGCGTCGAGACCGCCCGGCTCGCGCGTGAGCACAACAACGCGCAGCTGATCGGCATCGGCGGGCGTATGCACTCCCGCGAGGAGGCGCTGGCGATCGTCGACGCGTTCCTCGACCAGGAGTGGTCGGGAGCCGAGCGACACCAGCGGCGCATCGACATCCTCGCCGAGTACGAGCGCACCGGCGAGGCCCCCGCGGTCCCCGGCGCCTGATCCCCTGACCGGCCCGGTCCCCACCGTGTCCGAGCGTCACCGTGCCTGAGGGGCACACCCTCCACCGGCTGGCACGCCTGCACACCGAGTACTTCGCAGGCGGGCCCGTCCGTGTGTCCAGCCCCCAGGGCCGGTTCGCGGACCATGTCGTCGTCGACGGACGGTACTTCGAGCGCGCCACCGCGGTCGGCAAGCACCTCTTCCACCACTACGAGGGCGGCCTCGCCGTCCACGTCCACCTGGGCCTGTACGGCTTCTTCGACACCCACCTGGTTCCCGAGGGGCAGGACCCGCCGGCTCCGGTCGGGCAGGTCCGCATGCGGGTGGGCGCGATCGCCGACGGGGCGCCCGCACACTGGGTCGACCTGCGTGGACCGACCCGGTGCGAGGTGATCGCCGAGGCGGAGGTCGGCGAAGTGCGCGACCGACTGGGCCCCGACCCCCTCGACCCGGACGCCGAGCCGGAGCGAGCCTGGGCCCGGATCGCGCGCAGCGCCCGGCCCATCGGTGCCCTGCTCATGGACCAGAAGGTCCTGGCCGGCGTCGGCAACGTCTACCGCGCCGAGGTGCTCTTCCGGCACGGGATCGACCCGTTCCGTCCGGGCAAGGACCTCGATCGCGCGCAGTTCGACGCCGTGTGGGACGACCTCGTCGCGCTGATGGAGATCGGGGTACGGACCGGGGCCATCCACACCATCCGTCCCGAACACGATCACGGCGACGTGCCGAGGCGTGGCGCCGACCGGCCGCGCAACTACGTTTACCAACGCGACGGCTGGGAGTGCCGGGTCTGCGGGGACCAGGTGCGTCAGCAGGCGATGGAGGCGCGGACCCTGTACTGGTGTCCCACCTGCCAGCCGGGGCGGCCCGGCCGCTGACCGGGCGGCTCCGGGTGGGGGGTGTGCAGCCGCGCGCGACCATGGCGTCTGGCGCGCACCGGAGTCGGGGCGAGACGCCATGGCGAGGGGCGGCTGTGGGCGGGCCGGTCGGGCGGGCGCGCGAGACCACATCCGCGGGAGCGACTGCGCATCGACGGGGGCGTGCTGACGAGAAAAGCCCCGAGCCGTCGGTGGGGACGGGCGGGGCTCTCTGTGGAGCGGGTGACGGGAATCGAACCCGCGTATCCTGCTTGGAAGGCAGGGGCTTTACCATTAAGCTACACCCGCGTCGGTGGCCTGACCTGGGGTTTTCCCCGGGTTCCGCTCACGCTGTGACAACACTACCGGACGCCACGCGGCGCTCCCAACTTCCGGGCCGATAAGTCGGAATCGGTGCCGAGGTCGGCCTGTCGTACACTGGGCGAGTTGGTTTGGCGGCCCGGCGGATTTCCCGTGCGTGACAGCGGGGTGGTCGGCCGCGCGACCCACCGGGATGTGGCGCAGCTTGGTAGCGCATCCGCTTTGGGAGCGGAGGGTCGCAGGTTCGAATCCTGTCATCCCGACCAGCGGAGCCGAAAGACACGAACCCCCAGAAGACTTCCTAGGAGAACATCACCGTGAAGAGCACTGTCGAGCAGCTCAACCCGACCCGGGTCAAGATCACCGTGGAGGTGCCGTTCGCGGAGCTCGAGCCGGACTTCGCCAAGGCCTACAAGTCGCTCGCCGGCCAGGTCAATATCCCGGGCTTCCGTCCCGGTAAGGCCCCGGCCAAGCTCCTCGAGTCGCGGATCGGTCGCCCGGCCGTCCTCGAGCAGGTCATCAACGACATGATCCCCGCGCGCTACAGCCAGGCCGTCGACGAGCACGAGCTCGTGGTCCTGGCCCAGCCGGAGATCGAGGTCACCAAGCTCGAGGACAACGACGTCGTGGAGTTCACGGCCGAGGTCGACGTCCGCCCGGAGATCACCCTGCCGAAGTTCGAGGACCTCGAGGTCACCGTCGAGGCGCCCGAGACCGACGACGCCGCCGTCGACGCCGAGCTCGACAACCTCCGCGCCCGCTTCGGCACCCTCAAGGGCGTCGAGCGCGGCGCCACCAAGGGCGACTTCCTGTCCGTGGACCTGGCCGCCACCGTCGACGGCGAGCCGGTCGAGGACGCCTCCACCGAGGGCCTGTCCTACGAGCTCGGCTCGGGCACGCTCATCGAGGGTCTCGACGAGGCCGCCGAGGGCCTGAAGGCCGGCGAGTCGAAGGAGTTCACCTCCTCGCTCGTCGCCGGTGAGCACGCCGGCAAGGAGGCCGTCATCACGGTGACCGTCCAGTCGGTCAAGGAGCGCGAGCTGCCCGAGGCCGACGACGAGTTCGCCCAGATGGCCAGCGAGTTCGACACCCTCGAGGAGCTGCGCGCCGACCTCACCGAGAAGGTCGCCCAGCAGGCGAAGGCCGGCCTGGCCGGGGAGATCCGCGACAAGGTGCTCGACGCGCTTCTCGAGGCCACCGACGTCCCGACCCCCGACGCCCTCGTCGAGGCCGAGGCGCACCAGCAGCTGCACTCGATCTTCGGCGATGCCGCGCACGACGACGACATGATCAACTCCATGCTCGCCGCGGAGGGCACCGACCGCGAGACCTTCGATGCGGAGACGCTCGAGGCCACCGCCCGTGCCATCCGTAGCCAGCTCCTGCTGGACGCGGTCGCCGAGGAGGCCTCCACCGACGTCTCGCAGGAGGAGCTCACGCAGCACATCCTGTTCCAGGCCCAGCGCTACGGCATGGACCCCAACCAGTTCGTGCAGCAGATCCAGCAGGCCGGTCAGCTCGGCTCGCTGTTCTCCGACGTCCGCCGCTCCAAGGCTCTGGCCGACGTGATCCAGCAGGTCACCGTCAAGGACGCCGAGGGCAACATCGTGGACACCTCCGAGTTCTTCGGCACCCGTGAGGACGCCTCGGACGAGGACGCCGCCGATGAGGCGACCGACTCCGTCGACGAGTCGCGCGAGGACACCGACGCCTGATCGGCACGCCCAGTCGCACCCGGGGGCCGGGGACCACCACGCGTGGTCCCCGGCCCTCTCCTCGTCAGGGGCTGCCCCGGCGGAGAGCGGGGTCGGCCGACGCTGAGAGCGAACACCCGCCCCGGCGGGACGGTTCCGTCCCCGGCGTTGGTTAGTGTTTGACGTAACGGTTCCCCGGCCACCGGTCGGCCGGGCGCCGCGCGAGCGGTGAAGACGATGAGCGAAGGTAGGTTCCCCGTGGCCCAGAACGGTTCAGCGGCTCAGCCCGGTTCGACACAGCCCGCCCTCAACTCGCCGGGGTCCCACGGACTTACTCTCGGCGACTCGGTGTACGAACGTCTCCTCCAGGAACGGATCATCTTCCTGGGGTCCCAGGTCGACGACGACATCGCCAACCGCCTCTGCGCGCAGATGCTCCTGCTCGCCGCGGAGGATCCCTCCCGCGACATCGCGATGTACATCAACTCGCCCGGCGGCTCGGTGACGGCCGGTATGGCCATCTACGACACCATGCAGTTCGTCGAGTGCGACGTGGCCACCTACGGCATGGGTCTGGCCGCCTCGATGGGCCAGTTCCTGCTGGCGGCCGGGACGAAGGGCAAGCGCTACGCCCTGCCGCACGCCAAGATCATGATGCACCAGCCGTCGGCCGGCGTCGGAGGCTCCGCCGCCGACATCGCCATCCAGGCCGAGCAGTTCGCGGCGACCAAGCGTGAGATGGCCGAGCTCATCGCCTTCCACACCGGTCAGTCGTTCGAGCAGGTCACCGAGGACTCCGACCGCGACCGCTGGTTCACGGCCGAGCAGGCCAAGGAGTACGGCTTCGTCGACCACGTCATCTCGCGTGCGTCCCAGTCCGGCGGGTCCTCGCCGTCGTGATCGAGTCCTTCCCCGGCGGGAGCGCTCCCGCCGACCGTCCAGCCCCGCACACGACCACGGAGTCCCCGATGACCTCACTGCCGTCCTCACGCTACATTCTCCCGTCCTTCGTCGAGCACTCCAGCTACGGCGTCAAGGAATCCAACCCGTACAACAAGCTCTTCGAGGAGCGCATCATCTTCCTGGGCACCCAGGTCGACGACGCCTCGGCGAACGACATCATGGCCCAGCTCCTGGTCCTGGAGGGCCAGGATCCGGACCGCGACATCACCATGTACATCAACTCGCCGGGCGGCTCGTTCACGTCGCTCATGGCGATCTACGACACGATGCAGTACGTGCGCCCGGACGTCGTGACGGTGTGCCTCGGGCAGGCCGCGTCGGCCGCGGCCGTGCTGCTCGCGGCGGGCACGAAGGGCAAGCGCGCCGCGCTTCCCAACGCCCGCATCCTCATCCACCAGCCCGCCACCGGCGGCATCCAGGGCCAGGTCTCGGACCTCGAGATCCAGGCCGCGGAGATCGAGCGGATGCGTCGACTCATGGAGACCACCCTCGCCCGTCACACCGGTCGTGACGCCGACCAGATCCGCAAGGACACGGACCGCGACAAGATCCTCACGGCCGAGGAGGCCAAGGACTACGGCATCATCGACACCGTGTTCGACTACCGCAAGCTGTCGGCGGGCAACTGACGCGGCGGCGGCGCGCCGCTCAGGGGAGCGGTGCGCCGTCGGGTGCAATGAACTGATCGCGCGGGGCGGCTTTTGTGGCCGCTCCCGCGTACCGTCGACTACGGGGCGTGACATCGACGCCCCCGGAATGCGAGGACGTAGAACTCATGGCGCGTGTGGGTGAGAGCGGCGACCTGTTGAAGTGTTCCTTCTGTGGGAAGAGTCAGAAGCAGGTCAAGAAGCTGATCGCCGGTCCCGGGGTCTACATCTGCGACGAGTGCATCGAGCTGTGCAACGAGATCATCGAGTCGGAGGTCGACGAGTCGCAGGAGGCGGGTCTCGACGCGCTGCCCAAGCCGGCCGAGATCCACGCGTTCCTCGACGAGTACGTGGTGGGGCAGGACGCGGCCAAGCGCAATCTCGCGGTGGCGGTCTACAACCACTACAAGCGTATCCGCGTGGGCGCGACCCTCGGACGTGGTGACGGCGTCGAGCTGGCCAAGTCCAACATCCTCATGCTGGGCCCGACCGGCTGCGGCAAGACCTACCTCGCGCAGACCCTCGCCAAGATGCTCAACGTGCCGTTCGCGATCGCGGACGCCACGGCGCTGACCGAGGCCGGGTACGTGGGCGAGGACGTGGAGAACATCCTCCTCAAGCTCATCCAGGCCGCTGACTTCGACACCAAGCGCGCCGAGATGGGCATCATCTACATCGACGAGGTCGACAAGATCGCGCGCAAGGCGGAGAACCCGTCGATCACGCGGGACGTGTCCGGCGAGGGCGTCCAGCAGGCGCTGCTCAAGATCCTCGAGGGGACCCAGGCGTCGGTGCCGCCGCAGGGCGGGCGCAAGCATCCCCACCAGGAGTTCATCCAGATCGACACGTCCAACGTGCTGTTCATCGTGGCCGGCGCGTTCCAGGGCCTGGAGAAGATCGTCGGCGACCGCGTGGGCCGCAAGGGCCTGGGGTTCGGCGCGGAGGTGGCCAGTAAGAACGAGCTGGACACCACGGACAACTTCTCGGAGGTCATGCCCGAGGACCTGGTCAAGTTCGGCCTGATCCCGGAGTTCATCGGGCGCCTGCCCGTGGTGGCGACCGTGACGAGCCTCGACCGCGAGGCCCTGGTGAACATCCTCGCCGAGCCGAAGAACGCGCTGGTCAAGCAGTACGCCCGCCTGTTCGAGATGGACGGCGTGGAGCTCGAGTTCACGCAGGACGCGCTCGAGGCAGTGGCCGATCAGGCGATCCTTCGCGGCACCGGCGCCCGTGGTCTGCGTGCGATCATGGAGGAGGTGCTCCTGCCGGTGATGTACGACATCCCGGGCCGCGACGACGTCGCCCGCGTGGTGGTCACCGGCGAGACGGTGCGCGACAACGTCCTCCCGACGATCGTCCCGGTCTCCGAGGAGGAGCCCCGCGAGCGCTCGGCGTGAGCTGACCGGCCGGCGGGTGGAGGAGATCCCCGCCGTGCTCGAGGCGATGGAGGGCGTAGTGGCCCGCGGTCGGTTCGCCAAGGCCGCCCTCGAGATCGCGATGTTCGACGCGTGGGCCCGGTCGTCGGACGTGCCGGTTCGCTCGCTGCTCGGCGGCGCGGTGCGTGATTCGATCGAGTGCACCTGGGCGCTGGGCGCCATGCCGCTCGAGGAGATGGTCGCCGAGATCGACGAGCTGCTGGCGGCGGACCGGCACCGCACCTTCAAGCTGAAGATGGGCGCGCTGGATCCGGCGGAGGACGTGGCCCGCATTGCCGCGCTCGCGGAGCGGCTGAACGGTCGCGCCGGTCTGCGGGTGGACATCAACGCCCGTTGGGACCGGTTCGCCGCCAATGTGCATCTGCCCGCGTCGGTGGAGGCCGGGATCGAGCTCATCGAGCAGCCGACCCCCACCGAGCAGGTCGAGGTGCTCGCCGAGCTCAACCGGTCGCTGCCGGTGCAATTCATGGCGGACGAGTCGGTCCAGTCGCCGCACGACGCGCTCGAGGTCGCCCGTCGGGACGCGGCCGGGGTGATCGCGGTCAAGACCACCAAGCTCGGCGGGCTCACCCGCGGCAAGGAGGTCGTGGCGGTCGCCCGCGCAGCGGGGATCGCCTGCCACGCGGCGACGTCCTTGGAGGGGCCGATAGGCACGGTCGCCTCACTGCACCTGGCGTGCGCGGAGCCCGGCTTCAACTACGGCTCGGAGCTCTTCGGCCCGCTGCTGCTGGCCGAGACGTACGTCACCACGCCGATCCGCTACGAGGAGGGCCGCGTACACCTCCCGGAGGGACCGGGCCTGGACGTGGAGCCCGACCACGACGCGGTGGAGCGGTTCACCCGCCGCTGATGACCGCCCCGACCCACCACTGACAAACGCCCGACCCACACCACCGACAAGAAGGAAAGGCCGACAATGGCACTGTTCCACGTCCGCATGGACGTCAGGATCCCGCACGACCTGGACCCGGAGGTCCGCGCCGAGACCGTGGCGCGCGAGAAGGCCTACAGCCAGGAGCTGCAACGGTCCGGGAAGTGGCGTGAGCTCTGGCGCATCGTCGGCCAGTACTCGAACATCAGCATCTTCGACGTCGAGTCCGGCGACGAGCTCCACGAGATCCTCCAGGAACTCCCACTGTTCCCGTACATGGACATCGAGGTCATGACCCTGACCCGGCACCCGTCCCGGATCGACGGCTGACGGCGACATGTCGGACGCCCCCGGGGCGGAGCGCGGAACACGCGGTCCACCCCGGGGGCGTCGTCGCTTCCCAGGACGTCCCGGCGGCGGGTGCGTTGTTCCGGGCACCGGGCGGGCCGGTCGGTGCCTCCCCTCCGCACTACCGCGGGCATAGGCGCAGCGCGACCTCCGCGAGGTGCGCTGGTTCTTCGGCTCACGCTGCCTCTCCGTACGGAAATCCCGGGGGTGCGCTGCGGGAACGGACCTTTCCGCCAGCGCGAGTCGAAGGCGCAGCGCGACCCCCGCGAGGTGCGCTGGCGTAATGCCCGGGCGCGGCCTTCCCGGGGGGCTGCGCCCGGGTGGGCGGTTGCGGTCGCGGCGTCGGCGTCAGACCCGCTCGAACACGGCGGCGAGGCCCTGGCCACCGCCGATGCACATGGTCTCCAGGCCCCACTGCGCGTCCCGGCGGACCATTTCGCGGGAGAGGGTCGCGAGCATCCGGGCACCGGTCGCGCCGACGGGGTGGCCGAGAGAGATGCCGGAACCGTGCGGGTTGAGGTGCTCGGAGGCCGGATCGATGTCCCACTCACGCATGACGGCCAGAGCCTGGGCGGCGAACGCCTCGTTGAGTTCGATGACGTCCATGTCGGCCAGCGTGAGTCCCAACCGGTCGAGTGCTTTGGCGGTCGCGGGGACCGGACCGATGCCCATGGTCTCCGGGGCGACGCCCGCGACGGCCCAGGAGGCCAGACGCACGATCGGGGTCAGGCCGAGAGTTGCCGCCCTGTCGGCGGTGGTCACCACGCACATCGCGGCGCCGTCGTTCTGACCGGAGGCGTTGCCGGCGGTGACTGTGGCTTCGGAGTCCGCACGTCCCATGATCGGGCGCAGCTCAGCAAGCGCCTCCACGCTGGAGTCCGCACGCGGGTGTTCGTCGGTGTCCACGACCAGGTCGTCGCCCTTGCGCTGCGGGACGGTGACCGGGACGATCTCCTCGCCGAATGCGCCGGACCGCTGTGCGGCGACCGCCCGTTGGTGTGACTGCGGCCATGGCCGGCCGGGTCACGATCGTCCAGGCCGAGGAGGTCGTCTGCGAGGGTGAGATCGACCCCGCCGACGTCCACCTGCCCGGCATCTACGTCCAGCGCATCGTCGAGGTCGGACGCCAGGAGACCGGCGTGGAGATCGAGAAGCTCAGCAGCAACGGGGAGGATCAGTCATGAGCTGGACCCATGAGCAGATGGCCGCCCGGATCGCCGCGGACTTCACCGATGGCCAGTACGTCAACCTCGGCATAGGGATGCCGACGCTGATCCCCGACCACCTCCCCGAGGGAGTGCGTGTCACACTCCACTCGGAGAACGGGATCCTGGGCGTTGGCCCCTATCCGACCCGGGAACAGCTGGACCCCGAGATGATCAACGCCGGCAAGGAGACGATCACCGCCGCACCCGGCGCGGCGTTCTTCGGCTCCTCGGACTCGTTCGCCATGATCCGGGGCGGCCACGTCGACGTGGCGGTGCTGGGCGCGATGCAGGTCTCGCAGCACGGCGACCTGAGCAACTGGATGATCCCGGGCGCGATGGTCAAGGGCATGGGCGGTGCGATGGACCTCGTCCACGGTGCCGGCCGTGTGATCGTGATGATGGACCACGTCACTCGCAAGGGCGGTCTCAAGCTCATGGAGGAGAACACCCTCCCGTACACCGGAAAGGCCTGCGTCCAGCGGGTCGTGACCGATCTGTGCGTCCTCGACATCACCGAGGAGGGCTTCCGCCTGGTCGAGCTGGCGCCCGACGTGACGATCGACGAGGTCCGTCAGAAGACGGCTGCGCCGGTCCATGCCTGATCAGCGCCGCCCGCCCGGCAACTCCGCGCGCCGGGGAACTCCGCCCGCCCGCTCGCCCGCCGGGCGGTGCGGACGAGGTCGACGAGCGGGCACACGGTACGGGGTCGGATTCTCACTACTGTAGGGGCCGACCCCGTCGTCGTCCCCGGGAGGCCCTCGGATATGAACACCAACACCCCGGTCACCGTCACCGTCACCGGTGCGGCCGGCAAGATCGCCTATTCGCTGCTGTTCTGGCTCGCGTCCGGCCTGGTCTTCGGGCCGGGCACCCCGGTCCGCCTACGGCTCCTCGACATCCCGTCGGCCGTGGTCGCCGCCGAGGGAGTGGCGATGGAGATCGAGGACTGCGCGTTGCCGTTGGTCGACTCGATCGAGATCACCGACGACGTGACAGAGGCGTTCGACGGCGCGAACGCGGCGTTCCTCGTGGGTGCCCGACCGCGCGGGAAGGGCATGGAGCGGGCCGATCTCCTCACCGCGAACGGGGCGATCTTCCGCGAACAGGGGCGGGCGATCAACGACCACGCTGCCGACGACATCCGCGTGGTCGTCGTGGGTAATCCCGCCAACACGAACGCGTACATCGCCCACCGTCACGCGCCCGACGTCCCGGCCGGACGCTTCACCGCGCTCATGCGTCTCGACCACAACCGCGCGCTGAGCCAGCTGGCAACGCGGCTGGGGGCCCGGGTGTCCGAGCTCGACGGGGTGGTGGTCTGGGGCAACCACTCCGCGACCCAGTTCCCCGACGTCACCTATCTGACGCGCGGGGGCGAACCAGTCACCGCCGGGCTCGACCCCGAGTGGCTGGCCGACACCTTCATCCCGCGCGTCGCGGGCCGCGGCGCCGAGATCATCGCAGTCCGGGGATCGTCGTCGGCCGCCTCCGCGGCCGGTGCGGCGGTCGACCAGATGCGGGACTGGGTGCGTGGCACGTCCGGCGAGAGCTGGACCACCGTCGCGTTGCCGTCGGGTGGCGAGTACGGCACGGTCCCCGGTGTGGTGACGGGGTTGCCGTGCCGCAGCCGGGGCGGCGAGTGGGAGGTCGTCGAGGGCCTGGAGATCAGCGATTTCCAGCGGGCCCGCATCGACGCCTCGGTCGCGGAACTGGTCTCCGAGCGGGACGCTGTGCGCGCTCTCGGCCTGGCGGACTGACCCCGCGATCCTCCACCGACCCTCGACACCGTGAAGTCCGACGCCGCGGACAGGTGGGCGTACGCGTGACGCCCGAGTGGCGAGGGGCCCCGAGGTGCCCGGCGCGGTATGCGCACCCACCGTCGGCGCGTGCGGGCACCCGGCCATGCCCGCGGCCCCGGCGGCGGCGCTCACGGCGAAGGCTGCCCGCAGGAACCCGCGCCTCCCCAGTCCGCGTTCCAGCGTCTCCGCCGCGTGATGTCCGGTGTGCTCCATGGTGGGTTCCTTCTGCAGACGATGTTCTCCGACAGCGACGCGCAGAAAGCCACGTGTCCGGTGTGTCGAACCGGTTTCACCGTGTTTCGGGCGAGTTCGGAGGACGGCCTAAGATGGCCGGGTGACCACTCCAGCCGCTTCCCCTCCGAACGCCGACCGCGCGGACGCCCTGCCAGCCTCCTGGACCCCAGGTGAGGTGGAGGCCGAGCTGTATCAGCGCTGGGTGGACGCCGGCTACTTCGAGGCCGACGCATCCAGCGGCAAGCCCGCGTACTCGGTAGTCCTACCCCCGCCAAACGTCACCGGCAGTCTGCACATGGGCCACGCGCTCGACCACACCCTCATGGACGTGCTCACCCGGCGCAGGCGCATGCAGGGGTACGAGGTGCTGTGGCTGCCCGGCATGGATCACGCCGGCATCGCGACGCAGACCCTGGTGGACCGGAAGCTCCGCGACGAGGGGATCGACCGGCACGAGATCGGTCGTGAGGCCTTCATCGAGAAGGTCTGGGAGTGGAAGCGTGAGTCCGGCGGCACGATCGGCGAGCAGATGCGCCGCCTCGGCGACGGCGTGGACTGGTCGCGCGAGCGGTTCACCCTCGACGAGGGCCTGTCCCGGGCCGTCCAGACGATCTTCAAGGAACTCTACGACCAAGGGCTGATCTACCGCGCGGAGCGACTGGTCAACTGGTCGCCCACGCTGCAGACCGCGATCTCCGACATCGAGGTCAAGTACTCCGACGTCGAGGGCGAGCTGGTCAGCTTCCGATACGGCTCGATGGACGACTCCGAGCCGCACCTGGTCGTGGCCACGACCCGTCTCGAGACCATGCTCGGCGACACCGCGATCGCCGTCCACCCGGACGACGAGCGCTACGCGCATCTGGTGGGCACCGAGATCCCGCATCCGTTCCGCGACGGCTGGACCATGCGTGTGGTCGCCGACGACAACGTGGACCCGGAGTTCGGCACGGGTGCCGTCAAGGTCACGCCGGCACACGACCCCAACGACTTCGCCATCGGCCAGCGTCACGGGCTCGAGATGCCCACGATCATGGACGCCACCGGCCACATCACGGGCACCGGCACCCGCTACGACGGCATGGACCGTTTCGAGGCACGTGCGGCGGTCCGCGAGGACCTGGCGGCGCAGGGGCGGATCGTCAAGGAGGTCCGGCCCTACCTGCACTCGGTCGGTCACTCGGAGCGGTCCGGGGAGCCGATCGAGCCGCGCCTGTCGCTGCAGTGGTGGGTCCGCGTCGAGGAACTGGCGAAGATGGCCGGCGACGCGGTCCGCGACGGCGACACGGTGATCCACCCGACGAGCCAGGAACCGCGGTGGTTCGACTGGGTCGACGACATGCACGACTGGTGCATCTCGCGCCAGCTGTGGTGGGGCCACCGGATCCCGATCTGGTACGGGCCCGACGGCGAGGTGGTGTGCGTGGGCCCCGACGAGGAGCCGCCCGCCGGGTACACGCAGGAGGCCGACGTCCTCGACACGTGGTTCTCCTCCGCGCTGTGGCCGTTCTCCACGATGGGCTGGCCCGAGCGCACAGCCGACCTCGAACGCTTCTACCCGACGTCGGTGCTGGTCACCGGCTACGACATCCTGTTCTTCTGGGTGGCGCGGATGATGATGTTCGGCACGTTCGTGGGCCGCCGGCTCGGCGGCGACAAGGCCGCGCCCGGCACGGTCCCGTTCACCGACGTGTTCCTCCACGGGCTGGTCCGTGACGAGCACGGTCAGAAGATGTCCAAGTCCAAGGGCAACGGTATCGACCCGTTGGACTGGGTCGACCGTTTCGGCGCGGACGCACTGCGGTTCACGCTGGCGCGAGGCGCGCACCCCGGCGGCGACCTGTCCGTCGGCGACGACTCCGCGCAGGCCTCGCGCAACTTCGCCACCAAACTCTTCAACGCCACCCGCTTCGCGCTCATGAACGGCGCGAAGGTCGGTCCGGTGCCCGACGCCGCGGATCTCACCGACGCCGACCGGTGGATCCTGCACCGTCTGGGGCAGGTGCGGGAGACCGTCGACGAGGCGTTGGAGCGCTACGAGTTCTCCAAGGCGTGCGAGGCCCTCTACCACTTCGCGTGGGACGAGGTCTGCGACTGGTATCTCGAGCTCGCGAAGGTCCAGTTCGGGAACGACGACGAGTCCCGCGCCTCCGAGCGGGCCGAGCGGACGAGGCTCGTGCTGGGCCACGTCCTGGACGTGCTGCTGCGGATGCTGCACCCGGTGATCCCGTTCGTCACCGAGACCCTCTGGACCGCCCTCACCGGCGGTGAATCGCTCGTGATCGCGCCGTGGCCGACCGACGTGGTCCCGGCCGACGACGCCTCGGACGCGGTGCGGCGGGTGGGCGACGCCCAGACGCTGGTCACGGAGATCCGCCGGTTCCGCTCGGATCAGGGCCTCAAGCCCGGTCAGCGCGTGCCGGCGCGTATCGGTGGCGTCGACGGCGCGGACCTGCCGGCCGACCTGCTCGACCAGGTGGCCTCGCTCGCCCGCCTCACGCCGGCCGCGGACGACTTCACCGCCACGGCGTCGCTCGAGGTCCGGCTCGGCCTGTCGACGGTGGACGTCGAGATCGACACGTCGGGGACGATCGACCTCGCCGCCGAGCGGCGTCGCCTGGAGAAGGATCTCGCGGCGGCCCACAAGGAACTCGAGACCACGGGCGCCAAGCTCGGCAACGAGGCGTTCCTGGGCAAGGCGCCTGACCACGTCGTCGACAAGATCCGTGCCAGGCGTGACCTGGCGGAGGCCGAGGTCGCCCGGATCACCGCCCGGCTCGAGACGATGCCGGCGGGGAGTGGCTCCGCGTGAGTGACCGCAAGTGGCTCCCGCCCCACGATCCGGAGGAGGGATGGGACACCCCGACCGAGGAGGACGTCGCCGAGATGCTCGGCGAGGACGGGCTCGTGTCGGGCGTACCACTGGGCGGGCCCATCCCGGGGGACGAGGAGAGCGACGGTGACGACCACCTGCCGCCGCGCCCGATCCCCGAGGTGGGCAGCCCCGAGTGGCAGGCCGACACGGCCGAGCTCGCGGCGGTCGAGGAGAACCTGGCCACCCGCTGGCCCGAGTCCCGCCTCGAGCCGAGCCTGGACCGGATCGCCGAGCTGACCTCGATCCTCGGCGACCCACAGCACGCCTACCCCGTGGTGCACGTCGCCGGGACGAACGGCAAGACGTCGGTCACCCGGATGATCGACGCGCTGCTCCGGGCGCTCCACCAGCGCACCGGGCGCAACTCCAGCCCGCACCTGCAGAGCGTCACCGAGCGCATCGCGATGGACGGCGAGCCGATCACGGCGCGGACCTTCGTCGACACCTACCGTGAGCTGCAGCCCTACTTCGACCTGGTCGACCAGCGGTCCGAGGAGGCGGGCGGCCCGCGGATGAGCTACTTCGAGGTGCTCACAGCGATGGCGTTCGCCGCGTTCGCCGACGCTCCCGTCGACGTCGCGGTGATCGAGACGGGGATGGGTGGGACCTGGGACGCCACCAACGTCGTGCGGCCGGCCGTCTCCGTCATCACCCCCGTCGGCCTGGACCACACCGAGTACCTCGGCGAGGACCTCGCGACGATCGCGGGGGAGAAGGCCGGGATCATCCAGCCGGGACCCTCCGACGACCTGCTGCCGCGGGACCCGGTCGCCGTGATCGGCCGCCAGGAGCCCGAGGCCATGGAGGTGCTGATCCGCCGCGCGGTCGAGGTCGGCGCGGTCGTCGCGCGCCTCGGTTCCGAGTTCGATGTCGTGGAGCGGCGTCTCGCCGTGGGCGGACAGCAGCTAACCCTGCGCGGGCTCGGCGGCGAGTACCCCGAGGTGTTCCTGCCCCTGTTCGGCGAGCACCAGGCCGAGAACGCGGCGACCGCCCTGGCCGCGGTCGAGGCGTTCTTCGGAGCCGGGCCCGACAGGGCGCTGGATCCGGAACTCGTCCGCGCCGGCTTCGCCGCGGTCGACAACCCGGGCCGTCTCGAACGGCTCAGCTCCAGCCCCACCGTCCTGGTGGACGCGGCCCACAACGGCCACGGGGGTCGCGCGCTCGCCGAGGCCGTCACCTCGGAGTTCGACTTCAAGCGGCTGGTCGCCGTGGTCGCCATGCTCGACGGCAAGGACGCCGACGCCTTCCTCGCGGCGCTGGAGCCCGTGGTCGAGGAGGTCGTCGTCACCCGCTCGGCGTCACCGCGCGCGATGGAACTCGACGAGTTGGCCCGGATCGCGGAGGAGCGGTTCACCGCGCAGCGCGTCCACGTGGTGGACACCCTGCCCGACGCGGTCAGCGCCGCCCTGGATCTCGTGGGCGTCCCGGACCCCACCGCGGACGACGACGTCTCCGGAGTCGGCGTCCTCGTCACCGGCTCCGTGGTGACCGCCGGTGCCGCCCGCAGTCTGTTCGGAAAGGACGCACAGTGACCGACCCGACCCCCGGACCCCGGGGCACCGCACACGAGCCGTCGGTGGACCCGTGGAAGGGCCTGCGGGGCATCATGGCGGGGACCCTGGTGCTCGAGGCGATCGTCATCGGCCTGGTGCTCACGGTGATCGCACGGCTCGACGACGGCGCGCACTTCCAACCGTGGAAGGTGTGGTTCGTCAGTCTGCTGGCGATCGCGATGCTCGTGGCCAGCGGACTCCAGCGCAAACCCTGGGCGATCCCGATGAATCTGACCCTCGCGGCCCTGGCCGTGGCGGGATGGGCCGTGCACTGGTCGATGGGCGTCTCCGGCCTGTTGTTCGCGACCGTGTGGGCGTACATCCTGTTCCTGCGCCGCGACCTCGCGGGACGGATGGCCGGGGGATACCTGCCCAGTCAGCACGACTGAGCGGCCCCGCCGGGCGACCCCGCCCGCGTATGTGCTTGTAGCATTGCCGCCGTGACCGAGAGAACCTTCTTCCTCATCAAGCCCGACGGAGTCGAGCGCGGCCTGACCGGCACCATCCTGTCCCGTATCGAGGCCAAGGGGCTCAGGATCGTCGCCATGGACATGCGGCGGGTGCCGCAGGAGACCGCGGCCGAGCACTACGCGGAGCACGCCGAGCGTCCGTTCTACGGCGACCTGCTCGAGTTCATCACCTCCGGTCCCGTGGTCGCTGGCGTCCTCGAGGGGCCCCGCGCGATCGCCGCGTGGCGGCAGCTCGCGGGTGGCACCGATCCCGTCGAGAAGGCCGCCCCGGGCTCCATCCGCGGCGACTTCGGCCTCGAGACCCAGCTGAACCTCGTCCACGGTTCGGACTCCGAGGAGTCGGCGGCGCGCGAGATCGCGCTCTGGTTCCCCGGTCTGTAGCTCCCGCCACCTCCTGCAGCGACGACGCTGCCCACGCGCCCGTCGGCCCCCGTCCCGACGGGCGCGTCGCCATTTCGTGGTGCCCGGACGGCGACGTTCCGGCGCCCGGTGTGGGAGAATGATCGGAGCCCATCCTGGCGAGTGGACCACCAGTCCGCCCCGGAACGGGCGCCCGCCACCCGCGGCCCGATTCGTCCGGGTACCGCGGACCACAAGACGTTGCCCCGCCACGGCGGGGCCGAGACCAGAAGACGCCCGACCCCGTGCGGCGGCGTGGGTCACCGGTTTCCCGGTGACGTGATCGCGCCCGGAGTCCGGCCGGAGGAGACACGTGTCGGATCCGAACCTGACCATCGACGACCTCGCCGCGCTGCCCGAGAGGATGCGCGCGCACGCCGCGGCCAAGGCCGTGGGCATGACCAGCAAGGAGTTCCTGGCCGCCATGGCCGGGATCGGGGTGGAGATCAAGAGCGCCCAGTCCGGCGTGACCCGCGACATGCTGCTGACCTGGTTCAACAGCCGTTCCGACGCGGCGGAGGCTCCAGCCGCGAAGAAGGCCCCGGCCCGCAAGACCGCCGCGAAGAAGGCCGCGGCGAAGAAAGCCCCAGCGCGCGAGGACGCCGCCGAGGCGACGGGAGTGGACGTGGCCCCCGCCGAGGGGGAGACGGCCGATACCCGATCCGCCCGGAAGGCGCCCGCCCGGAAGAGCCCGGCGCGCAAGACCACCGCCGAGAAGACCGCCGAGAAGGCCACCGCGGCGGAGAAGAGCGCCGCGAGGACCGCCGACGAGACCGTCCCGGCCGAGGACACCCGCTCGGAAGCCGCCCGCACCGGGGGTGGGAAGACCGACGCGAGGAACCGGCCGCCGCTGCCGGAGATCGCGATCGTCACCGGCGAGGTCGGCGCCGCCGAGCCCGGGAATCGTCGACGTCGCTCCACCGCGACCCCCTCGTTCTCCCCCCTGTTCCTCTCTCCCGAGGACACCGCCGCGGCCACCGAAAGGTCCGACTCGGCAGGGCAGTCGCACTCCACGGCGCCGTCCGACTCGGCCACGCGGTCCGACCCCACTGCCCAGCCCGACTCCACCGAACAGTCCGACTCCGGTGAGGGCGGAACCCGTCGTCGTCGGCGTGGCCGTCGGGGCCGCGGCCGCGGGCGCGGTGAGGGCGGCGACGAGCAGAACGGCCAGGACACCACCTCCGGTCCGGACGCGGGTGCCGCCGGATCCGACGACGTGACCGGTGACGACGACAACGACGCCGACGACCGCACCGCCGCCACCGCGGCGTCCTCCGGAGACACCGACGGCGCAGACGCGTCCGACGACGCCGCGACGGCCGCCCGCGGGACCGGCCGCGACCGCTCCGACGACGCCGCGGACCGGACGGCCGACGACGCCGACGGGCAGGACGAGTCCGGAGACGACGACGCGGACGAGTCCGACGACTCCTCGGGCGCCCCGTCGGGCTCGAGGAGGCGTCGCCGTCGTCGTCGTCGTGGTGGGGGTTCCGGCGCCGACGACGCCCAGACCTCCAGCGACGACCCGCCCCACACCGAGGTTCACGAGCGCGACCCACGCCGCCGCACCGGGCGCGCGGGACAGGGCTCCGGCACGTCCTCCGACGAGGTCCAGGGCATCACCGGCTCGACCCGACTCGAGGCCAAGCGCCAGCGTCGACGCGACGGCCGTGATGCCGGCCGTCGCCGCCAGCCGATCCTGTCGGAGGCCGAGTTCCTCGCCCGCCGCGAGGCCGTGGACCGCGTCATGGTGGTACGCGAGAAGCAGCGCACCGACGGCAAGGGCCTCATGACCCAGGTCGGCGTCCTCGAGGACAAGGTGCTCGTCGAGCACTTCGTCACCACCGAGTCCGCCCGCTCGATGGTCGGCAACGTCTACCTCGGCCGCGTGCAGAACGTCCTGCCCAGCATGGAGGCGGCGTTCGTCGACATCGGACGCGGCCGCAACGGCGTGCTCTACGCCGGCGAGGTCAACTGGGAGGCCGCCGGCCTCGGCGGAAAGGCCCGGCGGATCGAGCAGGCCCTCAAGTCCGGCGACATGGTGTTGGTCCAGGTGACCAAGGACCCCGTCGGGCAGAAGGGCGCCCGCTTGTCGACCCAGATCTCGCTGGCCGGCCGGTTCCTCGTCTACGTCCCCGACGGCAACTCCACCGGCATCTCGCGCAAGCTGCCCGACACCGAGCGGCGCCGCCTGAAGGGGATCCTCAAGGAGGTCGTCCCCGAGGGCTCCGGCGTCATCATCCGCACCGCGGCCGAGGGCGTCAGCGCCGAGGAGATCGGTCGCGACGTCGAGCGGCTCGCCGCGCAGTGGACCGAGATCTCCGAGGCGGCCGCCAAGCGCACCGAGTCCGGTTCCGGCACGCCCGTCGCGCTGTACGAGGAGCCCGATCTGCTGGTCAAGGTCGTCCGCGACCTGTTCAACGAGGACTTCTCCAAGCTCGTCATCCAGGGCGAGACGTCCTGGAACACGGTCCACGGCTACGTCTCACGTGTGGCGCCCGAGATGGTCGACCGGCTCGAACGCCACGACAACCCCGACGTGGACGTGTTCGCCACCCACCGGGTCGACGAGCAGCTGGCCAAGGCGCTCGACCGCAAGGTGTGGCTGCCCTCCGGTGGCTCCCTGGTGATCGACCGCACCGAGGCCATGACCGTCATCGACGTCAACACCGGCAAGTACACCGGCTCCGGCGGCAACCTCGAGGAGACCGTCACCAAGAACAACCTCGAGGCCGCCGAGGAGATCGTCCGCCAGCTGCGCCTGCGGGACGTGGGCGGCATGGTGATCATCGACTTCATCGACATGGTCCTCGAGGCGAACCGCGACCTCGTGCTGCGCCGCCTCACCGAGGCCCTCGGCCGCGACCGCACCCGCCATCAGGTCTCCGAGGTCACCTCGCTCGGCCTTGTCCAGCTCACCCGGAAGAAGCTGGGCACCGGTCTGGTCGAGGCGTTCTCCACGCCGTGTGAGCACTGCCAGGGTCGCGGTCTGATCGTCCACGCCGACCCCCTCCACACCGAGTCGCACAACGCCGACGAGCCGGGCGCCAAGCGCGGCCGTCGTCGTGGCGGCAACGGCAACGGTAAGGGCAACGGCGAGTCCGACAGCGCCTCGCCCAAGCAGGCACCGCGCAAGGACGGCCCCGCGCCGGCCGCGCACCCGGCCGCGCTGGCGATCGCCCGGCAGAACGCCGAGGCCGGCGCCGGCGGGACCGATTCGGCGGATTCGAAGACCGTCGAAGCCGCCGAGGCCGCCGCGCCCGTCGTGGTGGCCGCCCCGCCGGCCGAGGCCGGTACAGACGAGTCCGATGCCCCGGCGGCGACGTCGGCGGCAGAGGCCGCGGCCCCGTCGGCGGCGGACGCGGCGACGACGGCGGTGGCGACCTCTGCTGCGGACGAGGGCGAGACCGCTCCCGCAGCGGCCCCCGAGGCGGGGGTGGCGGACTCCGCCGACGCCGCCGGGGTCACCCGGCCCGCGCGTCGGCGCCGCGCGTCGCGACGGGCGGCGAGCAACGCTCCAGCCCCGGAGACCGCCGCCGCGGACTCCGCCGCGAAGGAGGTCGTCGAGACGCCACAGGCCGAGTCCGCAACGGTGGCCGAGGCGGAGGAGATCGTGGACGAGGTCGAGTCCGCGACGTCGGGGGGTGGGGCCTCAGCCGGCACGTCCGCCGACGCCACGTCCGCCGACGCGGCGACCACCGGTGCCACGTCCGGCCGGCGGCCCCGTCGCCGGTCGACCCGTCGCGAGGCGGGTGCCGCCACAGCGGACTCCGCGGCGGCCACGAGCGCGGCCGGCGCCGCCACGGCCGCCACGGAGATCCCTGCGGCTCCGGCGGCATCGGTCGAACCCCCGGCCGGGGTCGAGGCCGCGCCGCTCGCGCAGACGCCGACCGCCGTGGTCGCCGAGCCGCGCAGGCGCCCCGCGAGGCGACGCGCGACCCGGTCGACGACGGCTCCCACGAGCGACTGAGAGACCGGGCCGCGTGTCCGGCGGCACGGTCGGTTTGACCTGCTGCGCCGCCGGACCGTAACCTTGACAGGTCGCTCGTCGCGGCGCTATGTCGCCGCGCGAGGAGTCGCGGGCCCGGTCCACACGGACCGGCGTGGCCGACGACCTCCGACCGGCGTGAGCCGGCGAGCATGAGAGAACACCGCACACCAGGTGCGGTCGCCCCGGCGGCCGCACACCCGAGAAGCAAGGGGAAGCCCTCGATGTACGCGATCGTCAAGACCGGCGGCAAGCAGTACAAGGTCGCCGAAGGGGACCAGGTCAAGGTCGAGAAGATCGAGGGCGAGGCCGGAACCTCCGTGTCGCTGTCCCCGATCCTCGTGGTGGACGGCTCGGCCGTCACCTCCGACGCCGACGCCCTGGCCAAGGTCACCGTCTCCGGCGAGATCGTCGAGCAGACCAAGGGTCCGAAGATCCGGATCCACAAGTTCAAGAACAAGACCGGGTACCACAAGCGTCAGGGCCACCGTCAGAAGCTGACGGTCGTCAAGATCACCGGTATCAAGTAATCCGTCACCGGCCGCCAAGGCCACCAGCTCAGCGCCCTCGGGCGTGCTCCCTGAAGGAGGGACTCGGACATGGCAAGCAAGAAGGGCGCGTCCAGCACCCGTAACGGTCGTGACTCCAACGCGCAGCGTCTCGGCGTCAAGCGCTTCGGTGGCCAGGAGGTCAACGCCGGCGAGATCCTGGTGCGCCAGCGCGGCACCAAGTTCCACCCGGGCGTGAACGTCGGCCGCGGCGGCGACGACACCCTGTTCGCCCTCTCCGCCGGTGCGGTGGAGTTCGGCACCAAGCGCGGCCGCAAGACCGTGAACATCGTGCCGGCCGGCGCCGAGGCCTGAGCCTCCCAGCCGACCGAACCACACGTGAATCGCCCTCGGGGGCCGGGCGGGGTCTGATCGACCCCACACCCGGCCCCCGAGAGTATTTGCGGCAGCACCACCCGATCCACCGTCGTCCGTCACCAGGAGGAGTCCCCACCATGTCGAGATTCGTCGACCGCGTCGTCCTCCACCTCGCGGCGGGGGACGGCGGCCGCGGCTGCACCTCCGTGCACCGCGAGAAGTTCAAACCGCTCGGCGGCCCCGACGGCGGCAACGGCGGCGACGGCGGTGACGTCGTGCTCGTCGTGGACCCGCAGGTCCACACCCTGCTCGACTTCCACTTCCGGCCCCACGCCCGCGCCGGCAAGGGCCAGCCCGGCATGGGTTCCCACCGCAACGGCGCCCAGGGCGCCGACCTCGTGCTCCCGGTCCCGCCCGGCACGGTCGTGCTGGACGAGAACGGTGAGGTCCTCGCGGACCTCGTCGGCGCCGGCACCCGGTTCGTCGCAGCCGAGGGCGGAAAGGGCGGTCTCGGCAACGCGGCCCTGGCGTCCCGTGCGCGTAAGGCGCCCGGCTTCGCCCTGCTGGGCGAGCCCGGCGAGGTCCGCGACGTCACGCTCGAGCTCAAGTCGATGGCCGACGTCGGACTCGTGGGCTTCCCGTCCGCCGGCAAGTCCTCCCTCGTCTCGGTGCTCTCCGCGGCCAAGCCCAAGATCGCCGACTACCCGTTCACGACCCTGGTGCCCAACCTAGGGGTGGTCTCGGTCGGCGACGACACCTTCACGATCGCCGATGTACCCGGCCTCATCCCCGGTGCCAGCGAGGGCCGCGGTCTCGGCCTGGACTTCCTACGCCACATCGAACGCACCGTCGTCCTGGCCCACGTCGTCGACTGCGCCAACCTTGAGTCCGACCGCGACCCTGTCTCCGACGTGGACGCCCTCGAGGCGGAGCTCGCCGCGTACCGGTCAGAACTGTCCGACGCCGGGATCGGCGACCTGTCCGACCGGCCCCGCGTGGTGGTGCTCAACAAGATCGACGTCCCCGACGCGGCCGACATGGCCGAGATGGTCCGCGAGCAGTTCGAGGCCCGGGGGTGGCCCGTGTACGCCATCTCCGCGGTCGCCCACAAGGGCCTCGACGAACTCCGCTTCGGGCTCTACGAGCTGGTGAAGGCTCACCGGAAGGCCAACCCGCCCGCCGCGCCCGAGCGGATCGTCATCCGGCCCAAGGCCGTGGACGCGGGCGAGTTCGACGTCCGCCCCGACCCCGCCTCTCCCGGCGACTTCGTCGTCACCGGCACCAAGCCCGAGCGGTGGATCCGTCAGACCGACTTCGAGAACGACGAGGCCGTGGGCTTCCTCGCCGACCGCCTCGCCCGGATCGGCGTGGAGGACGCGCTCATCAAGGCCGGCGCCGAGGAGGGCTGCACGGTCACGATCGGCGACGTCTCGTTCGAGTGGGAGCCGCAGACCCCGGCCGGCGTCGACCTCATGCGCACCGGCCGCGGCACGGACATCCGACTCGAGTCCGACGAGCGTGTGGGCGCCGCCGAGCGCAAGTACCGCAAGCGCGTGCGCCGCGGCCTCATCGACCCGGACGAGGAGATCCTGGAGTGACCACCGAGCGCGAGCTGCGCCGTCGCATCGGCACGGCCCGCCGCGTGGTGGTCAAGATCGGTTCGTCCGCGATCACCAGCTTCCACGGCGGGATCCGGCGCGCCGAGCTCGACACCCTGGCGGACGTCTGCCAGACGCGCATGACCGGCGGATCGGACGTGTTCGTGGTGTCCTCGGGCGCGATCGGCGCCGGGATGGCCCCGTTGGGCATGACCACCCGGCCCGCCACATTGTCGGCCAAGCAGGCCGCCGCGAGCGTCGGGCAACTCGAACTGGCGCGCGCGTGGGGTGACTCGTTCGCCCGCTACGACCGGGTGGTGGGACAGGTGCTGCTCACCGCCGCCGACATCGGCCGCCGGGACAGCGCCGCCAACGCGCAACGCACCCTCGACCGCCTGCGCACCCTGCGGGCGGTGCCGGTCATCAACGAGAACGACACCGTCGCGACCAACGAGATCCGCTTCGGCGACAACGACCGGCTGGCGGCCCTGGTCGCCCACCTCATCAGCGCCGACGCGCTCATCCTGCTCTCGGACGTCGACGCCCTCTACGACTCCGACCCCCGCAAGGGCGATGCGACCGCGGTGACGATGGTCGGCGGCGAGGGGGACCTCGACGGCGTGGTGGCCGGCGCCGGGGGAGCGCTCGGGACCGGCGGCATGGCCTCCAAGCTCGCGGCCGCCCGCCTGGCCGCCGACGCGGGGATCCCGGTCCTGCTCACCTCCGCGGAGCGGGCGGCCGAGGCGCTCGCCGCCGAGCCGACCGTGGGGACGGTCTTCGCGGCCCGCCCCGAGCGGATGACCGCCCGCCGCTTCTGGGTCCGCCATGCCGCCGATGCGCGGGGCGCGGTGCTGCTCGACGACGGCGCCGTGCGCGCGGTGACGGGCTCGCGTCGGTCGCTGCTGCTCGCCGGGGTCACGGGCGTTGACGGGCTGTTCCACTTCGGCGACGTCATCGAGCTCCACGACTCCGACGGGCGGGTCGTGGCCCGGGGCATCGCGCAGTACGACTCGATCGAGGTCCGATCCCGGCTCGCCGAGCGGCAGTCCGGGACGGGCGCCGCCGGCCAGGGGCGGCCGCTGGTGCACGCGGACGATCTCGTCGCCGTCTGAGCGCGGACCCCACCGCGCCGGGCTGCCGAGCCGCCGCGAGCCGGGCCGCCGGTCCGCGCGCGCCGCGGAGGGATCAGCCCCCGTTGACCCTGCCCTCGGTGTGGACCGGGGTGACGGTCCCCGCCTCGAGGTTGTAGATCGCGCCGACGATCGCCGTGCGGCCCTCGGTGATCGCGCGGTCGACGGCCGCGGACTTCTCGCGGATCGCGGTGACCGTCTGCCGGACGTTCTCGATCACCACGTCGTCGTACCCGGCATCCGGGTCGCGCCGCGCCTCGAACACGGCCGGGGCGATGCGCTCGACCACGTCGCGCAGGTAGCCCGACGGGGTCGAGTGGGAGTCGACCGCGGTGATGGTGGCGCCGACCGCGCCGCACGAGGTGTGCCCCAGCACGAGGGTCAGCGGGATGCCGAGCACGTCGACGCCGAACTCGATCGAGCCCAGGACGGAGGGGTCGACGATGTGGCCGGCGTTGCGGATGACGAACAGGTCACCCAGGCCCTGGTCGAACACGACCTCGGCGGGCACGCGCGAGTCGGCGCAGCCGAAGACCATGCCGAAGGGGTGCTGCTCGCCGGTGAGTTCGGCGCGGCGGGCGGGATCCTGGTGTGCGTGGAGGCTGGCGCCGTCGACGTAGCGACGGTTGCCGGTGAGGAGTCGGTCCAGCGCGGCGGCGGGGCTCAGATCTGTGCTCATGGTTCCAGTGTGCGCCTGTGGCGGCCCGCACAGCGACCGCACCCCGGGGTCCGGGCGGGCGGTGCTGGCCGTCGCCCGCGGTCTACGCGCCCAGCGCCCGGTCGACGCGGGTGAGGACCTCGACGCAGTCGCCGTCGATCGTGAGGGTGGCCTCGTCGTGCGCGCGGGTGCGGCCGCGGTTGACCACCGCGACGGGCGTACCGGTGGTCACCGCGCGCCGCACGAACCGGTAGCCGGAGCGCACCGTGAGTGACGAGCCGACGACGACGACGAGGTCGGACCCGTCCACCAGGGAGTTGGCCTCCTGCACGCGGTGCGCGGGGACGTTCTCGCCGAAGTAGACGATGTCGGGCTTGAGCACCCCGGAGCAGCGCGGGCAGTCCACCATCCGGAAGTCGGCGGTGTCGGTGAGGACGGCGTCGGCGTCCGGCGCGACCTCGATCGCACCGCGGGTCGCGACGCGTTCGGCGAAGCCGGGGTTGAGCCGGTCCAGCTGCTCGTGCAGGGCCCACCGGCTCTGGCGGAGCCCGCAGTCGAGGCACGTGACCACCGCGTAGGTGCCGTGCAGGTCGACCAGCCGCCGGCTGCCGGCCTTGAGGTGCAGCAGGTCCACGTTCTGCGTGATGACGCCCGTGACGGTGCCGCGCCGTTCCCACTCGGCGAGCAGCAGGTGCGCGGCATTGGGGCGGGCGGCCTCCATGTGCCGCCAGCCCAGGTGGTTGCGGGCCCAGTAGTGACGGCGGAACGCGGGGTCACCGACGAACTGCTGGTAGGTCATCGGCGTGCGACCCGGTGAGTCGGGCCCGCGGTAGTCGGGGATGCCCGAGGGCGTGGAAATGCCCGCTCCGGTGAGGACGACAGCGCGGCGGCCGCGCATCAGGTCCGCCAGGGCATCGGCGCGCTCGGGCAGGTCGGCGTCCGGCCGGGTGCGCTCGGCCGGTGTCCAGGCGGTGTCGCGGATGCGGACCATCTACAGGCCCCCGGGGCCCGAGGGGTCGTGCGCGCACACCACGTCCAGGGTGTCGGCGCGGCGAGCGGCCAACCCGGCGAGTCGGGCGTGCGTCACCTCGACCGCGGCCGGCTCCAGGGCCATGACGCGTTCGGCGACCGGGACCCACGCCGGCACCCGGCCCGCCGAGCCGACCTGGCCCCGGTGGTAGAAGGCATCACCGGCGTGGAGGACGTCCTTGTCGTCGCCGTCGTCACCGCCGTCTCCGGTCGCGGACGGGTCCCCGCCGCGCCCCGGCACGAACACCCCCGCGTGCCCGACGGCGTGACCCGGCAGGTCCACGAGCAGCATCCCCTCGGCGACATGGTCCAGGGGGTGCACCCTAAAGCCCTCCCACCGGTCGGCGCCGAACGAGTACTCGGTGAAGCGCGGCCCGTGCGCCCACTGGCGGCGGCGGTACCGCCGACGCTCCAGGAAGCGCGGCGTCCGCACCGCCCACGTCAGGGCCTGCGCCGAGACGTGCACCTGCGCGGCGGGGAAGTCGGCGAGGCCGCCGATGTGGTCGAGGTCCAGGTGGGTGAGCACGATGTGCCGCACGTCGCGCGGATCCAGGCCCAGGGCCTCGATGCGGCGGACCGCCGTCTCGCGCTCGCGCAGCGCCGGGCGCAGGACGTGGCGCGCGGCGCCGAGGCGACCTGCCGGGTCGGCGATGTCCGCCAGCCCGATCCCCGAGTCCACCAACACCAGACCGCCCGGCGCCTCGAGCAGCAGCACGCGCGTGGGGGCCAGACCCGCGAACGTCCCGCAGTTCATCTGGTGGATCCGCATGAGGGCAACGGTACCGTGGCCGGGTGAGCCGAGACCGTGTCCTGGACCCGCGCCCCGTGGTCCGCGTGACCGCCGACCCCGAGGTGGCGGCCGCGGTGGCCGGGCACGGGGCGGAGGAGTCCCCGTGGCCGTACTCGATCCCGGCGGTCGCGCAGCTCCTGCGCGACGGCCTCGAGCTGGACGATCTCACCGTGCTGGTCGGCGAGAACGGCGCGGGCAAGTCGACGATCGTCGAGGCCGTCGCCATGGCGTTCGGCCTCGGCGCCGAGGGCGGGTCCGTCCACGGCCGGGACGTCACGTGGCGGTCGGAGTCACCCTTGAACTCGGACCTGCGCCTGGTCCGCGGGGGAGCCGCGTCCCGATGGGGCTACTTCCTGCGCGCCGAGACCATGCACGGCATGTTCACCTACCTGCAGTCCTCGGGCCCCGAGCGGGATTTCCATTCGCGCAGCCACGGCGAGGCGTTCTGGGACATCCTCACCACCTCCCGGTTCGACGGCGGCGGCCTGTTCGTCCTGGACGAGCCGGAGGCGGGGCTGTCGTTCGACGCGCAGCTCCGGCTGGTGGCGCTGCTGCTCGAGCTGGCCGACCGGCGCGGCGCGCAGGTGCTCATGGCGACCCACTCGCCGATCCTCGCCTCGGTCCCCGGCGCCGCGGTGTACGAGCTCTCCGACGAGGGGATGCACCGGGCGCGATGGGAGGACCTGGCGATGGTGGACCACTACCGGCGTTACCTCGACGCACCCGGGCGATACCTGCGCCACCTGCTGGAGTGACCGGGCACACTGGACCCATGACCAGTTCCGCGTCCCGTTCCGCACGCACCACCGGCGAGGCCCGGCCCGTCCGCCCCGTCTACCCGTCGTGGCAGCCGCCGTCGACGTCCCGCGCCGCCAACGCCGGGCCGCTGCCCGCGCCAGAGCCCGGGTTCGCCCCGGACATCATCGTGGTCGGGCACGGCCTGGCGGGCCTCGTGGCGACCTACGAGGCGACGCGCGCGGGCAAGAAGGTGCTCGTGGTGGACCAGGAGAGCGAGAAGAACCTCGGCGGGCAGGCGTTCTGGTCCCTCGGCGGGTTGTTCCTCGTGGACACCCCGGAGCAGCGGCGGATCGGCATCAAAGACTCTCTCGAGCTCGCGTGGCGGGACTGGCTCGGCTCGGCCGGGTTCGACCGCCCCGAGGACCACTGGCCGCGGCAGTGGGCGCGTGCGTACGTCGAGTTCGCCGCGGGGGAGAAGCGTCGGTACCTCCACGACCTGGGACTGCGGATCATCCCCACCGTCGGCTGGGCCGAGCGTGGCGGCGGCGACGTGAACGGGCACGGCAACTCCGTCCCTCGCTTCCACGTGGCGTGGGGGACCGGGCCCGAGGTGGTCCGCGTCTTCGAGGAACCCGTCCGCGATGCCGCCCGCGCCGGCCTGGTCCGCTTCGCGGTGCGCCACCGGGTGGACGAGATCGTGGTGGAGGACGGCCGCGCCGTGGGCGTGCGCGGTGCGACGCTCGTGCCCTGCGACTACGACCGCGGCGTCGCGTCCCCCCGGGAGGAGACGGGGGAGTTCGAGTTCCGGGCGAAGGCCGTGCTGCTGGCCTCCGGCGGGATCGGCGGCAACCCCGACCTGGTGCGGAAGTACTGGCCCGCCGACCGGCTCGGCGACGTGCCGAAGGACCTCATCGTGGGTGTGCCCGAGCACGTGGACGGGCGGGTGCTGGAGATCTCCGCGAGGTCCGGCGTGAACCTCATCAACCGGGACCGCATGTGGCACTACACCGAGGGCGTGGCCCACTTCGCGCCCGTGTGGCCCTCGCACGCGATCCGCATCATCCCGGGACCGTCCACCCTGTGGCTCGACGCGAACGGCGACCGGATGCCCGTGCCGTTGTTCCCGGGCTTCCACACCACGGCGTCCATCGAGGCGATCCGCCGAGCCGGCCAGGACTACTCGTGGTTCATCCTCGACTCGGCGATCGCCGGCAAGGAGTTCATCCTCTCCGGCTCGGAGCAGAACCCCGAGCTGACCGACAAGAGCATCCGGAAGTTCGCGTCCAAGGCGGGCAGCGGCCTTCCCCCGTCGATCGCCGACTTCACCGAGAAGGGCGTCGACTGGGTGGTGGCGGACACGCTCGAGGAGATGGTCGCCGGCATGAACTCGCTGCTGCGGGATGGCGAGCCGGAGCTGGACGTGGAGAAGGTGCGGGAGTTCGTCCTGGCGATGGACGGGCAGATGGACAATCCGTTCGCCAAGGACGCCCAGGTGCAGGCGATCCACAACTCGCGGCGCGTGCTCACCGACAAGCTCACCCGCCTGGCCAAGCCGCACCGCCTGCTCGCCGACTCCGGCCCGGGCAAGGGCTCGGCCGCCGGCTCGGGTGGCCCGCTGATCGTGGTGAAGGCGCACCTCATGACGCGCAAGACCCTCGGCGGGATCGAGACGACGCTCGACTCGCAGTGCCTCACTCCCGCCGGCGAGCCGTTCCCGGGGCTGTACGCCGCCGGCGAGGTCGCGGGATTCGGCGGTGGCGGCGTCCACGGCTACAACTCGCTCGAGGGCACGTTCCTCGGCGGGTGCATCTTCTCCGGCCTGAGGGCCGGCCGGGCGATGGCGCGGGAGGTCTGAGCCGTCCGGCGGCCGATGCGGGGCCGCCTCCCCTCAACCGCCCTCGCGGCCGCCGTCGTCTCTCGCGACGGGCCGGCCGCGGGCCTGACCGCGTCCCCGCCGGACACCGAGTTCGTAGGTGGCCAATACGATCAGCCACAGCGCGGTGACGGGGATGACGAACCAGAGCATGGCGGCGCTGAACGGATCCAACGCGTCGTGGTCGGCGGCCTGCAGCACCACGTAGGCGACGTACGCGGCGTAGAACCCCGCGAAGAGCAGTCCCTCCCACCGCTTGATCGCCATCCCGGTGAAGGCGATCGGAAGCAGAGCCATCGAGACGGCGAGCATGATCGGCAGGTCGAAGCGGATGGCCCCTTGGGCGACCCCGATCGGCGTGATGAGCGAGGTCATTCCGAGAACCGCGCCGATGTTGAACATGTTGCTTCCGACGATGTTGCCGATGGCGAGGTCGCGTTCGCCGCGGATCGCCGCCACGAGGCTCGTGGCGAGTTCCGGGAGGGAGGTGCCGATGGCCACCACCGTGAGACCGATGACCAGGTCACTCATCCCCCAGGCCGACGCGAGATCACTGGCCGCGGTGACGAGTAGCCGTGCCCCGATCACGAGCAGCGCCACCCCGGCGATCACGAGAGCGCTGTTGAGGAGGACCGGGTGCGAGGTGTCGCCGCCGGTAGGCGTCGTCTCGCCCGCGCTGTCACCGGCCGGGGCGTCCAATGCCTCGGTGGCGCGGTCTCCGTCCTGTTTGCGCGCGATGACGATCGTCGCGGTCGTATAGGTCACGAGGCCGGCGAACAGCAGCAGACCGTCGAGGAAGCTGATCGTGCCGTCGAGGGCCACCAGAAGCACGGCCAGAGAGAACAGCACCATGATGGGGATGTCGACTCGCACGATCCGGGACGTCGCCACCAGAGGGGCGACGATCGCGGTCAGCCCCAGGATGAGCAGAATGTTCGCGATATTGCTGCCCACGACGTTGCCGACGGCCAGTCCCGGGTATCCGCTCAGCGCGGCATCGACGCTCACCGCGAGTTCCGGCGCCGAGGTGGCGAACGCGACGACGGTGAGTCCCACCACCAGCGGGGAGATCCCGAGGACGGCGGCCAGACCGCCGGCGCCCCGTACCAGTACTTCACCGCCGCCGATGAGCAGCACGAAGCCCAGCGACAGGGCGACCACCGTCAGGACGCTCATGACCGATCAGACCGGGTCGTGGAGGTGCCCGGCCGGGCAGTGGGCGACGGTCTCGTCAAAGTGATCATGGGTCGATGATCCCGTGCCGGCGCCCACCTGTCGATCACCGGCGGTCGCCTAACCCGCGGCGGCGACGGCCAGGGGCAGAACCGCGGAGGCGCCGGAGGAGCGCAGGTGCCGGGCCGCCTCGGTGACCGTCCAACCCGTGCCTAGAACATCGGTGACCAGCAGGACCGGACCGTCCGGCGCAGTGGCCGGGCCGGAGAACGTGCCCCACAGCTGGGCCACGCGGTAGGCCGAGTTCTGCGCCGTCACCGGCGGCAGCGCCGGGTCGCGGGTGAGCTCGCCGAGCGGCTCCATACGTCCCATCCGCGCCAGCGCGGCGGCGAGGCTGGCGACGAGCTGCGGGTGCTCCCCGGTGACCAGGGCGACGACCCCGGTGGGCCGCTCGGACCAGCCCCACTCCCGCAGGACCGGTACGCACGCCCGTGCCAGCCACTCGGGCGCGTCCTGATCGGGCTCGGCGAGCAGCGCCCGAAGCTTCTGCCCCAGGCCGAGGTCGGTGAGGCGCGCGAGAGCGCGTCCCTCGGCGGGACCGTCGGCGATCTTGCCCTTGAGCGGTACGTCGAGCTTGGCCAGGCCCGTGGGCCACTGCCGGCGGGGCGGAAGCACCACACCGGGCCGCTCCAGCGCCTCGCGCGCCCGGGTCAGCGCGCCGGAATCGACGTCGGTGGTGCGGCGCTCGCCGGTGCAGTTGTCACAGCGGCCGCACCCGGGCGACGCCGGGTCGAGGGTGGGGTCGTCGAGCTGCGCGCGCAGGAACTCCATGCGGCACGAGTCGGTGCGCTCGTAGGCGATCATCGCCTGCTGCTCGGCCTGCCGAGCCTCCGCCAGACCCGCGTAGCGCTCGGCGTGGTAGTGCCACGGCCGCCCGGTGGAGACCCAGCCGCCGCGCACCCGCTGGACCGCGCCGTCCACGTCGAGGACCTTGAGCACCATCTCCAGCCGGGTCCGGCCCAGGTCGACGGCCGGCTCCAGCGCCTGCGTCGACTGCGGACGGTCGGGCTCCAGCGCGTCGAGGACCCGCCGGACGACGTCCTCCGGCGGGAAGGCCAGCGAGGCGAAGTGGTTCCAGATGGCCCGGTCCTCGGGCCCCGGCAGCAGGACGACCTCCGCTCTGTCGGCCGCGCGCCCGGCGCGGCCGATCTGCTGGTAGTACGAGATGGGAGAAGGCGGCGCCCCCAGGTGGACGACGAACCCCAGGTCGGGCTTGTCGAAACCCATTCCCAGCGCGGACGTGGCGACCAGCGCCTTGACCTCGTTGTCCAACAGGGCACGCTCCAGCTCCTCCCGCTCGCCGGAGTCGGTGCGTCCCGTGTAGGCGCTGACGCGGTGCCCGGCCGAGGTGAGCAGCTCGGCCATGTCCTCCGCGGCGGCGACGGTGAGGCAGTAGATGATCCCGCTGCCGGGCAGCGCGTCGAGATTCTCCACCAGCCAGGCCGCGCGCGTCTCGGAGTCGTCGATCGTCACCACCGACAGACGCAGCGACTCACGGTCGAGGCCGCCGCGCAGGACGAGGGTGTCCGAGGCGGCGGAGTCGTCGGCGGCCGAAGGCTGCTGCGCGAGACCGCTCACGCCCACACCCAGCTGCTGGGCGACGTCGCGGACCACCCGGTCGTTGGCCGTGGCGGTGGTCGCCAGGACCGGCACCCCCTCCGGCAGGTCGGCGAGGAGGGTGCGGATCCGACGGTAGTCGGGCCGGAAGTCGTGACCCCAGTCCGAGACACAGTGGGCCTCGTCGACCACGACCAGCCCGGCGTCCGCGGCGAGCGCCGGCAGCACGGTGTCCCGGAAATCCGGGTTGTTCAGCCGCTCGGGGCTCACCAACAGCACGTCCACCTCGCCGGCCCGGACGGACGCGCGCACCTCGTCCCACTCGGTCATGTTGGCCGAGTTGATGGTCGCCGCCCGCACCCCGGCCCGGGCCGCCGCCTCGACCTGGTTGCGCATGAGCGCCAACAGCGGCGAGACGATCACCGTGGGACCGGAGCCGAGCTCGCGGAGCAGCCGCGCGGCGATGAAGTACACCGCGGACTTGCCCCAGCCGGTGCGTTGGACCACCAGTGCGCGCCGACGGTCGGCCACCAGCGCCTCGATCGCCGTCCACTGGTCCTCGCGCAGTCGCGCACCCGGGCCCGCGAGGGCCCCGAGCAGCTCGTCGGCGCGCGCCCGCAGGGACGCGGGATCCGCTGCGGTCGGGCTGTCGGGATGGGGACGGTCCGCCGGCGAGGTCATGGGCCCATCGTGCACCACCACTACGACACGAGGGTGCGGCGCCGACCCCGACCGGCGTTAACTGGTGGCCGTGACGAGCGACGGGCGGGGCATAGCGGGACAGGTCGAGCACGCGGCGGGACGGCTGGCACGCCGGCGGGTGGGGGTGATCGTCGCCGCCGGGCCGCCCGGGGACACTCACGTCGCCGCGCGCGGTGACACTGGTCGGGGAGAGGTCCCCGACGACCACACGCTGTTCGAGATCGGCTCCATCACCAAGACCTTCACCGCCCTGCTGCTCGCCGACGGTGTCGTGTGCGGCCGGTGGCGACTCGATACCCCCGTCCGCGACCTGCTCCCCACCGGCGTCGACGTCCCGGACCACGACGGACGGCAGATCACCCTCCAGCATCTGGCGACCCACACCGCCGGGCTCCCGCGGTCGCCCTCCCGTATCGGCCTCCGCGAGAACCTCTCCTACCTGCGCCGCGGCACGGACCCGTACGCCGACCTCACCGAGCAGGCCGTGCTGGACGGCCTCGGCGGCGTCCGACTCCGCCGCGCCCCGGGGCACGGTAAACCGTCGTACTCGAACCTCGGCGCCGGGCTTCTCGGCATCGCGCTGACCACCGCGACCGGCACCGACTTCGGCACGCTCGTCCGCGACCGGATCTGCGCGCCGCTCGGAATGCCCGACACGGTCACCGACGACCTGCTCACCGAGGAGCAGCGGTGCCGCTCCGCGGTGGGTCACCGCAGCCGCGGGCGCCCGGCCGACCCCTGGCCCCTGCCCGGCATCCCCGGCGCAGGCGCACTGCGATCCACGGCCGCCGACCTCACGCGCTACCTCGCCGCGCAGCTCGACCCGTCGCGCACCGCCCTGGCCGACGCCATCCGGCTCACCCACGCGACCCCACCGGGCGGGCCCACGCAGATGGGTCTCGGGTGGCACCGGGCCGGGTCCGGGGTGCTCTGGCACAACGGCGGGACGGGCGGGTTCCGGTCGATCGCCGTCGTCGACCACCTCGGCGGGGTCGCGGCGGCCACCCTCGTGAACCAGACCAGGGGCGCCGACATGACCACCTTCCGACTCCTGCGCCGACTGGGCTCCTGACCCGGCCCGCCCGCCGGCCGCGCGGACCACGTCCTCGTCGTCGTCACCGCCCTCGGCAGCGCCGCACCGCGGCGGCCATACTGGACCGCATGGCGCAGACATGGAAGAAGATCGTGGAGGCCGACCCCGAGCACTCGCGGCGATACGCGCGGCGCTGGGATGACATGATCGCCGAGGGCGTCGACATCGACGGCGAGGCGCGGCTCGCCGACGCCATGGCGCCGCGCGGCGCGCGCATCCTCGACGTGGGCTGCGGCCAGGGACGGATGGGCGTCTACCTCCACGCCCGCGGCCACCGCGTCACCGGCGTCGACATCGACCCCTACCTCGTCGACCGGGCGCGCGAACAGTGCCCCGACGCCACCTGGGAGGTCGCCGACCTCGCCGACGACGGCTGGGCCGCCGGCCCCTTCGACCTGGCCGTGTCAGCCGGCAACGTCCTCGCCTTCGTCGACCCGGCCGACCGCGGAGCCGTCCTGGCCAACCTCGCCGCCCGCCTGGCGCCGGCGTCGGAGTCCACCGACGGACGACCCGGCAGGCTCGTCGTGGGATTCGGGCTCGACCGCGGTTGGACGCGGGAGGAGTTCGACCTCGACGCCGAGCGAGCCGGACTGCGGGTCGAGCAGCGGTGGTCGACCTGGGATCTGCGGCCCTTCGACGACGACAGCGGCTTCATGGTCGCGGTACTCGTACGTGCGTAGGGGCCCGTGCAGGTGCGCGCGTCGACCACGGGACCCTGGCTGCTCCCGGCGGCGCTCGTGAAGATCCAGGTCATGACCAGGTTGAAGCCGAGGCAGAACAGCAGGAACGACGTCGCGCGGGTCCAGCTCGCGTCCGGATAGCCGCCCCATGCGGTGAAGAACAGCGGGACGTGCCACAGCGCCCAGATCGGCCCCAGGATCATCGACGCGGCCAGCGGGCTGAACCGGTCCTGCAACCGGGGTAGCGCGAAGTCACGCCAGCCCGGCTCCTCCGCGAGCCCCGTGGTGACGAACTGGAAGAGCAGGAGCGGCACGTACATGCTCAGCGCCATGAGCGACGGCGCGTGGATCTCGCCGCCGGAGAACGCGAAGCCCGTGAGCAGCATCCCGCCCGGCACCCCGAGCAGCGCCACCGCGTACCACCGCCCCGGGACCCGCCAGCGCAGTAGTCGCCCGACCCAGCTGCGCACCCCGGCGCGCCCCTCGGTGACGGCGGTGACGAGGAAGGCCGAGGAGATCGGGCCGAGGTACGCGCCGGGGAGGACGCCGACGATCGAGTTGAGCGTCACGGGCAGGACGCCGAGCGCGGTCTCGGAGAGGACGTAGGGCGTCCAGGCGATCCAGCTGAGCAGGTTGGCGAGGACGAAGAACGTCGGCAACGGGTGGCGGCGGATGAAGTCCAGCGGCCGCGGCCGCTGCCGACGCGTGATGGCGGTGGCGGTGTCGGTGGGGGTTTCGCTGGGGGTTTCGGCGACGGTCATGACCGGCTGCTTCGGTGAGGTGCTCGCGCGGTGGCGGCGAGTGCGTTCACGGTAAGAAGCGGCGCCCCCGGCTCTCGAGAGGCGAAAGTGGTCACTTCGGGCGGCTGCATCGAAAGGTGCCAGTGGGACCTGCCGCCCGGCGAGGTGCTCGGCTCCGTCCGGCATCGTCCAGCACATCGCGGCAGGTAGATAGCCTAATGGGGTTATTGAACCGGGACCTGGTGTTCGAACACATGTGTGATAGCGGCGGTAGGATGGGGACATGATCTCGGACCTGGTGGAGTCGACGACGACGAGCGTTGAGCAGCTCGCGTCGGTGTGCTGGTCGGAGGTGTCCGAGTCGGAGTTGCCTGTGGTGTTGCGGCGGCTGGAGGAGGTGTCCCGGCGTGTAGAGGCCATCAGTGCTGCGGGGGCTGCGGAGGCGGCCGGCCGCGCGGAACGTGCGGGCCGGTCGGTGTCTTCGGCGGCGACGTCGCTGGGCAGGGATCTGGGGTTGACGGCGGGGCAGTGCCGGGCCCGGATCGACGCCGGGCGCCGTCAAGGATCTCCCGCGATGGAGGCGCATCGACGGGGACGGATCACCGCCGGGCAGGAGCGGGCGATCGGTGAGGCGGTCGCCGAACTGCCCGAGGGCGCCCCCGATGAGGCGCGGGAGGATTTCTCCCGCCATCTGACGGGGTTGGCGCAGGCGGGGGCCAGCGTGCGGGCACTGACCGCGGCGGCGGCGAGGGAGTTGGCCAAGGCGGATCCGGGCCGGTTGGAGCGGCTGGAGGAGATGCAGCAGAAACGGCGGGGGTTGCGGGCGCATCGGCCGGGTCTGGATGGGCTGGCGAGCATGGGGATCACAGCCGAGCCGCGCCTGCAAGCGCTGCTCGCGGCGGTGATCGCCCGGTTCGGCGGCCCGGGTCAGTGCATCGCCGCACCGGCGGATCCGGAGTCTGGTGGGCAGGCCGGCCCGGAGGCGTTGGCCGCGGACGACACGCGTGCTGCGGGCCAGCGGGCCTATGACGCGCTGTGCCACGTGCTGGCTCTGGGCTTGGCGGTGGAGCCGGGCGCGAGCCGCGGGGTGGTCGACACCGACGGCGGGGTGCAGCTGAGCGCCGGGCAGGCGGTGACGTTGGCGGGACGACGCTCCTGGTTTCTGTCAGCACTGCGCGACGGGCGCGAGGAGCGCCGAATCGATGTGGACCGGGGTCGGGATCGTCGGTTGGCCTCGGCGATGCAGCGGCTGGTGATGTATGCCGCGCACGGTGGGTGTACCCATCCGGGGTGCGAGCAGCCGGCGGCACAGTGTCAGGGCCACCACGTGACGGACTGGTCGCGGGGCGGTCCCACGACGGTGTCGAGCCTGGCGCTGGTGTGTCCTGTCCACCACGGGTGGATCGGTGACGGGCCCGGCCAGTGGCGCACGGTCCCGGACCCGGCACGCCCCGGTATGCCCCGATGGATCCCACCCGGTACTCCGGCGAGGGCGGCGTGACCTCCTCACAGTTGGCAGGTGACCCGGCCGGGTCGGGCGCTGCGTGCCCGGGCCTCCGGCTGGCCAGCCGACTCGCGATCCCCCCGCGAGCGTCCGGTCACGCTGTCACCTGCGCCGTCGGCGAGCCACCGATCGGTAAGCTGGCCCGCATGACCACCAGCCACCTCGACGCCCCCGACCTCGCCGGCCAGACGGACGCCGATCGGCCGGCCGCGGACCCGGTGCGCGACGCCGTCCACGGTGCCGCCCGTCGTGCCCGCGCCGCCTCTCGCGAGCTGGCGCTGCTGACCGCCGACCGCAAGAACGCGCTGCTGCTCGCCGCGGCCGATGCTCTCGTGTCGGCGGAGGCGACGATCCTCGAGGCCAACGCGGCGGACATCGCCGAGCAGATCGAGGCCGGTACCGGAGAGGCCATGCTCGACCGGCTCCGCCTGACCGCCGACCGGATTGAGGGCATCGCGAGCGGGCTGCGCCAGGTCGCCGGTCTGGCGGACCCGATCGGGACCGTCACCCGCGGGTCGACCCGGCCCAACGGGCTCCAGCTCCGTCAGGTCCGCGTGCCGCTGGGCGTGGTCGGGATGATCTACGAAGGGCGTCCCAACGTCACCGTCGACGCCTTCGGTCTGGCCTTCAAGTCCGGCAACGCAGCGCTCCTCCGCGGCTCCCGCTCGGCACGCAACTCCAACGAGGCGCTCGTCGAGGTCCTGCGCGGGGTGCTCGCCGAGCACGACCTGCCCGTCGACGCCGCGCAGTTATTGCCCTCGGAGGACCGCTCGTCGGTCACCCACCTCATCCAGGCGCGCGGTTTCGTCGACGTCGTGATCCCCCGGGGAGGCGCGGGCCTCATCCAGGCCGTGGTGGAGAACGCCAAGGTCCCCGCCATCGAGACCGGCACCGGCAACTGCCACCTCTACATCCACGGAGACGCGGACCTCGACGAGGCGATCAGCCTCCTGCTCAACGGCAAGACCCGCCGCTGCAGCGTCTGCAACGCCACCGAGACCGTCCTGCTCGACGCCGCCCTTGGCGACGCCGCCGTGGACCGCGTCGTGGGTGCCCTGCGCACGGCCGGCGTCACCGTCCACGGGGACCGCGAGGGGCTCGTCCCCGCCGACGACGTGGACTGGGGCGAGGAATACCTCAGCATGGACATCGCGCTCAAGGTCGTCGACGGCGTCGAGGAGGCGATCGAGCACATCGCCCGCTGGTCGTCCGGCCACACCGAGGCCATCTCCACCCGCAGCATCGACGTGGCCGAGGCGTTCACCGCGCGCGTCGACGCCGCCGCGGTGATGGTCAACGCCTCCACCGCCTGGACCGACGGCGAGATGTTCGGCTTCGGCGCCGAGATCGGCATCTCCACCCAGAAACTCCACGCCCGCGGACCGATGGGGCTCGAGGAACTCACCAGCACCAAGTGGATCGCCCACGGCAAGGGGCACGTGCGGCCGTAAGGCACCCGCGCCCGAGCAGGCCGCGTCCGCGCGGTTCGCACCAGATCACCCCACCGAGAGGACCCGCCCCATGGACCGAGCCCGCACCGGACAGCGCCCGGCGTTCGAGAGCATCGACCACGTCATCGACGCCCTCGGCGAGCAGGGGTACCTGGCCGACCGGTCGACGGCGACGGTCGTCTACCTCGCCGACCGGCTGGGCAAGCCGCTGCTCATCGAGGGGCCGGCGGGCGTCGGCAAGACGGAGCTGGCCAAGGCCGTCGCCGCCGCCACCGAGGCCGAGCTCATCCGCCTGCAGTGCTACGAGGGCGTCGACGAGGCCCGTGCGCTCTACGAGTGGAACCACGCCAAGCAGATCCTCCGGATCCAGGCCGGCCAGGGGGAGGGCTGGGACTCCACGCGGGACGACGTGTTCTCCGAGGAGTTCCTCCTGTCGCGGCCGCTGCTCACCGCGATCCGGCGCAGTGAGCCCACCGTGCTGCTGGTCGACGAGGTGGACAAGGCGGACATCGAGATCGAGGGCCTGCTGCTGGAGGTGCTCAGCGACTTCGCGGTGACCATCCCCGAGCTGGGGACGATCGAGGCGACCCGCCGGCCCTTCGCCGTGCTCACGTCTAACGCCGCCCGCGAGCTGTCCGAGGCGCTCAAGCGACGCTGCCTCTACCTCCACCTGGACTTCCCGATGCCCGAGCTCGAGCGGAAGATCCTCGCGTCCCGGGTTCCCGAGCTGGACGACCGGCTGGCCGAGCAGCTCGTGCGGGTCGTCGGGGTGCTGCGCGCCATGGCGCTGAAGAAGGTGCCGAGCGTGTCCGAGACGATCGACTGGGGCCGCACGCTCGTGGCGCTGGGCCTGGACACGATCGACGACGAGACCGTCCTGCAGACCCTCGGCGTGGTCCTCAAGCACCAGTCCGACCAGCTGCGCGCGGCCGCCGAACTGCGGCTGAACTAGCGGGCGGACGCAGGAGATGATCGGGAGGCGGGGGAGATGACCCAGAAGAGTCCGGGCGGCCTGTCCGGCCACCTCGTCGACTTCGTCGACGCACTGCGCGGCAAGGGCATCCCGGTCGGGCCCAGCGAGGCGGTCGACGCGGCCTCGGCGATGGTGCACGTCGACCTGCTCGACCGCGCCGCGCTGCGCGAAGCGCTGGCCTCGACGATCCTCCACAAGCCCACACACCGCGGGGTGTTCGACCAGCTCTTCGACCTGTGGTTCCCGGCCGCCGTCGGCGGCCACACCCCGGGCGACGCGGTGATGCTGGAGGTGGAGATCCCGACCGATGACGACGGCAAGGTGGATCCCGACGCCCTGAACGAGCTCATCGCCTCGCTGCTCCTCGAGGACACCGACGAGTCGCGCGCCAAGGCTCGGGCGCTCGCCGAACTCCTCGTGGAGCAGCTGGGCTCGTATGACTCGGTCAACGGCCCGCGCTACTCCGCCTACCAGGCGTTGAGCCCGTTGGACACGAACTCGATCATGCAGAGGATCCTCGACGGGCTGCTCGGCGCCGACCCCTTCGACCCCGACGGTTCCAAGCGACACGCGGAGAAGACCGCGGCCGCCAACGCCGCGGCGAATCTGGTGCGCGGGTTCCTGCGCGAGGTGGCCGACGAGACGCGTCGCCGCACCGCCGAGACAGTGGGGCGGGACCGGGTGGCCCAGTACGCGGTCGGCCCGGCGGCCGAGCAGGTCGACTTCCTGCGCGCCAACGACCAGGATCTGCAGGCGCTTCGTCGCCGGGTCGGGCCGCTGGCGCGCCAGCTCGGGAGTCGCCTGGCCGCGCGGCGGCGTCGCCACCGGCACGGTGCCATCGACATGCGCAAGACCATGCGTCGGTCGATGTCCACGGGCGGGGTCCCGGTCGAGCTGGTGCTGCGCAAGCCGCGTCCGGCCCGCCCCGAGCTGGTGGTGCTGTGCGACGTGTCCGGGTCGGTCGCGGGCTTCAGTCACTTCACCCTCCAGCTGGTGCACTCGCTCCGTGAGCAGTTCTCCCGGGTGCGTGTCTTCGCGTTCGTCGACACCACCGACGAGGTGACCTCGTTCTTCGAATCGGGCTCCGACCTCGGCACGGCGATGAGCAGGATGGTGCGCGAGGCCGAGATCATCACCTATGACGGGCACTCCGACTACGGGCATGCCCTCGAGGGGTTCGCCGACCGGTACGCCCACACGCTGACGAGGACGGGGTCGCTGCTCATCCTGGGCGATGGCCGCAACAACTACCGCGATCCCGCGGTCGGAGCTCTGGAGTTCGTCAGCGAGCGGGTCGGGCACACCCACTGGCTCAATCCGGAACCGCAGCGGCAGTGGGGGACCGGCGACTCGGCCGCCAGGTTGTACTCCCAGTACGTGCCCATGCACGAGTGCCGCAACGTCGAGCAGCTCACGGCGGTCGTCTCCAGCCTGCTGCCCGTGTGAGCGTCCGGGGCGGCGGGGAGCGGCAGACGAGTACGCGTCACCCCGGCCCGATAGACTCAGTGACCATGACCACGACGGGAACCGCCGACGGCTCGCGGCGCCGCATCGGAGTGATGGGCGGAACCTTCGACCCGATCCACCACGGTCACCTCGTGGCGGCCAGCGAGGTGGCTCATCGGTTCGATCTCGACGACGTCGTGTTCGTCCCCACGGGCGAGCCGTGGCAGAAGCGTAGCCGGGAGGTCTCCCCGGCCGAGGACCGCTATCTCATGACCGTCATCGCGACGGCTTCCAATCCGCGCTTCTCGGTCAGCCGCGTGGACATCGACCGCCGTGGGCCGACGTACACGGTCGACACCCTCAAGGATCTCCTCCGCCAGCACCCGGAGACCGAACTGTTCTTCATCACCGGTGCCGACGCGTTGGAGAAGATCCTGACCTGGCGCGGCTGGGAGGAGATGTTCGAGCTCGCCACGTTCGTCGGCGTCTCCCGTCCCGGTTTCGAGCTGTCCGACACCCATCTCACCGAGATCGAGGACGGACGGGTCTACCTGCTCGAGATCCCGGCCCTGGCCATCTCGTCCACCGAATGCCGCCGCCGTGCGGCCGACGGCGCCCCCGTCTGGTACCTCGTACCCGACGGCGTCGTGCAGTACATCGCCAAACGCAACCTGTACCGGCCGGAGGGCTCCACCCGCCTGGACGGCACCCCCGTAGCGACGGCCCCGGTACACCGGGTCCCCGTCCCCATCGATTCGCACCCCGAGGAGAACCCCCAGTGACCGCAAGCCCCGAGGCCCTGGAGATGGCCGCTGTCGCGGCCCACGCCGCAGACGACAAGCTGGCGACCGACATCGTCGTCATCGACGTCTCCGACCAACTCGTCATCACCGACTGCTTCGTCCTGGCGTCCGCGGACACCGAGCGTCAGGTGAACTCCGTCGTGGAGGAGATCGAAGACAAGCTCCGCGAGGCCGGACACAAGCCACTGCGCCGCGAGGGCACCCGCGAGGGTCGTTGGGCCCTGCTCGACTACAACGAGCTCGTCGTGCACGTGCAGCACGTCGACGAGCGCGACTACTACTCGCTCGACCGGTTGTGGAAGGACTGCCCGGTCGTGGAGATCGAGGGTGTCGAGACGTCCCGGCGCTCGGACGCCGCCGCCGGCGGGGCCGATGACTCGCTCGCCCCGGAGGAGCCACAGCGGGATCAGGAGCTCTGAACTCCTCGGTGACCCGACGTCTCATCCTGCTGCGTCACGGCCAGACGCACTACAACGCCTCGTTGCGGATGCAGGGGCAGTTGGACACCGAGCTCAGTGAGCTCGGGGTCCGACAGGCGCACGCGGTCGGCCGGGCACTGGCGCCCCGACGGCCGTGGACGATCCTGTCCTCGGATCTCCAGCGTGCGCACGAGACGGCGAAGGCGCTGGCGTCCGAGGTAGGACTGAATGTCCATACCGACCCGCGGCTGCGCGAGACGAACCTGGGGACCTGGCAGGGGATGAGCCACTCCGAGGTCGACGAGCAGTGGCCGGACGCGCGACTGCGCTGGCGCAGCAGTCCGCGCTGGTCACCGCCGAACGGGGAGAGCCGCATCGAGGTGGCGCGCCGTACCCGCGAGGTCGTCGACGAGCTCGTCGAGTCGTCTCCGGAGTGGGGGGAGCACCCGGCCGTGATCGTCGCGCACGGCGGCGCCATCGCGGCACTGACCGGGGCACTGCTCGAACTGCCCGTGGAGCACTACCCGATGTTCAACGGGCTCGGCAACACCTGCTGGGTGCAGTTGTCCGCCCACCCGCGCCCCGCGAACCCGGACGACTCGTACGCCGAGCCGGAGGTCGCGCCCACCACTGACGCGGCACGGGCCCTGCTGTGGCGCCTGGACCAGTGGAACGCGGGGATCACACCGCCGGTGGACGCCCCGTGACGATCCGACTGGTCACCGACTCCTGCGCGGACCTGCCAGCCGCGTGGGTCCACGCCTTCGGCATCACGGTCGTGCCGCTGCACGTCGTGGAGGAGGACGACAAGGCCGTCTCCACCGCAGCGGTGACCCCAGACGAACTCGCGGCCAACTATGCCGACCTCCTCGCCGACCCGGACTGCACGGGCGTCGTCTCGGTGCACCTGTCCAAAGAACTCTCGCGGACCTGGCAGTCGGCCAGCGACGCCGCCACCCGCTTCGGTGGCCGAGTCCTCGTCTCCGACTCCCGGGGGGCGGGGATGGCCTTCGGCGCCGCGGTCGCCCAGTGCGCGTGGGCCGCGAACAACGGACTCGGGCTGTCGGCGACCTACGACCTCGCCGAGCGTCTGTGCCGGGGCGCCTCGACGTACGCGGCCCTCGAGTCGCTCGAGCACCTACGGCGGGGCGGCCGGATCAGCGCCCTGGCCGCGATCTTCGGCAGCGCGTTGGCGATGCGTCCGGTGATCGTGCTGCGGTCGGGTTCGGTCGACCTCGCCGCGAAGGCACGCACCACCACGAAGGCCCATGAACGCCTCCGCGCGCTGCTCCGAGACGACCTCTCCCGGGGTGACGTCCTGGTCGTCATCCACCACCACGAGGCGGCGGAACGGGCCGGGGAGATGGCCGCGGAGATCCGCAAACAGACCCCGTTCCCGGAACGCGTCATCATCGTCGAATTCGACGAGGTCCTCGCGTGGCATCTGGGCCCCGGAACAGTGGGGGTGTCGGTGACGGACCTCGTGGACACCGAATTCCCCATCCCGTCCCCCTCTCCACAGGACGCGGACTGAGGACCGCGTTCCGGAGCGGATGGGGGCGGGCGCCGGTCTAGCGTCGCGCCCATGCGAACCGAGACCCGGGCCCGTCCCGCCGACCCCGAGCGGGACCCGGCGCGGGCGGCCGCCTTACAGCGACTGGCCGGTGCACTCGCGCCGGAGCCGGTCGGTCGGAGCCGTGAGCCGGCGGCCGCGGAGGCGGCCCGGGTGCCGTGGGCGGAACCCGATCCGGACGGAGCCCGGCCGGAGCGCGTCCCCGCCGAGGAACCGGACATCGCCGCATGGGCCGACCCACCGTGGTGGGCCCGCATCAGATGGGCACCCGATCGTCTCGCCGGCGTCGCGCTGGTGGTCGTGGTCCTCGCCCTCGGGGCGTTCTCCGTACACCGGCTGCTCGCCGCCGTCCCGGCGGGCCCGCCCGTTCCCGAACTTCCACTGGCGGCGTCGGACGCGGCATCGGTGGGCAGCGGCCCGGCCCCCACGCCGCCGGCGCCGCCGGCGCCGGCCACGGCAGCCCCGGGAGCCGACCCGGACGCCGCGGAAGGCCCACTCGTCGTCTCCGTGGTCGGCCTGGTCGGACGCAGTGGGCTGGTCACCCTCACGCCCGGCGCCCGGGTCGCCGACGCACTCGACAGTGCCGGCGGTGTCCTCGAGGGCGGGGACCGGGACGGGCTCAACCTCGCGCGCAGGGTCGCCGACGGCGAGCAGATCCTCGTCGGTCTGGCCCCCGGGCCCGACGGGCCGAGGGGGCCGCGGAGCGACATCGTCGGTCCCGGCCCCGCCCAACCCCCCGCCGCCCCGGGCGCCCCGGCGGCCGGAGCTCCCGCGCCGGCACCCGCCGGAGCGGGTGCCGGGCCGGTCGATCTCAACACCGCTGACGCCGCCGCCCTGGAGTCCCTGCCCGGGATCGGGCCGGTCACCGCGGCGGCGATCCTCGCGTGGCGGTCGGCCAACGGCGTGTTCACCAGCGTCGACCAGTTGGTCGAGGTCGACGGGATAGGCCCGGCGACGCTGGCGAAGTTGCGCCCCCTGGTGACGGTGTGACCGATCCGCAGCCTCGGGCGCCGGCCCACGCGGCGCCTGGGATGCCGGCGGCCCGCGACCTGCGGCTGGTGGTGCCCACGCTCACGGTGTTCGTCGCCACCGCTGCGACTGTCGCCCTCCGCCCCGCTGTCGCGGCCGCCCTCGCGGTGGTGCTGCTGGCCGCCGCCGTGGTGTCCGCGGCGTGGTCGACGGGCGCGGGCGGCCGATCGAGGACCGACCGCGTCGCACTCGGGGTGGTGGCGTTGGCGTGCGCGGTCGGTGCGGTCGCGGCGGGGGCCCAGGCGGCGCGGACGTACGCGCTGGCCGCGCACCCGCTGGTCGATCTGGTGGGTGCCCGCACCGGCGTGGAGGCGGTGGTGACCGGGTTCGACAGGCCGGTCCGCAGCGGCGGGGTCATGGTGCCCGTGCGGGTCGAGGCCACCGGGACGGGCACCGCGGCGCGCCGCGGCGAGCTCGACGTGGTGCTCCTCGCGCGGGAGGGCTGGCGGGGCCTGCCGCCGGGGACCCGGGTCACCACTTCGGTGACGGTGCTGGAGCCCCGATCGGTCGGCGAGCCGCCGGGCCTCCGGGCTCTCGCGCCACCCCGGATCACCGGTCCTTCGGGCTGGAGCGGGCGGGTCCCGGCGGCGGTACGGCACCGTTTCCGCGAGGTGTCCGACCGGGCCCTGTCCGGGGAGTCCGCGGGCCTGCTGCCCTCGTTCGTACTCGGCGACGAGAGCGGCGTGTCGGTCGAGACACGGGACGAGTTCCGCGCGTCCGGGCTCGCGCATCTCGCCGCCGTCTCGGGCGCCAACACGACCTACGTCGTCGGAGCGGTGCTGCTCGCGGCCGCCGCGGCAGGTGTCGGTCGTCGTGGTCGCCTCCTGGCCGCGGCCCTCGCATTGGTCGGGTTCGTCGCGGTGGTCGGCCCGGAGCCGGCGGTGCTGCGCGCGGCGGGGACGGGGGCGATCGGCCTGGCCGCACTGGGTGCGCGCCGCACAGGTAGGCCCCTGGCGGCGCTGGCGGCGATCGTCCTCCTCGTGGCACTCCTCGACCCCGCGACGGCGACGGGGGCGGGTTTCGTTCTGTCGGTGTCCGCGACGGCCGCGCTGGTGGTGGCCGCGAGACCAGTGGCCCAGCGGCTTCGCCGACCGTGGATTCCCGGCCCCGCCGCCGACGTCCTGGCGGTCTGCCTGGTCGCGCACGTGGCCACGCTCCCGATCCTCGTGGCCTCCGGGCTCGGGTCCGGGCCGTGGGCGCTACCCGCGAACATCGCGGTCGCCCCCGCGGTGCCGGTCGTGACGGTGCTGGGCACCGCGGCCGCCGCGCTCGGCCCGCTGTGGCAGGGCGGGGCCGTGGCGCTGGCCGCGGCGTGCGCGCCCGCGCTGTGGTGGCTCGACACCGTCGCCGGCGTCGCTGCCGGCCTGCCCGGCTCGCCGACGGTCACGCCCGCGTGAGCAGCTCCTGCTCACGGACGAGATCCAGGGACAGCGTCCGGTACCCCTGCTCTTCGAAGAACACGGTGAGGCGGTCGTCATCGACACTCATGACGATCCCCGGCCCCCACTCCCGGTGGGTCACCGCGGACTGGAGAGGGAAGTCCGCCGCATCATGAGTGATGTCCACGGCCGTGCCGGCGTCGCAGGTGTCGCAGTTCCCGCAGGGATCGGCGAGCTCGTCGCCGAAGTATCCGAGCAGGAACTGGCGTCGACACCCGTCGGTCTCCGCGTACCCGCGCATCATCTCGATCCGGGAGCGATCGATTCTCTCGAGCGTCTCGGACATCTCCTCCGCGCGGCGTACCGCTTCCTTGGGACGCACGTCCTCGACGAGCTCGAGCCCCTTCTTGCCGGAGGAGAGCAGGCCGGCCGCCTCGAGCAGGTTGACCGCGCCCGTGACACGCTTCCCGCCCGCGTCGACGGCCTTCTTCAGCTTGCTCAGTCGCACCGGCCCGTCCGCTCGGCGCAGGTGACGGACGACGGTTCGGATCACCTCCTCGTCCGCGCTGTGAGACGAGAAGAAGCTGCGGAGGCCGAGGTCCTCGCTGCGGTAGTGCAGTTCGATGGTGGCCGGCTCGCCGTCCCGTCCGGCGCGCCCGGCCTCCTGGTAATAGGTGTCCAGCGAGTCGGGGATGTCGGCGTGGAGGACGAACCGTACGTCCTCCTTGTCGATGCCCATCCCGAACGCGTTCGTCGCCACCACCACGTCGAGGTGACCGTCGAGGAAGGCGCCCAGCGTCTCCTCGCGCTCCGCCGCCTTCTGCCCGGCGTGATAGGCGCGGACCCTCAACGGACGGTCGGCGGCGGCCGAGCGCTCGGCGATGCGAGCCGCGTAGTCCTCGGTGGCCTTGCGGGTCGCGGTGTAGACCAGCCCGGGACCGATCAGTTCGACGGCCCGCTCCACGACCGCGTCCTTCTTGTCGTCGTCCTCCACGTGGCGCCGCACGGCGAGGTGCAACTCCGACCGGTCGAAGCCGCCGGCGAGCACGAGCGCGTCGGACATGGCCAAGCGGTCGAGGATCTCCTCCCGCACCGGTGTCGAGGCGGTCGCGGTGAGCGCGATGACGGTCGGTGACCCCATCCGGTGACGTGCGGTGTCGAGGCGGAGGTAGTCGGGACGGAAGTCGTGCCCCCAGGCGGACACGCAGTGCGCCTCGTCCACGACGAGGAAGCTCGGGCCCGCCTGGCGGAGGCGGTCGAGGACTTCGGGCTTGGCCAACTGCTCGGGGGTGAGGAACACGAAGTCGACGCGTCCGGCGACGACGTCGTCCCACGCCTCGGCCTGCGCCCGAGCGCCCATCGAGGAGTTGATCGCCAGCGATCGGGTGGGGGCGTCGTCGGCGAGCTCGTTGAGCCCCTCGCACTGGTCGGTCTGCAACGCGATGAGAGGGGAGACCACGATGCACGGGCCCTCCGCCATGATCCCGGCGAGCTGGTAGATCGCCGACTTGCCGTAACCGGTGGGCAGGACGGCCAGCACATCGCGGCCGCTCACCGCCGCCCGGATCGCCTCGGCCTGCGGTGGCCGCAGTTCGTCCCATCCGAAGACGCGCTCCGCCACCTCGAGGGGATCGGTGGGCTCGGCCTGCGTCGTCGTCACGTGTGCGTCCTCTCCGTCGCGGTCGGGCGGCCCGCGGTGGGATGGTCCCGGACACCCGAGGGTAAGCGCATGCCGGACATCGGCCACCGCGTGCGCCCCCGCCGACCGGTCGCGCCCACCCCGCGGGCGCACCTACAGTCGGCTCATGGAGATGCGCATCACGCTCCGGGTCGACGGCGCGCAGCACGAGCTCACGGTGGACACGCGGACCACGCTGCTGGACGCGCTGCGCGACCGGGTCGGCAACTACTCGCCCAAGAAGGGGTGCGACCACGGTCAATGCGGTTCGTGCACCGTGCTGGTCGACGACCGCCGGGTCACCTCCTGCCTGTCGCTGGCGGTGGCACAGGACGGCCGGGACGTCGTCACGGCGGCCGGGTTGTCCGAGGACGGGCTCCATCCGGTCCAGCAGGCGTTCATCGATACCGACGCGTTCCAGTGCGGGTACTGCACACCCGGGCAGGTGTGCAGCGTCGTGGGGATGCTCGACGAGGCCGGGCGGGGCGCCCCGAGCCACGTCACGGAGGATCTCGACGCCGAGGTCGAGCTGACCGACGAGGAGATCCGGGAACGGATGAGCGGCAACCTGTGTCGGTGCGCGGCGTACCCGAACATCGTCGCCGCGATACGACAGGTCCGGGACTCCGCGCCCGCCGACCGGGACGGGGCCCGGCGATGAGACCCTTCCGCTACGAGCGCCCGGAGGACACCGACGCGGCCGTCGCGCTGTTGAGCGAGCATGACGGCGCGAGGCCGCTGGCCGGCGGCACCAACCTGGTCGACCTCATGAAGCTCGGGGTGGCGACCCCCGACGTCATCGTGGACGTGTCCCGGCTCCCGCTGGACACCGTCGACGAGCTGGACGGGGGCGGGGTGCGGATCGGCGCCAACGTCCGCAACGCCGACCTGGCCGGACACCCCGCCATTCGCAGGGGCTACCCGGTGCTGAGCCGGGCGCTGCTCTCGGCGGCCTCGCCGCAGCTGCGTAACCTCGCGACGACCGGCGGCAACCTGCTCCAGCGCACCCGCTGCGTGTACTTCCAGGACGTCACCACCCCGTGCAACAAGCGCGACCCCGGCACGGGATGTTCGGCGATCGGCGGCTACACCCGCTACCACGCCGTGTTCGGCCACTCGGACGACTGCATCGCCACCCACCCCTCCGACATGGCCGTCGCTCTGGCCGTGCTCGACGCGACGGTGGTGGCCCTCGGGCCCGGCGGCGAGCGTCGGATACCGGCCACGGAGTTCCACCGCCTGCCGGGCGACCAACCGCATCTCGACACGATCCTCGAGCATGACGAGCTCGTGGTCGCGGTGGAGCTGCCACCGCCGGCGCCCGGCGCCGTCTCCACCTACCGCAAGGTCCGCGACCGGGCGTCGTTCGCCTTCGCGATCGTCTCCGTCGCCGCGCACCTGGAGATCGACGACGACGAGGTGATCACCGGCGTCCGGATCGCGTGCGGCGGTGTCGCGCACAAGCCATGGCGGGCCACGAAGGCCGAGGAATTGCTCGTCGGCCGTGCCGCCTCGACCTCCGCGTTCGCCGAGGCGGCGGACGCCGAACTCGCGGACGCGACGCCCGTAGAGGGGACCGGATTCAAGATCCCCCTGCTGCGGCGGACCGTGATCGCCGTCCTGCGTGACCTCGCGGCCGAGGCCGCGGGCGGCCGCACGGGCGCCACCGGAGAGGAGGATCCGCGATGAGTGCCATCGGCACCTCGACCCCGCGGCTCGACGGGCCCGCCAAGGTCACCGGGACCGCGCAGTACGCCTTCGAGCACACCGGACCCGGCGAGCCCGTGTTCCTCCACCCGGTCACGTCCACCATCGCGCGTGGCTCCGTCTCCTCCATGGACACCGCCGAGGCCGAGGCGCAGCCCGGGGTGCTGGCCGTCCTCACGCCGTGGAACGCCCCGCGGCTGGCCGACACCTCCGAGCGCGAGTACGTGGTCTGTCAGGACACCGACGTGCTCTACCGCGGCCAGCCGATCGGTCTCGTCCTGGCCGAGACGGCGGAGGCGGCCCGGTGGGCGCAGTCGCTGGTGCGGGTGGAGTACGACCAGCAGCCCCACGACGTCGGCTTCCGCACCGACCACCCGGACGTCTACGAGCCCGAGGTGGTCAACGGCGGCTACGAGCCCGCGTCGGCGACCGGCGAGATGGGGCCGTCGCTCGCCCGCGCGCAGACGCATGGCCACGTGGTGGATCAGAGCTACTCCACGCCGGAGGAGCACAACAACCCGATGGAGCCGCACGCCGTCTCGGCGCACTGGGACCCCGACGGCCCGTTGCTGACCATGTACGACTCCACGCAGTCCCCGCACGGCGTGGCCTCCACGCTCGCGCCCGTCCTCGGGCTGGAGGTCGAGCAGATCCGGGTGATCGCCCCGCACGTCGGCGGCGGGTTCGGATCCAAGGGCGCGCCGCACGCCCACGACGTGTTGGCGGCGCTGGGCGCCATGCATCTGCCGGGCCGACTCGTCAAGTATGCGGTGACCCGGCAGCAGATGTTCGTCTTCGTAGGTTACCGCCCGCGGACGGTCTCGCGGATCCGGCTGGCCGCCGACGCTGACGGCCGCCTCACCGCGATCGGCCACGAGGCGTGGTCGCAGAGTTCGCGGGTCAAGGAGTTCGTCGAGCAGTCGGCCGCGCCGTCGCGCTCGATGTACGCCGCGCCCAACCGCCGGACCTTCCACCACGCCGTCCCCCTGGACGTGCCGGCCCCGTACTGGATGCGGGCGCCGGGGGAGGCCCCGGGCGCGTTCGCGGCCGAGGTCGCGATGGACGAGCTCGCCGAGGCGTGCGGGCTCGACCCGATCGAGCTGCGGGTGCGCAACGACCCGGAGACCGACCCCGAGTCCGGTAGGCCGTGGTCCTCGCGGCGTCTGGTCGACTGCTTGCGCGAGGGCGCCGAGCGGTTCGGGTGGTCTGAGCGCCCCGCGACACCGGCGTCCCGCCGGGACGGTCGCTGGCTGGTCGGCTACGGCGTCGCCAGCGCCGCGTACCCGCACATGGTGCAGCCCGGGTCGCAGGCCACGATCCGCGCGGAGGGCGGCGGCCGCTACCGCGTGCAGGTCGGCGCCGTGGACATCGGCACCGGCACGTGGACCGCGCTCACCCTGGTCGCCGCGGACGCCCTCGGGGTCCCCGCCGAGGCCATCACCCTGGAGATCGGCGACACCGCCCTGCCGTACGCCACCGTTGCCGGCGGCTCGTCCGGCATCTCGTCGTGGGGCTCGGCCATCTTCGCCGCGGCCGGGCGGTTCCGGACGCGGTACGGCGGCGACCCGCCGGCGGGTGCGGAGACCACCGCCGCCGCCGGCGACAACCCCGAGCTCGAGCGCTATCGCGCGATCTCGTTCGGCGCCCACTTCGTGGAGGCCCGCGTGGACGCCGACACCGGCGAGATCCGGGTGCCGCGGATGCTCGGCGTCTTCTCGATCGGCCGGGTCGTCAATCCCCGCACCGTGCGGTCGCAGTTCATCGGCGGCATGACCTTCGGGCTGTCCATGGCGCTGCACGAGCAGAGCGTCCGCGACACCCGGTTCGGCCACGTCGTCACCCAGAACCTCGCGGACTACCACGTGTCCACCCACGCCGACGCCACCGACATCGACGCGGTCTGGCTGGACGAGGTCGACGAGTTCGCGACCCCGATGGGCACGCGAGGGGCGGGGGAGATCGGCAACGTCGGCAGCGCGGCCGCCGTGGTCAACGCGATCCACAACGCCACCGGTGCGCGCATCCGCGACCTGCCCGTCCACGCCGACGCGCTGCTGGAGTACCTTCCGGTCGATCAGTAGGCGCGGCGGCGACCGCCGGTCAAGCGGGGCTCAGCGGGCGCGGTGGTCGCCGGCCGCGGACGCCAGATCCTCCGGCCGGTCGACGTCGCGCGGCGACCCCGTGCCGTCGCAGGGGACCTCCGTGACCAGGTGGGAGTGCGCCCGGAGGTAGTGACGGGCCCCGGCGTCGCCGGACGCCGAGTCGATGACGCCCGCGTGGTGGTCGGCGCCGAGGAGGACCGGGTGGGCTCGGATCCCGCCGTAGGTCGCGACCGCCAGCGAGGACCCGGCGGCGGCGACGCGGCGGACCGCCTCCGCACCGAGCCAGGGCATGTCCACGGGCACCACCACGACGTCGTCCCCGCCGATCGCCGTGAGCCCGGCGCGAAGCGACGACCCCATCCCCGTCTCCCACAGCGGATTGGGCACCACCTCGGCGCCCGGCACGGCGAGTTCGACCGCACCGCTGACCACGACGACGCGATCGCACCCGCCTTCGCGGAGCAGGGCCACGGCGCGGTCGACGAGCCGCGTGCCGTCGAGCTCGATCAGGGCCTTGGGGCGGCCGAAGCGCCGGCCGGCCCCGGCCGCGAGGACGAGCCCGGTCACCGGTGTATCGCCACGTCGAGCCCGGACAGCGGGGCGCCGGAGCCGCCGCGCCGGTGCGCGACGAGTTCGGCGGCGATCGACAACGCCGTCTCCTCGGCGGTGCGCGCACCGAGGTCCAGGCCGATGGGGGAGCGTAGTCGTGCCAGCTCGCTCTCGGTGAGGCCCTCGGCCCGCAACAACTCCAGGCGCTCGGCGTGGACGCGTCGGCTGCCCATCGCCCCGACGAATCCCGCGCGGCCGCGCAGAGCGGCGCTCAGGAGCGGGATGTCGAACTTGTGGTCGTGCGTGAGCACGCAGATGGCCGTGGTCTCGTCGACGGGCACCGAGGCCAGGTGGTCGTGCGGCCACCGGGTGACGACCTCGTGGGCGTCGGGGAACCGTTCCGGTCGGCTCAACGCGGGTCGGGCGTCGCAGACCACCACCCGGTAGCCGAGCATCGCGCCGACGCGGCTCAGTGCCTCGCCGAACGCGCTGGCGCCGAAGACCAGCAGGGTGGGGGAGGCGAAGGAGTGCAGCAGGACGCGGGCCACCCGGTCGCCTTCCCGGTGGGGGCCGTCGTGGTGGCCGTCGTCGTCGGGGCTGGCGCGGCCGTCGAAGTCGATCGTGATCGCGCCGGCCCGGCCGAGGTGTCCGGCCGCGAGGCGGGCGATGCGCCGGTCGAGGTCGTCGTCGCCGAGGGAGCCCTCGGCGCCGTCGGCTCCGACGAGCAGGTGCGTGCCGGCACGGTCGCCCGTCAGCGCGGTCGCCAGGAAGACGGGTTCTCGGCCACGCAGCATCTCGTCGAGACGGCCCAGCAGCGTATGGCCCGCGGCGTCGACGGGCTGGACGAAGACCTCTGACGTCCCGCCGCACGTCGGCCCCTCGGAGAGCGGGGAGCCGTCGGACCCGTCGAACCGCGCCAGGGCGGGGCGACCGTCGTCGAGGACCTGCCGGCACAGCTCGAACACGGTCCCGTCCACGCAGCCGCCCGAGACCCCGCCGACGACGTCACCGGTGGCGGCGACCGCCATCGCGGCACCCGCCGGCAGGGGCGCCGAGCCCCCGGTGTGGACGACCCGGGCAAGGGCACACGGCGTCCCGTCGCGGCGCCACCGCCGCACGGCGTCGAGCACGAGATCCACGCCGCCCAGTATCGCGGGCCCCGCGCGCCGCCGCATCCGCTGCCCGGGCCACTGACCGGATGCACGGCCAGCGCACGCGGTGGACCATGAACCGCGAGAACGGATCCCGACGTCGCCGACCCTCAGGAGGCAGGAATGAGCAAGCGGGAAGACCTGGCAGGACGGACGGTCGTGGTGACGGGCGCCTCGAGCGGATTCGGCCGCGGCACGGCGCTGAAACTGGGTGAGCTGGGCGCCCACGTCGTCGTCGCCGCCCGACGCCCGGACGTCCTCGACGAGGTGGTCGCGCAGATCACCGACTCCGGCGGCACCGCGCTGGCGGTGCCCACCGACGTCAGCGACGCCGACGCGGTCGAGCGGCTCGCGACGGCCGCCGAGGACCGGTTCGGGCACATCGACGTCTGGGTCAACAACGCCGCGGTCGGCGTCATGGGCCTGTTCTGGGAGATCCCGCTCGCCGACCACGCGCGGCTCGTCGACGTGGACCTCAAGGGGATGATGACCGGCGCCCACGTGGCGCTGCGCCGGTTCGTCGATCGCGGCGAGGGCGTGTTGGTCAATGTCAGCTCGGTCGCCGGCGAGGTGCCGCTCGCGTACCAGGCCAGCTACGCCTCGGTGAAGGCCGGCATCACGAGCCTGGGCCGCTCGCTCAACGAGGAGCTGCGGCTCGCCGGACTGCACGAGACGATCAAGGTCGGCACCATCCTGCCGTGGGCGGCCGACACGCCCTGGTGGGACCACGTGGGCAACTACACCGGCCACGCGCCGAGGCTGGCGGCGATGGACGACCCGGACATCGTCGTCGACGCGATCGTCGACGCGTGCGTCGACCCGCAGCAGGAGCAGCCGGTCGGCCCCAAGGCGCGCGGCTCCCACGCCTCGCACCGGCTGTTCAAGGAGCTCACCGAGCGGTTCTCCGGCAAGCTCTCGGAGTCGGAGATCGGCAAGGGCACGCCCGCCCCGGACACCTCGGGCGCCCTCCACGAGCCGATCGCGGAGGGGACCGAGGTGCACGGCGACACCCGCGAGCGGATGGTGATGGAGGACGGCGAGCGCCGCCCGTGAGGCCGCGCCCCCGTGAGGCCGCGCCCCCGTGAGGCCGCGCCGCGGAGCGCCTCGCGGCCGCGCTAGGGCGTCGGCATGCCGCCGGTCACCGCGAGCGTCTCGCCGACCACGTAGCTCGACTCGGGCGACGCGAGGAACACGTAGGCGGGCGCGAGCTCGGTGGGCTGTCCGGCCCGTCCGAGCGGAGTGGACTTCCCGAACTCCGGCAGGTCCTCCTTCTCCTGCCCGTCCGACACCTGTAGAGGCGTCCAGATCGGGCCGGGCGCGACGGCGTTGACGCGGATGCCCTTGGGTGCGAGCTGCTGCGCGAGGCCCTTGGTGAAGTTGTTGATCGCCGCCTTGGTCGAGGAGTAGTCCAGCAGGTTCGGCGCGGGCATGTACGCCACCACCGAGGTGGTGTTGATGATCGTCGACCCGGGCTCGAGGTGCCGCAGCGCGCCCTTGGTCACGCGGACCATCCCGATGATGTTCACCCCGTAGGTGTCGGTGAGTTGGTCGTCGGGCAGGTCCTCGAGGTCCGGGGCCACGACCTGCTTGCCCGCGTTGTTCACGAGGATGTCGAGCCCGCCGAGCTGCTCCGCCGCGGTATCGGCGAGGCCCTCGCAGGACGTGCGGTCGGTGAGGTCGCCGGGCAGGAGCGCCACCGTGCGTCCCTCGCGCTCGATGATCTCCGCGACGGCGCGGGCGTCGGCCTCCTCGGCGGGCAGGTGGTGGATGGCCACGTCGGCGCCCTCGCGGGCGAAGGCGATGGCCACCGCGGCGCCGATCCCGGAGTCACCGCCGGTGATGAGCGCCCTGCGGCCGGTGAGCCGACCGGTACCCCGGTAGGAGTGCTCGCCGACGTCGGCGCGCGGCTCGAGGTCGACGCCCAGGCCCGGCTCGGGCTGGTGCTGGACCGGCGGCTCGATGGCGGGGTACCTCGTGACGGGGTTCTGGAACGTCAGCTGGTCGGTCCGGGTGGTGTGGGTGTCCTGGTTCTGGCTCATGTCCTACCTTCCGGGTCGGGTGTGATTCCGCGCGCCCGGGGCGACGCCTCGGCGTCGCCCGTCGGGGTGGCCTCGGTGCCCCAACGTAGCCACGGGCCGGGGAGCGGGCGACCGGTCGGAGGCGCGTGGCACGATGACGGGGCACGACGACGACGAGAACGACGACGAGGAGCGCAGATGGCATCGGGGTCCGCACCCGCTGTGTTGCACCTGGTGTTGGGGGAGGACGAGTTCCTCACCGAGCGCGCCACCACGGGCGTCGTCTCGGCGGTCCGCGCGGCCACGCCGGCCGGGCAGGACCCGCCGGTGGTCTCCCGGCTGGGTGGTCCCGAGGTGACGGCCCCGCAGCTGTTCGAGCTGCTCTCGCCGTCTCTGTTCGGCGAGGCGCGGATCGTGGTCGTCACCGGCGCCGCGGAACTGGGCAAGGACGCCCAGGCTGCGGTGCTGGATGCCGCGCGGGACCTGCCGCCGGAGACGGTCCTGGTGGTCCAGCACACCGGCGGCGGGCGCGCCAAGGCACTGGTGGCGGATCTCCGCAGGGCCGGCGCGGAGGAGCACGCGGCCGGCAAGCTCACCCGCCACATGGACGTGGTGGGGTTCGTGCGGTCCGAGTTCCGGGGCCTGGACGTGCGTGTGGCACCCGAGGCGTGCGAAGCACTGGTCGAGGCTGTGGGGACCGACCTCCGTCAGCTGGCGTCGGCGTGCGGACAGCTCGTGGCCGACACCGGCGGCAAAGTGGACGTGGAAGCCGTCCGGCGCTACCACTCCGGGGTGGTGGGCGTCAGCGGGTTCACGGTGGCCGAGCGCGCCGTGACCGGGGACGTGGCCGGCGCGATCGAGGCGCTCGAGTGGGCGCTGCACACCGGGGTGCCGGAGGTGGTGCTCGCCGACGCGCTGGCGGATGCGGTGAACTCGATCGCCCTGGTGGGTACGCAGCGTGGCGTGCCGCCGGCGGAGCTGGCGAAGCAGGGCCTGCCGCCGTGGAAGGTCAAGAAGGTCACCGCCCAGACGCGCTACTGGTCCATCGAGACGCTGGGCAGTGCGCTGCAGGTGGTCGCGCGTCTCAACGGCGAGGTCAAGGGGCGGGCGGAGAACCCGTACTACGCCCTCGAGCGCGCGGTGCGCGAGGTCGGGTCGCTGGCCTCCCTGTAGACGGGCCGATCGGGCCCGGCACCGTCCCGTCCGACCGGGCCGTTCGCCCCGGCCGGACACCCGGCGCCCCCGCTCGCCGAAGCCGGGGGCACGACGAGGGCCCACCCCGCGCACGTGGTGCGGAGTGGGCCCTCGGAGCCTCGACGCGTCGGTGACGCTGACGCGGGGCTGGGCGGCTCCCGGCGGGGGAGCGCCGGGGTGACTCAGAGGCTGTTGACGGCCTTGGTCAGCGCCGACTTCTTATTGGCGGCCTGGTTCTGGTGGATGACACCCTTGCTGGCGGCCTTGTCGAGCTGGCGGGAGGTGGCGACGAGCAGGGCGCCGGCCTTCTCCTTGTCACCGGACTCGGTGGCCTCACGCAGGCTGCGGATGGCGGTACGCAGAGCCGACTTGGTCGACTGGTTACGGAGGCGGTTGCGCTCGTTGGTGCGGTTCCGCTTGATCTGGGACTTGATGTTGGCCACTCGTCACACCTTTATGTCGTGTGTCGACGGCTCCACGAGGGGATCCCGCCGATCTGATGTCTGGTCGTCTCGTCCGTGCGGGCACGTGGAACGTGCTCCGGTGGACACCGACGGCCCACTTTACCAGTGGGGTTCTCACCGGCCAAAACGTCGGCCGACCCCGTCGACGCACGACAACGTTACTGCGACGCCGCCCAGTCGGCCACCCGGCAGGCGCCCGGCAGGCGCCCGGCAGGCGCCCGGCAGGCGCCCGGCAGGCGCCCGGCGGTTGCCCACGGAGACCGCGAGGCCCGCGCCCGCGGCGGGTCATCACGGACGGACTCATCCATGACGGAGGGACTCATCGCCGCACGCCACCCATCCGATCCCGCTACGCCTAAGGGGTCCCGTAGGCGTAGCGGGATCCGATACGTGGCGTGGCTGGGGAGGGCGGCTGGGAGGGGCGACTGCGGAGGCGGCGCGGGACAACCGGCGTCCGCGCCAGCTGCGGAGGCGGCGCGGGACTACCGGCGTCAGCGCCAGCCGTAGTCAGCGCCAGCCGTAGTCCGCGCGGAGCCGCTCGGCGACCTGCTCGAACTTCTGTCGCGGGCAAATCGCGCCCTCGCGTCGGATGCCCTGCTCGGGGACGTCCAGCACCCGGTCCAGGCGCACCCAGCTCGGCCGGCCCTCGGAGTCCCAGGGCCCCGATCCGAGTCCGAGCCACTCCTCGTCGTCGTCCCGCTTGTCCTTCGACGACAACTGGAGGCCGAGCAGACGGTCCCCGTCGCGCCCCACCACCAGGACCGGCCGGTCCTTGCCGCGTCCGTCGTTCTCCTCGAACTCCACCCACGTCCACACGATCTCGCCGGGATCGGCGTGACCGTCCAGGTCCGGGGTGTAGGAGATCGTGCGCGCGCGGCTCGAGGTGGGCGCGGTGCGCGTCGTGGCCGGCCGGCCCGGGGCGCCGGCCTGACGCGAGAGGGCGGGGGAGGCGCCCCGGTCGTCCAGACGCCTGCGCACCTCGCGCGCGACCGTCGGTCCGTATCTACGGCCCATCCGGACCGCCGTGCGACCCACGCGGGCCCAGTCGATTGCCATGCCCGTCAGGGTAACCGCCATAGGATCAGCCCATGGACATGCTGTTGGCCGTGGTGTGGGCACAGGACGGGCCGGTCGGGCCGGCGGGGGCGCAGGAGTTGCGCGGGCGGATCGCGGAGGCCGTGACGGGGCCGCTGGCCGCACTGGGCGTCGACGAGGTCGTGGTCAACGTGCGCGACGAACAGGTCGCCGGCGCGATGATCGACGTGCGCGTCACCGAGCTGCCGGTGCTCGCGGTGGTCCGCACCCGGGTGCCGGTCGCCTCGGCCACCGCGTGTGCGGAACTCCTCGCGGCGCTGGAGGCGCTCGGGCCGGTGTCGGCGTGGTCAGTCACCGCGTCCGAACCCCTGCCGGCCCCGGTGCCCGGACCCGACGGGCGCTGCGAGGGGATGGCCAACATCGCGTTCCTGCGCCGGCCGGAGCGGATCGGGCGTGAGGAGTGGCTGCGTGTGTGGCTCGAGAAGCACACGCGGGTGGCGATCGATACCCAGTCCACCACCTCTTACACCCAGCACGTGGTGGTCCGCGCGCTCACGCCGGACGCCCCGCGGATCGACGGGATCGTGGAGGAGGTCTTCCCCGCCGAGGCGGCGACGGACCTGGGCGTGTTCTTCGACGCGCGAGGGGACGACGAGCGTATGACGGCCAACATGCGGGCGATGACCGCGTCGACCGCGCGGTTCCTCGACGACGGCACCGTGGACGCCGTCCCCACGGGCCGATACGTGGTGGGTGTTCGGGCTGCGGGCGTGTGACAATGGGGTGATCGCCCGGACGGACCGCAATCCAGCAGCACCCGGGCCCGCCTCCAGGAGTGATCGAGATTCCCAACTTCGCAGAGACGACGTTCACCGATCCGGCCAGGATCAGGAACTTCTGCATCATCGCGCACATCGACCACGGCAAGTCGACGCTGGCCGACCGGATGCTGCAGCTCACCGGCGTGGTCGAGGAGCGGCTCATGCGCGCCCAGTACCTCGACCGCATGGACATCGAGCGCGAGCGCGGCATCACCATCAAGGCGCAGAACGTCCGCCTGCCCTGGGTGCCGCGCTCCGGCGCGCACGAGGGCGAGGAGATCGTCCTGCACATGATCGACACCCCCGGTCACGTGGACTTCACCTACGAGGTCTCCCGCGCGCTCGAGGCGTGTGAGGGCGCGATCCTCCTGGTGGACGCCGCGCAGGGCATCGAGGCACAGACCCTGGCCAACCTCTACCTGGCCATGGAGAACGACCTCGAGATCATCCCCGTGCTCAACAAGATCGACCTGCCGGCCGCGGACCCCGACCGGTTCGCCGAGGAGATCTCCCACATCATCGGCTGCGAGCCGGACGACGTCCTGCGCGTCTCCGGCAAGACGGGCATGGGCGTCGAGGCGCTGCTGGACAAGCTGTGCGAGACCATCCCCGCCCCGGTGGGTGACCCGGAGGCCCCGCCGCGGGCGATGATCTTCGACTCGGTGTACGACACCTACCGCGGTGTGGTCACGTACGTCCGCGTGGTCGACGGCGCGCTCAAGCCGCGCGAGAAGGTCAAGATGATGTCCACGGGTACCACCTACGAGGCGCTCGAGGTGGGGATCATCTCGCCCGAGCCCAAGGCCACGGACGGGCTCGGCCCCGGCGAGGTGGGCTACCTCATCACCGGCGTGAAGGACGTCCGCCAGTCCAAGGTCGGTGACACGGTCACCGCCGCGCGGAACGGCGCGGAGGAGCCGCTCCCCGGGTACGCCGAGCCCAACCCCATGGTCTTCTCGGGCCTGTATCCGATCGACGGCTCGGACTACCCGGTGCTGCGCGACGCCCTGGACAAGCTGCGCCTCAACGACGCGTCCCTGGACTACGAGCCCGAGACGTCGGTGGCGCTGGGCTTCGGCTTCCGCTGCGGCTTCCTGGGCCTGCTGCACATGGAGATCACGCGCGACCGCCTGGAGCGCGAGTTCAACCTCGACCTCATCTCCACCGCCCCGAACGTCGTGTACCGCGTCGTGGCCGAAGACGGCTCCGAGCACCAGGTCACCAACCCCTCGTACTGGCCCGAGGGCAAGAACCGCGAGGTCTACGAGCCGATCGTCAAGTGCACGATCATCGTGCCCAGCGAGTTCGTCGGCACGACCATGGAGCTGTGCCAGTCCAAGCGCGGCGAGATGAAGGGCATGGACTACCTGTCGGAGACGCGGGTGGAGTTGCGCTACGTGCTGCCGATGGGCGAGATCATCTTCGACTTCTTCGACTCCCTCAAGTCCCGCACCAAGGGTTACGCGTCGATGGACTACGAGGAGGCCGGCGAGCAGATCGCGGACCTGGTCAAGGTCGACATCCTGCTGCAGGGCGAGGCCGTGGACGCGTTCAGCGCGATCGTGCACCGCGACCACGCGCAGGCGTACGGCAACAAGATGACGGTCAAGCTCAAGGAGCTCATCCCGCGTCAGCAGTACGAGGTGCCGGTGCAGGCGGCGATCGGGTCCAAGATCATCGCGCGCGAGAACATCCGCGCCATCCGCAAGGACGTGCTGTCCAAGTGCTACGGCGGCGACATCAGCCGTAAGCGCAAGCTGCTGGAGAAGCAGAAGGAGGGCAAGAAGCGGATGAAGTCCATCGGCCGGGTGGACGTGCCGCAGGAGGCCTTCGTCGCGGCGCTGTCGGCGGATTCGAGCACGGACAAGAAGTAGGTCCGGGCGGCGGGTCCGGGCGGCGACCGCGTCAGACCCGTGCGCGGTGGCGGCGGACCGCGCACCGGTTCGTGCAGCGCGTCGAGCAGTACGCCTTGCGCCCGTTGCGGGTGGTGTCGGCGAACACGGCGTCGCAGTCGTCGGCCGCGCACCGCGCGAGCCGGTCGATGCCGCGTGAGGTGAGGTGCAGGGCGGTGCCCACCGAGAACATGGTGGTGAGCAGCCGCGCGAACGAGACGTCGTCGGCGCGGTAGTGGACGTGCCAGTGTCCGTCGTGGTCGGTCAGGCGGGGCGGCCCCGAGTGGTCGGCGAGCAGGGCGTTGAGCGCGGTGGCGCGCTCACGGGGGTCGGTGGTGTCGACGACGACGAGCCAGTCGTCGAGGAACGTCAGCAGGTCCCCGAGGTCCGCGTCGGAGGCGCTCCGATCGATGGTCACACCCGCTTCGCGGCAGCGGTCCACCAGCTCGCGGGTGGTGCGGGGGCGGCGGTTGGCCAGGTCGGCGGCCAGGGTGACCGGATCGGCTCCGTAAGGGTTGATATACACAAACCGATTACAGCACAGTTACCGGCATGTCCTTCTCCCTGGCGAGCGCAGCCTCGTCGTCCGCCGTCGGTGTCTCGGTGTGGGTCCTCGCGGCCCTGGTGCTGGCGGCGTTCATCGCGGGCTGGGTCGACTCCGTGGTCGGCGGGGGCGGACTCATCCAGTTGCCGGCGCTGGTCATCGGGCTCCCCGCCGACACCTCCACCCCGGAGATCCTCGGCACCAACAAGCTCTCGTCGGTGGCCGGGACGCTCATGGCCACGGCGACCTATCTGCGCCGGATCCGGGTCCCGGTGGCCATGGTCGCGCCGCTGGTCGTGGCCGCCTTCGCGGGCTCCGCGGCGGGCTCGTCCGTCGCCCGCTTCATCCCCAAGGAGCTGCTCACCCCGCTCGTCCTGGTGGCGGTGGTCACGGTGGGGGCCTACACGTGGTTCAAGCCGAGCCTGGGGCGTGTCCACGAGGAGCGGCACTCGGGCTGGTCCCGCGCGTGGCGCTCGGCGCTCATCGGCGTGGTGGTGGGCTTCTACGACGGCATCCTCGGCCCGGGGACGGGATCCTTCTTCGTCATCGCGATCGTCGCGTTCCTGGGCTTCGGGTTCCTCCAGGGCACCGTGGCCGCCAAGATCGCCAACCTCACCACCAACCTCGCCTCGATCCTCGTGTTCGGTGTGCACGGCGAGGTCCTGTGGATCCTCGGCGGCTGTATGGCCCTGGCCAACCTCACCGGGGGCTTCCTCGGGGCCCGCATGGCCATGAACCGCGGCAACGAGTTCATCCGCACCGTGTTCCTCGCGGTCATCGCGATCCTGGCCGTGAGGCTGGCGTGGGACACCGCCGCGCAGTGGATGTGAGGTGCGCTGCCGCGCGGTGCACGTGACGTGCGTTGCCGCGCGGCGGTCGTGAGCGGACGGGGGCACGGTCGGGGAGCGGACGTAGACTGCCCCTCATGACCACTCCGAGCCCCGAGGCCCCGCGTCACCCGCTGCTCGACGAGTCCCCGCTGCCGTACGGACTGCCCGACTTCGCGGCGGTGCGGGACGAGGATCTCGAGCCGGCCATCCGCACCGCGATCGACGATCACGCGGCGGAGATCGCCGCGATCGTGGGCAACCCGGAGCCGCCGACGGCCGACAACACCGTGGTCGCGCTCGAGCGCTCGGGCCGTGCTCTGGACCGGGTCCTGTCGGTCTTCTACGGACTGCTCGGCCCGGACGCCACGCCCGCCCGCCTGGCCGTGGAACGGGTCGTCTCGCCGCTGCTGGCCGCGCACCGTTCGGCCGTGATGACGGACCCCGGCCTGTTCGCGCGCGTCGACGCGGTCCACTCCGCGCTGGAGGCCGGCGAGCTGGGGCTCGACGACGAGACCGCGCGGCTCGTCCGCCGGCACCACCGGGACCTGCTTCGTGCCGGTGCCGCGCTCGACGACGCGGGCCGGGCCCGCCTCACCGCGATCGACACCCGTCTCGCGGAGCTCACCACGGAGTTCGGCGAGAACCTGCTGGCTTCCACCACGGAACTGGCCGTCCCCGTCACCGACGAGGCCGAACTCGCCGGGCTGCCGGAGTCGATGCGTGCCACGCTCGCCGCGACCGCCGCCGACGCGGGCCGGGACGGCTGGCTGATCCCGCTCGGGCTGCCGACGGTCCAGCCGATCACCGCCTGGCTCGACGACGCGGGCCTGCGCCGCCGCGTGTCGGAGGCCTCGCTGGGCCGGGGCGCGACCCCGGGTCACGACAACACCCCGATCGTGCTGGAGATCGTGCGCCTGCGCGCCGAGCGCGCCCGCCTGCTCGGGCTGGGGTCCCACGCCGAACACGTCCTCGCCGTGGAGACGGCCGGGACCCCGGAGGCGGCCCGCGGTCTGCTGCTCGACGTGGTCGACGCCGCGGTGACCAACGCCCGCAACGAGGCCAAGGACCTGCTCGGTGGCGAGGAGCGCGAACTGCACCCCGCCGACTGGGCGTGGGAGTCCGAGCGGCTGCGCGCCGAGCGGTTCCGGGTGGACGACGCGACCGTCCGTCCGTACTTCGAGCTCGAGCGGGTGCTGCACGACGGGGTGATGCACGCTGCGTCGGAGTTGTACGGCCTGCGCTTCGCCGAGCGCACCGATCTCGCCGGATACCTGCCCGATGTCCGCGTAATCGAGGTGTTCGACGACGAGCGCTCGGAGCCGGATGCCGGCGTCGGCCTGCTGTTGTTGGACTACTACGCCCGTCCGACCAAGCGCGGCGGGGCGTGGATGAGTTCGTTCCGGGACCAGTCCCGGCTCCTGGACTCCCGCCCGGTGGTCGTCAACGTCATGAACCTCGCCCGTCCCGCGGTGGGGCAGCCCACGCTGCTCACCATGGACGAGGTCACGACGATGTTCCACGAGTTCGGTCACGCCCTGCACGGACTGTTGTCGGACGTGGAGTACCCGGTGTTCTCGGGCACCTCGGTCCCGCGCGACTTCGTCGAGTTCCCGTCCCAGGTCAACGAGATGTGGGCGCGCCGGCCGGAGATGCTCGCCCGCTACGCGCGGCACGTCGAGACGGGGGAGCCGATCGGTGAAGAACTGGTGGAGCGGATGCGGGAGGCCGAGCGCTTCGGCGAAGGCCAGGCCACCGTGGAGTACCTCGCCGCCGCCCTGATCGACCTCGAGTGGCACTCGCTCACCCCGGAGGAGGCGGAGGCCGTCACCGACGTCGACGAGTTCGAGGCCCGTGTGCTGGCCGGTGCCGGCCTCGACGTACCGGGCATCGAGCCGCGCTACCGGTCGCGGTACTTCCAGCACATCTTCGCCGGCGGGTACTCGGCTGCCTACTACTCGTACTTCTGGGCCGAGGTGCTCGACGCCGACGCCGCCGAGTGGTTCGTGGAGCGCGGGGGGCTGAGGCGGGACTCGGGGGACCGGATGCGACGCGAGGTCCTCTCGCGGGGCGGCGCGATCGATTTCCTCGACGCCTACCGGCGGATGCGCGGGTCCGAGCCGAACACGGCGGCCCTGCTGCGCCGACGCGGACTCGACTCCTCGGTGGTGGGAGGCCGCCGCGCCGCCGCCACCGGGCGGTCGTAGGATCCCTTCGTGACGGCGTTCCTGCAGTTCTGGGACAGGGTCGAGCTCTGGCTCGCCACCCTGCCGTTCCCCCTGCAGGTCGCGATCATGCTCGCGATGGGGGTCCCGCTGTTCCTCCTCGCCGCCGTGGCGGTGGAGTGGATCGCGGATCTGCTCGTCCAGAGGTTCCGCGCGCTCGTCGCGCCGCGGACCGCCGAGACCGGGAAGGAGGTCCGCTGATGCCCCGGTCGCGTGTGACGCTCGCCCTCGTCCTGCTGATCGCGTTCGTCGTGATCGCATGGGTCCTCGTCGAGGTCCTGTAGACCCTGTTCACATTCGCTGCACGGAACCGTTCCCAACGCGACCCGTGGGGCGAAACCCGGACGTACACTCCCTCCATGCAGCGCTTGAGTGGGCTCGACGCCAGCTTCCTCTACTTCGAGACCAGGTCCCAGCTCCTGCACGTGTGCGGGCTGATCGTGCTGGATGTGTCCGAGATGCCGGACGGGTACTCGTTCGGGGCCCTGCGGGACGAGCTCTCCCGGCGGATCACCGCGATGCCCCCGTTCCGTCGCAAACTGCACGACTCGCTGCTCAACGTGGACCATCCGGTCTGGGTGGAGGACGAGGAGTTCAACATCGACCACCACCTGCACCGCGTCGGCATTCCCGCCCCCGGCGGGGACCACGAACTCGCGGAGCTGTGCGCACACCTCGCCGGCCAGCCGATCGACCGGTCGATGCCGCTGTGGCAGATGTACGTCATCGAGGGCCTGCAGGACGGCAGGGTCGCCGTGTTCGTGAAGATGCACCACTCCACGGTGGACGGCGTCACGGGAGCCAACATGCTCTCGCAGCTGTGCACGTTGACGCCCGAGGACCCGGACCTCGACGAGGAGCTGGTCGGTCAGAGCGCCGGTGGTTCCGGGGCACTGGAGCTCGCCGTCGGCGGGGCGCTGTCCCGCCTGGCCACGCCGTGGCGGCTCGCCTCGCTGCTGCCGGGCACGCTCGGGGTGTTGCCGTCGTGGATCTACCGCGCCCGCAAGGGGCTGGCCATGCCCGCGCCGTTCACGGCCCCGCGCACTCCGTTCAACCGCACCATCACCGGCCACAGGTCCATCTCCTTCGCCAGCGTGGACCTCGCGGACGTCAAGCGCGTGAAGAACGCCTTCGACACGACGGTCAACGACGTGGTGCTGGCCGTGTGCTCCACCGCCCTGCGCAAGTACCTCGACGGGCTGGACGCCCTGCCGCGCAAGCCGCTCATCGCGATGGTGCCGATGTCCGTGCACGCCGCGGAGTCCAGACCGGGCACCAACCGGGTGTCGGGGATGTTCATGTCCCTGGCCACGGATATCGACGACCCTGTCGGGAGGCTCGAGGCGATCCGCGACGCGAACACCGTGGCCAAGGACCACACCGACGCCCTGGACGCCAACCTGCTCACGGACTGGGCGCAGTTCGCCGCGCCGTCGGTGTTCGGGGCCGCGGTGCGTATGTACTCGCGGCTGCGACTCTCCGAGCGTCACCCGGTCGTGCACAACCTGGTGGTCTCGAACGTGCCCGGCCCCAACTTCCCGCTGTACTTCCTGGGCGCGAAGATCGAGAAGATGATGCCGATGGGCCCGGTGTTCCACGGCGCCGGCCTGAACTGCACTGTGATGTCGCTGGACGGACGCCTCCACTTCGGGTTCATCGGGTGTAAGGACCTCGTGCCGGATCCCTGGCCGCTGGCGAACGCGGTCGAGGACGCACTGGCGGAGTTCGTCGTCGCGGCGGCCGAGCGCGACGGCGGTGGCGATCCGGCGGGCCCGGCCGGGGCCGAGGTCGCCGTACGGGAGGGCACCTCCACGGCCGTGGCCACACTCGAAGAGCAGTCGACCGAGGTGGCCGAGCGCCCTGCGCCGTCGAGGAAGACACCCGCGAAGAAGGCGGCCGCCGTGAAGACGCCGGCGAAGAAGGCTCCCGCGAAGAAGGCTCCCGCGAAGAAGGCTTCTGCGAAGAAGGCTTCTGCGAAGAAGGCACCGGCGAAGAAGGCCCCCGGGAAGAAGGCAGGCGCGGAGAAGACCCCCGCCCCGAAGGCCCCGGCGAAAAAGGCCGCCAAGAAGAAGGCCGCCACGAAGCAGAGTGCGGCCGCGAAGCGACAGAACAAGCCCACCGGCTCCAAGCCGACCGGGTCCGCACCGCGGCCGGCTGACCGCGCGGACGCGCCCGCCGCGCCGACGTACAGCGCTCCGGCGGTGACGACGCCCGACGGCGACGCCGGACCCGCTCGGCCGACCGCCGTGCCGAACGCCCCCGCGGGCCCGGGCACCCCGGACGACGCCGCGCAGGCGCCGACCTACAGCGCACCCACGGCCGCCGGCCCCGCCGGTGACGCGCAGAGCGTCGACCCGACCCCGGCGGTGCCGACGCCGACCGTCGCGCCGGCGCCGGCCACGGGCGGTGACGCGGGCGGGGGGACCGGCGCGGACCGAGGCGGCGCCGACGAAGCCGAGGCGCCGACGTACAGCGCTCCGGCGGCGACCACGCCCGACGGCGACGCCGGCCCTGATCGGCCGACCGCCGTGCCGGACGCCCCCGCGGGGCCGGGCACCCCCGACGACGCCTCCCGGACACCGACGTATGGCGCGCCTGCGGTTACAGTCCTTGACGACGACGAGCTCTCGGTGACGACGACCCCGCCGATCGAGACGCCGCCCACCCCGGGCACGACAGGAGGTGAGACCGGATCGGACACCGAGACCGGTCAGATGTGACGATCGCGCCACACGACCCGGCCGTGCTGGCGGCGACGCCACCGGCCCGCGACCCCGAGGCGCCCTTCGGCATCTACCTCCATGTGCCGTTCTGCTCCACCCGGTGCGGCTACTGCGACTTCAACACCTACACCGCCGGCGAACTCGGATCGGCGACCTCACCCGTCGACTGGGAACGCGCTGCCGCGATCGAGATCGAGAGGGCCGCGCAGGCGCTGTCCTCCGCCGGCGCGGCCCCGAAGGTCGACACCGTCTTCATCGGCGGCGGCACCCCGTCGCTGGTCGGCGCGGACGTGCTGGTCGGCCTCCTCGCCCGTATCGACGACGCTTTCGGCCTGGCCCCGGGCGCGGAGGTCACCACGGAGAGCAACCCCGAGTCCACGTCCCCCGAGTTCTTCGCGCGCCTGCGCGGGGGCGGGTTCACCCGCATCTCGCTGGGCATGCAGTCCACCGCCGCGCACGTCCTGCGCGTCCTCGACCGGGCCCACACCCCCGGCCGGCCCCAGGAGGCGGTCGCCGAGGCGCTGCAGGCGGGGTTCGAGCACGTCAACCTCGACGTCATCTACGGCACGCCGGGGGAGACCGACGACGACCTCGCGCGGACCCTCGACGCGGTGGTCGGCGCCGGGGTCGACCATGTCTCCGCCTACTCGCTGATCGTCGAGGACGGCACCGCCCTGGCCCGCCGGATCCGCCGGGGCGAGATGCCGGGCACCGTCGACGATGTGCTCGCCGACCGGTACGAGCAGGTGGCCGACCGCCTCGCCCGGGCGGGGTTCCACTGGTACGAGGTCTCCAACTTCGCCACCGACTCCTCGGCGTACTGCCGCCACAACATGGGCTACTGGCGCGGCGGCGACTGGTGGGGCGTCGGGCCGGGTGCGCACTCCCACGTCGCCGGGGCCCGGTGGTGGAACGTCAAGCACCCCGCGCGCTACGCCGCGGAGTGCGACGCCGGTCGACTCCCCGTCGACGGCGGGGAACTGCTCGACGACTCCGACCGCCACATCGAGCGGATCATGACCGGGCTCCGACTGGCGGAGGGGCTCGGCGACGAGGCCTTCACCGCGGACGAGCGCGCCCGCGCCGACGAGCGCGTGGCGGCCGGGCTGTTGCGTCGCCGGGCGGCCGACGATCCCGCCGGCCCCGGGTACGCGCTGACCGAGGCGGGCCGTCTGCTCGCCGACGGCGTCGTCCGCGACGTGCTCGTGTGACGCCGCCGACTGGGCCATCAGTGCAGGAACTGGCATAGAATCGGCAGAACAACGGGCACAGGGAGGAGCGGGTATGTCGAGTACGGCCGATCGTAGGACCGAGGTCCTGCGCGCGATCGTCTCCGACTACATCGCCTCCCACGAACCGGTCGGGTCCAAGGCCCTCGTCGACCGCCATTCGCTGGGCGTGTCCAGCGCGACCATCCGCAACGACATGGCGGTGCTCGAGGCCGAGGGGTTCATCGTCCAACCCCACACCAGCTCGGGGCGCGTGCCCACGGAGAAGGGCTACCGTCACTTCGTCGACTCGATCGAGGAGATCACCCCGCTCTCGCGGGCCGAGAAGCGGGCGATCCGGGCGTTCCTCGAGGGCGCGGTCGACCTCGACGACGTGCTCCGGCGGGCCGCACGCCTGCTCTCCCAGCTCACGCGACAGGTCGCCGTCGTGCAGTACCCGGTCCTCGGCCGCTCGACGGTGCGCCACCTCGAGGTGGTGAGCCTGACCCCCACGCGCCTGCTGCTGGTCCTCATCACCGACACCGGCCGTGTCGACCAGCGGACGGTCGAGCTGGCCGCCCCGCTCACCGACGAGCACCTCGCCGAGCTGCGCGGCCTGCTGTCCGAGGCTGTCGCCGACAAGCGCCTGTCCGACGCCTCGGACGCCCTGGCCGCGACCGGCGAGCGTGCCCGGCCCGAATACCGCGACGCCGTGGAGCGCTGCGTGACCGTACTGGTGGAGACGCTCGTCGAGCACCCCGACGACCGCATCGTCCTGGGCGGCACCGCCAACCTCACCCGCAGCGCCGCCGACTTCGACGGCTCCCTGCGCTCGGTCCTCGAGGCCCTCGAGGAGCAGGTGGTGATCCTGCGACTGCTCACCGCCGCGCACTCCGTGGGCCGGGGCGGCCCCGGCGGGGTGACCGTGCAGATCGGCGAGGAGACCCAGGCCGCCGAGATCCGCGGTGCCTCGGTGGTGTCCTCGCAGTACGGCGCGGAGGGGCAGACGTTCGGCGGGATGGGGGTGCTCGGACCCACTCGGATGGACTACCCGGGAACAATCGCCTCGGTCGCCGCTGTTGCCCACTACGTGGGCGAGCTCCTCACCGGGCGCTGACGCCCGTACGCTGCCTCCCGGCAACCAGAACTTCCTCACGACGAAAGGCCACACGTGTCACGCGACTACTACGGGACCCTCGGGGTCGATAGGGGCGCCTCGGAGTCCGAGATCAAGCGCGCCTACCGCAAGCTCGCCCGCGAGCTCCACCCCGACGTCAACCCGTCGGACGAGGCGCGTGAGAAGTTCAGCGAGATCACCGCGATCTACGAGGTCCTCACCGACCCGGAGAAGCGCCGCATCGTCGACATGGGCGGGGACCCGCTCGACTCGTCCGGCGGTGGCGGCGGCTACGGCGGCGGTTTCGGCGGGGGCTTCGGCAGCGGCGGACTCGGCGACGTCTTCGAGGCGTTCTTCGGCGGCGGGGCCGGAGGCGGTGGACGCGGCCCCCGCAGCCGCGTCCAGCCCGGTTCCGACGCACTCATCCGCGTCACGCTCGGCCTGGACGAGTGCGCCACCGGCGTCACCAAGGAGATCCAGGTCGACACCGCCGTGCTGTGCGAGACGTGCCACGGCAAGGGCTCGGCCAGCGACAAGCCGCCGGCCACCTGCGGGATGTGCCAGGGCCAGGGTGAGATCCAGTCCGTCCAGCGATCGCTCCTGGGCAACATCATGACCAGCCGTCCCTGCCCGACCTGCGCGGGTACGGGCGAGATCATCACCGACCCGTGTGGTGAGTGCACCGGCCAGGGCCGCGTCCGCAAGCGCCGCACCGTCTCGGCCAAGATCCCCGCCGGCGTCGGCGGCGGCATGCGCATCCGTCTGGCGGGGCAGGGCGAGGTCGGCCCCGGCGGCGGGCCGGCCGGTGACCTCTACATCGAGGTCAACGAGCGCACCCACCCGGTGTTCGTCCGCGACGGCGAGGACCTGCACTGCACGGTCCGCGTGCCGGTGGTCGACGCGATCCTCGGCGGCGAGGTGGAGCTCGAGACGGTGGTGGGCGAACCCCTGCAGATCGAGATCCCGGCCGGCACGCAGCCCGGCCACACCGTCACCCTCACCGGGCGCGGCATGCCCCGCGTCCGCGGTGGTGGCGCGGGTGACCTGACGGTCCACATGGAGGTCGTCATCCCGGAGAGGCTGGACCGCAAGCGCCGCGACCTCGTGGAGCAGCTGCGCCGCCTCGACGGTGACTCGGCCGAGGTCGTCAACGAGGACACCGCCCGCCGCGGTGGCCTGTTCTCCCGCCTGCGCGACGCCGTCGCCGGGCACTGAGCCGCCGAGACACGACACCGAGAACCCCGGATACCGAGCCGCCCGTGACCCCCTCTTTGTTCCGCGCCGACACCGTCCCCGCCGTCGGCGAGACGGTCGTGCTCGACGGCCCCGAGGGCCGGCACGCCGGATCGGCGCTGCGGGTCCGCCCGGGGGAGGCGATCCGGGTCGGTGACGGCCGGGGCGCGGTGGCGGACTGTGTGGTGACGACGACGAGCTCCGGCCGCGTCGAGGCCGAGGTCGTCACCCGGGTCGACGTGCCACGCCCGACACCGGAGGTCACCGTCGTCCAGGCCCTGCCGAAGTCCGAGCGGTCGGAACTGGCCGTGGAACTCGCCACGGAGGCCGGCGCCGACCGGATCGTGCCGTGGCAGGCGGACCGCTGCGTGAGCCGGTGGACCGGCCCCAAGGTGGACAAGGGCCGCACCAAGTGGACCAACGCCGCCCGGGCCGCCGCCAAACAGTCCCGCCGGGCCTGGGAGCCGGAGATCGGCGACCTCGTCGACTCCACCGCGCTCGCCGCCCTCGTCGCCGCCGAGGTCGAGGGCGGGGCCAGCGCACTCGTCCTGCACGAGGAGGGCGCCGCCGGGTTCGCCGACGCGGTGACGGCGGGACCGACGGGGGAGCGGGTCCTCGTCGTCGTCGGCCCCGAGGGCGGGGTCTCCGACGCCGAACTCGACGCCCTCACCGCCGCCGGCGCCCGCCCGGTCGTCCTGGGTCCCGAGGTCCTCCGGACCTCCACCGCCGCGACGGTGGCGTTGGCCGCACTCGGCGTTCTCACCCCGAGATGGGCGGCCGCGCGGTCTACACTCGACCCAACCGCACCACGACACGGGAAGTGATCCACGTAAGCACCCCAGGAAACGACGCAGTCCCCGACCCCGGCGCCCCCACCGGCGGCGACCGGCGCGACCCCGGCGACACCCCCGCCCGCACGGCGGTCCAACTCGACCCCGACCTGGCGATGGCGGTGCTCGGCGCCGCCGACGTCAATCTCCGCGCCCTCGAGGACCTGCTCGCCGCCGACCTGCACGTACGCGGTGGCACCATGACCATCTCCGGGGAGCCGCCCGACGTCGACCGCGCCTCCCGCGTCGTGTCCGACCTGCTGCGGCAGGCGCGCAGGGGAGTGGAGATCACCCCGGCGTCCGTGCGGCGCTCGGTGGAGATCCTCGCCGACTCCGGACCGCTCACGCCCGAGGAGGTCCTCGGCACCGACGTTCTGTCCCGCCGCGGCGGCATGATCCGGCCCAAGACGCTGGGGCAGAAGCGCTACGTCGACGCGATCGACGACCACACCATCGTGTTCGGCCTCGGACCCGCCGGTACCGGCAAGACCTACCTCGCCATGGCCAAGGCCGTCGCCGCGCTACGCGCCAAGGAGGTCAGCCGCATCATCCTCACCCGGCCCGCGGTCGAGGCGGGGGAGCGGTTGGGCTACCTGCCCGGCACCCTGCACGAGAAGATCGACCCGTACCTGCGGCCGCTGTACGACTCGCTGCACGACATGATGGACCCCGAGGCGATCCCCAAGCTCATGGCGGCCGGGGTGATCGAGGTGGCGCCGCTGGCGTACATGCGTGGCCGCACGCTCAACGACTCGTTCATCATCCTCGACGAGGCGCAGAACACCACGCCCGAACAGATGAAGATGTTCCTCACCCGCCTGGGCTTCGGCTCCAAGATCGTCGTCACCGGCGACATCACCCAGATCGACCTGCCGGGCGGGCAGCGCTCCGGCCTCAAGGTCGTGCGCGACATCCTCTCCGGCGTCGACGACATCCACTTCTCCGAGCTCACGTCACGCGACGTGATCCGCCACGCCCTCGTCGGGCGGATCGTCGACGCCTACGCCAAGCACGAAGCCCGCCTCGAACGGGGCGACCGACCCACCACCGGACACAGGAACAGGGAGCAGCGCCGACGATGAGTATCGAGGTCGCCAACGAGTCGGGCGTGGAGGTCGACGAGGCCGAGCTCATCGACGTGGCCGCGTTCGTGATCGCCCGGATGGACGTCCACCCGGCCGCCGAACTGTCGATCACGCTCGTCGACAAGGACACCATGGCCGATCTCCACGTCACGTGGATGAACCTGCCCGGCCCCACCGACGTGATGAGCTTCCCCATGGACGAGCTCACCCCCGGCGGCCGCCCCGACCTGCCCGAGCCCGGCCCCGCCATGCTCGGCGACATCGTCCTGTGCCCGGCGTTCGCCGCCGACCAGGCCGCCAGCTCCGGTCACCCGCTCGCGCACGAGCTCGCCCTGCTCACGGTCCACGGGTGCCTGCACCTGCTGGGCTACGACCACGCCGAGCCCGCCGAGGAGCGCGAGATGTTCGGCCTGCAGAACGAGCTGCTGGGCGAGTGGTACGACCACCGCGACGAGTCTCCGAGAGTGGACGCCTGAGACGTGGACGCCACCATCTACACGGCCATCGCGGCCGTGGTGCTCATCCCCGTCGCCGGCCTGTTCGCCGCCCTCGACGCCGCCCTGAGCACGGTCTCCGTGGCGCGCGTCGAGGAGATGGCCAAGGACAACCGCTACGGCGCCGCCCGTCTGGCCAGGATGCTCGACGCCCGCCCGCGGTACATCAACGTCGCCGTCCTGCTGCACATGCTCAGCCTCATCGGCGCCGCCGTGCTGTTCACCGTGGTGTTCGACGAGCTCATCGACTCCCGCGCCTGGGCCCTGGTCACCGCGGTCGTCGTCACCACCGTCGCCGCGTACATCGTCGCCGGGGTCGGGCCCCGCACCCTCGGGCGCCAGCACGCCTACACGCTCGCCCTGGGCGCGTCGACGCCGCTGACCGTGACCGGGGTCGTCCTGGGCCCCGTCGCGACCCTGCTGGTCGGCCTCGGCAACGCCGTCACCCCCGGCGGCGGCTTCCGCAACGGGCCCTTCGCCTCCGAGATCGAGCTGCTCGAGATCGTCGACATGGCCCGCGAGCGCGGCGTCGTGGCCGACGACGAGTCCCGCATGATCCAGTCGGTCTTCGAACTGGGAGACACGACCGCCCGCGAGGTCATGACCCCCCGCACTGAGATGGTGTGGATCGAGTCCGACAAGACCGTCGGCCAGGCCGCGCGGCTCACCGTCAAGTCCGGCTACTCCCGCATCCCCGTGGTCGACGGGGACAACTCCGACAACGTGGTGGGCGTGGTCTACCTCCGCGACATCGTGGCCCGCCTCGACGACCCGGACGGGCGCGCCGCCCCCGTCGCCGAGGTGATGCGCCCGGCGGTGTTCGTGCCCGACGCCAAGCGGATCGACGACCTGCTGGCCGAGATGCAGCGCGACCACAACCACCTCGCGATCCTGGTCGACGAGTACGGCGGCACCGCCGGGCTCGTGTCGATCGAGGACATCCTCGAGGAGATCGTCGGCGAGATCGTCGACGAGTACGACACCACCGAGGTCCCGCCCGTCGAGGATCTGGGCGACGGCCGGTACAGGCTGTCCGCCCGGCTCGGTCTGGACGAGGTCGCGGACCTGTTCGACATCGAGTTCCCCGACGAGGTGTCCGAGGAGGTCGAGACCGTCGGCGGGCTGCTCGCCCTCGAACTCGGCCGCGTCCCCCTGCCCGGGGCGCACATCGTCTCCAGCGGCCTCGACCTGCGGGCCGAGGGCGGCCACGACCGACGCGGGCGGGTGAAGGTGGTCACCGTGGTGGCCACGCCCACCGAGACCGATGACGACGACACCGACGACCATCCCCGGCGCGAGGACAACCGATGAGCACTCCCGAGAACTACCGCAGTGGGTTCGTCAGTTTCGTGGGCCGGCCCAACACGGGCAAGTCTACCCTGACCAACGCGCTGGTGGGCGAGAAGATCGCCATCACCTCCGCCAAGCCCCAGACCACGCGGCACGCCATCCGCGGCATCGTCCACCGGCCCGACGCGCAGATCATCCTCGTCGACACCCCGGGCCTGCACCGCCCGCGCACCCTGCTCGGGGAACGGCTCAACGCGCTGGTCGAGGACACCTACTCCGACGTCGACCTCATCGGCCTGTGCATCCCGGCGGGGGAGCGGATAGGTCCCGGCGACCGCTGGATCCTCGAACAGGTCCGCAAACTGTGCCCGACCACGCCGCTCCTGGGGCTGGTGACCAAGATCGACACGGTCTCCAAGCAGAAGGTCATGGAGCAGCTCGTCGCCGTCTCGAAGCTCCTCGGGCCGGACTCCGAGGTCGTGCCGGTCTCGGCCGCGTCGGGTGAGCAGGTCGACGTGGTGGCGGACGTCATCGCCTCACTGCTGCCCGAGGGGCCGCAGTTCTACCCGGACGACGTGGTGACCGAGGAGTCCGACGAGACCCGGATGGCCGAGCTCATCCGCGAGGCGGCCCTCGAGGGCGTGCGCGATGAGCTGCCGCACTCGATCGCGGTGACCATCGAGGAGGTCCTTCCGCACGAGGGCCGTGACGACATGGTGGACGTTCACGCCACCGTCTACGTCGAGCGGCAGAGTCAGAAGTCGATCGTGCTCGGCAAGGGCGGATCCCGCATGCGCGAGGTCGGCACCCGCGCCCGCGCCGGCATCGAGCAGCTCCTCGGTACCAACGTGTACCTCGACCTGCATGTCAAGGTCCTCAAGGAGTGGCAGCGCGATCCCAAGATGCTGGGGCGCCTGGGCTTCTAGCCCGCCAGTGGGACAATGGACACCGAGCCGTGCGATGCGCGTCGTTCCGCGTGGTCGTGCGGGTGATCGATACGGCGCGGGCGAACACTACGGCGCGGGCGAACGACACGGAAGGAGGCCCGGGTGCATCCCTTCACCGACACGGGCCTCGTCGTGCGCACCTACGACCTGGGCGAGGCCGACCGCATCGTCACCCTGCTGACCGAACGTCACGGCCTCGTCCGCGCCGTGGCCCGCGCCGTACGGCGCACCCGCTCCCGCATGGGCGCCAGCCTCGAGCCGTTCGCGGTGGTGGAGGTGCAGATCGCCCCGGGACGCGGCAGCAGCGGGCTGGGGACGGTCCGCCAGGCCACCAGCCGCGAGTCCCTCGCCCGTCCGCTGGTCGCGGACTACCCCGCGTACACGTCCGGCTGTGTGGTGCTGGAGACCGCTGAACGCCTGGCCGGCGAGGAGGGTGCTCCCACTCCGCGGTTGCTCGGCCTCGCCGTCGGCGCCCTGCGCTCCCTCGCCGAGCACCGCCGCACGCCGGGGCTGGTCGCCGACGCGTTCCTCCTGCGCGCCATGGCCGCCTCCGGCTGGGAACCCGTCCTGGACTGCTGCGTGCGCTGCGGGGCCGTCGGTCCGCACCGGGCGTTCCACGTCGCGTCCGGCGGCACCGTGTGCGTGCACTGTCGGCCGCAGGGCTGTGCGATGCTCTCGCCGGGCGTCGCCGAGCACCTGTCCGCGCTGCTGGCGGGCCGGTGGGACGCCGTGGGGCTGTCCTCGCCCGCGGTCGTCCGCCAGGCCTCCGGCATCGCGGCCGCGCACCTGCAGTGGCATCTCGAGCGCGACCTGCGCAGCCTGCCGCTGGTCGACCGCGGGCTGATCGGCGCGGATGTCGACGGAGTCGTCGCCGCTCGTCCTGATTCCGCTCGGCTCGACTCCGCTCGTCCTGATTCCGCTCGGCCCGTCGATGCGGCCCGGCCTGCCGATTCCGCCCCCGTCATCTCCGTTGAGGAGCCCCGTGCCCGGACTACCCAGATTCCGTAAGCGTTCCGCGCCGCAGGCGGCCACGGTCCGGCCGCCGTCCCCGCATCCGTCGGGGGCGCGGCCGCCGGCCATCCCCGCCGAGTTCGTGCCCGGCCACGTCGCGCTGGTCATGGACGGCAACGGGCGCTGGGCGCAGGAGCGCGGTCTGCCCCGTACCGAGGGGCACAAGCGCGGCGAGGCCGTGCTGATGGACGTGGTCGAGGGATGCATCGAGATGGGAATCCCGTACCTGTCCGCGTACGCGTTCTCCACCGAGAACTGGAAGCGCAGCCCGGAGGAGGTGCGGTTCCTCATGGGCTTCAACCGCGACGTCCTGCGGCGACGTCGCGACGAGATGCACGCCCTCGGGGTGCGCGTGCGGTGGGCCGGCCGGCGACCGCGGCTGTGGGGGTCGGTCATCAAAGAGCTCGAGGAGGCGGAGGAACTCACCCGCGACAACACGGTCATGACCCTGGCCATGTGCGTGAACTACGGCGGTCGGGCCGAGATCGTCGACGCCGCGCGCGACATCGCCCGCCGTGTGGCCGCCGGCGAGCTGGGGCCTGACGACATCACCGAGGAGAACTTCGCCGACTTCCTCGACGAGCCCGACATGCCGGACGTCGACCTGTTCCTGCGCCCGTCGGGGGAGCTGCGCACGTCGAATTTCCTGCTGTGGCAGAGCGCGTACGCCGAGTTCGTCTTCCAGGACACCTTGTTCCCGGACTTCGATCGCCGAGACCTGTGGGCGGCCTGCCTGGAGTACGCGGAACGCGACCGGCGCTTCGGCGGCGTCGCCCCGGCCTGAGACGGCGGAGGCTCGTACTCACGCCGCCAGGCCGCGCATGCCGCGCAGCCGCTCCCGCGGATGGCGTCTCGCGCCTACGGATGTACGCTCGGGAGACAGTTGCGCGCGGGCATGGCGTCTCGCCTGCGCATCGGTACGCGCCAGACGACAAGGCGGCGGGCGGCTGTGGCCGGGCGGGCCGGCGGCGGTTCAGTCGGTGGCGGGCTCGGCCCCGGCCTCGGCGCACCGTGTGCAGACGCCGAACAGCTCGACGGTGTGACTGACTTCGGTGAACCCGTGGGCCCGGCCCGCGCGGTGGGCCCACACCTCGACCCCCGCTTCCTCGACCTCCACGGTGAACCCACAGATCCGGCACACCAGGTGATGGTGGTGCGAGTCGGAGCATTTGCGGAAGATCAGCTCTCCGGAGTCGGTGCGCAACACGTCGACCGCGCCGGCGTCGGCCATCGACTGCAGGGTCCGGTACACGGTGGTGAGCCCGATCGTGTCGCCTCGATCGCGCAGCTCGGCGTGCAGGTCCTGCGCCGAACGGAAGCCTTTGGACTCGTCGAGGAGACCCGAGATCGCGCTGCGCTGTCGGGTGGAGCGCACGCCGATGGGCCTGCGGGAAGAGGTCATGGCCCTACTGCTCCCCGGCGTGACCGACGGCCGCCTCGACGATGTTGAGCATGTGCCCGTCGAGCAGTTCGTAGCGCATCTCGCGTCCCTGCCGGTGGGACGAGACCACGCCCGAGGACTTGAGCACACGCAGGTGCTGGCTCACCAGTGGCTGGGCGACCCCCAGAGCGTCGACGAGTTCGTGGACGCACCGCGGCCCCTCCCGCAGCTGCAGGACGATCGCGATGCGCAGCGGCGCGGACAGGGCCCGCAGGAGTTCCCCCGCCGCGGACACCACACGGTCGGGCGGGAGGGGGACCGGGACGGCCCTGTGGTCGGAGTCGTGGACGTCCGCGACCGGTTGGGGACCGGTCGATCGGGGTCCGGGTGCCATCGTCTCCACCTTCCGGGCTCGAGGTCGTACTCGGTCGCCGCCGGCGCCGTGTCGGGTAGGGGACCCCAGTATCCCAGACCCGGGGGGTCGACCGGATACCCTGGTGAGAAGTGCCCGGGCGCAGGCCCGCGCCGAGGTGGTCCACCCCGACACCTCCGCCAACCGACTCATCAGAGGGAGAACCCCCGACGTGGCATCCTCAGCGTCCGTCATCGACACCGTCGTCAATCTCTGCAAGCGCCGGGGACTGGTGTACCAGTGTGGCGAGATCTACGGCGGGACGCGCTCGGCGTGGGACTACGGCCCCCTGGGCGTGGAGCTCAAGGACAACATCAAGAAGCAGTGGTGGCGCACGTTCGTCACGGGCCGCGAGGACGTCGTGGGCCTGGACTCCTCGATCATCCTGCCCCGCCAGGTGTGGCAGGCCTCGGGCCACGTCGAGACCTTCACGGACCCGCTGGTCGAGTGCCGCAACTGCCACACCCGCCTGCGTCAGGACCACCTGCAGGAGGCGTACGCCGCCAAGAAGAAGCTCGACTCGGTGGCCGACGCCCCGATGACCGAGATCGCGTGCCCCAACTGCGGCACCAAGGGGCAGTGGACCGATCCGCAGCTGTTCTCCGGCCTGATGAAGACGTTCCTCGGCCCCGTGGACAACGAGACCGGCCTGCACTACCTGCGTCCGGAGACCGCGCAGGGCATCTTCATCAACTACAAGAACGTCATGACCACGGCCCGGCGTAAGCCGCCGTTCGGCATCGGTCAGATCGGCAAGGCGTTCCGCAACGAGATCACCCCCGGCAACTTCATCTTCCGCACCCGCGAGTTCGAGCAGATGGAGATCGAGTTCTTCGTCAAGCCCGACGAGGCCGACGAGTGGTTCAAGCGCTGGGTCGAGGACTGCTGGGACTGGTTCGTCGACCTGGGGATCAACCCGGAGAACATGCGCCGCTTCGACGTCCCCGACGACGAGCGCGCGCACTACTCGGCGGGCACCATCGACTTCGAGTACAAGTTCGGGTTCTCCGGCAACGAGTGGGGCGAACTCATGGGCGTCGCCAACCGCACCGACTACGACCTGACCCAGCACCAGACCCACTCCGGTGAGGATCTGCAGTACTTCGACCAGGCCTCGGGCGAGAAGTACGTGCCCTACGTCATCGAGCCGAGCTTCGGTCTGACCCGGTCGCTCATGGCGTTCCTCATCGACGCCTACACCGAGGACGAGGCCCCCAACGCCAAGGGCGGCGTGGACACCCGCACGGTGCTCAAGCTGGACCGCCGGCTCGCGCCGATCAAAGCCGCGGTGCTGCCGCTGTCCCGCAACGCCGACCTGTCTCCCAAGGCCCGAGACCTGGCGGCCCAGCTGCGGAAGAACTGGAACGTGGACTTCGACGATGCGCAGGCGATCGGCCGACGCTACCGTCGCCACGACGAGATCGGCACGCCGTTCTGCATCACCGTGGACTTCGACACGCTCGAGGACCAGGCCGTCACGATCCGCGAGCGCGACACCATGGCGCAGGAACGCGTGGCCATCGACCAGGTTGAGGGGTACCTCGCCCAGCGCCTGATCGGGTGCTGACGGGCGCCCCTGGCACACTGGTCGGGTGAGAAGTTCCGGGTCCCCGCTCCGCGCGGTGTCCAGGGCCGTCAGCTGGGTCCTGACCATCGCACTGCTGTTGTGCCTGGTCATCCCCGGGTTCATCGCGTTCCGCGTCTGGCACGTCGCGCGGATCGATGACCGCACGCCGGCGGACGCGATCGTCGTGCTGGGGGCCGCCCAGTACAACGGCGTACCGACCCCGGTGTTCCAGGCGCGACTCGAACACGCGGCCCTGCTGTACGACGAGGGGGTCGCACCGCAGATCATCACGGTCGGCGGTGGTCAGCCCGGTGACCTGTACACCGAGGCCGGGTCCGGCCGGGCCTATCTGACCCGGCTGGGCGTGCCCCCCGAGGCCGTCCTGGCGGTGGAGACCGGCACGAACACCGAGGGCAGCCTGGACGCCGTGGCCCAGACGGTGCGGGATCAGGGCGGACAGTCGGTGGTGTTGGTCAGCGACCCCACGCACTCGTACCGCTCGCGGATGATGGCCCGCGATGCCGGACTGGACGCGTGGACCTCACCGACCCGGCACGGGCCGGCGGTGTGGACCCGCGAGAACCAGATCATGAGCATCATCCGGGAGACCGGGGCGGTGCTCTGGTACCAGTACCACCGGATCGTCGGTAGCGATGTGGACTTCCCGGGATGAGCCTGCGACCGGGGGACGACGGGGGGCGGCGACGCCCGGAGGGGACGGGCATGACGGGTTACGCGTACGAGGCGGCGGACGCCGAGCGGCGCGTGGACGAGGGGGCGGGACGCGCCCGGGGCAAGGCCAGTGAGCGCAGCCCGTTCGACCGCGACCGCGCCCGCGTCCTGCACTCGGCGGCACTGCGACGACTCGCCGACAAGACCCAGGTGGTGGGCCCCGGTGACGGGGACACCCCGCGCACCCGGCTCACCCATTCGCTCGAGGTGGCGCAGATCTCGCGCAGCATCGCCGCAGGTCTGGGCTGCGACCCGGATCTGGCGGACCTCGCGGGTCTGAGTCACGACATCGGCCATCCCCCCTACGGCCACAACGGCGAGCGTGCTCTGGACGAGGTCGCCCGCTCCTTCGGCGGTTACGAGGGCAACGCGCAGACCGTGCGGATCCTGTCCCGGCTCGAGCCCAAGGTCGTCGACGGGGACGGTCGCGGGGTGGGGCTGAACCTCACCCGCGCCGCCCTCGACGCGGCCACCAAGTACCCGTGGCTGCCGCGGGAGGGGACGCGGAAGTTCGGTGCCTACGCCGACGACGCGGACACCCTCGCGTGGATCCGGCAGGGCGCGCCCGGGGACACCCGGTGCCTGGAGGCTCAGATCATGGACTTCTCCGACGACGTGGCCTACTCGGTGCATGACGTGGAGGACGCGATCGTCGCCGGCCGACTGGACCTGCGGTCGCTGACGGACCGGTCGGAGGTCGCCGCGCTCGCCGAGCTGGGCGCGGCCGAGTTCCGCGGCCCGGACGCCGACCACTTGGAGCAGGCAGCCGGGCGCCTGGGTTCGCTCGAGGTGGTCCGTGCGGTGCAGCCGTTCGACGAGAGCTTCGCCGGGTTCGTCGCGCTGAAGGCCCTCACCAGCGAGCTGGTGGGCCGGTTCGTCATGCCCGCCATCCATGCGACCCGCGAGGTGCACGGCGCGAAGCCGCACGGTCGCTACAGTGCCGATCTCGAGGTGCCGGTCGAGGTCGAGGCCGAGGTCGTCATGCTCAAGACGATGGCCGTCCGCTACGTGATGAGCGATCCGGGGCACCGCCTGAGGCAGGACCGGCAGCGCGACCGGATCCACCGGGTCGCGGAGTTCCTGGCGCAGTCCGCGCCGGCGGGACTCGATCCGGTGCTGCGGCCGCTGTGGGACGCGGCCCCCGACGACGCTGCGCGCATGCGGGTCATCGTCGATCAGATCGCCCTGTACACCGAGAGCCGCCTCGAGCGTGTCGACCGCGCGAGCGCCGGCATCCAGGCCGCCTGGGGCTGACCCCGGGATCCGCGGCTGCCACTCGGCGGGCGCGGCGACCGACCGAGGCGGGCACCCGTCGGTCAGCCGACCGCGCGTGCGACCTCGCCGACCAGCCGGTCCACGCCCACCTCGTCGAGGCTCGAGCCGGGGGTGAATCCCGTGCGCACCACCACGAGGTCGGCCGAGGGGACCACCACGACGTACTGCCCGTCGTGACCGGACGCCCAGTAGGCATCGGCCGGCATCCGGTCGAACCGGAGCGGGCCACCGTCACCGGCCTGGTTGAGCCACCACTGGGCGCCGTAGGGCTCGGGTTCGCCGCCCGCCGCGACGCCCGTGGTCGCGTAGTCCATCCACCCCTCTGGCAAGAGCCGCTGTCCGTCCACCTCGCCGTCGTCCATCACGAACTGACCGAACCGCGCCCAGTCCCGGGGACTCGCCCACAGGTACGAGCTGCACACCGACCCGCCGGACGCGTCGGCCTCGAGGACGGCGCTGCGCATGCCGAGCGGGCGGAACAGCAACTCCTCGGCCATCTCGGGTCCCATCCCGGTCCGCTCGTGCAGGAGGTCGCAGAGGATGTTGGTGGTGCCGGAGGAGTACTGGCGGTACTCACCCGGGTTGTGGGCGGGCCGCTGGGACGCGGCGTAGTCGGCCATGTCCGGCTCGAGGTAGAGCATCCGGGTGACCGGGGTGCCGAGGTCGTACTCCTCGTCCCACTCGAGGCCGGAGGTCATGCGCAGCAGGTGGTCGAGTGAGATCCGCGCCCGCTCGTCGGTCCACTCGGGGCGGAGCGCGGTGGTGGCCGGGTCGAGGTCGGCGTCGGGGAATTCGAGCTGCGCACGCCCGACGAGCGTGGAGGCCACGCTCTTGGCCATGGACCAGCCGAGCTGGCGGGTGTCGGGGCCGAAACCGTCGGCGTACCACTCGTCGAGGATCTCGCCGCGATGGACGACGACGAGGCCCCGCGTCCCCTCGCGCGCCGCCGTCTCCTCGAGGGCCGCGGAGACCTCGTCCGCGACGTCGGTCGCCTCGGCGAGCCGGACGCCCGGGCCGCCGTCCTCGCGCAGCGGCGGGGGCGGCTCAGCGCTCTCGGCTCCCGCGGCGCGGCCACCGAGGGCGCAGCCGTGCTCGGAGACGTGCGCGGTCTGCCGGAAGCCGATCCCGAGCACGGAGGCGGTGGCGGTCCCGGCCTCGTCGTCGATCGCCGTGCGCAGGTAGGGCACGAGCGGGTTGGGCGGCAGGTCGGACTCGTGGTCCTCGCGCCCGACGAGGAAGTGCAGGGCGCACGCGTTGTGCGCGGCGTATCCGGTGCCGGTGAGCAGCAGGGGGCGGAAGTACACGCCGGCCGCGACCACGGCGCCGACCAGGAGGACGAGGACCGCGAACACCGCGATGAGCACTCTCCGCCGACGTGTCATGAACAGAGAGGGTAGCCAGCGGGTCCGACAGCGCGGTCAGAACCGCCCGCCCGCACCTCCGCCGCCCCAGCCGCCGCCTCCGCCGCCGGAGAATCCGCCGCCCCCGAAGCCCCCGCCGAATCCACCGCCGCCCCCGAGGCCGCCGCCCCAGCTGGAGCCCGAGCCGAAGCTGGACCCGGCGCCGCGCGTCATGCCCTGGATGAGGGCGCCCGCGATCATGCCGCCGACGAGGGCGCCGGTGCCGGAACCGCCGCGCCCGCCGCGCCCGTAGGGGCCGTACGGGCCTCCGTAGCGGCCGGTGTACTGCGGCCGTGAGGCGTCGTCCTGGGCGAGCCGCAGCGCCTCGCGGGCGAGGTTGAGCGCCCGGTCGGCGGCGGGGAACGCGGCCGGACCGACCGTGGCCTCGGCCGTGGCGAGGGAGTTCTTCGCCGAGGCGAGCCGGGTGCGGGCGGCCTGACCGATCACGTACGAGCGGCTGCCGATGAAGTCGTCGGCCTCGCGGACCGCACCGGCCGCGCGGGTGAGGGCGGCCCGACGGGCGGCGCGTGCGCGGCCGGCGGCCTCGGCCTCGTGTCCGGCGGTGGCCAGTGCCCCGTCCAGTTCGCGGTCCACCTCGATGAGGCGGGAGAACGTCCCCAACGGGTCGGTCTGCCCGTCCCGGCGGGCGGCCTCGACGGCGTCACGACCGGCGGAGGCGGCAGCGGTGAGGTCGCGGCTCGTCGCGTCGCTGACGTCGGTGGAGGCGAGCAGTCGGGCGGCCATCTCCAGCTCCTCCTCGACCTCGGCGACGAGCGGCTCGAGGTCTCGTCGGGCGGTCGCGATGTCGTCGGCGGCGTGGTCCACGCCGTCGACCAGCTTCTCGGCGCGGGCGAGTTCGCCCTCGGCGGAGGTGATGGCGTCCACGGCCTCACCCTGCTCGCCGACCGGCCGGGCCAGCGCGACGCGGGCGCGGCCGGTCTCCGCTTCGGCGGCGTCGAGCAGCTGCTCGGCCAGCGAGAGGTTGTCGGCGATGGAGGTGAGCACCGCGGACGGGAACCGCTCGCGGAGGTCGGACATGGTCTTCTCGGCCTCGGGTAGCCGGGCGCGCAGGGCCACCGCGCGGCGCGTGAGCGCGTCCACGGAGGCGCCGCCGTTGATGAGCAGGTCACGCATCTCCGCGAACGCCGTCGCCTGGTCCTCCAGCCCGCGTTCGGCGCGTTCGGCGCGGGCGGCCACCTCGAGCAGCATCGCCCTGCGCTGATCGGGTGTCTCGGGGATGTCGTCGTCGAGCCGCTGGACGAGCCCGTGCGCGGCGGCGACCTCCGAGCGTGCCGCATCGAGCGCGGCCCGGAACGGCCTGGTGCGCAGGTCGCCGAACTCGCCGGTGGCGGTCTCGAGCGCGGTGGCGGAGGCGTCCACGGCCTGGTCGGCGTCCACGAGCCCGGCGCGGGCGCGGGCGTCGAGCACGTCGATCGGCAGGGCGGACATCCGCGCGGCGTCGTCGCCGGGGATGTCGCGGGCGTCCTCCGCCTGCCGCGCGGTGCGGGCGACGCGCCGTCGGCGGGTGACCAGGACCAGGACGACGACGAGGACGACGATCACCGCGATCCCCGCGATGATCGCGAACGGCGAGATCTCGGAACCGGAGCCCTGCCGCTCGAGTCCGTCGGCGGCGCCGATGACCGCGCCGGCCCAGTCGTCGTCGGCCAGGCGCGGCTCGATGTCGCGGTCGGCGATCTGTTGGGCGGTCCGCTGGTCGTCGGCGGGGGAGCGCTCCGGGTCGTCGAACTCGAACCAGTACCGGCCGTCCTGCACGGCCACCACGAGCAGCGCGTCGGAGGCGCCCAGATCGGAGAGCTCCCGGGTCTGCCGCGACCACTCCTCGACCGGGATGCCGTCGAGGGTGTCGACGAAGGTCACCCACAGCTGGATCTGGTCGGTGGAGCGCAGTTCGGCCAGTCGGCTCTCCACGTCGCGGGAGTCGCCGCCGAGCACGCCCGCGGAGTCGGTGAGCTGCTGCCGCAGGTTCGACGGCGACTCCGCGGCGGCGATCGGGGGGCCCCACGCCGTCAGGCAGACCAGGAGCGCGGCGAGCAGCGAGACCGCCGCGAGGTGGAGGCGGCGGAGGGCGACGGGGGTGGCCGGACGGGGTGAAGCGGCGATCATGAGCCCAGCGTATCGGCCCCGGAGAGGGGCCACGCCGGTCCGCCGCGCGGGCGGCTACTCTGGGCGCATGGCAGGGCGGATTCCGGAGCAGGACATCGCCGCGATCCGCGAACGCACCCGTATCGAGGAGATCGTCGGCGAGTACGTGGCGCTGAAGCCGGCGGGCGCGGACTCGCTCAAGGGGTTGTCCCCGTTCAAGGACGAGAAGACCCCCTCGTTCCACGTGCGTCCGCAACACGGCTACTTCCACTGTTTCTCCACGGGTGAGGGCGGTGACGTCTTCGCGTTCCTCATGAAGATGGAGCACATCGGTTTCGTCGAGGCGGTCGAGCAGCTGGCCGACCGGATCGGCTACCGCATCTCCTACGAGGGCGGCGGGCAGGTGGTCCAGCGCGACCGCGGCACGCGCTCCCGGCTGGCGCAGGCCAACGCGGCGGCGCAGAAGTTCTACGCGGAGCGGCTCGCGCAGGACCCGGAGGCCGAGACGGCGCGGACGTTCCTCACCGACCGCGGCTTCGACATGGCGCAGGCGCAGCACTTCGGCTGCGGCTACGCCCCCGCCGGCTGGGACACCATGAGCAAGCACCTCATGCGGCAGGGCTTCGAGCCCAAGGAGCTGGAGGCGGCGGGGCTGTCCAAGACCAGTTCGCGGGGGACGCTCATCGATCGCTTCCACCGCCGGCTGCTGTGGCCGATCCGCAACCTGGCCGGCGAGGTGATCGGCTTCGGTGCGCGCAAGCTCTTCGAGGACGATACCCTGGGCAAGTACATGAACACGCCCGAGACCATGCTCTACAAGAAGTCGCAGGTGCTGTTCGGGCTGGACCTGGCCAAGCGGGAGATCGCCTCGCAGCGGCGCGCGGTGGTGGTCGAGGGCTACACGGACGTCATGGCGATGCACGCGGCGGGCGTGACCACGGCGGTCGCGGCGTGTGGCACGGCGTTCGGCGAGGATCACCTGTCCACGTTGCGGCGGCTGATGCTCGACGACAACTACTTCCGCGGCGAGATCATCTACACCTTCGACGGTGACGAGGCGGGCAAGAAGGCCGCCCTGCGGGCGTTCTCGGGCGATCAGCAGTTCTCGGGCCGGACCTTCGTCGCGGTGGCCCCGCCGGGGCTCGACCCGTGTGATCTGCGTCAGACCAAGGGCGACGTCGCGGTGCGGGACCTGGTGTCGGCGCGGGTGCCGATGTTCGAGTTCGCGATCCGGTCGATGCTGGAGGACTACGACCTGGACCACGCCGAGGGGCGCGTGGAGGCGCTGCGGCGCACGGTGCCGGTGGTGGCGGACATCCGCGACTCGTCACTGCGGGATGAGTATGCCCGTCAGCTCGCCGGGTGGGTGGGCTGGGACGACCCGGCGACCGTGGTGCGCCGGGTCCGCGAGGAGTCGCGCAAGAAGGGCCGGGCGCGCTCGGCCGGGGCGGGTCCGGGTCCGCGCCGGCGCGGGCCGGGTGGACCGGGCGGGGGAGCCCGCCCGGGATGGGACGCGGCCGAGCGTGGTGGCGTGGGTCGTGGTCGAGGGGGGTACGACGACGACGAGGTCGGCGGCGGCGACGCCCCGCGGACTCCGGAGGTGCCGAAAGGCGTGCCGATTCCCGCCCCCGGTGATCCGGTGCTGTGGCCCCAACGCGAGGCGGTGAAGGCGGCCCTGCAGTACCCGGGCCTGGCGGGCCCGTTGTTCGACTCGCTGCCGGACGAGTGCTACACCCACCCGGCGTACGCGGCGATCGCGGAGGCGCTGTCTCGGGCCGGGGGCTGTGCGGCCGGCAAGAGCGGCGTCAACTGGGTGGCCGAGGTGTCGCAGGGGCTGGAGGATGAGGGCCTGCGTCGTCTGGCCGGGGTGCTCGCGGTGGAGACGTTGCGCGTGTCGGAGGAGGCGTTGCCGCGCTACATCTCCGGGGTGCTCGCGCGCCTTCAGGAGGTGTGGGTGTCGGGGCAGATCGCCGACCTCAAGTCCAAGGTGCAGCGGATGAGTCCGGCGGAGGACCCGGAGGGGTATTCGGCACTCTTCGGTGATCTGGTGGCGCTGGAAGAGTACCGGCGCGGCCTGCTGGAGCAGGCGGTCGGTGCCACGCCGGACATCGCGTGACCTGACGATTTGGTTCCTCGGCGTGGTTCGCACTAAGGTGGTTTCTCGGTATCCGGCACAGCAGCCGGAAGGCCGGTAGCAATCCCCCATAGCTCAATTGGCAGAGCATTCGACTGTTAATCGAAGGGTTATTGGTTCGAGTCCAATTGGGGGAGCTCCTTCGGAGAGGGCCCGTGGCGTTGTCGCCGCGGGCCCTCTTCTGTTTCCCGTCTCAGCCGCGGCGCAGCACGCGGGCGTAGGTGAGGTTGCGGGCGCGCTCAGGGGCGCCCTCGTCCACGAGTTCCACCCGGTGGTTCCCCAGCAGGTGCTGTGTCGGTGAACAAGGCCCCGAGCGCGTCCCAGTCGCAGGTGTCCAGCGCCCTGGCGACGTCCGCCAGCCGCTAGATGATCTGATCCCTGTCGGTCGTCATCTGTCCTTCGTAGCAGGGATTCGCGGTGGATCCGGGCGGTCTCGCTACCCTGACGCCATGAGTCGTCCCGCAGCCCAGAGCGCCGTCGAGGTCACGCTGTCCACCGGCCGCGTCCGCGGGACCGATCTGGGGGACGTGGTCCGCTTCTACGGCATCCCGTACGCCGAGGACCCGGTCGGCGATCTGCGCTTCGCGGCCCCCGTCAGGCGGAGCCCCTGGACCGGGGTCCGCGACGCCACGCGTCCGGCGGCCACCGCGCAGCGTCTGCGCTTCGATCCGGATCCGGCGATCCCCGAGCCGATCGTCGCGGGCACGGACATCCTGCATGTGGACGTGTGGGCGCCTCCCGAGGGCGCCGGGCACCCGGTCCTGGTGTGGATCCACGGCGGCGGGTGGGAATCGGGGTCGTCGCATCAACCGTGGTTCGACGGGACCGCGTTCGCCCGGGCGGGGATCGTCGTGGTGTCCGTGGGCTACCGGCTGGGCGTCGAGGGTTTCACGTCCTTCCCCGACGCCCCGGACAACCGCGGGGTGCGCGACTGGATCATGGCGCTGGAGTGGGTCCGCGACGAGATCGCGGCTTTCGGCGGTGACCCCGGGCAGGTCACCGTGTCGGGCCAGTCGGCGGGCGGCGGTGCCGTGCTGTGCCTGCTGGCCTCGCCGGCAGCGACAGGACTGTTCCACCGCGGGATCGCTTCGTCGCCGGCGGTACTGCGGTCGCCGGCCGCGCAGGCCCCCAAGGGAGCGACGGCTGCCGAGCTGGCGGCGGGCGGCCGGGGCGCGGTCGACGAGTTCCACCGTCGGCTCCGCAGGGACAACCCGTTCCTCATGCCGTTCCGGCCGACCATCGGCGACGAGACGGTCCCCATGCCGCCGCTCGAGGGGGTCGGGGAGGGGCCGGGGCTCGGGGTGCCGCTGCTCATCGGTTCCACGGCCACCGAGTTCGAGGGGCTCGTCCGCGCGCTCCCGGGCCCCGCGCTGGTGCCGGGCGCGGCGATGATCCTGCGTTCGCAGGAGTTGCCCACCACCGGGCTGCGCGCGTTGGCCCGCCAGTCGTCGGGTCGGTCGCTGCGTCGAGCGGTGGGGGCGGTCGTCGACGCGGCGACCATCCACTCGACTGTCGTGCGGGCCGCCGAGACCCGCATCGCGGCGGGCGGTCCGACGTGGGTGTACGACTTCCGGTGGGCGGCGGGCCGCGGGGCGGTGCACTGCGCGGACCTGCCGTTCTTCTGGTCTGTTCCCGAGGCCGCGAACGTACGCGCGTTCCTCGACGCGCCCGTTCCGCCGGACCTGGTCGCGGCGATGCACGGCTCGTGGGTGGACTTCGTCCGCTCCGGCGACCCCGGTTCGCCGGCCTACGAGGCGCCCACGCGGCGGGTGCAGGTGTGGGACGAGCCGCCCGCAGTCGTGGAGGACGGTCTGGCGGACGTCCGTGAGGTCTGGTGGCCGGACGGCGCGACCTGACGCCTTGCTACGATTGCGCCGCGCGTGTGGGCGAGACGCCCGTCACGCGAGGGGCTATAGCTCAGTTGGTTAGAGCCGCGGACTCATAATCCGCTGGTCGCGGGTTCGAGCCCCGCTGGCCCCACCACGACCTCCGGTCAGTAGGCCAACGCCATCCGCATCGCGCCCACCGCCTCGGACAGCGCCGCCCTGGCGAGAGGGGTGGCGCCCACGGCGTTGACGAACGGGTGGACCAGCGTGGCGTGGCGCCGCAGCGATACCGGCACCCCGGCGTCGGCCATCCGGCGGGCGTACGCCTCGCCCTCGTCGCGCAGTGGGTCGAACCCGCCCGTGGCGACGTGCGCGGGCGGCAGCCCCGAGAAGTCCGTGGCCAGCAGGGGAGACGCGCGGGGATCGAGCCGGTCGTCGTCCGAGCGGATGTAGGTGCGCTCGTACCAGTCCATGTTGCCGCGGGTGAGGAAGTACCCCTCGCCGAACAGTTCGTACGAGCGGGTCCGGACGGACATGTTCGTCGCCGGGACGAACAGCAGCTGGAAGTCCGGGGTCTTCTCGCCCGCGTCGCGGGCCTGCTGGCACACCACCGCGGCGAGGTTGCCGCCGGCGCTGTCGCCGCCCACCGCGATGCGCTGCGGGTCCACGCCGAGTTCGGCGGCGTGGTCGCGGACGTACCGGAACGCGGCCAGGGCGTCCTCGGCGGCGGTGGGGAAGAGGAACTCCGGCGCCATCCGGTAGTCCACGCTGATGACCTTGAGGCGGCCGGTGTCGGCGATGTAGCGGCACGTCGCGTCGTGCGAGTCGATGCTGCCGAGCACCCACCCGCCGCCGTGGAAGTACACCAGGACCGGCAGCGCCTCGTCGCCGTCGACGGGCGAGTACAGGCGTGCGGGAAGGTCGACGCGGTCGGGATCGTCACCGCCGAGCGGGAGGACAATGTCGGTGACGACGGCGAGGTCGATCTTCTTCCCCGAGACGGTGTAGGCCGACCTCTCGACGACGGAGCGCGCCCGCTCGAGGGTGAGGTCCTGGTATTCCCCCTCGGACATGAGCGAGATGACCCGGAGCCCGGCCTGGAAGTGCGGATCGAGGACCTGTCCGTCGACGCGCCGGGGAGCACCTGCCACTGGGCGCAGCAGGGGGCCGGGCAGATATCCGGCGGCCGTCATGACGGCTTTGGTCAGTCGGTCGCCGAGCGACGGTGTGAAGGCACGGTGGCCGGACATTCCAGAGGGTGACAGTGCGGGGCGCATGGCCACATTGTGACGTGGAACGCGGGATGATCGATGGTGATTGGTCGAAGGAGCTGGTCATGCGTTCAGAAGACGACGACGTCATCCGGGTCGAGGCGCTGGTCAAGACGTTCGGGGGAGTGCGGGCCCTCGACGGGCTGGACCTGGAGGTCCGCCGTGGTGAGATCCACGGGTTCCTCGGTCCCAACGGCGCCGGCAAGTCCACCACCATCCGCGTCCTGCTGGGGCTCGTGCGCGCGGACTCCGGCACCGCGACCGTGTTCGGCGCCGACCCGTGGCGCGACGCCGTCCGGCTGCGCTCGCGGGTCGCCTACGTCCCCGGCGAGGTCACGCTGTGGCCGCGGCTCACGGGCGGCCAGTGCATCGACCTGGTGGGCCGGTCGCTGGGCGGGCTCCAGCCGGCCCGGCGCGACGAGCTCGTCGAGCGGTTCCGCCTCGACCCCACCAGGCGCACCCGCGACTACTCGAAGGGCAACCGGCAGAAGGTCTCGCTCATCGCCGCGCTGGCCTCCGGTGCCGACCTGCTCGTGCTGGACGAACCCACCTCCGGCCTGGACCCGCTCATGGAGCGGGTCTTCCAGGACTGCGTGCGCGAGGCCGTCGACGCGGGTGCGACCGTGCTGCTGTCCAGTCACATCATGGGGGAGGTCGAGGCGCTCGCCGACCGCGTGAGCATCATCCGCGACGGGCGGACCGTCAGCTCGGGCACGCTGGCCGATCTGCGGCGCCACACCACGACCGAGGTCCACGCCGTCACCGACACCGATCCGCGGGCGCTCGACCGTGTGAGCGGCGTCGACGACCTACGGATCGGCGACGCCGGCGACGGCCGGTTCGACATCCGCTGCCACGTCCCGGCGCCCGCGCTCGGGGAGGTCACCGGCATCCTCCACGCCGCCGGCGTCCACACCCTCACCGCGACCCCGCCCAGCCTCGACGACCTCTTCCTCAGCGCCTACTCCGGAGCCCGGTGATGAGCGCACCCCTCGTCGGCGCGCGCCTGGCCGGTACCGGCCTGCTCAGCCGGATCGCGCTCCGGACCGGCTGGCCGGCGATGGTCGCCTGGGTCGTCGGGGCCGTCGCACTGTTCCTCGCCACCGGACTGTCCATCGCCACGCTCTACGACACCCCGGAGGAGCTCGCCGCGTACAGCGCCTCCGTCGGCGAGACGATGGTCATGCTCACCGGTCGGGTGGCCGGCCTCGACACCCCGGGCGGAGTGGTGATGAACGAGTACTCGTTCCTCGTCGGCTTCGGGGTCCCGCTCATGGCGATCGCCCTGACCGCGCGCTCCACCCGGCGGGAGGAGGAGTCCGGACGATCGGAACTCCTCGTCGCGGGTGGGGTCGGCCGGCTCGCCCCGGTGGCGGCGGCCCTCGTCGTCGTCGCCGGGGTCTTCCTCGCACTGGGCGCCGGCCTCTGGGCCGCGACGCTGGCGCTCGACGTGGACCGCGGCGGCGCGGCGCTGTACGTGGCCTCGATCGTCGCCACCGGCTGGGTCTACGCCGCGGCCACCGCCGTCCTCGCCCAGGTCCTCGCGCACCACCGCACCGTCTGGGCGGCGTCCCTCGCGGTGGCCGGACTGACCCTCGTCACGCGCGGCGTCGGCGACGCCGAGGAGAACTGGCTGAGCTGGGCGTCCCCGCTCGGCTGGCACGGGCTGACCCGGCCGTTCGGCGAGTCGTCCCCGCTCCCTCTCGCGGTGTCGCTCGCGGCCGCCGCCGCGCTGGCCACCCTCGCGCTGTGGCTCGCGGCCCGCCGCGACCTCGGCTCGGGGGTGGTGCCCGCCCGCACCGGGCCCGCCACCGCGTCGCGGTGGCGCACCTCCCATGCCGGCGCCGCCCTCCACCACCACCTCGGCGCGCTCACCGGCTGGACGGTCGGCGTCGTCGCGCTCATGGCCGTCTACGGCGCCCTCATGGACGTCACGGTGGAGGCCATCGTCGCCAACCCGGACCTGGCCGTCTTCCTGGGCGACCCGGACGCCCTGGTCGACACGATCGTGCAGATGCTCGTCGCGTTCGCAGGGTTCCTCGGCGCCGGGTTCGCGCTGCAGAGCCTCGGCGGGCTGCGCGGCGAGGAGTCCTCGGGTCGACTGGAGCTCATGCTCGCCGCCGGGCGGTCGCGGTGGTCCTGGCTGGCCGGACACGCGGCGGTCGTGGCGGCCGGCACCGCGGTGGTCGTACTCGCCGGCGCGGCCGCGTTCGCCGTCTCCGCGGCAGCGGTGCTCGACGATCCGCAACTGGTGGGTCGGATCCTCGGCGCGGGCGCGTGGCAGCTGCCCGCCGCGCTGCTGTTCGTCGGGGTCTCCGTCTGCCTGTTCGGCGCGGCCCCGCGACTGCAGGTCCTGGCCTGGGCTCCGTTCGCCCTCGCCGTCGTCGTCACCCTCATGGGCCCCACGCTCCGACTCACCGAGGCGCAGATGCGCCTGTCGCCGTTCGGCGCGGTGGGCACCGCCCCCGCCGGCCCCGTCGACACCGCGGGCGTCATCGTCCTGCTCGTGGGCGGCGCCGTGTTGGTCGCCGCCGGGCTCGCCGCGTTCCGGCGCCGCGACGTGCCCCGGCCCTGACCGCCCGACCCGGTGCGGGGACAGCCCGCCTCGGGGTCCGCCCGCCCCGGCGCGGCGTCCACGCCGACCTGACAGACTGACGGGCACTGCCGCCGGCGCCGCCGGCCGGACGCGAACCAGGGAGGAACCGATGTCGGACCAGGTCGATCGAGACGCGCTCGCCGCCGCACTTGCGGTGGTCGGGGAATGGCCGGTGGACACCGTCTCGGCCGCGGTCGTCGGACCCGACGGCGCGCTCGCGACGCACGGCGACGACAGTCGCGTCTACCGCCTCGCCTCGGTCACCAAGCCGCTCGTCGCCACGGCCGCCCTGTTGGCGGTCGAGGAGGAGGCGATCGGCCTCGACGATCCCGCCGGTCCCGAGGGCTCCACCGTGCGGCACCTGCTCGCGCACGCCTCCGGACTCGACTTCGCCGACAGGGACGAGGTCCGCACCGCGCCGGGCCGGCGACGCATCTACTCGTCCGCCGGGTTCGAGGTGCTGGCCGACCACATCGCCGACGCCACCGGGATCGACTTCCCCGAGTACCTCCACGAGGCCGTGTGCCGGCCGCTCGGGATGGAGTCCACCGCCCTCGAGGGCTCGGCCGGGCACGGCGCCTCCGCCAGCCTCGCGGACCTCGTGCCCTTCGCGCGCGAACTCGTCGCGCCGCGACTGCTGGCCACCGAGACCCTCGCCGAGGCCGTGACCGAGCAGTTCCCCGGGCTCGACGGGATCGTGCCCGGGTACGGGATGCAGAAGCCGTGCCCGTGGGGGCTGGGGTACGAGTTGCGCGGGGACAAGGACCCGCACTGGACCGGTTCGCGGAACTCGGCCGGGACGTTCGGCCACTTCGGGCAGTCGGGGACGCTGCTGTGGGTCGACCCCGCGCTGTCCGCGGCGCTGGTCGTGCTCACCGACCGCGACTTCGGCGACTGGGCCAAGCCGCTGTGGCCGGAGCTGTCCGACGGCGTCGTCGAGGCGCTCGGGCGGTAACCGCGCCGCCGCCGGTTCCCGGGTCCGGCCCGGGCGGATCGATGAGCCGTCCGGTGGGCTGGCCGACACGCCGAGGGGCCGCCCGGCATCGGAATCACGGTGCTGTAACTTTGCTGAGAGTCCAGAAGTGTCACTGGTGTAATCCGGCCACTTCAGGCACAGTAGAAACCAACAACAACACAAGCCACATCATTCACACGATTTCGTGAGGTCGTTGGGGAAGACGTCCCTCAGTGAGTCGGGAGTGAAGTGATGTCTGACCATAACCATTTCGCGGATACGACGACCGGCGTGGTGTTCATCCATGCCGCGCCGACCGCGCTGTGTCCTCACGTCGAGTGGGCTCTGGCGAGCACGCTCGACGCCAACTCGGCCATGCGCTGGGAAGACCAGCCGGCCCAGCCGGGCGCTCGCAAGGCGATCGTCGACTGGATCGGTCCGGTCGGCACCGGCGCACGGCTGGCCGAGTCGTTGGCCAAGTGGTCGATGCTGTCCTTCGAGGTGACGGAGGACCCGAGCGACCTCGTCGACGGCGAACGCTTCTCGCACACGCCCGAGCTCGGCATGTGGCGGGGTCAGACCGGTGCGAGCGGTGACGTCGTCATCAGCGAGAACCGGCTGCGCCACCTCATGAAGGCCGGCCCCGCCGCCTTCCACGCCGCCGTCGAGGCGGAGCTCGGCACCCCGTGGGACCGCGCGCTCGAGCCGCTGCGCGGCCACCCGGCCGCCTCCGAGGTCACCTGGCTCTCGCGCGTCGGCTGACCCGCCGCGCCTCCCGCACTCACGACAGAAGGCGCCCGCCCCCAGATCTCCCGGGGGCGGGCGCCTTCTCGTGCGTGAGACCGACCCGACGGGTCAGGTCACAGCGGGATGTTCTTGTGCCGACCGCGGGTGTGGGCGGCGGCGTCCAGGGCCTCGGCGAGACGACGACGGGTGTCGGTCGGCTCGATGACCTCGTCGACCACCCCGATCGACACGGCGCGGCCGACGCCGCCGGCGATCGCCGCGTGCTCCTCGGCCAGTCGCTCGTGCAGGGCCTCGCGCTCGTCCTCCGGCGCGGCCGCGAGGGTGCGCTTGTGGAGGATGCCGACGGCCGCCTTCGCGCCCATGACCGCCACCTCGGCGTCCGGCCACGCGAACACGGCGGAGGCACCGAGCGCGCGGGAGTTCATGGCGATGTAGGCACCGCCGTAGATCTTGCGCGTGACGAGCGTGACGCGGGCGACCGACGCCTCGGCGAACGCGTGCAGGAGCTTGGCGCCGCGGCGCACCACGCCGTCCCACTCCTGCGAGACGCCGGGCAGGTACCCGGGCACGTCCACGATCACGACGAGCGGCACACCGAAGGCGTTGCAGAGGCGGACGAAACGGGACGCCTTCTCCGCCGACTCGGAGTTGAGGCACCCGCCCAGTCGCAGCGGGTTGTTGGCGATCACGCCGACGGTGCGGCCGGCGATCCGACCGAAGCCCACGACGATGCTGGGCGCCCACTTGGACTGCAGCTCCTCGAACGTGGTGTTGCCGTCCAGTTCGGAGGAGTCGAGCAGGCCGTGGACGAGCGGACGGACGTCGTACGCGCGCTTGGGCGACTCCGGCAGCAGCCCGGCGAGGTCCGTGTGGTCGCCCTCGAGGAGGCGCTGGTCGAACTCACCCTGCGCGGTGAGTAGGGTGACCAGTCGGCGGGCCCGGTTCAGGGCGTCGCGCTCGTCCTCGGCGGCGATGTGGCACACCCCCGACTTGCGGTGGTGCACGTCCTGGCCGCCCAGGCCCTCCATGTCGACCTGCTCGCCGGTCACCGAGCGGACCACGTCGGGCCCGGTGACGAAGATCTTGCCCGCCGGCGCCATGATGACGACGTCGGTCAGGGCGGGGCCGTAGGCGGCGCCACCGGCGGCGGGTCCGAGCACGACGGAGATCTGGGGGACCAGACCCGAGGCGCGGACCATGGCCTCGAAGACGGTACCCACGGCGTGCAGGGCCTCGACGCCCTCCGCGAGGCGGGCGCCCCCCGAGTGCCAGACGCCCACGATGGGCAGCTGCTCGTCGATCGCGACATCGATCGCGCGGACGATGTGCCGGCACCCGTCGAGGCCCATGGCGCCACCCATGACGGTGGCGTCCGTGGCGTAGGCGATGGTGGGCTCACCGTCGATCAGGCCGCGCGCGGCCAGGGCTCCCGAGGCGTCGGGTTCGGTGATGAACTCCAGCGAGGCGGGATCGAAGAGGTTCTCGAGCCGGACGACGGGGTCGCGCGGATCGATCTGGGTGTTCTGGTCAACAGCGCTGGTGATGGTCATGAGTGCAGTCCTTTCCTTGGTGCACGTCCCGGGGAGGGAGCGTGCACCTGTGACGGACCCCCGGACTGACTTGTGGGCGGACGATGACCGGAAGCGGGACCCCCGTCCCGTTTCCGGACCTCGTGCCCGGCGCCCCGCTCTGGGCGGGGCGATCTGTGGAGTGCCCTGCACGCGGGGAAGGGACGCGGGCTCGACGTGGTGCACCGACCGCACCTTCGGCCCTGAACGCGTCCCCGCCCCCGACGTGCGGGGCGGGAAATCAGCTCTGGTCGATCTTCTGGATGTAGTCGACCGCATCCTGCACGGTACGCAACTTGGCGAGGTCCTCGTCGGGGATCTCCACTCCGTATCGGTCCTCGGTCTGCACGGCGATCTCCACCATGGAGAGCGAATCGATGTCGAGGTCGTCGACGAAGGACTTCTCGGGGGTCACCTCGGACGGCTCGATCCCGGTGACCTCCTCGACGATTTCCGCCAGTCCTGCGATGATCTCGGCCTCGGTGCGTGCCATGTGGTGTCCTTTCTGATGGGTGACGTCGTGCCCGACGGGCGCGACGGACGTTTGTCGTACCCGATCATCGACGACGGCCGACGAACGGGGGTGGTCGGGGGAGGGCCTCAGGCCCCGCTGAGGGCGGGAACCGTCGCGAGAGCGGTCTCGATGTCTTCCGGGACGGTCACGCCGTGGCGCGCGACCTCGCGCATCGAGCGCTTGGCCAGCCCGACGAGCGCGCCGGACGGCGGCAGCTCGACGAACGCGTCCACGCCGAGCTTGAGCATGGTCTGCGTACAGAGGTCCCAGCGCACCGGGTGGGTGATCTGCGAGACCACCCGGTCCAGCGCGTCACGGCCTGAGGTGACCGCCATGCCGTCGGCGTTCGACAGCAGCGTCAGCTCCGGATCGTTGACCTCGATCGTCTCGGCCAGCGCGCGGAACTCGTCGACGGCGGAGTCCATGTGGCTCGTGTGGAACGCGCCGGCGACCTCGAGCCGGCGCAGGCGCGCCCGGGTGGGCGGGTTCTGCTCGAGTGCGTCGCAGGCCTCGAGCGGGCCCGCGGCGACGATCTGCCCCGCGCCGTTCCGGTTCGCCGGCGCGAGCCCGGCATTGTCCAGAGCCAGCAGCACATCGGCCTCGACCCCGCCGAGAACGGCGATCATCCCGGTCGGTCGCTCGGCGCACGCCCGTGACATCGCCGCTCCGCGCACGGACGCGAGGCGCAGGGCGTCCGCCTCCGAGACCACGCCGGCGATCGCCAGTGCGGCGATCTCGCCGATCGAGTGACCCGCGACGAGCGTGTCGGAGGGGACCTGACCGCGTCGGCGCAACTCCGCGGCACCGAGGAGCGCGGAGGCCACCACGAGTGGTTGGGTCACCGCGGTGTCGGTGATCTCCTGCAGGGTCGCCGTGGTGCCGAGGCGCTCGAGATCGAGTCCGCTCGACGCGGACCAGTCGGCGAGACGGTCGGAGGCGCCGGGCAGCTCGAGCCAGGGCGCGAGCATCCCGGCTTTCTGTGACCCTTGTCCAGGGGCGGTTAGGCAAAGCACGGGTATCAGACAACACGGCCGGGCCCCTTTCGGATGATGTTCCCGAAGCCAGAAACGAGCCCCGGATTTTGTGGGATCTCCACAAATTGCGAGCTGGCTGCTCGTCCATCTCCGGAGGAAGGAGTTTCGTTACAGGTTGTGACGCAAGTGAATATTTAGCCCTCTTGAGTACTTCGTTCGGCGAACTTCCCGAGGACGAGCGCGATTCTCAGCACGAATGCGTCCCGCGCGGTGAGGGGGTCGAATTTAGTGATTTGACTCACTCTCTTCAGGCGGTACCTGACGGTATTGGGATGGACGTACAACTCGCGGGCGCACTTCTCCACGTGCCCGCCGGAGTCGAGGTAGGCCCGCAGGGTGTCCTCCACGGAGGCGTCCGCACCCCGCAGGGGCGTGACGATCCGGTCGACCAACATCGCCGCCGCGCCGCGGTCGCCCCCGAGGACGCGCTCGGGGAGGAGGTCGATGGCCGCGACGGGCCGCGGCGCGCCGGGCCAGCCGCTCACCGCCGCCGCCCCGGACAGCGCCTCCGCCGCGCTGTCCGGGGCCTCGACCAGGGAGCCCACGGTGTGTCCGTGGACGACGGGGGCGTCCGAGGAGAACGCGTCGAGCACCGCGGGCGGGATCGACGCGGAGGATTCCAGCTCTCCCGACAGGATGACGACGAGGCGGGCCCCCTGCACCACGGCCAGCGCGTGCCGGTCGGACGAGACGGCCGCCTTGTGGACGGCGGGCACCGAGGCGAGACCCAGGTCCTCCCTCGGGGTCCCGATGATGACCGTGGCCGCGGTCGTCGGGTCCCAGTTCAGTGCGGAGGCACCGGAGATGAGGTCCGCGTGCCGGTCCCCGCGGACCACGGCGTCGACGATCATCGCCTCCATGCGCGTGTCCCACGCGCCGCGGTTCTCCGCCGCCGCCGCGTACACGGAGGCCGCGGTGAACCCCAGTTCGCGGCCGAACTTCAGGACCGCCGCGATCATCAGCCCGCGCTGTCGCTCGTTGTGGGTGATCCGGGGCATCACCAGCTCGAAGTACTCGAGGGTCGATCGCACGAGCTGCACCGTCTGTTGCAGGGTGAGCCCCTGACCGACGCCCTTGGGTAGCAACTTGAAACCGGCGATGGTGTCGGTGTGCGGGGCCTCGGGGTTGCGCACCCACGTGACGAAGTCACGGACCGCGCTCTGGATGATCAGCTGGATCTCCGCCCGCTGGTCCGCCGACAGTTCGGCGAAGAACGGCAGTTCCTGCTCCAGTGCGCGGACCGCCTCGGTGGACAGGGTCCCCGAGTACCGCGTGATGCGCTTGAGGAGGGCGTCGGAGACCGGCCTGTCGTCCGGCGGCGTGGACGACCGCCGCCGGACGCGCTCCGGCTGCCTCTCCCCGGTGGCGGGGTCGGACGTCTCGGTCACGCCACTCCGGGATCCGTCGTCGGCTCGGGGGCGGCCATGACGTCGTCGATCCGGTACTGCCGCGCGGCCTCGAGGAGGGTGACCTTCTCGATGGCGCCCTCGCGGACGAGCCCCGCCAGCACGGCGACGACGATCGACTCGGCGTCGGTGTTGAAGTAGCGACGAGCGGCCGGCCGGGTGTCGGAGAACCCGAACCCGTCGCAGCCCAGAACCGTGAAGTCACCGGGGACCCAGGCGCGGATCTGGTCCGGCACCGCCTTCTGGAAGTCGCTCACCGCGACCTTCGGCCCCTCGGCGTCGGCCAGCGCCGCCGCGACGAACGGGGTGCGCGGCTGCTGATCCGGGTGGCGCAGGGCGTGTCGCTCACACTCGAAACCGTCGCGGGCCAGCTCGGTCCAGGAGGTCGCGGACCACAGGTCTGCCGCGACGTCCCAGTCCTCGGCGAGCATCCGCTGCGCGTCGACCGCCGCGTACATGGCCACGCCTGAAGCGAGGATGGCGGCCTTGTGGGTGCCGGACTCGGCCGCCCGGAACCGGTACAGGCCCCGCAGCAGCGCGTCGGCGTCGAGATCCTCCGGCTCGGCCGGCTGCGGAACGGGCTCGTTGTACAGGGTGATGTAGTACGAGACGTTGCGGTCGATGCCGTCGGTCTCCGTCTCGTGGGCGGAACCCGGCCCGTACATCCGCTCGACGCCGGCGCGCATGATGTGCGCGACCTCGTAGGCCCAGGCGGGGTCGTAGGAGATGATGCCCGGATTGGTCGCCGCCAGCAGGGGGGAGTGTCCGTCCATGTGCTGGAGGCCCTCGCCGGTGAGGGTCGTGCGGCCGGCGGTCGCGCCGAGCAGGAAGCCCCGGGCGAGCTGGTCGGCGGCCGCCCAGATCGCGTCGCCGGTCCGCTGGAAGCCGAACATCGAGTAGAAGATGTACAGCGGGATCATCGGCTCGCCGTGGGTGGCGTATGCGGTTCCGGCGGCCGTGAACTCGGCGACCGAACCGGCCTCGCTGATGCCCTCGTGCATGATCTGGCCGTTCTTGGCCTCCTTGTAGCTCAGCATGAGCTCGTGGTCGACCGAGGTGTAGTTCTGGCCGTGCGGGTTGTAGATCTTCAGCGTCGGGAACCACGAGTCCATGCCGAAGGTGCGGGCCTCGTCCGGGATGATGGGCACGAAACGGTCACGCAGCGACTCGTCGCGCATGAGCTCCTTGGCGGTTCGCACGAGCGCCATCGTCGTGGCCACGGCCTGCTTGCCCGAGCCCTTGCGCAGCGACTTCAGGGCGTCGATGTCGGGCACGTTCAGCGGGGTGAAGGTCTGCCGCCGCTCGGGCACGTGACCGCCCAGCGCGGCACGGCGGTCCAGCATGTACCTGATCTCGGGGGAGTTCGGCCCCGGGTTGTAGTACGGCGGCTGGGCGGGGTCGGCCTCGAGCTCCTCGTCGGTGATCGGGATCTGCTGCTTGTCGCGGAACAGCTTGAGGTCGTCGAGCGTCAGCTTCTTCATCTGGTGGGTCGCGTTGCGCCCCTCGAAGTTCTGACCCAGCCCGAAGCCCTTGATGGTGTGGGCCAGGATCACGGTCGGCTGACCGGTGTGCTCGAGCGCGGCCTTGTACGCGGCGTGGATCTTGCGGTAGTCGTGCCCGCCGCGGCGCAGGTCCCAGATCTCCTCGTCCGTCATGTCCTCGACGAGCTTGGCGGTGCGGGGGTCGCGGCCGAAGAAGTGCTCGCGGACGTAGGCGCCGTCGTTGGCCTTGAACGTCTGGTAGTCACCGTCCGAGACGGAGTTCATCAGCGAGACGAGCGCGCCCTCGGTGTCCTTCTCGAACAGCGCGTCCCATTCGCGGCCCCAGACGACCTTGATGACGTTCCAGCCGGCGCCGTTGAAGTAGGACTCCAGCTCCTGGACGATCTGGCCGTTGCCGCGGACGGGCCCGTCGAGCCGCTGGAGGTTGCAGTTGATGACGAAGGTGAGGTTGTCCAGCGCGTCGTTGGCCGCGATCTGCAGCGCGCCGCGCGACTCGACCTCGTCCATCTCACCGTCGCCGAGGAACGCCCAGACGTGCTGCTGGGAGGTGTCCTTGATGCCGCGGTTGTGCAGGTAGCGGTTGAACCGCGCCTGGTAGATGGCGTTGATGGGCCCGAGACCCATCGAGACGGTCGGGAACTCCCAGAACTCGGGCATCGAGCGGGGATGGGGGTAGGAGGGCAGGGACCGACCCGGGTGGCTCTTCTCCTGCCGGAAGCCGTCGAGATCGTGCTCGCGGAGCCGACCCTCGAGGTACGCGCGGGCGTACATGCCGGGGGAGGCGTGGCCCTGGAAGAAGACGTGGTCACCGCCGCCGGGATGGTCCTTGCCGCGGAAGAAGTGGTTGTAGCCCACCTCGTAGAGCGGCGCCGCGCCCGCGTAGGTCGAGATGTGGCCGCCCACGCCGATGCCGGGGCGCTGGGCGCGGTGGACCATGATGGCGGCGTTCCAGCGGATCCACCGGCGGTAGGTCCGCTCCACCGCCTCGTCGCCCGGGAACTCCGGCTCGAGGCTGGTGGGGATCGTGTTGACGTAGTCCGTCGAGGTGAGCGCCGGGAGCGGTACGCGTTGTTTCGAGGCACGTTCGAGCAGCCGCAGCATGAGGTAACGAGCCCGCTCGGGCCCGGCCTCGGCGAGCAGACCGTCGAGCGAATCCATCCACTCCTGGGTCTCCTCGGGATCGGAGTCCGCCAGGTAGGACGCGACGCCCTCGCGGAGGACCGGCACGTTGGTGGGTGCGGAACCGTTCCTGGGGCCTGCGTTCTCGGTCATGCTTCTCGTCCTCACCTCTGTGATTCGTACCGTGGCGGCCCGGTGGGGCCACCACTCGTCGGTACAGCGTCGGGCCCGCACCGCGGTCCACGGGTGTGTGGCGGACCGCGTCGGGCTCGGACCGGGCCACCGTCGGCCCGTCGTTTCCGATTGTGCCCCAAAGCGTGACCCGCGACACCGTCGCGGGATGCCCCGCGCCGGTAAATGGGCGGTAGTCGTTTCCCCGGTGCCTGTCCGCGGGTAGTGTTCCTGGTCAGCGAAAGTCCTCGATGAACTACCTCGATGGACTACTCGGAACAGAGGGAGGAACACCACGGTGGTCGCCGCGGCGAACCAGCAGGACGGAGCGGACCAGGTCGCTGGTCAGCTCGATCTGACGGAGGGCATGCTCGTTCAGGAGGTCGGATGGGATTCCGACTGCGACGAGTCGATCAGCGAGGCCGTCGAGGACGCCGTCGGATCGGAGCTGCTGGAGGAGGACACCGATGAGGTGGTCGACGCGGTGTTGCTCTGGTGGCGGGACGGTGACGGAGACCTCGTGGATCGGCTGATGGACGTCGTCACTCCGCTCGCGGACGAGGGGTCGGTCTGGGTCCTCACCCCCAAAACGGGGCGTGACGGGCACGTGGAGCCCGCGGTGATCGCGGAGTCCGCCCAGACCGCGGGGATGCTCCAGACCCGGACGGCGGCCATCGGGGACTGGGTCGGCAGCCGGCTCGCACTCCGCAAGAACAGCATGCCGCGGAAGTAGGGCGGGGACCCCGGGAGCTCCGTGTCCGCCCCGCGGGGAGGCGCGGCCCACGGTGGGATAACCTGAGCGGCACCGGTGCCCGCGGAGGCGCCGGTGCATGCGCGCGTAGCTCAGCGGTTAGAGCTCTGGTCTTACACACCAGCGGTCGGGGGTTCGATTCCCTCCGCGCGCACCCCATGGACACCTCTCGCGCCTGCGGCATCGCCCTGGGCTTCCTCGTCGACGCGGCGCTGGCCGACCCCTCGAGGTGGCATCCGGTGGCCGGCTTCGGCGCGGTGGCCTCGCGCGTGGAGGGACTGCTCCACCCGCCCGCGGACGCCGTCGACGCCCACGCGGCGGCAGGCGCCCACCACGCGACGGCGGGCCGCGTCGCCGTCCGGGCCCGCGGTGTCGTCTTCACCGTCGTGCTCGTCGGCGGGGTGACGGCCGCCGCGCGCGGTCTCGACTCGGCCGTGGCCACCAGGCCCTTCCTGCGTGTGGCGACCACGGCGGCCACCGTGTGGGCCTGTCTCGGCGGGACCTCTCTCCTCCGGATCGCCCGTCGCCAGGCGGAGTTGCTCGACCGGTCTGACGTCGACGGGTCGCGGCGGCTGCTCCCGTGGTTGTGCGGCCGCGAGCCCGGGGCTCTCGACGCCGGCCAACTCGCGCGGGCGGTGGTCGAATCGGTCGCGGAGAACACCTCCGACGCCGCGGTGGCCACGCTGTTCTGGGCCGGCGTCGCGGGCCCCGCCGGGGCGGCGGCCCACCGTGCGGCCAACACGCTCGACGCGATGGTCGGGCACCGCTCACCGCGCTACGTCGACTTCGGTTGGGCGTCGGCTCGTCTCGATGACGTGCTCGGGTGGCCGGCCGCCCGGTTCGCGGGCCTGCTGACCGCGGCCGTAGCCCCGGTCGTGGGCGGGCGGCCCGCGGAGGCGATCCGGACCTGGCGTCGGGACGCTTCGTCCCACCCGAGTCCCAACGCCGGCGTGGCGGAGGCGTCGTGCGCGGGAGCGCTCGGCGTCCGGCTCGGCGGGCCCACCCCGTACCCGTACGGGACGGAGCAGCGGCCCGGGCTCGGTGACGGCCCCGCGCCGCGCCCCGTCGACATCCGGCGGGCCGTCCGACTCATGCGGGCGGTGCAGATCGGGGCCGCGGCGGCCGCCGTGTGCGCTGCCGCCGCGGGCGCGCGCAGCCACCGATCCGTGCCCCGCGGGTCAACTGACTGAGCCGGGCGCCGCGGGTCAGTCTCCCGGTGCCAGCAGGACGAGGGCGCCCGAGACGGTCTGGGCCGGTCCGGGCAGCGGGACGCGACGGGGCCGGGTGTCGCGAGCGGGTTCCGGCGAGCGCACGGGGCCGCGGCCCCAGGACCACAGCGCGCCGGAGCCGTCGATCCCGTAGGGGGACGATTCGCTCGCCCCGACCCACCGCAGGGGCGGCAGCCCCGGCACCGGCCGCGGGGAGGTGAGGACGGTGTCGTCGGTCGTGCCGTCGCCGAGGATCCCCGTGACGGTGCGTCCCCAGGTCCAGACGGTGCCGGCCGAATCGAGCGCCAGCGCGAAGTGCTGGCCGCCGGCCACCTGCACGACCTCGGCGTCACCGAAGCCGTCCACGCGGACGGGCCGGTTGGTCTGCCCGCCGCGCGGTTCCACGCCCAGCAGGCCGTGGACGTTGTTGCCCCAGGCGCACACCTCGCCCGTCGCGGTGGCGATCACCGCGGCCCCGCTCGCGTCGGCCACACTGACCGCCCCGGGGACGTCGCGGATCCGGCGGACCGTGGTCCCGGGCGGTTCACCGAGGATCTCGGTGAGGTTGACGCCCCAGCCCAGGACACCACCGTCCGAGCGGAGGGCGAGGGCGCTGAGGGAGCCGTCGGCGACGGAGACCACCTCGTCGACGCCCTGCACCGCGGCCGGGGTCGTGCGGACCGAGGAGTCGCCCCGGAAACCGCCGGAGGCGATGAACGAGTCGCCCCAGCCGGACACCGTGCCGTCCGCGTGGGTGACGAGGAACGCCGACCCCACGGCGGCGACCGAGATCGCGTCCGAGACCCCGGGCACACGGCGCGGCAGCAGGGTCTGCCCGGCGCCGCCGGCCGTTCCGGCGAGGAGGCCGTCGTGGTCGACGCCCACCACGGAGACGGTCCCGCCGGCGTGCACGGCGGCCAGGGTGGTGCCGGCGTCGGCGACCGAGACGACGTCGTCCCACCCGGGGACCGGGCCCATGGGCAGGCCGCTCCGGATCACCTGACCGATGAGGTGGGCCTGTCCGGGCTCGTGGCGGGGGGCGGTGGGGAAAGCGGTGGAGTCCGAGCAGGCGGACGCGAAGAGGACGGCGCGGTCGGCGGGGCTGCACGCGGTCGTCCCGCCCAGCGCGAGGCAGACGGCGGTGGTCACGGTGACGGCGCGCCGCGGGATTCGCATCCCCGGATTCTGCTGGGGCGAGGGGCGCTTGTCGAGCGGTTCGTCAGCTCCGCAGGCGGTCGGCGCGGCGGAACGCGCGCCGCTGTTCGGCGGCGTCGCGGTCGCCGTAACGCGCGCGCATCGCGCGTTCGCGGGCCGAGACCTCGTCGTCGGCCCGGGCCTCGTCGTCCGCGGCCGACACTCCGACGCCGCTCCTCGGGGCCGGGCCGTCACCCCCGGCTACGCCGGAGCCGGCGTAGCCGGCGTCGCCGTCCGGGCCACCGCCCGACGCGGCATCACCGGCGTCCGCCGTGCGGTCGGCGAGCCCGGCGTCGTCGTCGCGGCGCCGCGCGCGGATCTCGGCCCATGCGAAGTAGATGAGGGCGGCCGGAGCGAGGACGCCGAAGGCGAGCCACTGAAGGCCGTAGGACAGGTAGGGCCCGTTCTCGATGCCCGGGATCGGCGCGGGGGTGAGCGAGCCGGGCTGGTCGCCGGTCAGCTGCAGGTACCCGGCGGGCCGGAGGTCGTGCCCGAGGGTGTCGCCGATGACGGCCGGGTCGACGACGCGGACCGCGGGACGGCCGTCGAGCTCGACGGGATCGGCCTGGCCGGGTTCGGCGACGCGCACGCGGGCGGTGATCCCGACCTCGCCGGCGGGCGCCGCGGGGTAGTCGGGGACGGCGTTGTTCTCTCCCACCTGCACGTAGCCGCGGTTGACGAGGAGATCCGGCCCGTCGACGGGGTCGAATACGGTCAGGACGTGGTAGACCAGCTCGCCGTCGACCGACCGGAGCCGCAGCAGGGCCTCGGAGTCCGGCTCCCACCGGCCGTCGAGGGTCACGAGCCGCCACTCGCGTTCGGCGTAGTCCTGCGGGCCGCGCACGACCTCGTCGAGCGGGGCGGGCTCGGCCTCGACGGACTCGACCAGCCGGGCGTTGCGGGCCTCGAGGTCATCGCTCTTGCCGAGCTGCCACGGGGCGAGGAACGCGAAGCACGCCCAGGCGAACAGGATCGCCGCGAGGACCCCGATCACCCACCCGGGGGTCAGGAAGCGCCGCAGGATCCGCATGCTCCCAGGATATCGGTCGGGCGGGGCGGGGCACCGCCGCGGTGGTGGCGGCTACCCCAGCAGCTCGCGCACCTCGGCGACCAGACCGGGCAGGGCGCGCGAGATCTGCATGCGCGTACGCGTGAAACCGCTGTCGTCGCCGTAGTAGGGGTCGGCCACGTCCGCGCCGTCGGCCCCGGGTTCGTACGCGCGCAACAGGCGGACCCGGTCGGGGTCGACGCCCGCGCGCAGGAGGTGGTCGCGGTGGCCGCTGTCGAGCGCCACGAGCAGGTCGGCGTCGTGGTCGTCGTCGGACAGCTGCGCGGCCACGTGCGCGGTGTCGTAGCCGTGGGCCGCGAGCTCGGACGCCGCGCGCGGGTCCATGCCGTGGCCGACGTGCCAGTCGCCGGTGCCGACGCTGGAGACCCTCACCCGGTCGCCGAGCCCGGCCTCGTCGAACTCGTGCCGCGCCATGACCTCGGCCATGGGGGAGCGACAGATGTTGCCCGTGCAGACGAACACCACTCGTACCGTGCGGTCACCAGCCACGGATGATCTCCTCCAGTGCTGCGGTGTCGACGGCCGACCAGCGGGCCCTGTCCCACTCCTCGGGCCGGCCGTAGCCCCAGCGCACGATGGCGGTGGGGATGCCGTACCGGGCGGCGCCGTCGATGTCGTGTTCGCGGTCGCCGATCATCAGCACCCCGTCCGTGCCGCCGTCGGCGGCGGCCACGGGATCGACCCCCATCGCGGCGAGGGAGTGCGCGACGACGTCGGCCTTGGCCAGCCGCCCCACGCCGATGTCGGCGCCGCCGACGAACTCGAACGGCGCGAGCAGGTCGAAGTGGCCGAGGATCCTGCGGGCGGCGTTCTGGTCCTTGCTGGTCGCCACGGCCATCCGGTACCCGTCCACGGCGAGCCGGTTCAGCAGCGTGTCCATGCCGGTGAAGACGGCGTTCTCGCGCCAGCCGACCTCGTCGTAGCGCTCGCGGTAGGCGTCGATCGCGCGGTCGAGGTCGGCGCCGGCCAGGCCGAGCGAGGCGAGGGTGTCGATCATGGGTGGCCCGGCGATCGAGCGGATGTCGCGGGTGGTGTCCCAGCGGGCGCCCACGACGTCGAGAGCGTGGTGCAGCGATCGGGCGATGCCGTCGAGGGAGTCGGTGATCGTGCCGTCGAGGTCCACGAGGAGGATCGGGCGGTCGGTCATGCCGCCATCCTCCCAGAGGAGGGGACGCGGGCCGAACGGCGGTCGGGTGACGGGGTCGCCGTCCTAGGCTTCGGACATGACCGAACCGACCGGGGTCCGCGCCGACGAGCCGTCGTGGGCGGCGCTGCGTCACCACGGGGACGCCGAGCTGGCCCCCGGCGCCCTGGACTTCGCCGTCAACGTGCGCGGGTCGGGACCGCCGACGTGGCTTCGCGACAGGTTGGCCGCGCGCCTCGCCGACCTGGGGGGATATCCCGGGGGCGACGACGACGAGGCCGCCGTCTCGGCCGTGGCCGCCCGTCACGGGGTGCCGCGCGAGCGCGTCCTGCTCCTGGGCGGGGCATCGGAGGGGTTCCACCTGCTCGCCGGCCACGCGGCCCGGCACCGCCTGCGCGCCGCCGTGGTGCACCCGTCCTTCACCGAACCCGAGCTGGAGCTGCGACGGGCCGGCGTCGGAGTCGAGCGCGTCCTCCTGCCCGACCCGTTCCGTCTCGACCCGGCCCTGGTCCCGGGGGACGCGGACCTCGTCGTCGTCGGTAATCCCACCAATCCCACGTCGGTGCTGCACCCCCGCGCCGCCGTCGCGGCGCTGTGCCGTCCCGGGCGAGTCACCGTGGTGGACGAGGCGTTCTGCGACGTGGTGGACGACGAGGCAGGGCACTCCCTCGCGGGCGCCGACCTGCCCGGCCTGGTCGTGGTGCGATCGCTGACCAAGACGTGGGCGCTGGCCGGCCTGCGCGTGGGGTACGCGGTCGGTGAACCCGCCGTGCTGGCCGACCTCGCCGCACACCGACCGCACTGGCCGCTGGGCACGCTCCAACTGGAGGCGATCCGGGCGTGCGTCGGGGCGGACGCGGACGGTGAGCTCGCCCGCCTTCGCGTCGCCGTCGCGGCGGAACGGGAGGCGATGGTCGGGGCCCTCGACGCCGCCGGGATCGAGGTGGCCGTGCCCCCGTCGGCGCCGTTCGTGCTGGTCCGCACCCCGTCGGGCGTGGACCCGGAGGCGTTCCGGGACGGACTCGTGCGACGCGGCATCGTCACCCGCCGCTGCGACACGTTCCCCGGCCTCGACGCGACCTACCTGCGGCTGGCCGTGCGGCCGGGCACGATGGTGGACGAACTCGTCGGCGCCTGGCACGCGGAGGCCGGCGCGGCGCGGAACCGACTGGAAGGGGAGCGAGCATGACCACCGGCAGGCCCACCCTGGCCGACGTGATCGACCTGTTGGAGCGCGCCTACCCGCCGCGCCTGGCCGAGTCGTGGGACCGCGTCGGCCTGGTCGCCGGTGACCCCGCCGCCGAGGTCTCGCGCGTCGTCGTGGCCGTGGACGCCACCGACGCCGTGGTCGACCACGCCCTCGCCGAGGGCGCCGATCTGCTGCTCGTCCACCACCCGCCGCTGCTGCGCGGCGTGCACTCCGTGGCCGCCGACACGCCCAAGGGACGTCTGCTGCACCGCCTCATCGCCGGCAGGTGCGCGCTGTACGCCGCGCACACCAACGCCGACTCCGCGCGACCCGGCGTCAACGACGCCCTCGCCGACGCGCTCGGTCTCACCGCCGGCGCCCCCCTGGCACCGACCGGCGACGGCACCGTCGACCGGTGGGTGGTGACCGTGCCAGACGACGACCTCGACGACCTCCTGCACGCGGTGTTCGCCGCCGGGGCCGGACGGATGAGCGGCTACACCGAGTGCTCGTTCTCCGTGCGCGGCACGGGGCGGTTCCGGCCCGGCGACGGCACCGACCCGACGATCGGCAGCATCGGCGAGCCCGAACAGGTCTCCGAGACCCGGGTCGAGTTCGTGGCCCCGCCCGAGTTGCGCTCCGCGGTCCGGCGCGCTGTCGTGGCCGGGCACCCGTACGAGGTGCCCGCGATGGACGTCCTCGTCAACCACGCCGGACCCGGCCCCGGGCCGGAGGACACCGGGCTCGGCCGGATCTGCGATCTCGACGAGCCCACCACCCTCGCCGCGTTCACCCGCCTCGTCGCCGACAGTCTGCCCGCCACCGAGTGGGGGGTGCGGGCCGCCGGCGACCCGGAGGCCGAGGTCCGGCGCGTCGCCCTGTGCGGCGGATCCGGTGACTCGCTGCTCGGCGCCGCCCGCGCGGCCGGCGCCGACGTCTACCTCACCGGGGACCTGCGTCACCACGTCGTGGACGAGCACCTGCGCGAGGGCGGGCCGATGCTCGTCGACGCCGCCCACTGGGCGCTGGAATTCCCGTGGTGCGCGCAGGCCGCGGCCCTGCTCGAGGAGGGCGCCGGGGTCACCGCGAGCGTGTGCGACCTGCGGACCGATCCGTGGACGGTGGCCGCCGGGGGAGCGCGCGGGCAGCGGTAGTCTTGGCTCCCATGAAGGCCGATCCCCACCACCAGCGTCGACTCGTCGACATCGCCGACCTCGACCTGCGCCTGGCCGGTCTCGCCCACCGGCGAGAGCACCTGCCCGAGCAGGAGACGCTGGACGGGCTCACGGCCGAGCGCCGCGCCGCCACGGAGTCCGTCGCCCGGGCCCGGATCCACCTCGAGGACCTCGATCGCGCCCTGGCCAAGCTGCGCTCGGACCTCGACGCCGTCCGCCGTCGCCGCGCCCACGACTCCGACCTGCTGGCCTCCGGCAGCCTGTCCGAGCACCAGTCCACCGAGCTGGACTACGAGCTGCGCTCGCTGGCCCGCCGGCAGGACGCGCTCGAGGCCGAACTCGGCGAACTCAGCGAACGCCACGAGGCCATGGAGGCCGACGTCCGCCACTCCGGGGCGATCGTCACCGACCTCGACGCGCGCATCGGCATGGCGCGGACACTGCGCGACACCGCGCTGGCCGAGCTCGAGGACGCGGTCACCGCCACGACGGCCGAGCGGGCGCGTGAGGCCGAGGGGATCCCCACCGACCTCCTCGACTTCTACGCCCGGTGCGCGGAGAACGCCGGGGTCGGGGCGGCCATCCTCAACGGCGGCCGGTGCTCGGCCTGTGCGATGGACCTGGACCGCAGCACCGTGGCCGCGTTCCGGTCCGCTCCCGCCGACGACGTGCTCACCTGCCCCGAATGCGGCGTGATCGTCGTCCGTACCGGCACCCAGTGAGCGCCGGTCCCGGCTGGACGGGCGCCACCGGCCGGCCCACCCGCATCGTCCTGGCCCGACACGGCCAGACCGCCCTCTCGGTCGACCGGCGGTACTCCGGCCAGGGCGACCCCGAGCTCACAGACCTCGGCCTGGCCCAGGCCGAACGCACCGCCCGGCGGCTCGCCGCCCTGCCGGACCTGGCCGCCGTGGTGTCCTCGCCGCTGCGTCGGTGTCTGGGCACCGCCGAGCGCGCCGCCGAGGCCGCCGGCGTGCCGCTGATCGCGGACGACGACCTCATCGAGACCGACTTCGGCTGGTGGGAGGGGCTGACGTTCCGCGAGGCCGCCGAGCAGGACCCCGACACCCACTCCCGCTGGCTCGGCGACACCTCTGTCCCGCCGCCGGGGGGCGAGAGCTTCGAGGTGGTGCGGGAGCGCGTCGAACGGGGCCTACGCCGCATCGTCTCCGAGCGTCCCGGGCAGGTGGTCGCGGTGGTCAGCCACGTCACCCCCATCAAGCTGGCCATCCGTGCAGGACTCGGCGCCGGCGACGAGCTGCTGTTCCGCCTGCACCTCGACCTGGCCTCGGTCTCCGATGTGCGCTTCTACGCCGACGGGCCCACGTCGGTCCACCTGGTCAACGACACCTCGCACCTCGACTGACGCGGCACGTCCGCCGACGCCGCGACTCGGTCGACGCCGCGGCTCGGTCGATGGGTGCCGGGGACTAGACTGGGCGGCGAACGAGTCGGCCGGACGGCCGCGGACAGGGGAACCGGCGCCCACGGGTGGCCAGGCCCCGGCCCGAGGAAAGTCCGGACTCCACAGAGCAGGGCGGTTGCTAACGGCAACCCGGGGCGACCCGCGGGACAGTGCCACAGAAAACAGACCGCCGCGCCCACGCCGGCGCGGTAAGGGTGAAACGGTGCGGTAAGAGCGCACCAGCACCCCGGGTGACCGGGGTGGCTCGGTAAACCCCGCCCGGAGCAAGGTCGAAGGTCGCACCGCTGGCGGTGCGACTGCGCGGATGGACGTGCGGTGACGCACGGGGAGGGCTGCTCGCCCGAGTCCGCGGGTGGACCGCTCGAGGTACCCGGTGACGGTGTGCCCAGATGGATGGCCGTCGCCCGCCGCACGCGGTGGGCACAGGATCCGGCTTACAGGCCGGCTCGTTCGCCCCGCGCCCCGCCCCGCCCCGCCCCGAGCCAGTTCGGCACCGGACCGGTAGTGCGACCAGAGAGCCCGCGCGCCACAGGTCGTCATGCCGCGCGTCGCGGGTCGTCATGCCGCGCGTCGCCGGGCCGCCGCTAGTAGGGTCATGGGTGCACGCCCAGCCCGTCGATCCGAGGAGGTCCGCCGTGTCGGAAGAGCAGTGGTACTACGACATCGCCACAGGTCAGGCACTGCAGGGCAAGGTGACCAACTGGGACAACCGGATGGGCCCGTACGCCACGCGCGCCGAGGCGGAGGCGGCGCTGGCCAAGGCCAAGGCCCGCAACGAGGCGTGGGACGCCGAGGACGAGAAGGACTGACCGGGCTCGGCGACCCCGCGCGGGCGTCGACCGCGTCGAGCAGGCCCCGGCGACTCTTCTCGCCGCCCTACTTCTTTCTCTTCTTGCCCTTCTTCCGGCGCTTGCGCGCCGCGCGCCGTGACTCCGACAGTTCGCGGTAGGCGGCCGTGACCGCCGCGGCGTCGCTCTCGAACCCGTCGAGGGCGTGCTCGGAGAAGCCGCGCTCGTGCTCGAACAGCACCCCGAACCCGAAGGTCGACTCGTGAGCCGTCTCGGCCCGGCGGGCGATCCGGCGTAGCCACTGCCGGGCCGTCACGCTGTCCTGCACGTCCCCGAGCACGGTGTGCAGGCGCTGACAGGCGTCGCGCAGCGGTGCCACGGTGAGCTCGTCCGTCCCGGACAGGGCGTTGACATTGCGCCGCAGGGCCTTGGCGCGCTTGCGGACGACGTGGGTGAGCTCCTCCCGCTCGGCGAGCGTGAGGTCGAGTTCGGCCAGGTCGCGCTCGGTGCGGGTGCGGGCCTTGGTGAACTTCTTGAACTGGCGGTCGACGCCACTCAGCATCAGGTCCTCGGCCTCGCGGCGCTTCTTCTTGCCGCCCTTCGCCTCAGCACCGTCGGCCGCGGCGTCGCCCTCGTCGCCCGCGCCGGAGGGGCCGACGCCGGCGACGCGGACCAGCTCGTGGAGCCGGTCGACCAGGTCGATGTACCGGTCGGAGAGCAGAGCCGAGGTGACTCGCTCGCCCGCGCGCCGGGCCTCGGCGTCGAGTTCCGTCCGCAGGCGCTGACGGGTCTGCGGGCTCACCACGTCCTCGGGGTATCCGGCGGCCACCTCCTCGAGGCGCTCGTCGACCACCTGGATGTCGCGGAGCTTGCCCAGAACGGCGGCGAGGACCTTGAGCTCCGCGAGCAGCCCGGGCAGGTCGAGATCGGTGCCGGCCACGTCGGCCTCGAGCTCGGCGGCGAAGGTGCTGATGGTGCTGCGCAGCCCGCGGACCGCCACGCGCATCTGATGGACGCCCACCATGGTGGTGCGCCGGGCGGCCGGGTCGTGGTCGAGCAGCTTCTCCAGGTCGCGCGCCAGGGCGTCGCGGACCGGGGAGACGCCCTCGTCACCGGCGTCCGGTAAGGGCCCGATCGCGCGGGCGAGTTTGGAGGACGACGACGAGGTGGTGGCCCCGGCGTCCGCGCACGCGGCGGCGACGGCCGCGAGATGGGCGTGGGCGTCGGGCCGCCCCGGATCGACGATCTCGGCCTCCCACTCCCGCCATGTGGCCGCGGACCCGCCGTTCACGAAGGCCTCGGTGGAGACGTGGTCGTCACAGAACTCGATCACCGCGGCGCCGTCGTCGTCCCGCAACGTGTGGACCTGCCGGAGGTTGTCGACCCGGGCGACGGGCGCCAGCGGACGGCGACGGACAAGCCCGGCGACCGCGGAGAGGAATTCGTCCGGGACCTCGTCGCCGAGAGGGGCCTGCAGTTCGATACGGCCGGCGTGGGCGGGCAGTTTGAGGTGCCACCCCTCGTCGTCCCCACCGGTGCGGCAGCGCAGCGTCACCTTGTGCCGCGTGAGTGAGAGATCGTCGGTGTCGTAGTAGACAGCGGAGAGCTCGTACTCCTCCGGACCGTCCGCGATGAGCGGCGCGAACGCGTCGGCGGAGGGAGCCGGGATGTCGTCGTCGACCTCGAACTTGCTCTCGACCTCGACGGTCTCGTTGATCGTCATGGACCGGTTGTACCAGTTGCCGGTGAACACCGCCCGACGTGCTACGCCCCAACCGGGACTTACTTGCGGGTAAGATCGGGAGTGTTGCAGATCACACACTCGTCGTTGGGAGAAGAAGTGGATCAGCCGAACGTGGTCGACGTCCTCGTCGTGGGGGCCGGGTTCTCCGGCCTCGGCACGGCGATCCGGCTCTCGCAGGAGGGGTTCGACGACCTCGTGGTCCTCGAGCGCGGCCACGACGTCGGCGGGACGTGGCGCGACAACAGCTACCCGGGCGCGGCGTGCGACGTCCCGTCCCACCTCTACTCCTACTCGTTCGCCCTCAACCCCGACTGGTCCCGGGCGTTCTCCCCGCAGGGGGAGATCTACGACTACATCCGTCGGGTCACCGCCGAGACCGGGGTCCGCGAGAAGATCCGCTTCGGGGTCGACGTCACCGCCGTCGAGTACGACGCCGACCGCGGACGCTGGTCGGTGTCCACGAGCGCGGGGGAGTACGACGCCCGCGTGGTCGTCCTCGGCGTCGGGGCCCTGTGCGAGCCCCGGCTGCCGGAGATCGACGGCATCGAGGACTTCGCGGGCGACCTCTTCCACACCGCCCGCTGGGACCACTCGGTCCCGCTGGCCGACCGCCGCGTCGCGGTGATCGGGACCGGGGCCTCGGCCATCCAGGTGGTTCCGTCCATCGCGCCGACGGTGGGTCACCTCGACGTCTACCAGCGCACCGCGCCCTGGGTCCTTCCCCGCATGGACCGCCCCTACCCGCGCCTCGAGCGGTCGCTGTACCGCCGGGTACCCGGCCTGCAGAAGGCCGTCCGGGCCCTGCAGTACGCCAGCCGCGAGTTCCAGGTGGTGGGGCTGACCCGCACCCGCGCCGCGTTGGCCCCGATCAAGGCGCTCGGCCGCGCGCACCTCGCGATGCAGGTCCGCGACCGGGCGCTGCGGGAGAAGGTCACCCCGAACTTCGAGATCGGCTGCAAACGCATCCTGCTCTCCAACACCTGGTACCCCGCGCTCGGCCGGGACAACGTGGACCTCGTGACCGAGCCGATATCCCGGGTCACGGAGAGCGGGATCGTCACCGCCGATGGCGTCGAGCACCCCGCCGACGTGCTGGTCGTGGCCACCGGCTTCCACGTCACCGACTCGCCGTTCTTCGAGCGCGTCCGCGGCGCCGGCGGCCGCACCCTCGCGCAGAAGTGGCGCAGCGAGGGCATGGAGGCCTACAAGGGCACCACGGTGGCCGGCTACCCGAACCTGTTCGTCCTGGTCGGCCCGGCCACGGGCCTCGGGCACTCGTCGATGATCTACATGATCGAATCCCAGCTCAACTACCTCGTGGACGCGCTGCGCACCATGCGGGACCACGACCTGCAGACCGTCGAGGTCCGCGAGGCCGTCCAGGAGGCGTACAACCGCGAGCTGCGCGAGCACACCGGCGAGACCGTCTGGGTGACCGGCTGCCGTAGCTGGTACCTCGACGACAAGGGCAACGCCCCGGCCGTGTGGCCGGATTTCACGCTCGCCTTCCGCCGGCAGACCCGCGAGTTCGACCTGAGCGCCTACCACCGGCGGAGCGCCGCCGAGCTCTCGGCCGCGACGTCCGCCGGGCAGGGGGCCCTGCGGTGAGCGCCCGCGGCGCCGGACTGCCCCGCCCCTGGCGCGTACGGACCGACACGCGCCGCTGGCGGATGCACGGCAAGGTCGTCGTCGTCACCGGCGCCGGTTCCGGCATCGGACGCGAGCTGGCGCGCGAGGCCGCCCGACGCGGCGCGCGACTCGCGCTGAGCGACATCGACCCGGACGGCCTGGCCCGCACCGTCGAGCTGGCCCGCGGCGACGGCGCCGGCGACGTGCACTCGCAGCGCCTCGACGTCACCGAACAGGCCACGGTCGCCGAGTACGCCGGGCTGGTCGCCGAGCACTACGGCGTGGTCCACCTGGTGATCAACAACGCCGGCATCGCGTTCACCGGCGCCGTCGAACGGTCCTCCTACAAGGACATCGCGCGCGTCATGGACGTCGACTACTGGGGCGTCGTGCACGGCACCAAGGAGTTCCTCCCGCACCTCATCGCCTCCGGCGACGGCCACCTGGTCAACATCTCCAGCATCTTCGCGTTCCTGTCCGTGCCCACGCAGAACGCCTACAACGCGGCCAAGGCGGCGGTTCAGCAGTTCACCGAGTCGCTGCGGATGGAGATGCTCGCGGCCGGTCACCCAGTGGACGTCACCTGCGTGCACCCCGGCGGCATCAAGACGGCCGTCGCCCGTAGCGCCGGCGCGGCCGAGGGGCTCGACAGCGCCGACTTCGCCACCATCTTCGACACGAAGTTCGCCCGCACGGAGGCCTCGACCGCCGCGCGCGTCATCCTCGACGGCGTCGAGCGGCGCCGTCCCCGCGTGCTGGTCGGGGCGGACGCGCACGTCCTCGACGTGCTGGTGAGACTGTTCCCGGCCGGCTACCAGAAGGCGACGGTCGCGGCCTCGCGCCGGTTCGGGGTGGTCTGAGCCGGCGCTCGCTCGCGCGGCCCCGGCCGCCGGCGCGCCCGCGGGTCAGGGGCGGAACGCGTCCGTGGCCTCGAGCAGGTGGTGGGTGGTGCTCGGCTCGGCCATCGCGTGCCCGGCGTCCGGCACGATGTGCAGCTCGGAGCCCGGCCACGCCGCGTGCAGCTCCCACGCGTTGGCCACCGGGCACACCACGTCGTAGCGCCCGTGGACGATCACGCCGGGGAGGTGGGCGATGCGATCCATCCGGTCGAGGATCGCCCGACCCGGCAGGAACGCGTCGTTGACGAAGTAATGGTTCTCGATGCGCGCGAACGCCAGCGCGAACCGGTCCGGATCCCCGTCCTTGCCGACCGTGCGGGGCAGCAGGGTGGACGTGGACGTCTCCCACGTCGTCCACGCCCGGGCGGCCTCCAGCTCGAGTCGCGGATCGCCGCAGTGCAGGAGACGGTGGTAGGCCGCGACGTGGTCGTAACCGGGCCCGTGGACGGCGTCGGCGCCGTCGGCGGCGACGAGCGGCGCGAGGTAGCCCTCCCATACGTCGGGGAACAGGTGCGCGGCGCCGCCTCGGTAGAACCAGTCGATCTCGCTCGGGCGGCACAGGAAGATCCCGCGCAGCACCAGGCCGCGGACCCGATCGGGGTGCTCCTGGGCGTACGCGAGCGCGAGCGTCGAGCCCCACGAGCCGCCGAACACCAGCCAGCGGTCGACGCCCAGCGCCTCACGCAGCCGCTCGAGGTCGGCCACCAGGTGCCACGTCGTGTTGACGGACAGGTCCGCGCCGTCGGCCACGTGCGGCGTGCTGCGCCCGCACCCGCGCTGGTCCACCAGGATGATCCTGTAGACGGCCGGGTCGAACATGCGGCGGTGCGCGGGGTCGGTGCCCCCGCCCGGCCCGCCGTGGACAAAGAGCACGGGTGCGCCGTCCGGGTTGCCGGAGCACTCCCAGTACAGGCGTTGACCGTCGCCCACGTCGAGCATGCCCGTCTCGTACGGGTCGATCTCCGGGTACGGGGCGCGGCGCGCGCCGCCCCGGTCGGTGCTGATCGCGGGGGCTCCCACGATCAGAAGGAGTGCTCGGCGCCGGGGAAGGCCCGCGAACGGACCTCCGTGCCGTACTCGCGGGCGGCCTCCCGCAGCGTGTCGGCCAGTTCGGCGTAGCGCTTGACGAACTTGGCGGTCCGGCCGGTGCTGTGGCCGGCCATGTCCTGCCAGACGAGGACCTGGGCGTCGCAGCCGTTCCCGGCGCCGATCCCCACGGTCGGGATCTCCAGCTCCGCGGTGACCTCGCGGGCGAGGTCGGCCGGCACCATCTCCATGACCACGGAGAACGCGCCGGCCTCCTGGACGGCACGGGCGTCGGCGCGCAGCTGCTCGGCGGCGTCCCCGCGGCCCTGGACGCGGAATCCGCCGAGCCCGTTGACGGACTGCGGGGTGAAGCCGACGTGGGCCATCACGGGGATGCCGGCGTCGACGATCGCGCGGATCTGCGGCGCCATCCGCACGCCGCCCTCGAGCTTGACCGCCTGGGCACCGCCCTCCTTGAGCATGCGGGTCGCCGCGGCCACGGCCTGGGTGGGCGAGGCCTCGTAGCTGCCGAACACCAGGTCCGCCACGACCAGCGCCTTGGGCGCGCCCCGGGTGACGGCACGGACGAGCGGGATCATCTCGTCCTCCGTCACCGGGACGGTCGTGTCGTAGCCGTAGACCACGTTGGCCGCGGAGTCACCCACCAGCAGGACGGGGATCCCCGCCTCCTGGAACAGACGCGCGGAGACGAAGTCGTAGGCGGTGAGCATCGGCCACGGCTCGCCGGCGGCCTTGAGTTCGGCGAGGTGGTGCAGGCGCGTGACCCGCGTCAGGCCCTCCTGCCCGTCGGTGCCGGGCGGCGTCTGCCCGGGGGCGGCGCCGGAGCCGTAGACCGGGGTGTCGGGGGTGTCGCTCATGAGGTGTGTGGCCTTCCTTCGGTGCCTCGAGGCCGGCCGGGGCCGGTCCCCGGGTGGGACAGGGGGCGGTGACGTCTCGCGCGGCGGCCGCCGCGCGGTGTCGCGGTCGAGTCTGCCACGAGCGGTCACCCGGGGTCGGCCCGCGTCTGACCGAGGGGATGACTCACGCCCGTCACACGGCAGGCACTAGGTTGGAGGCATGAACCGCCAGCAGGAGTACGTTCTCAGGACCCTCGAGGAACGCGACATCCGGTTCGTCCGGCTCTGGTTCACGGACGTGCTCGGCACCTTGAAATCCGTGGCCGTGGCGCCGGCCGAGCTCGAGGGGGCCTTCGGCGAGGGCATCGGCTTCGACGGCTCCGCGATCGAGGGGTTCTCCCGCGTGTCCGAGGCGGACACGGTCGCCAAGCCGGACCCGTCGACCTTCCAGGTCCTGCCGTGGGCGCACGCCGACGGCGGCCAGCACTCGGCGCGCATCTTCTGCGACATCTACAACCCGGACGGCAGCCCGAGCTGGGCCGACCCGCGCCACGTGCTGCGGCGCCAGCTCAACAAGGCCGCCGACCTCGGCTTCTCCTGCTACGTGCATCCGGAGATCGAGTTCTTCCTGTTCAAGGACCTCGACACCAACGGTGCCGAGCCGGTGCCCACGGACAACGGCGGCTACTTCGACCAGGCCGTGCACGACACCGCCCCGCACTTCCGGCGCCACGCCATCGAGGCGCTCGAGGCCATGGGCATCTCGGTGGAGTTCTCCCACCACGAGGGCGCGCCGGGGCAGCAGGAGATCGACCTGCGCTACGCCGACGCCCTGAGCATGGCGGACAACATCATGACGTTCCGCTACATCGTCAAGGAGGTGGCCATGAACAACGGGGTGTGGGCGTCGTTCATGCCCAAGCCCCTGCGCGATCACCCCGGCTCGGCCATGCACACCCACATGAGCCTGTTCGAGGGCGACTCCAACGCGTTCCACGACCCGGACGACGAGTACCAGCTGTCGGGTACCGCCAAGTCGTTCGTCGCCGGCATCCTCACGCACGCGCCCGAGTTCTCGGCCGTGACCAACCAGTGGGTCAACTCCTACAAGCGACTCATCGGTGGCGGCGAGGCGCCCACGGCGGCCACGTGGGGCCGCGCCAACCGTTCGGCACTGGTGCGGGTGCCCATGTACACGCCCAACAAGGCGTCCTCCCGCCGCATCGAGGTCCGCAGCCCGGACTCGGCGTGCAACCCGTACCTGGCGTTCGCGGTGATGTTCGCCGCCGGCATCAAGGGCGTCCAGGAGGGCTACGAACTGCCGCCGGAGTCCGAGGACGACGTGTGGACCATGAGCCGCCGTGAGCGCCGCGCGATGGGCTACACCGACCTGCCGGGCAGCCTCGAGCAGGCGCTGGACGCGATGGAGGAGTCGGAGCTGGTCGCCGAGGCGCTCGGCGAGCACGTCTTCGAGTTCTTCCTGCGGAACAAGCGCCGTGAGTGGCGCGAGTACCGGACCGACGTGACCCCGTACGAACTGCGCAACTACCTCAACCTGTGACCGGCGGCGGCATCGTGAGCAGGGACTCGTCCCGCCCGAGGTTGCCGAGCCCCGGGCGGCTCGGCCTGCTCGACGACCGTGCCGCCGACTGGCTTGACTATCTGGGGTGGAACGACGACGACGCGGTGCCGGTGCTGTGGGCGCTGTCCCGGGCCCCGGACCCCGATCTGGCGCTGGGTGCGCTCGTGCGGTTGCGCGAGTCGCTCGTCGCCGCGGGCGACGGCGCGGCCGCGGGCGACGGTTCCGGAGCCGCGGGCACAGGGTCGGGCGCGGACGCGTGGGACTCCGCCCTGCGCTCGGACCCCCGCCTGCGCGCGCGGTTGTTCGGCCTGCTGGGGTCGTCGAGCGCGCTGGGGGACCACCTCGTCGCCGAGCCGACCCGCTGGACCCTCCTGCGCGCCGATCTGCCCTCGCCGCAGGAGGTCGCGGCGGCCATGCTCGGTGCGGTCGAGGCCGTGCCCGAGGACCCGGTGGAGGGCGCGCCCGAGCCGACCCAGCGCGACGACCTGTGCGCGGCGGGGACCTACCGCGCCGGGATCACCGGCGGCGCGGCCGTGAAGGTGCTGCGCACGGCCTACCGTGACCAGGTGGCGCTGCTGGCCGCCCACGACGTGGCGGCGGCGGTGGAGGACGACGAGCCGCGACTGGCGTTCGCCGAGGTGGGGCGGCGGCTGTCCGATCTCGCCGACGCGGCCCTGACCGCGGCGCTCGCCGTGGCCGTGGCCACCGTCTACCCGGACGGGCCGATGCCCTCGCGGCTGGGCGTGGTCGCGATGGGCAAGGGCGGCGCGCGCGAGCTCAACTACATTTCCGACGTCGACGTGATCTTCGTGGCGGAGCCCGCCGACGCCAAGACGGGTCGCGTGGCGGGGGAGATGATGCGCATCGGGTCGATGGCGTTCTTCGAGGTGGACGCCGCCCTGCGTCCCGAGGGCAAGTCCGGTGAGCTGGTGCGCACGGTCGACTCGCACGCGGCCTACTACAGGCGTTGGGCCAAGACCTGGGAGTTCCAGGCGCTCCTCAAGGCCCGCCCAATGACCGGTGACATGGCGCTGGCCACCGAGTACCACGACATCGTCCACCCCATGGTGTGGACCGCCGCCGAGCGCGACGACTTCGTCCACGACGTCCAGGCGATGCGCCGCAGGGTCGAGGAGAACGTGCCCGAGGCGCTGCGGGAGCGCGAGCTCAAGCTGGGCCGCGGGGGACTGCGCGACGTGGAGTTCGCGGTCCAGTTGCTGCAGATGGTCCACGGCCGCACGGACGAGGACCTACGCGTGACCAGCACTGTCGACGCGCTGGCCGCACTGCGGGACGGCGGCTACATCGCGCGCGAGGACGGCGCCGAGCTGGTCGCGGCGTACGAGTTCCTGCGCCTGCTCGAGCACCGCCTGCAACTCCAGCGGTACAAGCGCACCCACCTGCTCCCGGAGGACGACGACGAGGAGGCGTACCGCTGGCTGGCCCGCGCGGCGCACATCCGGCCGAACGGGCCGAACGACGCCTCCCAGGTGCTGCGGCAGAGCCTGCGTCAGCTGCGCCGCCGGGTGCGCCGCCTGCACTCGAAGCTGTTCTACCGTCCGCTGCTCGACTCGATCGCGTCCTATGACGCCGAAGCGCTCTCGCTCAGCCCTCAGGCGATGGAGCGGCAGCTGGCCGCGCTCGGGTTCGCCGCCCCGCGCAACGCGCTCGGGCACCTGCGGGCGCTCGCGGGGCAGAGCAGCCGCCGGGGCCGGATCCAGGCGCTGCTGCTGCCGACGTTCATGGAGTGGCTGGCCGACACTCCTGACCCGGACGCGGGCCTGCTGGCCTACCGCCGACTGTGTGAGGAGAACGAGGAGGTCACCTGGTTCCTGCGCACGCTGCGTGACGACAGCATCGTGGCCCGCCGCCTCGTCCGGGTGCTGGGTACGTCGGCGTTCGTCGCGGAGTTGCTCATGCGGAACCCGGAGGTGATCCCCGACCTCACCGACGGCGCGGAGGGGCCGCTGCTGGTCGCGGCCAAGGTCTCGGACATCGCCTCGGCGCTCACGGCGTCCGCGGCCCGGCACCCCACGCCGGAGCGGGTCATCGCCGCCGCCCGGTCTCTGCGGCGAGCGGAACTGGCGCGGATCGGCGCCGCCGACGTGCTGGGCATGATCTCCGTGCCGGAGGTGGGCAGGCGGCTGACTGCCGTGTGGCGTGCGGTGCTCGAGGCGTCACTCGCCGCCGTCGTGCGCGACATGATGCCCGCCGACGGCCGCGTACCGGCCCGGATCGCCTACATCGGCATGGGCCGACTCGGCGGGAACGAGTTGTCCTACGGCTCGGACGCGGACGTGATGATCGTGTGCGAGCCCACCGACGGCACGGGTGAGGACGAGGCGGTCCGATGGGCCACGCAGGTGGCCGAGCGGGTGGGCAGGCTGCTGTCCACGCCGTCGTCGGACCCCCCGCTCGACCTGGACGCCGACCTGCGCCCCGAGGGGCGCAACGGCCTCCTCGTTCGGACCCTGGCCTCCTACCGCGCCTACTACTCCACCTGGGCCGACACCTGGGAGCTGCAGGCGCTCCTGCGCGCCTCGTTCGCCGCCGGCGATCGCGACCTCGGCCTGGACTTCCTCCACATGATCGACGTGTTCCGGTACCCGGAGGACGGCGTGCCGCCCAAGGTCGTCCAGGAGATCCGCCGGATGAAGGCGCGGATCGACTCCGAGCGCCTGCCGCGGGGCGCGGACCCCGCCACGCACACCAAGCTCGGGCGCGGCGGCCTGGCGGATGTCGAGTGGTGCGCGCAGCTGCTCACCATGCAGCACGCCGCCCGGGTTCCCGGACTGCACACCACCTCCACCCTCGAGGCGCTGCAGGCCGCCGCCTCCGCGGAGCTGCTGTCCGAGGGCGAACGCGACGCGCTGGTGCAGTCGTGGCTCATGGCCGGCCACGCCCGCAACGCGCTGGTCCTCGCGCGCGGCAAGGCGGTCGACCAGCTGCCGGGCCAGGGCAAGATCCTCGCGGCGGTGGCCATGATCTGCACGGGCAGGGCCGACGGCGCGGAGTTCCTCAACGAGTACCTGCGCGTGACCCGGCACGGCCGCCGCGCGGTCGACCGCGTGTTCTGGGGCGAGGACTGACGCCACCGGCGTCCGGGCGCGGGTCGGGGTGCGGATGGGGGTCGTCCCCGATGTGCCCGGGGCCCGCGCGCCGATAACCTGGGCGCATGCCTGTGACCATGAACCTCACCCTCACCCTCGACGGCGTGACGTACGGGGAGCTGTACGAGTTCGTCGACGCCGTGCGCGCGGCCGGCGTCCCGGCCGACGAGCGGGTCCGCTGCATCGGCTCCGACGACAAGGGCGACCGCTTCGAGGTGGAGCTCGGCCCGGATCGTCGCCGCCCCGGTGCGGCCCGCGCGGCCTCCGGCGCCCTGGTGGGTCAGCCTGTCGACCCGTCCTCCGCGTCGCCGTCCTCGCCGACCGTCGCGTCGCCGACCGTCGCGTCGCCGACCGTCGCGTCGCCGACCGTCGCGTCGGTGGCCGAGACGGTGCGCTCGATGGTGCGCAACGGTGACGATCTCGACCGGGTCATCGCCGCGCTGGGAGACCTGCGCAAGTTCCTGCGTTGAGCGGTCGGCACCCGGTCGCCCGGGCCGTCGCGGTGCTCACCGCGCTCGTCGCCGCGGCGGGGGTGGCGTTGCACCACTCCCGCGCGGAGATCGCCGTGGTCCCGGTCCTGGCGTCCTTCGCCGTCGCGTTCTGGGCGTTCTCCCTGGTCGCGCTCATCGCCGCGGTGCGGGCCCGGTCGGTGCTGCTCGGGATCGTGTCCGTCGCGCTGGTCGGCGTCGGCGTGGTCCAGTACGCGCCGCTGGTGGGGCCGGCACCCGAGGTCGACGACGACGAGGGCGTCGGAGTGCGGGTGATGGTGCAGAACCTCGAGTACGGCCGGGCCGCCCCGCACGACGTGGTACGGGCGGTACGCACCGGCGGGGTGGATCTGCTCCTGACGGTGGAGACCACTCCGGAGTCGGCGGACGCGCTGCGCACCGCCGGACTGACGGGCCTGCTCCCTCACGAGGCCGCCGCCACCGCGCCCGCCGCCCAGGGGGTGGCCGTGTGGTCGCGGTTCCCGCTCTCGGCGCCGGAGCGCGTGCCCGGCTTCAGCCTGGGGCTGGTGCTCACGGAGATGGCCGGGCCCGGCGGGCCGGTGACGGTGGTGGCCGCGCACCCGGTGGCCCCCGTCTTCGACGCAGCCCTGGCGGTCGAGGAGGCCGACCGCCTGCGGTGGTACCTGGGCAGCCTGCCGGGTCCGGCCCCGGTGATCGTGGGCGGGGACTTCAACGCCACCTGGGACCACGTGCGGTTCCGAGACCTGCGCGACCTCGGGTACACCGACTCGGTCTCCGGGGGCCGTGACGGCCGGGTGCCCACCTGGCCGGCTGGCCGGCGGTTCCCGCCGCTCATCGGGATCGACCACGTGCTGGCGCGGGGCGCGGTCGCGGTGGGGGAGACGGAGACCGTCGAGGTGGACAGGACCGACCATCTGGGCGTGCTCGCCACGGTGCGTCTGCCCGCTCCCCGCGGAGGGTGACCTACCATGCGCACCATGAGTACACGTTCGCGCGCGGCCGGAGTCGTCGTCGCCACCGGCGCGGTGCTGGCGGCCGTCCTCGCCGGGTGCGGCGGGGCGACCGTGGAGGGGGAGGCGCCGGAGGTGTCGGCGGAGCCCACCACATCGGCGCCTGCGACCCCGTTCGCCGAGGAGCTGCCGGAGAAGCCGACCGGGCCGGTACCGCCGCCCCCGCCGCAGTCGCCGGAGCCCGAGCCGATGCCCGGCGAGCCGGAGCCGCTACCGCCGCCCGCGGAGGTCGCGCCCGCACCGGGTGCGGACCCGTCCGCCGCGCCGGCTCCGCCCGCTCCGGGCGCCGGCGACTTCGCGGTGCTGCTACAGCGTCGCGGGGTGACACTGCCCGCGGGCGTGGACCCGGTCGCCACGGCCACCGAGGCGTGCGGTCGCTTCGACGGCGGTCAGCAGATGGACGAGGTGTCCGGCTGGCTCGGCGACCGCGCCGGGCTCGACCCGGACGGGCAGGGGTTCTTCCTCGGCGCCGCGGTGGGGACCTACTGCCCGGAGAACTTTCCCAAGCTGGGCTGAGGCCCGTCGCTCACATGCGGGCGAACCGGGCCCGCGCGATCGAGTACACGCCGAACAGGGCGATGCCCGCGCCGGTGAGGACGAGCAGCACCTGGCCGAAGGGCTGCTCGCCGACCGTGCGCAGCGCGGCGTCCAGCCCGCCGGCCTTCTCGGGGTCCGCGGTGACGACGGCCGCGATCACCAGCCCACCGAGGATCGCCAGCGCCACCCCCTTGGCGACGTATCCGACGCGCCCCGCGATGACCATCGCGCGGCCGATCTCACCGCGGCCGGTGCGTTCGAGGTCCTCGACGAACTTCGCGGTCGCGCCCTTGTACACGTGGTAGCCGCCCACGCCGAGCAGGAACAGACCCACGACCACCAGCACCACCTTCCCGGCGCCCGAGCCCAGCAGGCCGGCCGTGGCGTCGGACGCCGTCTCCGAATCGGACCCGCCACCGCCGGACGCGAACCGTGCGGTGGTCAGCCCCAGGGCCACGTAGACGGCGGCCTTCGCGCCGGCCTTGAGCCGGTCGGAGGCCTCCTCGGACCCCAGCAGCATCTCGACGACCTGCCACAGGCCCAGGGCGATGAACGCCGCCGCGCCCGCCCAGAGCATCATCGTGCCGCCCGGCGCTGAGGCGATCTGGGCGAGCGCGCCGGAGTTGGAGGCCTCGCCGCCGCCGGAGCCCAGGGCGATCCGCACGGCGATCCAGCCGATGAGGAGGTGCACCACGCCGTTCATCACGAAGCCCGCGCGGGCCAGCCACTCGAGCGCCGGGTGGTCGACGGCGGACCGGGCGGCGCCGGACGCGGACCGTGCGGTGCCGGTGGCGGAACGGGAACGCAGCGGCGAGTTCATGGCCGGATTCTCCCACGCCTGCGGGCGTTTCCCATCCGGTCCCGGGTCACCACTCGATCTCGCCGAGGACCTCGTTGCGGCGCCGCAGTTCGGCCAGCCGCAGCTCGGCGGCGCGGTGTTCCTCCATGCGCTGCCGCGCCTGCTCGGCCAGGGCGTTCGCCTCGACCTCGGCGAGCAGCAACTGGAGGCGGTCCTTCTGTTCCCGCAGGGTCTCCACGGACGTGTCCATGGCGATGAGTTTGCGGGAGCCGGCCGTGGCGTGGAGGAAGGGGTTGCGTTCGAGGATGAGGCGGGCCTCCTCGGGGTCCAGCACCCGCGAGAGCTTGAGCAGGACCGGGTAACCCTGTCCCTCGCGGTCGGCCTCGGGGTCGTGTTCGGGGTCCAGGGCGGCGGCGACCACCTTGAGCGGCCTGGCCCGCGGGGAGGCGCTGCGGAAGTCGAAAGCGTCCGTGTCCATGGTGATCCCGGCTCCTTCCCGGCCCACCGCCCGGTGGCGATCCGGGCGACCAGTGCTACCTGGCACAACCGTAAACGCCCCGGCCGTGGGGCCGGGGCGTTTCGGGTTTCCGGGGCTATGGGCTCCGGATCATGCAGGGCCGGCGATCAGATCGCCGTGCGCTCAGCAGTCGTAGTAGAGCTCGAACTCGTGCGGGTGCGGCCGCAGGTTGACCGGGGCGATCTCCTTCTCCCGCTTGTACGAGATCCAGTTCTCGATGAGGTCCTCGGTGAACACGCCGCCCTCGGTGAGGTAATCGTGGTCCTGCTCGAGGCGGTCGATCACCGCGGGCAGGGAGGTGGGCGCCTGCGGGATGTCGGCGGCCTCCTCCGGCGGGAGCTCGTAGAGGTCCTTGTCGACCGGAGCCATCGGCTCGATCTTGTTCTTCACACCGTCGATGCCGGCCATCATCATCGCGGCGAACGCGAAGTACGGGTTGCCGGACGAGTCGGGGCAGCGGAACTCGATGCGCTTGGCCTTGGGGTTGTTGCCGGTGATCGGGATCCGGACACACGCCGAGCGGTTGCGCTGTGAGTACACGAGGTTGATCGGGGCCTCGTAGCCCGGGACGAGCCGGTGGTACGAGTTGATCGTGGGGTTGGTGAACGCCAGCAGCGACGGCGCGTGGTGCAGGATGCCGCCGATGTAGTAGCGGGCGATGTCGGACAGCCCCGCGTAGCCGGACTCGTCGTGGAACAGCGGCTTGCCGTCCTTCCACAGCGACTGGTGGGCGTGCATGCCCGAGCCGTTGTCGCCGAAGAGTGGCTTGGGCATGAACGTGGCCGACTTGCCGTTCTTCCAGGCGGTGTTCTTGACGATGTACTTGAACAGCTGGACGTCGTCGGCAGCGTGCAGCAGGGTGTTGAACTTGTAGTTGATCTCCTGCTGGGCGCCGGCCACCTCGTGGTGGAAACGCTCGAGCTCGAAGCCGGCGTTGGTGAGGTTGGTGGACATCTCGTCGCGCAGGTCGACGAAGTGATCGTACGGGGCGACGGGGAAGTACCCGCCCTTCTCGCGGACCTTGTAGCCCAGGTTGGGCGAGCCGTCGGCCTCCTGGCCGGCGCCCGTGTTCCAGTTGCCGGCGCTCGAATCGACCTCATAGAAACCGTGATTCGTCCCGGAGCCGTAGCGGACGGAGTCGAACACGAAGAACTCGGCCTCGGCGCCGAAGAAGCACGTGTCGGCGATGCCGGTGGAGATCAGGTACTCCTCGGCCTTACGGGCGACGTTGCGTGGGTCGCGGCTGTAGGCCTCGCGGGTGAACGGGTCGTGGACGAAGCAGCTGACGTTGAGCGTCTTGGCCCGGCGGAAGGGGTCAAGGCGGGCGGTGGCGACGTCCGGGAGGAGCATCATGTCCGACTCGTGGATGGACTGGAAACCCCGGATGGAGGAGCCGTCGAAGGCCAGGCCGTCCTCGAACAAGTCCTCGTCGAACGCCGCTGCGGCGATCGTGAAGTGCTGCTCGTTGCCCGGCAGGTCAGTGAACCGGATGTCGACGTACTCGACGCCCTCGTCCTTGATGAACTTGATGACCTCGTCCGGAGTGGAGAATGCCACGATTCGCTCCTCGTCTCTTCAAGTGCGACGGGCGACCGGTGTCTCCCGTCGTGCGGTGACCTCACGATATGGGCGAGGTGTTGCCCGGCCGTCAAGCGAATGTTTCGCCGGTGTTACACGAGACGGCCGGGGGTGTCCCTCCCAATGGGACAAGCCTAGTCGTGCGGGGCGGGGGTCGCCGACATGAGGAACGGCAGCTCGCCGGGCTACGCTGGCCACATGCGTGATGTAGCGGGATCGTGGCTGTCCGGACCCACGTCCGGCAGCGGGCCGGAGCAGAAGTTCAAGGGCGAGAACCTCGGTCTGCCAGAGTCCGGCCCGGGCTCGATGGCCCCGCTCGGTGTCCGTTTCGGAGCCCTCGTGGTCGACTGGTTCCTGGCCTACGGCCTGGTGGCCGCGGTCGTGTCGGTGGCCGGGCCCGGTGTGCTGGGCGGTGACTCGTTCGCGGCGGTGTCCAGTTGGGCGGTGCCGTTGGTGTGGGGCGTGATCGGCGTGGTCTGCGTCTGGCTGTTCGCGCAGACCCCGGGCCAGGCGGTGCTCGGGATCGGCACCGCCCGGGTGGACGAGGAGGAGCGGGTCGGTTTCCTGCGTTCCCTGGTGCGGGTGGTGTTCATCTTCTTCCTGCTGCCCCCGCTTATCCAGGACGAGGACGGCCGCGGCATGCACGACCGCGCCACAGGCACGGCGCTCATCCGCTCCCGCTGAGCATCAGCCCCGGCGGCGGGCGCTTCGCTGGATGTTGCGGACCTTCGCGCCCTGCGGGACCGGGCCCTTGGGCATCTGGTTCTGCACGCCGGTCTTGGTGCTCAGCGCGCGCAGCCGGGTGTCCAGGGCGTCGACCTTGGCGCGGCTGATGTTCATCGGGTAGCGGGTGAGGCGCCGGTTGAGCTTGCGCAGCGGCACCTGCTCCGGGGTCGCGTCGGTCTCGTCGCCCACGATCAGTTCGTAGATCGGGGTGTCGCCCACGACGCGGGCAACCTTCTTCTTCTCCTGCGTCATGAGCGGCTTGAGCCGGTGCGGTTGGCCCTCGCCGACGAGCACGATCCCACAGCGGCCGACCACGCGGTGGACGGCGTCGAAGCTGGTGGTGGCGGCGACGGCCTGGTTGACCCGCCATCCCGACCGCAGCTGGTCCAGCGCCCACGCGGCGGCGCCCGGCTGCCCCTCGGCCTTGCCGTACACGGTGTTCTGCACGCGCCGCGAGAAGACGACCATCGCGAGCATGAGGCCCACGAGCACACCCAGCGGCAACATCCACCACTCGCCGCCCCACAGGGTGCCGAGGAGGAAGAACACCACGGCCGAGAGGACGAGTGCACCGATCATCAGCGGCCACAGGAGCTTGTCCTGCTTGGACTGGATCTTCAGCGCCTGCCACATCTGGCCGCGCTGCTCCTTGCCCGCCGCCCGCCGTGCGGCCCGGGCCGCCTTCTTGTCCGCCTTGCTGACCTCGCTCTTCGCCATACCCCTGAGGATACGTGGCGTGGGGCGCGGTCAGAGAACCGCGCCGCCCTCGCCCCGAGCGTGACGGGGCGAGGGCGGCGGGAGGAGCGCGGCGGGTGCGGCGCCGGGTGTGCGTGCCCGGGTCAGGCGCGCGGCCTCGCGGGCCAGCACGCTCGAGGCCTCCTGCGACGCCGATCCCTCCGAGGTGAGCTGCCGCAGGTGCTCGGGCACCTCCTGGCCGCGGTGCTCGAGCGCCTGGACGTACAGGCGACCGGCGCGGTAGGACGAGCGGACGAGCGGGCCGGCCATGACGCCGGCGAAGCCGATCTCACGGGCCTGGTCGGACAGCTCCACGAACTCCTCGGGCTTGACCCACCGGTCGATGGGGTGGTGCCGGGGGGTGGGGCGTAGGTACTGGGTGATGGTGAGGATGTCGCAGCCGGCGGAGTGCAGGTCCCGCATCGCGTCGACGATCTCCTCGGTGGTCTCGCCCATCCCCAGGATGAGGTTGGACTTGGTCACCAGACCGAAGTCGCGGGCGGCGCGGATCACGTCGAGGGAGCGCTCGAACCGGAACGCGGGCCGGATCCGCTTGAAGATCCGGGGCACGGTCTCCAGGTTGTGTGCGAGCACCTCGGGGCGCGACTCGAAGACCTCGGCCAGCTGGTCGGGGTCGCCGTTGAAGTCGGGGATGAGGTTCTCTACCCCTGTGTTGGGGTTGAGCTCGTGGATCTTGCGGACCGTCTCCGCGTACAGCCAGGCGCCGCCGTCGTCGAGGTCGTCGCGCGCGACGCCGGTGATGGTCGAGTAGCGCAGGCCCATCTCGCGGACCGACTCGGCGACACGGCGGGGCTCGTCGCGGTCGAGGGCGGAGGGCTTGCCGGTGTCGATCTGGCAGAAGTCGCAACGACGGGTGCACTGCTCACCGCCGATGAGGAACGTCGCCTCGCGGTCCTCCCAGCACTCGTAGATGTTCGGACAACCGGCCTCCTCACACACCGTGTGCAGACCGCCACCTCGCACGAGGCCCTTCAGTTCCTTGTACTCGGGGCCCATCGTGGCACGCGTACGGATCCACGACGGTTTGCGTTCGATGGGGGTCTCAGCGTTGCGGGCCTCGATGCGCAGGAGCTTGCGGCCCTCGGGAGTCACAGTCACGTCACCAAGACTACGCGTGGTTCAGGACACGGGCAGTCGGCCGTCGAGCGCCTCCACCACGTCGGAGGTGACCTGATCGAGAACGTCCGACACGGTGACCGTGCGGCCGAGTTCGGCGGTGAGCGAGGTGACCCCGGCGTCGACGATCCCGCACGGCACGATCCGGGAGAACGCGGTCAGGTCGCAGTCGCAGTTGAGGGAGAACCCGTGCATTGTCACCCCGCGCTGGACGCGGATCCCGATCGCGGCGATCTTGCGTTCGGGCCGCCCGCCCGCGGCCGCGCACCAGACCCCGGAGCGACCGTCGACGCGGCCGGCCTCCACGCCGAGCCGGGCACAGGTGGTGATGAGTGCCTGCTCGACGCGGCGCACGTACTCGACCACGTCGATCGGGTCGGTCAGCGCGACGATCGGGTACCCGACGAGCTGGCCCGGGCCGTGCCAGGTGATTCGCCCGCCGCGATCCACGTCGACGACCGGGGTGCCGTCGACCGGCCGGTCGGACGGCTCCGTCCGCTTGCCGGCGGTGTAGGTGGCGGGGTGCTCGAGGAGCAGCACGGTGTCTCCGCGTCGCCCGTCGGCGCGCTCCTCGGCCAGGGTGCGCTGGAGGTCCCACGTGGGGGAGTACTCGACGGTGCCGAGCCGCCGGATCTCCGGGGCGGACGGGTCGCGGCGCAGGGACTGACCGGTGTGAGACATACCACCAGGGTAGGCCGCGTGGGCGCGCGTGGCCCGGGAGGGTGGTACCACGACGACGGGCGCCCTCCCCGTAAGGAGGACGCCCGTCGCGTGGTCGGCGGAACCGGCGGTGGGACTACAGTCCGAGGTCGCCCTCGAACTCGGCCTTCTCCAGGCGGTCCTTGACCGTGGTGAGGAAACGGCCGGCGTCGGCACCGTCGATGAGGCGGTGGTCGTACGTCATCGGCATGAAGCCCATGGACCGGATGGCGATCGACTCGCCGTCGGCGTCGGCATCCACCACCGGACGGCGCACGATCGCGCCGGTACCCAACATCGCCGCCTGCGGCGGGACCAGGATCGGGGTGTCGAAGAGGGCACCCTCGCTACCGATGTTGGTGATGGTGAACGTGCCGCCCGAGAGATCGTCCGGGGTCAGCTTGGAAGACCGGGCCCGCTCCGCGAGGTCGTTGATCGCCTTGGACAGGGCCGGGATGTCCATGTCCTGGGCGTTCTTGATGACCGGCGAGAGCAGTCCGGCCTCGGTGTCCACGGCGATGCCGAGGTTCACCGACCCGTGGTAGGTGATCTCGTTGGCGTCCTCGTTGTACGAGGCGTTGACGTTGGGGTGCGAGACCAGGGCCTCGACGACGGCCTTGGCGTAGAACGGCAGGTAGGTCAGTTTGACGCCGTGCTTGTCGGCGAACTTCTCCTTGACCTGCGAGCGCAGCTGCGCCACCCGGGTCATGTCCACCTCGAAGACCTGCGTGAGCTGAGCGGTCTGTTGCAGCGACTCACGGGTCTTCTGCGCCGTGATCTTGCGGATCCGGTTGGCCTTCTTGGTGGTGCCGCGCAGCTCCGCGAGCTCGGGCCGGACGCCGGCCTTCGACGGGCCGCCGCTGGGCGCCTTCTCCTCGGCCGGGGCCTCGGAACCGGAGTCGGAGCCCGAGCCCTCGGCCGCCGCGAGGACGTCCTGCTTACGGATCCGGCCGCCGATACCGGTGCCCTTGACCGAGTCCAAGTCGACGCCGTGCTCCTGCGCGAGCTTGCGCACGAGCGGGGTGACGTACGGCGAGGTGCCGGCCTTGGCGGCGGCGGGCTCGGCCCGGGGCGGGACCGCGTCGGACGACTCGTCCGCGGAGGACGTCCTCGGCGCCGGCTTCGCGGAATTCTTCGCGGAGGTGTCCTCGGACTTCTTCTCGGACTTCTTCTCGGCCTTGGCCGCGGCCTCGGTCTCCTGGGCGGGGGTGTCCTCGGGGACCTCGTCCTCGCCGGAGGCGTCGACGCCCTCGTCCTTGGCGTCGGTCGCGTTCTGATCCTCGGCCGACTGGTCGTCGTCGCTCGCGTCGTCGGTGTCGTCGGAGCTGCCGGAGCCGTCGCCGATGACGGCGAGGGTGGCGCCGACCTCGACGGTCTCGTCCTCCTCGGCGACGATCTTCTGGACGGTGCCGGCGACGGGCGAGGGGATCTCGGTGTCGACCTTGTCGGTGGAGACCTCGAGCAGGGGCTCGTCGACCTCGACGGTGTCGCCGACGGCCTTGAGCCAGCGGGTGATGGTGCCCTCGGTGACGGACTCGCCGAGCTCGGGCATGGTCACGTCGGTGCCCTTGCCGCCGCCGGAGCCGCCGGAGGACTTCTTCGCGGGGGCGGGCTCGTCGTCGGCCTCGTCCGCGGAGTCGGACGCGTCGTCCGCGCCCTGGTCGTCGGAGGCGGGAGCGTCAGCTGCGTCGTCGTCGCTGTCCGAGTCGTCGTCGCCTGCGTCGCCCGCGTCGTCGGAGCTGCCGGAGCCGTCGCCGATGACGGCGAGGGTGGCGCCGACCTCGACGGTCTCGTCCTCCTCGGCGACGATCTTCTGGACGGTGCCGGCGACGGGGGAGGGGATCTCGGTGTCGACCTTGTCGGTGGAGACCTCGAGCAGGGGCTCGTCGACCTCGACGGTGTCGCCGACGGACTTGAGCCAGCGGGTGATGGTGCCCTCGGTGACGGACTCGCCGAGCTCGGGCATGGTGACGTCGGTGCCCTTGCCGCCGCCGGAGCCGCCGGAGGACTTCTTCGGCGCCGGCTCCTCGGCGGGCTCGTCGGCGGAGTCGTCGGCCTCCTCGGCCTGATCGGAATCGGCGGCGTCGTCTGCATCGTCGTCAGCGGCGTCGTCGCCCGAGTCATCGGACCCGCCGGAGCCGTCGTCGATGACCGCCAGCTCGCCGCCGATCTCGACCGTCTCGTCCTCTTCGGCGACGATCTTCTGCAGGGTGCCCGCAGCGGGGGAGGGGATCTCGGTGTCGACCTTGTCGGTGGAGACCTCGAGCAATGGCTCGTCGACCTCGACCGTGTCCCCCTCCTTCTTGAGCCAGCGGGTGACGGTCCCTTCGCTGACGGATTCACCGAGAGCCGGCATCTGTACGGAGAAGGCCATGGTGTCGTGACTCCTCGAGAGGTCTAGAGGCGCTGCTCCCCGGCGCGGTCAGCGCCCGCTGTGAGCGGCGTCGTGTGTGGGTCTGCTGTCTGTTCGTCGATAGCGCCTCGGACGGACCCGCGGTGCCGACCCGGCCGGACGATCGCCGTCCATTGTGCCCTCTGCCACTGGGCGGTGTCGTCGGACGCCCCGATCCGACCCGAGCCGGGCGCCGAATCCCCCCGGCGGGCGACGCGATCCGCGCTGCTCGTGATGGGTACGATCGAACCGGCGTGACCGGCCCCACCCCGGACGGGGGGCCGGCGGGAGGAGGCCGACCGTGGGGATCCGCGACTTGTTCGGACGTCGTCGGCGGGGGATCGCCGCCGACCCGGCCGACCTCGACCACCTCCGCCGGTGGTGCCGCACGCGGGTGGGCGTCGAGGCCTACCTCGAGCCCGAGACCCTCGTCTCCGTGCCGGGCCTGTGCCTGGTGGCGTTCGACGGCGAGTGGACCCGCCGCCCGGTCGGTGACGTCGCCACCGCCCGCAGGCTGGCCGCGCGGTTGAAGCTGCCGCTCTTCGACGCCTCGATCCAGGGCTACCCGCAACGCATGCGCGACTACGAGCAGGTCCGCATCACCCGCGAGAAGCGCGAACGCGCCCGCCGGCTGCGCGAACAGATGCGCGAGGCCGACGGGCGCTGACCGGATCCGTCGCGGCGGGGCGGTCAGCCCGCCGCGGCGATGTCCTCGAGCGCGGCGAGCATCGTACGGACCGGCACGCCGGTGCCGCCCTTGGGCAGGTAGCCCTCGGGGCCGCCGTCGTTGTAGGCGGGGCCGGCGACGTCGATGTGCGCCCACTCCACGCCCTCGCCGACGAACTCGCGCAGGAACAGTCCGGCCGACAGCATGCCGCCCCAGCGGTTCGGGGTGACGTTGGTCAGGTCCGCCACCTCGGAATCCAGCCCGTCGCGCAGTTCCTCGGGCAGCGGCATGGGCCAGCCGCCCTCGCCGATCTCCCGGCTGAGCTCGGCGACCCGGTCACGGAACCCGTCGGTGCCCATGACGCCCGGGGTCTTCTTGCCCAGCGCCACCATCTGCGCGCCGGTGAGCGTGGCGGTGTCGATGAGGTGGGACGGCGAGTCCTCGCAGGCGCGGACGATCGCGTCGGCCAGGATGAGCCGCCCCTCGGCGTCGGTGTTCTGCACCTCGACGGTCGTGCCCCCGTACATGGTGAGCACGTCGCCCGGCCGGTAGGCGGTGGCCGACGGCATGTTCTCGGCCATCGGCACGGTCGCCACCACGGTGAGGTCCAGGCCCAGGCGCGCGGCGAGGATGACGGTCGCGACCACGGCCGCCGCACCGCCCATGTCCATCGTCATCTGCTCCATGCCCGCGGCCGGCTTGATGGAGATGCCGCCGGTGTCAAAGGTGACGCCCTTGCCCACCAGTGCCACGGTCGGACGCCCCTCGGCGCCCCGGTGGGTCAGCCGCACCAGGCGCGGGCCACGCGACGAGCCGCCGCCCACGGCGAGGATGCCGCCGTAACCGCCCTCGGCCAACGCGGCCTCGTCGAGCACCTCGACCTCGAGCCCGGCATCGCGCCCCAGCTCGGCGGCACGATCGGCGAACGAACCGGGGAACAGCAGGTTGGGCGGGGTGTTGACCAGATCGCGCGCGAGGCCCACGCACTCGGCGATCGTGGCGGCCCGGGCCACGGCGTCCGCGCCCCCCTCGGCGACGAGCACCCGCACGGAATCGGACTTCTCGTCGTCGTCGCCCCCGTCGGATCCGGTGACCTTCGCCGGCCGGAACGATCCCAGGCCCGCGCCCAGGGCCACCGGCTCGGCGCGCTCGGCGTCGAGCAGCACCAGCGCCGACCCCAGCCCGCGGCAGGCGCGCGCGGCGGCGCCGGCCGCGCGGCGCAGCGTCTCGTCGGACATCTCGTCGTCCGAGGCGCCCAGGCCGACCAACACGACCGACGCGCCGGGCACGCCCTCCGGCGCCGGCACGCGGGTCGTGGACCCGACCTTCGTGGACGCGCCGACCGCGTGCGCGACCTCGGCCACCGCGTCGGTCACCGCCGCCTCGAGACCGGGGGCGACGACGACGGGGACCCCGTCACCCGAGCCGGCGGGCGCGGCGATGCCGATCACCACGACATCGGACTCCGCGGGTGCGGTCACCGCCTCGATCGGGGCGATGTCCGGGGTGTGGCTGAGGATCGACTGCGCGGTCGGCATAGGGGCGCTCCTGGTGGTCGGCGGGATGAGGTCGGTCAGGTCCGGTGCCCGGACGCCCGCGGTGGGACCGTCACGGCGAGGGCACCATAGTCTATCGACTACCGTGGAACGGAAGCCGTGACCGGAGAGCGCGAGGAGTGGCCACATGACAGACACGGGGGACCTCTACGAGGGGCCGCTGCACTCCCGCCACGCGGAGGCCGGGGCCACCTTCGCGCCCTTCGGTGGTTGGTCGATGCCCGTGCAGTACACCGGCACCGTCGCCGAGCACACCGCCACCCGCACGACGGTGGGGCTGTTCGACGTCAGTCACCTGGGTAAGGCCCTCGTCTCCGGTCCGGGTGCCGCGGAGTTCGTCAACTCCTGCTTCACCAATGACCTCGACCGCATCTCCGCCGGCAGTGCGCAGTACACGCTCTGCTGCGACGAGTCCGGGGGAGTGGTCGACGACCTCATCGCCTACCGCGTCTCCGACTCCGAGATCTTCCTCATCCCCAACGCCACCAACACCGCCGAGGTCGTCCGCCGGCTGCAGGCCGCGGCCGCCGAGCGCGCGCCGGAAGTCACCGTCACCGACGAGCACCGCTCCCGCGCCGTGATCGCCGTCCAGGGCCCGCTCGCCGGCGAGGTGCTGGGCGCGCTCGGGCTGCCCACCGAGCTCGACTACATGGCGTTCGTCGACGCCGACTGGAACGGGCGATCCGTGCGGATCTGCCGCACCGGCTACACCGGTGAGTACGGGTTCGAGGTCCTGCCCGCGTGGGACGAGGCCGGAGAGGTGTGGGACGCGCTGGCCGAGCAGGTCCTGGCCCGCGAGGGTGCGCTGTGCGGTCTCGGCGCGCGCGACTCCTTACGCACCGAGGCCGGCTACCCGCTCCACGGCAACGAGCTGTCCGTGGACCTCAGCCCCCTCGAGGCGCGCTGCGCCTGGGCCATCGGGTGGGACAAGCCGTCCTTCTGGGGCCGCGAGGAGTTGCTGCGGCAGAAGGAGGCCGGCCCGGCCCGACGCATGTACGCCCTCCAGGTCACCGGCCGCGGCGTCCTGCGCGCCGGCCAGACCGTGCGCGCCGACGGCCGCGACGTGGGTGTCACCAGCTCGGGCACGTTCTCGCCCACGCTCAAGACGGGGATCGCGCTGGCGTTCATCGACCTGGACGCCGGGCTCAAGAAGGGCGACGAGGTCATCGTGGACGTCCGCGGACGAGAGGTACCGTGCCGACTCGCGGTACCCCCGCTCGTCGAGATCCGCACCCGCTGACCCCGCCCTTCCCGCCCCCGCACTCCAGGAACGAGACCCGCCATGTCCGACACGACCGACTTTGACATCCGCCCGTCCGCCTCGCCCAGGACCGCCGACGAGCGCGCCGCCATCCTCGCCGACCCCGGCTTCGGCAAGCACTTCACCGACCACATGGTCACCATCCCGTACGCCGGCGGTGCCTGGGGGACGCCGGTCGTCGAGGCGTACGCGCCCCTGTCGATCGACCCGTCCGCCGTGGTCCTGCACTACGCCCAGACGATCTTCGAGGGCCTCAAGGCCTACCGCCAGGCCGACGACTCCATCGCCTCCTTCCGGCCCGAGCAGAACGCCGCCCGCTTCAACCGCTCCGCGCGGCGCCTGGCCATGCCGCAGCTGCCGGAGGAGCTGTTCATGGAGTCGCTGCGCCAGATCGTGTCGATCGACCGCGACTGGGTGCCCGCCGCCGGCGATGAGGAGGCGCTCTACCTGCGACCGTTCATGATCGCCACCGAGACCGGACTCGGCGTGCGGCCGGCTGACGAATACCTCTACTCGGTCATCGCCTCCCCGGCCGGCGCGTACTTCTCCCGCGGGGTCGCCCCCGTGAGCGTCTGGCTGAGCACCGAGTACGTCCGCGCCAGCCCGGGCGGCACCGGCGCCGCCAAGTTCGGCGGCAACTACGCCGCCTCCCTGGCCGCCCAGGAGCAGGCCGCCGCCAAGGGGTGCGACCAGGTGGTCTGGTTGGACGCGATCGAGCGCAAGTACGTCGAGGAGATGGGCGGGATGAACCTGTTCTTCGTCCTGGGCGCCGGCGACTCGGCCGAGATCGTCACCCCCGAACTGTCCGGTTCCCTGCTGCCCGGCGTCACCCGCGACAGCCTCCTGCAGCTGGCCCGGCACCTCGGCTACCGCGTCACCGAGCGCAAGGTCTCCGTGGACGAGTGGGAGTCCGGCGTCGCCTCGGGCGAGATCTCCGAGGTGTTCGCCTGCGGCACCGCCGCCGTCATCACCCCCGTCGGCTCGGTCCAGCACGCCGGCGGCGGCTACACGGTCGGCGACGGTGGCCCGGGCGCGATCACCATGCGGCTGCGCGAGACCCTCACCGGCATCCAGCGGGGTTCGGTCGAGGACCCGTTCGGCTGGATGACGCGCCTGGCCTGAGCCGGGCCGTGTGACCCCCCGGCGCCGTCAGGCGAGGAGTACCGCCGCGACGAGAGCCGCGGCGGTGCCGGCCTCGATGACCGCACCGAGGACGTCGCCGTTGACGCCACCGAACCGGCGGACGACGTGGCGGCCGAAACCCGCCGCGGTCGCGTAGGCGAGCAGGCCCGCCGCCGCGCCGACCACCGGCGCCCACCACCGGTCGGCGGGCGACGCGCCGCCGGCCAGCCCCGCGCCGGCGACCGCGCACAGCACCGCGGTCATCGCCACCGCGACGCGCGACTGCGAGCCCGCCACGAGCGCGCCGAAGCCCGTCGACGACGCGGCGGGAACCCCGCGGCGCAGCAGCACCACCGGTAGACAGCGGGACAGGACGAACGCCGCGACGGGGGCCAGCCACGCCCCCGAGCCGACCAGCGCGCCGAGCGCGGCGACCTCCGCGAGCAGGACGAGGACCAGCACGGCTGCCCCCATCGGCCCCACCGAGCCCGAGCGCATGATCTCGAGCGCACGGTCCGGGCCGGCGTACGACCCGAGCCCGTCGGCGGTGTCGGCCAGGGCGTCGACGTGCATGCCGCGGGTGAGCGCCAGGACGGCCCCCACGCCGACGACGCCGGAGAGCATCGCGCCGGCCCCGAGGGCGTGAGCGCCGTGGGCGAGGGCGGTGGCCGTGGCGCCGCAGACCAGTCCCACGGCGGGGAGCGCCGTCATGGCGCGTCCGGCCGCGGTCGCGTCGGGGACGCCGCCGCGGCCGACGGGGATAACCGTCATCCACGACAGCGAGAGGCGGACCGCGTCGATCACGAGCCGTCAGTCCCGGCCGCTGACCCCGGCGTCGGCGAAGGTCGCCATCTCCGTGAGGATCGCGACGGCGTTGTGGACGACCGGTAGGGCGGCGACGGCGCCGCTGCCCTCACCCAGTCGCATCGCGTGCTCGAGGATCGGGTCGAGTGACAGGTAGGTCAGCGCCGCCGAGTGGGCGGGTTCGGCACTGCGGTGCCCGGCCGCCCACCACTGACGGCAGCCGGGCGCCAGCGCCTCGGCCATGAGGGCGGCCGAGGTGACCACCGAGCCGTCGAGCAGGCACGGCGTCCGGCGGATCGCCGCCTGAGCGAGGAACCCGGCCATCGCCGCGAGATCGGCACCGCCGACCTTCCGCAGCATCGCCACGGGGTCGCGGAGGTCGCCGGACGCGCGGTACATGGCGTCGCGGATGGCGGCGGTCTTACGCATCCATCCCTCGTCGTCGACGCCGGTACCGCGCCCCACGAGCTCGACGGGCTCGTGGCCGGTGACCAGGCACGTGAGGACGGTAGCCGGAGTGGTGTTGCCGATGCCCAGGTCACCCGCGATGAGCAGGTCCGCCCCGGAGTCGACCTCCTCGTCGGCGATGCGGCGGCCGGCGGCGATCGCGGCCCGCACCTCCTCGGGGCTCAGCGCGTCCTCCCGGTCGATGGAACCGCTGGAGCGGCGGACCTTGTGGTCGTCGAGACCCCCGGGGCGCTCCGCGGACATCGCCATGTCGGCCACCCGGACCGTCGCGCCGGCGGTGCGGGCGAGGACGGACACGGCCGCGCCCCCGGCGACGATGTTGTCGGCCATCTGCAGGGTGACCTCCCGCGGGAACGCGGAGACCCCGTGCTCGGCGACACCGTGGTCACCGGCGAACACCACGACGCGAGCCCGCTCGAGCGGGCGCGGCGGACACGTGCCCTGGCACGAGGCGATCCAGACGCCCAGCTCCTCGAGGCGTCCGAGGGACGCCGCGGGCTTGGTCAGCGTGAGGTGGCGACCGCGGGCCTCCTCGGCGACCGCGTGGGACGGCGGGTGGACCGGCGGGAAGACGACCGGGTCGTCGTAGTGCGCGACGTCGGAGCGTCCGGGGAAGTCCTGCGAGGCTCCGGTGTGCGCGTCGGTGGGCGTGCTGGCGGGAGGCTCGGCCGGGGTGTCGGCGGGCGCGGTCGTCGCCGCGGCCGTAACGACGGGCGTGGTGGCGGCGGGGGTCGGGCGCGCGTCGTCGAGGGGTAGCGCACGCCCGGCGACGACGAGGACCGCCGAGTCGCACACCTGCGCCAGTCGCCGGTTGAGCGAGCCGATCACGTCGGCGAACACCCGGCCGGAGAGGGTGTCCGGGACCACGCCGAGGCCGACCTCGGGGGAGACCAACACGACCGGGCCGGGGTGCTCGGCGACCGCGGCGACGAGCGCGTCCGTCTCGTCGGCGACCGCGGAACCCCCGTCGGTCCACCCGAGAGTGGCGTCCATGCGTCGGGTGAGCCAGCCCCCGAGGTCGTCGACGAGGACGGTCGAGTCCGGGTGCTCGGCGAGGACGCGGGTGACCTCGTCGGTCTCCTCGGTGACCCACTCGTCCGGCCTGCGGTCGCGGTGCGCGGCGATGCGGGCGGTCATCTCCGCGTCGTCGGGGTCGCGACGGGCGGTGGCGACGTACACGACGTCGGTACCGGTGGCGGCGGCCACGGACTCGGCGTGGGCGGATTTACCCGAGCGGGTGCCACCGAGGACGAGCAGGCGCATGGGTCAGACCCTTCCGGGGAGCAGCGGGGCGGGATCAGATGGCGTCGCCCGGGCGGACCCGGGGACGCGGGGTGCGCAGCATCCGCGGCTGGGTCGCGCGCATGACCGCGTACCAGCCCATGCCGAAACCGGTGTCGTCGGTGTCGGGGAACCGCTCGCGGACCGCCTTGTTCACGGTTCGGCCGAGGAGCACGCCGTCGATCACGACGACCGCGATGAGGACGAGGAACAGCGTCTGACTGAACGCCAGCAGCTCCGGGTTGGGGATGAGTTGGAAGACGATGACGAACAGCGCCAGTGGCATGAACCAGTTGATGAGTCGGCGGTGGGTGTCCACCCAGTCGCGGGCGAAGCGCCGGACCTCGCCGCGGTCGCGGGAGAGGACGTAGCGGTCGTCGCCCTCCATCATGAGCTGGCGGCGTTCCTCGCGGGCGGCGCGCTCCTCGGCCTTCGCGGCGCGGCGCTCCTCCTTGGTCATGGAGGCCTGCGCTGCCTTGCGGCGCTCCTTCGCCTCCTTGCGGGTGAGCGGAGCGGTGACCGGCCCCTGGCGCATCCCGCGGGCGCGCTCCTGGTCGCGGCGGCGGGGCGTGGGCTTGCCCTTGCCCGCGGGACGCCGCGGGTCGACGGCGGGCTCGGGCGTCGACTCCGTCGCCGCCTCGGGGGCGGGGGAGTCCTTGCCGGTCTCGTCGTCTCTGGAGCCGAATGCGCGCAACTTCACGCACTCAAGGCTAGGCGATCCCCGGTTGTGCCGGACATTCACCCGTACGAGGTGGCAGGCGTATCGTGTGGAGGGGAACGGGAGCCGGGGAATAGAGGACTCCCCGGTGGACGTTGGAACCTGCATACGTCCCCGAAGCCCTCTCGGATCGCAAGGAGAACCGACATGACCACTGCGGAGAACACCGCCACCGGCGTACTGCTCACCGAGGCCGCCGCCGCCAAGGCCAAGGCCCTGCTCGATCAGGAGGGTCGTGACGACCTCTCCCTGCGCATCGCCGTCCAGCCCGGTGGCTGCGCGGGCCTGCGCTACCAGCTCTTCTTCGACGACCGTTCGCTCGACGGCGACGTGGTGGACGACTTCGGCGGCGTCAAGCTCGCCGTCGACCGCATGAGCGTCCCGTACCTCATGGGTGCCTCGATCGACTTCGTCGACACCATCGAGAAGCAGGGCTTCACGATCGACAACCCCCAGGCCACCGGTTCGTGCGCCTGCGGCGACTCGTTCAACTGACCCCTCGGTCGCGCTGACCGCCTGACGACCCGGACCGATCACGCATCGGTCCGGGTCGTCTACTGTCTGGGGCATGCCCGTCGTCATCACAGGTTCCATCGCCACCGACCACCTCATGACCTTCTCGGGTCGCTTCTCCGAGCAGCTCCTGCCGGACCAGCTCGCGCACGTATCGCTGAGCTTCCTGGTGGATTCGCTACAGATCCGGCGCGGCGGCGTCGGTGGCAACATCGCCTTCGCGCTCGGCGTGCTCGGTCGTCGGCCCCATCTGGTGGGCGCGGCGGGCGAGGACTTCGCCGACTACCGCGACTGGCTCGAGCGGCACGGCGTCGACTGCTCGGCGGTCCACATCAGCTCTGCCCTGCACACCGCCCGGTTCGTGTGCACCACCGACTCGGAGATGGCGCAGCTCGCGTCGTTCTACCCCGGCGCGATGGGGGAGGCCGCCACCATCTCGTTGGCCCGCCTGGTGGAGCGGATCGGCCGCCCCGAGATCGTCCTCATCGGCGCCAACGACCCGACCGCGATGAACTCCCACACGGCGGAGTGCCGCGAGCTGGGCCTGGATTTCGCCGCTGATCCCTCCCAGCAGCTCGCGTTCCTCGACGGCGAGGCGGCCACCGCCCTGGTGGACGGTGCGCGCTACCTGTTTACCAACGAGTACGAGTACGAGCTGCTGCTCAACAAGACCGGCTGGACGGCGGCCGAACTCGACGCCAGGGTCGGCACCCGCGTCACGACCCGCGGCGGCAAGGGCGTGGTGATCGTCGAGCAGGGCTCCGAGCCGATCGAGGTCGGGATCGTCCCGTCGGACAACCTGCTCGATCCGACCGGCGTGGGCGACGCGTTCCGCGCCGGCTTCCTCAGCGGTGTCCTCGACGGACTGTCGCTCGAGCGCTCGGCCCAGTTCGGTGCGCTCATCGCCACGCACGTCCTCGAGACCACCGGCACCCAGGAGTGGACCATCGACCCGGTGGCCGCGCGCCGCCGTCTCGCCGACACCTACGGCGACGAGGCGGCCGAGGAGATCTCCTCGCTCCTCCCGGCCTGACCCGCCGCCCGGTCCGCCGTGCCCGCCCCCGGGGTCAGAGGCGGACCGGGTACTCGCGCCGCTCGATGTCGGGGGAGATGCGCCCCTCCACGAAGATGCCGTGCCAGATCATGAAGCACAGCATGGTCCAGATCCGACGGCTGTGGTCGGAGTCGCCACGACGGTGTTCGTCGAGCATGCGCATCACGGCGTCCTTGTTCACGTACTCGTCGGTGCCCGACGCCGCCACGTGCTCGCGCGCCCAGTCGTGCAGTTCCGGCCCGGCCAGCCAGTGGCGCGTGGGCACGGGGAAGCCGAGCTTGCGCCGGTGCAGCACGTGCGCGGGCACGATCCGTTCGAGCGCCTTGCGCAGGGCGTACTTGGTGGTGCCGTGGGCGATCTTCTCGGTGTACGGCAGCCGCGAGGCGACCTCGTAGACCTCGCGGTCGAGGAACGGCACGCGCAGTTCGAGGGAGTTGGCCATGGTGACCTTGTCCGCCTTGACGAGGATGTCGCCGCGCAGCCACGTGAACAGGTCGAGGTGCTGCATGCGCGCGACGGGGTCCCAGCCGCGGGAGCGCTCGTAGATGGGCGCGGTGACGTCCTGGTGGCTCCACTCCGGGCGGTAGTCGCGCAGGACGGAGCGGACCTGGTCTTCGGAGAACGAGCGGGCGTTGCCGTAGTAGCGATCCTCGAGGGTCATAGACCCGCGGTGCAGGAGGCTCTTGCCCCGGGTGCCCTCGGGGATCAGCTCGCTGGCCCTGCCGAGCGCGCGACGTAGGGCGCCGGGGACCTTCTCGAACGGCGCGAGCGACAGCGGTTCCTTGTAGATGGTGTAGCCGCCGAACAGTTCGTCGGCGCCCTCGCCGGACAGCACGACCTTGACGTGCTTGCGGGCCTCACGGGCGACGAAGTACAGGGGGACCAGGGCGGGATCGGCGACGGGTTCGTCGAGGTACCAGATGATCTCGGGAATCGCAGCGGCGAACTCTTCGGGGGAGACGACCTTGACGATGTGCTCGACCCCGATCGCGGCCGCGGACTCGGCGGCGACGTCGATCTCGGAGTAGCCCTCGCGCTCGAACCCGGTGGTGAACGTCAGGAGGTTCTCGTTGTGGCGTCGGGCCAGCGCGGCGATGGCGGTGGAGTCGATACCGCCGGACAGGAACGATCCGACGGTCACGTCGGCGCGCATGTGCTTGGCGACCGAGTCCTCGAGGGCCGCGGCGATCTCGTCGTAGCGGCGCTCGGCGTCGCCGTCGGCGACGGGCGCCACGGGGAAGGTGGGTTTGAAGTACCGCTCGATCACCGGCTCGCCGCCGGGGGTGAGGGTGGCGTGGCACCCGGACTCGAGGCGCCGGACGCCGCGGGTGAGGGTCTCGTCCTCCGGGACGTACTGGAGGGTGACGTAGTGCTGGAGGGCTCGGGTGTCGAGGGAGGTGTCGACGACGACGAGGTCAATCAGTTCGGTGATCGACTTCTTCTCGCTCGCGAACACGGTTCCCCCGGGCCCGGTCGCCATGTACAGGGGCTTGATGCCGAAGGGGTCGCGGGCGACGAAGAGCGACCGCTCGACGGTGTCCCAGATGGCGAAGGCGAACATGCCGCGGAGCCGGCGGACCGCCGCGGGGCCCCAGTGGTGGAAGGCGACGATGATCGGTTCCCCGTCGCCCTCCGTCTCGAAGGTGGCGCCGAACTCGCGCCGCAGCTCGTCCCGCAGCTCGAGGTAGTTGTAGATCTCGCCGTTGAACACGAGCGCGTAGCGGTCGGGCTGCTCCGGCGGGCCCCAGCGGAGCGGCTGGTGTGAGTGCGAGATGTCGATGATCGACAGGCGGTTGAACCCGAAGGCCATGTCGCCGTCGACCCAGGTGCCGACCTCGTCGGGCCCGCGGTGGCGCTGGCACCCCATGGCGCCGAGCACGCGGGCCTCGTGGGTACGGGCGGAGCCGTCAGGGGTGATCAGACCGAGCAGGCCACACATTCGTCGGGTACCTCGTCCATCGTCGTCGTAGCGTCCGTGATGACCCGCCTGCGCGGGTCCGGACGCGTTCGAATACTACTGGTCCGTGGGTTCCCGCCCGTCCCGGCGGACGGCGTGGGGGCCTCGCGGGTGAATTGCCGGACCCGCGGCTTTCATTCTGAGAGCCGTGGTCTACTCTTCTAAGGTGTCCCGGCCACGTGGCCGGTGCCGCTGATCAGGAAGGCGTGATGGTGGAACAGCGTGACGGGCGTCGTCGGACGCGCAGGGCGACTCTCGCGGTGGCTCTCGGTTCATTGGGCTTGCTGTTGTCCGGTTGTAGCCTCCAGACCGACAACAAGTGGTGGAACCAGACGATCAACTTCGGATTCCCGACCGGTGTCACCCCCGAGGGCGTCGCGATCCGCGAGTTCTGGACGGGCACCGTCATCACTTCGCTGATCGTCGGGTTCTTCGTGTGGGGCCTGATCTTCTGGTCGATGGCCGCCTACCGCAAGCGGAAGAACGACAACGGCGAGTTCCCGCGGCAGACGGCGTACAACGTGCCGCTGGAGCTGATCTACACGGCTGTGCCGTTCGTGATCATCTCCGTGCTCTTCTACTTCACCGTGGTCACGCAGAACAAGGTCCTCGACCTCCGTCCGGAGGAGGAGGTCGGCGTCAAGGTCGACGTCACCGCGTACCAGTGGAACTGGAAGTTCGGCTACAACAAGGTCGACGTGGCCGGTGCGAGCATCGAGGATGGCACCAACTACGAGGCGCAGCGTCAGGCCGAGGAGGCCGGTGTGCTGTCCGACGAGGCCCGCGAGGCGCTCGGGAACGAGGGTGAGCCCGCCGCCGGCGGCCCGATCCACGGCCGTCTCGCCGAGGACAAGTCGTACCTGCACTACAACAACATCGAGACCGTGGGCACCTCCGAGGAGGTCCCGGTCCTGGTGCTGCCGACCGACACCCGCATCGAGTTCCGGCTCGCGTCGGCGGACGTGATCCACTCGTTCTGGATCCCCGAGTTCATCTACAAGCTCGACGTCATGCCGCACCCCGGCAAGAACCAGCAGTTGAGCATGTTCCAGATCGAGGAGATCGAGCGCGAGGGCGCCTTCGTCGGCCGCTGTGCCGAGATGTGCGGCATCTACCACGCGATGATGAACTTCGAGCTGCGTGCGGTCTCCCCGGAGGCGTTCGCCGACTACATCGAATTCCGCCAGGCCAACCCGACCGCGACCAACGCGGAGGCGCTGGAGTCCATCGGGGAGGAGCCGTACTCGATCTCCACTGCACCGTTCAAGACCGGCCGCAGCGATACCCGCGACCAGAACAACACCATCGAGACCGCGTCAGCTAACTGACGGTTCTCCCGGTATCACGCGAAGGATTTCTGAACGATGAGCGCAACAGTACGAATCTTTGACGCACTGTTTATCTTCCTGGCCATCCTGGCCATCGCGTACGCGTACCTCACCGGTACGTCGCGGACGGGCGTCGAGTGGGTCGGTACCACGGCCCTCGTGCTCTCGGCCGGCCTGAGCCTGCTGATCGGTGGTTACCTCCGCTTCGTGGCGCGGCGCATCAGCACCCTGCCCGAGGACTACGAGGAGGCCGAGGTCTCCGACGGTGCCGGTGAGCTGGGTTTCTTCAGCCCGCACAGCTTCTGGCCGTTCCTGCTGGCCTTCTCGGTCTTCGTCATCGGCTACGGTGCGGCGTTCTGGAACTGGTGGGTGCTCATCGGTGGCGCCCTCGGCGTGATCTTCTGCGCCTCCGGTCTGGTGTTCGAGTACCACTGGGGTCGCGAGAAGCACTGACCTTCTGATCGTCTTCCGCCGGGGCCCGGCGTCGCTGTCCGCGACGTCGGGCCCCGGCGCTTTTCGCCGCGCGCCGGCGGCCCGTGCCGTTTAGAAGGGCGGTGGGTCGGTGTCGGTGGTGGGGTGGCCGGTTGTGGGTGGGGGTGTGGTGGTGTTGGCGGCGCGTTCGGCGGCGAGGCGTCGGGCGCGTCGGAGCCAGTGGGTGGCTTGTGGTCGAGGGTCGAGCCAGGGCCGGCGGGGTGGGGCGTCGTCGGTGGGGTCTGGGTCTGGGCCGGGGTCGGGGGCGGGGGCGCGTTGGCGCCAGCGGGCCAGGGGGCCGGTGGGGTGGGTGGTCAGGGTGTGGCCGGTGTCGGTGGTCACGGTCAGGGTGCCGTCGGGGGCGAGGTGGTAGTGCCAGCCGTGGAAGGTTTTGAAGCGGTGGTGTTGGCGGCACATGCTGGCGAGGTTGGCTTCGATGGTCAGTCCGCCGGCGGTGGGGTCTGTGTGGTTGAAGGGGCGGACGTGGATGCTATGTCGCAGGCGTCGGCGGGGACGGAGCAGCCGGGGTGGCGGCAGGTGCCGTCGCGTAGGCGGATGCGGTGGGCCAGTCGGTCGCTGATGCGGTAGCGGTGGGCGTGGTGGGGGTTGTCTGTGGCGCCGGGCGCGGTGTCGGGCACGGTGATGGTCGCGCCGGTGCTGCGGGTGAGTAGTTCGATGAGGGCGTCGATGGTGGCCGGGCCGCCTCGGGGGAGGTAGACCTCGGGTTCGCCGTCGGGGCCCGGGGGCGCGAGCACGGTGATGGTGGGGCGGACCTGGGTGGCCAAGGGGCGGGCCCCGGCCTGTGCGCCATCCCGTGCGCCGGTCTGCGCGGCGTCGCCGCCTGTGCGGGTGGTGGCCGGGTCGTCTGGGTCGGTGGGGTCGAGGAAGGCGGCGACGAGGGCGTCGGCGCGCAGTTCGTCGATGCTGCGGATGTACTCGGCGTCGACGGCGTCGCCGCTGGCGCGGGCGGCCTCGAGGCGGGCCTTTTTGTCGCGGGTGGCCTGCTCGGTGGCGGCGCGGTGCAGGACCTCGTAGAGGGTGGAGGCTTCGGTGGCGGTGAGGTGGGCTGTCAGGTCGGCCATGCCGTCGGTGCCGCGGCGCAGGCGGATGTGGCGTTCGCGGGTGGCGGCGGCGCGGCGGGCGCGGACGCCGGCGGGGTCGTGGTCGGTGATGATGCGGTCGAGGGTGCCCAGGATGGCGTCGCGGCCGGGGCGGGTGCCGGCGGCGATGGCGGCCATAAGCCAGTCGATGATCTCGCGTTGGACGGGGCCGCGGTGGGCGGAGTCGACGGTGCGCATGTGGCGGGCGAGCAGGGTGGCGGTGTCCTCGTCGAGGCGGCCGGTTTCCATGGCCTCGACCAGGGTGGGGAAGCGGGTGATCAGGGTGCGGGCCCGGGTGAGCAGGGTGCGGGCGCGGTTGTTGTGCACGCCGTAGGCGGCGACGATTTCGGCGCAGGCGATGTGGAAGGGGTCGATGACGGCGTGCTCGGGCCGCAGGTCGATCTCGGGGTCGTAGCCGGCGGCCAGGTCGCGCCGTTCCTGCTCGTCCTCGCACACGGTGTAGAGGTCGTAGCAGGCGCGCAGTCGGGCGGCGGCGGCGATGTTCTCGGCGTACAGGGCCTGCACGGCGGCGGCGCCGGCCGCGGCGATGGCGGGACAGTTGACGGAGCCGTCCGGGTGCGGCTGTGGTGCTCGCGTCATCGGTGACCGCCCCTTCGTGCGTGGGTGTGATCGCCGCCCGGCCGGGCGAGGATCGCTCGTGTGTTCGATCAAGTGAACACTAGCAACCCGCTACGACACGATGGGGTCCCAACTCGTCTACTCGCAGGGAGGGCGAGGGGCACCGGGCGGCGAGACGCCGGCCGGACGGAAGGGGCGGAGGCGGCGGAGCGGCCACGAGAACGGGCCTCGTCCGCAGTGTGCGGTCGAGGCCCGTTCGTGGGGTGGTGGGGTCGCTTACAGCCCCATGTCCTTGGCGATGATGGTCTTCATGACCTCGTTGGTGCCGCCGTAGATCCGGTTCACGCGATTGTCGGAGTAGAGGCGCGCGATCGGGTACTCGTTGATGAAGCCGTAGCCACCGTGCAGCTGGAGGCACCGGTCGATGACCTCGGCCGCGACCTCGGTGCAGAACAACTTGGCCGAGGCGGCCTCGGCGGCGGTGAGCTCGCCCGCGTCGAGTGCCTCGAGTGCCCGGTCGGCGACGGCCTGAGCTGCATCGACCTTGGCCTGGCAGGCCGCGAGCTCGAACTTGGTGTTCTGGAAGGCGGCGACGGGCTTGCCGAACACCTCACGCTGCTGGGTGTACTCCTTGGCGAAACGCACCGCGGCGGCGGCCTGTGCATAGGCGCCGAAGGCGATGCCCCAGCGTTCCGACGGCAGGTTCTGGCCGAGGTACGAGAAGCCCCGGTTCTCCTCGCCGAGGAGGTCCTCGACGGGAACCTTGACGTCGGTGAAGGACAGTTCGGCGGTGTCGGAGGTCTTGAGTCCGACCTTGTCGAGCTTCCGGCCCACGGAGTAGCCCTCGAGCGAGGTCTGCACCGCGAGCAGGGAGATGCCGAACCGGCGGTCGTCCTCCCGCGGCGGCGCGGTACGCGCGCAGACGATGACGCGATCGGCATGGACGCCGCCGGTGATGAAGGTCTTGGCCCCGTTGAGGATGTAGTGGGTGCCGTCCTCGGAGAGCTTGGCGGTGGTCTTCATGCCGGCGAGGTCCGAACCGGTGCCCGGCTCGGTCATGGCGATGGCCCACATCTCCTCGCCGGAGACGAACTTGGGGAAGTACCGCGACTTCTGCTCATCGGTCGCGAGCATCTTCAGGTAGGGCAGGCAGAGGGCGACGTGGACGTTGGAGCCCCCGAAGCTCACGCCTGCGCGGATGACCTCCTCGGATTGGATGGCCTCGAACTTGTGCGAGTCGAGGCCGGCACCGCCGTACTCCTCGTCCACGGTGATGCCGAACAGGCCGAGGTCGGCGAGCTTGTAGTAGAAGTCGCGCGGGACTATCCCGGCCTCGTACCACTCGTCGTAGTGGGGGACGACCTCGGACTCGATGAAGTCGCGGAGGGTCTTCCGGAAGGCCTCGTGGTCTTCGTTGAACACAGTGCGGCGCAAGAGGGTGCCTTTCCATCTGGAGCCCGCCCGGGTCGGCGGGCCGATCGTGCCGGAGGGGAGCGGGGAGTCGGGTAGTGGACTGTTACTGGTGAGTAGCTTACAAGAATCCGACTGCGCTCCGCGGGTTCCTCACCTCATCCGTTCCGGTTATCTCACTCATTGCCCGGAGTGAATTCCAGGCCGTTGTCGGCGACGATCCGGATCGGACCGCTGACGTCCGTCCCGTCGACTCGCCGGCCCTTCTGGGTCACTGCGACGACGCCCTTCTCGCGGAGCTCGAACGCGACCGACCGCGCCGTCTCCATGTGGTCGCGCCAGCGTTCCCCGCCGACGACCCGGGCTGCGTCCGAGGGGCAGATCGACCCGGTGCCGCGGGAACGTAGGAGGGTTCTGATCGTCGCCTCGAGTCGCTGCCGCGTGCCCTCGTCGGTCGGCTCCCACCACGGATCGCCGCGCTCACCGAGGGCGACCTTCGCGTCATGCACCATCACCCGCGCCACATCTCCCCGGGCCTTGACCTCCCGCCGCCCGGTCATCAGTGCGCGAACCAACTCGGCGCGGAGCTTCTCGGGAATCGAGGGGTCGGTCGCGCGCCAACGCCTCACGCCGACCACGATGTAGCGGCCGGCGTCCGGGTGTTCCACGCCGTCGGCAGGGCCTTGCTGCTCGTCGCTCACCCTGTCGATCATGCCTGCGAGAGTCCGCGGTCGGCGGTGATCGCATCCGACGGCGGTCAATCCGAGTCCGGTGTTATCGTCACGACAGGGCACTGAAACGTGTTCCACCGGATGAGACAGAAGACGAGGGATCTTCGTGACGGCGCAGGACAGTACTTTCGACGCGGAATTCGACGTGGTGGTCGTGGGATCGGGGGTGGCCGCGCTGTTCGGTGCCGCCGCCGCGGCCTCGCGCGGACTGTCCACCTGCCTGATCGAGAAGACCGACCGATTCGGCGGAACCTCCGCCTACTCCGGCGGGGCGGTGTGGCTGCCGGGAAACGCCGTCCTCGCCAGAGACGGTGTCGACGACTCCGTCGAGAAAGGGCGGACCTACTTCCGTGCGGTGGTGGGCGACCGAACCGACCGGGATCTGCAGGACGCTTTCCTCAACACGGGGCCGGAGGTCGTCACCTTCCTCCAGGAAGAACTGGGCATCCCCACGAGGTTCCAGGCGTTCCCCGACTACTTCGACGCACCGGGGCGCCAGGAGCAGGGTCGGAGCATCTACCCGAAGCCGATCAAGGGCGAGGAGGTCGGGGATCGGGTGGCTGATGTGCGCCCGCCGGTTCCCGCCGACCAGTTCGGGGCGGCCGAGGACACCACCCGGCTAGCCCCGGTGATTCACGGGGATCTGCGGATCGCTGGGTGAAAATAGACCGAAGTGCTTCCTGAACAGGGGAAACTGGGACTTGTCTAGAGCTCCAGGTTCTCAAGCAGAAAGCACTCGGTAGGTGAAGCGTACTTCGTGGTCGTCTGGTCTGTCGTTCTCCGTCGAGGATGTCGGGGTGATTGCTCATGCCGGGGTCATCGCGCCACGTCTTCTGGCTGATCGCGTCGGCCTGACCGCCGAGCTGTCGGGGGCCATGGCGCAGCGCCGATCCATCCCGATCCATGACCGTGGACGGGTGTTGACCGATGTCGCGGTGATGCTCACCGGTGGCGGCACGTCCATTGCCGATATCCGCGTCCTGCGCCACCAATCCACGGTCCTGGGTCCGGTCGCCTCCTCTCCGACGGTGTGGCGCACGCTGGATGAGGTCACCGCTGGTAAACGCAAGAAGATCCAGGTCGCGCGTGCCCGCACGCGGCGGCACGTTTGGTCCCAGCTGCCTGGCGGGGTGCCGGCCTCTAAGTGCGCGGGCCGGGATCTGGGGGACACGGTCGTGCTTGATGTGGATGCCACCATCGTGGTCACCCACAGCGAGAAAGAACAGAGCGCGCCAACCTATAAGCGCACCTTCGGCTACCACCCGATCGGCGTGTGGTGCGACAACACAGAAGAGTTCCTCGCTGCGAGCTTGCGCCCGGGCAACGCGGGGTCGAACACCGCGGCCGACCACATCGACGTCCTCGGGCAAGCCATCGCCCAGATTCCCGCCGCCCATCGGCGTGATCTGCTGATCCGATCCGACGGCGCCGGCGCCTCCCATGACCTGTTGGAGTGGATCTCCGAGCAGAATCGGATCCGTGGTCGGCGGGTGGAGTACTCGGTCGGCTTTTCGATCACCGCCGGAATCCGCCGGGCCATCGCGATCGCCCCCGACACCGCGTGGGGGCCAGCGGTGAATCAAGGCGGCGACCTGAGGCCGGGCGCGGAGATCGCCGAGCTGACTGGACTGCTGCCGCCCAGGATGCTCGCCAAGTGGCCCGACGGGATGCGGGTCATCGTCCGCCGTGAGCGGCCCCACCCCGGCGCCCAGTTGTCGATGTTCGAGGAACTCGACGGGTGGCGCTACCAGGCGTTCGTCACCAACACCGCCACCGGTCAACTGCAGTTCCTCGAGGCCAGGCATCGGGCGCATGCCCGGGTGGAGGACCGGATCCGCCACGCCAAAGACACCGGCCTGGGCCGTCTGCCCTCGCGAGAGTTCGCTCTCAACCAGGCATGGCTGGTGGCGGTGATGATCGCCGCCGACCTCGTCGCCTGGACCCGGATGCTGGCCTGCACCGGCGCCGCCGCCATCCTCGCAGCGTGCGAGCCCAAAGCGATGCGCTACCGCTTCCTCCACGTCGCCGCCCTACTGACCCGCAGCAGCCGACGTAGACGGGTCAAAATCCCCGAAACCTGGCCCTGGGCCACCGCCATCGAAGCGGTGTTCCACAAGATCGCCGCGATCCCCAAACCGGCCTGACCCCGCCTGCCCACCCTTGAGAGCACCACCCGGAGACCCGCCCACCGGCAGCGCCAGCCGGCGCCCAAACACGTCTACACGACCCGCCGGGCACAACATCCGTAGAGAACCGACTCCATCACGCCCCATGAATCAGCGGGGCTAGAGGGAGGCCGCGCGTGGGTCGCCAGGCTCGTGCTCGCGCTTGACGCGATGGACTCCGCCGAGACGCGTCTTAACACCGCGGCCCGCGAGCTGGTGCGCGACGAGGACGGACGCGTGATCGGGGTGGCCGTCGACGGTGACGGTGGCCGCCGGCTGCTCGGTGCCCGTCGGGGCGTGCTGGTCGCCGCGGGTGGGTTCGAGCGTTCCGGGGAGCTGCGTCACCGCTGGCAGCAGATGCCGACCGCCGAGTGGTCGTCCTCGCACCCGGACACCGGCTCCGGCGACGCGGTCCGCATGTTCGAGGACGTCGGGGCGCAGCTCGACCTGCTCGACCAGTCGTGGTGGTGCCCCGCCACCCTCTTCCCGAACGGCCACGCGGCGTTCACGCTGGGGTTCCGCTCCGGGTTCATCGTCGACGGCACGGGCCGTCGGTTCGCCAACGAGCTCCTGCCCTACGACCAGATGGGGCGCCGGATGCGCGCCCGGATGGCGGACGGGGCCGGTGACGAGTTCTGGCTGGTCTTCGACGACGCCGAGGCCGGGGGCTTCCCGGCGATCTGTATCCCGGCGCCGGAGCCCGACCAGCTGCGCGAAGCGGGGCTGTGGCACACCGCCGGCTCCGTCGGCGAGTTGGCGGCCGCCACCGGGCTGGACCCCGCGGCTCTGCAGGAGAGTCTCGAGCGGTTCAACGGCTTCGCCGAGCGGGGCAGGGACGCGGACTTCGCCCGCGGGGAGGACCCGTACGGTCGCTTCTTCCTGGGTGCCTCCACGGCCGAGCAGTGCCTGCGTCCCGTGGGCGGGGACCGACTCCACGCCGTCCGCCTGGTCCTCGGTGACCTCGGCACCAAGGGCGGCGCGGTGATCGACGCGAACGGTGCCGTGCTCGACACGGAGGGTCGTTCGATCCCCGGCCTGTACGCGGCGGGCAACTCGTCGGCGTCGGTGTCCGGGGAGGCCTACCCCGGGCCGGGCGTCCCGCTCGGCTCCGGGATGACCATGGCGTTCAGGGCCGTGGCCGACATGGCCGGGGAGCCGCTGCCGATCGCGCCCTGAACCGGGCCGCGTGGGCCTGCCGGCCCGGCAGCTGCCCTCAGCGGCTGGCCCAGCGGAGGAAGTCAGCGACCGGGATGACCGGCGTACCCCACCGCTGGGCGGCCCGTGACTTGGTCGACTGGCTGCCCGGTTCGGCGATCACCAGCGCGTCGCAGCGGGACTTGGTCACCGCGGACACCGGTTCGAGGCCGCGTCGGCGAGCCATGCCCTCCATCTCGTTCCGAGCCACCACCGTACCGTCCCGGTCGAGGGCACTGCCGCTGAAGCACACGCGCGCCCCGGGGCGCAGCACCTCGGCCACGTCGACCGCCGGCGCGGCCTCCAGCCCGCGCGTGAGATCCGAGCCCACCACCTCGGAGGCCAGCCGAAGCCTGTCGAGCAGTGCAGCGGTCATCGGCACCCGCTGCGCGGCGCGACGGATCTGGTCGGCCACGAGCCCGCGCGCCCCGACCACGAGGTCGCAGTCGCCGGTGTTGACCACCTCGTCGTCGTCGCCAGCACCCGGGTGGCCACCGCGGCGCGGTGAGTCGAGTAATACGGCCGACACCTCCGCGCTGATGCACAGCATCGCCGACAGCTGGGGGAGCGCCGCCGGGGACGGTGGGTGGGCGTCGCCGTCGCGGGTGAGAAGGTACCCGCCCCGCGCCAGCTCTCCCGGACCCGCCTGGCCCGGCCCGACCACGTCGAACACCCCGGCGCCGGCCTCGTCGAGCCACAGCCGATCCCGGACTTCGAGAGCGACCCGCGCACGGCGGATCGCCGAGCCGGCGCGATGACGCGCACGCTCGCCGGGGATGAGCGCGGCGGAGGGGATATCCACCCCGAGCGGCATCGCCACCGGGCTGCCCAGACGCTCGAGCTCCGAGTCGAGACACTCCAACGTGGCGTCCAGGTTCACGCCTATCGGCGTGTAGCCGTCCACGAGCGGTGCGATCAACGCCCACGCCTCGGGCAAGGTCGGCGCGAGCAGCACGTCGGAGGCGGAGATCCCGTAGTCCGCCCGCGCCTGGCCCAGATCGCGCTGCGGATTGACCAGCGTGGTCACCGCGCTACCGTCCGGGAACACCACCGCGAGCTCCACCGGCCGCGGACGGGAACGGGCGCTGTCGCCCCCGACGGTGAGCGCCGCGACAGCACAATAGCGGTGGCCGTGGACATCTCCCTCGGGGTCGCGGAGGAACCGGAGGATCCGGCGGTCGGTTCCGAGGTCCCCCGGCCTGACCGGCCGGGTGAGGACGAGACCGTCCAGGGACCGCGACCGGCTCAACGCGACGTACAACTGGCCGGGCGCGAAGGTGCCGCCGCCGAGATCCACGATGAGCCTGTCCAGCGTCTGGCCCTGGCTCTTGTGGATGGTGATCGCCCAGGCGAGGGTGAACGGCAGCTGCCTGAAGGAGCCGATGACCTCGTGGCGGACCGCGCCGTCGGAGCCGTCGGGTCGGGTGACGTCCCAGGTGTGTGGCGCGACCTCGGCCACCTCCCCATCGGAGAATCCGACGACGACGACGGGTCCGTCCTCGCCCCGACCCTCCCGTCTCCCCGGCGACGCGTCGAGCACCCTTCCGATAGAGCCGTTGACCCAGCGGCCCGCCGGGTCGTTGGTCAGCATCATGACCTGGGCACCGACTTTGAACACGAGCCTCGCCTCGGTCGGGGGCTCGAACCCGGTGAGGTCGCCGGTGACGGCCGCCTCCGACGTCAGCTTCGCCCCGGGCAGACGGTCGAGACGTCGGCGATTGTGGGCGGCGGCCATCCGGTTGGTGGTCGTCAGTGTCAGCCACGGCGCGTCGTCCGGAGGCGTGAAGCCCGGGTCGGTCCGTGAGTTGAGCCGCTCCAGCGCGGTGCCGACGAGCGTGCCCTCGCGGATCGAGTTGAGGATGGCGGTCAGTTCCGGGTCGCCGGACTGTCGGAAGACGCGGGTGAGATCGACGGTGGGGAAGCGGTCGCGGTCGAAGCGCTCGGCGGAGAAGAAGTAGGGGGTCGTGTACGCCGCGTCGAAGTCGGGTCGCTCGGCGTCGGTGACGACCGGTGGGAGTTGGAAGAGATCGCCCACCAGGACGAGCTGGACGCCGCCGAACGGCATCGTGGGGTCCGGACCGAATCGCTCGAGGGCGATCGCCATCATGTCGAACAGGTCGGCGCGGATCATCGACGCCTCGTCCACGATCAGTGTGCGGACGCCGGCGAGGGCCCCGGCGAAGCGTCCCGGGCGGTACGAGGAACTGCGGACGTGGCCGACGGTGGACCCGGGGTGGAAGCCGAACAGCCGGTGGATCGTGTAGCCGCCGACATTGAGTGCGGCGATGCCGGTCGGGGCGGCGACCAGGGTGGGGCGGCGCGTCTCCGACAGGAAGCGACGGATGAGGGTCGACTTACCGGTGCCCGCCTTGCCCGTGAGGAAGAGGTCGTGCCCCCCGTGGAGGAGTTCGAGGGCGTGGTCGAACTCATCGGTGAGCACGATCGCACCGTCCGCTCCGGACGAGTGTGACTGCTCGATCATTCCTGTCCCGCGGGTCGAGGGTGTGGTGGACGACGACCGCGGGCCGGACCTCCTCGGAGAAGGAGATCCGGCCCGCGGTCGGGTGCAGTCGGGGATCAGTGCTCGTCGTCGCGACGAGTACGGTTCTCCTCCTGCAGCGTCGTGAGCATCGAGTGCTCGCGGTGGTGCTTGTCGTGCTCGGCCTCGTCGAGCAGGCGCGACTCCTCGACCGGGTCGGGGGTGAGCGCACCGCGCGGGGGCCGACCCGCGACGCCGAGCTGGTTCATCTTGGTGGGCACCTTCGCGCCGGCGTATTCGAGCGGGACGGCGTGGCCGTGCTCGTCGATCTCGCCGAGGGGCTGGTGGACCTCGATGAACTCACCCTGCGGCAGCCGCATGATGATGCCTGTCTCGATGCCGTGCTCCAGCACCTCGCGATCCGAGCGCTGGAGGCCCAGGCACAGACGGTAGGTGAAGAAGTACACCAGCGGCGGCAGCAGGATGAGCCCGATGCGTCCGGCCCACGTCGTCGCGTTGAGCGAGATGGCGAAGTGGTACGCGATGAGGTCGTTGGATCCCATCAGGACCAGGACCACGTAGAAGGTGATCGCCATCATGCCGGACGCGGTACGGACCGGCACGTCGCGCGGACGCTGGAGCAGGTTGTGGTGCGCCTTGTCGCCCGTGATCTTGGCCTCGATCTGCGGGTACAGGAACATCAGCACGACCATGGCGCCGAGCATGACAGCCACCCAGGTGGTCGCCGGGATCGTGTACGGGCCGAGGTAGAGCTCCCAGGCCGGCATCACACGGGCGCCGCCCTCGGTCCACAGCATGTACCAGTCGGGTTGCGAACCGGCGGAGATGTGCGACGGGTTGTATGGCCCGAGGTTCCATATGGCGTTGATCGTGAACAAGCCCGAGAAGAGCATGAGCATGCCGACGGTGATGGCGCCGAACGCGATCGACTTGACGGCGAAGACCGGGAGGATCCGGACGCCGACGACGTTCTTCTCCGTGCGGCCGGGCCCGGGGAACTGCGTGTGCTTCTGGTACCACACCAGCGCGAGGTGAGCGGCGATCAGCGCGAGGATGATGGCCGGGATGATCAGCACGTGCAGGACGTAGAAGCGGGGGATCATGATCTCGCCGGGGAAGTCCCCGCCGAAGATCATCCAGTGCATCCAGGTTCCGATCACGGGCAGACCCACGATGATCCCGGAGGTGATGCGGAGGCCGGTGCCCGAGAGCACGTCGTCCGGCAGACCGTAGCCGAGGAAGCCCTCGACGATGCCCAGGAGCAGCAGCACGCAACCGATGGTCCAGTTGGCCTCACGCGGGCGGCGGAACGCGCCGGTGAAGAAGATGCGGATCATGTGGACGACCATCGAGGCCACGAACAGCAGGGCCGCCCAGTGGTGGATCTGTCGCACGAAGAGTCCGCCACGGACCTCGAACGAGATGTCCAGCGCGGTCTCGTAGGCACGAGACATCTCGATGCCGTTGAGCGGAGCGTACGCACCCTGGTAGATCACCTTCGACATAGAGGGGTCGAAGAACAGGGTGAGGTAGACACCCGAGATCAGCAGGATGATGAAGCTGTACAGGGCGATCTCGCCCAGCAGGAAGGACCAGTGGGTCGGGAAGACCTTGTTGATCTGCCGGCGCAGACCCTTGGCCATGGTGTACCGCGCGTCGAGGCCGTCGCCCAGGGACGCGAGTCTTGTGTTAGTGCTCATGAACGACGCTCCCAGAAGGCGGGTCCGACCGGCTCGACGAAGTCACCGTTGGCGACGAGGTAACCCTCGCTGTCCACGGCGATGGGCAGCTGCGGAAGCGCGCGGGCGGCGGGGCCGAAGACCGGCTTCGCGTACTCGAGCGCGTCGAACTGCGACTGATGGCACGGGCAGAGGAATCGATGGGTCTGCTGCTCGTACAGCGAGGTGGGGCAGCCGAGGTGGGTGCAGATCTTCGAGTAGGCGTACAGGTCGCCGTAGTTGAAGTTCTCCTGGCCCTTGCGCTTGACGACGCGGGCCGCGTCCTCGGGGCGGAAACGGATCAGCATGACCGAGTTACGCGAACCGTGGATCGAGTGCATGTGCTCCTCGAAGTTGCCCAGGGCGCTCGCGGGCAGCGGGAAGACGGACTCGAGGCCACCGGCGGCGAGGTCGTCGACGCGGATGCGCTCGAGGCGGCCCTCACCGGCGGGGGGATGCCCGTCGGGGTAGACCTTGCCGGTGTCGCGGCCGAGGTACACCTTCTCCGGCGGCAGGCCGTCGGGGCGGTTCTCGGAGGCGAGGGTCCAGCCGGTGGTGTGGAGGGTGCCGTCACCGGAGAGGGTCATCTCTCCGCGCTTCCACGGGTTCTTGATCATGCCGCCGAGGGGCAGGATCGCGGACAGGCCGATGAGGCCGACGCCCGCGCCGAGGAACCCGCCCATGACCTTGCGGCGGCCGATGGTGGACGACTTCCACGAGTCGTTGAGCTCGGCGACGATCGTGCGGCGGTCGACCTCGTCGGACGGGCCGTCGTGGCGCGTCTGGACCGAGATCTCCTCGGGGACGAACTTCTTGGTGAACTGCACGGCGCCGAAGCCCAGGAACAGGATCGACAGGCCGATCGTGCCGCCGAGGAGCGGCGTGTAGGCCATGTACAGCCAGAAGCCGTCCTCACCCTCGCCGCGGTACTCCCACGGCCAGAAGAGGTAGACGACGGCGAAGGCGAGGGCGAACAGTGCCGACAGGGCGAACCAGGTGGTGACGGTGCGCGCGGCGCGCTTCTCGGCGCGGGTGGTCACGCCCTCGGGCCAGCGGCTCTCGCGGTGCCGGATCTCGACTCCGTCGAGCCGGGTGCCCAGCTCGACGAGCTCGGCCTCGCTCATGCGGTCCAGGTCCGCCGGTGACGGGTTGTTCGGGGTCTCACTCATGAACGGGATCCGATCCACAGGGTCGCACCGATGAGGGCGACGATGCCGACAAGCCAGATAGCCACGCCCTCGGTCACCGGGCCGAGACCGCCGAGGCCGTAGCCACCGGGCGAGACCTTGTTATCCGTGGCCTTGATGTAGGCGATGATGTCCTTCTTCTCGTCAGGCGTGAGCTGCCGGTCCGAGAACTTGGGCATGTTCTGCGGGCCGGTGAGCATGGCCTGGTAGATCTCCTGCTCGTTGGCAGGGTCCAGAACCGGCGCGTACTTACCGCCGGAGAGTGCTCCGCCGCGGCCGGTGAAGTTGTGACAGGACGCGCAGTTGAGCCGGAACAGCTCGGAACCGCGGGCGATCTCCTCGGCGGTGCTCTGCCCGGAAGCGCCCCGCAGCGACTCCTGCGCGATCGTGCCGTCGGCTTTGGTGATGATGCCCGGCCCGCCGCCGTGGAGGTCGACGTAGGCCGCGAGAGCCATGATCTGCTGCTCGCTGTAGCGGGGCTTCTTCCGCTCGGCCTGCGCCTCGTTGTCCGCGGCCGGCATGCGGCCCGAGTGCACCTGGAAGTAGGTGGATCCCGCGCCGACACCGACGAGGGACGGGCCGCGGTCCTCGACACCCTGCAGATTCTGCCCGTGGCAGGTGATGCAGGCGACGTCGTAGATCGACTTGCCCTCGGCGATGAGTGCGGCCTGGTCCTGCTGGGCCGTCGCCACCTGCGGCTCCGGGACGACGGCGGTGGCGATGGCTCCCGCTCCGAGGAGGCCGGCAGCGATGACGAGCGCGCCGGTCGCCTTACGGCGCCGCTTGGTGGAGGCCGACCGCGTCGGGGTCGTCGCCAGGTCCGGCGACGGCGTATCCGCAGCGGGTGGGTGAGGTGAGTTCATTGTGAGTTCCCTTTGGTGTTGGGACCTGCTGGACACAGCGTCCTGCGGCCAGCTGACTACTGAATGAAGTAGATGGTGACGAAGAGGCCGATCCAGACCACGTCGACGAAGTGCCAGTAGTAAGACACCACGATGGCGGCGGTGGCCTGCGCCGGGGTGAACCGCGACATCGTCGTACGCATCACGAGAACGACGAAGGCGATGACGCCCGCGGCGACGTGGAGGCCGTGGAAGCCGGTGGTGATGAAGAAGACGGACCCGTAGACGCTGGAGGAGATGGTGGTCCCCTCGAGGTACAGCATCACGTACTCGTACGACTGGCCGATGAGGAAGACGGTGCCCATGACTGCGGAGATGACGTACCACCGCCGCAGTCCGAAGACATCGCCTTGCTCGGCGGCGAAGACGCCCAGCTGACACGTGAACGACGACGCCACGAGGATCACCGTGATCGTCAGGGCGAACGGCACGTTCAGATGCGTCGGGTAGGAGGGCCAGTCACCTCCCGAGTTCGCCTTGGAGACGAAGTACATCGCGAACAGGCCCGCGAAGAACATCAGCTCCTGGGACAGCCAGATGATGGTGCCCACACTGACCATGTTCGGCCGATTCAGCGAATGAACACGCTGGGCCATGGCCGATCCTGAGTTATCTACTGCGCTCGTCACGTGGCCAAGTATGACCCCTGAGGTGGGGCGAGTCTGCATGGACCCCCGAAATCGGCGTGTCCCCTCAGCGTTTCCGCAGGTCGCCTCGGATACATCACGGTCAGGGGTCGGAAATCGACCCCCTTGCAGGGGCTATCAGCGGCCTCTCAGGCTGATCGGCCCGGGCGGTCGCGGGCACCGTGACAGGGGACGGCGCGGGCGGCGGCGGTGCCGGGGTGGCACGATTGACCCCGTGTGACCGGCCCCTCTGAGCGCCGGTTCCGTATCTATGAGACCAGAGGAGGTCGGGACACGTGGGCAGTTCGGCGGCGATCGACGGGGGCCGGTCCTGGCCCGGAGTACTCGGCACTCTCACGGCGGAGGTGGACCTCGATCCGGCGGACGCGCGGTGGGCGATGTCGCGGATCATGGAGGGCGTCGCGACCGATGCGCAGATCGCCGCGTTCGGAGTGGCCCTGAAGATGAAGGGTGTCACCGGACCCGAGCTCGAGGTGCTCGCCTCGACGATGCTCGACTACTCCCGCCGCGTGCCCACGGACCGCGCCTGCGTGGACATCGTCGGCACCGGCGGCGACCGGCAGGGCACCGTGAACATCTCGACGATGTCGTCATTGGTGGTCAGCGCGTGCGGTGTGCCCGTCGTCAAGCACGGCAACCGGGCGGCGTCCTCCAAGAGCGGAGGGGCGGACGTCCTCGAGGCGCTCGGCGTGGCGATCGATCTGGGGCCCGAGGACGTGGGGCGTTGTCTCGACGAGGTGGGGGTGGCCTTCTGCTTTGCCCCCGTGTTCCACCCCGCTCTGCGCTTCGCCGCGACGCCGCGGCGGGAGATCGGCATCCCGACCGTCTTCAACATCCTGGGGCCGTTGACGAACCCGGCCGCTCCGACGGCGAACCTCATCGGCTGCGCCTTCGAGAATCTCCTCTCGGTGATGGCGGAGGTGTTCGCGCTGCGCGGCCGATCGGCTCTGGTCGTCCGCGGTTCCGACGGGTTGGACGAGATCACGATGACGGGTCCGACCCGGGTCCTGCGGGTGTCCGACGGTCAGGTCGACGAGGACCGGATCGAGCCCGCCGACTTCGGGATGAGCACGTGCTCGATCGAGGATCTCCGTGGCGGCGACGGGGTGCACAACGCCGGGGTCGCCCGGGATCTCCTGGCGGGGAAGACCGGGCCGGTGCGTGACGCGGTCCTGCTCAACTCCGCGGCGGCGCTGGTGGCGTTCGACGGGCTCGACAGAGATGCGGACCTGGTGACCGCGATGCGTGCGGCCGTGGACCGGGCGGCGACGGCGATCGACGACGGCGAGGCGGCGCGTCTGCTCGAGAAGTGGGTCGGTTTCAGCGCGAACCGGTGAGTCAGGCGTGGCGGTGATCGGCGGCCGCGTGTTCGGCCCGGTCAGCCCAGTCCGTCAGGGTGTGCGCACCCTGGACGGGGAGCGTCCAGCAGCCGTCGACCGAGACGATGCGGGTCTGCGTGGAGTCGATCCATCGGTGGACGTTCTGAATCTGGGCCCGGGTCGCCCCGGCGAACGGCCCGGGTGCGGGCTGCACGGTGGCCGCGGCGGCCCGTAGTCCGTCGATGACCGGCATGGGCGCGGCTCCGGGTGGAACCGTGCCGGATCCGGCGAGCCGGCCGTGGCGGACGACCGCCACCGCCCAGGCCCGGCGGGGCGCCGGTTGGACGAGCACGATCTCTGCGAGCGCGGCGGTGGCGACCAGCTCCTGCCGGCGGGCGAGTACCCGGATGAGGGCGGCGGTCCTGTCGCGCAGTCTCGCCCCGCGTTCGAAGGCCCCGCCTGCGGCCAGTCGGTCGATCTGCTCCACGAGCGCATGCAGCGGGGCCGAATCACGCCCGTCGGCGAGCGCCGCCCAGCTCTCGGGCGCGGGCCGACCGCCGAAAGCCTCGAGGAGGTCCTCCCAGGCGGTGCGCGCGTCCTCGGCGCGGCGGAAGGGTCCGATCGCAGTGGGATCCTCCGGGACCCGGACGATCGTCGGGCGGCTGGCGCGGCCGGTGGGAGGGGAGAGCCACCAGCCTCGCCGGGGGCTGCGGGACCGTCTGTTGAACGGTGGCTGCAGTGAGTCGATGAGTTGTTCCTCGACGGTCCACGCCTCGAGGAGGTGGGCGCACGGCACTGAGTCCACCGATGCGGCCAGGCCGACCATGGTGCGCATCCGTCCTCGGGTGTCCCCGCCGGAGTAATAGGAACGCGCGCGACGACGCACCGAACCGGACGAACCGACGTACAGCGGCCCGCCGGCCTCGTCGCGGAAGACGTAGACCCCGGGACCGTCGGTGAGCGACTCGGTGAGGGTCGCGCGACGTCGGATCTCGGGAGCCAGGCGGCCGTCGTACGCCAGCAGCTCCGAAAGGGTGGACACCCCGCAGTCACCGACCCGCGAGATGAGGGCGTGCAGTACGTCCACGGTGGCACGCGCGTCCTGCAGGGCGCGGTGATTGGGCTCGACCGTGGCGCCCAGGTGTGCGGCCAGGACCCCGAGCCGGTGGCCACGCGTCTCGCCCGGGTGCAGCACCCGCCGGGCGAGCGCGAGGGTGCACACGGACGGGGGATCCGGCCACCGGTGGCCCGTCGCTGCCGCGGCGGCGCGGAGGAAGCCGAGGTCGAACCGGGCGTTGTGTGCCACCAGGACCGCCCCGCGCGAGAACTCGAGGAACGTCGCCATCACCTCGCCGAGGGACGGCGCCCCGACGAGATCCTCCGGTGCTATTCCCGTCAGCCTGCTGATGTGCCCCGGTAGGACACCGTCGATCGAGACGAAGGTCGACAGCTCCGCCTGCACCTCGCCTCCCCTGACCCGGACGGCGCCGATCTCGGTGATCTCGTCGCCGCCCGGCCTGGTGCCGGTGGTCTCGAGGTCGACGACGACGAAGGTCACCTCGGACAGCAGCGGCTCGAGCTCGTCGAACGCGGCCTGCACGCCGACGGGTGCCGGTGAGGTGGACGGGGGCATGACGGAGACGGTAGCGGCGGGGTCCGACATCGCCGTCCGTGGGCGGCGGCGGGGCCACGGACCGGGGGAGTGTGTCGTACCCGGTTCCTAGGGTGCGCCCCGGGCCGACCGCCGCGGGCCGCATCGCGGCTCGATAACGAACGGGCAACACGCCCAGGACGGAATGTGAGATAGATCATGGTGTCGATGGATTGCGCTCGCTGCCCGGCGGTGGCGGGCGACTGTGAAGGCTGCATCGTTTCCCTGCTTCTCGGCGAGAAGGGCCAGGTAGATGAGCTTTCTCCGGAGTCCTGCGGGTACGTGCTGGACCCGGAGGTGCGGACGGCGATCGATGTCCTCCGAGCCGCGGGCATGGTGACGTCCATCGACATCCTGGCCGCGGAAACCGCCGCGTGAGCGGGGAACTGGACTTCGGCGAGATGGTTTCGTAACCTTTTCGAGACCTCGGAAGTCATTCCCCGCCCGCCGGTGGGGAGCCGGGGTCACGCCTAAGCGCCCGAGGGCGCGCCGGGGAACCACGTTCCACTGGGGTGAATCGCTCGACGACCGGGAGGTCGGCGAGCGTAGGACAGACTTCCGTGTCCGAACCCGTCAGCTAACCCGGTCGGTGTCGCAGGAAGAAAGAGGAAAGTCTCTCGTGGGAGTCCACAGCATCAAGACCAGCTCGACCGGCCGCCGCGTGGCCGCCGCCGGACTGCTCGCCGCCGGAGCCGCTGTCGCGGGCTCCGGGACCGCGTCCGCCGCGCCCGTGACCGTCGACGTCCCCGTCGAGCTGCGGCTGCCGGGTGTTCCGGCCCAGGTCACCATCGACGTCCCGGAGGGCATCGCACTTCCGGCCGGCCTCCAGCAGGCCGCCCAGGCGGCCCCGGCCGCTCCGGTCGAGTTCGCCACCCCGGCGCCCGAGATCTCCACCGGCCAGCGCATCCTGGACGCGGCCACCACTCGTGTCGGCTCGCCCTACGCGTGGGGAGCGACCGGCCCCAGCTCGTTCGACTGCTCCGGCCTGACCTCGTGGGCCTACAAGGAGGCGGGGATCTCGATCCCGCGGACGAGCCAGGCTCAGATCGGCGGCGGCACCCCGGTGGCCAAGTCCGACCTGCAGCCCGGCGACATCGTCGCCTTCTACAGTGGCGCGTCCCACGTCGGCATCTACGCCGGCAACGGTCAGGTCGTCCACGCCCCGTACTCCGGTACCTCCGTGAGCTACGCGTCGCTGGACTCGATGCCGTTCTACGGCGCCACCCGCTACTACTGAGCGGGTCGGCTCTCCGACTCCTGCACACCCCGCCTGAGACCGGTCGCGTACCGGCCCCGGGCGGGGTGTGTCGTATGTAACATCCCCTCTCGGGAGCCGGACGCCTCTGCAGGCGTTCGGACCGGCCCAGCCCAGGCGCACCCCGGATCCGAGAGACCGACGACAGCAGATGAAGCCCCGTCCCCGCGTGAGCATGGTCGCCGCCGCTGCGGCCGCGGCGGTCGTGGTGCTGCTGGCCGTCGCCGGTGTCACCGCTCAACCCACCGCCACTGCTCAGCCCACCGTTCCCGTCGCCGCCTCCACGACGACCGCGGCCCCCGCGGCTGACGCTCCCCCCACTCTGAGCGAGAGCGCGGTCGATGCGCCGGCCTCCGCCTCGCGCGGTGCTCCGGAGGGCTCCGTGTCCGCGGCGGGCGAGGACCTGGCCGAGTTGGCGCGGCTGTCCGAGGCGGCGGGGGCTCTCGGCGAGGAACTCCACCTGGCCCGCGCGGAACTCGACCGCGCCGAGCGGGAGCGGGATCGCCTCGAGCGGGCCGCCGGGGCAGCCGCCGGCCGAGCCGCGGTGGCCGACGGTGCGGCCGTGAGGGATCAGTCCCTCGTCGACCACCTCGCCGCCATGAGGTACCGCGGTGGCGACCCGGGCGCGACCCGTGCCGCGATGCTCGCCGAGAGCCCACGGGACCTCGTGCACAGATTGGACGCGCTACGCCGGCTGTCCGGCGCGACCACGAGCGCACTGGACGCCTCGCGGGCGGCCTCCGAGACTGCCGCACGCCTCCGGGATGACGCCACCAGGGCCGCGGATGCTGCGCGGGCCTCCGCTCGCGCGGCGCGAGAGCACGCCGATCACCTCGACCGGCGCATGGCCGAGATGCGCGAACTCATGGACGAGGTACGTCGCCGCGTGGACTCCCTGTCGGACGGGCAGCGGGCCCTGTGGGTCGGCGGGCCGGTGATGCCCGCCGGTTACGTCGCCCCGCCCGTGGACGACGCCAACTCGGCCGCGCTCCGCGTGGCACTGACCCGGCTCGGCGCTCCGTACTCGTGGGGCGCCACCGGTCCCGACGAGTTCGACTGCTCCGGGCTCATGGTGTGGTCGTACGCCCGGGAGGGCAAGACCCTGCCACGATCGAGCCAGGCGCAGGCGGTCTCCGGGGCGCCCGTGGCGATGCGGGACGCCCGTCCCGGCGATCTCGTCATCTACTACCCGGAGGCGACCCACGTGGGGATGTACGCCGGCGACGGTCTGGTGCTGCACGCCCCGACCTACGGCGTCCCCGTCAGACTGGAGAGGGTCGACGCTATGCCGATCCACTCGATCCGACGGTACTGACCGCGCGCGGACGGCCCCGTGACGTTCCCGGGGCGCACGGTCGTGCCGGGTCGCGCGGGGCCGGTGTAGGTGCTGTGGCAGGCTCGGAGTCGATGACCAAGACCCTGCTGATCACCAACGACTACCCGCCGCGCCCCGGCGGGATCCAGTCCTATCTCGAGACGTACCTGAGCCACCTCGACCCCGCCGAGGTCGCGGTCCTCGCGTCGACGTTCCGCGGTGCCGAGTCCGCCGAGTACGACGCGTCGAAGCCCTATCTCGTGGAGCGCGTACCCACCGAGATGTTGCTGCCGACGCCGGACCTGGCGGCCCGGGCGCGTCGCCTCGCCTCGGATTTCGGGGCGACGACGATCTGGTTCGGGGCGGCCGCCCCGCTCGCGGCCATGGCCCCGGTCCTGCGTGAGGGGCCCGTGGAGCGGGTCGTGGCGAGTACCCACGGGCACGAGGTGGGATGGTCGATGCTCCCCGGGTCGCGTCAGGTCCTGCGCGTGATCGGGGAGTCGACCGACGCGATCACCTACGTCAGTGACTACACGCGAAGGCGCGTCTCCGCGGCCTTCGGCCCCCGGGCACGGCTGGTGCGTCAACCGGGCGGTGTCGACACGGAACGGTTCCGCCCGGACCCGGTCAGGCGCCGGGCGATCCGGGACCGCTACGGGGTCGCGGACCGCGACGTGATCGTGTGCCTGTCCCGTCTCGTGCCGCGGAAAGGTCAGGATGCGCTCATCCGCGCGATGCCGGAGATCGCCCGACGGGTGCCCGGGGCCGTCCTCGTCGTCGTCGGCGGGGGGCCGTACAGACGGACGCTCGAGGGGCTCGCACGCCGGTACGGCGTGGCGGACCGGGTCATCTTCTCCGGCCGGATCCCCGCGGACGAGATCGTCGACCACCACCGCATGGCCGACGTCTTCGCGATGCCGTGCCGCACGCGCGGCGGCGGGCTGGACGTGGAGGGACTGGGGATCGTCTACCTCGAGGCCTCGGCGTGTGGCGTACCGGTGGTGGCGGGGCGTAGCGGGGGAGCGCCGGAGACGGTCCGGGACGGGCGGACCGGACTCGTGGTGGACGGGACCTCGCGGCGCGAGATCGTCGACGCGGTGGCCGGGCTGCTCGAGGACCGTCCGCGGGCGTCCTCGATGGGGCTCAGTGGCCGCCGTTGGGTCCTCGAGAACTGGCGGTGGGAGGACCTGGCGCGGGACATGCAACGCGTGCTCTCGGGGGAGTGACCCGCGAGAGCACGCGTCCGGGCCGTCGTGCCGTCCGGCTCGGCCCGACCGTCAGGCCGCGCCGTCAGGCGTAGAGGGCCTCGATCTGCTCGGCGTACTTCTGGTGCACCACGTTGCGCTTGACCTTGAGCGACGCGGTGAGCTCGCCGGTCTCCTCGGTGAACTGGTCCGGCAGGACGTGGTACTTCTTGATCGACTCCGAGTGCGACACGCTGCGGTTCGCCCGCGCCAACGCCTGATCGAGGTGCTCGATCATGTCGGCGTCCTTGAGCAGCTCGTACAGCGACCCCGACTTGTCGTGGTGGGACTTCCAGCGCTCCAGGGCCTCCGGATCCAGGGTCAGCAGGACGGAGACGAACGGCTTGCCGTCGCCCACACAGACCGCCTCCGCGACCAGGGGATCGGCGCGCAGGGCGTCCTCCAGCTGGTTGGGAGCCACGTTCTTGCCGCCGGCCGTGACGATGATCTCCTTCTTGCGGCCGGTGATCGACAGGTAGCCGTCCTCGTCCAGCGAGCCGAGGTCGCCGGTCCGGAACCAGCCGTCCGTGAAGGACTCGGCGGTCGCCTTCTCGTTCTGCCAGTAGCCGGAGGCCACCACGGGGCCGCTCACCTCGACCTCGCCGTCCTGGGCGATACGGACGGCGCACCCGGGGAGCGGCTGGCCGACGCTGCCGATGCGCATGTGGCCCGGGGTGTTCACCGTGATCGCGGCGCACGTCTCCGTCAGGCCGTAGCCCTCGAAGATGTTGACCCCGATGCCGTCGAAGAAGTGGGTCAGCCGGTCACCGAGGGCCGCGCCGCCGGAGATGGCGACCTCACAGCGTCCACCGAGGGCGTTGACGAGCTTGGCGTAGACGAGCTTCGAGAAGAGGGCGTGGCGCAGCCGGAGGAGCGGACCCACGCGGCCATCGCCCCGGTTGGCCTTGGAGTACGCCACGGCGGTGTCGGCCGCCTTGTCGAACATCCACGCCTTGACCGTGCCGCCGTCCTGGGCGGTCGCCCGGGCCTTGTTGAAGACCTTCTGGAAGACGCGGGGGACCGCCAGGATGTAGTGCGGCTTCATCTCGCCGAAGGTGTCGACGAGGTTGGTGAGGTCGGAGGAGTGCGCGATCGTCACACCGGCGTGGAAGCCGGCATAGGTGATCGCGCGGGCCAGCACGTGCGCCAACGGGAGGAACATCACCGAGGTCGCGTCGATGCGCAGGATCTGGCTGAAGGGCGTCTCGAGCACGGCGAGCGTCTCGGACATGAAGTTGTGGTGGCTGAGCATGACGCCCTTGGGGCGCCCCGTCGTGCCGGAGGTGTAGATGAGTGTCGCGGGCGAGTCGGCCCGCACCGTGGCTCGGCGCTCGTCCAGGACGGAGGCGTCGACCGAGGCGCCCTGGGCGGTGAGAGTCTCCAGAACCGGTTCGGCGCCGTCGATCACGAGGACGTCGGAGACCTCGAGCCCCTCGATGCCCTCGCGGGCCGTCGCCGCGTGGGTGTCGTTCTCGACGATGATCAGCTTCGCGCCGGAGTCCTCCATGATCCACCGGATCTGGTCAGCGCTCGAGCTGTCGTACACCGGCACCGTGACCGCCCCGACCGCCCAGATGGCGAAGTCGATCAGGTTCCACTCGTAGCGCGTGGCGCTGAGCAGGGCGACCCTGTCGCCCGCCTGGACGCCCAGGGCCACGAGGCCGCGGGCGACCGTGCGGACCTCCTCGGCGAACTCACGGTTGGTGACGTCCGTCCACCGCCCGCCGACGGGCTTGAGGAACGCCACGTTCTCCGGGGTCTGTTCCGCTCGGTCGTAGGCCGACTGAACGCAGGACCAGTCGTCGGGGACGGTGAAGGTGGCGGGTGCCGCGACGTATTCGCGCAAAGGGTCCTCCCGGTGGTGACGTTCGTCGTATGTCGGTGACCACACACTATCGCCGCCCCGGCACGGCGACCACGGCGACCGGCACCCTCAGGACTCGGCGTGGGCGCATCCCGGGTCGGGATGTGTGAAGCTGGAGGGCATGAGCGAGCACGACGGCGCCCCCGAGGTCTGGCCGACCAGAGACTCCACCGTGGTCGACGCGTCGGTGGCGGACGTCATGGCGGTCATCGCCGACTTCGCGGCCTATCCGGAGTGGTCCACGTCGATCGACGCCGCCGAGGTGCTGTCGACGGGAGCGGACGGTCGCCCGGACAGAGTGCGGTTCCAGCTGCGGGCGGGCGCGATCATCGACGAGTACGTGCTCGTCTACTCCTGGTCGGCGGACCACCGCTCGGTGGAGTGGCGCCTCGAGAGCTCGACGCTGCAGCGTGACCAGCGCGGGTCCTATCGTCTGGAACCCGTGGAGGCCGGTACGCGGGTGGACTACGAGCTGGAGATCGCACTGACCGTGCCGGTGATCGGGAGTCTGCGCAGCCGTGCGCAGCGACGCATCCTGGGCGACGCGCTCAGCGAGCTCAAGCGACGGGCCGAGTCCCGGTGAACCACACCCGTGTGGTCGTCGTCCTCGGCGGCGACCCGGCCGAACGCGCCGGCGTCACCGGCGAGCTACTCGCGGAGTCCGGGCGGACCGCCCTGGTCCTGACCGGGCACCCTGATGCCGTCGACCCCCGTCTCGACACCTCCGACGAGGGCCCGGTCGAGGTTCGCGCGGACGACCCGACCGCGAGGTTGGAGGCGTTCCGATCCGGCGCCGCCGACCCGGATGACGAGGTCCTGGCCGCACTCTCCGCCGGCGGCGACACGCCGCTGGCGGCCGTGCTCGGCTGGGAGTACGCGCGCCGCGCCGCGGCATCCGGTTACTGGGACGTCGTCGTGGTGGAGCTCGACGGGGACCTGGCCGCCGTCCGCCGCATCGCCGCGGCCGGGGAACTGGCCGCTTTCGTCGAGTCGAGGTGGCCGGCGAACGTGCGCTTCGCGTCCATGGCCGCCGGCGCCCGTGCGGATGCCCGGGTCCGGGAGGCGCACCGGCTCGCGCTGCTCGCCGGTGACGTGGCCGGCTTCCTCGCCGGCCCGCTCGAGGTGATCGTCGTCGGCCGCGCGCCGGAACGGACGGCCGCGATGGCTGCGCTCGCGCGCGGCGCCGTGCGACCCGAGGTGGTGCCCGACGGCGCCGGGGGATACCGCGTCGAGTACGCCGTCCCGAACGCGCCCTCCGCGCCGGCGTCGGTCCAGGGCGACCGGCTCCGCCTCGAACACGACGGTTTCCGCGCCGTTCTTGGCCTGCCGCCGCTGCTGACCCGCTGCGTCCTCGTCGACTCGACCTTCGACGCCGGCGCCGGGCGCGTCCGGCTACGCTTTCTCCCGGATCCCGATCTGTGGCCGCAGAACCTCGTGCCGACCGGTTCCGCCGACACGGCCGGGTAGTATCCGCATTCGTCGATTGCCACCACGAGAGGACCGGGGACCGCGTTGCTGTACTACCTGTTCAAGTACGTGCTCATCGGCCCGTTCCTCCGGGTGACGAGTCGGCGGGTCGTGACGGGACGCGAGCACTTCCCGGCCCGGGGGGCCGCTCTCCTCGTCGGCAACCACCAGTCGGTCGCGGACTGGCTGTTCACCCCGCTGCTCCTGCCGCGCCGGGTGACGTTCCTGGCCAAGAATGACTACTTCACGGGAACCGGCATCCGCGGGATGCTCAGCCGGTGGTTCTTCGCCGGCTCCGGGCAGTACCCGATCGACCGCACCAACGCCGACGCCGCACAGGCGGCGCTGGACGCCGGTCTCGAGGTCCTGTCGTCCGGGCGCATCCTGTGCATCTATCCCGAGGGCACCCGTTCCCCGGACGGAAGGCTCTACCGGGGCAAGACCGGGCCGGCCCGGCTGGCGCTGCGCGCGGGCGTGCCGATCATCCCCGTCGGGGTCTCCGGCACCGGCGAGTACGTCCGCAAGGCGACCAGGTTCCGCTTCTTCCCGCGCACCGAGGTCCGCGTGATGCTCGGCGAGCCGCTCGACCTCTCGCCGTGGGCCGGCCGTGAGGGCGACCGGGCGGCCGAGCGCGAGGTCACCGACGAGCTCATGCGTCGCATCCAGGCACTCACCGGCCAGGAGTACGTCCACGACATCTACGGCGCGGACATGAAGAAGCGCTACCAGGCGGTGCGCGAGTCGGGGCACAACCTGCTCGACCAGCCCGTCGACGGGCAGCGCTGACGAGGTGCGGTACTTCTACGACTGCGAATTCATCGAGGACGGCACGACCATCGACCTGGTGTCGGTAGGGGTCGTCGCGGAGGACGGTCGCGAGTTCTACGCGGTGTCCACCGAGTTCGACTCGTCGACGGCCGGCCCGTGGGTCCGCCGCAACGTCCTGCCCAAACTCCCCAACCCGTCGTCCGCGGCGTGGATGTCGAGGGCCCGGATCCGCGACGAGCTCTACGACTTCGTCACGGCCCGGCCCACCGGCCCGGTCGAGATGTGGGCGTGGATCGGCGCCTATGACCACGTCGCGGTGTGCCAGCTGTGGGGCGACATGACGAAGCTCCCGGCGGCGATGCCCAAGTTCACCCGCGACGTCCGCCAACTGTGGGAGCTCGCCGGCCGGCCGGATCTGCCGGCGCACCCCGGGGGCGCGCACGACGCACTCGGTGACGCCCGCCATGTGGCGATGCGGTTCCGGGCCATCGCCGAGCAGGCGCCCCACCTGGGTCTCTGAGGCCTCGCCCGCGCGCGGTGGCGTATCGTCGCCGGGGTGAGCAACTGGATAGTCGACGTCGACATCGCGCAACTCCCCGACCTGCCGCCGCTCTCCGCGGATCTCGACAGGCAGTTGGCCGATGCGCTCTCCCGGCCGGCGCTGCAGCAGCCGTCGTGGGACCCGCAGCACGCCGCCGCCATGCGCAAGGTCCTCGAGAGCGTCCCGCCGATCTGCGTGGCCTCCGAGGTCGAGCACCTCTCGGATCGCCTGGCGGACGTGGCCCACGGTCGGGCGTTCCTGCTGCAGGGCGGTGACTGCGCCGAGACGTTCGAGGCCAACACCGAGCCCCACATCAAGGGCGTCATCCGCACGCTCCTGCAGATGTCGGTCGTGCTGACCTACGGCGCCTCGATGCCCGTGGTCAAGGTCGGTCGCATCGCCGGCCAGTACGCCAAGCCCCGGTCCGCCGACCGCGACGGCAGCGGACTGCTGTCCTACCGGGGTGACATGGTCAACGGCCTCGAGGCGGACGAGGCGGCACGTGAGCACGACCCGTCCCGCCTGGTCCGCGCCTACGCCAACGCGGCCGCGGCGATGAACCTCGTCCGGTCCCTGACGGCGTCGGGCACCGCCGACCTACACCGCGTGCACGAGTGGAACATGGAGTTCGTCGCCGGTTCGCCGGCCGGCGCCCGCTACGAGGCCCTGGCCGCGGAGGTCGACCGGGGCCTGCGCTTCATGGACGCGTGCGGCGTCTCCGACGCGAACCTGCGGTCCGCCGACATCTTCTCCTCCCACGAGGCCCTCGTCCTGGACTACGAGCGGGCGATGCTGCGCCTGGCCGATGACGGGACGGGACTCACCGGAGACGCCGAGCAGGGCCTGTACGACCTGTCGGCCCACTTCCTGTGGATCGGGGAGCGCACCCGCGGCATCGACGACGCCCACGTGGCGTTCGCCTCGCTCATCCAGAACCCCATCGGACTGAAGATCGGGCCCACCACGACGCCCGAGCTCGCGGTCGAGTACGTCGAGAAGCTCGACCCTCACAACCGGCCGGGCCGACTGACCCTGGTCTCCCGCATGGGCAACGACAAGGTCCGAGAGGCGCTCCCGCCGATCGTCCGCGCGGTCGAGGCGACCGGGCACAAGGTGATCTGGCAGTGCGATCCCATGCACGGCAACACGCACTCCACGTCGAACGGCTACAAGACCCGCCACTTCGACCGGATCATCGACGAGGTCCAGGGCTTCTTCGAGGTGCACCACGCGCTCGGGTCGCATCCGGGCGGGATCCACATCGAGCTGACCGGCGAGGACGTCACGGAGTGCCTCGGCGGCGCCCAGGACATCTCCGACCTGGATCTGGCGGGCCGGTACGAGACGGCCTGCGACCCGCGGCTCAACACCCAGCAGTCGCTCGAGCTGGCCTACCTGGTCGCGGAGATGCTGCGCCACTGACGCGTCGGGCCCGGCCGCCGGCGCGACGCGTCAGCCCAGGGCGTCGATCTCGACCTCGCTGCCCCGGGCCACCACCCGGCCGGGCAGCGGGGTCTGGCCGTAGACGATGCCGCTCGACGTCCCCGCGTCGATGGTGGCGCGCAGCCCGGCCTCCTGCAGTCGCTGGCGGGCGTCGGACGCGCGTGAGCCCAGCACGACCGGGACGGTCACCGCGTCCGACGGCACGATCCGCAGCACGGCGCCCGACGGGTCGAGGCGGGTCCCGGCCGGCGGCTCGGTACGGACCACCCGACCGTCGGCGACCTGACGATCGGTGACGGGCGACTCGAGGACGACCGTGAAACCGGCCTTCTCGAGCACGTCGGTCGCCTCGTCGACGGGCACGTCCCTGATGTCGGGCACGGTCAGTGCGTTGGAGACCAGCAGGACGACCCCGTCGCCGCGGGACACGTCGGTCCCGGCGTCCGGGTCGGTGCCCACGGCCAGGCCACCGTCCACCTCGTCGTCGTACACCCTCCTGACCTGCGACACGGCGAGCCCGGCGCCCTCGAGGGCGGCGCGCGCCTGGTCCTCGGCCAGGCCCACCACCTCCGGCACGGCCACCGGCGCCGGCCCGGAGCTGGTGATCATGGCCACGCGCGTGCCCACGTCGACGGTCGTGCCCGCGCCGGGCTGCAGCGACACCACCTGGCCGACTGGCACCGAGTCGGAGTACTCGGTGCCGCCGCGCACCGGCTCCAGCGAGTTCTCACGGAGGGCGGCCGAGACGGCGTCGACGGTGCGGTTCGCACCCACCTCGGGCACCACCGGGCGCCCCACCGACACCAACACGGCGACGGTGTCCCCGCGGGGCACCTTCTCACCCGCCGCGGGGTCGGTGCCCACCAGGCCGGAGGGGGGGACGTCGTTGCTGAAGGCGTCGCGCGTCGCGGCCGCGAGCCCCACGGCGTTGACCGCGTCGGTGGCCTGGCCCACCGACATCCCCTGGACGGAGGGCACCTCCACGAACCGCCCCGAGCCGAGCCACCAGCCGGCGACGGCCAGTCCGATCGCGGCGGCGAGCACCACGATGAGCCATAACATGCCGCGCTGTCGGCGCGGCCGGATGATGTCGCGGTCGGGCGCGGCCTCCACCTCGGCGCGCGGTGCGCGGGCGGGCTCGGCGGGGCCGGCGTGCGTGCCGGGGCCGCCGGCCGGGGGCGCCGGGGCGAGGTCGGCACGCGTCTGGACCCGGGTGGGCGTCGGACCGTCGCCGCGGCGCAGGGCCTCGCCGCTCTCGCGGTCGGCGGCGTCGAACTCGGATTCCCCGCCCGGGGTGGCGCGCGCGGCGTTCGCCCGGGCCCGCGTCCACGAGGACTGCCTCGGCGCGGGGACGACGTAGTCGGGGAACCGCCCGATCCTGGCGGCGCGGTCGAGGTCGCGCAGCATCTCGTCGGCGTCGGCGTAGCGGTCCTCGCGGCTGCGGCGGGTTGCGCGCAGGACCAGGTGGTCGAGGTCCTCGGCGACGGTGTCGGACTGGTCGGACGGCGCGGGGACGTCGGTGTCGAGGCGACGGTAGGCCACCGCGATGTTGTTGTCGCCGCTGAACGGCGGCTCCCCGGTGAGCATCTCGTAGGTCAGAACGCCCAGGGAGTACAGGTCGGAGCGCGGGTCCGTGTCGGCGCCGGAGATCTGCTCGGGGGAGAGGTACGCGGCGGTGCCCATGACCACGCTGCTGGAGGTGGCGCGCGACTCGGCGACCGCGCGCACCAGGCCGAAGTCGGCCAGCTTGACTGGGCCGGACGTGGAGATCAGGACGTTCTCCGGCTTGATGTCCCGGTGAACGAGGCCGGCGGCGTGGGCCTCGCGGAGCGCGCCGAGCAACGGGCGCAGCACGGCGGCCGCGGCGTAGGGCGGCATCGGCCCGCGCTCGTCGAGCAGTTCCCGTAGCGTGCCGCCGGGCACCAGTTCCATGACGAGGAACGCGGTCCCCGCCTCGACGCCCTGGTCGAAGACCTGGACGATCCCCGGATCGGACAGGCGCGCCGCCGACCGGGCCTCGAGCGTGAACCGGTCCACGAACGCGCGGTCGCCGGCGAGGGTGGGGTCGAGCAGCTTGACGGCGACGTGACGGTCGAGCCGCTCGTCCGTGGCCAGGTGGACCGTGGACATGCCGCCGCGGGCGATCACGGCGTCGAGCCGGTAGCGCCCGTCGAGCAGGGTGCCTGGTCCGGGGGGCTGCCCGTCGTAAGTGCTCATATCGTCCATTCTGCCCCTCCCGCCCCGTCCGCGGTACGTCCGGAGACGTCCCGACGCGGCCCGGGGGCTAACGTGGGAGGGGTGAGTACCGTTCCGCACTGCGACGACGTCCTGCCCGCCGGGGCCGAGACCATCAACCTGCCCGAGGTCTCCGAGCGCCTCGGAATCCCGGTGACCCGTGTGCACGATCTGCTGCGCGACGGGACACTGCTCGCCGTCCGCCGCGCGGGCGTCGTCGTGGTCCCGGCCGTCTTCCTGGACGACGACGAGGTCGTGCGGTTCCTCCCGGGACTGATCGCCGTCCTGCGGGACGGGGGTTATCGGGACGAGGAGATCCTGCGGTGGCTGTTCACCGAGGACGACAGCCTGCCCGGCCGCCCGGCCGACGCGCTCCACGGCCACCGCGCGCGGGAGGTCATGCGTCGCGCGCAGGCGATGGCGTTCTGACGGGTCCGGGCTCGGTCCGTTCCGCGGCGGTCGCACGCCACCACCACCACGCCGCGGCGGCGGACGCCACGAGGGCGGCCCCGACGAGCGTGGGGCTGTAGAGGCTGGTCGAGCCGTTGGGGCCGATCGCCATGACGAGGAAGACGGTCACGCCGACCGCCGCGGTCGTCGCGCGCGGGCCGGGCCGGGCGACGAACCAGAACGCCGCCACCCACACGTGGTACCACGGCCAGGACAGTGAGTTGAGTACCACGAAGACCAGTAGTGCGACCATGATGCCGCGCAGCGCCGAGCGGGTGTCCCGGCGGTACAGCCACCACACCACGACCAGCGCCACCGCGAGCACCACGCGCCCCACCTGCCGGGTCACGGCGAGGACGTCCTCGAAGCCGGGGGTGTCGAACGCGGCGTGGACGAGGTGGGCCACGGCGGTCGGCGCGCTCAGGTAGTTGATGACCCGGTCGGAGACGGAGATGGCGTCCACCCAGCCGAGGCCCGTGCCCGCGGCCAGGGTGGCCAGCGCGAACACGACGACCGCCGCGCCCGCGGCGACGACCGTGTCGAGGATCGCGCCCACGAGGGGACTCCCGGGCGGCCGCGGAAGAGGCCGCGTGGAGCCCTGCAGTCGCCGGCGCCGGTCGAGGGCGATCCACAGTAGGAACGGCGCGACAATCACGGCGGTGGCCTTGAACGCCACCGCGAGGCCGATCGCGGCCCCCGCCCACGCGTAGCGCCGGTCGAGGGTGAGCACGACCGCCGCGAGGCACGCCACCAGGGGGAAGATCTCGTTGTGCAGTCCGCCCGCGAGGTGGATGACCGTCAGTGGTGACGCGCCGGCCATCCACACGGCCGCGCCCGCATCGACCCGGGCGCGCCGAGCAGCCGCCGCCACGAGCGCGACGAGCCCGGCCAGCGCGATGAGCACCAGCACGCGCAGGATCAGCACGCCCACCGCGGGATGCCCGCCCGACAGTGCCACGACGCCGCGCATGAGGAGCAGGTGCAGGGGGCCGTAGGGGGTGGCGGTGGACTGCCAGTCGGAGCTGACCTCGGTGGTGAACGGGCCGGGGTTGGCCTCGGGCCCGTACTCGTACGGGTCGACGCCCGCGGCGGTCATGGCGCCCTGCGCCAGGTACGACCACGCGTCGCGGCTGAACAGGGGGACGGCGGGCAGCAGCGGCAGCGACCACAGCGCGGTGGCCCACGCGGCGTCGCGCGTGGGGAGCCGTCCGGAGACCGCCCGGGGGCCGAGCGAGAGCCACGACGTGACCAGGAGCGCGACGCCCGCCCAGCACAGGACGAGGGCCAGGACCTCACCGTGACCGAACGTGAAACCGGGAAGGCCGATCGCGACCGCGGGGCCGCCGTCGACCGGCAGCGCGCCGGCGCCGAAGCCGGAGACCGTGAGCAGCGCGGCACCGAGGACGCCCCGCCACAGCGCGGGACCGGACGGGCCGGTCAGGGCGGCCCGGGCGGAGCCCACCGCCGCGGTGGCCCGGGTGGGCGGGCGTGACGACGACGAGGAGTCCCGCTCCGGTCGGTGTCCGGTGGCTGCGGGCACGGGTCAGGCCCGCCGGCGGGTCGCGGCTTCCGCGAGGTCCCGCAGCATGTCCCGCCCGTGTGCGCTGATCGCGTCCGAGGCGATCGCGTCCAGCGCGCGGGCGGTCAGCTCCTCGATCTCGGTCTCCACGGAGGCGACCGCCCCGGAGTCCACGAGGACGGCGCGGGCCCGTTCGAGCGTCGGGCCGTCGGGTTCGGTGCCCAGGACTCCGGCGAGGAAGCGCGCGTCCTCGCCGGGCGCGAGGGTCATCGCGCGGGCGAGCAGGAGGGTGCGCTTGCCCTCACGGAGGTCGTCCCCGGACGGCTTACCGGTGACCTCCGGGTCGCCGAACACCCCGAGCAGGTCGTCACGCAGCTGGAAGGCCTGGCCCACGGCGACGCCGAACTCCCTCAGCGCGGCGACCGTCTCGTCGGTCGCGCCGGCGAGTTCGGCCCCGATGTGCAGCGGCCTCTCGACGGTGTAGGCCGCGGTCTTGAAGCGGTTCACCCGGGCGGGGGTCTGCTCGTCCGTGGCCCCGGACGCCTCGGCGAGGATGTCGAGCATCTGGCCGGACAGGACCTCGGTCTTCATGGCGTGCCACGGGCCGAGCGCCCGGCCCAGCGCGGCCGGGTCGACGCCGGACGTCACGAACATCTCGTCGGCCCAGCTCAGCGCGAGATCGCCCACGAGGATCGCCTGCGATATCCCGTAGCGGGCGGCGTCGCCGTCCCACCCGTCCCGGCGGTGCGCGGACTCGATCGCGCGGTGCACGGTGGGACGGCCGCGGCGGGTGTCGGAGGCGTCGACGATGTCGTCGTGGACGAGGGCGCACGCCTGGATCAGTTCGAGGGCGGCGCAGGCGGTCACGACCTCCTCGGGCGCCGGGCCGGCGTCGGGCCGGGACGCGGCCCACCCGGCCAGTGCGAACCGGGGCCGCATGCGCTTGCCGCCGTCGAGCACGAAGTCCGACAGGAGCCCGGCCAGCCGGTCCACCCGCTCGTCGACCGCGGCGACGACCGTGCGGCGTCCCTCGATGTGGCGGCGGAGCGTGGCGAGGACGCGTCCTCCGTCGTCGGGGCGGGTCGCCATGACCACGGGCACCATCCCTTCCGGGCGTCCGGTCCGGCCGCCCTCGTCGACGACGATCCTAGTCGTCGGGCGGCGGCCGGACCGGACGCGTGTCGGGCTACCCTGGTCGGGTGACCCAGCTACCCGACCCAGACCCGACGGACGGCGGCCGGCACCCGAGCATCGTGGAGAGGATCGCGACGTCGACCACCCCGAGGGTGCCGTTCTCCGTCGAGTTCTACCCACCCCGTGACGAGGCCGCTGAGGAGCGCCTGTGGCGCGCGGCCTCCGTGTTCTCCGAGCTCGGCGCGGCGTTCGTCTCGGTGACGTACGGGGCCGGCGGGTCGACGCGTGACCGGACCGTCCGCGTGGTCGAGCGCATCGTCCGGGAGACCGACCTGGTCCCGATCGCCCATCTGACGGCGGTCGGGCACACGGTGGCCGAGCTCGCCGACATGATCCGCATGTACGGGGAGGTGGGGGTGTCCAACATCCTCGCGCTCCGCGGGGACCCGCCCGGGGACCCGTTGGGGGAGTGGACGGCGCACCCGGAGGGACTGCGCTACGCCGAGGAGCTCGTCCGGTTGATCCACGAGGTGGGGGACTTCCACGTGGGCGTGGCGTCGTTCCCCGAGGGGCACTACCGGGCGCGCGACCTCGATCACGACACCGAGGTCCTGGTCGGCAAGCTGCGCGCGGGTGCCGAGTACTCCATCACGCAGATGTTCTGGGACGTCGAGCACTACCTGCGCCTGCGGGACCGCGCCGTCGCGGCCGATCCGGAGCAGGGCGACAAGCCCATCATCCCCGGTCTCATGCCGGTCACCAGCCTGCGGCAGGTCAAGCGGATGGTCGAGCTGTCGGGGTGCGCGCTGCCCGACGACCTGGCCGAGCGGCTCCGGACCGCCGCGGGGGACGGGCCGGAGGAGAACCGCGAGGCGGTGCGCGAGGTGGGGATCGACCTGACCACCCGGATGTGTGAGCGGCTGATCGCCGAGGGCGTGCCGTGTCTGCACTTCAACACCCTCAACTTCTCGCGGGCGACCCGCGAGGTCCTCACGAACCTGTCGATGGCGCCCGCGCCCGGGGTGGCGGCCAGCCGGATCTGACCGCCTCAGCGCACCAGGCGGTCCGCGCGGGCCCTCGCGGTCCGCGCGGCCAGGATCGTCCCGATGGACACCAGCAGGGCGGCGCCGATGCCCACGATCATCCACACGGCGAAGCCGCGGGTGGCGGGGTCGGGGTACGAGGACGAGGCCTGCATCCGGGTGATCGAGCCCGGCGCCGGCGTCCAGCTCACGGAATTCCCCGCTCCGACGGTCCCGTTGGTCTCGCTGATGCGGTTGGGGAACGTCAGGTCGACCCGCGTCGTCGTCGACCCGGCGCGATCGGCCGGGAGCATCGACAGGTCGATCGCGCCGCTGAACGACACCGTGTCACCGCTGCGGCGGAACCCGAGCGTGTAGGGGCGGGCGCCCTCGATGTCGATCGCCAGTGTGAGCGTGTCCATCTCCGCGAACGTCAGTTGGGTGAAGTAGATCTCCCGGCCGGTGAACCCGTCCGCCGAGTAGGGCGTGATCCGGACCTTCTGCTCGAGGCCGGACGGCGCGCCGAGCCGCTCGAGGGCCGCCGCCTGCTCCGGTTGATCGCCGGCGATGAGGATGCGGCCGGAGACGGTGTCGTCCTTGCGGACGCTCATCTGGGCGTTGAGCTGGAGACACCCGGTGAGCACGATCAGGAGGGCGGCCAGCGTGGTGAGGCCCGCGACCCGTCGCGGCAGCCGCGAGCGGCCGGAGGCGGCTGAGGGGCGCACGGTCGTGGAGCGCGCGGTCGTGGGGCGCCGGAGCGGTCGGGGCACGGTCACGGCGGTCATTCTGCCCGTACTCCCCGACGCCATAGCGCCGACCTGCCGAGCCTACGTCCGACGAGCCGCGCCACCGTCCTGCCGCTGGCGCCGATGACGCCTCCGCCGGGGTGGGTGGACGCCCCGGCCAGGAACACCCCGTCGGCGCCCGGGACCGCGTGGCCGCGCAGGTCGGGGTGCGGGCGCATCGGCAGCATCTGGTCCAGCGACATCTCCACGTGCATGACGTTCCCGCCGAGCAGCCCGAGCTCGGTCTCCAGGTCCTCCGGGGTCTGGACGTGACGGTGGACGATCGAGTCCGCCAGGCCCGGGGCGAACCGGTCCGCCGCGGCGATGATGCGGTCGGCCTCCGCGGACCCCGCCTCGGACCAGCCCCGCCCGTCGGCGAGATGGCGTGGGTGCCACTGCGACCAGAGGGTGAGCTCGTGCCGGCCCGCCGGAGCGAGGGAGGGGTCGAGCGAGCTGAAACTCATGGCCAGGACGGCGGGGTCCGCGTCGAGCCCACCGGCGGCGGCGACGCCGTAGCGCCGGTCGAGGTGTCGCCGGTCGGTGACGAGCAGCTGCAGCCCGTGGGCGCTGGTCTCGGTGGGCACGCCCGGATAGCGCGGCAGGTCGGTGGTGCCCAGCCGGACGACCATCCCCAGTCCGAAGCCGGGGCGGATCCGCCGTCGCCACCCGGCCACCGTCGTCGCGGGCAGTTCGTGCTCGAGGAGGTCGAGGGTCGTGTGGACGTGGCACGCCGCCACCACCGTCGAACAGTGGAGGGAGTCCCCGCCCTCGGTGTCGACGCGCCAGCCCGGACCCGAGCGGCGGATCGCGGTGGCGCCCGCGCCGGCGGTGACCGTGCCGCCGTGCGCCCGGATCGCCGACGTCAGTGCGTCAGCGAGCGCCCCCGATCCACCGACCGCACGCCCGGGCGGAATCCGGTGCATCAGCGCCGCGAATCCGATCATCGGGGCCGTGGCGGGGTGCGACATCGGCGGACCGGACTGGGCCCCGAACCACGACAGCGCGGCCTTGAGTCGCTCGGAGTCGAACATCGAGTCCAGGAGCGCGTCACCGGAGGACAGGAACGTCTGGGCCGTGCCGAACGGGTCGCGCAGGTCCTCGGCCCCGAGGAACGCCGACCCGAGCCCCGGCGCGGTGGGCCGCACGGAGAAGCCCTTCATCATGCGTCCCGCGAGGACGTCCCACCGCCGGACGAATTCGCGGTACGCGTCGGCATCCGCGTCCCCGCAGGCGGCGGCGATGCTGGCGCACGTCGCGTCGAGGTCGCGGTGGAAGACGATCGGCGGCGCGCCGGACCCGGGCGGAGCGGGCGCGAACCCCCAGGGATCGCAGTCGATGTAGCGCAGTCCGTGGGACGCGAGGTCCAGCTCCTCCGAGATGCCGGTGTGCCGGATCATGAGATGCGCGGACGACCCGCGATCGGTCCGGTGGCCGGGGTACCTCTCCACCGTGGAGGTGGCGCCACCGATCACGGTGTCCTTCTCCACCACGTGGACGTCGTGCCCGGCGCGGGCGAGATAGGCGGCGCAGACCAACCCGTTGTGGCCCGAGCCGATCACCACCACGTCATGACGCGAGCTCACTCGACGGTCCCCGGGCCGGGAAGCGGCAGCGGACGCTCCAGCACCGCGAACGGCCGGGCGTCACCCTCGAAGCGATACGACCGCAGCACGTCGGTGAAGCCGAGCGACCGGTACAACCGCCACGCGCTGTTGTCCTCGCCCTCGATCTCGGGGGTCGACAACAGCACCCTGCTCTCCGGCCGGTCCGCGAGGAATTTGCGCAGTAGGGTCCCGCCGATACCGCGGCCCTGGTGGGTGGGCGAGACGTGTAGCTCGGTCAGCTCGACGTAGTCGGACGGGAGCTCCCGGCCCCGGTCGCGCAATCCCCGGGAAACCTGCTCGTACCACCACTGGCCGAGCGCACCGTGGTAGCCGTAACAGATCGCGACCAGAGGGCCCCTCGACTGTCCGAGCAGACGTCGACGCGGGGCTTCGAACGCGGCCACCCCGGACCAGCCGTCGCGGTAGCTGTGCTCCATCCAGGCGGCCGCCCGGGAGCGGATCACCTGCGACGGATAGCCCATGGCGTCGACGTAGACCCCCAGAGCCTCGGGCAGTCGGTCTCGGAAGTCGGCGGCGTCCAGCCGGGTGATCACGGTGTCCATCCACCCCATTTCATCACGGGCGCGGATCCGGGGCGCCGGGATGTGTCGTACCCCGGCGATACCGTGCGCGCAGACGCGGAGATGCAGGAGGCGGAGGTGCAGCAGATGGACATGAGGGAGACGCGGACCACGAGCAGGACGCGGTCGTCCCGCGGGGGTGCCGTGGGGCCCCTCGGGCGCGCCGGCCGCGCCGAGGTGCACCGTGGCCGCGCGATCGCGGCGGCCGACCCGTCGGAGCGCTTCGTCGAGGCGTACCGCGCCGCCAGGTGCGCCGCCGGCGCGTTGCTCGCCCCGGGGCCACGGCGTCGCGGTCCGGTCGATGTCTGGCACCGGCTCGCGGCGGAGGTGCCGGAGCTGGGCGAGTGGGCGACCGCCCTCGGCGGGTACTCCGCTCTCGCGGCCGCCGTCGAGGACGGGCTCCCGCGGACGATCTCGGCCCGCATGGCGGACGATTTCCTGTGGGCGGTGGGCCGCTTCATGGACCTGGTGGACCAGCGCCTGGGCGTCCTGGGCCCCGCGGCCTGACCCGCCCCGCCGCGGACCCACCGGCCCCCTGGCCCGTCCAGGGGAATCCCGGTGGTCCCGGCCGCGTTGCCCTCGTATGATGGGGAGAACCCTGACCGGCTGATCACCGTCCGCGGTCGGTGCGAACCGACCGAGCCGGCCACGCTCGTCATCACGAGCATCTGAAGGAGGTCGAAGTGCCCCTGTCCGAGCACGAGCAGCGCATGCTCAAGGAGATCGAGAGCGCGCTCTACGCCGACGACCCCAAGTTCGCGTCGTCCGTCCGTAAGACCGGCGCGAGTGGCGCCCGGCGTCCCGCGGGCCTGGTCGTGGCGCTCGCCGTCCTCGGTGTGGCACTTCTCATCGGTGGTCTGGCCCTCGACGTCAAGCCGGGCGGTTTCCCCGTGCTGAGCCTCGTCGGATTCCTCGTCATGTTCGCGGCCGGGGTGCTCGCGCTGCGTTCTACGCCGTCCGCGGGTGCGCCGGGGGTCAAGAACCCGGGCGGGCCGCGTGTCCCCGGGGCCGGGCGGGCCTCCTCCAAGTCCTCCGACGGTCGGTCCTACTCCTCGAGGATGGAGGACCGTTTCCGTCGTCGCTTCGAGCAGGGCCCCTGATCGATCGACGGCCTCCGGGCCGACCACCACGCTTCAGATGAAGGGGTGAGCGCACCAGCGTTCACCCCTTCACTCATTTCCGGGCCCGCCGGCTCCGCGGCCCACCGGCCCACCGGCCCACCGGCCCACCGGCCCACCGGCCCGAGGCCCACCGGCCCGAGGGCCGTCGGCCCCGCGGCTCGCCGGCAGCGGCTCGCGCAGTCGGCGTCTCGCCGGCGGGTCTTAACGCCGAGCCTGGAGCCGCCCCCGGCCCTGGCGTCTCGCTCGCGCGGATGTACGCCGAGCACGCAGCCGCTCCCGGGGATGGCGTCTCGCACCCCCCGCGGTGCGCGCGAGACGCCATGTTGGCGTGCGGCTGCGGCTGAGCGGGCCGGGCGGCTGAGCGGGCCGGGCGGCTGAGCGGGCCGGGCGGCTGAGCGGGCCGGGCGGCTGCGCGCCCACCCCTCCCCACCCCGGGGCCCCACCACGCCCCACCCCGTGGCCCCACCATTCCCCACCGTCGCGGCTGTGACCGTCTCATGGGCTACTTCAGTCACATCAGCCTCAGTAAGTCGCAGAATGTGCGGTTCGTGACGCGGGCTCGGCGGCCGGGGGTCGGCCGCGTCGACGAGGCGGAAACCGTCTGAAGTGCAGTGATGTAAGACGGTGGGGAGAAGTGGGGCGCAGGCCTTGTTTGTGGGGCGTTGTGGGGTACAGTGGGGCACGTAAGGAGCTCGATGGGCCTGGACCCCAGGAGGTGGCGGGTGACCGACACCGATCCCGTCGACTCCGGACGCGAACGAGCCTTCGTCGGGTACGGGACCCACCGTCCCAAGCTCGACGACAAGGGGCGGCTGACGATCCCCGCCAGATTCAGGCCCGGCCTGGCGGACGGGGTGGTGGTGTGTGGGTGGTTCACCAACACGCTCTCGGTCTTCCCTGAAGACGAGTTCGACGCGCTGGTCAGAAAGGTCCGGCCGACCGCCAACCTCAGCGAGAGGCACATGGCGTTCTTCCGGCTCCTGGTGAGCGGCGCGGAAGTCCAACAACTGGACTCGCAGGGACGGATCTCCATCCCCGCGAGTCAGCGGAACTACGCGGGTCTCGACAAGGACTGCGTCGTCAACGGCCTCGGGGAGCGTCTCGAGGTCTGGGACGCCGAGGCGTGGGACCGCTACAGCGCGGAGAACCTACCCGTGTTCTCCGAGATGGAGGGCACCTCGCTCGGGATCGAGTTCTGATCCCGGGAGAGGGAGGACGAGAACGCACACGAGAGCACGACGGACGGAGCCCCCCGGCCCCTGCCCGGCACCACCCTGACGTACTTCCCCAACGCCAGGTGGGTACCGGACGGGGACCAGGGGGCTCCACCACAACCGCCGGAGCACCGACGACCGGACGCAAGGAGGCGAGATGGCAGAACGGCCCGATGCCGATCGCGACGCCACGCGCTCCGGGCACGTCCCCGTCTTCCTCGAGCGCACGATCGAGCTCTTCCGGCCCGTCGTCGAGGCCGCCGCGGAGGAGGGGCGCGCTCCCGTCATCGTGGACGGCACCCTCGGTCTCGGCGGACACTCCTCCCACCTGCTGGCCGAGTTCGGCGAGCTGCGTGTGCTCGGCGTGGACCGTGACCCCGAGGCGCTCGACATGGCGACACGCCGGCTCACCGCGTACCGCGACCGCTTCACGCCCGTCCACGCCCGCTTCGACGACTTCGGCGCCGTGACCGCGGCGCTGCCCCCGGACGCGCGCGACGACGCCGGCCCGGCGATCGACGGCATCCTCCTCGACTTCGGCGTCTCCTCGATGCAGCTCGACGTCGCCGAGCGCGGTTTCGCGTACTCGGTGGACGCGCCGCTCGACATGAGGATGGACCCCACCACCGGGCCGACCGCCGCCGACATCCTCGCCGAGTACCCGCGCGACGAGCTCGCCCGGATCCTACGGGTGTACGGCGAGGAGCGCTTCGCCCGGCAGATCGCGGCAGCGATCGTCCGCCGGCGCGACACCGATCCCATCGTCACCAGCTCACAGCTGGTCGAACTGCTCTACGACACGATCCCCCAGGGCGCCCGCCGGACCGGTGGCCACCCCGGCAAACGCGTGTTCCAGGCCCTGCGCATCGAGGTCAACGCCGAACTCGAGGCCGTCGAGAACGCCGTGCCCGGCTACCTCGACCTCCTGCGGCTCGGCGGTCGCGCGGTCTTCATGGCGTACCACTCCCTCGAGGACAAGATCGTCAAGCGCGAACTCGCGACCCGCACCGCCTCCCGCACCCCGGCGGGCCTGCCGGTGGAGCTGCCCGGCCACGGCCCCGAGTTCGAGGCCGTCACCAGGGGAGCGGAGAAGGCCTCGCAGGAGGAGATCGACCACAACCCGCGCTCGGCCTCGGTCCGGGTGCGCTGCGTCCGGCGTATCGACGGGAGAACCCCATGACGAGCACGATCGACACGCCCGGCACCGTTGACGGGCTCGACACCCGCCCGGCCCCCGGCCCGGACGCCGACGCCCCCGCCGGAGCGGGACGGGCCGTCGGCCTACGACGCAGGCCCGTCACGCGCTCCGTCCGCGGCCGTCGCACCGTGGTCGTCCCCGCGGAACGTCTGAGTCCGGCCGAGCTGGCCGCCAGGGTGCCCTTCGTCGTCGTCCTCCTCCTCCTCATCGGCGCCGGCGTCGGCGGCACCCTCCTGCTGTCAGCCCAGACCACCCAGGACACCTACGACCTCAAGAACGCGCGCGACGCCAACGTCGAACTCGTCGAGCGGATGGAGGCGCTCCGCGCGTCCAACGAGCGCGCCCGTTCGGCCGAGGTGCTCGCGCAGCGCGCCGAGAAGCTGGGCATGGTCGGCGTCGCCAGCGCGCCGATCCTCACCAGGGGATCCGACGGCGTCATCGAGATCGTGGGGGAGCCCGAAGCAAAGCTCGGCGCGCCGATCAAGCCGCTCCAGCCCGCTCCGGTAGCGTCCGAGCGGTCGAGGTCGTCCGACCGGGACGCGTTCGACGCGCCGCCCGCACAGGCGCCGCAGGACCGCACCCCCCGCGGTGTCGCCCCCGTTCCGTACCCGCCGCTCGCCGGCCCGCCGTCCCCGGTGGCGCCGCCGTCCCCCATGGTCGAGCCGGCCCCGCCGGCCCCCGCCGCCGAGGCGGGCCCCGCCCCCGACCCGGCGCCCCCCGGCCGCGCCGCCCGCCCCGACGGCTCCCGGTGACGGTGCCGCGACGCTCGCCCCGGTGCCCGGACAACCCTTCTAGCACCCCCACCCGAAAGGCCCCCGAGATGACCGAACGACGCACCCCGGAAGCGGGACGCCGGGCTACCTCGGGTGACCCGCGCGCCACCGCACCGGGCGTCGGACGGCCACCGAACCGGTTCGGCCGGGTCCTCACCACCAACTCGACCGAGCGCCGGTTCACCTTCATGCGGTCCGCGTTCGCCGTGATCATGGTGATCGCCCTGGTCAAGCTCTTCTGGGTACAGACGATCGGGGGCACCGAGCTCGCGGCCCGCGCGGAGAGCCAGCGGCAGGTCCACCAGGTCCTGCCCGCCACCCGCGGGGCGATCGTCGATCTGGACGGCGACCCCATCGCCTTCACCCGCGAGGCCCGCGACCTGTCGATCCAGCCGCTCGTCGAGCAGCAGAACGCCGAGGCCCGCCGCGAGCTCGACAGCACCAAGCCGACGTGGGACGAGCTCGTCGTGGAGATCGCCGACGAGTTCGAGGCCGTGCTCGGCGACGCCGTCGACCGCGACGAGATCGAGGCCAAGCTCTCCTCCGGCGGCGGCTTCACCTACCTCGTCCGCAACGTCGACGTCACCCAGGCCAACGCGATCGTCCGAAAGTTCCCGATGATCGGCGCCGAGCGCGTCGACATCCGCGAATACCCGGGCGGCGCGCTCGCCGCCAATGTCGTCGGCGCCACCACCAAGAGCGACGAGGGCAAGCTGATCGGCCTGCAGGGCATCGAGTCGCACTTCAACGACCAGCTCGACGGCGAGGACGGCCGGCAGACCTTCGACCGGGCCCAGGACAACACGGTCATCCCCGGCACCCTTCGCAACGTCACCGAACCGCGCGACGGCGACACGATCCGCCTCACCCTCGACGCCGACCTGCAGTGGCACGTCCAGAAGGCGATCCAGTCCGCCAAGGACACCTCGGGCGCGAAGAGCGCGTCCGCCGTCGTCCTGGACGCGCGGACCGGCGAGGTGCGGGCGATGGCCAACGACAACACGTTCAACCCGGCCGTCGGCGTCGGTGCGGAGCTCGAGCGTGGCGCGGACCTCGGCAACCCGGCCATCACCTCCCCGTTCGAGCCGGGCTCCGTGCAGAAGATCATCACCGCGGCCGCCGCCATCGAGGCCGGACTGACCCATCCGGACGAGGTGCACTCGGTCGACGGCAGCATCCGCATGGAGGGAGTCACGGTCTCCGACGCGTGGCAGCACGGACCCACGCCGTACACCACGACCGGCATCTTCGGGAAGTCCTCCAACGTCGGCACTCTCATGCTCGCCCAGCGGGTGGGCAAGGAGCCGTTCTCGCAGTACCTGGAGAAGTTCGGCCTCGGCCAGCGCACCGGCATCGAACTGGCGGGGGAGTCGGAGGGCCTCGTGCCCGACCTGCAGAACTGGCAGGGCGGCACGTTCGCCAACCTGCCGATCGGGCAGGGCCTGTCCATGACCACCCTGCAGATGGCCGGGATCTACCAGACCATCGCCAACGACGGCGTCCGCGTGCCGCCCCGGATCGTCGCCGAGCGGGTCGGCCCGGACGGCGAGAGTCACCCCACCGAACGCCCCGAGGGCGAGCGCGTGGTCAGCGCCGAGACCGCCCGCACCGTGCGCGACATGTTCCGCGCCGTCGTGCAGTCCGGGCCCGGGGCGCAGGCCGGCACCGGCCCCCAGGCCGCGGTCGCCGGCTACCAGATCAGCGGCAAAACCGGCACCGCGCAGCAGATCGACCCGGGTTGCTCCTGCTACTCCAACTCGCGCTACTGGATCACCTTCGCCGGCATCCTGCCGGCCGACGACCCGCGCTACGTGATCGCCATCATGCTCGACGCGCCCTCCCGCGGCGTGCTCGGCGCGTCCGCCGCCCCGCTGTTCCACGACATCGCGTCATGGCTGGTCAACAGGGACAACATCCCGCCGTCCGCCCCCGCGCCGGAACTGGTCCTGCAGGCGCGGTGACCGGCGCCCGGCAGGGTAGCGTGTAGCGGGTTCACGGGAGGGATCGAGCGAGGAAGGCGGGGCGAGGACAGGCGATGACCACGGCGCGACAGCTGGCAGATGCGGTGGGGGCCAGGCTCCTCGGCGACAGGTCCGGGGCCGACGTCGACCTCACCGGGGCGACCATCCGGGCCCAGGACTGCGGCCCGGGTATCCTCTTCGCCGCCCTGCCCGGAACCCGCATCCACGGCGCCTCGTTCGGGGCCACCGCCGTCGAGGCGGGCGCATCCGCGGTGCTCACCGACCCCGAGGGCATCGAGCTGATGGCCGCCGTCGCCGGGCGCCTGCCCGTCCTCGTCCACCCCGCCCCGCGCGCGGTTCTCGGCGCGGTGTCCGCGGCGGTGACCGGAGACCCGTCCGCCGACCTCGACGTCGTCGGCATCACCGGCACCTCCGGCAAGACCACCACCACCTACCTCGTCGAGGCCGCCCTCGAGGGCTGCGGGCACGTCGCCGGTCTCATCGGCACCACCGGCAGCCGCGTGGACGGCCGCGCCCTGCCCAGCCGGCTCACCACCCCCGAGGCACCCGAGTTCCAGGCCCTGCTCGCCCGGATGCGAGCCGCGGGGGCACGCGCCGTCGCGGCGGAGGTCTCCAGCCACGCCCTGCGGCTCGGCCGGGTGGACGGCGTCCGGTTCGCCGTGGGCGCGTTCCTCAACCTGTCGCAGGACCACCTGGACTTCCACCCGAGCATGGACGACTACTTCCGCGCCAAGGCGCGGCTGTTCGACGTCGAGGCGGACCCGGGCTCGGCGGTGTGGCCGGCCGAGCGCGCGGTCGTGGTGATCGACGACGAGTGGGGCCGCCGCCTGGTGGGGATGCGCCCGGACGCGGTAACCGTGTCCGCCGAGCCCGACGCCGACGCCGACTGGACGGCCGGGGAGTCCACCCCGACCGACCGCGACACCCAGGAGTTCACCGTCCACGGGCCCCGCGGGCTGGCCGTGGACGTCGAGCTCCCGCTGATGGGTCGGTTCAACGTCGCCAACGCGCTCGTGGCGCTGGCGATCGTCGACGCCCTGGGCGGGGACGTCGCCGCAGCCGCGGCCGGACTCATGCGGGTGCGGGTGCCCGGCCGCCTCGAGCCGGTCGTGCGCGGCCAGGACTTCCGCGTCCTCGTGGACTACGCCCACAAGCCGGGCGCGGTCGCCGCGGTCCTGCGCTCCGTCCGCGCGCAGACCGAGGGCCGTGTGGCCGTGGTCCTCGGCGCCGGGGGCGACCGCGACCCGGGTAAGCGCCCCAAGATGGGGGCCGCCGCGGCCGAGATCGCCGACCTCGTGGTGGTGACCGACGACAACCCCCGCAGCGAGGACCCCGCCGCCATCCGCGCCGCCGTCCGCGCGGGGGCCGAACAGGCCGCCGGGCCCGACACCCGCGTCGAGGAGGTCGGCGACCGCGGCGCCGCGATCGCCACCGCGATCGACTGGGCCCGCGCCGGCGACGTCGTCGTGATCGCCGGGAAGGGACACGAGACCGGTCAGGAGGTCGCCGGCGTCGTGCACCCGTTCGACGACCGGGCCAGGGCCGCGGAAGAACTCGTCAGACGACTCGGATACCGCGCCCCCACGGGCGAGACGGAGGACAGCACACCATGATCGACCTCACCCTCGGCGAGATCGCGGGGATAGTCGGCGGTCGGTTGGTCGGTGGTGACCCGTCGACGGCCGTGACCGGCACCGTGGAGTTCGACTCCCGCCGCCTCACCCCGGGCGGGTTGTTCCTCGCCCTGCCCGGCGAACGCGTCGACGGCCACGACTTCGTCGCCCGCGCGCTCGACGCGGGGGCGGCCGGTGCGCTCGTCGCGCACGAGGTCGACGGCGTGGACGGTGCGCAGATCGTCGTGCCCGCGGTCGACCGTCGCGAGACCAACGCCATGGCGCTGGCCGCCGACACCGACGGCTCCGGGGCCGCCGTGCTCACCGCGCTCGGCGCCCTCGCGCGCGCCAGCGTCGACCGGCTGGTCGCCGACCACGGGCTCGTCGTCGTGGGGGTCACCGGGTCGTCGGGCAAGACCAGCACCAAGGACCTCATCGGCGCCGTACTGTCGGCGGCCGGCACGGTCGTCGCACCCCCGGGCTCGTTCAACAACGAGATCGGCCACCCGTGGACCGCGCTGCGCGCGGACGAGGACACCGACTTCCTCGTCCTCGAGCTCAGCGCCCGCGCACCCGGCAACATCCGCGAGCTCGCGGCCCTCGCGCCCCCGCGCGTCGGGGTGGTCCTCAACGTCGGCACCGCGCACCTGGGCGAGTTCGGTTCGCGAGAGGTCATCGCCGCCACCAAGGGTGAGCTCGTCGAGGCGCTGCCGGACGCCGCGCACGGCGGGGTCGCCGTCCTCAACGCCGACGACGACCGGGTCGCCGCCATGGCCGGTCGGACCTCCGCCGAGGTCGTCACGGTGGGGCTGGGTGGGTCCGCGGACGTCCGTGCGGAGCGGGTGAGGCTCGACGACGAGGTGCGCGCCTCGTTCACGTTGGTCACCCCGCGGGGTGAGGCGGAGGTCGCGCTCCGGGTGCACGGCGAACACCAGGTGGGCAACGCCCTGTCGGCGGCCGCGGTGGGCCTCGCGTGCGGGATGGACGTCGAGCGGATCGCGGCGGCGCTGGGTACCGCCGAGGCCGCCTCCGTACACCGGATGGACGTGCGGATGACCGCCGACGGCGTCACCGTCATCAACGACTCGTACAACGCCAACCCCGATTCGATGCGGGCCGCGCTGAAGTCCCTGGCCGTCATGGCCCGCTCCGGCGGCGGCCACCGGCGGACCTGGGCGGTGCTGGGGGAAATGGCCGAGCTCGGCGAGGACGCGGTCATCGAGCACGACCTCATCGGGCGTTTCCTCGTCCGCCTGGACGTGTCCCAGCTCGTGGTCGTGGGCCTGGGCCGTCCCCAGCGGGCGCTGTTCCAGGGCGCGATCCAGGAGGGCTCGTGGGGTTCCGAGGCGGAGCACGTCGCCACCGCCGAGGAGGCCGTGGCGATCCTGGACGAGCGCGTGGAGCCCGGCGACATCGTCCTGGTCAAGGCCTCTGCTGCCGTCGGTTTGTGGAGCGTCGCCGAGCACCTGCTCGCGTCGCGTGGTGAGGAGAACCAGTCATGACCCAGATCATGATCGCAGGCATCGTCGCCTTCGTCGTGAGCATCTTCCTCACACCCCTGCTCATCATCTATTTCCGGCGCAAGGGCTACGGCCAGGAGATCCGTCTCGAGGGACCGCAGTCCCACATGAGCAAGCGCGGCACGCCCAACATGGGTGGCGTCGCGATCCTCACCGCCGTGTGGCTCGGGTACATCGTCGCCGGGGTGATCGGGCAGGTCACGGTCGGTGGGGGCGGCTTCACCGCCTCGGGCGTGCTCGTGCTCGGCCTGGCCACCGCGCTGGCGGTGGTGGGGATGGTCGACGACGGGCTCAAGGTATTCAAGCGCCACAACAAGGGCCTGGGCATCCTGTCGAAGACGGTCGGGCAGGTCCTCGCGGCGCTGGCGTTCGGCGTCCTCGTGCTGCAGTTCCGCAACAACGACGGGCTCACCCCCGCCAGCACGTCATTGAGCTACGTGCGGGACTTCGTCGCGGTGAGCTTCCCCGTCGTCGTCTTCCTCGTCTTCATCGTCGTCCTCGTCTACGGCTGGTCCAACGCCGTCAACTTCACCGACGGCCTTGACGGCCTCGCCGCCGGGTCCATGGCGATGGTGATGGGCACCTACGTGGTGTTCACCTTCTGGCAGTTCCGCTACTCCTGCTTCTCCACCGCGGAGGGAGTCGACCTGTCGGGCTGCTACCAGGTCCGTGACCCCCTCGACATCGCGGTGGTCTGTTCGGCGGCGCTCGGCGCCTGCCTGGGCTTCCTGTGGTGGAACGCGGCCCCCGCGAAGATCTTCATGGGGGACACCGGGTCGATGTTCCTCGGCGGCATCGTCGCGGGCGTGTCCGTGGTCTCTCGCACCGAGCTGCTCATGGTCGTCGTGGGCGCCGTGTTCGTCATCGAGTTCGTCTCCGTGCTCATCCAGGTGGCCGCGTTCCGCACCACGGGCCGTCGGCCGTTCCGCATGACCCCCATCCACCACCACTTCGAGAACGGCGGCTGGGCCGAGACCACGGTGACCATCCGGTTCTGGCTGCTGGTGGCCATCTCGTGTGGCCTGGCGATCGCGTTGTTCTACGGCGACTGGCTCGCGAGCTCGGCGGGATGACCGACATGACCGATATGAGCGAGACCGCCGCGTCGACCGACCGGCCGGGGCTGGACGTCCGGGCGCTGCACGGGCTGCGGGTGTTGGTCCTGGGCGCGGGCGTGTCCGGGCCGGGCGCGGTACGCATCCTCGACGCGCTGGGCGCCGAGCCCGTGGTCGCCGACTCGCGACCCGAGGCGATCGCACGCCTGCGGGAGGCGCTGCCGGACGGTGTCGCGTGCGAGGGCGTCGACCTCGACCGCGCCGCCGAACTCCTGGCCGCCTCGCGCGGACCGGTCGGCCAGGCCGGTGGAGCCGGCGGGGCCGGTGCAGCCGGTGCGGTCGACCGGATCGGTATCGACCTGGTCGTGACCAGCCCGGGATGGCGCCCCGACTCGCCTCTGCTGGTCGCCGCTGCGGACGCCGGGATCGGCGTGTGGGGCGACGTGGAGCTGGCGTGGCGCGCCGACGCCGCCGAGCTGTTCGGCCCCCGCCGCACATGGCTCGCGGTGACCGGCACCAACGGCAAGACCACCACCACCTCGATGCTCGAGGCGATCTGCCTCGAGGCGGGCATGGCGGCGCGCGCGTGCGGGAACATCGGGCTGCCGGTGACCGACGTGCTGCTGGCCGAGCCGCGCGTGGAGGTGCTCGCGGCCGAACTGTCGAGTTTCCAGCTGCACTGGGCACCGAGCTGCCGGCCGGACGTGGGCGTGGTCCTCAACGTCGCCGAGGACCATCTCGACTGGCACGGGTCCATGGAGGCGTACGCCGCGGCCAAGGCGCAGGTCCTCACCGGCCGGGTGGCCGTGGCCGGTGCCGACGACGAGATCGCCGCCCGACTGCTCGCCGACGCGCCCGCCGCGACGCGTATCGGGGTGCGCCTCGGCGCTCCCGCCGCGGGGGAGTGTGGCGTGGTCGACGGCGTGCTCACCGCGCGGATCGGCGGTGGTGACGACGACGACGAGGTGCCGCTGCTGCCGGCCGCGGACGTGCGCCCGGCCGGGCCCGCGGGCGTCCTCGACGCACTCGCCGCCTCGGCCGTGGCCATGTCCGTGGGCGCGCGGGCCGAGCACGTCGCCGCGGCCCTGCGTTCGTTCACGGTGGGCGCCCATCGCGCCGAACCGGTCGGAGTCGTCGACGGGGTCACCTACATCGACGACTCGAAGGCCACCAATCCGCACGCCGCCCGCACCTCGCTGCTCGCGGGCGGGCCGATGGTGTGGATCGCCGGGGGACTGCTCAAGGGCGCCGACGTCGAGCCACTGGTCGCCGAGGTCGCTGATGTCCTGCGCGGGGTGGTCCTCATCGGCCGCGACCGCGGGCGGATCGCCGGGGCATTGGCCCGACACGCGCCGACGGTGCCCGTCGTGGAGCTGGCCTCGGGAGACGATGACGACGCTGCGGGTCCCGACGAGCCGCAGCAGACGATGGACCGCGCGGTCGCCGAGGCCGCGCGGATGGCCACCGGAGGCGACACCGTGTTGCTCGCCCCGGCTGCCGCGTCGATGGACATGTTCACCGACTACGGCCACCGGGGGCGCAGCTTCGTCCTCGCCGTGGGCCGCGTGGCCGGGAGGTAGAGGCTATGGCACTGCGAGACAAGGCACCTCACGACCGGGCCGACACCGCCGGCGGACCCGACGCGGCCGGGAGCGGCGACCGGGCCGATCGGCCGGACCTGCTCGGACGTATCGCCGCGCCCCTGGCCGCCGTCAACCGGGCACCCCTGACCTCGTACCACGTGGTCATGGTGGTCACGGCCCTGCTCACGGTCATCGGCCTGGGCATGGTGCTGTCCAGCTCCAACGTGCTGGCGTTCTCCGGCGGCGGCACGCCGTTCGACATCTTCCTGCGCCAGGCGATGTTCGTGCTCATCGGCTGGATGGGCTTCGTCCTGGCCCTGCGCCTGCGCATCGAGCTGCTGCGCGCCGCGGCGTTCCCGCTGCTGCTCGTGTCCATCGGCCTGCTCGTCGCGGTGCTCATCCCCGGCATCGGCTCCGAGGTCAACGGCTCCCGCGGCTGGATCGACCTCGGCATCTTCTCGATCCAGCCCGCCGAGATCGCCAAGTTCGCCCTCATCATCTGGGCGTCGTCCGTGGTCGCCAAGCGCGTGCGGACGGGCTACTGGCTGGACCTGCTCTTCCCGGCGGTCGTCGGGTACCTCATCGTGGCGGTCCTCGTCGTCGTCGCCCCCGACCTGGGCATGGCCACCGCGGTGACCATCGCCTTCCTGTGCATCCTGTGGTTCTCCGGGTACCCCGCGCGGCACTTCGCGTGGGTGATCGCCGTCGGTGTCGTCGTCTTCGGCGTCCTCGCCGTGGCGTTCGCCTACCGCTTCGAACGGATCCGGACCTACCTCGACACGTTCCGCGGCGACTTCTCCGACCCGCAGGGCGCGGCGTACCAGTCGTACCAGGGCATGCTCTCCCTGGCCGACGGCGGACTGTTCGGCGTCGGCCTGGGGCAGTCCAGCGCCAAGTGGTTCTACCTGCCGGAGGCCACCAACGACTTCATCTTCGCCATCATCGGCGAGGAGCTCGGTTGGTTCGGTGCCGCGGTCGTCGTCTCGCTCTACCTCACCCTCGGCTGGGTCGGCATGCGGATCGCCATGCGCTCGGTGGACCCGTTCCGCCGCCTGCTCGCGGGCACCATCTCCGCGACGATCGTCCTGCAGGCGTTCATCAACATCGGTTACGTCGTGGGCCTGCTGCCGGTGACCGGCCTGCAGCTGCCGCTCATCTCCAACGGCGGTACCTCCGCGGTCGTCACGCTCACCTCGCTCGGGCTGCTCGCCAACTGCGCCCGGCACGAGCCCGAGGCCATCTCCGCGATCCTCAGCTCCCCGAACCGCCGTCGGCACCGGTGGTTCTCCCTGCCCGACCCGCGCCCTTACCGGCCCGAGCGCCCCGTCCCCGCCTCGTCGGCGCCCGGTCGCTCGAGCGAGGGCGCCCGGCGGTACGGCGACCCCGTCACCCGCCGCCAGCCGGCCCGCCCCGGCGGTCCCGCGCCGCGTGACCGGGCCGCCGGCGCCCGGCGCACGGCCCAGCCCGCCCCCGTGCCGCGTCCGCCGCGCGGCGGACCACGGCCGCCGGCGTACGAGACCATGCCGATCCCGGCCGACGCCGCCCGAGAGCGTCGGCGCGGGGCGACCGCGATGACCGGCCGCACGGCCCGGCCCGTCCGCGGACGCGAGGCCGAGCGCCGCCAGCCGCGCCGCCCGGCCCCCGACGCAGGGGGCCGCCAGAGCCCCGGCGCCGGCCGGCCCAGCCCCATCCACCGGGGACGCGAGCGATGAGCGCGGCGTCCACAGGCGGTCCCTCGGTCCTCGTGGTCGGCGGCGGCACCGCCGGCCACATCGAGCCCGCGCTCGCGGTGGGGGAGGCCGTCACCGCCCTCGACCCGACCGCACGCGTCACCGCAGTGGGCACCCCGCGCGGCCTGGAGACCGACCTCGTCCCCAGGCGGGGCGTGCCACTCGAACTGGTCGATCCGGTCCCGCTGCCGCGCAGTGTCGGCGGCGACCTGTTCCGCCTGCCCGGGCGTCTCGTCCGGGCCGTGCGCGGGGCCCGCGAGGTGTTGCGACGCACGGACGCGGACGTCGTCGTGGGCTTCGGCGGATACGCGTGTGTGCCCGTGTACCTGGCCGCGGCCGCGCCGCTGCGACCCGCGTCCGGGGGCGCGCGTCGCCGCGTGCCGATCGTCGTCCACGAGGCCAACTCGCGCGCGGGGATCGCCAACAAGCTCGGCGCGCGGTTCGCCGTCGCGACCCTCGCCGCGGTCACCGGGTCGGGGCTCGACGCCCGCGTCGTGGGCAACCCCGTCCGCCGCGCCGTCGCGACCCTCGACCGCGCGGCCCTGCGGTCGCAGGCCCGCGCGACATTCGGGCTGGACCCCGACGGGCCCGTCCTGCTCGTCGTGGGCGGCTCCCAGGGCGCGCGGTCGCTCAACACCGCCATGGCGGCGGTCGCCGAGGAGTTCTCCCGGGCCGGCGTGGGCGTCCTGCACGCGGTCGGTCCGAAGAACCTCGACGACGCCCCGGTCGTACCGGCCGGCGGCGCGCCCTACGTGACCGTGCCCTACCTCGACCGCATGGACCTGGCGTACGCCGCCGCCGACCTCATCCTGTGCCGGTCGGGTGCCATCACCGTCGCCGAGGTCTCCGCAGTCGGGCTGCCCGCGGTGTTCGTCCCGCTACCCCACGGCAACGGCGAGCAGGCCCTCAACGCCCGTGACCTCGTCGCCGGCGGCGCGGCCCTGCTCGTGGAGGACTCCGACCTCACGCCCGACCACCTCCGCTCGGAGGTCCTGCCGCTCGCGCTGGACCCCGACCGGCTCCAGATGATGTCCGAGGCCGCCGTCCGCGGCGGCTCCCGAGACGCGGCGGAGGTCGTGGCGCGCATCGCGCTGGACGCCGCCGGAAAGGCCCCGCGTTGACCAGCACCACCCCCGGCACCGACTCCGTGCCCGCCACGCTCGAGCGCGTCCACATGATCGGGATCGGCGGCGCCGGCATGTCCGGCGTCGCGCGGATCCTGCTCGACCAGGGCGTGGGGGTCTCCGGCAGCGACGCCCGCGACTCGGCCGACCTGCGCGCGCTGGCCGACCGCGGCGCCGTCGTGCGCGTCGGCCACCACGCCGACGCCCTCGAGGCCCTCGGCTCGCCCCCGCAGATCGTCGTGGTGTCCAAGGCGGCGATCCCCGCCGACAACCCCGAGCTCGTCGCGGCGCGGGCCGCGGGCGTCCCGGTCGTCACCAGATCGCACGTGCTCGGGCACCTCGCCCGGGCGGGCCGCTCGATCATGGTGTGCGGCACCCACGGCAAGACCTCCACCACCTCGATGCTGATCGCGGGCATGCTCTCCGCCGGGTCCGACCCGTCCTTCGCGGTGGGCGGCACCGTCCTGCAGTTCGGGACCAACGCTCGCGGCGGCGCCGACCCCGTGTTCGTGGCCGAGGCCGACGAGTCCGACGGCTCCCTCGTGCACTACGAGCCCGACGTCGTGATCCTCACCAACGCCGAACCCGACCACCTCGACCACTTCGGCACCGCCGAGGCGTACTACGAGGTCTTCGACACCTTCCTCGCCCGCATCCCCGACACCGGCGCGCTCGTGGTGTGCGTCGATGACGAGGGCGCGGCCGAGCGCGCGCGTCGGGCCGCGGCCGCGGGCGTCCGCGTGGTGGGGTACCGCACCGCCGACGGCCCGACGACCGACCTGCCGGTGGCGGGGGAGCTCGCGGGGATCACCGTCGACTCCGACGGCACGCGGGCCCGGCTCACCCTCGACGGCGGGTCGCACGGCGACCTGCACGTGGGCACCCCGGGCGAGCACATGGCGCTCAACGCCCTCGCCGCCCTGCTCGCCGCCCGCGAGGTGGCCGAGGCGGGCGGCTTCGACGCGGACGGGTTCCTCGCCGGCCTGTCCGGGTTCGGCGGCGTCGGACGACGCTTCGAGCCCAAGGGCGAGGCCGTGGTCGGCGAGGGGCGGGCGCGCGTCTACGACGACTACGCCCACCACCCCACGGAGGTCGCCGCGGTGCTCGGCGCCGCGCGGGAGATCGTCGAGGCGGACGGGGGTCGGCTCGTCGCCGTCTTCCAGCCCCACCTGTACTCGCGCACGAGGATCTTCGCCGAGGAGTTCGGCCGCGCACTGTCGCTCGCCGACGAGGTGGTGGTCCTCGACGTCTACGGCGCGCGCGAGCGACCCGAGCCCGGCGTCGACGGCGGACTGATCGCCCGGAACGTCACCGCGGCCGTCCACCACGTGCCCGACCTCGACAGCGCGCTGACGACGGTCACCGGGATCCTGCGGCCCGGCGACGTCGTGTTCACCCTCGGCGCCGGCGACATCACCACTCTCGGCCCGCGGATCGTCGCCGGCGGGGAGCCGTGAGGAGGGCCGCGCGGTGACCGACGAGCCCGACCTCCCCGAGGAGCACGACGTCCCCGGTGCGCCGGACGTCGACCCCGCCGCGGAGCGACCGGGGCCCGACCCCGGGCCACCGCCCACCGAGGCGTCCACCGAGGTGACGGCGTGGGACACCCCGCCCACCGACGACCCGGACCGCCGGCGGGCCGCGGCCGACCTGCGTCGCTCCGACGAGCGGGTCCGTCACTCCGACCCGGCGGTGCGCGCACGCCTGCGGCGCCGCCGCCGGCGGACCAACCGGATCTACGCCGGGCTGGGCATCGCATTGGTCGTGGTGCTGCTCGGCTACATCGCGCTGTACTTCCTCCCGGTGTTCGCCGTCCGTGAGGTGAGCGTCGAGGGCACCCGGACGATCCCCGCGGAGGTCGTCACCGAGCGCGCGGCGGTCGCGCCGGGAACGCCGCTGCTCCAGGTCGACACCCACGCGGTCGCCCGGCGCGTGGCGGGCATCCCGCGCGTGGACCAGGTGACGGTCAAGCGGGACTACCCGTCGGGGCTGCGGATCGAGCTCGTCGAGCGCACCGCACTCGTGGTGGTGGAGGTCGACGGCGAGCAGCATCTCGTGGACGCCCAGGGCATCGACTTCGGCCCGGGGGAGGTCCCGCTCGGGACGCCGGTGCTCACGGTGGGGGAGGACGCCCGCGGTGAGCTGCCGGCGGTCGTGCGCGACCTAGCGACGGTGTTCGCCGAGGTGCGCGGTACGGCCGGCCAGGAGATCACCGCCGTGGAGGTCGACACCCGCGCGTCGATCGTGCTCACCCTCGCCGACGGGCGCATCGTCGAGTGGGGAGCGGCCGGCCGCGACCGGGAGAAGGCCGTGGCGTTGCAGATGGTGCTCGAGCAGCCGGGGCAGACCTGGAACGTGTCCAACCCGGCCCTGCCGACGTCCCGCTAGAGCCCCGCCGGCGCCGCGTCCGCGCCTCGGTGGAGCACGCTCGACAACCCGGTACGCACGACACGCCCGCGAGCCTCGTGGACGCGCGGGGCCGGTAGCCCTACCGTGGTGTTCCGACGGCAGAAACCGCCTCTGACCAGCAAGTTTAACCCTCAACTAGAGGGTGAGACTTCAGGGTCCACGGAACGTTTCGTCGAGACAGCACGCAACCGAGCACGACACCCCCATAGGAAGGCCGGGCCTCGATGAGCTCACCCCACAACTACCTCGCAGTCATCAAGGTCGTCGGCATCGGCGGCGGCGGCGTGAACGCGGTCAACCGGATGATCGACGAGGGGCTCAAGGGCGTCGAGTTCATCGCCGTGAACACCGACGCGCAGGCCCTCCTCATGTCCGACGCCGACGTCAAGCTCGACGTGGGCCGCGAGCTCACCCGCGGACTCGGCGCGGGCGCCGACCCCGAGGTGGGCCGTAAGGCCGCCGAGGACCACAAGGACGAGATCGAGGAGGTGCTCAAGGGCGCCGACATGGTCTTCGTCACCGCCGGCGAGGGCGGCGGCACCGGCACCGGCGGCGCGCCCGTCGTTGCGGCCATCGCCCGCAAGCTCGGCGCCCTCACGGTGGGCGTGGTCACGCGCCCGTTCTCGTTCGAGGGCAAGCGCCGCGGCGGCCAGGCCGACGCCGGCATCGACGCCCTGCGCGAGGCCTGCGACACGCTCATCGTGATCCCCAACGACCGCCTCCTGCAGCTGGGCGACGCGGGGGTGTCGATGATGGAGGCGTTCAAGACCGCCGACGAGGTGCTGCTCAACGGCGTGCAGGGCATCACCGACCTCATCACCACTCCCGGCGTCATCAACGTCGACTTCGCCGACGTCAAGGGCGTCATGTCCGGCGCCGGCAGCGCGCTCATGGGCATCGGCTCCTCCCGCGGGGAGGGCCGTGCGTTCAAGGCCGCCGAGGCCGCGATCAACTCGCCGCTGCTCGAGACCACGATGGAGGGCGCCAAGGGCGTGCTCATGTCCATCGCCGGTGGCAGCGACCTGGGCCTGTTCGAGATCAACGAGGCCGCCTCCCTCGTGCAGGAGGAGGCGCACCCCGACGCCAACATCATCTTCGGCACGGTCGTCGACGACTCCCTCGGCGACGAGGTCCGCGTGACCGTCATCGCCGCCGGGTTCGAGGGCGGGTCCCGACCGGTCACGGCCGGAGCGGCCCAGCCTCGCCGCGGCCGCCACCACCTCGACGACGACGAGTCGGTCCCCGGCGCCTCCGGCGACACCGGCGGGGCCTCGGAGCTCGGATCGACGCCCCTCGGCGGTCGCGGTCGCGAGGAGTCGGCCTACTCGGGCTCCGGCGGGTCGTCCGCGAGCTCGACGGGCTCGTCCTCGTCGTCGTCCCGTCGCCGCGACGAGGACGACGACATCGACGTCCCGCCCTTCATGCGGCACTGACGCGGCGCCCCGTGACACCCAACGCCACGGGGCGCGTCCGCCGGGTGGTCACCGACCGCCGCGGCGGCGCGTCGACCGGAGACTTCGACTCGTTCAACCTCGGCGACCACGTCGGTGACGCCCCCGCCGCCGTGGCCGCCAACCGCGCGCGGCTCGCCCGCCGGCTCGGCCTGCCCGCGACCGACATCGTGTGGATGGACCAGGTCCACGGCACCCGGATCGCCCGCGTCACCAGGCCGACCGGCGGGCCCGTCCCCGCCACGGACGGACTCGTGACCGACCGGCCCGGCCTCGCGCTGGCGGTGCTCACCGCCGACTGCGTCCCGGTGCTCGCCGCGGACGAGCAGGCCGGCGTGATCGGGGCCGTGCACGCCGGACGCGTCGGCGCGGTCGGCGGGATCGTCCCCGACCTCATCGGCGCGATGACCTCGCTCGGGGCGCGTCCGGAGCGCATCACCGTGCTCCTCGGTCCGGCGGCGGCCGGGGAGCACTACGAGCTGCCCGACGACCTGGCCGACGAGGTCGAGGCGGCTCTGCCCGGCAGTCGCACCCGGACCGTCGCCGGAACGGCGGGCGTCGACCTGCGCAAGGGCATCACCCGCCAGCTCGCCGGGCTGGGCGTGACGCGCGTCGACTCCGACCCCCGCTGCACGATCGCCGAGCAGTCCCTGTTCTCCTATCGTCGACAGGGGCGGACCGGGCGCCAGGCCAGCGTGATCTGGCGGCAGGTGTAGCAGGCCGGGCCGGCCGACCCGCCGGACCGGGAGACGAAAGGGCGGACATGACCGACACCAGGGCCACAGAACTCGCCGCGCGGCTGGCCGAGACCCGCGAACGCATGGACGCGGCGCGGGCGGCGGCGGGCCGGACCGACGAGGTCGACCTCGTCGTCGTCACCAAGTTCCATCCCGTCACCGACGTCGTCCACCTCGCCCGCCTCGGGGTGCGCGACGTCGGCGAGAACCGGGTGCAGGAGGCGGCGGCCAAGGTCGACGACCTGACCGCCGCCGACGCCGAGCTGGCGGCGTCCGTGCGGTGGAACATGGTCGGGCACATCCAGTCCAACAAGGCCGCCGCCGTGGCCGGGTGGGCCGACCGGGTCCACTCGGTGGACTCCGTGAAGGTCGCGAACGGGCTCGAGCGCGGCCGCGCCCGCGCCGCCGACGAGCGCGACGGCGTCACGCCCTTGCCCGTCCTGCTCCAGCTGAGCCTCGACGGCGACACCTCGCGCGGTGGGGTCACCCTCGAGGACCTGCCGGCCCTCGCCGATCACGTCGCCGGACTCGGGCACCTCCGTCTGGCCGGCCTCATGGTGGTGCCCCCGCTCTCCGGCGATCCCGCCGCCCACTTCGCCGACGCCGCCGGCGTCGCCGCCGACCTGCGGCGCCGGCACCCCGACGCCGTCGAGTTCTCCGCGGGCATGTCCGGGGACATCGAGGAGGCGATCGCGGCAGGTTCCACCTGCGTGCGTGTCGGAACGGCGATCCTCGGCCCCCGACCAGTAGTTTGAGATCCAGCCTCGCGGGGACACCCGCCCGCGAAGAACACACGCCCGCGACGACCCCGTTACCAGGAAGGTCCCGGAAGATGAGCGCAATCGCCCGGTTCAAGGAGTACTTCGGAATGGCGCCCGTCGCGGCGTACGAGGACGAGTACCTGGACGACTACGACCGCCCCGTCCACCACGACGCGCGCGTCGGTCGCGGAATGCACGACACGGACGACCTCGGTCCGGTCGCCCGCGACCGCCGGGACGACTACGGCTACGCCGCCGACCGGTACCTCGACGAGCCCGCGCCCCGCTCCCGCGTCGCCGACCTCGACCCCGTCGACGAGCGTGCCGCCGCCCGCCGTGCGCCCGTCGAGGAGCCGGCTCCGCGCCCCCGCCGCTACCACGCGGCCGAGGCCGGCGCGCGCGCCAACCTCCGCGGTGTGCCCGCCACCCGCGGTGCCGTCGCCCTCGCGCCGGAGGAGGACTTCGTCGAGGACGGGGTCGTCACCGTGCCCGAGACCGTCGTCGAGCGGCCCCGCGGCTTCGGTGACGGCAAGAGCCTCGGCGAGCATTTCCGCGCCGGACGCGCGGTCGTCCTGGACCTGTCCACGATGGCGTCCGGCGACGCCCGACGCATGGTCGACTTCGCCGCCGGCCTCGTCTTCGGCCTCGACGGCCGCATGGAGAAGGTCGCCGACCGCGAGCGCACCTTCCTCCTGCAGCCCGCCGGCATGGACCTCACCGAGGCCGAGGTCCGCGACGCCGTCAACGGCGCCTTCCGCCGCTGACCGGCCGGCCCGTCGGCGCGCATAGGGTGCCCTCGGGCGCCGCGACGGCCCGGGACAGTAGGGTTGAAGCGTGACGTTGATTCTGCTGGTCCTCTATTACGTGATCGAGGTCTTCTGGTTCCTGCTGCTGGGCCGGATCGTGGTGGAGATGATCGCCTCGTTCTCCCGCAGCTGGACCCCGAAGGGTGTCCTCGCGGTGGTGCTGGAATGGCTGTTCACCATCACGGACCCGCCGGTCAAGGCGCTGCGGAAGGTCATCAAGCCGGTCCGCCTGGGTCAGGTCTCCCTGGACCTGTCGGTCCTGGTCCTCTTCATCATCCTCATGGTGCTGCGGGTCGTCATCCTGGCCTTCATCTAGACCGACCGGGCCGCGCGGCGGCCGGCAGGGCGGCCCCGGCTCACCGTCCCGGACCACGGCCGCTGGTGACGCGCGGGCCGGTTGTGACTAGATTGGCCACCGTTAAGGTAGTAATGAAGTCGTGGGTCCGGTGCGAGAACGCCGGACCGGCACCCGAGACGACCACGAGGGGTATCCCATGCCGTTGACACCAGCCGATGTGCACAACGTCGCGTTCTCCAAGCCACCGATCGGCAAGCGTGGCTACAACGAGGACGAAGTCGACCAGTTCCTGGACCTGGTCGAGACGGAGCTCGCGGAACTCGTCTCGGACAACGAAGATCTCCGGCAGCGGGTCGAGGAGTTGACCCGCGACCTCGAGAAGGCGCGCAAGGCCGCTGACGAGGCCGGCAAGTCCTCCGGTGGCGGATCGGGTGCCGCCGCCCCAGCCGCGCAGGCCCCGACGCCCACCCCCGCGCCGACTCCCGCCCCGGCGCCCGCGCCCACCACCCCTGCTCCCGCCGCCGCGACCCCGTCGCTGGGCAAGCGCGAGGACGACGGTGCCGCCAACAACGAGACGCACCTGCGCGCCGCCCGCGTCCTGGCCATGGCCCAGGAGATGGCCGACCGTCTGACCGGCGAGGCCAAGAAGGAGTCCGACGGGCTCATGGCCAAGGCCCGCAGCGAGTCGGACCGCCTGGTCGGCGATGCCCGGACCCAGTCCGAGAAGCTGGTCAACGACGCCAAGGCGCAGTCCGAGAAGATGGTCGGCGACGCCCGCCGCGAGGCGGACAAGCTTCTCGCCGAGGCCAAGAGCAAGTCCGACGGCATCGTCAAGGACGCCCAGGCCCGCTCCGAGCAGCAGGTCAAGGAGGCGCAGGCCAAGGCCGACGCCCTGCAGGCCGACGCCGAGCGCAAGCACACCGAGATCATGGCGACCATCAACCAGCAGCGCGGTGTGCTGGAGAGCCGGATCGACCAGCTGCGCACGTTCGAGAAGGACTACCGCAGCCGCCTCACCAGCTACCTCGAGAACCAGCTCGCCGAACTCGGCAAGACGGGCTCCGCCGCCCCGGCGGCCCCCGCCGACGCCGGTGGTGCCAGTGGCGCCGTCGATCAGGCGACCAAGAAGGACGGCGGCCACCGCGCCGACTGACCCCTCACGCGTGACGCGCCCGATCCGCGCGGCGCGAACGGTCCCCGCCCCTGCCCAGGGTGCGGGGACCGACGTATATTCGACGGCACGAGGTGCGCGCCACAGTGAGTCGCGCGCATCCCCTGTCACCACGCACCGCCCCCAGGAGGCACGGATGCTCGTCGCCGCGCTCGGACTGACGATCCTCGGATTCGGCTTTCTCGTCGCCGCGGTCGCGACCGGTCAGATCGGGTGGGCCTGGGCGTGCATCGTCGTGGGAGCCCTGGGGCTGTTGCTGCTGGTGATCGACCTCATCCAGGGGCGCGGTGACCGGGACACCCGCACCCGCGGGCCCTCGGAAGAGGCGGACGTCCGGGCCGACGGGTAATATCGGACATCGTCCGGCCCCGAGCCGGACGCGCGATGATCCGGCCATCACCGGGGAGCGCTCGGAAGAACGGCGCGGCCCCGCTTCGGGACCCGCTCAGTAGAACCGAACGGGGGAGCCCGTCACAGCCCGACCCACGAGTGGGCGTCGCACGTCGTCGCCAAACGGGGTGGTACCGCGGACGGTAGCGCGCTGGGCGCCGCCGGATCGTCCCCGAGCGCAGGCCTGACCGGCCCCACGGATGCGAACTCGTGCGGGCCCCGTACGCGAGGAGTCCGCCCCCATGAGCACCGAGCCCGTGAACCGCGAATCCGCCGACCCGGCGTCCGGCGACGCCGAGGCCGGTGCCACCGGCAGCGCGTACCCGATCGTCGACCTCACCGGCGGCACCACGTCACAGACCCCCTCGTTCCCGGCCCTCGAGGAGACGGTTCTCGCCCGCTGGGACGAGCGCGACACCTTCCGCGAGTCCATCCGTAACCGGGCGGACGCGGAGGAGTACGTCTTCTACGACGGCCCGCCCTTCGCCAACGGCCTGCCCCACTACGGCCACCTGCTCACCGGCTACGTCAAGGACGTCGTCCCGCGCTACCGCACCATGCGCGGCTACAAGGTGGAACGCCGCTTCGGCTGGGACTGCCACGGACTGCCGGCCGAACTCGAGGCCGAGAAGCAGCTCGGGATCACCGAGAAGTCCCAGATCCTCGAGATGGGTCTGGCCGAGTTCAACGCCGCGTGCGAGAAGTCGGTGCTGCAGTACACCGACGAGTGGGAACAGTACGTCCACCGCCAGGCCCGCTGGGTGGATTTCGACAACGACTACAAGACCCTCGACATCGACTTCACCGAGTCCGTCCTGTGGGCCTTCAAGCAGCTCTACGACAAGGGTCTCGTCTACAAGGGCTTCCGCGTCCTGCCGTACTCCTGGTACGAGCAGACACCGTTGTCCAACCAGGAGACCCGGCTCGACGACGCCTACAAGATGCGCCAGGACCCGGCCGTCACCGTGGGACTGCCGCTCGAGGCGCCGCAGGACAGCCCGTTCCACGGGGCCGAGGCCCTCGTGTGGACCACCACGCCGTGGACCCTGCCGTCCAACCTCGCCGCCGCCGTGCACCCCGAGATCGACTACTCGGTCGTGCGGGTCAACTCGGGGCCCTTCGCCGGCCGCGTGTTCGTGCTGGCCGAGGCGCGCCGCGGCGTCTACGCGGCCGAGTTCGGTGACGACGCCCAGGTCGAGACCACCGTCAAGGGCTCCGAGCTGGTGGGCCTGCGCTACACCCCGCCGTTCGACTTCTTCGCCGGACACCCCAACTCCCACGTCGTGCTCTCGGCCGACTACGTCTCCACCGAGTCCGGTACCGGCATCGTCCACCTGGCCCCGGCCTTCGGTGAGGAGGACAAGGAGGCCTGTGACGCCGCGGGCATCGAGCTCGTCATCCCGGTGGGGCCCGACGGCAAGTTCACCTCGGAGGTACCGCCGTACGCCGGCCAGCTCGTCTTCGACGCCAACGCCCCCATCTCCCGCGACCTGCGGTCGGCGGGCCGGCTGCTGCGACACGAGACCATCGAGCACTCCTACCCGCACTCGTGGCGCTCGGGCCAGCCGCTCATCTACATGGCGCTGCCCGCGTGGTTCGTCAAGGTCTCCGCGTTCCGGGACCGCATGGTGGAGCTCAACCGCGAGCACATCACGTGGATGCCCGAGCACGTGCGCGACGGCCAGTTCGGCAAGTGGCTCGAGGGCGCGCGTGACTGGAACATCAACCGCAACCGCTACTGGGGCGCGCCCATCCCGGTGTGGGAGTCGGACGACCCGGCCTACCCGCGCGTGGACGTCTACGGCTCGCTGGACGAGCTCGAGCGGGACTTCGGCGTCCGGCCCACGGACCTGCACCGGCCGTACATCGACGAACTGACCCGACCCAACCCGGACGACCCGACGGGCAAGTCGACCATGCGGCGCGTCGCCGACGTCTTCGACTGCTGGTTCGAGTCCGGGTCGATGCCGTTCGCGCAGGTCCACTACCCCTTCGAGAACAAGGAGTGGTTCGAGACCCACAACCCGGGCGACTTCATCGTCGAGTACAACGGGCAGACCCGCGGCTGGTTCTACACGCTGCACGTGCTGGCCACCGCCCTGTTCGACCGCCCGGCGTTCACGCACGTCGCCGCCCACGGCATCGTCCTGGGCAACGACGGGCTCAAGATGAGCAAGTCCAAGGGCAACTACCCGGACGTCAACGAGGTGTTCGCCCGCGACGGCTCGGACGCCATGCGGTGGTTCCTCATGAGCTCGCCGATCCTGCGCGGCGGCAACCTCGTGGTGACCGAGCAGGGGATCCGCGAGGGCGTCCGCCAGGCCATGCTCCCGCTGTGGAACTCGTACAGCTTCTTCCAGCTGTACGCCTCCCGCCGGGCGACGTGGCGGACGGACTCCCAGCACGTGCTGGACCGCTACATCCTGTCCCGGCTGGCCTCGACCCGCGACGCCATGACCGAGGCCCTGGACGCCACGGACATCGCCGCCGCGTGCGACGAGCTGCGTCTGTTCGCCGACGCGCTGACCAACTGGTACGTGCGTCGGTCGCGGTCCCGGTTCTGGGCGGGCGAGGACAGCGGGCAGGACTCGCGAGACGCGTTCGACACGCTGTACACGGTGCTCGAGACGACCATGCGGCTCGCCGCGCCGCTGCTGCCGCTGATGAGCGAGGTCGTATGGACCGGGCTCACCGGCGAGGAGTCGGTGCACCTCGTGGACTGGCCGGCAGAGGACGAGCTGCCGCGCGACGCCGCGCTGGTCGAGGCGATGGAGGCCGTGCGCGACGTGTGCTCGACCGTGTCCTCGATCCGCAAGGCCAAGCACCTGCGGGTGCGTCTGCCGCTGAACTCGCTCACCGTGGCGATGCCGGACGCGCAGCGGCTGGAGCCGTTCACCGGCATCATCGCCGACGAGGTCAACGTCCGTGAGGTCCACCTGACCAGCGATGTGGCCGCGCACGGCCGGATGGAGCTGGCGGTCAACGCCCGAGCCGCCGGCCCGCGGCTCGGCAAGCAGGTCCAGACCTGCATCAAGGCCGCCAAGACCGGCGACTGGACCGAGGTCGACGGGGTGGTCACCGCCGGCGGCATCGAGCTGCACGAGGGCGAGTACGAGCACCGCCTCGTCGCCTCCGATCCCGAGTCGACTGCCGCGCTGCCCGGCGGCGCCGGCCTCGTGGTGCTGGATCTGACGGTCACCGAGGAACTCGAGGCGGAGGGGTGGGCCAAGGACCGCATCCGCGAGATCCAGGAGGCGCGCCGCGCGGCCGGGTTCGACATCTCCGACCGCATCCGTGTGCGGATGGCCGTGCCGGCCGATCGCCGGGAGTGGGCCGATCGGCATGCGCAGCTCATCGCGGCCGAGGTGTTGGCGACCGATTTCGCGGTGGTCGACGGCCTGGACGCGGCCGACGGTGACGCGGTGGAGCTCGCCGAGGGCGTCCGGATGACGCTGGCCCGGGTCTGATCGGCCCGGACCCGACCCTGACGGACGCGATCGTGATCCGACGGAGGCGACGGTGACCGACGGGCAGGACCGCTGGGTCCTGCACGTCGACATGGACGCGTTCTTCGCCTCCTGCGAGCAGCTCACCCGGCCGACCCTGCGGGGTCGGCCGGTGCTCGTGGGCGGGCAGGGCGGCCGCGGTGTGGTGGCGGGATGCTCGTACGAGGCGCGGGCGTTCGGGGCGAGGTCGGCGATGCCGTCGCACCAGGCCCGGCGGCTCGTCGGCCCGTCGGCGGTGTTCGTCTCGCCGCGGATGCCGGTGTACCGCGCGCTGAGCCGCCGGGTGTTCGAGGTGTTCGCCGAGCACGCGCCGGTGGTCGAGCAGGTGTCCGTGGACGAGGCGTTCCTCGAGCCGCCCGAGCTGCGGGGAGCGGACGTGGACCGCACCCGGCGCTGGGCGCAGGATCTGCGGGCGGCGATCCGCGAGGCCACGGGGCTGCCGGCCTCGGTCGGTGCGGGGGCGGGCAAGCAGTACGCCAAGATCGCGTCCGAGCTGGCCAAGCCGGACGGGGTCGCGGTGGTCGCGCGCCGCGATCACGAACGGGTGCTGCACCCGCTGCCGGTCCGGAGCCTGTGGGGCGTGGGCCCGGTGGCGGGGGAGCGGCTCGCCCAGTTCGGGGTGTCGACGATCGGCGACCTGGCCGCGATGGACGACGACGACGTGGCGCACGCCCTGGGCCGGACAGTGGGCCCGGCGATCGCCCGGATCGCGCGCGGGTACGACGACCGGCCGGTGCACGAGCGGGCCGAGGCCAAGCAGATCAGCGCGGAGAGCACGTTCGCCGCCGACCTGACCACGCCCGGTCAGGTCACCGCGGCGGTACGACGGGCGGCGGAGGCCGCGCACCGTCGGCTGCTGCGCGACGGGCGTGCCGCCCGCACGGTGACGGTGAAGGTCAAGCGCTCGGACTTCACGTCGATCAGCCGCTCGTACACGCTGCCGGAGGGCACGACCTCGCTCGAGACGATCATCGCGGTGGCCAGGTCCCTGGCGCCGGATCCGGTGGACTTCGGTGCGATCCGCCTTCTGGGCGTGGGGGTGGCGGGCCTGACGGACTTCCACCAGGACGCGCTGTTCGAGCAGGAGTTCACCCTGGGCGTGCGGCCGGGGGCGGGGGTCGACGACGACGAGGACCTGCCAGACATCGTCGGTGTGGGCACCACCGTGACCACGGAGGAGTCCGAGCCGGCCGATGCCGGGTCGGGGCCCGCGGGCGCGGGGGCTGCCGCGGAAACGGGCGCGGGGGAACTCCCGGCGATCGGGGCGTGGCGTCGGGGCGAGGACCGGCGGTTCGAGACCGGCGCGGACGTGCGTCACCCGGAGTTCGGACACGGCTGGGTGCAGGGCTCGGGGCACGGGCGGGTCTCTGTGCGGTTCGAGACAGCGGTGACCGGGCCGGGCCGGATGCGCACCTTCGCCGAGGACGATCCGGCGCTCGAGCCCGCGGACCCCCTGGACTCCCTGGGCTGGTGACACCCCTTGCACGCCAGCCGCCCGGCCCAGCTGCAGCCGCTCGCGGCGATGGCGTCTCGCGCCCGCGAATGCCCGCCCCGGTTCGCAGCCGCTCCCGGCGATGGCGTCTCGCCCCCACCGCGGTGCGCGCGAGACGCCATGGTGACGGGCGGCTGTGTATCCGCTCGGGCTCCCCGGGCTGCCCGGGGGCCTGCTCGTCAGTTGTAGAGGTGGAACCTCGACCACTCGCGGCGGACCCGCGCCGCGGGGTCGGCGTAGGCGGCGGCGTCGGCGTCGGCGTAGGCGGCGGCATCAGCGTCCACGTCGACCTCCGCCCCCTCCGCGACGGACAGGAGAGCGGCCAGCAGGACACGGGCCTGCCCCGAGCGCAGGTAGCCGGCGGAGAGCACCCCGCGGGCCGCGAGCTCGGCACCGCCGCCCCGGCCGCCGTACGTCGCGGTCACCTCGCCCCGCGGCACCCGGCTGGAGGCCACCACCACGATGTCGGGCCGGTCCTCGGCGAGCCGGGCCACCGCGTCGGCGACCAGGGGCGGGAGGTTGCCCGACCCCGAACCCTCCAGGACCAGCCCGCGCGCGCGGGCGTCGACGCAGGCGTTCACCGCCGCGGCGTCGGAGCCCGGCGGGCAGGCGACCACGTCCACCCGGGTGTCGGCGAACCGGGCCCGCCCGGTCAGCGTGGGGCGCTCGAGCTCCGGCGGCAGGTCCTCCACCGGGTGCTCGGGGGAGTTTCGGGCGAAGGCGACGGGATCGGTCGTGTGCCACTTGCGCACCCCGCGGGCCTGAAGGATCGACCGCCCGAGCACCACCAGCACCCCCAGATTGCGGGAGACCGGGTCGGCGGCCAACAGCACCGCGTCGAGCAGGTTCGCGGGCCCGTCGGCCTCGGGGTGGTCGGCGGCACGCTGCGCGCCCGTGAGCGCCACGGGCCGCGGGTCCGCGTGATGCAGGTCCAGCGCGATGGCGGTCTCCTCGAGGGTGTCCGTCCCGTGGGTCACGACCACCCCGGAGACCTCCGGATCGACCAGGACGTCCGCGACGGTGTCGACGATCAGGTCCCACTCGGCGGGTCCGAAGGTGGAGGAGTCGGCGTCGAGGACGGCGCGGGCGCTCACCCGGATCTCGCCGGGCAGCACGGCCCGCAGCTCGTCGAGCATCGCCGCCGTGGCCGGATCGGAGTCCCCGGCCACCACCGCGCCCTCGGGCGTCGTGGAGGCGGTGATCGTGCCGCCGGTGGTGCAGATCACGATGTGGGGGGTATCGGTGCTGGTCTGGGCGCTGGTCACCCGGTCCACAGTGCTGTGCGGGCGGCTCGTCGTCAAACACCCGGGCCGCCGACGATGGAACAATGGCCGACCAGTGTTCGTTGGGCCGGTGACACGGCCCGGAGCCGGGACCGGCTCGGCGCCGGATGCCCGGTGCCCCACATCTCGACGAAAGGACCCCGCGTGAGTCTTCGACGGACCATCGCCGCTCTCTCCCTGTCCGCTTTCGCCATGGGTGGCCTCGCCGCCTGTGGGGGTGGAGGCGATGAGCGCGAGACCGCACCCGCGCCCACCACGAGCGCGCAGGAGACCGCCACCGTGCCCACCGCCGCGGAGCTGACCGGGCTCCTCGACCGGGCGTCCGATCCCGCCGTTCCGGTGGAGGAGAAGGTCGACCTCGTCGAGGGGGGTGCCGAGGCGCCCGAGATTTTCGACCAGATCGCCGCCCTCAAGGCCGAGCAGGGCGCCGGCGTGACGATCACCGGCGTGGCGGAGGGCGACATCCCGGGCACGCTCATCGCCAACGCGGTGATCACCCAGCCGGGCCAGGAGGACATCAACGTCCAGGCGCAGTTCATCAACCAGAACGGCCAGTGGCAGCTGCAGAAGTCCTTCGCCTGCGCGCTGATCACCAACGCCGGGCTCCAGCTGCCGGCCACCTGCGCCGAGGCCTGATCCGGGCGACCGCCGGCCGCCGCGCCGGCGGTCAGTCCACCGTGCGGAAGCTCAGCTCCGAGTCCTCCTCGTAGGTCGACCGTCGTCCGGAATCCGGGTCGACGTAGGCGGTCCGCGTGGAGGACTCGGTCGTCCCGCCCACCGGCAGGGCGGCCCGGAGGTCGACCGTCAGCTCGCCGGAGCCGGAGACGTCGTAGGACTCCACGTCCAGGGTGACGCCCGGCCCGCCGTCGGGCGCGGGTGCGGTGAGGGTGTCCTGCGGATCGGGGGCCTCGGTGCGTGACCGGACGGTGGCGACGTCGCCGTCGAGGTCCACCAGCTCGTAGGTGGTGACCCGGGTCGGGGCGACCGCGTCGTCGACCTGCCGGGTGACCGTCCACCGGGCGCCCACGCCGATCTCCTCGGTGGGGAACGCGACGGTCGCCTCCGAGATCGCGTTGGCGGTGATCTCGACGCCGGCGCGAGCGGCGTCGGTCGCACCCGCCGGTGCCGCCAGTGAGAGCTCGCGGATGACGCCGTCGGCGCTGCGGGTCCAGGTGACGGTGAAACCGGGCGCGGTGGCGAACTGCGCGGACCGGCGGTCGTCGACGGAGGTGAACTCGCGCGCGGTGACGGTCGCCCGCTGGGCGCCGTCGACGTCCGGTTCGGAACGCCCTTCCAGCGTGAGCGTCTGTTCCGGCGTGTCGTCGACCCTCGGCTCGGAACCCGGCACCTCGGTGCGGGACGTGGCTGCACGGGTCACGGCCACGACCGCCGGTTCGAGCGACGGGGCGTAGGCGAGTACCCGCCGCTCGCCCTGCCCGGCGTCCACCAGCTCCACGGTGGGGGCGGGTCCGGGGTCGACGCTCACCTCGGGCTCGAGCGCCTGCGCGTCCGGGTCCGCAGCGGCGCCCGCCCCGGTGGTCGTCGCCTGCCCCGAGGCGGCGGGGTCAGAGGCGTCGTCGTCGGCGCACCCGGCGGTACCGACTACGAGGGTGGCCGCGAGCGCGGCCGCGAGGAGACGTCGACCGGAGCCGCCGCGGCCACCCCGTCCTCGGTCGCCGCCACGCTCGCGGCGGGTGGTTCGGGAGGGGCCGGGGATGACGGTCGATCGCGGGTCCACGCCCCGAGCCTAGAGGGTCGCCCACCCGCAGCCGTCGGGTCGGCGACATCATCAGGGATACTGGGCGGCATGACGGAGACCGACGGCACGCGGCCTGACGCCGCGGGAGCGAGCACACCCGGACCTCGGGCCACCGCGCCCGGGTACTTCCGCGCGGGGCCGGCGGTCATGCTGGCGATCGCGGGCGTGGTGGTCCTGATCGATCAGGTCACCAAGGTGCTCGCGGTGGCCAACCTGGAGAACGCCCGCCCGATCGAGCTTGTGGGTGACACGGTGCGGTTGGTGCTGCTGCGCAATCCCGGCGCCGCGTTCTCGATGGGTACGGAGTCGACGGTCGTGCTCAGCGTCGTCGCCACGGTCGTGGTGCTGGGGCTGCTGTGGTTCTCCCGCCGCGTCCACTCCACATGGTGGGCGTGGGGGCTGGGCCTCATCCTCGGCGGCGCCGCCGGCAATCTCGTGGACCGGTACTTCCGGGCGCCCGGGATCCTGCAGGGCCACGTCGTGGACTTCCTGTCCGTGGGCTGGTGGCCGGTGTTCAACGTGGCGGACTCCTGCTTGGTCGCCGGTGTGATCGTGGTGGCGGTGGCGGTCCTGCGCAACATCGACTTCGACGGCTCGCGCGTGTCGGACGACGCCGCCCCCGTCGCCAAGGGGGACCCGGCCGATGGGTGAGCTGCGTACCTTCCCCGTGCCGGACGGTCTCGACGGCATGCGCGTCGACGCCGGCGTCTCCCGGCTGTTGGGCATCTCGCGCACCGCGGTGGCGGACCTGGCCGGCGAGGGCAAGGTTCTGCTCGACGGCCGCACCGTGGGCAAGTCCGACAAGCTCACCGGGATGTCCTGGATCGAGGTAGAGATGCCGGAGCCGCGGGCCGAGCCGGCGGTGGTCGCCGAGCCGGTCGAGGGGATGGCGGTCGTGTACTCGGACGCGGACATCGTCGTCGTCGACAAGCCCGTCGGTGTGGCCGCGCACGCCTCGGTCGGGTGGACCGGTCCCACGGTGATCGGCGGCCTGGCCGCCGCCGGGTACCGCATCTCGACCTCGGGACCGCCGGAGCGCAAGGGGATCGTCCACCGCCTCGACGTGGGGACCTCCGGCCTCATGGTGGTGGCGGCGTCGGAGCGGGCGTACACGCTGCTCAAGCGGGCGTTCCGCGACCGGACTGTCGACAAGACCTACCACGCGCTGGTGCAGGGCCACCCCGATCCGCTCTCGGGGACGATCGACGCGCCGATCGGCCGGCACACGTCGAACGACTGGCGCTTCGCGGTCACCTCCGACGGCAAGCCGTCGATCACGCACTACGACACCCTCGAGGCGCACCAGGCGGCGACGTTGGTCGAGGTGAAGCTCGAGACGGGGCGCACCCATCAGATCCGCGTGCACTTCTCGGCGCTGCACCACCCGTGTGCGGGTGACCTCACGTACGGCGCGGACCCGGTCCTCGCGCGGCGGCTGGGGCTCGAGCGGCAGTGGCTGCACGCGGTGGGCCTGGGCTTCGAGCATCCGGGCACGGGGGCGCGCGTGGACTTCGCGAGCCGGTACCCCGACGACCTGCAGCACGCGATCGACGTCCTCCGCGACGCATGACCGGCGCCGCGCGGCTGCTGCGGGCCGCCGGCGTGGGGGTGGTGGTCGTCCTGGCGCTGGTGACGATCCTCACCGCGCTGCGCACCGAGCTCCCGCGGAGCCCGGGGGTGATGAGCGACGCCCTGGGCCCCGACCCCGGCGAGCGCGTCGGCGACTACCTCGACCGCGCGGCCGCCTCACTGGTCACCGTGGGCGGCGGGACGGACGTCCCGGGGGGATCCGGTGATGATGGCGACGACGACGAGGGCCGCGCCCGCGACCCCGACGCCCACCGCTGGGCCCTCGTCAGCGCGGGTGAGGCGTGGTCGGTCGCCGAGGCCGCCGGCGCGGTGCGGGGTCTGCCGCGCGTCTCGGGGCTGTCCGTGCAGGTGCCGGTCGAGGGGGTCGCGATGCCCGTTTCCGACGTGGCGCTGGCCGAGCCGGTGGCGGGGGAGGCCGGGCGCGAGGCGGTGTTCGGCCGGGGCCTCGAGCAGGCGGCCGCGCGGCTCGATCCGGCCCCGGCGGGATCGGACCGGGCCGCCGCGGCCGCCGCGCTCACCGCGTCCCGCATCCGGGCGGGGGAGCCCGCGATCATCGGCCTGCTCGTGCGCGGCACGACCGGACAGCTGCGCGCGGTGGCCGACCACCGCGGTGTGCGGGCGGTGGAGGCGCTGCCCCCCGACGCGGTGTACGGGCGCTTCGCCGTCCGGCCCCTGCTGCCTCAGCAGGTCGACTCGGCCCTGCCGCTCCCGGACGCCGCCCCCGTACCCCCCGCCTGACCGGCCACCGCGGGCGACCGGCGCTAGGAGCGTGGGTCAGTAACACGCCAGTTCAGGTCCGCTGATGGGGCGGGTTCGGCGGGATAATTGTCGTCATGGGCGAGGAAGGGTTGTTCGCCGCCGAGGAGTTCCGCGTCGAGCGGGCTGACCGGCAGGGCGAGGTCGAGCCGGTGGGCGCAGGCAAGACATTTCGGGCGTTCGACCCGGGCCAGGGGTTGTTGCTGCCGCCGTCGCTGGATGACTGGCTTCCGGCCGATCATCTGGCACGGTTCGTGGCGGATCTGGTCGATGAGCACCTGGATTTATCGCGGATCTACGTCTCCTACCAGGAGGGGCGCGGGGCCCCGCCGTACGATCCGCGGTTGATGGTGCGGTTGCTGATCTTCGGCTACACCACGGGGGTGCGCTCCTCCCGCGGGATCGAGAAGGCCTGCACCGACATCGTCGCTTTCCGGTGGTTGGCGGCCGGGGCGGCCCCGGACTACCGCGCGATCGCCAGGTTTCGCAAGAGGCACCTGGCCGCGCTGGGCAACCTGTTCTTGCAGGCGTTGGCGTTGTGCCAGGCCGCCGGGATGGTCACGCTTGGACAGGTCGCGCTGGATGGGACGAAGCTGCGGGCGAACGCCTCCAAACGCAAGGCCATGTCGTACGCGCGGCTGACGGACAAGGAGAAGGTACTGGCCCAGGAGGTCTCCGATCTGCTGGCCGCCGCCGAGGCCATCGACAAGGCCGAGGACGCCAAGTTCGGCAAGAACCGGCGCGGGGACGAGCTGCCCGATGAGCTGGCCCGCCGAGAGTCTCGCCTGGTCAAGCTGCGCCAGGCCAAAGCTGCTCTGGAAGCCGACGCCGCCGCCGATGCGGCGGAGAAGGCTGAGGCTAAGGCCCGCGGTAAGGGCGAAGACGAAGACACCGTCGCGCAGAAGGCCGCTGAGGCCGCCGAGCGCGCCACGCCCAGGCCGAAGGCCCAGCGCAACTTCACCGACCCGGAGTCGAAGATCATGCTCACCGGGGACGGGTCGTTCGCTCAGTGCTACAACGGCCAGGCCGTGGTCGATGCCGCCCATCAGATCATCGTGGCGGCCGAGGTCAACGACTGTGCCGCCGACGTCGGCAACCTCATCCCCATGACCGAGCAGGCCATCAGCAACACGGGGCAGGCCCCGAAGCAGATGCTCGCCGATGCCGGGTACTGCTCAGCCGCGAACCTCGCCGCCTCCGCCGAGGTCACCGGCGAGCAGGGCACCGAGTTCTTCATCGCCACCGGACGACAGCGCAGCGGGGAACCGGCGCCGATCGCCCCCCGGGGACCGATCCCGGCCAGCGCCACGGACAAGCAGCGCATGGCCCGCAAGCTCGCCACGAAGAAAGGCCGAGCGGTCTACGCCCGGCGCAAAGCGATCGTCGAACCGGTCTTCGGACAGATGAGCACCCTGCAGAACGGCAAGCAACTCCTGATTCGCGGTCTGGACGCCGCCCGCGGTGAATGGCTACTGCTCGCTGCCTGCCACAACCTGCGAAAGCTCCACGGTCATATCGGCGCCACCGGGCTCGGCGGCCTCCAGATCGCCTGAACTGGCAGGCCCGGGCGACCTACAGGCTGACCCGCGGACTGAACGCCATCACCGCGGCTTCGCAAACCGAATACCTGTCCGCCAGTGACGCCGGCCCGAGCGCAACGCTCTCACGCACTCCGCCGTACTCTCGGCGCGCTTCGAGCCATTACTGACCCATGCTCCTAGGGTTGCGCCGGTGAACGGTGAGGCGGCAGGGGAGAAGGACAGGACGGTCGCCGTCGGCATGGCGGCCGGCGTCGCGGCGTACACGCTCTGGGGCTTCTTCCCCGCCTTCTTCCCGCTGCTCGAGCCCGCCGGGGCGGTCGAGATCCTCGCGCACCGGATCGTGTGGTCGTTCGTCGTCATGGCGATCGTGGTCACGCTGCTGCGCGGCTGGGGGCGGGTGCGCGCCGTGGACCGCGTCTCCTGGGCCCGTATCGGCGGTGCGGCCGTCTTCGTCTCGGCCAACTGGGGCGTCTACGTGTACGCGGTCAACTCCGAGCGGGTCACCGAGGCGGCCCTGGGGTACACCATCAACCCGCTGGTCAGCGTGCTGCTGGGCGTGATCGTCTTCCGCGAACGCCTCAGCCGCCCACAGTGGCTCGCGGTGGCCCTCGCCGTCGTCGCCGTCGGGGTCCTCACCGCCGGTTACGGTCACTTCCCGTACCTGTCGGTCATCCTCGCGGTGAGTTTCGGCCTGTACGGCGTGTTCAAGAAGAAGCTGCGCGTGGACCCGGTGACCGGGATGCTCGGCGAGGTCGCGGTGACGACGCCCGTCGCGGTGGCGTTCCTCGTCTGGCTGGGTGCGTCCGGCGCGGGCACCTTCACCGGGCACGGTGCGGGGCACTCCGCGCTGCTGGCCGCCTCCGGCCTCGTCACCGTGGTGCCACTGCTGCTGTTCGCCGTCGCCGCGCAGCGCATCCCGCTGGCCACCGTCGGCATGCTGCAGTACATCGTCCCGGTGCTGCAGATGGCGTGGGGACTGCTCGTCGTGGGAGAGCGACTCGACGCCGTCCAGTGGGTGGGCTTCGCGCTCATCTGGACCGCGGTCATCGCGTTCACGCTGGCCGGTCGCACGCCGCGCGCGGCCCGTCCTGGGGGTTCGAGGCCTGTCGGTGATCCGACCTAGACTGTGGCGGACGAGTCCGTAGGAGGAGTGCTTTCGTGGGCGATCAGTTCGTGCATCTGCACAATCACACCGAGTTCTCGATGCTCGACGGGATGGCGCAGATCGACCCGCTGTTCGCGGAGGCGTCACGTCTGGGTATGCCGGCCGTCGGGATGACCGACCACGGCAACATGTACGGCGCCTCGGACTTCTACAAGCAGGCCAAGAAGACCGGGGTCAAGCCCATCATCGGGATCGAGGCGTACGTCGCCCCCGAGTCGCGGTTCGAGAAGAAGCGCATCTTGTGGGGCGAGAAGCACCAGAAGAGCGACGACGTCGCCGGCTCCGGCGCCTACACGCACATGACGATGGTCGCCGAGAACGCCACCGGCCTGCGCAACCTGTTCCGGCTGTCCTCGCTCGCCTCGTACGAGGGGCAGCTGGGCAAGTGGGCGCGCATGGACGCGGAGATCCTCGCCGAGTACTCCGAGGGGATCATCGCCACCTCCGGCTGCCCCTCCGGCGAGATCCAGACCCGCCTGCGCCTCGGCCACAACAAGGAGGCCTACGAGGCCGCCGAGAAGTGGCAGTCGATCTTCGGCAAGGACAACTTCTTTCTCGAGCTCATGGACCACGGGATCGACATCGAGCGTCGGGTCCGCGAGGACCTCCTCAAGCTCGGTCGGGACCTGGGCATGCCGCCGCTCGTGACCAACGACTGCCACTACGTCACCCGCGAGCAGGCCCACGCTCACGAGGCCATGCTCTGCGTCCAGACCGGTAAGACCCTCGCCGACGAGAACCGCTTCAAGTTCGACGGGGACGGCTACTACCTCAAGTCCGCCCAGGAGATGCGCGCCCAGTGGGACTCCGAGGTCCCGGGCGCGTGCGACAACACCCTGTGGATCGCCGAGCGCGTCCAGCCGTACGACGACATCTGGACGCCGCGCGACCGGATGCCCAAGTTCCCCGTCCCCGAGGGCGAGACGGAGGACACGTGGCTGGCCAAGGAGGTCCACAAGGGCCTGCAGTGGCGCTTCCCCGACGGCGTGCCGCAGGAGTACATCGATCGCGCGAACTTCGAGCTCGAGGTCATCAAGGGCAAGGGTTACCCCGGTTACTTCCTCGTGGTCGGCGACCTCATCGAGCACGCCCGCTCGATCGGCATCAAAGTCGGGCCCGGCCGAGGGTCCGCCGCCGGCGCGCTGGTGGCGTACGCGCTGAAGATCACGAACATCGACCCCATCGAGCACGGCCTGCTGTTCGAGAGGTTCCTCAACCCCGAGCGGCCGTCCGCGCCCGATATAGATATCGACTTCGACGACCGGCGTCGCGGCGAGATGATCCGCTACGCCTCCGACAAATGGGGCGCCGACAAGATCGCCCAGGTCATCACCTTCGGCACCATCAAGACCAAGGCCGCCATCAAGGACGCCGCCCGCGTCAACTTCGGCCAGCCCGGGTACGCGATCGCCGACCGCATCACCAAGGCGCTGCCGCCGGCGATCATGGCCAAGGACATCCCGCTGTCCGGCATCACCGACCCCAAGCACGAGCGGTACGGCGAGGCCGCCGAGGTGCGCCAGCTCCTCGAGACCGACCCCGACGTCAAGCGGATCTACGACACGGCCCGCGGTCTCGAGGGCATGGTCCGTCAGGCCGGCGTCCACGCGTGCGCGGTGATCATGTCCTCCGAGCCACTGCTCGACGTGATCCCCATGTGGAAGCGCGCGCAGGACGGCGCCATCATCACCGGCTGGGACTACCCGTCGTGTGAGGACATCGGCCTGCTCAAGATGGACTTCCTGGGCCTGCGCAACCTCACGGTGATCGGCGACTGCCTGGAGAACATCAAGCTCAACCGCGGCGAGGAGATCGACCTCGACACGCTGAGCACGGACGACCAGGCCACCTACGACCTGCTCGCCCGCGGTGACACCCTCGGCGTGTTCCAGCTCGACTCCGGCGGCATGCGCGAGCTGCTCAAGCGGATGAAGCCCACCGGCTTCAACGACATCGTCGCCGCCCTCGCCCTGTACCGACCCGGCCCCATGGGCATGGGCACGCACTGGAATTACGCCGACCGCAAGAACGGCAAGCAGGAACTGGTGCCGATCCACCCCGAGTTGGAGGAGCCGCTCAAGGAGATCCTCGGGGAGACCCACGGCCTGATCGTCTACCAGGAGCAGATCATGGCCATCTCCCGCGAGCTCGCGGGATACACGGCCGGTGAGGCCGACGGCTTCCGTAAGGCCATGGGTAAAAAGAAGGCCGAGGTCCTGGCCGCGGAGTACGAGAAGTTCTCGGGCGGCATGTTCGAGCGCGGGTTCTCCAAGGAGGCCGTCGACGCGCTGTGGGGCACCATCGAGCCCTTCGCCTCGTACGCGTTCAACAAGTCCCACGCCGCCGGCTACGGTCTGGTGTCCTTCTGGACCGGCTACCTCAAGGCCAACTACCCGGCCGAGTACATGGCCGCGCTGCTCACCTCCGTCGGTGACGACAAGGACAAGGCCGCCCTCTACCTGTCCAACTGCCGGCAGATGGGTATCAAGGTGCTCCCGCCGTCGGTCAACGAGTCGCTGACGAACTTCGCGTCCGTCGGCAAGGACATCCGGTTCGGCCTGGGCGCCGTGCGCAACGTCGGCGCGCAGGTCGTGGACTCGATCGTCGCCGCCCGCGAGGCCAAGGGCGAGTTCACCGACTTCTCGGACTACCTCGCCAAGATCGACCAGACCGCCTGCACCAAGAAGGTCACCGAGTCGCTCATCAAGGCCGGCGCCTTCGACTCGCTCGGCCATCCGCGTAAGGGCCTGTTCCTGGTCCACGCCGACGCCGTGGAATCGGTCATGTCCACCAAGAAGGCCGAGGCCGTCGGCCAGTTCGACCTCTTCGGTGGGGGAGACGACACCGCGGCCGACACCGGCTTCGGTGACGTGTTCGCCGTCCGCGTGCCCGACGAGGAGTGGGACACCAAGCAGAAACTGGCCCTCGAGCGCGAGATGCTGGGCCTGTACGTCTCCGGCCACCCGCTCGACGGGCTCGAGGCCGCGCTGGAGGCCAAGACCGACACGAACATCGCCACGATCCACGAGGGCGAACTGCCCCACGGCACCGCCGTGACGATCGGCGGGATCATCTCCGGTGTCGACCGGCGGGTGAACAAGAACGGCGAGCCGTGGGCGATCGTGACGATCGAGGACTTCAACGGCAGCGTCGAGGTGCTGTTCTTCCCCAAGACCTACCGGATCGCCGCCCTGGACATCGCCGAGGACGCGGTCGTGCTGGTCAAGGCGAGGATCAACATCCGTGAGGACCGCGTGTCGGTCTTCGGCGACACCCTCGAGGTGCCGGACCTGGTCGTCGGCGGGAACGGCGCGCCGCTCGCGCTGACGCTGCAGACGCGGATGTGCACCATCGAGACCGTCACCGCGCTCAAGCAGGTCTTGGTCCGCCACCCCGGCCCCTCGGACGTCCACCTGCGGTTGGTCAACGGCAACTCCTCGACGGTCCTGCGGCTCGACGACCAACTGCGGGTCGAGACCTCGTCCTCCCTCATGGGAGACCTCAAGGCGCTACTCGGTGCCGGCTGCCTCGCGGGCTGACCGCGGCCGCCCGGCACACGCGTGTCTCGCCGGGTGCCGCGCGCCGCTGCGCACGCGGTGACCGGTTGGCGGTGATCGCGGGGGCGGTGGGACACTGGTGGTTGTGACCGCCACCGAACCCGCGCCCACCCAGGTCGTGACCACCGACGACATCGACGCCGCAGCCCGCCGGATCGGCGAGGTCATCCGGTCGACCGACCTGCAGGCCAGCGAGCGGCTCAGCGAGCAGACCGGCGCGCGCATCCTGCTCAAGCGGGAGGACCAGCAGGCGGTCCGTTCCTACAAGATCCGCGGCGCGTACAACCTCATGGCGCAGCTGACCGGCGACGAGCGCAGCGCGGGCGTGGTCACCGCCAGCGCCGGCAACCACGCCCAGGGCGTGGCGTTCGCCTGCCGGGTCCTGGGGATCAACGGCCGCATCTACGTGCCGACCAACACGCCCAAGCAGAAGCGCGACAGGATTCTGGCCCACGGCCGCAGCTGGGTCGAGCTCGTCGTGACCGGCACGAACTTCGACGCCGCGCAGGCGGCTGCCCGCGCGGACGCCAAGCGCACCGGGGCGACGATGGTGCCGCCGTTCGACCACCCCGACACGATGGCCGGACAGGGCACCATCGCCGCCGAGATCCTCGCGCAGCTCGACGAGGTCCCCGACGCCGTCGTGGTCCCGGTCGGTGGCGGCGGACTGGCCGGGGGCATCGCGACCTATCTGGCCGAGTACGCGCCGGACTGCAAGATCATCGCCGTCGAGCCCGCCGGCGCCCCGTCGCTGACGAGGGCACTGGAGGCGGGGGAGCCCGTCACCCTCGACACGGTCGACACCTTCGTCGACGGCGCCTCCGTCGCCCGGCTCGGTGACTTCCCATTCGGTGTCATCTCCTCGATGACCGAGCGGATCCAGGTCCTCACGGTGGACGAGGGCGCGGTGTGCACGGAGATGTTGGAGCTTTACCAGAACGAGGGGATCATCTGTGAGCCCGCCGGCGCGCTGGCGGTTACGGCCCTCCACCAGCTCGACATCGACGAGGGCGCCACTGTCGTCTGCATCGTCTCCGGCGGGAACAACGACGTCTCGCGGTACAGCGAGATCATCGAGCGATCCCTCGTCCACAAGGGGCTCAAGCACTACTTCCTGGTGAAGTTCCCGCAGGAGCCGGGCCAGCTGCGTCGCTTCCTCGACGAGGTCCTGGGTCCCGAGGACGACATCACGCTGTTCGAGTACCTCAAGCGCAACAACCGCGAATTCGGCGCGGCGCTGGTGGGCATCGAGCTCGGGTCGGCCACCGGTTTGCACTCGCTGCTCGAGCGTATGGACGCCTCCCGCATCGACTGCGAGCGCCTCGAGCCCGGCACCGCCGCGTACGAATACCTGACCTGACCCGACCGGGCGTCAGCGTGTCCGCACCACCGCGAACCCGAACGCCTGGCAGAACACCGACTCGGCGTCGGCCACCGCAGCAGAGGCCAGCACCGCCTCGCCGGCCAGCGGGACCCGGCACGGCTCGGTGCCCAGGTTCACCACCAACGCCAACGATCCACGATGGACCACCAGCCAGCGGTCGTCGTCGGCCTCCACACCGCACTCGACCCGAACCGGCGCCAGCCACGGATCGCTGAGCTCCGGCTCGGCCTTGCGCAGGGCGATCAGCGCGCGGTAGACGCGCAGGATCTCGGCGTGCTCATCGGCTGCCTGCTCCGAGCGGTCGAGCACCGAGCGGCGGAACGTCTCCGGATCCTGCGGGTCCGCCACCGTGTCGGGATCCCAACCCATCGCCGCGAACTCGCGCGTCCGTCCCTGCCGCACCGCCTCGGCCAGCTCCGGCTCGGGATGCGAGGTGAAGAAGCAGAACGGCGTCCGCGCACCCCACTCCTCGCCCTGGAACAGCATCGGCGTGAACGGCGAACACAGCACGATCGCGGCCTTGGCCAGCTGCTGCTGCGGCGTGAGATTCATCGACGGCCGATCTCCCGCCGCGCGATTACCCACCTGGTCGTGGGTCAGCGTGTAGGCGACGAACCGGCTGCCCGGCACCCGGTTCACATCCAGCGGCCGCCCGTGCACACGACCCCGGAAGGTCGAATAGGTTCCCGCGTGCAGGAACGCGCCCGTGAGCACCTGCCGCAACGACTCGAGCGACCCGTAGTCCACGTAGTAGCCCTGCCGCTCGCCGGAGACCGCGGCGTGGACGGCGTGGTGCACGTCGTCGTCCCACTGTCCGTCCAGCCCGAGGCCGCCGGCTTCCCGCGCGGTGACGGTCCGCGGATCGTTCTGGTCGGACTCCGCGATGAGCGACAGCGGCCGCCCGAGATGGGTGGACAGCGACTCGACCTCCACCGCCAACTGCTCCAGCAGGTGCACGGCCGACGCGTCGTGCAGCGCGTGCACGGCATCGAGGCGCAGCGCGTCCACGTGGAACTCGTCGAACCAGCGCAACGCATTGTCGATGATGTAGCGCCGCACCTCGCCCGAGTGCTCGCCGTCCAGGTTCACCCCCGACCCCCACGGCCCGTCCGCGGCGGAGAGGTACGGCCCGAACTCCGGGAGGTAGTTCCCTGACGGGCCCAGATGGTTGTAGACCACGTCCAGGCACACCGCCAGGCCGCGCGCGTGGCAGGCGTCCACGAACTGCTGGAACGCGTCCGGCCCGCCGTACGGCTCGTGCACCGCGAACCACGCCACCCCGTCGTAACCCCAGCCGTACTCGCCGTTAAATGCGTTGAGGGGCATCACCTCGACCATGTCCACCCCCAGCTCGACCAGCTCGTCGAGGTGCTCGATCGCACTGATCAGCGTCCCGCCGGGCGAGAAGGTGCCCACATGCATCTCGTAGATCACCGACCCGGCCAGCTGCCGGCCGGTCCACGCCGCGTCCGTCCAGCGGGACGGGTCGAGGCGGTGGACCCGCGACAGCCCGTGCACCCCGTCCGGCTGACGCGGCGACCGCGGGTCGGGCCGGGGCGGGCTGACCTCGTCGTCGTCGCCGGTCACCACGAACCCGTAGTCCCTGCCCTGCTCGCGGGGGACGCCGCACGTCCACCAGCCGTCCGCGGCGCGCCGCATGGGGACGGGGTCGGCGTCGGGGGAGTCCAGGACCAGCCCGACCGCGCGTGCCTCCGGTGCCCAGACGGAGAACATGTCGGCGCCGGTGGCTGTGGACGAGGTCGATTCGCTCGGTGAGGTCACACCGCCCAGCGTAGGGAAAACCGGTGCCCGCGGGGAGGGGTCGGGTCGGACCGCCGCGCCGCGTCACCGCCACCGGGCGCGATACTGGGGGCATGACCGCATTGCCGCCCGTGCTCAGGCTCTCCGCCGGTCCGGACGTGACGGGGGAGTACGAGGAGAAGCGCTCCAGGTTCGTGGCGGTGTTGAGACGGTGCGACGACGAGGAGGACGCCCGCGCCCTGATCGCCGACCTCCGCTCCGCGCATCCGGCGGCTCGCCACCACTGCAGTGCCTTCATCGTGGGCGACCCCGGGGCCGGCCTGATCGAGCGGACCAACGACGACGGCGAACCCTCCGGCACCGCCGGGACCCCCATGCTGGACGTCCTGCGGGGAAGCGGGCTGACCGGCGTGTGCGCGGTGGTCGTCCGGTGGTTCGGCGGCACCAAGCTCGGCACCGGCGGCCTCGCCCGCGCATACTCCGCCGCGGTGAGCGATGCCGTCGAGCAGGCGTGGACCGACGGGCGCGTCGTGGAGGTGACCCGGACCCCCGCGTGGAAGGCCGTGGTCGACCACTCCGTCGCCGGTGGACTCGAGGCGGCGCTGCGCTCGGCCGGCGTCCGCGTCCTCGACGTGGACTACGGCCGTCGAGTCGGGCTGACGGTGGCGGGGGAGTTCGGGGTGATCGGGCCGATCCTCGCCGCCCGCACGTCCGGGGGCGCCGAGTGGTCAGAGGCGGGGGTCGCGACCACCGAGACCGCGGCGACACGCCCGGATATGGAATCCTGAACGTATGAGCATGCAGCCCTACCAGCCGAACTCGATCGAGGCCCAGAAGCAGCAGGTCCGTAAGGATGCGCGGAACACGGCGATCGCGCTGGGTGTGACTGTGGTGTCGCTGCCGATCGCGTTGTTCGCGAGCTCGTTCTTCACGCTGGTGGCGATCATCGCCGGCATCCTGACGATCTACCACGGCAACAAGGTCCGCAAGGCGATCTCCGGCAAGCCGGACCAGAAGCGCGAGCTGTACTGAGCCGTCTCAGCCGTCTCAGCCGTCTCAGCCGTCTCAGCCGTCTCAGCCGTGGCGGCGCACGACGTCGCCCAGGTCCGCCCGCTCGGTGCGGAAGGTGTTGACCGGGTGGTTCTCGTCCGCGTAGCCGAAGGCGATCCCGCACACGATGAGCCGGTCGTCCGGGATCGACAGGTGCTCGCGGACCGCGTCCGAGTACAGGGCGATCGCGGCCTGCGCGCACGTCGCCACGCCCAGTGAGGTGGCCGCGGCCAGGAACGTCGACACGTAGCCGCCGCAGTCGACCGCTCCATAGGTGCCCAGCCCCGCGTCCGAGGTGATGATCGCGACATGAGGGGCGCCGAAGAAGCGGTAATTCTCCAGCATCTGGCGCAGTCGCGCCTCCTGGTCCGACCGCTCGATGCCCAGCGCGGTGTAGAGGCCGTAGCCACTGGCCCGCCGACGGTCCCCGTACACGCCGTCGTACCGCTCCGGCGCCGGGAAATCCGAGCGCATGTCGTTGGCCAGCACGTGCTCGGTGAGGTGCGTGCTGAACGCGGCCGTCGCGTCCCCGGTCACGAGGTCGACCTGCCAGGCCTGCGAGTTGCACCACGACGCCGTGCGCTGGGCCATCCGCAGGATCTGCTCGATCGTCTCCTCCGGCACCGGCTCCGAGGTGAAGCCGCGGCAACTGTAGCGCTCGTCGAGGATCCGCTCGAGCGTGGCGGCGGCGTCGAGAGTGGCCGGGGCGATCGAGGCGGCGTCGGTCATGGGTCCTCCAGGGAGCTGCGGGGTGGTGTGATCCCAGTCTCCCATGGCGCCCCGGCTCGGGCCCCCCGACGATCTGCCCCTCGGATCGTCACCTGCCCTAGGAACTCCTGGAGCAACTCGCGATCCGAGGGGCAGAACGCCGACGGCCGCATCGGAGGCTCACGCCGGCTACGGCTGGATGTCCACTCTGGCGGGACTTTCGGCCGTCGGAAGCCAGATCGTGAGGATCCGGACCGCCCGGCGGGAACTCGTCCACTCGCCGCCCCGACAGCGGCGATGAGGCAGGTCAGTTCGCTGGCGCACGCAGTCACAGTCGCCGCCCCGATCCACAGCAGGAACGAGTCGAGCACCGGGATGAGCCGGAACCGGCCGGATGAGCACCGAGGATCTGACCATGGCTACTTTCGATGACCTGCGAGCACTTCTCCACACGACTGAACAGTTGATGGCGGCCGGCTTCAGTACCCAGTCGCTCGGTAGAGCGGTCGCCTCGGGCGATCTCATCCGCCTGCGGCCCGGCTTCTACGTCGACCGATCCACGCGAGAGCTCGGGCGAGAGGAGCGGCACCTGCTCATGGTGCTGGCGGCGGACCGCGCCCTCGCATGCCCGGTGTTCACCCACTGGTCGGCAGCACTCGTCCTCGGATTGCCGGGCTGGGATCTGCCACTCGGAACCGTGTCGTTGTCCCGCGCCGGGCACGCCCAGAGATCCCGTACCACCAGGCTGACTAGGCATGACGTGACCCCGTTGGCGGAAGACGACGTCCACGTGGTCGACGGGCTCCGCGTGACCCGCCCGGAACGCACCATCGTGGACGTGGCCAGGGCGTGCGCACCACCGGCGAGCGTGGCAGTCGCAGATGCGGCCTTCAAGGCGGAGGCGGTCACTGCGGCGTCGGTGGACGACGCGCTGAGCCGCGCGGCCGGTAAATCCGGTGTCAAACGCGCGCGGGCCGCGCTGGCCCGAGTCGATGCCCGCAGCGAGAGCGTCGCGGAGACCCGCAGTCGCCTGATCTTCGCGGACTACGGTCTTCCTGAGCCTCAGACACAGGTCGACATCTTCGATACCCACGGCGACTTCGTCGCTCGCGTGGACTTCCTCTGGCCGGAGCTCGGTCTGATCGGCGAATGCGACGGTTTCGGCAAGTACCTCGATGGCGCGGATGCGGCAGAGGCCCGGCGCCGACTGGGTGTGGAGAAAGATCGAGATGCCGCGCTCATGGCTCTGGGCTACCGGGTGCTCCACTGGCGCTGGGCGGATCTCGACAAGCCTCGGCTACTGGTACAGCGCCTTCGGAGCGTGATGTACCCGGCCGCCGCCTGACTACGGCGGCTGACCGTCACGATCCGCCCCTCGAATCTCGATTCGCCCTCCGCAAATCGACCCACCCTAGGAACTCCGAGGGCAGATCGTCATCCGAGGGGCGGATCACCGATCGAAGGGCGTATCGCCGTCATGAGACCGCGCGGGCCGCGTGGAGGCTCCGGGCGCGGTTATCCTCGGGCCATGGGTGTGCGGGTGGACGCGTGGACGTGGTCGGTGCGGTTGTTCCCGTCGCGGACCAAGGCGGCGGCCGCCTGTCGGGGTGGCCACGTCAAGGTCAACGGCGAGGCGGTGCAACCGTCGAAGAACGTCGTGCCCGGCGACCGGGTCCAGGTGACGGGCGCGCTCGGCCGGATCCGCATTCTCGAGGTGGTCGAGACGGTGAGCAAGCGGGTCGGGGCTCCGGTGGCGGCGACCTGCTATATCGACCACTCGCCCCCGCCGCCGCCCAAGGAGGTCCTGGCCTCCCAACCGCGACGGGACCGCGGCGCGGGCCGGCCCACCAAGCGCGAGCGGCGGGAGACCGACAGGCTGCTGGGCCGCGGCTGACCCAGCCCACCCGGCCCAGCCCGACCTCACCCAGCCCGACCGGGCGGACCCGACACGCCAGTCGCCCCGCCTCAGTCCTCGCGAACGATCACCACGACGGGGGAGGCGCTGAGCAACTCGCCCACGTCCACGCGCCCGGAGATCGTCGTGCCGTCGGGCCGCACCGCCCACGTCCCCTCCGGCAGTAGGGCGGTGGTGCCTCCGAGATCGCCGGCGCTGAGGACCGCCGTCCGCCGCCGGGCGATCAGCCCGACCGCCGCGCGGCCGTCGACCGACCGCGTGAACGCGACCACGTCCGCGGCGGCGGGACCGTGCACGGGAAGGGGCACGTGCGCCCCGCCGACGAGGTCCGCCGGGTGCGCGCGGCGGATCCGCAGCAGCTCGCGGACCAGCGCGAACTTCGGGTGACCGGCGCGGGCTACGGCGCCCGAGCGCAGCGGACCGTAATCCACGAACCGCCGGTTATCCGGGTCGACGAGCGAGTCCTCCCACACCTCGGTCCCCTGGTAGACGTCCGGCACGCCGGGGGAGAGCAGCTGCACGGCCTTGGCGACGAGTGCGTTGTCGCGTCCGGCCGGGGCGATGCGCTCGACGAACGGGCCGATGAGCGCGGCGCCGGAGCCGAGGAGGGTGTCGATCCACTCGTGGGCGGCGGACTCGAACTCCGCGTCCTGATCGGTCCATCTGGTGTGGACCGCGGCCTCCCGCAGAGCCTTGTCGGCGTAGGCGTGCAGGCGCGAGCGCAGCTCGTCGGTCGGCCCGCCCGGTTCCGGCCACACGCCCACGACGATCTGCAGCAGGAAGTAGCCGGCGTCCTCGGCCGGCGGGGGATGGGCCTCGAACACGCGGGAGACCAGGTCGGCCCACGCGTCGGGGATCTGCGAGAGGACTGAGATCCGGGCGCGGACGTCCTCACCGCGCTTGGTGTCGTGGGTGCTCAGCGCGGTCATGGCCAGTGGTGTGGCGCGGGCGCGTTCGGCCATCGCCAGGTGGAACGCCTCGACGGGCAGGCCCATCCGCCCGGGGGAGCCGCCGACCTCGTTGAGCGAGACGAGCCTCCCGAGCCGGTAGAAGAGCCGGTCCTCCTCGGCCTTCGCGGTGGCGGCGCCGGTGACCTGCGCGAGCCGGGTGGAAGCCTCCCCGCCGCGGGCGAGTGCGCGGGCCACGAGCCGTAGCGCGGGCGCGAGCCCGGGCCGGTCGCGGCGCAGCCGATCGAGGATGGCCGGGAGGGTGCCCCGCAGGACGGGATAGTCGGCCCGGTAGAACGGCGTGTGCGCGATCACCGAGACCAGGGCCTCGCGGAGGTCGACCTCCTCGACGTCGTCGCTCGTCGATCCGTCGTGCCCGACGGCGGCCTCGCGGCGCACGACGCGGGAGAGCCGGGCGAGTTCGGGGGCGAGGTCCTCGGCGACGATCTGCCGTTTGAGCTCGGCGGACTGCGCGTGGACCCGGTCCTCGTCGCCCGGGTCACCGCTGTACCGCGCGGCGAGCTCGGACAGCCGTGCCTCGCCGGAGGTGTCGACGAGCAGCTGGTCGATGAGCCGCAGGGCGTCGTAGCCGGTCGTGCCGTCGACCCCCATGGCCGGCTCGAGCACCTCGTCGGGCGCGAGGATCTTCTCCACCAGCACGAGCCGGTCCGGCCCGACGAGGTCGCGCAGCCGGCGCGCGTAACCCACCGGGTCGGACAACCCGTCCGGGTGGTCGACGCGGATGCCGTCGACGAGGTCCTCCTCGCACCACCGGCGCACCTCGGCGTGGGTGGCGTCGAAGACCGCGGGGCCCTCCTGGCGCAGGCCGGCCAGGCCGGTGACGGTGAAGAACCGCCGGTAGCCGAGCAGCGGCTCGCGCCAGTGGACGAGCCGGTAGTGCTGGCGGTCGTGGACCTGCTGCGCGGTGCCGCCCCCGGTCCCCGGAGCGATGGGGAAGCGGTGGTCGTAGAAGTGCAGTTCGGCCTCGCCGCTCGCGGAGTCCCCCGGGGCGACTACGACGAGGTCGGCCACGTCCTCCGGGGAGCCCAGGACGGGGATCGCGATCCTGCCGTCCGCCCCGTTGGCCTCCTCGGTGTCGAAGTCGAAGAAGCGGTGGTACTCCGAGTCGGGGCCCCGCCGCAGCGCGTCCCACCACCAGGGGTTGGCGGCCGGCTCGTCCACGCCGAGGTGGTTGGGCACGATGTCGGCGATCAGCCCCAGCCCGTGGGCGCGGCACGCCGCACGCAGGGAACGCAGGGCGTCGATTCCGCCGAGCTCGGGCGAGACCTCGGTGGGGTCGACGACGTCGTATCCGTGGGTCGAACCGGGCGTGGCGGTCAGGACGGGCGAGAGATACACCGCGCCCACCCCGAGGTCGGCGAGGTAGGGCACGAGGCCCTCCGCGTCGGCCAGGGTGAAGCCGCGGCCGTCGGGGTCGGAGGCGGGGGTGCGCAGCTGGAGGCGGTACGTGCTGGAGAGCACGTCGACCCGGGCACGCAGGTCCGATCCCGCGCCGTTCGCGGCGTGGCTCATCAGCGCAGCTTCCGGAGGACCGCCGTGCCGCGGCCGTCCACGACGAGGGTGCCGTCGGAGGGCAGGTCCCCGTTGTGGTCGCCGGCGGGCCGGGTGGTGTCCAGGACAATCTCCCACGCCTCGGCGTACTCCGGGCCGAGCAACGAGAAGTGGATGGGTTCGTGGTGGGCGTTGAACAGCATGAGGAACGAGTCGTCGATGATCCGCTGCCCACGCTCGTCCGGCTCGCGGATGCCCTCGCCGTTGAGGTAGACGGCCAGGGACTTGCCGAAGCCGGAGTCCCAGTCCTTGCTCGTCATCTCCGAGCCGTCGGGGGCGAACCACGCAATGTCCTGCGGGTCCTCCTCGCCGCGCACCGGGGTGCCGAAGAAGCGTCGACGCCGGAACACGGGGTGGTTCTTCCGCAGGTGGACGAGCTCGCGGGTGAAGGCGAGCAGGTCCTCCTGCTCCTCGTCGAGGTCCCAGTTCATCCACGACGTCTCGTTGTCCTGGCAGTAGACGTTGTTGTTGCCGTGCTGGGTGCGCGCGATCTCGTCACCGTGGGCGATCATCGGCGTGCCCTGCGAGAGGATGAGGGTCGTGAGCAGGTTGCGCTTCTGACGGCGGCGCAGGGCGAGGATCTCGGGGTCGTCGGTGGGCCCCTCGACGCCGCAGTTCCAGGAGCGGTTGTGGCTCTCGCCGTCGTTGTTGTCCTCCCCGTTGGCCTCGTTGTGTTTCTCGTTGTAGGTCACGAGGTCGTTGAGGGTGAAACCGTCGTGCGCGGTGACGAAGTTGATCGACGCGGTGGGGCGCCTGCCGGTGGCCTCGTACAGGTCGGAGGAGCCGGTGAGGCGGGAGGCGAACTCGCCCAGGGTGGCGGGCTCGCCGCGCCAGAAGTCGCGCACCGTGTCGCGGAACTGGCCGTTCCACTCCGTCCACAGGGGCGGGAAGTTGCCCACCTGGTATCCGCCCTCACCGACGTCCCACGGCTCGGCGATGAGCTTGACCTGGCTGACCACCGGGTCCTGTTGGACGAGGTCGAAGAACGAGGACAGCCGGTCGACCTCGTGCAGGCCGCGGGCCAGCGACGAGGCGAGGTCGAAGCGGAAGCCGTCGACGTGCATGTCGAGGATCCAGTACCGCAGCGAGTCCATGATGAGCTGCAGCGAGTGCGGGTGCCGGACGTTGAGAGTGTTACCGGTCCCCGTGTAGTCCATGTAGAACTGCTCGTCGCCCTCGACCAGGCGGTAGTAGGCCTGGTTGTCGATACCGCGGAAGCCGATGGTGGGCCCCAGGTGGTTGCCCTCGGCGGTGTGGTTGTAGACCACGTCGAGGATCACCTCGATGTTCGCCTCGTGGAAGGCCTTGACCATGGCCTTGAACTCGCTCACGGCGTCGCCGGGCTGGCGGGAGAAGGCGTACTCGTTGTGCGGGGCGAGGAACCCGAAGCTGTTGTAACCCCAGTAGTTGCGCAGGCCCTTGTCGATGAGCGGCTGGTCGTGCATGAATTGGTGCACCGGCATGAGCTCGATCGCGGTGACCCCCAGTTCGGTGAGGTAGTCGATGATCGCGGGGTGGCTCATCCCGGCGTAGGTGCCGCGCATCTCGGCGGGGATGTCGGGGTGGGTGGCCGTCATACCCTTGACGTGCGCCTCGTAGATGATCGTGTTGTGATACTCGTGGCCGGGCGCCCGGTCGTTGCCCCAGTCGAAGTAGGGGTTGATCACGACGGTGGTCATGGTGTGCCCGAGCGAGTCCTCGGTGTTGCGCTCGTCCGGATTGTCGAGGTCGTAGCTGTGCAGGCTCGGGTGCCCGTCGAAGGTGCCGTCGAACGCCTTGCCGTACGGGTCGAGCAGCAGCTTGGACGGGTCGCACCGTAGCCCGTTCTCCGGCTCGTACGGCCCGTGGACGCGGAATCCGTACCGCTGACCCGGGGTCACCCCGAACAGGTAGCAGTGCCAGATGTGGTAGTCGACCTCCTCGAGTTCCACGCGCTGTTCGCTGCCGTCGTCGTCGATCAGGCAGAGCTCGACGCGCTCCGCGACCTCGGAGAACAGGGAGAAGTTGGTGCCGGTGCCGTCGTAGGTGGCCCCCAGCGGGTAAGGGGTTCCCGGCCAGGCGCGGATGAGCTCCGGGGCGGCTTGCGTCACGTCATCTTGGGTCACGCTGCCCAAGGGTAGTGCCTATCGGAACCCGGCGAGGCCCTCGTACGCGAAGGTCCCGGTCACCACCAGCCGGTGGCGGGCCCCATCTGACGGGCCAGTTCGCCGGACGCGGAGCGCACCCAGGAGCCGGACAGATGGTGCGAGTCGTGGTAGACGATCACGTTGCCCACCACGGCGGGGCAGACCTCGGGGTCGCACAGTCCGTCGGTGAGGTCGAGCAGCCGTACGGAGTCGAGGCCGGCGCCGGCGAGCGCGGCGGGGTTGACGGGGGAGATGGAGCGCTCGCGCGGCATGCCGCACTCGGCCGGGGTGCCGCCGTCGCCGAGGCAGTCGGAGGCGCGGATCGGGCCGCGGCCGCGGTTGAGCCACGGGGTGTCGCGGATGGCGATGACGCCGATGCCCTGCTCGCCGAGCGCGCGCCACAGGTCGACGTACTGCCGGGGCGTGACGTCGGGTCCGACCACGCCGACGGGGCGGGTGGCGGTGGTGAAGACGAAGTCCGGGTCCAGCCCGACGAGCGCCGCCAGCGCCTCGGGGGTCCACTCGGCGCAGCTCTCGTAGAGCGGTTCGTCGCCGTCGGAGACCGAGGCGTCCAGGGTGAGGGGGCAGCCCATCTTGAGGACGGTGACGACGCGGAAGCCGTAGTGCCGGCCGACCTCGTCGAGGCCGCTGATCCAGTGCTCGGCGTGGGAGCCGCCGGTGAGCGCGATGGTGCGGGGGGAGGTGACGTCGCCGTAGACGCACATCTCCACCTCGGACGACTCGAAGGTCGAGATGCATCCGTCCATGGTGCTGGCGGGCAGGTCGTTGCCCACCTGGAGCAGGGAGGGGACGTACCCGACGTCGTCGGGCGCGGGGACGCCCTCGAGGAACGCCCGCGCGCCGGGGTGGTCCGGGTCGGTGAGGGAGTCGACGTAGGGCACGGCCGAGCGGGAGCCCGAGGTGGCGCCCCACCAGCCGACGGTGGCCACGCTGGCGACGGCGGCGACGACGACGAGGACGCTCGCGCGGACGAACAGCCCCTGCTCCCGGGCCGAGCGGGCCGGGCCGCCCCGCAGCCGGTCGCGGGCGGCGGCCGCCGGGGTGGTGCGCCCGCGGGCCCGGCTGGCCATCCGCAACGGTCGTTCGACGTACTTCTCCGTGAGAAGCGCCAGCACGATCGACACGGCGATGATCACGAGACCGGAGACGAGCGTGATCTCGGCCTCCCGGTCGTGGGAGAGCCACAGGATGAGCAGCGGCCAGTGCCACAGGTAGAGCGAGTAGGAGATGTCCCCGAGGCGCCGGAACAGCCGGCCGGACAGCAGCCAGGTGATCGGGTCCCGGGCCGGGGTGGCGCGCAGGCCGGGCGGGAGGTTTCCACCGAGGATGATGAGCAGCGCGCCGCCGATGGGGTACCAGGCCAGCGGGCCGGGGAAGTGGCCCGCGCCGTCGAAGAAGAACCCGGTGCTCACCACCAGGAAGAGGCCGGCGGCGGTGGTGAGCAGGCGCAGGGGCCACGGCAGGACGATCCCGGCCAGGACGATCGCCACCAGGCCGCCGACGAGCAGCTCCCACATGCGGGCGCCGGTGTCGTAGTAGTTCCACGGCTGGTTGGCGGACTGCCCGAGTACGGCCCACCACGCCGAGGTGGCGGTGCCGGCGGCCACGATGCCGACGAGGACCCACTTCGGGGTCCCGCGGCGGACGAGTCGACGCCAGAGCAGGCTCACGCCGAGGATCACCGCGAGGGCCACGAGGTAGAACTGGCCCTGGACGGACATCGACCACAGGTGCTGCAGCGGCGAGATGGTCGCGTCGGCGGCCGCGTAGTCCGAGGCGGTGAGCGCCAGTTCCCAGTTCTGGTAGTACAGCAGCGAGGCCACGGTCTGCTCGAAGATCGCCGACCACTGGGTGGGCGGCTTGATGAGCACGGTGCCGAGGACGGTCGCGGCGACGGTCACCACCAGCGCCGGGTACAGCCTGCGGACCAGGCGCTTGAGGTGCGGCAGCGGGTTGAGGGGCGTGTCCGGGTCACCGGCGCCGCGCAGGAGCGAGCCGAGGAAGAAGAACCCGGACAGGGTGAGGAACACGTCGACGCCGCCGGAGACGCGGCCCATCCAGATGTGGAACACCACGACCAGTGCGATCGCGAGGCCGCGCAGGCCGTCGATGTCGTGCCGGTAGGCCATCGTCCCGCGGCGCCGGGGGGCGGGCGCGGGAGCAGGGATGGAGGCCACTGGCTGGTACTTCCTGACGTCTCGTCCGGGGGTCGCGGATGGCCCCGGCCCGGCATCCGGGCGCCACGCCGGGCGGGGCGGAGCCGGGTCCGATTACACCACAGCGGGTCGGCGGCACCGCCGTTGGTACAGTCGGGCCGCATGACCGGCCCGTCGTCGCCAGGTGTCGTGCGTTCGTCCGACCGTACGCCCCGCACCGCCCCGCGCGCGGCGGGCACACTCCTCGCCGTCGTCGTCCCGTTTCTCGCGGCTCTGGCGCTGTGGGCCGTCGCGGCCCCGCGCGCGGAGCTGCTGTCCGTCGGTGACGGGCGCGGCCTTCGGCTGGCCGATTCGGGTGCGGACGGTGGCAGTCAGTTGCTCACGCTCATCGTGCTCACCGGCTTCGCCACGGTGAGCGCGGTGCTCGTGCTCTGGCATCGGCACCCCGGCCTGCGGCGGCCGGGAGGCGTGCCCGCGCTCGCACTCGTGCCCGGGCTGGCGGCGGCGACGGCCGCGATGGCCGCCACGCCGCTGGCCGGTCTGCTCGCGGCACCCCCGGAGGACGCCCCGTACGGGCAGGTGGTGCGCCAGGCCCCGGCGGCGGGCGAACTCTTCTACGACCGGATGATCTACGGACTGTCCGGTCCGGCGTGGGACTGGTTCCCGCCCGGCGTCGGCTGGCTGGCCCTGGGGACGATGATCGCGGCGTTCACGATCGCCGCCCTGGCGTACCTCGACCCGTCGCCGGATCTGGGCGCCGACTGACGGGCGTCACCACCCGCTTCCGGTCGGCGGACGCAGGGTGGCGAACTGGTCGGTGATGCGCAGCCGTCTCTCCGCGAATCGGTACAGCCCCGCCGGCCGCCCACCCGCCGGGCCCGGGGGAGCGCTGCGTCCGCACGCCACGAGCTCGCGGCGGCGGGTCAGGACGCGCTGGAGGTTGGTCGGGTCCACCGGGTGTCCGAGTGCGGCCGCGTAGAGCTGCGCGAGGAAGGACAGCGTGAACTCCTCGGGCGCCAGGGCGAAGCCGAGGTTGGAGTAGGACAGTTTGGCCGCGAGGCGGTCGCGGGCGAGGGCGACGATGCCGGCGTGGTCGTACACCGTGTCCGGCAGCTCGTCCACGCGGAACCACCCGGTGTCGTCGGGGACGGCCGGGTCGGCGTCGCAGGGCAGCACGCCGAGGAAGCCGGAGGCGAACACGCGCCGACCGGGGACGCGGGCGGGATCAGAGAACTCGGCGACGGGTTCGAGGTGGCTCAGCGACCGCACGTCGACCTTCTCGGCGAGCTGCCGGGTGGCCGAGGTGGGCAGGTCCTCGTCGTCGCGGACGCCGCCACCCGGTAGCGCCCACCGCCCGGCTGCGGGGCCGAGAGAGTGCTGCCAGAGCAGCACGTGCAGGGCGGGTGCCGAGCCCTCGGAGACCGGTCGTACCTGGGTCACCACGACGAGTACCTCGTGACCGGTGTTACACTCCGTCATGTTTTCGATTATAAGTCGGAAACGCCCCCGGGCGGTTGCCGGAGGGCGCCGTGAGACTTCACCCGGGAGGGGGCAGCGTTGAGCACTGCCACAGGACACAGCACGACGGTCGCGCCGCGGCCCGGCACCGCGATCGGGCGCTTCGATTCGCCGCTCGCCGCGAGGATCCGCCACGACGGCTCGGTGTACACGGGCGTCGAACCCGACGCGGAGTGGGCCGCCGAGATCCGTCGGCTCGCCGCGGAGCGGGACGCGGTGATCCTCGCGCACAACTACGAGATCCCCGCCATCCAGGACATCGCCCACCACGTCGGCGACTCGCTGGCCCTGTCGCGCGTCGCGGCGGCGGCCGAGCAGTCGACCATCGTCTTCTGCGGCGTGCACTTCATGGCCGAGACCGCCAAGATCCTCTCGCCCGACAAGACCGTCCTCATCCCCGACGAGGCGGCGGGCTGCTCGCTGGCCGACTCCATCACCGCCGAGCAGCTGGCCGAGTGGAAGTCGGAGCACCCGGACGCCGTCGTGGTCTCCTACGTCAACACCACCGCGGCGGTGAAGGCGCTCACCGACATCTGCTGCACCAGCTCCAACGCCGTGGACGTGGTGGCCTCGATCGACCCCGACCGCGAGGTGCTCTTCCTGCCCGACCAGTTCCTCGGCCAGCACGTGCGCCGCAAGACGGGCCGGGACAACGTCCTCGTGTGGGCGGGCGAGTGCCACGTCCACGCCGCGATCAACGGCGACCAGCTCACCGCCAAGGCCGGGGCGCACCCGGGTGCGGAGCTCTTCGTCCACCCCGAGTGCGGCTGCGCGACCAGCGCGCTGCACCTGGCCACCGAGGGGGCGGTGCCCGCCGACCAGGTCAAGATCCTGTCCACCGGCGGCATGGTCGACGCCGCCCGCGCCTCGGGCGCCCGCGAGGTGCTCGTGGCGACGGAGGTCGGCATGATCCACCAGCTGCGCAAGGCCGCCCCGGAGATCGACTTCCTGCCGGTCAACGACCAGGCCAGCTGCCCGTACATGAAGATGATCACCCCGGCCGCGCTGCTGCGCGCCCTCGTCGAGGGCGCCGACGAGGTCCACGTCGACCCCGTGACCGCCGAGGCCGCGCGCGGGTCGGTCGAGCGGATGATCGCGATCGGCAACCCGGGGTCGGGGGAGTGAGCCGCCCGGACGTGCCGGCCGGAGCGGCACCGGGCGGGGCGCCCGCGGTCGACGACGACGAGCTATTCGATCCCGACACCCGTGCGGACGCGGTGGTAGCGATCCGTCGTGCGCTCGAGGAGGACCTGCGATACGGCCCGGACGCCACCTCGCTGGCCACGGTGCCGGCCGATGCCCGGGCGACCGCGCGGCTGGCGACCCGGGTCGACGGCGTCGTGGCGGGTCTTCCGCTGATCGAGATGGTGCTGGCCGAGGTGCTCGGCCGGGGCGCGGGCGGCTCCGGCTTCTCCGTGACCCTCCACGCCCGCGACGGCGACCGCGTGGCGGCCGGTGACGTCGTGGCCGAGATCAGCGCGCCCACCCTCGGGCTGCTCACCGCCGAGCGCACGCTGCTCAACCTGGTGTGCCACCTGTCCGGGGTCGCCACCGCCACCCGCGCGTGGGCCGACGAACTCACCGGCACGACGTGCGCGGTCCGCGACACGCGCAAGACGATGCCCGGCATGCGGCTGCTGCAGAAGTACGCGGTGCGGTGCGGCGGCGGGGTCAACCACCGCCTCGGCCTGGGCGACGCGGTACTCGTCAAGGACAACCACGTCGTCGCCGCCGGTGGGGTCCTCCCGGCGCTGACGGCGGTCCGCGAGCGCTTCCCGGAGCTGCCGTGCGAGGTCGAGGTGGACTCCCTGGAGCAGCTCGACGAGATGCTGGCCGCGGGCGTCGACCTGGTGCTGCTGGACAACTTCCCGGTGTGGCAGACGCAGATCGCGGTGCAGCGCCGCGACAAGGTCTCGCCGAGCACGCGGCTGGAGTCCAGCGGCGGACTCACGCTCGACGTGGCCGCCGACTACGCGCGCTGCGGCGTCGACTATCTCGCGGTCGGGGGCCTGACCCACTCCGTCGCAGTACTCGATCTGGGTCTGGACCTGTGAGGTCCGCCCCACAGGGGGCGTTCGGGCTCGGGCGCCGGGCGGCGGGCCGCGTAAAGTCGTCTGCCATGACGGGGTTCTGGGACTCAGGCGAGAAGAGCACGGCGGCGGAGCGACGACTGCAGCGGATGGAGGAGGCCCGGCGCCGCGTCGAGGCCGGGGAGAACACCTCCCCACCTCCGCCCCCCGCGCCCGCCAAGGCCTCCCGAACCCGGTCCGCCCGCGCGCCGAAGGCCGCGACCGTCGACCCGCTGTCGGTGTCCGGCGCCCAGTTCGCGGTGTGGCGCAGTGTGCAGCATTTCTGCATCACCGACTCGCCGCCCGACGCCCGCGGCGGAAACCTCGACCTGCTCGTCGCGTGGTCGGACTCCATCCAGCCGTTCCGCCTCCGCCAGCGGATCGTCGCCCGCCTGGACGACGAGGGCGCCTGGCTGCCGGTCTGCTACGCCAAGGACGGTTCCCGCGAATCCATCACCCAGGCGCAGGCCGAGCGGTACCGGGAGGCCCGCCTCGGCGAGACGACCCTGTCCGGCGGGGCGCAGAAGCCGCTCAAGGACACCGACCACCCGGACGAGACCGTCACCCTGTAGGACGCCCCGCGCGCCCCGGACCCGCCGGCGGGGCGGTCAGCGGTCGGCGAGCGAGAACCGCCGCCCCTCCGGCTGCGGGCCCGTCGCGACGACGACCTCCTCGGCCCCGGCCTTCGCGGCCGCCGCGTCGGTGGTCTCCTTGGCGGCGGTGACCTCGTCGTCGTGGTCCTCTCCCGCGGGGTCCCCCTCGCCGGTGGCGCGGACCATCTCACCGTCGCCGGGCAGCGGTTCGACCGTCACGATCGTCCCCTCGTCGAGCAGCGCGATGATCGCCGTGCGCGCGGCGCGGGCATAGCGCAGGTTCCGCAGGGCGGGCGTGTCGGTCTCGGGGGCGGACGGGTCGACGTCGACCAGCCGCAGCGGCTCGCCCGAGTGGGCGTCGTACGCCTCGCATACCGACTCGATCAGCTCGTCGAGTCCCAGGCTGTCGCGCTCGCCGAGCTTGTCCACGATGATCATGCGGGCCCGCTCCAACGCGGGCTGCTCGGGATCGGTGGCGGCGTCGATGGCGGTGCGGATGTCGTCGAGTGTGGTCATGCCCCGAGCCTGCCAGCCCTTACGGCGATCCGCAGCCGGTGCGCGGCCGGTGCGCGGCCGGTGCGCGCGTCAGCACGGCCGGTGCGCGTCCAGTACCTCCGGCACGACCGTGACCACGACGTCCTCGATCTTCCAGCTCAGCGCCGCCAGCCCCCGCCGGACCTCCGACAGCCGCTCGACGGTGACCTCCCGGCCCTCGGCGGGGACGAGGAAGGCCTCCACGTGGAAGACGTGCCCCTCGTCACGCACGCGCGCGCCGCGGTCCACCGCCCAGTCGACCTCGGCCAGCAGTGCGTCGATCTCGTAGACGAGCGGGTGGGGGTCGGTGCCGTCGAAGCGGGTGGGGCGCGCGTCGGCCAGCCCCTCGATCGCGCCGCGCAGATTGGACCAGCCGTCGCTGATGATCGACACGCTCACCACCAGCGCCGCGACCGCGTCCGCCCACCACAGCCCCAGGCCGATCCCGAACACCCCGACGATCGTGGCCAGACCGGTCTTCCAGTCGGCGCGGTTCATGGCGGCGTCGGCGTAGAGCACCTTGTCGTGCAGCGCCTCGGCCGGTGCGAGCTTCATCCGGCCGAGGATGAACGGCCCGATGACCGACAGCGCCATCACCACCACCATCAGCCACCCGGACCAGACGACGTGCCCGCCGATCTCCACCACCCCCAGCGGGGGCCGCTCTCCGGTGATCAGCCCGGTGCCCGAGTCGACGACGAGGAACACGCCCATGACCAGCAGCGACACACCGGCCACCAGGTGCCCGATCCCCACCGCCCGGTGGCGCCCGTACGGGAACCGCGCGCTCGGCGGGATCCTCGACACCCGTAGCGCCACGAGGAACGCGATCGGCGGCAGGAAGGACAACGAGTCCTCTATCCACGCCGCCTTCATCGCCTGAGACTGTCCCGAGACGGCGTACACCGCCGCGACCGTCACGGCGAGAACGGCGAGGGTCACCCACTCCAGCCGGATGGCGCGACGCAGTGCGGCCTGCTGCTCGTCGGGCAGGTCCCGACCTCACAGCGCAGTCGTCCCGCTCATGACGCCTCTTCGCTCATGACGCCTCTCCGGTTCCGGCGAGGTACGTCTCCAGCGCCACGAGCAGGGCGTTCTCGCCGAGCGGCGTGGCCATGACCATCTGCTCGGTGTCGCCGTCCGGCGTGACCTCATCGGCGTAGGGCCGGGTCACCGCCACCTCTTTCTCCCACGGGGTATCGGACGTCAGCCCGCCGACGACCACGTCGAGATCGCCGCGGACCATCGCCATCACCAGTTCGCTCTCCGCGCCGGGCGTCCATTCCACGTCGGCCCCGTGCTCGGCGGCGAACCCACGCACCAGGTCGACCTCCCGCCCGGCGACGCGCCCGTCGTCGTACACCTCGGTCCACGGCGGGTTCTCCGACACGCCCACGCGCAGCACGCCCCCGGCGATCCGGTCGAGGCTGCCGTCGGTGTCCCTGGGGAACGGTCCGCCACACGCGGCGGTCAGGGCACCCGTGAGGGTGAGAATGACGACGACGAGCGCGTTCGGTCCCCTGGCGCGGCGCGACCGGCCGACCGGGATCCCACGTTGCCGGACCTGCATGACTGACACCCTCCCGACGGTCTGCTCAGGACGAGAGTTCTACCAGGATCCCCGGAACCTCGGGGAGCAGCTCTCGGGCGAGGAAGCCCGTCGGACCCACCCGGCCGGACAGGCGCTCTCCGGCACGGCCGTGACAGTAGGTGGCCCACGCGGCGGCCTGTGCCGGTTCGGCCCCTCGGGCCAACAGTCCGGCGATGATGCCGGCCTTGACGTCGCCGGAACCGGAGACGCCGAGGCCGAACGATCCCGACTCGTCCCGCCAGAGATGGCCGTCCGGGGTGGCGATCCACGAGGTCGAGGTGCCGGACACGACGACCGCCCCGGCGCGGCGCGCGAGTTCGGTGACGTGCGCGGGCGTGTCGGCCTCGACGTCGTCCTCGTCCACCCCCAGGGTGCGCGAGAGTTCTTTGGGGTTCGGGCTGAGGACGACGCGGCCGTCGAGGTGCTCGAGGCCGTCGGGGTACTCGGTGACGTACGCCATGCCGAGCGCGTCCAGCACCAGGGTGGTCTCCAGCCGGGGGATCACCTCGGCGAGCAGGTCCGTCGCGGTGGTCTTGTCCGCGATGCCGGGGCCGAGGACGACGGCGTCGCAGGATTTCGCGAGCCCGACGATCGTCTCGGCGCCCACCGCCGCGAGCTCCCCGTCCTCGCGTTCGGGCAGTCCCACGGTCTTGGATTCGGGGATGTGGATCGCCAGGCCGGGCGCGACCGTCTCGGCCGTGGCGATCTGCAACTTGCCCGCGCCGCTGCGCAGCGCGGCCTCGCCGGCCAGTTTCACCGCCCCCGGGGTGGCCCGGCTGCCGCCCACGACGATCACCCGTCCACGGCCCTCCTTGCCCCCGCCGGGCGGGGGCAGTGGCCAGTCACGCAGGAGATGAGGCGTGAGGACCGCCCCGGCCCCGCTGGCACCGCCGGTCGTGTCGCCGCTCGTCGTGTCGCCGCTCGTCATGTCGCAGCCTCTTCCTGCGTCGTCGGCGTTTCACGCGTCGTCGGCGCGTCCGCCCGCTCTACAGCCGTGGTGTCAGCGTAGCGCTCGAGCGCGAGCTGATCGTTCACGCGCCGGTAGGTCGTCACCGAGCAGTTGGGCAGCGGGTTCTCGCGGTCGATCGTCAGGACGTCGTGCTCGGCCATCTGCTCGAGCGCCACGCGGAAGCACATGATGACCGCCTGGTGACTGAACACGCACACCCGCTCGCCGGGGTACTGCTGGCGCAGGTCGGTGAGCAGGTAGCGCACCCGCAGCAGCACGTCGGTCCAGCTCTCGCCGCCGGGCGGGCGGTAATAGAATTTGCCGATCCGGTCCCGCCGCTCGGCCTCCTCCGGGTAGCGCTCCCGGATGCCCCGGCCGGTGTAACCGTCCAGGATCCCCAGATCGCGCTCCCGCAGGCGCTCGTCGGTGAGCAGGGTCGCCCCGCCCGCCGCGCCGCCCGCCGACTCAAGCGCGAGGGCCGCGGTGTCGGCCGCCCGGCGGTACGGCGAGGTCAGCCACACGGTGGGCCGGAGCTCCTCCGGTAGCTCGCCGAGCCAGGCGCCCACCGCGCGCGCCTGGCCGCCCCCGACGTCCGACAACGGGGTGTCGGCGTCACGGTGGTCGAGGTCGAGGCGGTGGGCGCCCGCGGCGCGGGCGCGGTCGTCGGCGACGTTGCCGATGCTCTGTCCGTGGCGGATCAGCAGGAGCCGCGCGAGTTCTGTCACGGCTGGAGGACCACCTTCACCGCGCCGTCCTGCTTCTTCTGGAACATCTCGTACGCGCGCGGGGCGTCCGCCAGCGGCAGCCGGTGGGTCGCGAAGTCGTCGACACCCAGCGGGTCGTCGTCGGTGAGCAGCGGCATGATGTCGGGCACCCAGCGCTTGACGTTGGCCTGACCCATTTTCAACGTGATCTGCTTGTCGAACAGCGTGAGCATGGGCAGGGGATCGGCGCTTCCGCCGTACACGCCGGACAGGGAGATCGTTCCACCGCGGCGCACGATGTCGATCGCCGAGTAGAACGCGTCGAGCCGGTCGACGCCGGCGTTCTCCATCATCTTCTTGCCGAGGAACTTCGGCAGCATGCCCACGGCCGCGTGCGCGGCGCTGGCGGCCGGGGAGCCGTGGGCCTCCATGCCCACGGCGTCGACGACCGAGTCGGGGCCGCGCCCGCCCGTCATGTCGCGGATGACGTCGCCCAGTTCGCCGGGGACGTCAGTGGGGTCGATGACCTCGACGCCGCGGTGGGCCTGGCGTGCGCGCCGCTCGGGGACGGGGTCCACACCGATGACGCGGTGCCCGTGGTGGGCGGCGATCCGGGCCGCCATGTCACCGATCGGCCCCAGGCCCAGCACGACGACCGTGCCGCCGTCGGGGATCTCGGCGTAGTCGACCGCCTGCCACGCGGTGGGCAGGACGTCCGACAGGTAGAGGTAGCGGTCGTCGGCGTGCTCATGCGGCACCTTGATGGTGGTGTTCTGCGCCTGGGGCACGCGCAGGTACTCGGCCTGCCCGCCGGAGACGCTGCCGTACAGCTCGGAGTACCCGAACAGCATCGCGCCCATACCCTGGTCGCGGACCTGGGTGGTCTCGCACTGGGTGTTGAGGCCCTTGTCGCACATGTAGCAGTGCCCGCAGGAGATCTGGAACGGCATGACCACGCGGTCGCCGGGCTTGAGGTCGGTCACCTCGGCGCCGACCTCCTCGACGATCCCCATCGGCTCGTGGCCGAGGATGTCGCCCTCGTGCATGAACGGCCCGAGGACCTCGTACAGGTGCAGGTCGGAACCGCAGATGTTGGTGCTGGTGATCTTGACGATCGCGTCGGTGGGCTCCTGGATCCTGGGATCGGGGACGTCCTCGACGCGGACGTCGCGCTTGCCGTGCCAGGTGACTGCCTTCATATTAGGGCTCCTCTCTGGTCGTGCTGTGCGCCTTCACGCATACTCCCGACCGTAGTAACGACCCCGTCGGCCCGCATCCGGTGGACGCGCCCGGTCAGCCCAGCGCCCGCAGGACGTCCGAGTGCGTCGTCACCTGGTCGGTGAAGGTCGTGACCACCACCTGACGCAGCACCGTGGCGCCGCCGTCCTGCCACACGGTGGCGATCGTCGACGCGGTGAGCTCGTGAGGGCCCACGCGGAACCCGCCGAGGGTGTCCGAGACCAGTCGACCCCGGTCGTCCACCACCCTGTCGGCGGCCCGCACCCGCCATCGTTCGAGCGTCGCGGCCGTGTCGTCGAGCCGGTCCAGCAACGTTCCGAGGTCGACCGCGGGGGTGAGGCGTGCCAGCGAGATGATGACGGTCGGTTGGAACCCCTCGCGATACAACCGGGGGTGTGCCCAGATCGCGACGTTCGGCACCGGTTCGTTCTGGTCCAGGAGCTGCCACCCGTCGCCGGGGTCGAGCCGGGCGAGGGAGGGGTCGTCCAGCGGTTCGAGAACCCTGCCGCCGGCCTCGAGGAACTCTGTGAGCGTCGTCATGGCGTGTCCCCTTCTTCGGCGCGAACGATCTCGCCCGTGGTCCGATCCCACCGATCGCCGACGCGCATCGTTCGACGGATGTTCCAGTCCGGACCCACGAAGAACTCGGCGCACTCGGGGGTGTCCAGCAGTGGCCGGAGCCCGGGGTTCTCCACGAGGAGGTAGATGGCGTTGATGAGAGTGTTCGGCTCGATCTTGTAACCGGAGCAGTCCACGCCGATCACGTCCTGATCGTCGATACGGAAGAGCATGGTTTTCCTTCTGGTCTCCACTCCTTCGCGAACGAACATCTGGACCCCCGCGCGGAGATTGCGGTGGGAGGGCCGGTGAATCTCGCCAGGGCCCCCGTTCTTGATGTTGGCGTCGCACACGGGTCGGAGTGCGGTGACGGAGTCCCACGGGATGGTGGCCTGGAAGTACCCGCGCGTGTAGTGCAGCGCCCCGGGTGTGAAGACGAGCGCGCGACGGTGACCTCCGGCGACGAGGGACCAGCCGACCAGGGTCATGCCCGCCCACCCGATCGCCAGGGCCACGTAGGCCGAGACCTGAGACCAGAGGTTGTCGTAGTCGGGATCGGAGAACCAGTGGATCAGCGCCCATGAGCTCAGCGTCATCGCGACCACGAAAGGAATGTGGAGGCGCCAGTGCCCGTATGCGGGAATCGGTGTTCGGGGTTCATCGATTCGGGGTGGAGTCCTGAGGTGGACGAAACCTGTGGCGGTCGGAACGAGCACGGCGACCATCGCATTGGACCCGAGATACGCGAGCTCCACGGGGTCGGGCCGCTCGGAGTACGCGGCGCGCACCGGGTCGATGACACCGAGAAACCACCAGACGTCGATCGACGTGGCAGCCCATATGACCTGTCCGGCGTACCAACACAGGGCCGCGAACGCCAGCAGCCAACGAGGGTTCTGGGCGACGCGGTAGGTCCACTCGATGGTCCGGGCGGCAGAGTCCGGTGCTGGTTGGGACATCACCCTCACCCACCTTGCCGCTGGTCGTCGAATCGGTCGCGGAGGTGCGTGGACGCCTTGGCGCTGGCAATCGTGCCGAGGACGATGCCCCCGAGTACTCCGGCCACCGTCCCCGCGCCGGGAACGATGCTTCCGGCCAGGCCACCCGCTACGGCGGAACCGACGATGCTCGCCGCGAGCCCCGCTCCGAGACCGGCGCCCTCGGCGGCGAGCGTCTCCGTCAACGGCTCGTCCTCCGGCGCGCCGTACACCCCGGCCACGAAGCTCAGCGCAGACCCGAACGGGCCGAGCCCCTTGGCGACGACTCGGGTGCTGCGCAGTCCGTCGTCGCCGGCGGCGATCGCGGCGGCCAGTGGTTCCGTCATCACCGAGTTCACCACGCCGACGGTGATCGTCTTGGCATCGACGTTGTTGCTGTGGTCGGCAATGGTCTCGTAGAGACGGGTGAGCTTGTCCGCCGTCTCGACGTCCAGAGAGTCGATCGCACGGAGCGCGTCCTTGACGGTCACTTCGAGCTCGCGGAGTTCTCGCACCCGGGTCGCCTCCATGTCGGGAGGACACACCACGCTCCCGTCCTCCGCGACCGTCGCCCCCTGTCGGAGTACCGCCTCCACGCCCGCTTGCAGCCGATCACGGTGGATGGCAACGGATCGAGCGAACGACGACAGGGGATTCGCGGTGCTGCGCAGGTCGTCGCCGAGTGCGGATGTGCGCCGACGCAGATCCTGAACCGATGAGCGCGCCGCATCGACGGACTGACCCTCCATCCCGTCCAGCACCCTCTCCGCATCGTCCCGCAGCCGGTCCGCGACGTCATCCGTCGCGGTGATACCCGCGCGGACCGCGCTCAGGCGCGATTCTGCGTCGTCGACCTGCCACGCGAGTGCGTCGCTGACCTGTATCGGCACCGGTTCACCTCCCGCCGAACATCGCGGCGTTGCCGCCGTCCGCCGTGACGATGACCCCGGTCGCGGTCCGGAGGCGGCCCGCCTCCTCCGACAAGTCGGAGCTCAGCCTGTCGCCGGACTGACTCAGCCGCGCGCCGAGTGTGCTCGCGATGGCCGCGACCCTGCTGCCCCTCACGGCATTCGCCAGTGCGGTGAGGTCGCCCTCCGGGGTGATCCCGCCGATCTGGTCGCCGTATCCGTCCACGCGCCGGGCGAGATCCGTCAGTTCGACCGGCGTGACGTCGAGCGGCCCGGTCATCGTGGCCCCACCGTGGGTCCGACCACCATCCGCGCCGATTTCCCCTGACGGTCCCGCGCATCCCGGTGGAAGCAGCCTGGTGCTCTGGTGGCGCTCGTCGTCGTCGTCGTTCTCATACCCGAGTTCTCATATCCGCCTCGCCGGCCGTGGTGGCGTCGCTGTTGGTCCCGTGCGCCGTATTTCCGTGCACCCTGTTCGACGCGCGGGATCGCCGGTTCGGTTCCACGCCTCCCTGGCTCGATTCGAAGACTTTTGGACCCCGCCGCGGATAAAATAATCGTCATTCAGACGGAATCGGTCGGAGACCCGGCCCTGTCGACGGTGGTGGACATGACCAGATCGCCCGGGAACGGCTGGGACACCGATGACTGGCGGTACGCGCCGTACAACGACCTCCGGTCGCCGGGTCGGAACACTGCGGTATGGGTGCTGGGCGGGATCGTCGTGGTGCTGCTCCTCGTGCTCGCAGCGAGGGTCGGTTACCTCGTCGCGTCGCAGGACGATCAGCCCACCGCTGCGCCCGGTGCGGCTCCCATCACGGCTCCCGTAGCGACGGAGAGCCCGGTCGTCCCGTCGGCGGAGGCGCCGAGCTCGCCGTCCGCGCCGACTCCACAGGCGGCGCCGGCGGCCCCGAGGGCGCCGGCCGCGCCGCAACCCGCCGCGACCGTCGGTGACCTGGGACTCGACACACCGATGTCCCGGCCGGCGTGTGACGGCCGGGGGATCGTCGTCCTCTATTCTGCGGTCACCCCGGGCTCCTACGCCCAGGAGATCGCTTCTGCCTTGGCCAGGTTCCCGGGAGCGTCCTACCTACGCACGGACATGGCGTGTCCGTCACTGCGGCCGCGCGACGAGAACGGCAACGTCATCTACGCCGTCTACCGGGCGTCGGGTTACACCCGGCAGGAACTGTGCGCAGATGTCCGCGCGGCAGGGCCCCCGGCCTACGGTCGGTGGCTGGACACCACCAGCGATCCGTCGGTTCTCGTGACCTGCTGACGCCGGCGTGGGGCGCCGACGCCGGGATCACCGGAGGATGAGCGGGATGTGTTGCTCCGCCGCGGTGTTGGCGCCGTGGTGGCCCAGGAGGGACGACTCCATCGGCTCGTGCTCCGACCGCGAGAGGATGACGCCGCCGCTCGCGATGGCGATGACATCACCGAGCCGGTCGGCGTAGGTGCGATCGGGGCCGAAGAGACGCTCGTCAAAGGCCTGCTCGCGGCTGATCACGCGGGCGTGACCGGCCAGTTCGGCTCGCCACGCGTGGAGGACGTCGTCCGCTGCGCCCGGGCGGGCGTAAGCGTGACGGACGCGAGCTTCGCCGGCGACGATCTCGACATCGGCGAGGAGTGCGGGCGTGTGGTCGATATCGACGACGGTCTCGGCGTTGACCATTCCGTGGTCCGCGGTGACGATGAGTCTGCAGTCGCGGGGGAGATCGGTGGCGAGGTCGGCGATGAAGGCGTCGACAGCGCGGAGCGACTCCAGCCACTCCGGAGAGCCGGGGCCGTGGATGTGTCCGATGAGGTCGAGGTCGCCGTAGTACGCGTAGACGAAGCGCCTGGATCGCGAGGGGCGGCCCACAGCGTCGATCACTCCCTGCTTCACCTCGTCGAGGGAGACAGCAGAGCGAAAGTCCCCGTCCGCCCGGAAGGCCGCCCGGGTCAGTCCTGATTCGCGGAACTCCTCACGCATCACGTAGGTGACGTCGATGCCGTCTGAGGCGAGATGTTCGAGCAGGCTCGACCGTTGCTGGATTCTCCGCGGTGGGAAGCGATCCATCGCCGACGGCCCGCCCGCCGAGTCGAGGGTCCAGCGCAACGGATTGAACGAGACGGCGGTGTTGTCGGCGTCGTCCGAGATTCGGAAGCTGTACCCCACAATCCCATGCTTGGAACACGGAGCGCCTACGGCGAGGCTCGTCAGGCTGGTCGCGGTCGTCGCCGGGAAGCCCGCGGAGATCATCCGGGAGGACATGACGGCGAGCGTCGGGGCGTCGGTGGCGTACCGGCGGATCAGCTCGGCGCCGAGACCATCGACGAGAACCAGGACGGCGTCGCTAGCTGGCGCGATCGCGAGCGGGTTGTGGTGGCCGGAGCCCAGCGACGCAGCGATAGACGGCATGACATCGGCCAGCGAATGGGCGGAGGGCTCGATCGGGATCTCTGTCATGACTTCACCATCCCTCATCCCTCGCTGGTGAGGGCGGTAACCGGCGGCTCGCCCGCCGCGGCGACAGCCTCAGAAGGGTGGTGGTGGTTGGAGGAGTTCGTCGAGGTGCTCATGCAGTGCGCGGAGGATGGCTTTTTCCAGGGCGCTGTCGGTGGGTTTGTTGCGTTCCCACCAGCGACTGGCTTCGGCTGGGGTCACCCTTCCGCGCGGGGCCGGGTCCGAGTGCGGGGCGGCGTCGGTCTCGGCAGGCGCCGCGGCGGGCGAGCTGCCCGCGGTCTCGTCCGCGGCCTCGGGTGGCGGCGTGGTCGACTCGGCTGCGTTGCGGGCGGCGGTGCGGGCGCGTTCGCGGGCCAGGCGTTGGGCGCGGCGGGCGAAGTAGGTCGCCTCGTCCAGGACCCCGGCCCCGATGTCGGGGCTGGGGTTGCGGCGTTGCTGACGTGCCCAGGCATCAGCCTCGTCGCGTTGTTGCTCGCGCCGGTACTGGGCCAGCGGCCCGTCGGGGCGGGTGAGCATGACGGTGCCGTCGGGGGTCGTCACGATCAGGGTGCCGTCGGGTTGGAGCTGGTAGGTCCAGTCGGAGAAGGTTTTGAACCGGTGATGGCGCCGGCACTGGGCCACCAGGTTCGCCTCCACCGTCTGGCCACCGGCGGCGGGGTCGGCGTGGTTGAACGGCACCACATGATCCAGGTCGCAGTCGTCGGCGGGGATCGTGCACCCGGGGTGGCGGCAGGTGCCGTCGCGGAGCCGGACCCGGCGCGCCAACTGGGCACCGGGCCGGTACCTCAGGGCGGCGTCGGTGTCGTCGGCGGCGCCGATGCGGGGATCGACCTGCTCGAAGGTGGCCCCATCCGAGGTGGCGAGCATCTCCATCAGGGTCTGCAGGGCCGCCTCGCCGGTGCGGGTGAACTCCACTCGCGCGCCGTGTTCGTCGCGGCCGTTGTCGCCGGTGGCGATGACGGTGACCTTCGGCCGCAACACCGGCGCCAGCCCTTGCCCGGCGCCCCCGGTGCCGCTGGCGGCCGCGCCCGCTGGGCTGTCGGCGCCATCGGCGTCGGTGCCGGGCCGGTTGGGGGTGTCGCCGCAGATGAGGGACATCAGGGCGTCGGCGCGGCGTTCGGCTTTGGAGTAGTTCGGCTCCGGCTCGACAGGCTCATCCGGGTCGGTGTCGGGGTCGGCGGCCCGCGCCGCGGCGGCCGCGGCGGTGGCGTCGGTGTCGGCGGCCTGGTGTTCGGCGACGCGTTGGTCGAGGGCTTCGGCCAGGACGGCGGCTTCCTCGGTGGCCAGCAGGGCGGAGACGCTGGACATGCCGTCGACGCCCTTGCCGATGCGTACGCCGCGGGTGCGGCTGGCGTCTTCTTTGCGTAGCCGGATGGCGTCGGGGTCGTGGCGGCCAATGACGGCGTCGACCTCATCGCGCAGGGCCTTGTCGCCCAGGCGGATCCCGGCGGCGACACCGTTGAGGTAGTCCTCGACGACCTGGCGCTGGACCTGCTCCAACACGTCCCCGCGGACGGTGGCCATCTGCCGGGCCAGCAGTTCGGCGACGCGTTGTTCCATCAGCCCGGCGGCCATGGCCTCCAGGATGGCCGGGTAGCGGGTGTGTAGTTCCCAGGAGAAGGACAGCATCTTCTCGGCGCGCCTGGCGGAGATGGACATCGTCGCCACCACATACCCTGCCGCGGCGACGAGCCCGTCGACGACGGCGTGGCCGGGGCGGGCCTCGTGGCTGCCGTCGATACCGTGGCCGTACTCGCGCCAACATTCCTGCAGCAGGGCGTAGCAGGCGACCAGGCGCTGCGCCGCCGCGCGGTTCTCGGTCGCCCACCCCTCGCGCGCCGCCGCCGTCAAGCCCGTCAACGCCGCCGGGCCGGACGAGCCGGCGGGGCGAGAGGAACCGGCGGGGTCGGAGGAGTCGGCAGCGCCGAAAGGGGACGCAGGGCCGCCGGCCGTGCGCTCGGAATCGCCGTCCATGCCCCACCCCTGTGGTCGACTGTGCGGCCGCACCGCGGCCGTCTCGAATACGTGTTCTATTCTACGTCCACGTGTTCGACACCACAAGGCCTACGTGGGTGGAACTGAGAAAGACCACGCATTGGCAACGACGCTTCGGGGGCTCGAGATTTATGGGACCCTCATTAACTGATCGGGGGAGACCGCCCGACGCACCGGAGTTCGGAGGCTCACCATGACCAAGTCAATCGCGTACGTCGGCGCACTGGCCGCGGCCCTGCTCGTCGCCTCGGCGGGCACTGCAGCAGCTCAGAGCTCTGATCCTGCGGACACCGGCTCGATCCCGGGCTCCGCGGCCGCCGATGGCGAGAAGAATACGGGTGCCGAGAGCGGCAGCGGTGCAGGCGCCGAGGACGGCGAGACCGGCCAGCTGGGCGAACTCGGTGAGCTGCTTCCCGGCTCGGTCACGGGGTCGCTGCCCGGCTACGCCTCGGGGCCGCTCGGTTCCGCGGCCACCTTCGCCTGCAACGTCGGCAGCGCCGCCGGCCTGGCCGCGAATGCGATCGGGGCCCCGCTGCAGGTGCCGGTCGGCGTGATCTGCGCGGTCCTCAACCCCGCTGCACGGTCCGCCGACGCCCTGCTGGCAGGAGACGTCGACGGATCGGTCAGCGCTGTCCTCAGCGGAGTGCCGCTCGTGGGCGGCTCGCTGGCGGATCAGCTCGACACCTCGTCGGCCACCGAGTCGGTCGAGGGATCGGTGGGCGAGCAGCTCGGCTCGCTGACCGAGACGTCGTTGTCGCCTGCGAACTGAGCCGAGACGGCGAGAGCCCGCGCCGGACAGCGGCCGCCGCGCCGACCGGCCCAGCCGCGGTCAGGCCCGCTGCCCGCGGCCGAAGGTCTCCGGCTCGACGGGCTGCTGGCCCTTCGGCAGCCCGGCCACGACGAGACGGTAGGACTCGGTGACGAGCTCGTCGACCATCTCGGCGGTCAGGGTTCCGCCCGGATGCAGCGAGATCCAGTGCTGCTTGTTCATGTGGTAGCCGGGAGTGATGTCGGCGTGCGCGGCGCGGAGGGACATCGAGTCCGAGGGCAGCGCTTTGAGGATCACCTGGGGCTCGCCCTCGACCTCGGCGCGGAACATGAACATCTTGCCGCGGACCTTGAACACGTCGAAGTCCGGGCCGAACGGGAACTCCAGGGTGGACGCCGGAAGCTCACGCGCCCTCGCGGCCGCGCACTTCTGGAGTTCCCGTCCGTTCACACGGTCGACGCTACCGTCACCCCACGGGTGTCGGGTCGTGCTGCCGGCGCGGTGCCGCATCGCCGCGAGCGCCGGGCGCCGCGCCCTGTCGCCCCGTCGCCTCGTCGGCCGTCTCCCCGGAGCGCGCGGCGAGCGGGTTCGCCAGCGTGCCCGCGAACTGCAGAGAACCGGCCTGATCGGTCAGGTCCACCATTTGCCTGGTGTTGCGCAACTGCAGCCGGTTGAGGCACCAATGCTTGAACCGCGGGGCGAACAGCGCCTCCCAGGTGGGACGGTGCACCTCGCCGTCGTCGCCGTCGTCGCCCGCGTCACCAGGGGCGAGCACCTCCAGGCACCGGCGCGTCTCGTCCCAGAACGCGTCGGCGTCGAGCACGCCGGCGGCGTCGAGGACCCCGGCGAGGTGGCGCAGCACCCCGTCCATCACGTCGGTCTGGATACCCAGGGCGGCGGTCTCGGCGTCCACGACGTGGCGGACGCGCTCGATGCCGTCTGGCAGCGGGAGGTCGCGCACCATCGCCACCTCCTCGCCGATGTCCTTGAACAGCGCGCGCCGCGGCGTGTGGTCGGGCCCCAGCACGACAATGACGTTCTCGCCGTGCGGCATGAACACGAGCCCGTGCGCGAGGAGACACCGCGCGACCGGCAGGACATAGGCGTCGAGCAGCGCGCGAAGCCACGTGCGGGCGTCGTGGCCGGAGCGCTCGAGATGTTCGACGGCGAGGGCCCGCCCGTGCAGGTCCACGTGCAGCATCGAGGCCAGCGTGACGGCCCGCTCGCCGTCGGCCAGTCGGGGGACCGGGCTCTCCCGCCACAACGCGGCGATCATCTTGGTGTGCGGACCCTCGTCGGACACGCCCGCGGCGGCGGCCCGGTGATAGGCGTCGCCGGTGTAGCCGACCGCGGCGACCTCGCGCAGGATCCCGAAGTCGAGCGCTCGCAGGACGGGGTCGGAGTCGACGATCCCGGCCACCCAGTCGTTGACCGCCGGGGTATCGCGCATGTACTTCGGCGACAGCCCGCGGGTGAAGCCCATATTCTGCACGGCCAGGGCGGTCTTGACGTAGCCGCGCTCGGGGCGGGTGACGTCGAAGAACGTGCGCACGGACTGCTGCGGCCGGTACTCGCTGTCGGACTCGCCGAGGTGCACCAGGTCGCGCCGGGCCAGGTCGGGGGCGAACGCCACCGCGATCTTGTGCTCCCACTGCCACGGGTGGACTGGCAGGACGCGGTACCCGGCGGGGTCGAGCCCGAGCGCGCGCAGCCGGTCGTCGCACCGCTCGAGGGCCTCGGCGCCGAACTCGCGGGCGTAGAGCTCACGCTCGTCGAGGCCGGCGATGGTGGCCAGGTGGCTGAGGTCGCGGCGCGCGGCGAGCCACACGAGCCGGACCGTCGAGCGCGACTCCGGGGTGTAGTGGTGCCGGTCGGTCAGGCCGAGGCCCACGCGGCCGTTGTTGGCGACGAAACCAGGGTGCCCCTCGGTCATCGCGCCCTCGACCTCCTGGAGGCCGGACTCGGCGAGCTGCTGCGCGGGCCGGTCGCGGTGGTGCAGGCAGAACGCGGCCGAACCGAGCGTCGCGGCGATCTCCTCGAGGTAGATGCCGAGCAGCGTCTCCGGGATGCCCAGGTCCGGCGCGAGCGCGATGATGAGCTCCTGCGCGTCCGGTTCCGCCGGCACGCCGTCGACCTCGCGGCGCAGCGAGGCCTCGTCGATCACCCAGTGCTCCAGCGGCAGCACGCGAGCGCGGAACGACCACCGCTCGTCGCCGGCGCGGACCGTGTAGGTGTCCGTCGCGGCGTCGTGGACGGGCGCGAGGAGCCGTTCGTGGGAGAACTCTGCGAGGGCCTTGACGCACAGGTGACGGTGGGCGCGGCGCATGGCGTGACCGGTGAGATGAGCGTGACCGGTGAGGTGCGCATGGCCGGCGTGGGTATCCGACGACGACGACGAGATCACCCGCGTCCCGGCGCCGATCTCCGACCCGCGGAACGCCTCGGCGGTGCAGAAGGAGAGCAGTGCCGTCTTGTCGGGCAGGTCGACCGGGCCCGCCTCGCGGAAGCCGGCGCGGGCGTTGAGCCGGTGCACGGCCGTGTTCCGGATGTCGGGCTCCACGACCACCCGGCGGGCCGGCGAGCCGCCGATCATCGGGACCGCGAAGGCCGTGGAGCAGATGGCGCCCATGACCGCGGCCGTCGTGCCGGGGACCGGGGTGCGGGTCGGCGCGACGAGTAGGTGCATGCCGAGGTCGCCGGGCTCGTGCGGGTACCGGCCGTCGAGCTCGACCTCGTCGGGGTCGTAGAACACGGCCAGGCCGGCGCGGAGGCCGTCGATGCGGACGACGAGCACCCGCCGGTGCGGGTCCGACGACCAGTCGACGAGGAACTCCTCGACCTGCGCCGGCGTCGACCCCTGCATGCCCCAGTAGGCCGAGCCGGGGTGGTCGAGCCAGGCGTGCAGCGTGCGGAGGGCGTCTGGGCTGTCTGTGCTGTCTGTGCTGCTTCCGAGGACGAGCGGCTCGAGCGTGACGATCCCGGCCGGGGTGTGGACGGTGCTGACCGGGGTAGGGACTGTGCTGACGGGGTGGCTCATCGTGCCTCCTGGTGCCGGGCGGTCGGCGAGTCGTGTGCGGGGGCGGGTGGGGCGGGGTCGACACCGCCGGCAGGCGCGCCGAACTGCTGGAACGCGATCGACGTCTCGACCGGGTAGACCTCGCGCCCGCCGATCGAGCGCAGGATGATGCTGTTGCGCATCGCCCCCATGCCCAGGTCCGGGGCGGTGAGCCCGTGCGTGTGCTCCTCCGCGTTCTGGACGTGGATCGTCGAATGCGCACGGTCGACGGTGTGATCGCGGGCCACGCGGTACCGGCCCCGCTCGTCCCGGTCGATCTCGTCGGCGATCCCGTCCAGGAACCGCGGCGGGGTGGGGGAGTAACCGGTCGCCAGGACCAGCCCGTCTGTGTGGTGCGTCCAGGGGCGGCCGGTGTCAGCGCAGCTCAGGTCCAGCCGCAGGGCGCCGCCGGCGCTGGCGGTGCCGCCCCGGGTGGCCACGCGAGTGGCGCCGTCCAGGGTGGTGGCCGCCGCGAGCAGGCCGCTGGGGAGGCCGTGAACCGAGCGGCGGTACAGCAGGTCGTGGATCTCGTTGATGAGCTCGGCGTTGATGCCCTTGTACAGCGAGCGCTGCTCCCGCAGCATCCGGTCGCGCTGATCCGCGGGCAGCGCGTGGAAGTGGTCGATGTACTCCGGCGATGTCATCTCCAACGTGAGCTTGGTGTACTCCATCGGGAAGAACCGAGGGGACCGCGTCACCCAGTCGACGCGCGGGCCGTCGACGCCGGCGGACGAGAGCAGGTCGTGGTAGATCTCCGCGGCCGACTGGCCGCTGCCCACCACCGTCACCGATCCCAGCGACAGCAGCTCGTCCCGCCGGTGCAGGTACTCGCTCGCGTGGAGCGCCACCGACCCGTCACCGTCCAGCGGCTCCCGGTCGATCGGCGCCCACGGGGTCGTCCCGATCCCCAGCACCAGGTGCCGGGTGCGATAGGTCTCGGTGCCCTCCGGGGTGATGGCCGTGACCCGGTAGACGGGCGCTTCGTCGTCGTCGCCCCGTCCTTCTCGTCGGACGTCGACCACCTCGCGGCCCCAGCGCAGGCCGCCGACCCGTTCGGACGCCCAGCGGCAGTAGGCGTCGTACTCGGCGCGCAGCGGCTGGAAGTCTTCACGGATGTAGAAGGGGTACAGGCGCCCGATCTGCTTGAGGTAGTTCAGGAACGAGTACGGCGACGTCGGGTCCGCCAGCGTCACCAGGTCGGCCAGGAACGGCACCTGGATGGTGGCGTCGTCGAACATCAGCCCGTGGTGCCACGCGAAGCCGTCGCGGGCGTCGAGGAAGACCGCGTCCAGCCCCAGCGGCTCGGCCAGGCACGCCAGGCCCAGGTTGAACGGGCCGATCCCCACGCCCAGCAGGTCGTGGATCTCTCCCGTCACGTCAGCACCCCCGCGGTCGTGGCCTCGCGCATCCCGGCCGCCAGGTACCGGGCGGCGGAACGGACGTCGGCCAGGACGGCCGCGACGTCCTCGTCGGCGAGCCTGGGATCGAGGACCGTCAGCTTGAGGCACGGCCGCCCGTCCACGACGGTCGCCGCGACGAGCGAACGGCCCTCCGCGAACAGGGCGTCCCGGATCGGGCGGACCAGGGCGTCCGACTCGGCGTCGGAGACGGGCCGCCCGTCCGTGCCGGCCGGGCGGGGGCGGAACAGCACCGTCGACAGGGCCGGCACGCGGACCAGTTCGAGCTCGGCGTCCGCCTCGACGGTGCGGCCGATGCGAGCCGCGACGTCGATCGCGCCGTCCAGCAGTCGGCCGATCCCGTCCGCGCCCATCACCCGCAGCGTCATCCACAGCTTGAGCGCGTCGAAGCGCCGGGTCGTCTGCAGGGACTTGTCCACCGCGTGGTCGTCGCCGTCGGCGGGGTTGAGGTAGTCCGCGCTCACCGTGGAGTGTCGGAAGCCGGAACCGGCGCGGAGCAGCAGCGCCGACGCGGCGACCGGCAGGAAGAAGGTCTTGTGGAAGTCCACGGTCACCGAGTCCGCCAGGTCGATCCCGTCGAGCAGGTCGCGGCGGGTGGGGGAGACCAGCAGCCCGCCGCCGTACGCGGCGTCCACGTGCATCCACACGTCGTGGCGGCGGCAGACCTCGCCGACCGCGCGCAGCGGGTCGATCGCGCCGTGGTCCGTGGTGCCGGCGAGGGCCACGACGGCCGCGACCTCGTGCCCGGCGTCCGCCAACGTGGACAGCATGCGGTCGAGGGTGGCCGGATCCATTTGGTCGCCGTCGCCGGGCAGCGTCACCACGGCGTCCGGGGCCAGGCCCAGCAGGCGCGCGGCCTTGACCACGCTGAGGTGGGCGTGCTCGCCGGTGACGATCCGCAGGCCCGGCAGCCGCGCGCAGCGGTCGCCGGCGTCGTCGCGACCCGGTGCCGGCCGGCTGAGTCGGTCCTCACGGGCGGTGAACAGGCCCTGGAGGTTGGACGCGGTGCCGCCGGTCGTGAACACCCCGTCCGGGCGCCCGGACTCGTCGAACCCGATGAGATCGGTGACCCAGTCGATGAGTCTCTGCTCGATGAGGCACGCGGACGTGCCCTGGTCCCACGTCTCCACGGCCGTGTTCACCGAGGTCGCCAGGGCCTCGGCGGCGACGGCGGGGATGGTGATGGGACAGTTCAGGTGCGCGAGGTACCGCGGATGGTGGTAGCCCACGGCGTGGTCGAGGTAGAGCTCGCGGACCTCTTCGAGCGCCTTGTCGAGAGTGCCGAGCGGGGCGGACAGGTCGACGGCCGCGGTCTGCGCGGCCAGCGCCGACGGAGACGCCGGGGATCGCGGCGTGGTCCGACCGCCGAGGTACCGGCTGACCTCGGCGGTCGCCGCCGCCAGGGCCGCGGCGAGGGCCTCCCGGTTCTCGCTGCTCAACAATGGATCGTTCACGGGTACTCCGACCTACTCGGGGACTTCGGTACCGGCGAACGCTAAGCAGGTTAGGCTTACCTAAACAACAGTTGGGTGAGATGAACCACTTTCTCGCCCAGCGAATGTGGAAATCTTTCTCGTGACCCTTGCGTTATGGCGCGCCTCACCTCTACTGTGGCGCCTGGCTAGGTTAGCCAAACCTAACTAGCTAGACGTGTTCGTTTCAGTGGACGGAGATCCCATGACTGCACCTGCCCGGCGTTCCCGACTCGAGGCGGCGGTGTCCGGCACGGCCCGCCCACGGGCCCGGGCCGTGCTGTTCGTCCTCACCGCGATCGCCGCGCTGCTGGCGCTGCTCGCGGGCTGTTCGACGGGCTCCGTCGACGGGGGCGGCGAGTCGGCCGACACGACCGGCGTCGAGCGGCAGGGCGAGTTCCCGCGCACCATCACCCACGCCTACGGCGAGACGGAGATCCCGGAGGCCCCGCAGCGCGTCGCCACGATCTCCTGGGTCAACGCCGACGTCTCCCTGGCGCTGGGCGTCGTCCCGGTCGGCATGCCCCGCAACTCGTTCGGGGCCAACGCCAACGGTTCCACCGACTGGTTCGACGCCGAGCTCGAGGCGGTGGGTGGCGAGATGCCCGAGCTGTACTCCGAGACCGACGGCATCAACACCGAGGCGATCGCCGCGCTCGAACCCGACCTCATCCTGGGCGCGTACTCCGGCATGACCGCCGAGGAGTACGAGACCCTGTCCAAGATCGCGCCGACCATCGCGATGCCCGAGGGCGACGTGCCGTTCGGCACCGCCTGGCAGGACTCGACCCGGCTGATCGGTGAGGCGCTCGGCCGCAGCGAGGCCGCCGAGGAGCTCATCACCGAGGTGGAGGGCCAGATCCAGCAGGTCGCCGAGGACAATCCGGCCATCGAGGGGACGACCTTCGTCTGGGCGACCGTCGACCCCGAGGCCGCGGAGAAGATCTACGCGTTCACCGACGTCGACAACCGCCCGCGCTTCCTCACCCAGCTCGGGATGGAGCAGGCCCCGGTCGTCGCGGAGGCCTCCAGCGGCTCGCCCGATCAGTTCGCCGTCACGTGGTCGCCCGAGCGCGCCGACGAACTCGCCTCCGACATCCTCATCACCTACGCGACCTCGCCCGAGGTCCGGCAGGCCATCGAGTCCGACCCGCTGCTCGGCCGCATCCCCGCGGTCGAGGCCGGCCGGATGGTCGTCCAGACCGACGAGCAGCAGGTGCTGTCCATCTCCGCGTCGTCCCCGCTGAGCCTGCCGTGGGCGCTGGAGAACGTCGTCCCCGACATCCTCGCCGCCGCCCAGCAAGAGCAGGGCTGACGCCGGTGACCAGCCCCGCGACGCTCACGACCGCGCCCGCCCCCGCCGCGGGCGGGCCGGTCGTGCCGGCCGCACCCGGACGCCGCCGTGTCGTGATCGGCACGGTGGCGTCCCTGGTGCTGCTCGTCGTGGGGATCGCGGCGTCGCTGTTCGTCGGCGCCCGTTCGGTCGACCCCGCCGTCGTGTGGTCGGTGCTGGGCGCGCTGCCCGGCCAGCTGCTCTCCGGCGACCTCGCCGCCGCCGTCGCGCCCGGTTCGGGTGCGGGCATGGACGAGGTCGTCGTGGCCGCCCGCGTGCCCCGGACCATCACCGCGGTTCTCGTGGGCGCCGCCCTGGCCGTGGCGGGCGCGGGACTGCAGGGCGCCACCCGCAATCCCCTCGGCGATCCCGGGCTGCTCGGCCTCACCGCCGGCGCCGCGCTCGGCGTGGTGCTGGGCCTGGCCTTCGCCCCGGCCGCCGGCCCGTCCGTCGTCGCCCTGTTCTCCGTCATCGGCGCGCTGGTGGCCGGGATGGTCGTCGTGGGCGCGGGCCGACTCGGCGCCGACTCCGGGACGGGGCTCGTGCTCGCCGGCGCCGCCGTCACCGCCGGCTGTACCGCTGTCACCTCGTCACTGGTCATCGCCCTGCCCGGCGTCCTCGACCGCTTCCGCTTCTGGGGCCTGGGCTCCGTGGCCCGCTCGGGCGCCCCGGAGATCGGCGCGGCCGTCCCCTTCCTGCTGCTCGGGCTCGTCCTGGTCCTCGCCGGCGCCGCCGCCCTCGACGCGCTCGCGTTGGGGGACGACCTGGCCCGCGGGCTCGGCGTCGGCCCGGTCGCCGGTCGCGCCGTCGTCCTGGGCGGGGTCGTCATCCTGTCCGGGGTCGCCACCGCGCTCGCCGGCCCCATCGCGTTCCTCGGTCTGCTCGTGCCGCACCTGCTGCGCAGGCTGGTCGGGGTGGGCAACCGCGTGGTCCTGGGCCTGTCCGTGCTCGTCGGGCCGGCCGTGCTGCTGTTCGCCGACACGATCGGCCGCGTCATCGCACCGCCCGGGGAGATCGCCGTGGGCGTGATGACCGTGGCGATCGGCGTGCCCTTCCTCATCGCCCTCCTGCGCGCCAACCGGGGGGTGAGCGCCTCGTGAGCGCCGCCGTCCTCGACCGTCCCGCCGAGCACGCCGAGACCGAACGGGTGGTCCGTCGGCTCTCGGCCCACCGCCGTAGGCACGCGCTCGGAGTCGTCGTCGGACTCGTCGCGCTCCTCGTGGCGGTCATGGCGGTGCGCGTCCTGCTGGGCCGCTACACGGTGACCATCCCCGACTTCGTCGCCATCCTCGGCGGCGCGACGATCCCCGGCGCGACGTTCGTCGTGATGGAGGACAAGCTGCCGCGAGCGGTGCTCGGCGCGCTCGCCGGCCTGGCGTTCGGCGCGTCCGGCGCGCTATTTCGGCGCGTCCTGGGCAATCCGCTGGCCAGCCCCGACATCCTCGGTATCTCCCAGGGCGCCTCCGCCGGGGCGGTGGCCGGGATGGCCCTGTGGGGACTGCGCGGGGTCGGTGTCGTGCCCGCCGCCCTGCTGGGGTCCGCCGTCGCGCTCGCGATCGTCCTCGGGGCCTCCGCCGGCCGACACACCGGCATCGTCGGGCAGCGCTTCCTCATCGGCGGCGTCGCGGTCGCGGCCCTGAGCGTCGCCGTCGTCACCCAGCTCATCGCCCGCCTCCCGCTGACCGGCGCGCAGGAGGCAGCGGTGTGGACCGTGGGCTCGCTGTCCGGGGCGTCGGTCCAGCGCATCGCGTGGCTCGCCGTCACCCTGGTCGTGTTGCTGCCGCTCGGCGTGTGGCTGCACTCCGCGCTGCGGCCCGCCGAGCTGGGACCCGAGCTCGCCGTCGGTCTGGGGTCCCGTCCCGTGCCCACCCGTGCCGCGGCCCTGGGTGTGGGCACGCTCCTGGCCGCCGCGGCCACCGCGGTGGCCGGCCCGCTCTCGTTCGTCGCCCTGCTCTCCACCCCCGTCGCCGCTGCGCTCGGCCGCGGCCGGCCGTCCATTGTCGCCGCCGCTCTGACCGGGGCCGTCATCGTGGTGGCTGCCGACATCGTGGCCTCCGAGGCCCTGAGCACCGTCGATCTCCCCACCGGCGTGGTGACCGGCGCACTGGGTGCGCCCGCCATGCTGTGGATCCTCCTGCGTTCGAGAAAGGTGGCCTGATGAGCATTCCCTCACCCGTCGCGCCCGTACTATGCGCCCTGCCGATGGACCCGGAGCCCGAGCCCGATCCGGCCTTCCGGCTGCGTGGCCTCACGCTGGGCTACGGCGCCGAGTCGGTGATCCGCGACCTCGACCTCGACATCCCCGCGGGCCGGACGACCGTGTTCATCGGCGCCAACGGCTGCGGCAAGTCCACCATCCTGCGTGCCCTGGGCCGTCAGCTGCGGCCGCTGTCGGGGACGATCGAGACCGGCGGGCGCGACGTCGCGGCGGTGAAGGCGCGCGAGCACGCGCGCTCGGTCGCGTTCCTGCCGCAGTCGCCCCTCGTGCCCGAGGGGCTCACCGTCGCCGAGCTGGTCGCCCGGGGCCGGCACCCGCACCGCCGCTGGTGGGGTGGGGGCGACGACGACGACACGGCGGTCGCCGAGGCGCTGACCCTGACCGACACCGCCGGTTTCGCCCACCGGCGGGTCGACGAACTGTCCGGCGGTCAACGGCAACGCGTGTGGGTCGCGCTCGTACTGGCGCAGGCCACGCCCACGCTGCTGCTCGACGAGCCGTGCTCGTTCCTCGACCTCGCGCACCAACTCGACATCCTGGACCTGGTCCGCGACCTGCCGTTACCCGCCGGCCACGCCGGGCGCGGGGGAGAGGGCACCGGCCGGCGCACGGTCGTGGCGGTGCTGCACGAGCTCAGCCTGGCCGCGCGGGTGGCCGATCACCTGGTCGCCGTGGCCGAGGGCGGCGTCGTCGCCGCGGGCCCGCCGGACCGGGTGATCACCAAGGAGACACTGCGTCGCGTGTTCGACCTGGACGCCGACATCATCACCGACCCGGCCACCGGCCATCCCGTGGTGCTGCCGCGGGGACGACGGAAGGGGACCACATGACCGCCATCGCCGTAGAGACACCGATCGTCGTCTCGCAGACCCGGGTCCTCGAGGCCCGCGATCTCGGGGACTCGTTCGTCCGCCTCGTGGTGGCGGGTCCCGACCTGCACCGGTGGTCGGCCGAGGTCGTCGACCCCGGCACGGTGCGCGACTGCTACATCAAGCTCATCGTGCCGCCGCCCGGCGGGGGCGGCGTCATCCCGGACGCCGACGGCATCCGGGACTGGCTCGCGCTGCCCGAGGGCGAGCGGGGCTGGATGCGCACCTATACCGTGCGCCGCGCCGACACCGTCGACCTCGACGGCGAGATCGTGCCCGCGCTCACGGTGGACATGGTGGTCCACCCGGGCGACGACGAGGGGCCGGGCTCGGCCTGGGCGAGGACCGTCCAGCCGGGCGAGATCGTCCACATCGCCGGGCCCGGACGCGGACACGCGCCGTGGGCGGCCTGGGCTCCCGGGCGGGCCGCGCGTGTCGTGTGCGCGGGTGACGAGACCGCTGCGCCGGCCCTGCTCGCGATCGCCGACGAGCTCGCCGAGGAGCGGGCGGCGGCAGGGCCCGCCCCCGAGCGTCACGTGCAGATCGTGATCGAGGTGCCCACCACCGGCGATGCCGTGGCGCTCGCCGACGGCGCGCCCGAGTTCGTCACCGTGCTACCCCGCGCGGGCGAGCCCGGCGCCGCGGTGGCGCGGCACCTGGCCGGCGTGCTGGACCTGGGCGACGAGTGCGTGCAGACCGTCCTGGGCGGTCGACGTCCCGCCGAGCGTGAGTGGCAGCCGGCCACCGCCGTGTCGGCCGGCGACCCGTACGTGTTCCTCGCCGGGGAGGCGAGCCTGGTCCGGGCCATGCGCCGACTCGCCGTGGACGCCGCCGGGGTGCCCAAGGAGGCCGTGGCGTTCATGGGCTACTGGAGGCGCGGCGCCGCGGAGCGCTGAGCGCGTCGGCCCGCCGGCCCGGTCACGCCCGGTCGGGGGGGCGGGTACGACGGATCCCGCAGCGCCCTGAGGACGTGCGGGTAGCGCGACCCGGGGAGGCGGTTACCGATGGGGTCGAAGTGCAGGTCCTCGTCGTCGTCCTCCCACGTGTCCACCGTGAGTCGGCCTAGCGTCCGCCACCTGCCGAGGGGCGTGGCGTGCTGCAGCGTCCACGTGCCACCGTCGCCGCCGGGGATCGCGGCCAGTAGGAGCGGTCGTCCCGCGACGAGCACGGGGAACACGGAGGTCATCGTGCGGCCGGTCGTGCGCCAGCCCGCGGTGAGGACGTAGCGGCTCAGCGGGCCCGTCCCCGTACTGGCCAGCAGGATGTCCACGGGTCGTTCGGCGTGGATCCGGACGGCCATGCCGCCGATGTCGGGGACCGCGTCCGGCAGTCCCACCGCCCGCGAGAAGCGGACGGTCGCCGGCCAACGGCCCGTGATGTCCAGCAGCGGGGAGCCCGTGCGTCCGACCCCCGTCACACTCAGCGTGGCCTTCGCGATGACGCCCTTGGGATGCAGTGCCTTGGGGCGGGCCAGTCGTGCCACCGCCGCCACCGCGCCGAACGCCGTACCCACGAGGCTGGACACCGGCGCCGACCGCAGTGCCACCTCCTTCGACTCGGGAGTTTTCGGTACGAGCGCGGACGTGGCAGCGGTGTCGTCCGTGTCGGCCGGGGTGGAGCGGCCGCGGCCGGGTTTCCGGGTCTCTCGGGACATGAGGCCACGATACCCAGCGGCGGGCGGTCGGGAGCGGCGCTGATCACGGGCGGGGCGGGTCGCCAACGAGACGCGTGCTTCCGGGGCCGGGCCGACGCGGGTTCAGTCGAGCGCCGATCGAAGGCGAGGCAGCGCCCAGTCCCACGGGATACGTTCCTGCTCCAGCCGAAGGTCGCCTCGGCCGGTCAGCGCCTCGAGTGCGGCGACCTCGCCCGCGGTGAGTCGCGTGGGCGCGGTGCGGGCGGGCGTGGGCTCGGGGACCGTGAACTCGCCCCAGGCGTCGAGCGTCTCGACGTCCATGAGGACGCTGACCGCGTGCGGCGCGTGGTGTCGGAGTCTGTCGAGGATCGCGAAACCGTGGGAGTCGAGGTCGCCCCAATAGACGATGCGGGCGGTCATCGCCCAGGGCAGTGCGGCGACGGCATCGACCGCGAAGCCCCGGCCGAACAGGCCGACCGCGCCGGGCAGGTCGGGGAGCGCGAGGAACGTGGTGAGATTCTCGACGACGACGAGGGTGCGCGGCCCTTCCGAACCGGGCCACAGCGCGGCGAGCTGATCGACCGGGCTCTCCACATCGCGCAGTGGGAAGTCGATCGAGGGGTCGAGGATCCGCATCCTCACGCGGAGGTCGGAGCGTTTCAGCCCGAGACCGGCGACAGTGACCGCACCGTCGGGGATCGCGCTGTCGCGACCGCTTCGTGCCGCGTCGACCAGTTGCTCGACCACGCGGAGCCGTGATTCGATCCACTTGGTGTCGACTCCGGGGACCGCGATCTCGCGCGCCCGCAATCCCTCCGTGGGATGCGCGAGCGCCCACCGGCAGACGGCGAGCAGGCGCTCCATGTCCGCGTCGCTCAGCTTCTCCCAGGTCGGTGCGGTGGCCGCGGCGGCGAGTCGCAGGACCGACTCGTCGGGGCCCAACCGGAGCAGGTCGGTGGCCCTGGCGAGCATCGCCTCCCAGTGCGCGGCTCGTCCCGCGATCCGCGCGATCGCCCGGCCGCCCCGGACCTCCACGCGCTGAGGGAGAGCGACCGCGCCGAACCCGGGCAATCGGCGTTCCACCCATGTGATCTGTACGTCGAGGGCGTCCTGGGCGGAGTCGAACTCCCGCCACCGCCGGATCCAGTCCGCCGTGCCGGCCGGGTCGTCCGAGGCGCGCGTCGCCGTCGGGGATGCGGTGGAGAATCGCAGGACGTACGCGGCAGCGGAGTCCGGGTCGGCGATCCACTCGCGGTACCGGCGGGCGAACCGGGTGGCGCACGCTTCGGCCAGATCGTCGGGAGCGCGCGGCGTCGTCGGCCCGGCCATGTCAGCTCGCGGCTTCCCAGGTGACCCGCTCGATGCGGGAGCGGCTCCCGTCCTCGATGCCCACCACCACCAGACCACCGATGTACGGCTCGAGGGTCTGCAACAACTTGAGCGGGGTCGCCAGAACCATGTGGAACCCGAAATCGGTGAAGACGTCCATCGCGCGGCGCGTGTAGTCGGGGTCGGCCCGGTCGAACGCCTCGTCGAGGACCACGGTTCCGTAGCGCGGCACATCGGCGTCGATGTCCGCGAGCTGGAACCGCAGAGCCGCGGCGAGACAGAAGAACACCAGCTTCTGCGCCTGACCGCCCGACAGGCCGGAGGACGAATCGTGGTAGTTGGTCGGCGTCCCGTCCTCGTCGATCTCGACGCCGATGAAGCCGACGTGTCGCCGGGTGTCCAGCACGGTCTGCCGCCAGCGTCGGTCGGCGGAATCGGCGGATCCCAGCCGGTCCAAGAGTCGTGACATCACCGCGAAACCGGCCTCCGCGGTGTCGACGGTGCGCTTGTCGAGCGCTCCGGACACCGCCTTCTCAAGGTCGCTCAGGAAGTCTGTGACGGTCTCGGTACGTCGGTCACGCACCTCGATCTGCAGCCACCGGCCGGACTGGAACTCCGACCGGCGCAGCGAGTCGTTGACCGGTCTGATCCCGGCCTCGATCTCGGAGCGGGCGCGGCGGATGTGACGGGCGAGTTCGCCCAGATTCCGGGTTTGCATGTCCCCGATGAGCCCGAGGAATCGGTCCTCGAACTCCGCGAGGCGGTCCCGGCGAAGTTGGACCAGCCATTCGACGGCCTCACCGACGAATTCCGGGTCGGATTTGAGATCGGCCTTCTTGGCCGGCCACAGCTCCAGGTACGACGTGAGAACCGCGGTGATGCGCCGATGGATCCGGTCGCGCTCGGTCGCGGTGGACACCTGCTCGGCGGCGATGGACCGCTCGGCACGCTGGCAGACTTCTTGCACGTTCTCGGCGGTCAGGCGGCGCGTCGCAGCCGCCAGGCGTTCGCGGATGCGGGCCGCGGCGCCCTCGTCGACGTCGCGCCTCTCATGACCGGTCAGGTCGGCGAGCCGCCTCTCGAGACCCTCCACGACGCTAGCGGCAACCGCTCCGGCCCGGTTCGCGGAGTCGTACTCCGCCTGGGCCCGCGACTGCGCCTCCTCGGCGGCGCGCAGGTCCCGCTCCATCTCCGCGACCTCGGGATGCTGCTCCCGCCATTGGTCCAGGCGATCTCGGGCTGCCCGGGCGCGGTCCTCGGCGGTGTCGGCGTCCAGCTCCTCCCACCGCAGGCCCAGGAGGGTGGCGGCCGCGCGCTGGCGGGCGCGACGCTGCGCGTCGAGGTCGTCCAGTCCGGTCCACTGCCGCTCGTGGGTGTCGATACGTGCCCGGATCTCGTTCCGGACGGAGGTCAGCGCCTCCACCTTGGAGTCGTCCATACTGCCCAGCTGGAACGCCGCCGGGTCGTCGATCCGTCGGCGGTCGTCCTTCTCGAACCGCGCCCCGCGTCTGATCAACCCGTGCAGAGTGACGGCCTTGTCGTGCTGGGCCAGTTCAGCGGCGGTCTCCACGCAGGTCACGTCGAATTCGGCCGCGAGTCTGCGGTTGAGCCACTGGAGGAACGGCCCGGCGGCGGGGCGGACCTTCCGGACGAGGCTGTGCGGGCCGGTCCTGCGCGCGGCGGAGTCGTCGCCGTGGTCGACCACCTCGTAGACCAGGCGGACGCCCAGGTGGGTCGAGTCGACGGCGGCGGCCACCCGGTCCCGGAGGTGGTCGGGGACGAGCATCGTGCGGGCGAAGCCGGACAGGACCCGCTCGATCGCGGGACGCCAGCGGGCGTGCTCGGCGGGGACGTCGAGGAGTTCTCCGGCGAACGGTAGTTCGCGCGCGCTCAGCCCCGCCGCCTCGCACACGAGGTCCCGGGCGGCCAGCAGCCGGGAATCGATGTTCGAGCGGTGTCGCAACAGCGCCTGCAGCTGCGCGGTCACCTCCTCGAGCGAGCGCTGTTCCTCGTTGAGGGACCCGGCCACCTCCCGCAGCGTCTCGCGATCTCGCGCCCGCTCGGCCTCCTGTTCCGCGTCCTCGCGCTCGAGCGTGGCGAGCAGGGCGGCGAAGTCCTCGGCCGAAGTCGGAAGGGCGCCGCCCAGGCGCTCGACCTCCGCCTCCGCACGCGCACGCCGTGCGGAGACGTCGGCGGCGTGTTCGAGGGCCCGGTCGAGGTCTCTCGCGAGCTCATCCCGCCCGGCGCCGGCGCTACCCCGGAGTCGGGCGCGGATGTCGTCGGTCGCCGTGCGTCGTACATCGAGTCGATCTCGTGCGGATGCGATGGTGGACTCCGCGGCCACCAGCGCCCCGCGGGCCGTCCGCAGCTCCTCCTCGACGAGTTCGATGGTCACGGCGGCCTGCACCGCGGGAAAAGCCTCACTCTCAGCGTCCAGCTCGTCGGCCAGCGCCAGCACGCGGTCCCGGGAGGCCCGCAGGTCGGCGAGCGGGGCCAGATGGGCGATCTGCTTGCGCACGTCGACCACCGACCGGTGGGCCTCACGAAGCTCCGAGAACTGTGCCACTGCGCGGTCGGCCACCGCGAAGGTACCCGGCTCCTCCAACATGAAGTCGCGGAAGAGCTGGTCGAGACTGGACAGCGACTTGGCGGACAGGGTCCGGTGCAGCAGGAGCTGAGCGGACTCGGAGGCGATGCCCAGCCGGCGCCGGAACGCGGCGGCGAACGCCGAGTAGCTGTCGTGGAACCTCACGTCCGGGATCTCCCGCTTGAGCGCCCGCTTGTCGATGCCACTGCGGAGGTAGCCGAACAGGTCCGGCAGGTCCGTGGGCTCGTCGGACGAGTGCTCGCGGACACCGTGGAGACGCTTGACCCCGGCCGCGGAATTGTCGCCCGAACGGAGGTAGAGCAACAGGAGAAGCGTCACGCTGGTGCCGCGGCCGTCCGAGTAGGTCAGGGCGATCGCGGAGAACGTGGCCTTGGGACGAAGGTAGACGGAGGCCAGGTCGCCGGATTCGGCGTCGGCTCCCCGCCGCCAGGCACCTCGGATGTAGGACACGAGGGTGCGCCCCGATCCCCGTCCCGCCTCCTCCTGCGCGGCGGCGTTGAATCGCAGGTGCGCCGGGGGCACCAGCACCGCTGAGACCGCATCGATGAGGGTCGATTTGCCGGACCCGGATCCGCCGGTGATGAGGAACCCCTTCCGCGGCACCTCCACGTCGTGATACCCGTCAAGCGTTCCCCAGTTGCACACCTGGATTCGCGACAGTCGCAGCTGATCAGGGTGTTCCGGAGCTCCGGGAAGCTGTAGGGCCTCAGTCATCGTCGACCACCTCGTCGTCGTCGAACAGAGCGTCGTCCCGCCCGCCGGCCGGTTCGCCGTCGTGCTCACCGTCGGCCCCACCGCGCGCCTCGACCAGGGCGCGGTACTCGTCGCGGATCCCCGCGACGACGTCCGCGTCGAACAGGTGGCGGAGAACGGGGGAGACCTCGGCGCGCCCCTCTGTCTCCGTGTCGGAGAGCAGCGAGTAGCTCTTGAGCCGGTTCCACGAGGCGTCGAACTTGCGCGCATACCGGCTCCGGTCGGAGTCGACGACGGAACGGTAGACGTCGACCCGCTCGGCCACGTCCTCGCGATCCACGATCACCCGTTCGCCGGGCTGGGCCACGGACAACTCGGACCGCAGGTGCAGGAGCAGGACGGTGTCCATGTGCGACAGCGTCTCGGTCCGCAGTATCGCCGGGACCTCGACCCGACCACCCGTGTCGACCTGCCTGGTGAAGGCGATACCGGCGTCGTGGTCCAGCACCAGATCGAGGAACACGTCCGCCAGTCGGGATCGCATGGCGGGCTCGTCGGAGACCACAGCCGCCCAGATCTCCGGCTGGCGATGCGCCTGCACCAGCGGGCCCGTGAGCAGCCGGGCCAACGCGCGTCTGGAGGCGAAGGACAGCGTCCCGGTGTCACCGGGCCACAGGCCGTCATCACCCGCACCGTCAGGTCCGTCGGGATCGGCCGTCGCAGGGGTCGTCACAGGTCCTCCTCCAGAACTCGATCGGCCGTGAACACCAGGGTCGGGATCCGGGCGCTCAAGGTGGGGCCGGATCCACTCGTCCATGTGACGGTCTCGACCGAACGCGGGTCATCCGGTGGTGCCTCGGCCTGCGTGGTGATGGCCAGATTCAACAGCCCGACGATACTGGCGACGCCCTGGGTGGCCGGGTGTTCGCGGAGGATCGCCCCGATGGATGACGGGCCGAGCCTGGACACCACGTCGCGGACATGGGCGCGGAGTTCGGCCTCGTCGATCTCCGAGGCCCGGACAAGCGCCGTGAGGGCCTCGAGGTCCGCGTGGCCCTCCTCGTGGTGCGCGACCTCCGCCGCCACCCGTTCCTCTCCCGGATTCCGCAGGCGCAGCGCGCTCACAGACCGGACCGACATTCCGACCCGACGGAGCGGCACCGACATCTGACTGGTCGGCTTCACGGCGCGCGCGCCGCTCGCCTCGGCTGCCGCGGCGCGGGCGGACCGGATCAGTGCCAGCATCTGCCGGTGCTCGACGTAGGCGTCGGAGGTGACGAAGTGCCGCAGGCTGCGAGACAGAGAGGTGAGGACACCGTTGACCTCAGCCCCGGCGGTCTCCATCTCGTCGAACAGCTCCCGCAGGCCCCGCCTGGCTGACGGGGGTAGGTCGGCGACCTGCGGTCGGCTCAGGATGTCGTCGATCCACGTGTCGACCGACGCCGAGCGTTCGGGATCGAGGAGCACCGAGTAGAAGGACGAGAAGCTGCGGCCGGCCTCGGAGTCACCGATGAGGTCGACGCCGCCGAAGACGGCGTCGAGGACGTCACCGCGCGCGCCGTCCTGGTCGAGGAGACGACGACGGAGGTCTTGGTTGAGCGACTCGAATTCGGCGCGGACGCGGGCGAAATCGGCGGGTATGTCATCCGCCCCGCGGAGGATCTCCGACACCTTCTCCCCGACCTGCTCCGGGTCCGCGAGCTCGAGGTCGCCCGCCTCGACACGTGCGATGGCGGCGTCGATACGGTCGCGCTCCCGGTGGAGGGCGGCCAGCCGGCCCTGAACGGACGGGTCGGTGTCCCGTGCGAGGTCCTCCAGTTGCCGGGTGAGCGTCTCGACGCGGGACACGGTCAGTCCGCGTCGCGGTGTCTGCAGGCCGTCGAGGAAGTCCATCACCACGAGTGCGGACTGGGTGGGTTCGAGCGTCTCACCCGTCGCCGCGGTGCCGGGTCTGCGCAGCATCCAGCCGGCGTCGACCCATTGACGTACGTAGGCCTGGGCTGTCCCCGGAACGTCCGCGCCGGAGTCGCGGACGGCCGTCAGGGTCCTGTCGAGGAACTCGTAGAACTCCGAGGACGGGACCCGCCGGGACGAGCCCTCGAAGACCTCCACCAGGACCGCCACGATGAGCGGCCATAACTGGGCACGCAGCAGCGAGAGGGCGGATGATTCGCCGTTCAGCCTGGAGAGCTGGAGGAAACGGGCGAGCGCGGACACGAGTCTTATGGTGGCACGCGGTGCCGCTTCATCCTCAAGAGTGTTCGGAACACGTGGTGCGAGAAGGGGGTGCGCGGAACGCTCTTGTCGATGGGCCGGGGCGGCGGATGCCGACGGTTGGCCGGTTCAGTCGTCGACGCCGCGGGCGGCCAGGGCGTCGCCGAGCTGGTCGGCCGTCGTGAGCGCGCCGAGGACGGTGGGCACCACGAGCGCACGGATCGACATGCCCAGGCCGCGCGCCTTGCGGGCCTCGGTGACCTGCCGCAGGCGGCGGGCGATGAGCGGGATCGCACGGATCGTCAGCACGAGCACCAGGGCGATGCGGTCCGGCGAGACACCGACGTGGCGCAGGGGGCCGGCGGCGCGCGTGACCGCGTCGAGCATGTCGGAGATGCGGGTCGTCAGCGCGACGAGACCCGCCACCGCGATGGCCACCAGCAGCGCACCGCACACCCGCAGGGCGGTGTCGAGGTCGGCGACGATCCACTGCAGCACGAGGATGGCGATCAGCATCGGCAGGACCGGCCGGACCTGATCCCACGCGGCCCGGGGGCGGATGCGGCCGATGGCGTACAGAACCGCGGTCAGGGCCAGGGCGGGAAGGACGTGCCAGGGCTCTCTGATCAGCAGGGTCGCGGCCACGATGAGCACGCACACCGCCAGGATCTTCAGCCCGGCGGGAAGGCGGTGCAGCAGCGAGCCCCCGGGGATGTACGTCGCGAACACGTCAGCGCTCCAACGCGATCCGCCGGTAGCCGGCCAGCGCGGGCCCGGGGGAGTCGTCGATCACCACGCGGCCGCCGTCGACCACCAGCACGCGATCGAAATCGGCGACCAGGTCCAGGTCGTGCGTGACCACGACCAGCTGCTGTTCGAGAGCGGCGAACGTCTCCGCCACCAACTGGCGGTTACGTAGGTCGAGGAGGGTCGTGGGCTCGTCGGCCACGATGACCGAGGGTTCGATCACCAGCACGGCCGCCAGCGCGAGCAACTGCTTCTGCCCCCCGGACAGGAGATGGCACGGATGACCGGCATGCCCGGCGAGGCCGAACGTCTCGAGCACCCGGGCGACTCGTCGTCGTCGTTCCTCCTTGCCCATCCCGGAGCGCCGTAGGGAGAAGTCCACGTCCTCCGCCACGGTGGGCATGACGATCTGGGTGTCCGGGTCGGTGAAGCAGAAGCCCACCCGGCGACGGACCTGCGCGCCCTTGCGGCGGGTGTCCAGGCCGTCGACCGTCACGGTGCCCGACGTGGGGACGACCAGCCCGTTGATCATGCGCGCCAGCGTGGACTTGCCGCCGCCGTTGACGCCGACGATGCCGATGCGGCGCTCGGTGAGGGTGAGGTCGACGTCCGCGAGGACGGGCCGGTCACCGTAGGCGTGACCGACTCCGTCGAAGCGGATCTCGGCGCCGCGCGGGTCGGGGGCGTTCAGGCTGGTCACGCGGCTGTGGAACGCTGCCCGCGCAGCGGGGCGATCAGCCCGGGACGCGCGCGGTGCACCTGTGCCGCCACGATCGCGGTGACCACCGCCTTGAGCAGGTCGCCGGGCAGGAAGACCGTGTTGGCGGCGATCGCGCCCGTGACGGTGAGCTCGGTGCGGATGAGCATCCCGGCCACGCCCACCGCGTAGATCACCCCGATGCCGCCGACGATGTTGATGAGTAACCCCGGCAGCACGCGGTAGCGCGGCAGGACCCACGCCGTGAGCAGGCCGATGACGATCACCGCCGGGATCCAGCCGATGAGGAAGCCCGCCGTGGGACCGGCCAGCGAGGTCAGGGTGGTGCGGCCGCCCGCGAGCACCGGCAGTGCCAGGCCGATGACCATCACCGCGAGCACCGACAGGGCGCCCTTGCGCCAGCCGAGCAGAGACCCGGCCAGCATCACGCCGAGGGTCTGCAGGGTGATGGGCACGCCCGCCGAGCCGATGCTGATCTGGCCGGGCAGCCCGAGCACCACGATGAGGGCGGCGAACACCGCGATCTGGGCGAGGTCCCGGGTCGCGCTGCGGGCCGGGGCCGTGTCGATCGACATGCTCATGACACTCCTTGGTGATGCTGCGGCCGCAGGGCGACCTGAACACCGTTCATTGTGGCACGGGGGGTGGCCCGGCGCACAGTGGGGCGCCGCCCATCCCCGCGCCGGCGCCCGCGGCCCCGCCGTCAGAGGTCCTGGCCGGGTAACCGACTGGCCTGCTCGATCCACGAGCGCAGCAGCTCGTCGTCCAGCTTGTCGTCGCGGCGGATGTCGAAGTACCGCATCTCCGGGTGCTTGGATCCCTTCGGCGGCATCGGGTCGAGCGAGGTCCCCCGGTAGAACTGCAGCTGCACGTAGTGGGTGAAACACCGGAACGACAGGAACCACCCGGCGCCCTCGTGGCCGTAGAGGGGTTGGTTCCACTTGACGCCCTTGTGCACGCCCGGCACGGTCTGCACGATCAGGTCGTCGAGGTGCTGTCCGATCGCCTGTTTCCATTCCGGCATCGCCGCGATGTAGTCGCGGACCGGGCCGGGGCCCTCGCCCTTGGGGATCTGCGGGTTGCCGCCGCTGAGCAGTTTCGGGCTGTCGGCGTACGGGCCGTCGGTGGTCATGGCGCACTCCTCCCTGGTGGTGACCGTGCTCGCCGAGTAGGTGATCACCGAGTGGGTGCGAGCCGATCCGGTGCCCCCTCCACGGTACGACCAGTCAGTCCCTCGCGGTGCTGGCCCGGATATGCGCTCGTTCGCCCTGCCGGCCCACCAGGCTGAGGAACTCCACCGGGCCGGCGCTGGTGGCACCGAACCAGTGCGGGGTGCGGGTGTCGAACTCGGCAGCCTCGCCCGGGGTGAGGATGAGGTCGTGCTCGCCGAGGACCAGTCGCAGTCGGCCGTCCAGCACGAACACCCAGTCGTGGCCGTCGTGGACGTGGAGGTGCGGCTCGTCGTCGTCCCTCCCCCGGGGTAGCACGAACTTGTACGCCTGGATCCCGCCCGGCCGGCGTGACAACGGGATGACGGTGGCGCCGTAGTCGGTGGTGAGGGGCCGCAGGGCGATGCGGGGGTCGCCGGTCGGCGGGGCGTCGACGAGGTGGTCCAGCGTGACGCCGTGCGCCCGCGCGAGCGGTAGCAGCAGTTCGAGCGTGGGCCGGCGCTGTCCCGACTCGAGGCGGGACAGCGTGCTGGGGGAGATGCCGGTCTTGTCGGCGAGCTCGGCGAGGGTCATGTCGCGGCGCCGTCGCAGGGACCGCAGGCGGGGTCCCACGCCGGTGAGGGTCTGGGAGGTCGGGTCGGTCATGAAGCCAGTTTGCCACTTCAGCAAGGAACGTTGCGCCTGCGAGGTGCGGGCGCCATCGTCGAGGGACGAGGGCCGCGACCGCCGGCCCAGAGCGGGGGAGACGGACAGATGAGTACACGGATCGACGACCTGCGGGACGTGGTCGTGGTGGGCGGCGCGGCGGCCGGGCTCAGCGCCGGCCTGACACTGGCGCGCGCACGACGTCGCGTGACGGTCATCGACGCGGGGCGGCCGCGCAACGCGCCGGCCGAGGGGATCCACGGTCTCCTCGCGTTGGACGGTGTGGAGCCGTCGGAGTACCTCGCGCGTGGGCGCGCGGAGGTGGAGAGGTACGACGGCGAGGTCGTCGACGGCGAGGTCGTGGGCACCCGCCCGGCCGGGCACGGGTTCGACGTCATCCTGGCCGACGGGACGGTGCTGCCCACTCGCACGCTCGTCCTCGCGATCGGGGTGACCGACGAGCTGCCGGACGTTCCCGGGGTGCGCGAGCAGTGGGGGCACGGCGTCCTGCACTGCCCGTACTGCCACGGCTGGGAGGTCCGCGACCAGCGGATCGGCGTCATCGCGACCGGCCCGATGTCCGCGCACCAGGCCGTGCTGTTCCACCAGTGGAGCCGCGACATCACCTTCCTCACGGGCGGGCGGCCGCTCGACGAGCAGGACCGCGTCCATCTGGACGCGCTCGGAATACCGATCGTCGAGGGTGGGATCTCGCGGGTGGAGACCGACGGTGGGCGCGTGGTCGGCGTCCGTGTCGACGACGACGAGGTCATCGATCTCGACGCGCTGGTGGTGGGCAGTCGGATGACCGTGCGGGTCGAGCCCTACACCGCGATCGGCGTGACGGCGGACGATCACCCCGTGGGCATGTTCATCGCCACCGACGAGACCGGCGCCACCTCGGTGCCGGGTGTGTGGGCGGCCGGCAACTGCGCGGACCTCATGGCGCAGGTCGGGGCGGCGGCCGCCCACGGTGTGCGGGTCGCGCAGTCCCTCAACGCCGCGCTGGTGACGGCCGACCTCGAGCGTGCGGTCGCCGAGCGCGCTGTCGCGGAGGAGGATGTCGTCGAGCAGGCGGGTGAGGCGGTCGATGGCGCACGAGTTTGATCGTCGGTACTGGGACCGCGTCTGGTCCGGCGCGGCGGACACCGGGAACGCCGGGGATGCGGGAGAGGCGAGCAGGGCGTCCGCGATGGCCACGAGCCCACCCAATCCGCACCTCGTCCGGGAGATCGCGGGGCTGAGTCCCGGGGCGGCGCTCGAGGCCGGGTGCGGGGCCGGGGCCGAGGCGTTGTGGTTGGCCTCGAGAGGCTGGCGCGTCACGGGGGTCGACCTCGCGGCCGGGGCGCTCGAGGTCGCGGCGCGTCGTGCGGCGGCGGCCGGCCTGGCCGACCGGGTGACGTGGCTCGAGGCGGACCTGTCCGCCTGGGAGCCCGAGGTCCGGTTCGGCCTGGTCACGACGCATTACGCCCACCCCTCGATCCCGCAGCTGGACTTCTACGAGCGGCTCGCGGGCTGGGTGGCCCCGGGCGGCACGCTTTTCATCGTGGGGCACCTCCACCACGGAGAGCGCGGAGCGCACGGCCACCACGGCGCCGCGGGGCATCCCCACCACGGCGCCCACCCGCCGGCCGAGGCCAGTGCGACCGCCGCCGGGATCACCTCGGTGCTCGGGCGGGACCGGTGGCGGATCGACACCGCGCTCGAGTGCTCGCGCGAGATGGCCGGGCGCGGCGGCGCCGCGGTGACCGTGCACGATGTCGTCGTCAGGGCCACCCGGAGGACGTGACCGTCCGGCGCGTACCCCACCCGCCGGCGGGGCGGGTGCGGTAACTGTTCTCACATGCCCCGTGTCATACCCGCTCACCCCGTCTACGGCCATCCCTCCGAGGGCAGGGTCGTCGACCTGCTCCGGGACCAGCTGGCCGACGACTGCCTCGTGGTGGTGGGGCAGCGGGTGTCGACGGCGGAGAAGGAGCACGAGGTCGACGCCCTCGTCGCGATGCCCGGTGCCGGGATCGTGGCCATCGAGATCAAGTCCGGGCAGATCGCCGTCGAGGACGGACGCTGGGTGCAGGGCAGTGGCGGGAAGCAGTTCACGATCGACCCGGTGACGCAGTGCCGCGAGGCGCTGTACGCTCTACGTGGGTACGTCAGCGAGGACCCACGCTGGCCGCGACAGCACCAGCGGTGGACCCACCTGCTCGTCTTCCCCAACGCCTCGATCCCCGACGACTTCGCGCTGCCGCAGATCAGCCGCGACCGGATCGTGGACCGGGACCAGCTCGATCAACTCGCGTCGGTCGCGCACCGGGTCGCGCGGGAGTCCGGACCGGCCGACCGCCCGTTCCTCGCCGCGGACACGGTCGACAGGCTGGCCGAGATTCTCGGCGGCCGCGGCCTGCCGCAGCGCGACGTGGTGGCGCGTGCCGCGGAGAACGCCGACATCGCCGACGCGCTCACCCGCGAGCAGTCGGTGCTGCTGCGCGCGGTCGACGCCCTCCCGCGCGTCGAGATCCGCGGTGGCGCCGGGAGCGGCAAGACCTACCTCGCTCTCGAGCAGGCCCGCCGGCTGTCGCGAGACGGGCAGCGGGTGGCATTGATCTGCTATTCCCACGGCCTGGCCAGCTACCTCAGGCGCGTCACCAACGGATGGAAGCGGCGCGAACGGCCCGCCTACGTCGGGGAGTTCCACGCCCTCGGTGTGGAATGGGGCGCCCCGGCGGGGCCCGACGAGCGCATCCGGTCCGCCGAGTCGGTGCGGTGGTGGGAGGAGGAGCTCCCGCGGTTGATGTCCGAGCTGGCCGACGGGCTGCCCGACGGCCGGCGTTTCGACGCCGTGATCGTGGACGAGGCCCAGGACTTCGCCGACAGCTGGTGGCAGCCCGTGATCGGGGCTCTGCGTGACCGGGAGAACGGTCGCCTCATGATCGTCGGTGACGTCGGGCAGAGCGTCTTCCAGCGGGCGGGTCGACCGCCCGTGGACCTCGTGCCCCTCGTGCTGGACCACAACCTCCGCAACACCCGGCAGATCGCCAGCGCGTTCCTCCCGCTCGTCGGGCACCGCATGGAGCTGCGGGGAGGGTCCGGCCCCGCGGTGCGGTACGTCGACGTCCCGGAGGGAGCCGACCCGATCGCGGTGGGAGACGACGAGGCCATGCGGCTGCTCGACGAGGGCTGGGAGCCCGGGGACGTCGCCCTGCTGACGATCGGCTCACGCCACCCGATGCAGGTGGAGCTGCAGGAGGACGGCAACGACGCTTACTGGGAGACATTCTGGAGCGGGGACGACATCTTCTACGGCCACGTCCTGGGCTTCAAGGGACTCGAGCGGCGGGCGGTCGTGCTGGTGTGCAACGGGTATGAGGGCATCGACCGCCTCCGCGAACGCATCTACGTGGGTCTGTCGAGGGCGACCGACGTGCTCGTCGTGGTGGGGGAGATCGACTGCTGAGTCAGGTGACCCGGATACACGCCACCGCCCCGACCTCGTGAGAGGACGGGGCGGTGGGATGAGTCGACACCGTGCGTCGGTGCGAGGCGGGAGGTCAGCTCCCGAGGTCGGACGAGCCCTCGACGATCTCGGCCTGCTCGGTGCGCTGGGTGCCGTGCGAGACGGCGATCTTGCGCGGCTGCGCCTCCTCGGCCACCGGGATCACCAGCCGGAGGACACCGTCGGTGTAGTCGGCCTCGATCTTGTCGGTGGCCAGGCCCTTGCCCAGGGCGAGTTGGCGGGCGAACGCGCCCGACTGGCGCTCGTGCATGAGCCACTGACCGTCGCCGTCGATCGGGGAGCGACGCTCGGCCCGCACGGTCAGCGTGCGGTCCTCCACGTCGATGTCGATGCTCGCCGGATCGACGCCGGGCATGTCGATGAGGCCGATGAAGCGGTCACCCTCGCGGTAGAGGTCCATCGGCAGGGAGGTCGAGGCGGTCGCGCTGCGCAGCCCCTCGCCCAGGAGGCGGTCGAGCTCACGGAACGGATCAAAGCGGTTGCTGGTGGCCATCGCAGGTCTCCTTCAGGACTGATCGGGGAGCGCCCGGTCTTTCCGGGATCGCACCTCTTCCAACGGAGCCCATGCGTTGAGTATTCCCGACTCATCTTTCCTTGCTCGAGGCAGTCAGGTGGCGGGTGACGAACTTGTCCTCGGTGCATGGTCGGCCGATCCCGAAGCCCTGAGCGAGAGCGATCCCCTCCCGGCTGACCACGTCGAGCACCCCGGGCGAGCCGACGTGTTCGGCCACCGTCTGCATGCCCAGCTCGGTGGCGAGGTCGACGATGGAACGCACGATCGTGCAGTCGGTATCGGACGTGTCCAGTTCGGCGACGAACTCCCCGTCGATCTTGACGAAGTCGAACAGCAGGTGCCGTAGGTACAGCAACGAGGCGAACCCGGTGCCGAAGTCGTCCAGTGCCAGGCGGACTCCGGCTGCGCGCAGTCGCTGCGCCAAAGATCGCGCCGCGGAGACGTCGTTCACGGGCGAGGTCTCGGTCAGTTCCAGAACGACCGCGCTCGGCGGAACTCCGTGGTCCGCCAGGTTGGCGAGCAGGGCGGTCCCCAGTTCCTCGCTGGAGACCGACTGGGCCGAGACGTTGATCCACATCGAGAAGTCGGGCTCGATCCGGCGCAGCCGCGCGGCCATCGCGACCGCCGCCCGCACCACCCAGTGATCGAGGCGGGTGGCCATCCCAGCCCGCTCGGCCACCCGGACGAATTCGGACGGCGGGACCACCACGCCGTCGTCATCGAGCCGGACTAACGCCACCGCGCCGACGACCCGCCGCGTCGGGACGTCGATGATGGGCTGCAGATACAGGAGCAGATCGTCGGCCTCGAGCGCGCGCTCGAGCCGGTTCTTCCACTCCACCCGGGTGCGGGTCCGCTCGCGGGGGCCCTCGCTCCGACCCACGACCATCTACTCCGCGCGGTCGCGCAGGACGAGCGCCCACAGGGCGATCACGCCCGCGACGGGCCAGTGCAGCGAGACGCCGGACTCCTGGAGCTACCGAGACGCCCGAAGGCCGTGGCCACGAGCAGGACGAAGGCGAACACCGCCGAGCGGCGCGGGGTCGTCCACGGCTGCATCGGCCAATGTTAACAGCACCCCCTCCGTTCGAGGAGGTGAACCGCGCCGTTCCCGCCCTTCCGGGCGACGGTCACCGCTTCTCCAGGGCCACCCGGAAGTCGACGGTGCCGTCCGGCGCGACGGTGACGAATCCCAGGCTGGGCGGTTCCACCCCCAGGTCGGTCCACGTCACCGGAATCGAGCCGGAGGCGATGATCCGATCGCCCGACCGGAGCACCGTCACCTCGACGGGCGTCCGGACGGTGGTGCCCTTGACGGTGAGGTTGACCTGCATCGGCACGGTCGCGGTGGTGCCGTCGTCGGGCACGGCGCCCAGGTCGACGGGATCGGCCACCTCGAGGGTCGAAACGGGATGCCCGGCCACGTCGAGGATGTCGGCCGAGCGGGCCATCTCGTCGCGCGCGCCGATGTCGGTGGATAGGCCGCCCATGTCCACCTCGAAACGGCCCGTCTCGAGCACGCCCTCCGCGATCACGGCCTCGCCGCTCACCTTGTTCGTCGTGCCGACGACCGTCACCGGCTCGCCGCGGAGCATCTCGTCGACCGTGTACCCGGCGACGGTGCCGTTCGGCGGTTCGCCGGGCACGACGACCCAGGTGCCGTCGAGGTCGGTCGCCGCGGCGTCGGCGGCCTCGACATCGATCACCGTCGGCGCGGTGTCATCGCCGCCGCGAGCGGCCTTGTAGACGAACGGTGCGGCGAGGACGACGACGAGGACGACGGCGAGGGCACCGACCACCCACAGGAGTTTCCGCATGCCGACGAGCATAGAAAGCGGGGGCCGCGGAAGGATGAGCGCCGGCTGACAATCCGTGCGCGGCGTGTGCGTGGGTCGCACGACCCGCCCGGCGGTCACCCGGGCAGGTGGCCCGAGTCGCGGGCGCCGTCGGCGGCACTAGACTATTCGGGTGGCCGCGCGGGTCATGGCCCATCGTGTGCTCGCGACACGGGCGCCGATCCGGCCCGCGGCCACGGTGCTCCCGAGGAAAGGCCACACCATGCTCTCCCGCATCGACCTGCGCGGTCGCTCTCTCGGCACGGCCGAGCTGAGGCGTACGCTCCCGCGCGGCGCCGCCGACGTCGACTCCGTCGTCGACACCGTCCGTCCGGTGGTCGAGGCGGTCCGCGAGCACGGAGCCGGGGCAGCACTCGACCACGGCGAGAAATTCGACTCGGTGCGGCCGGCCTCGGTGCGCGTGCCCGCCGACGTCATCGCCCGCGCGGCCGAGGAACTCGACCCTGACATCCGGGCCGCACTGGCCGAGGCCATCAGGCGCGCGCGCATCGTCCACTCGGCGCAACGGCGCAGCGACAGCGTCACCGAGGTCGCCCCGGGCGGGTTCGTCACCGGGAAGTGGGTGCCCGTCGAGCGGGTGGGGCTCTACGTCCCGGGAGGCAAGGCCGTCTACCCCTCCAGCGTCATCATGAACGTCGTCCCGGCCCAGGTCGCCGGCGTCGGATCCCTCGTCGTGTCCTCACCGCCGCAGGCCGACTTCGGCGGATGGCCGCACCCGACCATCCTCGCCGCGTGTTCACTCCTGGGAGTGGACGAGGTCTGGGCCGTCGGCGGCGCGCAGGCCGTCGCGCTCCTCGCCTACGGAGGGGAGGACACCGATGGCGAGGCCCTCGAGCCCGTCGACATGGTCACCGGCCCCGGCAACGTCTACGTCACCGCCGCCAAGCGGCTGTGCCGCAGCGTCGTGGGCATCGACTCCGAGGCCGGCCCCACCGAGATCGCCGTCCTCGCCGACGAGACCGCCGACCCGGTGCACGTCGCCTACGACCTCATCAGCCAGGCCGAGCACGACCCGAACGCCGCCAGCGTCCTCGTCACGGACTCGGAGTTGCTCGCCGATGCGGTCGACCGCGAGATCGAGGCCCGGTACGACGTCACCCTCAACTCCGAGCGCGTGCGCGAGGCACTCGAGGGGCCGCAGTCGGGCATCGTCCTGGTCGACGACATCGACGCCGGCCTCAAGGTGGTCGACGCGTACGCCGCCGAGCACCTCGAGGTGCAGACCCGCGACTCCGCCGCCGACGCCGCGCGCGTCCGCAACGCCGGCGCCGTCTTCGTCGGCGCCTATTCGCCGGTCCCGCTCGGCGACTACGCCGCCGGGTCCAACCACGTTCTGCCCACCTCCGGCAGCGCCCGCCACTCGTCGGGCCTGAGCGTGCAGACCTTCCTCCGCGGCATCCACGTCGTCGACTACGACCAGGCCGCCCTCAAGGAGATCGCCCCCACGGTCGTGGCGCTGGCCGACGCCGAGCGGCTGCCCGCCCACGGCGAGGCCGTGCGCGCCCGCTTCGAGGACCTCGCCGCGGGGCGGGACGAGCGATGACCGCCGGCCCCCGCCCCGGTGTCGGCCTCGACGCCCTGCCGCTCCGGGACAACCTCCGTGGCCAGAGCGCGTACGGCGCGCCCCAGCTCGAGGTCCCCGTCCAGCTCAACACCAACGAGAACCCGCACCCGCCCGGCCCCGCGCTGGTCGCCGACATCGCCGCAGCCGTGTCCGCCGCCGCGACGGACCTCAACCGCTACCCCGACCGCGACGCCGTCGGACTGCGCACCGACCTGGCCGCGTACCTCACCCGTCAGACCGGTGTCGCCGTGGACGTCGACATGGTGTGGGCCGCCAACGGCTCCAACGAGATCCTTCAACAGCTGCTGCAGGCGTTCGGTGGTCCCGGGCGGTCGGCCATGGGGTTCGTGCCCAGCTACTCGATGCACCCCATCCTCGCGTCCGGCACCGATACCGAGTGGATCTCCGTGCCGCGGGGCGAGGATCTGTCGATCGACGTCGACGCCGCGTTGGCGGCGATCGACCGCCAGCGGCCGGACCTGCTGTTCGTCACCACCCCCAACAACCCCACCGGTCACGTCGTGGACCTCGACGACCTGCGTCGACTGCTCGACGCGGCACCCGGCATCGTGGTGGTGGACGAGGCGTACGCGGAGTTCTCCCCGTCGCCGAGCGCCTGCACCCTGCTGGCCGAGTATCCGGCGAAACTGGTCGTGTCGCGCACGATGAGCAAGGCCTTCGCGTTCGCCGGCGGTCGCCTCGGCTACTTCGCGGCCGATCCGTCCTTCGTCGAGGCGGTACTGCTCGTGCGACTGCCGTACCACCTGTCGATGATCGCGCAGGCCGCCGCCCGCGCCGCCCTGCGTCACGCGGACGAGACGCTGGCCTCGGTCGCGCTCCTCGCGGAGGAGCGCAAGCGCGTCACCGCCGGACTCGAGGAGCAGGGCTACGAGGTGCTGCCCAGCGAGGCCAACTTCGTGCTCTACGGCCCGTTCGCGGACGCCGGCCGCGCGTGGCAGCGCTACCTCGACGCCGGAGTGCTGATCCGTGACGTGGGCATCCCGGGTCGGCTTCGTGCGACCATCGGGCTCGAGCACGAGAACGACCGGCTGCTGCAGGTGAGCGCCGACCTGGCGGCCGATGAGATCGCCACCGGAACCGAGGAGAGACGATGAGCGAGCACAACGCGCGGCGGGCACGCGTCGAGAGGACGACCAAGGAGTCGTCGATCGTCGTGGAGATCGACCTCGACGGCACCGGTCAGACCGACATCTCGACCGGGGTGCCGTTCTTCGACCACATGCTCACCGCCTTCGGGCAGCACGGCGCCTTCGACCTCACGGTCCGCGCCACGAGCGACATCGAGATCGAGGCTCACCACACCGTCGAGGACACGGCGATCGTCCTGGGCCAGGCGTTCGGTCAGGCACTGGGGGACAAGCGCGGGATCCGACGTTTCGGACAGTGTTCGATCCCCATGGACGAGACGCTCGCGGAGGCCGTCGTCGACGTCTCCGGCCGTCCCTACTGCGTGCATACCGGTGAGCCGGACATGATGCTCGGTTACCTCATCGTGGGCCACGACAGTGCGCCATACGGCACGGTCCTCAACCGGCATGTGTTCGAGACCCTGGCCTACAACGCCCGCATCGCCCTCCACGTCCGCGTGCACTACGGACGCGACCCGCACCACATCACCGAGGCGGAGTACAAGGCCGTGGCCCGCGCGCTGCGCGCCGCCGTCGAGCCCGACCCGCGCATCACGGGGATCCCGTCGACCAAGGGCGCGCTGTGATGCCGGCGTGAACGCGGGGGTAGAGAACTCGGGGGCGTTCGCACGCCTGGCCCGCACCCCCGGCGTCCCCGCGGCCTTCGTTCTGGTCCTGCTCGCGTTCGGCGGTTTCTCGCTGCTCCTGCCGGTCGTCCCGCTCGCGGTCGTCCGCGGCGGCGGCAGCGAACTCGTCGCCGGGGCCACCACCGGCGTGTTCATGACGGTGACGGTCCTGTTCCAGCTGGCCACCCCCCGGCTCACGGGGATCATCGGGTACCGGTGGGTGCTCGGGATCGGCAGCGCCCTGCTGGGCTTGCCCTCGGGCCTGCTGGCGGTCTTCGACGGGTCGTTCGCGGTGCTGGCCATCAGCGGAGTGCGCGGCGCCGGCTTCGGCATGATGACGGTCGCCGGTTCCGCGCTCGTCGCCGAACTGGCACCGCCGGGAATGCTGGGACGCGCGACCTCGCTGATCGGCCTCGCCGTGGGCATCTCCGAGGCGCTCTTCCTGCCGGTCGGGCTGTGGCTGCTCGACCTGTTCGGGCTGCCGACGGTGGCCTGGGCCGCCACGGCCTTCGGCGTCGTCGGACTCGTCGCCGCGGTGCGTCTGCCACACGTCTTCCCGACCCCGCCCGAGGGGTCCGACCACGAGGGGATGGGACCCCGGAAGGTGCTGTTCCTCCTCGCCGGACCGTTCCTGGTGATGGTCGCGGTGACGCTGCCTTACGGCGCGGCGGCCTCGTTCCTGTCGCCGGCCCTCGACTCGATCGTCTCCGGCAGCGGCGCCGTCGTCGCCGGGCTGGGGCTCGGCCTGCTGGGCGCCGGCGTCATCGTCGGCCGCACCGTCGCGGGACTCGTGTCGGACCGGCGCGGCCCCGGCGCGCTGGTGTGGCCCGGACTGGGTGTCGCAGCTCTCGGAATGCTGGGCATCGCCTGGCTGTTGACACTGGAGGCGAACCCCTGGTGGTTCCTCGTCCCGACCGTGGTCTTCGGCCTCGGGTTCGGCGCCATCCAGAACGAGGCCCTCGTGGGCTCGTTCGAGCGGATGCCGCGTTCCCGGCTGGGCACCGCGTCCGCGTCGTGGAACATCTCCTTCGACGCCGGCACCGGGCTCGGGTCGGTGGTCATGGGTGGGTTCGCGGGCTTCGGTTACGTCGTGCTGTTCACGGTCGCGGCCGGGATCGTCCTCGTGGTGGGCGGCCCGGCGGCGGTGGGAGCACGCCGCACGCGGCCCGTACGAGATCTGGCCTCAGAAGACAGCGGCGATAAGGTGAACTCATGACGAAGACGGCCCCGCGGGTAGCGCTCCTGGACTACGGCTCCGGCAACCTGCGCTCGGCTCACCGCGCTCTCGAGCGTGTCGGCGCCCGGGTGGAGCTGACCTCCGACCCGCGCGTGGCGACCGAGGCCGAGGCGCTCGTCGTGCCCGGCGTCGGTGCGTTCGCCGCCTGCATGAAGGGCCTCGAGGCGGTCAAGGGGCCCCGCATCATCGGAGAGCGTCTCGCGGGCGGTCGCCCGGTTCTCGGCATCTGCGTGGGTATGCAGGTGATGTTCGAGCGCGGAACCGAGTTCTCGGACGGCGAGCACGAGGACTCTCCCGGCGCGCCCGGCTGTGGGGAGTGGCCCGGTGTCGTGGAGAAGCTCGACGCCCCCGTCCTGCCGCACATGGGATGGAACACCGTCGAGGCGCCCGCGAGCACCGTGCTGTTCGCCGGAATGCCCGCCGACGAGCGCTTCTACTTCGTGCACTCCTACGGCGTCCAGCGGTGGGAGATGGAGCCCTCCGACCACCTGCGCGCCCCCGACGTCACGTGGGCGGAGCACGGGACCCGGTTCATCGCCGCGGTCGAGAACGGCCCGCTGTCGGCCACCCAGTTCCACCCCGAGAAGTCCGGGGACGCCGGCCTGCAGCTCCTCGAGAACTGGCTCCGCTCTGTCGCCTGAGAGCGACCGCGGCCCGGCCGCGGTGTCGTTCGCCGCGCTCGCCATGGCGGTGGCGGGGGCGGGCGTCCTGGTTCTCGCGCTCACCGCGCTCGCGGTCGCACTGCTGCCCCTGCCGCCCGCCGGGCGCGCGGTCGTCGCCCTCGTCGGGGTCGTCGCGACGGTGGCGGCGATGGGCCTGACGTCGCGCCGGATCACCGATCGCGCGATCCGCGCCGAGTACGGCGAGGAGCTCGGCGGGCAGGCGGAGCGCCCCGCTGACGACGGACTAGGCTGATGCCCGTGACCAACGCCAGATACCTCGAACTCCTGCCCGCCGTCGACGTCGCCGACGGGCAGGCCGTCCGCCTCGTCCAGGGCGAGGCCGGGACGGAGACCTCCTACGGTGCACCGCTCGACGCGGCGATGCAGTGGCAGAACGACGGCGCCGAGTGGGTACACCTGGTGGACCTGGACGCCGCGTTCGGACGGGGCACCAACCGGGAGCTGCTCGCCGAGGTCGTGCGGGCGCTCGACGTCAAGGTCGAGATGTCCGGCGGGATCCGCGATGACGAGTCGCTCGAGGCCGCGCTCGCCACCGGCTGCGCGCGCGTCAACCTGGGCACCGCCGCGCTCGAGAACCCCGAGTGGTGCGCCTCGGCCATCGCCCGCCACGGTGACCGCATCGCGGTGGGTCTCGACGTGCGGGTCATCGACGGCGAGCCGCGGCTGCGCGGCCGGGGATGGGTCTCCGACGGCGGCAACCTGTGGGAGGTCCTCGAGCGCCTCGACAAGGACGGGTGCGCCCGCTACGTCGTCACCGACGTGTCCAAGGACGGCATGCTCAACGGGCCCAACCTGGAGATGCTCTCCCAGGTGTGCGCTGCCACCGACGCGCCGGTGGTGGCCTCCGGTGGCGTCTCGTCCGTCGCGGATCTCGAGGCCATCGCCTCGCTGGTGCCGCAGGGCGTGGAGGGGGCCATCGTGGGCAAGGCCCTCTACGCCGGTCGGTTCACCCTTCCCGAAGCGCTCGCCGCCGTCAGCGGCCGCTGAATCCGTCGAGCGCCGTGTTCACCCGGTAGCTCCACCCCCGCACGACCTCGAGCAGGAGGCCCGAGATGTCAGATCAGACCGGAAACACCCTGCCGACGGATCTCCCCGTCGACCCCGCCGAGGCGCTCGCGCTGGCGACGCGGGTGCTCGACGAGGTGACGCCCCGGTTCGTCGAGGGCGTCGGCGCCCCCGGCGTCCAGAACAAGGGCGCACGGAACGACTTCGCCACCGAGCTGGACCTGGAACTGGAGCGCCGGATCTCCGACGCGCTGCGTGAGGGGACGGGCCTCGAGGTGCACGGTGAGGAGTTCGGCGGCCCGCCCGTGAACGAGGGCACGCTGTGGGTGGTCGACCCGATCGACGGAACCGCCAACTACTCGCTGGGCATCCCGACGGCGGGCATCCTCGTCGCGTTGGTCCACGAGCGCCAGCCGGTGCTCGGCCTGACGTGGCTGCCGTTGCTCGGCCTGACGTTCACCTCGATCGCCGGTGGGCCGCTCATGGAGAACGGCGTCGAGTCCCCGCGGATGTCGGACGTCTCCATCCGCGACGTGGCACTCGGACTCGGCTCTCTCAATACCGGCGCCCGGACCACGTACCCGCCGGCCTACCGCCGCGAGGTGTTCGAACAGCTCACCCTCGACGCCGCGCGGACCCGCAAGTTCGGCTCGACCGGTGTCGACCTGTCGTTCGTCGCGTCAGGGCGGCTGTCCGCCGCGGTGAGCTTCGGCAACTACGCCTGGGACAACGCCGCGGGCGCGTCCCACATCCGTGCCGCGGGCGGTGTCGTCACCGACCTCACGGGTGGACCGTGGTCCATCGACTCGCCCTCGCTGCTGGCGGCGGCCCCACGCGCCCACGCGGAGGTGTTGGACACGGTCCGGCAGCTCGGTGAGCCGGGGAACTTCTTCGAGGCCGGTCGACGCCGGTCCACGCCGGAACCCGAGAGTCCGCGCCCGTGGCTGGCCGGGGAGCGGTGATCCGGCCATGACACTCGCCACCAGGGTCATCCCGTGTCTCGACGTCGACGCCGGCCGTGTGGTCAAGGGCGTGAACTTCCTCGATCTCCGCGACGCCGGCGATCCCGTGGAGCTCGCCGCGGCCTATGACGCGCAGGGAGCGGACGAGCTCACGTTCCTCGATGTCACCGCGTCGTGCGCGGGTCGCGGCACCATGATCGACGTGGTCCGCCGCACGGCCGAGCAGGTCTTCATCCCACTCACCGTGGGCGGCGGCGTCCGTGCCGAAGAGGACGTCGACCAGCTCCTGCGGGCCGGCGCCGACAAGGTCAGCGTGAACACCGCGGCCATCGCCCGACCTGAGCTACTCGGTGAGCTCAGCCGGCGCTTCGGTTCGCAGTGCATCGTGCTCTCCGTCGACGCGCGCACCGTGCCCGAGGGCTCAGAGCCGACGCCGTCGGGGTGGGAGGTCACCACGCACGGTGGCCGCCGCGGCACCGGCATCGACGCCGTCGAGTGGGCCCGGCGCGGGCAGGAGCTGGGCGTGGGGGAGATCCTGCTCAACTCGATGGACGCCGACGGCACCAAGGAGGGTTTCGACCTGGCGATGGTGCGGGCGGTCCGTGAGGCCGTGTCGATCCCCGTCATCGCCTCGGGAGGCGCGGGCGCGGTGGAGCACTTCGCGCCCGCCGTCCACGCCGGGGCGGACGCGGTGTTGGCCGCCAGCGTCTTCCACTTCGGGGAGATGACCGTCGGCGACGTCAAGAAGGCGCTCGCGGCCGAGGGGATCACGGTCCGATGACCGCGCACGTCCTGGACCGGTCCATCGCCGAGCGGCTCTCACGCAATGCCGACGGCCTGATCGCGGCCGTCGTGCAGGACGCCACCTCGGGTCGGGTGCTCATGATGGCGTGGATGGACGACGCCGCACTCGCCGAGACCCTGGCGACCCGCCGCGGCGTGTACTACTCGCGCTCGCGGGGTCAGCGCTGGGTGAAGGGGGAGACCTCGGGCCACGTGCAGCACGTCCGTAGCGTGGAGATCGACTGCGACGGGGACACAGTCCTGCTCCGGGTCGACCAGACCGGGGCGGCGTGCCACAACGGCACGACCAGTTGTTTCGACACCGCCACACTTCTCGGGGAGGACTGATCGCCGTGCCGTTCATCCAGATCAACCAGCTCGACGGGATGACCGCGGAGGGCAAGGCCCGCGTCATCGAGGCCGTCACCGCGGCGTACGCGGAGGCCTCGGGCAAGGACCCCGCGAAGGTGTGGGTCCATGTCAACGACATGCCGCACGACTCCTTCGGCATCGGCGGCAAGGCCCTCGGATGAGCACCGCGACCACCACGTTGGAGCAGTTCCGCGCGCTCGCCGCGGGGCACCGGGTGGTGCCGGTCGTGCGCACGGTCCTCGCCGACTCCGAGACCCCGCTCTCGGCTTACGTCAAGCTGGCGGGGGACCGGCCGGGCACGTTCCTGTTGGAGTCGGCCGAACACGGGCGCTCCTGGTCACGGTGGTCGTTCATCGGCTGTGGCGCGGCGGCCGCGCTGACGGTCGACGAGGCCGGCGAGGCGACGTGGTGGGGCAGCGTCCCCGCCGGCGCGCCGACCGGCGGTGATCCGCTGGACGCCCTCCGACGGACCCTCGAGCTGCTGCGGACCGACCAGATCGTGGGCCTGCCGCCGCTGACGTCCGGGATGGTCGGTTACCTGGGGTATGACATCGTCCGCAGGCTCGAGCGGATCGCCCCCGACACGATCGACGACCTACGGGTGCCGGAGCTCGTCCAGTTGCTGGCCACGGATCTGGCCGCCTTCGACCACCACGAGGGCCGGATCCATCTCATCGCGAACGCCGTCAACTGGGACGGCAGCGACGAGCGGGTGGACGAGGCGTATGCGGACGCGGTCGAGCGGCTCGAGTCGATGACGGCGCGTCTCGCCGAGCCCGGCGCCGGCGGGGTGAGCGTGTTCAACACACCTGATCCGCGGGTGCGTCGTCGCACCGACGAGCCCACCTATCACGCGCGGGTCGCCGACATCATCGAGCAGATCCACGCGGGCGAGGCGTTCCAGGTGGTGCTGAGCCAGCGCTTCGAGGTCGACACCGACGCCTCGCCGCGCGATGTGTACCGCATCCTGCGTACCACCAACCCCAGCCCGTACATGTTCCTCATGACGATCCCGGACGGCACGGGGCCGGACGGGTTCGGCGGGACGGCGTTCACGATCGTGGGATCGAGCCCGGAGGCTCTGGTCACCGTGGTCGACGGCGTCGCCACGACCCACCCCATCGCGGGGACGAGGCCCAGGGGTGACGACGACGAGCACGACATCCTGCTCGCCAAGGACCTGGTGGACGACGCCAAGGAGAACGCCGAGCATCTGATGTTGGTCGACCTCGGGCGCAACGACCTGGGCCGCGTCTGCGTCCCGGGCACGGTCGAGGTGACCGAGTTCCGCCAGGTGGAGCGGTACAGCCACGTGATGCACCTCGTGTCGACGGTGACGGGGCGCCTGGCCGACGGGCGGACGGGCATCGACGCGGTGACCGCGTGCTTCCCGGCCGGCACCCTCTCGGGTTCCCCGAAGCCGCGGGCCCTGCAGATCATCGAGGACCTCGAGGACACCCGCCGCGGCGTGTACGGCGGCGTGGTCGGCTACGTGGATTTCGCGGGCAACACCGATCAGGCCATCGCGATCCGCTCGGCGGTGATCAAGGACGGCACCGCGTTCGTCCAGGCCGGGGCCGGAATCGTCGCCGACTCGGTGGCGGCCTCGGAGGACGCCGAGTGTCGCAACAAGGCGATGGCGGTCCTGCGGGCCGTCTCCGCCGCGGAGACGCTGCGGCCGGCAGGGGAGTCCCGGTGAGCCGTCGCGCCCGGCTCCTGGTGCCCGTCGTCCTGCTGCTCGTCGGCGCGGCCCTGCTGTGGATCGCCTCCCGGATGGTGTGGCTCGACGTGGCCGCGTTCAACGACCAGTCGGGTGAGGCCCGGCGCGCGCTCGCCGGCGCCGAGTGGCAGCCGGCTCTTGTGCCGCTCGCGCTGGGCGCCCTGGCCGCCATCGCGGCGGTGGCATTGGTGCGGGGGCTCGCGGCCCGCGCCGTGGGAGCGGTCATCGCCCTGCTCGGGGTGGCGGCCGTCGCGTTGCTGATCTCGTCGGTGGGCGGCGTCGACGCCGAGCGGGTCCATACGGTGATCACGAGTGACGAGGGGGTCGCCCGGACCAACGCGGGGCCGGGCGCCGAGGGCTCCGAGTCGATCCCGGAGTGGTCCCGGATCACCGAGTTGTCGACCCGGCCGGTGGGCCCGTCGCTCACCGGCGCCGGCGCGGCCGCGCTGCTCGCGGCGGGGATCGTCGTCCTCGCGCGGCCGGCGCGTCCGGTGCGGCGCGACGACCGGTACGTCACGCCCGCCGTACGCCGCGGAACCGGCGGAGAAGCGAGGGATGACGCGGACGGCGACGCCGGTCGTGACCTCTGGTCGGAGCTCGACGAAGGACGCGATCCGACCGGTTGACCGCGACGGGGTGGACCCGATTCGGGAACCCGGCTCCGGACCTCTATTGTCGATCTCGATCACACTTTCCGCCCCGATCACTGCTGAGGGAGGTCACGGTGGGTACCGTGCTGGACTCGATTCTCGACGGGGTCCGCGAGGACGTCGCGGCCCGCGAGGCCGTCATCGACCTGGAGTCGGTGAAGAAGGCGGCCCTGTCCGCGCCGGACCCGCTCGATGCGCTCAAGGCGCTGCGCGACCCGGGTGTGGGCGTCATCGCCGAGGTGAAGAGGGCGAGCCCGTCCAAGGGGGCGTTGGCCGACATTCCCGATCCGGCGGTGCTGGCCCGCATGTACGAGGACGGCGGGGCGCGGATCATCTCGTGCCTGACCGAGGAGCGACGCTTCCACGGCAGCCTGGCCGATCTCGACGCGGTCCGGCGCGCGGTCGACATCCCGGTCCTGCGCAAGGACTTCGTCGTGGGGCCGTACCAGATCCACGAGGCGCGGGCGCACGGAGCGGACCTGGTCCTGCTCATCGTGGCCGCCCTCGAGCAGGACGCCCTGGTGTCGCTGCTGGACCGTACCGAGTCGCTCGGGATGACCGCGCTGGTGGAGGTCCACACCGAGGAGGAGGCGGACCGCGCCCTGGAGGCCGGAGCGAGCGTCATCGGCGTCAACGCCCGCAACCTCAAGACCCTCGAGGTCGACCGGGACGTGTTCTCCCGCATCGCACCGGGCCTGCCGTCCGACGTCGTGAAGATCGCCGAGTCGGGTGTCCGGGACGCCTCCGACCTCCTGGCGTACGCCAGCGTGGGTGCGGACGCGGTCCTCGTCGGCGAGGGGCTGGTGACGCAGGGCGACCCGCGTGCGGCCTGCAACGCGCTGGCCACGGCGGGTGCTCACCCCTCCTGCCCGCAGGGGCCCCGCTAGGCCCCGGTGGTGGGCTTCCGGCAGACTGGGAGTCGTGAACTCCAAGGATCTGACGTCACTGCCCACCATGGGGGAGGTGCTCCGGACAGCCACCGGACACGAGCCTGACCAGCGCGGCCACTGGGGGCCGTTCGGGGGCCGTTACGTTCCCGAGGCGTTGATGGCGGTCGTGGACGAGGTGACCGACGCCTACGCCAAGGCCCGCGCGGACGAGGAGTACCTCGACCAGCTGGACCGGCTGCAGAAGCACTATTCGGGTCGGCCGTCCCCTCTGTACGAGGCCACGCGGTTCGGCGAGGAGATCGGCGCCCGGGTCTTCCTCAAGCGCGAGGACCTCAACCACACCGGCTCGCACAAGATCAACAACGTGCTCGGTCAGGCGCTGCTCGCCCAGCGGATGGGTAAGAACCGCGTCATCGCGGAGACCGGCGCCGGCCAGCACGGGGTGGCCACCGCCACCGCGTGTGCGTTGCTGGGGTTGGAGTGCAAGATCTACATGGGCGCGGTGGACGTGCGTCGTCAGGCGCTCAACGTCGCCCGGATGCGTCTGCTGGGCGCGGAGGTCGAGGCCGTCGAGATCGGCTCGGCCACGCTCAAGGACGCGATCAACGAGGCGATGCGCGACTGGGTCGCGCACGCCGACGACACCTACTACGCGTTCGGCACGGCGGCCGGGCCGCACCCGTTCCCGACGATGGTCCGCGACTTCCAGCGGATCGTCGGTGCCGAGGCGCGGGTGCAGATCCTCGAGCAGGCGGGACGGCTGCCGGACGCCGCGGTCGCCTGCGTCGGCGGTGGTTCCAACGCGATCGGCCTGTTCCACCCGTTCATCGAGGACGAGTCCGTGCGCCTCGTCGGCTGCGAGGCCGGCGGTGACGGTGTGGAGACCGGGCGTACCGCGGCGACCGTCAACGCCGGCCGGCCCGGCGTGTTCCAGGGCTCGTACGCCCACCTCATGCAGGACGAGGACGGTCAGACGATCGAGTCGCATTCCATCTCCGCCGGCCTGGACTACCCGGGCGTCGGGCCGGAGCACTCGCGGCTGTCGGATATCGGTCGCGCCGAATACCGGCCGATCACCGACACCCAGGCCATGGACGCCTTCGCGCAGTTGTGCCGTACGGAGGGCATCATCCCGGCCATCGAGTCCGCACATGCGGTCGCCGGAGCGGCCCAGCTCGCCGCCGAGGGGGTCGGCCTGATCCTGGTTAACGTCTCCGGCCGCGGGGACAAGGACGTCGACACCGCCGCGCGGTGGTTCGGGTTGTTGGGCGGTGGTGAGCCGCCGGAGGCCGGGGTGGATTCGAGCCGGGGTGCCGACGACGGCGAGGGTGCGTACGCGGACGGGGGAGTCGAGGGATGAGCGTTCTCAGCGACGTGTTCGAGCGGTGCCGGGCGGAGAACCGGGCCGCGCTCATCGGCTACTACCCGGCCGGGTACCCGACCCTCGAGGGATCGATCGAGGCCGTCCGGACGATGGTCGAGGGCGGCTGCGACATCATCGAGGTCGGCATCCCCTACTCCGACCCCATGATGGACGGCCCCACCATCCAGGCCGCCGCGGACACCGCCCTCGAGGCGGGATTCCGGGTCGCGGACACCTTCGAGGTCGTCCGGGCGGTCGCTGACGCCGGCGCGGTGCCCGTGGTGATGACCTACTGGAACCCCGTCCTGCAATACGGGGTCGACCGCTTCGCCGCCGATCTCGCGGCGGCCGGCGGCACCGGCGTGATCACTCCCGACCTCATCCCCGACGAGGCGGACGACTGGATCGCCGCCTCCGATGCGCACGGCATCGACCGGGTCTTCCTCGTGGCCCCGTCGTCCACCCCGGAACGGCTGGCGATGACGCTGTCGCGCACGGGTGGCTTCGTCTACGTCCAGGCGGTGATGGGGGTGACCGGCGCGCGGGACGTCGTTTCGGACGCGCCGCGCACGCTCACCCGGCGCGTACGCGAGATATCCGATCTGGCCTGTGGTGTGGGTCTGGGTGTGCGGAACGGCGACCAGGCCGCCGAGATCGCCTCCTACGCCGACGGCGTCATCGTCGGCTCGGCGCTCATCACGGCGGCGACCGAGGGGCCGGACGCGCTCCGGCGTCTGACGGCGGAGCTGGCCGAGGGTGTTCGCCGCGGGGTGTCGTCGTGATCCCGAGTCCTCCCCAGGGCGTGTGGGAGATCGGCCCGTTCCCCTTGCGCGCCTACGCGTTGTGGATCATCCTCGGCATCGTCATCGCCGTCTGGTGGGGCGAGAAGCGCTGGGTCGCGCGTGGTGGGCGGGCGGGCGTCGTGCTCGACACCGCACTGTGGGCGATCCCGTTCGGTCTCATCGGCGGGCGCATCTACCACGTGGCCACCGACTGGTACCGCTACTTCGGCGAGGGTCGCAACCCGGTCGACGCGCTGAAGATCTGGGACGGCGGCCTGGGCATCTGGGGTGCCGTCGCGTTCGGTGCGCTCGGGGCCTACATCGGACTGCGGCAGCAGGGGATCCGGGCCCTCGGCGCACTGGGGGACTCGATCGCGCCGGGCGTCGTGCTCGCGCAGGGCATCGGCCGTCTCGGGAACTACTTCAACCAGGAGCTCTACGGACGCGAGACAGACGTGCCGTGGGCCCTGGAGATCTACCAGCGCTACGACGAGGCGTACGGCTACTCCGAGACCATCGGGCGTTCCACCGGGCAGGTGCTGGCGACGGTGCACCCCACGTTCCTCTACGAACTGCTGTGGAACGTCCTCGTCGCGGTCGCGCTGGTGCTGATCGACCGCCGGTTCAGGCTCGGACACGGCCGGCTCTTCGCCCTCTACGTGGCGCTGTACTGCTTCGGCCGGTTCTGGGTCGAGTTGCTGCGCGCCGACGCCGCCACCGAGGTGTTCGGCCTCCGGATCAACACGATCGTGTCGCTGGTCGTCATGATCGCCGCGCTGCTGTACTTCTGGCGTGCCCGCCGCGGCCGTGAGGCCCCCTCGGAGCTGCGCGCTCTCGGCGATCCCGTGGACGAGTCGGTGGGGGACGGCCCGACGGACGCACCCCCGTTGTCCGGCCGTTGACGTCGGGTTAACCGGCCAGCCGGTCGAGGGGACTAGATTGGGTCGGGTGAATCGTCGTACCAAGATCGTCTGCACCCTGGGTCCCGCCGTCGCCTCGGAGGCCGGCATCCGTGAGCTGGTCGACGCGGGGATGGATGTCGCCCGCCTCAACTTCAGTCACGGAGAGCATGCCGACCACGAGGCCAACTACAAGTGGGTCCGCAAGGCCTCCGACGAGTCCGGACGCGCGGTCGGCGTGCTCGCGGACCTCCAGGGCCCCAAGATCAGGCTGGGCCGGTTCATCGAGGGCCGGCACGAGTGGGCGGAGGGCGACCACGTCGTCATCACCGTCGCGGACGTCGAGGGCACCAAGGACCGCGTCTCCACCACGTACAAGGGTCTCGCGGCCGACGCGCGCCCGGGGGACCGCCTGCTGGTGGACGACGGGAACATCGGCTTGACCGTCGAGCGGGTCGAGGGCGACGACGTGCACTGCGTCGTCACCGAGGGCGGCACCGTGTCCAACAACAAGGGCGTCTCGCTTCCGGGCATGAACGTCTCCGTGCCCGCACTGAGCGAGAAGGACATCGCCGACCTGAGGTTCGCCCTCGCTCTGGGCGTCGACTTCATCGCGTTGTCCTTCGTGCGGTCCCCCGCGGATGTCGACCTCGTGCACGAGGTGATGGACGAGGTGGGCATCCACGTCCCCGTCATCGCCAAGCTCGAGAAGCCCGAGGCCGTCAAGAACCTCGAGTCCATCGTGCTGGCGTTCGACGCCATCATGGTGGCGCGCGGCGACCTGGGCGTCGAGCTGCCGCTGCAGGAGGTCCCGCTGGTCCAGAAGCGGGCCATCCAGATCGCCCGCGAGAACGCCAAGCCGGTCATCGTGGCCACGCAGATGCTCGAGTCGATGATCACCAACTCCCGGCCCACGAGGGCGGAGGCCTCCGACGTGGCCAACGCGGTACTCGACGGGGCGGACGCGGTCATGCTCTCCGGCGAGACCTCCGTGGGCAAGTACCCCATCGACGCCGTGCGGACGATGTCCTCGATCGCGCTGGCTGTGGAGTCGGATTCCACCGCCGCACCCGACCTGGTCCACATCCCGCGCACCAAGCGTGGCGTGATCTCGTACTCGGCGCGCGAGATCGGCGAGCGGCTCGGGGCGAAGGCGCTCGTCGCGGTCACCTCCACCGGTGACACCGTCCGGCGTCTCGCCCGCCTGCACAGTCACCTGCCACTCATCGCCATCACCGGCGATCCGCGCATCCGCAGTCAGCTGTCGCTGACGTGGGGAACCGAGACCTTCCTCACCGACCGCGTCACCGAGACGGCGGAGCTGGTGAAGGTCACCGACGAACTCCTGCTCCCGGTCGAGGGATACAACGAGGACGACCTCATCGTGATCGTCGCCGGCAACGTGCCGGGGGTGGAGGGGTCGACCAACTTCATCCTCGTGCACCGGATCGGCGAGGCCGACCACTGAACAGGGCGGGGACGAGGCGTCGACCGCCTGTAGTCACCATCTGATAACACCCGGAAGCGCCGGTGAGCACCCCCGCTCACCGGTGCTTTCGTCTGAGTTCGTGCTTTTGACGTGACAGCGCCGAGACAATTCTGTTACCTTCTTGGAGGCCACCGGGGAAGCCGGTCGGCTCACCGCTTCACCCCTCTAGACCCCGAGGTTTCCCCTGATGTCCGACGCCACTCGCATCACCTTCGCCGAGCTCGCAGACCGACTCGGCGTCGAGGGTTCCGGCGCGACCGCCGGTCGCCACCGTGCAGCCCGTTCCTCCAACGCCGTGGGCCGCCTCGTCGCCGGCACCGTCGCCGGCGCGGCCCTCACCGGCGGCGCGGCCCTCGCCGCCGCCCCCGCCGCGTCCGCGCAGTCCGCCGAGATCGGCGTGGACCAGCTCACCGAGATGGCGCAGGGTGTCGTCCAGGGCATCGGACTCACCCCCGAGCAGCTGCGCGAGTACGCGATCGACCCGGCGATGTTCGGTTCGCTCGGCCTCCCGGCCGCCGGTGGTGCGCACGCCCCGACCTACGGCCCGATCACCTCCGGCTTCGGCCCGCGCTGGGGCACGTTCCACAACGGCACGGACTTCGGCGCCCCGATCGGCACCCCGATGTTCGCCGCCAAGTCGGGCACCGTCGTCGCGGCCGGGCCGGCGTCCGGGTACGGCCTGTGGATCCGCATCCAGACCGACGACGGGCACCTCCTCGAGTACGGCCACAACGATCAGAACTACGTCTCCGTGGGGCAGCGGGTCAACGCCGGCCAGGTCATCGGGACGGTCGGCAACCGTGGCTACTCCACCGGGCCGCACCTCCACTTCGGTGTGCGGAACCCGGCCGGCCAGTGGATCGATCCCGTGCCGTGGCTGCGCGCCAACGGCGTCGCGGTCTGATCGCGAGGGCCTCGCCGTCTGACCGGGCCATCCCGGCTCACGCACGCACTGCGCCCCGCCTCCCCTGAAGGAGGCGGGGCGCATCGCTTTGTGCGGCCGGGCTCCGTGCGCTTCTGACAGAGTGGGTGGGGAGTATCCACATCTAATCGAGAGGCGATCCATGTCGCAGACCGTGAAGGGCGTCATCGCCCGCAGCAAGGGTGCCGAGGTCGAACTGGTCGATGTCGTGGTGCCCGATCCGGGGCCCAACGATGTCATCGTTCGGGTGCAGGCGTGCGGCGTCTGCCATACCGATCTGGCGTACCGGGACGGCGGCATCAACGACGAGTACCCCTTCCTCCTCGGCCACGAGGCCGCAGGAGTCGTCGAGACCGTCGGGGACCGCGTCACGCACGTGGCCGAGGGTGACTACGTCGTCCTCAACTGGCGGGCGGTGTGTGGCGAGTGCCGTGCCTGCAAGCGCGGGCAGCTCGAGTACTGCTTCAACACCCACAACGCGTCGAAGCCGATGACCCTCACCGACGGCACCGCGCTCACGCCCGCTCTCGGTATCGGGGCGTTCATCGACAAGACGCTGGTCCACGAGGGCCAGTGCACGAAGGTCGATCCGTCCGCCGATCCGGCGGTCGCCGGTCTGCTCGGCTGTGGCGTGATGGCCGGCATCGGTGCCGCGATCAACACCGGCAAGGTGACCCGCGGCCAGTCCGTGGCCGTGATCGGGTGCGGCGGTGTGGGCGTCGCCGCGATCGCCGGCGCGCGACTCGCGGGCGCCTCCGAGATCATCGCGGTGGACATCGACGACACCAAGCTCGAGTGGGCCAAGGACTTCGGGGCGACCCACACGGTCAACTCGACCTCCACGGACCCCGTCGCCGCGATCCGGGAGTCCACCGGCGGTTTCGGCGCAGATGTCGTGATCGACGCGGTCGGCCGGCCCGAGACGTACGAGCAGGCGTTCTACGCCCGCGACCTCGCCGGCACGGTCGTCCTCGTGGGCGTCCCCACGCCGGAGATGCGCCTCGAGCTCCCGCTGCTGGACTTCTTCGGCCGCGGCGGGTCCCTCAAATCCTCCTGGTACGGCGACTGCCTGCCCGAGAGGGATTTCCCGATGCTCGTCGACCTGCACCTGCAGGGTCGACTCCCGCTGGAGAAGTTCGTCTCCGAGCGGATCGGCATCGACGCCGTCGAGGCGGCGTTCGACGCCATGAAGTCCGGTTCCGTACTGCGATCGGTGGTGACGTTGTGAGTGAGACCTACACCAGCGCCGGCTACGCCGGTGGACTGCGTATCGAGAAGGTCATCACGAGCGGGATCTTCGCGCTCGACGGCGGCGAATGGGAGGTGGACAACAACATCTGGATCCTCGGGGACGACTCCGAGGTGTTCGTGATCGACGCGGCCCACACGGCCCAGCCGATCATCGACGCCGTCGGAGGGCGGAAGGTCAAGGGCATCCTGTGCTCGCACGCCCACAACGACCACATCACCGTCGCCCCCGAGCTGTCCGAGAAGTTCGATGCGCCGATCCTCGTGCACCCGGGCGACAAGATGTTGTGGGAAGAGACGCATCCCGACGTGTCCCACCGTGAGCTGCAGGACGGTCAGCAGTTCGAGATCGCGGGCACCCGCGTCGACGTGATGAACACCCCCGGGCACTCGCCGGGCTCGTGCGTGTTCCACGTTCCCGAGGCGGGTGTCCTGTTCTCGGGCGACACGCTGTTCTCGGGCGGGCCGGGCGCCACCGGGCGCTCGTACTCGGACTTCCCGACGATCATCGCCTCCATCCGCGAGCGGATCCTCACGCTCCCAGCGGAGACCCTCGTGCACACCGGTCACGGTGACGGCACGAAGGTCGGGGACGAGTCCCCGCACCTCGAGGAGTGGATCAGGCGCGGGCACTGATACCCCGCGCAGAACCAGCCGGCCCGCGGTGGCCCGCCCGGTGTGACGCCGGGTGGTGTCGCCGCGGGCCGGTCCCGTCCCGGCGGGCCGACCGGCTGTCAGACCCACCGCTCGGCGGGCCGATACGGACCGCCGACGTCGGGCAGGATGGGAGTGGTCTGACGCGTCCACCGGGCGCCACCCTCGCGACCGCGTCGGGTGCGAGAGGGTCGGACCCACGAGGAGGAGTCACCGACATGGCCAGGGTCACCGCAACCAACACCATCGTCATCGAGGCACCGGTCGATGCCGTGACCACGGCGATCGCCGACTACGCCCGGGTCCGGCCGCGGATCCAGCCCGAACAGTTCAGCGCCTACCGGCTGATCGAGGGCGGGCAGGGCCACGGCACCGTCGCGGCCTGGAACCTGCAGGCGACGAAGAAGCGCAACCGCGACGTCAAGGCGACCGTGACGGTGGACGACGCGGGCGCGCACTGGTCGCTCGTGGAGAAGGACGAGAACTCGTCCATGGCCACCACGTACACCGTCCGCGAGGCCACGGGCGGCTCGCTCGTCGAGATGACCACGTCCTGGGACGGAGCCGGGGGAGTGGGCGGGTTCTTCGAGCGGACCTTCGCGCCGGCCGGCCTCAAGCGCATCCAGCACCAGCTGCTGACCAACCTCAAGGCCGACATCGAGGGATAGCTCCCTGGGGCGGGTGCTGAACGGCGTAGCGCTCCGGCCACGGTGCGGAACGGTGCGGCGAGGTGGTGCCCCCGGTCGGACTCGAACCGACACTGGACGGGTTTTGAATCCGTTGCCTCTGCCAATTGGGCTACGGGGGCGAGCGCGGCGAGCCGCTGGTCGGTGAGTCTAACCGACGACCGATGAGCGCCTGTCCGACGCCCGCCCTAGAGTGGCCGTGTGAGCACCACGAGCCAGACCACAGACGCCACCACCGCCGCACCCGCTTCCGCCGCCCAAGGGGAGGGGCCGGCGAGGCTGCTGTTGCTGGACGGGCACTCGCTGGCGTTCCGCGCGTTCTACGCACTGCCGGCGGAGAACTTCTCCACCGCGTCCGGTCAGCACACCAACGCCGTCTACGGCTTCCTGTCGATGGTGGCCAATCTCGTCACCGAGGAGGAGCCCACCCACCTCGCCGTGGCGTTCGACGTCTCACGGGCCACGCTGCACCGCACGGCCGAGTACCCCGAGTACAAGTCGACCCGTTCGGCCGCCCCGGAGGAGTTCAAGGGGCAGATCGAACTCATCCAAGAGGCGCTCGCCGCCCTCGGGGTACGGACGCTCTCGCTCGAGGGGCACGAGGCCGACGACATCATCGCCACGCTCGCGACAGGCGCCGCGCACTCGGACGACGCCCGGATCCTCATCTGTACCGGTGACCGCGACGCGCTGCAGCTCGTCTCCGACGCCGTCACCGTGCTCTACCCGGTCAAGGGCGTCTCGGAGCTCGCGCGCTTCACACCCGAGGCGGTCGAGGCGAAGTACGGCGTCACGCCGGCCCAGTACCCGGACGTCGCCGCGCTGCGCGGCGACAGTTCCGACAACCTGCCGGGGGTGCCGAAGGTCGGCGACAAGACCGCCGCCAAGTGGATCACCCAGTACGGCAGCCTGTCCGAGCTCATCGCGCACGCGGACGAGATCAAGGGCAAGGTGGGGGAGAGCTTCCGCGAACACCTTCCGCAGGTCCAGCTCAACCGCCGGATCACCGAGCTCACCCGGGACCTGGACCTGGGCGTCGAGCTCACCGACCTGGTCCGCTCCACCCCGGAGCGCGGCGATGTCAACGCACTGTTCGACCGGTTGGAATTCGGGCCCCAGGCCCGCGACCGCTTCCTGTCGGCTTTCCTGCCCGAGGGAGCCCCGGAGCCCGCCGCCGAGGTCGAGCTCGAGCAGGCGGCGCTCCTGCACGCCGGCGAGGTCTCGGACTGGCTCGCAGCGCACGCGCCGGCCGGGCAGCGGCACGGCCTCGTCGTCGTCGGCCCCTCCCGGCCCGGTGCCGGTGACGCACAGACCGTCACCATCGCCGCCGCGGGCGGCGCCTCCGCCCACGTCGACCTCGCGGCGATCGGCCCCGACGACAAGCAGGCCCTCCAGGGCTGGCTCGGGGACGACGCCGTCCACAAGGCGGTCCACGACGCCAAGGCCGCCACCCACGCGCTGATGGGGCGCGACCTCCGTCTCGGCGGAGTCACGATGGACGTCGCGCTGGCGGCGTACCTCGTCCGCCCGGGGCAGCGCAGCTACGGACTCGCCGAACTCTTCCAGCGCCACCTGCGCCGCGAACTCCCGGAGGCGGAGGCGGCGGAGAAGCAGCTGTCGCTCCTCGACGAGGTCGACGACGCCGAGGCCGCCCAGAGGGCCGCCGACGCCGCCGCGACCCGCGCCCGCGCGGTGGTCGACCTCGCCGAGCGCCTGGACGTGGAGCTGGAGCAGGTGCACGGTGCCACCCTCATGGCGGAGATGGAGCTTCCTCTCGTGCCGGTGCTCGCTCGGATGGAGTCCATCGGCATCGCGGTCGACGCCTCCGCGCTGGACGGACTGCGCGACGACTTCGCCGACCGTGGCCGGCAGGCGGCCGAGGCCGCGTACGCCGCGATCGGGGGCGAGCAGATCAACCTCGGTTCGCCCAAGCAGCTCCAGGTGGTCCTGTTCGAGACGCTCGGGATGCCCAAGACCAAGAAGACCAAGACCGGGTACACCACCGACGCCAAGGCGCTGGAGGAGCTGCTCGCCAAGGAGACGGGCGACACCCCGGGGCGGGCCTTCCTCGAGGCGCTGCTCCTGCACCGTGAGACGACGAAGATGCGCACGACCGTCGAGGGGCTCATCAAGACCATCGGCGACGACCGACGCATCCACACCACCTTCAACCAGACCGTCGCCGCCACCGGCCGCCTGTCCTCCACCGACCCCAACCTGCAGAACATCCCCGTCCGCACCGAGGACGGCCGGCGCATCCGCGGCTCGTTCGTCGTGGGTGAGGGGTACGACTGCCTGCTCACCGCCGACTACAGCCAGATCGAGATGCGCGTCATGGCGCACCTGTCCGGCGACGCCGGCCTCATCGAGGCCTTCCGCACCGGCGAGGACCTGCACTCGTTCGTGGGGTCCCGGGCGTTCGGCGTGCCGATCGACCAGGTCACCCCGGAGCTGAGGCGTCGCGTCAAGGCCATGAGCTACGGCCTCGCCTACGGGCTCAGCGCCTTCGGCCTCGCCGCCCAGCTCGGTATCAGCCAGGGCGAGGCGCGCGAGCAGATGGAGGCGTACTTCTCCCGCTTCGGCGGGGTCCGCGACTACCTCCAGGCGGTCGTCGAGCAGGCCCGGAAGGACGGGTACACCGAAACACTCTTCGGCCGTCGGCGCTATCTTCCCGAGCTCAACTCGGACAACCGGCTCAAGCGCGAGAACGCCGAACGTGCGGCCCTCAACGCGCCGATCCAGGGGACCGCCGCGGACATCATCAAGGCCGCGATGCTCAAGGTCGACGCCGACCTCACCGCACGGGGACTGGAGAGTCGCCTGCTCCTCCAGGTCCATGACGAGCTGGTGCTCGAGGTGGCGCCCGGCGAACTGGACGAGGTCCGTGGCCTGGTGGTGGACCGCATGTACTCCGCGATCGAGTTGGACGTGCCGCTGGACGTGTCGACCGGCACCGGTCCGAACTGGGACTCCGCCGCCCACTGACCGGGCCGGTGCGGGTGGGGGCGACCGGCGCGACGGAACCACGACGCGACAGAGATCACCGGGCCCGAACAGGTCGATTGGTTTTGAGCCGGTCCCCGTATGCCCTAGGTTCATTGCAGATTCGGCTTCCCGACGCCTGAAAGGGCACCCACATGACCCTCACCTCACGGCGCGGCCTGCGTGCCGCCCTGGCCATGACCGCCACCGCAGCCCTCGCCCTGACCGGCTGCACCACCAACACCGAGGGCCCGCAGGATTCCGGGGAGCCCCGCGAGGAGGTGTCGCTGGAGGCCGACGAGTCGATCGCCGCGCTCGTGCCCGCCGAGATCCGCGACAAGGGCGTCATCGTGATCGGCACCAACCCGCCGTACGCCCCCAACGAGTTCAAGGACGAGAACGGCGAGATCGTCGGCTTCGACATCGACGTGATGACCGCCGTCGCCCAGCTCATGGGACTCCGCGCCGAATTCCGCGAGTCGGACTTCGACCGGATCATCCCGGCGATCGAGGGCGGCACCATGGACATGGGCGCCTCGTCCTTCACCGTCAACGACGAGCGCCTCAAGACCGTCGACTTCGTGACCTACTTCGAGGCCGGGATCCAGTGGGCGTCGGCCGCCGGCAACGACGTGGACCCCGACGACGCCTGCGGACTGAGCGTGGCCGTCCAGCAGACCACCGTCTCCGACCAGGAGGACGTGCCCGCCCGGAGCAAGGCCTGCACCGACGCCGGCAAGCCCGCGATAGAGAAGGTCCAGTTCGATTCCCAGGACGAGGCCTCCACGGCCGTTGCGCTGGGCAAGGTCGACGCGATGTCCGCCGATTCGCCGATCACCGCGTACGCCGTCAAGCAGTCCGAGGGCAAGATGCAGCTCGCCGGCGACGTCTTCGACGCGGCCCCGTACGGCTGGCCGGTGCGCAAGGGCTCCGAGCTGACCGCGGCCCTCGAGGCCGCCGCCGACAAGCTGATCGAGACCGGCGACTTCGAGAAGATCGCCCAGAACTGGGGCGTCGAGGACGGCATGATCGACGACGCCGAGATCCGGAAGGGCTGAGGGAACGCCAGGTGAGCACCGCGGAGAGGGGGGCCGGGGCCCCCGCGGCGGACGCCCCGGAACCCATCAAGGCCGTACCGCTACGGCACCCGTGGCGCTGGGTGTCGGCGACGATCGTCCTCGTCCTGGTCTTCCTGTTCGTCTGGGGCGCGGCGACCAACCCGGCCTACGGCTGGGACACGTACGCCCGCTACCTGTTCGACACCAGGTTCGGGATGGCCGTGTTCTACACCATCGCGCTGACCGTGCTGTCGATGACCCTGGCCGTGGTTCTCGGCGTCATCCTCTCGGTCATGAGGATGAGCGCCAACCCGGTGCTCAAGGCCGTGGCGTGGGTCTACCTGTGGATCTTCCGCGGAACCCCTGTCTACGTCCAGCTGCTGTTCTGGGGACTGATCTTCACCATCTACCGACAGGTGCAGTTCGGCATCCCCTTCACCGACATCGACTTCATCCGGTTCGACGACACCATGGTGCTCTACTCGGCCTTCTGGTTGGCCGTGGTGGGCCTGGCGATGAACGAGGCCGCCTACATGGCCGAGATCGTGCGGGCCGGCATCTCGTCGGTGCCGGAAGGTCAGGCGGAGGCGTCCACCGCCCTCGGCATGACGTGGGGGCAGACCATGCGGCGCACGATCCTGCCGCAGGCGATGCGCGTGATCATCCCGCCGACGGGCAACGAGTTCATCTCGATGCTCAAGACCACCTCGCTCGTCGTGGCGATCCCGTTCTCCGGGGAGTTGTACGGTCAGGCGCGCGACATCTCGGGCGTCAACTTCCAGCCGATCCCGCTCCTCCTGGTCGCGGCCACGTGGTACCTCGTCATCACCAGCGTTCTCATGGTGGGGCAGCACTTCCTCGAGAAGAGGTTCTCGCGCGGGGCGACCCGCCAGCTCACCGGCAAGCAACTGCGCGCGCTCGCCGACGCGGACGGTCTCACGCCGTCCTCCCTCGCCGCGGCCGAGGCCGCCGACCCGTCCGGAGGTAGGCGATGACGCCGATGGTCAAGGCCGACCAGGTGGTCAAGAACTTCGGTTCCCTGAAGGTGCTCAAGGGGATCTCCCTGGAGGTGGCGGCGGGTGAGGTCCTCTGCCTGGTGGGACCCTCCGGTTCGGGGAAGTCCACCTTTCTGCGCTGCATCAACCACCTCGAGAAGGTCGACGCCGGTCGGCTCTACGTGGACGGCGACCTGGTGGGCTACCGCGAGAAGGGCGACAAGCTCTACGAGATTTCGCCCGCGGAGGCGGCCCGCCAGCGCCGCCACATCGGGATGGTCTTCCAGCACTTCAACCTGTTCCTGCACCGCACCGCGCTCGAGAACGTCATCGAGGCACCGATGCTGGTGAAGGGACAGTCGCGGGCGGAGGCCACCGAGCGTGCCCGCGAACTGCTCGACATGGTCGGGCTCGGCGCCAAGGCCGACGCCTACCCGGCGCAGCTGTCCGGTGGGCAGCAGCAGCGCGTCGCGATCGCCCGTGCGCTCGCGATGGACCCCAAGCTCATGCTCTTCGACGAGCCCACCTCGGCGCTCGACCCGGAGCTCGTGGGTGAGGTGCTCGGCGTGATGCGGGAGCTCGCCGATGCGGGGATGACCATGGTCGTGGTGACCCACGAGATGGGTTTCGCGCGTGAGGTCGCCGACACCGTGGCGTTCATGGACAACGGCGTCGTCGTGGAAGCCGGCAAGCCCGCCGACGTGCTCGCCAGGCCGACTCACCAGCGCACCAAGGACTTCCTGTCGAAGATCCTCTGAGCGCACGCGCCGAGCGCCGGCCGGGATGACCCCGGCCGGCGGGTGTCACGGCAGGGAGGCCACGAAGATCGCGGTGCCGGGGAAGATCCCGCCCCGCAGCGGGCTCCACTGCCCCCATTCCCGGTCGAGCCACTCCGGCCACTCCGGCTCGATGAGGTCCTGAACCACGAACCCGGCGGCGACCAGTTCGCGGATCCTGTCACCCACCGTCCTGTGGTGTTCGACGTAGGACAGCTCGCCGTCGTCGTCGTACTCGGTGTACGGCGAGCGGTCGAAGTACGGGAACACCGCCTGCAGCCCGTCGGGGCCCGGGTCGTCGCGGAAGATCCACCGCATCGGGTGGTTGACCGAGAACACGAACCGGCCACCCGGGCGCAGCACCCGCGCCGCCTCCGCCATCACGCCCGCCGAGTCCGCCACGAAGGGGATCGCGCCGAACGCGGAGAACGCCACGTCGAAGCTCGCGTCGGCGAAGGGGAGCCGCCCGGCGTCGGCCTGGATCAGCGGCACGGAGGCCGCCGGTCCGGACGAGCGGCTCGCCGCCTCGGCGCCCACCCGGAGCATGCCCGCCGACAGGTCCACGGCCACGGCGCGGGCACCCTGCCCGGCGATCCACCGCGCGCACGGCGCGGAACCGCTGCCGATCTCCAGCACGTCGCGGCCCGCCACGTCGCCGAGCAGGTGCCAGTCGCCCTCGTGCAGGCCCTCGGGGCACCAGATGAACTCGCCGTCGGGGGAGTGCGCGCCGAGGAAGTCGCCGTGTTCCTCGTGGTAGTCCGAGGCCTCCGAGTCCCACCACGAGCGCGAGGCTCGGACCGACTCTCCATGTCCGGGGGGGTTTGTGGACGTCACGGCAGAAGCGTACAGTTGACGGTCGCGTGCGTACGCGTTCGCGTTCAGTCCGTCCACCTACGATTCCTATCCACCTCGGAGCACCCCACCCTATGACCACCAACACCACGTCCCCGCAGGTAGCCGTCAACGACATCGGCTCCGCTGAGGACTTCCTCGCCGCCATCGACGCCACGATCAAGTACTTCAACGATGGTGACATCGTCGAGGGCACGATCGTCAAGGTCGATCGCGACGAGGTCCTGCTCGACATCGGCTACAAGACCGAGGGCGTCATCCCCTCGCGCGAACTCTCGATCAAGCACGATGTCGACCCGGGTGAGGTCGTCGAGGTGGGCGACGAGGTCGAGGCCCTGGTCCTCACCAAGGAGGACAAGGACGGCCGTCTGATCCTGTCCAAGAAGCGCGCCCAGTACGAGCGTGCCTGGGGCACCATCGAGGAGCTCAAGGAGAAGGACGAGGCCGTCAAGGGCACCGTCATCGAGGTCGTCAAGGGCGGCCTGATCCTCGATATCGGCCTTCGTGGCTTCCTCCCCGCCTCGCTGGTGGAGATGCGTCGCGTCCGCGACCTGCTGCCCTACGTGGGCCAGGAGCTCGAGGCCAAGATCATCGAGCTGGACAAGAACCGCAACAACGTCGTGCTCTCGCGTCGTGCGTGGCTGGAGCAGACCCAGTCCGCCGTGCGTTCCGAGTTCCTGCACCAGCTGCAGAAGGGCCAGGTCCGCAAGGGCGTCGTGTCCTCGATCGTCAACTTCGGTGCGTTCGTCGACCTCGGCGGCGTCGACGGTCTGGTCCACGTCTCCGAGCTGTCCTGGAAGCACATCGATCACCCGTCCGAGGTCGTCGAGGTGGGCCAGGAGGTCACCGTCGAGGTGCTCGACGTCGACCTGGACCGCGAGCGCGTCTCCCTGTCGCTGAAGGCCACCCAGGAGGATCCGTGGCGGCACTTCGCCCGGACCCACGCGATCGGCCAGATCGTCCCGGGCAAGGTCACCAAGCTCGTCCCGTTCGGTGCGTTCGTGCGCGTCGAGGAGGGCATCGAGGGCCTGGTCCACATCTCCGAGCTGGCCGAGCGCCACGTCGAGGTCCCCGACCAGGTCGTCTCCGTGGGCGCCGACGCCATGGTCAAGGTCATCGACATCGACCTCGACCGTCGTCGTATCTCCCTGTCGCTCAAGCAGGCCGACGAGGACTACACGGAGGAGTTCGACCCGTCGAAGTACGGCATGGCCGACAGCTACGACGAGGCCGGCAACTACATCTTCCCCGAGGGCTTCGATCCCGAGACCAACGAGTGGCTCGAGGGCTTCGAGAAGCAGCGCGAGGAGTGGGAGAACCGCTACGCGGAGGCCGAGCGTCGCCACAAGATGCACACGGCCCAGATCGAGAAGGGTCGCGTGGCCGCTGCGGAGGCCGCCGAGGCCGCGCCGACCAACTACTCGTCGGAGTCCGCCCCGTCCTCGCGTCCGGCTGCCGACGCCGGCACCTCCGAGACCACCGGCGGTTCGCTGGCCTCGGACGAGCAGCTGGCCGCCCTGCGCGCCAAGCTCGCCGGCGGCGAGTGATCGCCGCAGCCTGACGGCGCCCCGAGCGCCCGAGAGCATCGGCCGCGGCCCCGGAGGGTCGCCCACCACGGTGGGTACCCTCCGGGGCGGCGGTATATTTCGCGCGCCCGGAGCAGCGCGCCCCGGAGTCGCCCGCCCGGAGCCGCCCGCCCGGACGGGCGGCCGGACGGTCACCTAGACTCCAGACCATGCTGATGGTGGGTCTGACCGGTGGGATCGGCGCCGGCAAGTCAACGGTGACGGCGGTACTCGCGGACGCGGGAGCGGTGGTCGTGGACGCCGACCGCATCGCGCGCGAGGTCGTCGAACCCGGCAGTCCCGGGCTGGCGATGCTCGTCGCCGAGTTCGGCGAGGACATCCTCGGACCCAACGGTGCGCTCGACCGCGCCGCCCTCGCCGCCAAGGCGTTCGTCGACGACGAGCGCACGGCCGCACTCAACGCTATCACCCACCCGCTCATCGCGGAGCGGACCGCCGAGCTCTACAACTCGGCCCCCGCGGACGCGATCGTGGTGCACGACATGCCGCTGCTCGTCGAGGGCGGGATGGCCCCCGGATACCACCTCGTGATCGTGGTCGACACCCCGGCCGAGATCCGGCTCCGGCGGCTCGTGGAGCAGCGCGGGATGCCGGAGGAGGACGCCCGAGCCCGGATGGCCAGGCAGGCGACCGACGAGGCCAGGCGGGCCGTGGCCGACGTCCTGATCGACAACTCCGGCGACCGGCAGACCACCATCGATCTGACCAACGCCCTCATCGAGGTCAGGCTGAACCCGTTCGAGCACAATCTGCGGACCGGCACGCCGGTGATCGGGGACCGTACCGTCGTCCCGTTCCGCCCCGAGTGGGCCGGCGAGGCGGAGCGCGCGTGCGCGAGGCTCCGCCACGTGGTGGGCGAGATCGCCACGCGGATCGACCACGTCGGGCCGACGGCGGTCGACGGACTCGACGCGCCGGATGTCATCGATCTGCAGGTCACGGTGCGCGATGCGCCGGCGGTCGAGTCCGCGCTCGCCAAGCTCACCGGGGCCGGGTACGTCCGGGACCGATCGAGCGAGAGCGATCGACCGCTGTTGCACTGGTGCGACCCCGCGCGCCCACTGGAGGTGTCCGTGGTCGCCGAGGACGACCCGGAGCACGAGTTCGCGCTGTTGATGGCAGAAGTGATCGGTGCCGATCCCGGTGCCCGCGCCGAGTACTCGGAGATCCTGCGCCGGGCGAACCGTGAGGAGACGCGTCGCTTCGAGCGCACGCTGTGCGAGGCCTCGCGCCGCGGTCGCTAGGCCGCCGGCACGAGGCCGCGAGGCGGAGCGGTCATTCGCCGGGGACGACCCCGTCCACGAGCTCGGAGACCGGCACCTGGCGGATCACCTCGGTTTCCAGCGGCCCGGGGGCCACGCCGCGCGCTGAGCGGGAGCGGTCCGGGAACACCTCCGGTAACCGGGTGCGTACGAGGAAGACGTTGTACGCGTTCCAGGTGGTGACGAGGTAGTACAGGTCCTCGCCCTGCGCCCAGGGGTGCATGAACGCCCCGTACACGCCGGGGAGCATGGAGTAGTCCACCAGCGTGGTCGGGGCGCTCCACGGCCCCTCGGGGCGGTCCGCGGTGCGCAGGACCACCGAGTCGAAGCCCTGGGAGTACATCGCCGTGTACTTGCCGAGATGCTCGTTCCACATGGTGGAGATCTCGCTGGCCGGGGCGGGCAGGACGCGACCGGCCGCGCGGATGTCCGACACCCACTTCGTGCCGTCCCAGTATTCGTAGGCGCCGGGGTCGAGCACGCCCGCGGTCGGCGGGGCGCCGGGGGCGTCGAGGTCGTCGGCGGCCGGGGAGCCGTCGAGGGGGACCCGGGCGACGATCGCGCCGCCCTGGCGTCCGGAGGGCGTGAGGTACTCGTAGAGGTGATCGTCGGTGGTGAGGAAGGAACTCATCTGCGCTCCGCGCCACGCGGCGTCGACACCGGGCGACCCGGCGCCCGTGGGGACGGTGTCGGTGATCGGCCGGGCCATCGAGGGCACGACGGTCCAGTTCTCGCCGTCGTCGACGGAGTAGGCCAGTCCGGAGTAGTTGGTGGTCCACGACCCCGGTTGGCCCCAGTGCGCCACGGACATGAACCGCAGGTACTGGACGCCGTTCACGGCGATGCCCGCGGTGGGGATAATGGTCACCTCACCGGGCAGCCCCGAGCGGGGCACGATGGACTTGGCGAGTCCGTCGGTGCCCATGGCGGCGGAGTCGATGGTGAGGCCGTCGGTGAGGTCGGTGTCCGCCGATCGGAACAGGACGTTCGACCGCCATTGGGTCCCGGGGACGGTGCAGTCGCCCATCGTGTCGCCGAACGCCATGAGCACGCGGGGCTCGTCGGGATCGCCGTTGTCCCACATGATGCCGAGGTCGGTACCGCCCACGCCGAAGCGGCTGATGGACTCGGAGGGGCTGGTGGGCCCGGTGACGAGTTGCTCGAACCGGGTGGGGCCGCGCAGGACGGGCACCGTGCCCTCCTCGCCGGTGATCCACGGCGGCATCCCGTAGACCGAGCCGACCAGCGGATCGAGGGAGCCGGACAGTCCGTTGCCGAGCGACCCGGTCTCCAGCTCGCGGACGAGCGAGCCCGAGCGGTCGGCCGAGCCGAGCGCGCGCGAGGTGGAGCCGATCGATCCGGAATCGCCGGACGATCCGAGGGAACCGAGGGACCCGGTGGCCATCCCGGCGCCGGTGCGGTGTTCGAGCAGGGAGCCGAAGTTGCCGAACATCTCGCTGCACGGGCCCGCGGAGGCGGTTCCGACACCGAGGGTGCCGATGGCGGTGACCGAGGCGGCGAGCGTGACGGACGCGGCGGTGAGGGCCCCGGCCAGGCGGGGGAGGGAGCGTGCCACGTCAGGCTCCCGGGAGGTCGCGGCGCTCGACGAGCACGGTCTCACCGGTCTCGGCGGGGTCCGGGGTGTTGCGGGTCCAGCTGTCGTCGGTCGTGCGCATCCTGGCGTTGGGGTTCGGGAAGGTCCGCGGCGCGATGTCGGTGAGGTCCGTGTGCATGAGGAAGACGTTGTAGGCGTCCCAGGTGGACATCGTGTAGTAGAGGTCCTCGCCGTCGGTCTCGACGGCGGGGCTCCACGGGTGCACGAAGGCACCGTAGAGGGTGGGGACCTGGCTGTACGAGACGAGGATGTCCTCGCCCGACCACGGGCCCCACGGGTTCTCGGCCTGCGCCATGACGATGTTGTTCTGGCGGTTGTTGTACAGCGCGATGAAGCGGTCGAGGTGTTCGCTGTAGGTGACGGACAGCTCGCTCACGGTGGTGTTGATGGTCGGCGCTCCCAGGACCGGGCGGGCGTCCCGGTGCTCCCGGGACCAGCCGGCGCCGGTCCAGTACTCGTAGGCGTCCATGTCCTCGATATCGGCCTCGGGCACCCGGGCGAGGCGCGCGGAACCGCTGCGGCCCGACGGCGTGAGGTACTCGTAGAGGAATCCCTCGTGCTTGAGGAAGGCGCTCATCTGGCCGTCGGTGTGGCGGGTGAACTCCTCGCCGAGCTCGGCGGGCAGGGGCATCGGCGCGGTGCCGCGGCGGGCGGTGCCGGAGACTGGCTGCCAGTTCTCGCCGTTGTCGGCCGAGCGGGCGAGCGCGGAGTAGTTGGTGGTCCACTCGCCGGGCGCGCCCCAGTGCTCCACGGACATGTACCGCAGGTACTGGACGCCGCCCACCTCGACGCCGGCGGTCGGGATCACGGTGGTCTCGCCGGGCATGTTCGACCGGGGGAGGATGGACTTGGCCATCCCTGGCCGCTCCATGGGCGCGTTCTTGATGCGCATGCCGTCGTGCAGCGTGCGGTCGCGCGAGCGGAAGAGGATGTTGCTGCGCCACTGGTCACCCGGCACGGAGCAGTCGCCCATGGTGTCGCCGAGGGCCATGTGCACCTGGTCCTCGCCGCCGGCGCCGCCGTTCTCCCACATGATCCCGAGGTCGGTGCCCCAGATGCCGAACCGGTCGACCGTGTCGTTGGGGCTGGTGGGCCCGGTGAGGAGCTCGACGGTGGTGGTTCGGCCCTTGAGCACCGGGATGTAGCCGGACCCGCCGTCGTGCCAGGGGGTCGCCGGGCGCCCGAATGCGCCGATCGAGCCGACGGAGGAGCCGCCGAGGGAACCGCTCCCGCCGGTGGGGGGCCACGGGTCGCACGGGGCGGCCGAGGCGACGGGTGCGAGGAGGGAGAGCGCCCCGGCCGCGAGGGAGGCCGTGGTCACCGCGGCCAGGGACCGCGCGCCCCGGTGGCGGGGAGGGCGAGCAGGGGTACGACGACGAGGGGGGCTCCAGGCCACGGTGTTCTCCAGACGACACGACGATAGGTGAGGAAGAGTCAAGAGTACGGTAGTTGTCGCCTGTGACATCGGTCAGGAGATCGCCGGTGGGCGGGGGTGGGCGAGTGCTCGTACGCTGGTGGCATGGCATTCGCGACCGAGATCCCCGACGACGGGATCCCCGCCGACCCGACCGTCCTCTCGTACTCGGAATTCCGACCGATCGGCGACGTCGAACGCAGCACCAACCGCTTCGAGGTGGTCAGCGAGTTCACGCCGTCCGGCGACCAGCCGACGGCGATCGCCGAGCTGAGCGAGCGGCTCGCCCGGGGGGAGCGCGACGTCGTGCTGCTCGGCGCGACCGGCACCGGCAAGTCCGCGACCACGGCGTGGCTCATCGAGAAAGTGCAGCGCCCCACGCTGGTGATGGCGCCCAACAAGACGCTCGCGGCACAGCTGGCGAACGAACTGCGCGAGATGCTGCCCAACAACGCGGTCGAGTACTTCGTGTCGTACTACGACTACTACCAACCGGAGGCGTACATCGCGCAGACGGACACCTTCATCGAGAAGGACTCGTCGATCAACGACGACGTCGAGCGGCTACGCCACTCCGCGACGTCCTCGCTGCTGTCCCGGCGGGACGTGGTGGTGGTCAGTTCCGTCTCGTGCATCTACGGCCTCGGCACTCCCCAGTCGTACCTCGACCGGTCCGTGTCCCTGGCGGTCGGGCAGGAGGTCGACCGCGACCAGCTGCTCCGCCTGCTGGTGGACGTCCAGTACGAGCGCAACGACGTGTCGATGACCCGGGGCACCTTCCGCGCCAAGGGCGACACGGTCGACATCATCCCCACCTACGAGGAGCTCGCGGTCCGCATCGAGTTCTTCGGTGACGAGGTTGACGCGCTGTACTACATCCATCCGCTGACCGGCGACGTGGTCCGCCGGGTCGACGAGGTGCGCATCTTCCCGGCCACCCACTACGTCGCGGGGCCGGAGCGGATGGCCAAGGCGATCGCGTCGATCGAGGAGGAGCTGGAGGTCCGGCTCGCCGAGCTGGAGAACCAGGGAAAGCTGCTCGAGGCCCAGCGGCTGCGCATGCGGACGTCCTACGACATCGAGATGATGCAGCAGGTGGGGTTCTGCTCGGGCATCGAGAACTACTCCCGCCACATCGACGGCCGGCCCGCGGGTAGTGCGCCGGCGACCCTCATCGACTACTTCCCCGAGGACTTCCTCACGGTCATCGACGAGTCCCATGTGACCGTTCCACAGATCGGCGCGATGTACGAGGGCGACGCCTCCCGGAAGCGCAATCTCGTCGACTTCGGCTTCCGTCTGCCGTCCGCCCTGGACAACCGGCCGCTGACGTGGGAGGAGTTCTCCGACCGGGTGGGGCAGACCGTGTACCTCTCCGCGACGCCGGGCCCGTACGAGATGGGCCGCACGGGCGGTGAGTTCGTCGAGCAGGTGATCCGGCCGACCGGCCTCGTCGACCCCAAGATCGTGGTCAAGCCCACCAAGGGGCAGATCGACGACCTCATCGGGGAGATCCGCGCGCGGGCCGAGCGCGACGAGCGTGTGCTGGTGACCACGCTGACCAAGAGGATGTCCGAGGACCTCACGGACTACCTGCTCGAGCTCGGCGTGCGGGTACGGTACCTGCACTCGGAGATCGACACGCTGCAGCGCGTCGAACTTCTGCGGGATCTGCGTCGCGGCGAGTACGACGTGCTGGTGGGCATCAACCTCCTGCGCGAGGGCCTCGACCTGCCCGAGGTTTCCCTCGTGGCGATCCTCGACGCGGACAAGGAGGGGTTCCTCCGGTCGAGCACCTCGCTCATCCAGACGATCGGACGCGCCGCGCGAAACGTCTCCGGCGAGGTCCACATGTACGCCGATACCATCACCGACTCGATGCGGTACGCGATGGAGGAGACCGAGCGGCGCCGCGACAAGCAGATCGCCTACAACACCGAACACGGCATCGACCCGCAGCCCCTGCGCAAGAAGATCGCCGACATCCTCGACCGGGTCGGGGAGGAGCGCGGTGACGCCGCCGACGGCGCGGACCGTCCGGAGCTGCTCGGCGCGCGTGCGGTGGGGGACGCCGCCCGGCCGCGCAAGGAGCTCGAGAAGCTCATCGAGGAGATGACCGAGCAGATGATGTCCGCCGCCACGGACCTGAGGTTCGAGCTGGCGGGCCGGCTCCGCGACGAGATCGCCGAGCTGCGTAAAGAGCTCAAGGGGATGCGCGAGGCCGGAATCGACTGACGCGGACGGTGCGGCCACGCGCGCCCGGCCGCGAGTGCAGAGCGCGCTTACCGTACGCGGTCGCGCCCGCCTGGGACTACGCTGTGTGCAACGTGTTCCCGAGGAGAGGAAGCAAATGAGCGCCTACACCAAGGTGGTGGTGGGAACTGACGGCTCCGAGTCGTCCTACCGCGCCGTCGATCGCGCCGCCCGACTGGCCGCCGACGCCGGGGCGACGCTCGTGATCGCCTGCGCGTACGTGCCCGCCGACCCCCGGTCGGTCAGCCAGGCCGCAGATCAGCTGGGTGACGACGCCTACCAGATCCGTGGCGACAATCCCGCCGAGGACATCGTCCGGGGCGCCCGCGAGCGCGCTCTCGCCGCCGGGGCCACGCAGCTCGAGACGCGCACGGTCCGTGGGGCGCCGGTGGAGTCGTTGATCAAGCTGGCCAACGAGGTGGACGCAGATCTGCTCGTGGTGGGTAACAAAGGGCTGAACTCGCTGACCGGGCGTCTGCTCGGATCCGTGCCCGCCGACGCGGCCCGCCGGGCCACCTGCGACGTGCTCATCGTCCACACCACCTAGGCGCTCGCGCCACGCGGCCGGGCCCGGCGGTCGCCGGGTCCGGCCGCTAGTGGGCATCTCCGTTAGTTCGTCGGGGGTCATGCTGCGCGGAGGGTGCCGTCGTTGTTGAGGCGGTCGAGGTGGCGGTTGAGGTCGTCGCGGGTGTACTTCCAGCCGAACGGTTCGGCGCTTCGGTTGTAGCGATCCTGGAACGCGAGGAGGCGTGCGGCGAGATCGTCGAGGTCTGCGAAGTCGCCGGTGGCGATGGCTTTGCGCTGCAGGATCGAGAAGTAGATTTCGACCTGGTTGAGCCACGAGGCGTGCACCGGAAGGTGCACCAGGACCGCGTTGGGAAACGCATGACGCATCCGGTCTTTCGAGGCCTGACCTGCGTGGGATGAGCCGTTGTCGACGACCCAGAACACTCGCTTCGCGGATGCGTATGGCTCTTGGGTCATCACCTGCTCGACCAGTTCGGTGAACGGGGCGATCCCTGTCTTGGGTGCGGTCATCCCCATCACGCGGGCCTGGTGGACGTCGTAGGCGGCGAAGTAGGCCAACGTCCCACCGCGGCGGTACTCGAACTCCACGCGCCGCGGCTGACCGGGCCTGGCGGGAGTCTCGGCGTGACGGCGTTTGAGGGCTTGGAGCTGTGATTTTTCGTCCGCACTGATGACGTACTCATCGTCGCCGAGAGCAACGCCGTTCCAGCGCCGGTGGTACAGGTCCAGCACCCGGGCGGCCTTGACGGCGAAGTCGGGGTCGCGGGGAAAAATCCACGACCGGTGCTGCCACGGCTTGATCGCATCTGCGGCCAGCCAGCGCCCGATCGTCGCCGACGCCACGGGGCGCACCAGCCCTGTGGCCACGGCGTGGGCTCTCAACTCGGCGGCCGACCATCTGGTCAGTGGCAGACCGTGGTCAGCCGGGCGCGTACACGCCAACGCTTTGACCTGGGCGACCTCGACGGGGGTGAACACTCGCGGTCGTCCCGAGCGGGGCCGATCTTTGAGACCCTCCAGGCGCTCGGTGCAGAACCGATGCCGCCACTGGCGCACCGTGTCTTCGCACACCCCGACCTCGCGGGCGATCGCAGCGTTGGCATCACCGGCAGCGGCCGCCAGGACGATCCGGGCTCGCAGTACATCGCGGTGCGCACAACGAGCAGCGTGCGCGCGGCGGGTCAGCACGTCGCGTTCTTTGCCGGACAGGATGACGATAACGGGCTCTTCCGGAATCAGAGTGCATTGATCCGATCCTGAAGCCGGCCGGAGTGAATGAGTGACCGCAAGATGTAGTGCTTGAGGTTGCGGAAGCCCAGGGCGATCCCGCGGAGGTGCTCGAGGCGGCCGTTGATGGCCTCGACGGGTCCGTTGGAGGCACCCACGTCGAAGTAAGCGAGGATCTCGCGATGCCGTTTCCACAGTGAGCGACCGAGCTGGGCGAGCTCGGGCAGCTCCTTGGGCACCCCGGCCCGGATCGAGCGCAGGAGCTTGTACATCGCGATCTTGCCCTCCCGCTTGCCGGCGGCGTCGTAGGCGGCGATGAGTCGCTGGTAGACGCCGTAGGTGACCTCGACCGCCGCGTGCGCATCGTTGGCGGTGAATGCTTTGAACAGGCGCACCTTCTGCTTGTCGGTGAGCAGCTCGGCTCGGGTGTTCAAGGTCCGGCGGATGCCGTACAGCGGATCGCCCGTGCGGCCCCGGTGCCCGGTGGTGGCCTGCTGGATGCGTTGGCGGCACACGGTGAGCTTGTCGGCGGCCAGGCGCACGACGTGGAAGGGGTCCATCACCGTCCGGGCAGCGGGAACGGCTTTGGCGGCGGCGGAGTGGTAGCCGGCGAACCCGTCCATCGTGACCACCTTGACTCGGTCTCGAAACACCTGGTCACGGGCGTCGAGCCACTCGGTGAGCACCTTCGCCGAGCGCCCGGGGACCATGTCCAACAGGCGAGACGGGCCGGTGCCGTCCACGACCGGGGTCAGGTCGACCAGGACGGTGACGAATGAGCTGCTGCCGTCGCCGCGCACGTGCTTCCATTTGTGCTCGTCGACTCCGAGAATGCGGACGCCGTCGAAGTGGCCGGGCTGGTCGTAGACGATCGTGCGAGTCTCCGACAGTGCTAGATCGTTGACCAGATCCCACCCCAGCCCGAGGGCCTTGGCGACCGCGGACACGCTGGTGCGGTCGATCGCCAGACGCTGCAGGATCCAGCGGCTGCAGCGACGCGTGGTCTTGGCCCGCGGCTCGGCCAACGCCGGCATCCGCTGCTGGAAGATGCGCGTCTCGCATTCGATGTTGTCGCAGGTGAAGCGCGGTACCCGCACATGCAGTCTGGTGGGATGACCCACGATCGGCAGATCCGTGACCTTCCGCTGGACGTGGTCCCGCAAACGGCCCGCCATCCCGCACTCGGCGCAGACCGGGTCGAGTGTGACCGGGGCGCAGAACAGGTGCGTGAGCTCGTCAGCCACAGCGGCGTCGGTGATCGTCACCCCGAGCTCGACGGTGCGGCAGATGGTGTCGGCAAGCAGGCTGGCGGTAGCGTTCAAAGCGGGTCCTGGGGTGTTCGATGCGTGGCGTAGGAACCTGCATCTTCACACGCCCCAGGACCCCTACATCTTGTGCCTCACCGCATCCCCGGCGAACCCCAGCTACGCACTCCGGATCCGGAAGAGATTCCCTAACGATTGTCAACCCCCCTCAGGATGGTCCTGTCGGGATGCATGTCGAGGCGCCGTAGAGCGCCGGGCTCTACGGCTGATCTGGGGCCTCGTGGTGGCGAGGCGAGGGAGGGGTCAGGCTGCCAGTCGGGCTCTCCTTTGGGCGGTGGTGTGGTTGCGGTGGCGGGCGCGGACTTCCGCGGGCACCTGGTAGCGCTCGCGGACGATGGCCCGAGCCTGGGTGATGTCGAGGATCGCGCCGTCGTCGTCGCGGTACTCGTAGGGCGCGTTGCGGTGCACGACTATCCACATCCGCTCGGCGAGCTTGCGGGCGACCGCGCACACGGCCTTGTTGTGGTGCTGACCCTTGTCGACCATGAGCCGGTGGTACACCCGAGCGAGCTGCGGGTCGGATGTGCGTGCCGCATTCGCGGCGAGGAACACCGCCATCCGCAAAGCCGACGGGCCTTCCTTGCTGATCGCGCGATGTTTGTGCTCCATGGTTCCCGACGACCAGTTCGATGGGGTCAGTCCGCAGTAGGAGGCGAAGTCCTCGGGGCGGGCGAAACGGGACCCGTCGCCGAGCCAGCCACGAATCGTCGCCGCGGTGATCGGGCCGGTCCCCGGCACCGAGAGCAGCAGATCATCGGGGCCGTAGAAGGCGTGCCAGAGCCCGTCGAGTTGCTCGGTGTAGCGGTCGAATCGGTCCGCGGCCTGATCGATGTCGGCGAGCATTCCAGCGACCTTCAAAGCCCAGAAATCTAGGTCGTAGTAGTCCCTGAGGATGCCCACCCAGGCCGCCGCGGCACTGCGGAGTTGGTCAGCGATCTGCTCCTGGCGGCCACCGCAGTAGGAGTGTTCGCGCAGCACTGCGGTGATGGTGGACCGGTGTGCTCGGGCCAGGGCTCGCAGGTCAGGCCACCGCCCCAGCACCGCCAACGTGCGGGTACGAGATCCGGCGAGAATCTTGTCGATGTCCGGAACGGTGGCGGCGACGTAAGAACGCAGTCGGCGCCAGCACTGGTCGTAGTGCACGCGGGCATCGCCCCGCGACAGGGCCGAGCGTTTGATGGCCTCGGAACCGACGTCGGCAACGACGAGCGGTTCAAGGTCGAACAAGTCGAGCGCCTTGGCCAGCAGATGCGCATCGATGACGTCGGACTTGTTCTTGCCGGCCACCGCTGCGCGCAGTCGAGAGGAGTGCCTGGTGCCGATCAGGTAGAACCGGCCGCCGGCGGCGCCGACCGCAGCCTGGATACCAACCCAGGTCAGGGAAGTCGGTTCAGCGACCACGTCGACGGCGACGTCGACTGCTGCGAGAAACCTGGTCAGCTCGTTCATCCCGGCCGCGGTGCTCGGGATGGTCTTGCGGGTTGTTCGTGTCGTGCCGTCGTCGCGATATTCGATCAGCTCGCACTGGTGATTCGCCACGATCGCGCAGTCGATCCCGGCGCGGGCCTGAATCGTTGTGGGACTATGGACTGTGCCCGTTGAAGTCATGGGTTCGGGCTTCCTTCCTGCCACGCTCGCCATAGCGGGACAGTCGAGACGATGTCGCCGGGCGTCCTCGAGCGGCATCGCACGTGCCGGCAGGCTCCACCAAGCCTGCCTGCGACGTCGCAGGAGGGAAGCCCCACAATCATCGCCGCGCCATCGGGTAGTGCGGCCGTGGCTTCCTGTGTACTTATCGGTCTCGGGAGCATCCCGTCGCCGCGGCCCCGCATACTCGAGCCGCTGCCACAGCAGGCCATCGGCGCCCCGCGGCCAGCAATCGGCCGAGAGGTGTCGCCGCCAGGGTGTGCCCGTGCTTACGTGTCATCCGGCGCGACCAGTCGACAGAACACCTCTGCCAGGCCAGTCCGTCAATTCCCTTCAAACGGGCCATGTGGCGGGGCAGATCCGGTGTCGCATTCTCTGTTCACGAGGCACAACCCTCAGCCGACAACCGCGCTCACCGAACCTCTCCCACCGTCAACCCTAGCGGGCTGCTGAGCTGGGAAAACCCAGCACCGAAAACGATATAAGCCCGATAACGGCGCTGGTGGGAGGCATGTTCATTTCTGACGCACCCAGCGGCGCCCGCCAAGCCGCCACGCCGGAACAAGCCGAAAGTCGAGGGCGAGAAACGGCGGCGGCGATGATGGAGACCATGGCCAAGATCCCCGACTCGACACAGACCTCACTGCGACAGAAACTCCTGGCCCGCGCTGCCGAACGGTGGCCCCAGATCCAGGCCCTGCACACCCGCTACCGGGCCGGATTCGCCTACATCGATGCCACCTTGAGCGACGGGGACGAAGTCAAGCTCTGCCGACTGCGCTACGCCGGATCAGCCAGCCAGTGGGGTTTTGCGATCTACCGCGCCAGCCACGACGACTACCAGCAAGCCGCCCTGCCAAACGGATGGCCCTCAGGCACTCCCGCAGAAGCCCTCGACACCGCCTGCGGCCTCTATCTCGGCGACCCCACCGCCTGGATCACCGACCCCCGACGAACTAACGGAGATGCCCACTAGTCGCAGAGGTGGGCCCGGCTCGCGTCGATGAGCGCGCGACCGACCCCGGCCGTGTCCCACTCGTCGTTCTGGGACGCGATCGCGCTGGTGAGGGGGCGGATCCGATCAAGGATCGTCTCGGTGTCCGCGCCGTCGTCGATTCCCCGGCAGATGCCGAGACCGACCTCCAGGGTCGTCTCCGCCGTCATCTCGGTCGGCAACCCGAGCCCGGCCAGGTCGGCGAGGAAGGCGCGCTCTTCCTCGGTGCGGAGCGGCCCACCCGTCCCGGGCCGGGCGCCGACCGTGGTGTCCGTTGCGACGGTCTCGGGTGACGCCGCCGTGGTCGTCCCGTCGCCGCCGGCTCCGTCCGCCGCGTCGCCACACGCCGAGGCCGTGGCCGTCACCGCGAGGAGCGCCGCCGCGGCCAGCACCCGTGCACGAACCCGCCTCATGCGCTGAGCTCCCGGTCGTCGGCGGCCACGCGCTCCCGGATCCCCGCGAGCAGCGGGCCGAATCCTCCAGGCTGGACCAGGACGAGCTCCTGGGTGGCGCGGGTGGTGCCGACGTAGAGATCCTGCAGACCCTGCGGCGAGCGTGCGAGCACACGATCCGGGTCCACCACCACGACCACGTCGAACTCCAGCCCCTTGGCCAGTGCCAACGGCAGCACCGAGGTCCCCGGCCGGGCCCGTTCCGCGACCTCGGCCAGGGCGGCGTACCGGGGCGGGGTGCCCTCGCCGTCGTCACCGCCATGGCCGCCGCCACCGTCGCCACCGCCGTCGTGGCCGCGCCCGTCACCCTCCCCGCCGTCGTCCGGGACCAGGACGGCCACCGCGCGCTCCGACGGCACCGCGCGGATCTCCTCCGCCACGACCCGCGCGACCTCGTCGGGTCCCGGTTCCAGCCACGCCACCGGACGTCGCCCCGGTCGCACCGGGCGCGGCGAGGCCGCGTCGGGATCGATCTCCGCCAGCAGCAACTCCGCCACCGCGGAGATCGTCTCGGGCGTCCGGTAGTTCACCGTCAGCTCGGTGAGCACCCACCGGCCGTCGACGTACGGCGACAGGGCGTCGTGCCACGAGTCGATCCCGGCCGGGCTCGACGTCTGGGCGACGTCCCCGACGAGGGTCATCCACCGGTTGGGTGAGCGGCGCATGATGACCCGCCACGCCATGGTGGACAGCTCCTGGGCCTCGTCGACGATCACGTGCCCGAACGCCCACGTCCGATCGGCCCCCGCTCGGTCCGCGACCGTGAGGTCCGAATCGGCGCTGTGGCGGCGGGCCAGCGCCTCGGCGTCGACGACGTCGTACGCCATGAGCACCTCGGGATCGAGATCGTCCTCGATGTCCTGGACCGCCGAGCCGGTGAGGATCTCCAGCGCCTCCTCCGCCTGGCGCAGCTGCTCCGCCCAGGCGCGGTCGGCCTCGCTGCCGTCCGCCGTCGGATCCTCCCCGAGCAGCTCCGCGAGCTCGTCGAGCAGCGGCACGTCCGCCACCGAGAACGCGGCGCCGTCCCGGCGGAAGAGCGCCTCCTGGTCCTCCGCGACGTAGTCACCCGCCGCCTCGGCGATCCGCTCGCGGCTCGAGAGCAGATCGGCCAGCAGCTGCTCCGGCCGCAGGACGGGCCACCACTCGTCGACGATCTCCGCGACCTCGCGGGAGGCCTCCACCTCGCGCCGGAGCTCCGCGCGGTCGTCCGCGTCCAACAGCGGCCGGGCCGGATCCCCGAGATCCCCGACGCCGTCGCCCTCCGGCGACCACGCCTCGTCCTCGGCGCGCCCCACCGGATCGGTCAGGGCGGCCACGTACTGCTCGGTGAGCGCGTCGACGATCCGCGTCGCGAACGCCTCCCGCGCCTGATTGTGGGGGCGCCGGGTCATCCGCGCCCGCCCCCGCGCCGCCCGCACCGTGGCCGGGGCGAGAGTGAGGTCGTGGCCCTCCACGCGCACCACCACCTCGGACCGCGGCGCGAGCTGACGCGCCCGCACGGCGGCCTTGAGGATGCCGACCATCTCGCCCGACCCCTTGACCTCCTCACCGCGCAGCGTCTCGGGGCCGGTCGCCCGCACGCCCGGATAGAGATCGGCGAGGGTGCGCAGCACGACCCCCGACTCGCCGAGCGACGGTAGCACCCGGGCGATGTAGTCGAGGAACCGTGCGTTGGGGCCCACGATGAGGACGCCGCTGCGGTCGAGCCGCTGACGGTGGGTGTAGAGAAGATAGGCCGCGCGGTGCAGGGCCACCGCGGTCTTGCCCGTGCCCGGACCGCCCTGGACGACCAGCACGCCCGCGTGGGGATTGCGGATGATCTCGTCCTGCTCGCGCTGGATGGTCGCCACGATGTCCGTCATGTGCCCGGACCGCGCGGTGTCGAGTGCCTCCAACAGGGCCGATTCCCCCACCACGTCGTCGTGGTCCTCCGGCAACTCGCCGTCCTCCGGCGCAGTCAGATACTCGTCGTGGATACCGATCACCCGACGCCCGATCGTGCGCAGGTGACGACGGCGGTGCGCGCCCTCGGGCCGGGCGGTCGTGGCCAGGTAGAAGGGGCGGCTGTGGTCGGCGCGCCAGTCCAACAGCAGCGTGGTGAGGTCCTCGTCGTCGTCCCGCAGCCCCACGCGGCCGATCCGCCGGACCTCCCCGTCACCCATGTCCAGGCGGCCGAAGTACAGGCCCAGGTTGGCCGCGCTGAAGGCCGCGAGCTCCGACGAGTAGAGCCGGGCGAACGACTCCCGCTCCGACCGGGCCTGCGGCGTCCCGCCGGAAGTGCGCAGGACGGCGTCGAGCCGCGCGCGGGTGTCCGCCCGCAACTCCTCGAGGCGGTCGAGGAGACGACCGAGGTGACGCTGCTCCTCGTCGACGGCGTCGTGTCCCGTCACAGGCGCTCCTTCCGGTTGGGGCTGTTCGGGCAGGACGTCCAGGGTACCGGGATCCGCGACGTGCCCTCGGACGGCGATGACCCCGCCCGGGTGCGGGCGGGGTCATCGGGTGACGAGATGGTCCGGGGAGCCGGCCGGCCCGAGTGGCGGCCGGGCCCGCGACGGGTCAGGGATGGATGGCGTCGGCCGCCTTCGCCCGGACCTCGTCGGTCTTCTTCTTGGCCATCAGGGCCGCCTTGCCGGCGTCCTTCTCGAACCGGGCGGTCTTCTTCTTGGCGTCCTTGCCGAGTCGCGCGGACTTCTTCTTGGCCTGCTTCTCCGCGGCCTTCTTCCGCGCCAGCGCGGCCTTGCGGACGTCGTCGGCCTGGTCGGACGCGACACGGGCGGCGGCGTCGGCGCGGCCCCGCACCTCGGCGGCGACCGGCACGGCCGCGTCGCGGACCTGGGCGGCGATCGGAGCGGCCTGATCCCGTGCGGCGGCGGCGCGCCCACGCAGTCGGCCGGCGACCTCGGGAGCCTTCTCGCGGACGGCCCCGGCGACGCCGGTCGCCTGCTCACGAACCTGGTCGGCCACCTCGGGGGCCTTCTCACGCACCGTCTCGGCCACCTCCGGAGCCTTGTCCCGGATCGTATCGGCGGCGCCTCGCGCCTGGTCCGCGACGCTGTGGGCGACGCCGGCGATCGCCGCGCCGGCCGCAGCGGACTCGGCCTTCGCGCCGGGCAGCTTGGCGGCGACCGTGTCGCCGGCCTTGCGGGCGCGCCACGCCAGGCCGGGCTGACCGGCGGTGTCGACGGAGGCGAGCAGGAGCGCACCGAGGAGCGCGACGTCCGTGGCCAGCCCCGTGGTCTTGCGGCTGCGCGCGGCCGGGTCGGACTCCATCCAGAACGCGTGTCGGCTGATCGCCGAGGGGACGTGGGCGGCGGTGAGTGCCAGTGCCGACAGGCGGGGGGCCTTGCCCAGCGCGAACAGCGCGCCCGCGCCGATCTTCACCCCGGCGAGCGCCTTGACGAGCGTCTCGGCGTCCTTGGGCACCGGCGGCACCGACGTGGACACCTTCTCGTTGACGGCCTGCTCACCCTTCTCCACCAGCGGTGCCGTCTTGTCGACGAGCGGTGCGGCATCGGCGACGTGGGCCTGCGGATTGCGAAGCGTCTCAACGCCGTCGATGACGAACACCGTGGCGAGCATGGGTCGTGCGAGTCGTCGAATCATCGTTCCTCCTGGATAGGTGGGAGTGCGTCACCGAACCTAGTGCGAACTCGCGGCGCGCGCTTCCGGTCGCGGTCGCGGGTCGCCGGTCGGCGGGCGGGTCGGCCGACCGTCACCACCCGCGGTCGCGCCACTCGGCCAGGTGCGGACGCTCGGCGCCGATCGTCGTGTCGTCTCCGTGTCCGGGGTGGACCACCACGTCGTCGTCGAGGACGTCGAAGACCCGGGACTCCAGGTCGCCCATTAGGGTGGTGAAGTCCTCGGGGGATCCGGTCTTGCCGGGCCCGCCGGGGAACAACGAATCGCCCGAGAACAGATGGGTCCCCGCGTCCGTCCGCAGGAGCAGGGCGATGCCGTCGGGCGTGTGGCCGCGCAGTCCGATGACCTCCAGTCGGAGGTCGCCCACCTCGAGTTCGTCCCCGTGGGAGACGTGTCGATCCGTGGGGACGTCGATGCCCGCGGCGTCACCGGGGGAGGCGATGGTGGTCAGGCCGAGCGCCTCGACCGTCTCAGCGAGGCCGATCCAGTGGTCGGCGTGCAGGTGGGTGGTCAGCACCTCCTTGACGCCGGGGGCGCGGTCGCGCAGATGCTCGACGAGCTGCGGCGCGTCGTTGGCGGCGTCGACCAGCAGGACCGCGCCGGTGTCGGTCGACTCGATGACGTAGACGTTGTTGTCCATCTCGCCGACGGAGATCTTGCTCAGTCGCGCGGGACCCACGGTCCAGCGCTCGCCGGTCAGGCGCCCGGAGAGGCGGCCGGAATAACCCTCGGTGAGGGTGATGCGGTCGGGTAGGGACTCGGTGGGATTCGACATAACTGCAGGCTACCGACGTCGGACGCGGCCGGTGGCCGTAAACGTGTCGTACCACGTTGGTACCTTCGTCTGCGGGAACGGTGGCCATGCCCCGGCGTACGGCTTCCGTCACGGATCAGTGGCGGCGCTCCCCACTCGGAAGGAGAACCCATGGTGGACCGTCTGGTCGTCCGCGGCGCACGGGAGCACAACCTCAAGGGCGTGGACATCGACGTGCCCCGCGACTCGCTGATCGTCTTCACGGGGCTGTCCGGCTCCGGCAAGTCGTCGCTGGCGTTCGACACGATCTTCGCGGAGGGTCAGCGTCGGTACGTCGAGTCGCTGTCCTCCTACGCCCGGATGTTCCTCGGTCAGATGGACAAGCCGGACGTCGACTTCATCGAGGGTCTCTCGCCGGCGGTGTCGATCGACCAGAAGTCGACCAACCGCAACCCCCGGTCGACCGTCGGAACCATCACCGAGGTCCACGACTACCTCCGTCTGCTCTACGCGCGCGCCGGGGTGCCGCACTGCCCGACGTGTGGCGAGGTGATCTCGCGGCAGACCCCGCAGCAGATCGTCGACCAGATCCTCGAGGGTGAGGAAGGGGCGCGGTTCCAGGTGCTCGCGCCCGTCGTGCGGACGCGGAAGGGTGAGTTCGTCGACCTCTTCGCGCAGCTCGCCGCCGACGGTTACAGCCGTGTGCGAGTGGACGGTGTCCTGCACTCGCTGTCCGAGCCCCCGACGCTGAAGAAGCAGGAGAAGCACGACATCGAGGTGGTGGTCGACCGGTTGGCGACCAAGCCGTCCTCGCGCCAGCGGCTGACCGACTCGGTCGAGACCGCCCTCGGCCTCGCCGACGGCGTGATCGTGATCGAGTACGTGGACCGCGACGAGTCGGATCCCGCCCGCCACCGGCGGTTCTCGGAGCACATGGCGTGCCCCAACGGCCACCCCATCGCGTTGGACGACATGGAGCCGCGCGCGTTCTCGTTCAACAACCCGTACGGCGCCTGCCCGGTGTGTGACGGCCTAGGGGCGCACCTCGAGGTGGACCCCGACCTCGTGGTCCCCGATCCCGAGCGGTCCCTGGCCGACGGTGCGATCGCGCCCTGGTCGGGTGGTCAGAGCGCGGATTACTTCCAGCAGCTCCTCACCGGCCTGGCCAGCGACATGGGCTTCGATCTGCGGACGCCGTGGCAGGACCTGCCCGCGAAGGTGCGCAAGGCCGTGCTGGGGGGAGCCCCGACGAAGGTCCGGGTCCAGTACCGCAACAGGTTCGGACGGACCCGCACCTATGACGCCAAGTTCGAGGGCGTCATGTCGTTCCTCAAGCGACGCCTCGAACAGACCGAGTCCAAATCGCAGAAGGAGCGCTACCAGGGCTATATGCGCGAGGTGCCATGCCCGGGCTGCGACGGGACCCGCCTCAAGCCGGAGATCCTCGCCGTCACCCTCGCGGGCCCCGGCGGCCAGGAGCGCTCGATCGCGGACATCAGCCGCATGTCGGTCGAGGACTGCGCGGCCTTCCTCGACGGGCTGGAACTGGACTCGCGACAGGCGATGATCGCCGGCCGCGTCCTCAAGGAGATCCAGGCCCGGATGGGGTTCCTCCTCGACGTGGGCCTGGACTACCTCTCCCTGGACCGCGTCGCCGGCAGTCTGTCCGGTGGCGAGGCCCAGCGCATCCGCCTGGCCACCCAGATCGGGTCGGGCCTGGCGGGAGTTCTCTACGTGCTCGACGAACCGTCGATCGGCCTGCACCAGCGCGACAACCGCCGCCTCATCGACACCCTCGTCCGTCTCCGCGACCTGGGCAACACCCTGCTCGTGGTCGAGCACGACGAGGACACCATCCGGTCCGCGGACTGGATCGTCGACATCGGCCCGCTGGCCGGTGAGCACGGCGGGCGGGTCGTCCACTCGGGCGACTACGAGGGGTTGCTGGCCAACACGGAGTCGCTCACCGGCGACTACCTGGCCGGCCGTCGCCAGATCGCGGTGCCCGCCAAGCGACGCGAGCCGAGCCCTGACAGGCGGCTCCACGTCCGGGGCGCCCGGGAGAACAATCTCAAGAACGTCGACGTCGTCTTCCCCGCCGGCGTGCTGTGCGCTGTCACCGGGGTGTCCGGGTCCGGTAAGTCCACCCTCGTCAACGACATCCTGGCCACGACGCTGGCCAACCAGCTCAATCGCGCGCGCCAGGTCCCCGGCCGGCACTCCCGGATCGACGGGATCGAGGACTTCGACAAGCTCGTCCAGGTGGACCAGTCGCCGATCGGTCGGACCCCGCGTTCCAACCCGGCCACCTACACCGGCGTCTTCGACAAGATCCGCACCCTGTTCGCGGCGACCACCGAGGCCAAGGTGCGCGGCTACAAGCAGGGCCGGTTCTCGTTCAACGTCAAGGGCGGGCGCTGCGAGGCATGTCAGGGCGACGGCACGCTCAAGATCGAGATGAACTTCCTGCCGGACGTCTACGTGCCGTGCGAGGTGTGCCACGGCGCGCGGTACAACCGCGAGACTCTCGAGGTGCACTACAAGGGCAAGACCATCGCCGAGGTGCTCGACATGCCCATCGAGGAGGCGTGTGAGTTCTTCGAGCCCATCACCTCGATCCACCGCTACCTCAAGACGCTCACCGAGGTCGGGCTCGGCTACGTCCGACTCGGCCAGCCCGCGCCCACCCTCTCGGGCGGCGAGGCCCAGCGCGTGAAGCTCGCGGCGGAGTTGCAGAAGCGTTCCAGTGGGCGGACGGTCTACATTCTCGACGAGCCCACCACGGGCCTGCACTTCGAGGACATCACCAAACTCCTGCTGGTGATCCAGGGCCTGGTGGACAAGGGCAACACCGTCATCGTCATCGAGCACAATCTCGACGTCATCAAGAGCGCCGACTGGGTCATCGACATGGGACCCGAGGGTGGTGCCGGCGGCGGGACCGTGGTCGCCGAGGGGACGCCCGAGCAGGTCGCCACGGTCCCGGAGAGCCACACGGGACGGTTCCTCGCGGAAGTCCTGCCCGCGGCGGAGACCTCGACGGGGCAGGGCGCCGACGGAACGGGCGCGGGAGAGAAGCCCTCCGCCTCGACCGCGGCGGCGAAGAACGGGGCGCGCAAGGCCGGGTCGACGAAGACCGGTGCTAAGAAGACCGTAGCGAAGAGCGCGGGCGCGAAGAAGGCCGCCCCGACCGCGGCCGAGAAGACCGCCGCGAAGGCGGCTCGCAAGGCGCGCGCGCTGCGCTGATCACCCGCCGCCGGGCGCACGGCGCGTGACCCACGGGAGCGGTCGGCACCGCGCGGGCGCCGACCGCAGTGGGGGAGAGGTCAGTAGACCGGGCCGGTGAACTTCTCGCCGGGTCCCTCGCCGGGCTCGTCGGGATACGCGCTGGCCTCGCGGAACGCGCGCTGCAGGCCCTGCAGCCCGTCACGCACGACGCGAGCCTGCGGCCCGAGGTGTTCGGCCGAGCCGGTCACCAGGCCCGCGAGAGCGGTGATGAGCTTGCGGGCCTCGTCGAGGTCCAGGCGCGGGCTCGAGGTCGGGTCCTCGTCGGACAGCCCCAGCTTCTCGGCAGCGGCACTCATGAGGACGACGATGGAACGGAAGATGATCTCCTGCGCGGAGACGTCCGCCAGATCGACGATCTCGACCTCGCGAGCGTCGAGGTGATCCCCGAGCAGGTTCTCGGTGGCCTGGTCAGCGGATGAAGGCTGGTCGGTGGTCATGCCGTTCACTGTCCCACGGACCGCCCCGGGCCGTGTGCACCGACACCGGTTTGGGGGCACCGGCCGGAACTGGTAGAGTCCATCAGCGACTGTGGGAATCCGCTACGAGGCGGGTTCCGTCGTCCAAGAGGAGCCCGATCTCCCACCATCCGACGCCGCGAGGCAGTTTGATGGTCACCACCCCGACGAGGGGTTCCGCGAGTGATCGCGGACGTGTACTCGTCGACGGGTGAGGAGTGAGAGGCCCCCGGTAGACATGCCGTGGGGCCTTCTCGCCTTCGCCGGCCACGGCTGGCGAGGCGTGGGGCGCCTCGAGGGCGGTTGTGCGGCCACGTGAGTGGTCGCGGACGCCAGCACCGTAACTACCGAGGAGGGCCCATCAGCGCCGAAGCACGTATCAACGAACGAATCCGTGTCCCCGAAGTCCGACTCGTCGGCCCCGGGGGCGAGCAGGTGGGGATCGTTCGCGTCGAGGATGCACTTCGTCTGGCCCTGGAGGCCGATCTGGACCTCGTGGAGGTCGCGCCCAACGCACGCCCGCCGGTGTGCAAGATCATGGACTACGGCAAGTTCAAGTACGAGGCGGCGCAGAAAGAGCGCGAGTCGCGGAAGAACCAGCAGCAGACCGTCGTCAAGGAGCAGAAGCTCCGGCCGAAGATCGACACGCATGACTACGAGACCAAGAAGGGGAACGTCGTCCGTTTCCTCGAGAAGGGCTCGAAGGTCAAGGTCACCATCATGTTCCGTGGCCGTGAGCAGTCCCGGCCCGAGCTCGGGTTCCGGCTGCTGCAGCGCCTGGCCGACGACATCACCGAGTACGGATACGTGGAGACCAGCGCCAAGCAGGACGGCCGCAACATGACCATGGTCGTGGCCCCCCACCGCGGCGCCAAGACCCGCGCCAAGGCTCAGGACTCGAAGGTCACCGACCCCGCGTCCGAGTAGGCCCTCCGCGCCGACAAGACCACGGACGCACGCCGTCCGCACACCCGAGGCCCCACCGGGCATTCCGGGCCGAACCATGTGAGGAAGACCGATCATGCCGAAGATGAAGACCCACAAGGGCACCGCCAAGCGCTTCCGGAAGACCGGAACCGGCAAGCTGGTGCGCCAGCAGGCCAACCGCCGCCACATCATGGAGAAGAAGCCCACCAAGCGCACCCGTCGCCTCGACGGCCGCACGGACGTCGCCCCGGCCGACGTGCCCCGCATCAAGCGGCTCCTCGGGCTCTGAGCCCCTCCGACCTTCAGTAACTCCCGGTCGCCCCGTAGGCGACCGCCCCAGACCAGTGAGGATTGACCAGTGGCACGCGTGAAGAGGGCAGTCAACGCCCAGAAGAAGCGTCGGACCGTACTCGAGTCCACCAAGGGCTACCGTGGGCAGCGTTCGCGGCTGTACCGCAAGGCCAAGGAGCAGATGCTCCACTCGATGACCTACAGCTACCGTGACCGTCGCGCGCGCAAGGGCGACTTCCGGAAGCTGTGGATCTCGCGGATCAACGCCGCGGCCCGCGCCAACGACATGACCTACAACCGCTTCGTCCAGGGCCTCAAGCTCGCCGGCGTTGAGGTGGACCGCAAGGTGCTCGCCGACCTCGCCGTCACGGACCCGGCCGCCTTCACGGCGCTGGTCGATGTCGCGCGCAAGGCCCTGCCGGCCGACGTCAACGCGCCGGCTGCCTGACACCCGCGACTTGACGAACACTCCGCCCGCAGAGGGCACGGGACGACCCGCGGACCCGTTCACCGAACGGACCCCGCGGGTCGTTTCCGCATCCAAGCTCCACCGCTCGGCGGCCCGGCGCAAGGCCGGACGCTTCCTCGCCGAGGGCGCCAACTCCGTCGAGTCCGCGCTCGCCACCGGCTCCGCCGTCGAACTCTTCTGTACCGAGGCGGCGCTCGACCGGTTCGCCGACCTCGTCGACGCCGGTCGCTCCGCCGGCGTCCCGGTGTCCGTGGTGACCGACCGCGCCATCCGCGGGCTGTCCGACACCGTCACCCCGACCGGGATCGTCGCCGTGTGCCGCTCCGTCACGCGGCCGGCCGCCGACGCCGCCACCCGCGCCGCAGGGGCGACCGACGGGCCGGACACGGTCGCCTCGCCGCGCCTCGTCGCGGTCGGTCAGGGACTGTCCGAGCCGGGAAACGTCGGCACCCTCGTCCGTGTCGCTGACGCGCTCGGCGCCGACGCCGTGTGGCTCACGGAGGGGGCGGTGGACCCGGAGAACCCCAAGGCAGTGCGGGCGTCGGCCGGCAGTGTCTTCCACCTCTCGGTCGTCCGCGGCATCGCCGAGGACGACCTCGTCGGGCGCGCCCACCGGTCGGGGCTGCAGGTCGCCGTCGCCGACGCCGGCGGAGAGGTCGACATCGAACGCGCCGACGACGTGCTCGCCGCGCCCACCGCGTGGATCTTCGGCAACGAGGCCCACGGCGTGCCGGCCGACCTCGCCGCCGCCGCCGACCTGCGGGTCCGCATCCCCATCCGGGGTCGCGTCGAGAGCCTCAACATCGTCACGGCGGCGTCCATCTGTCTGCACACCAGCTCCCGGCTGCAGGCGGGATCGTGAGCGCCACGCTCACCGTCCGCGGAGTCGGTGCCTCCCGGGGAGCGCGCACGCTGTTCGACGGGCTCGACCTCGTCGTCGCCCCCGGTGACGTCTGGGGCCTGTCCGGGCCCAACGGCGCCGGTAAATCCACCCTGCTCCACGCGCTGGCCGGCGACCCGCTCGCCGAGATGACCGGGCAGGTCACCGTCAGCCCGCCGGACGCCACGGTCGGCCTCCTCCGCCAGGAGGTGGAACGGGACGACGACGAGGTGGTGCGAGACTTCCTGCACCGCGTCACCGGTGTCGCGGACGCGCAGGTACGGATGGACGCGCTCGCGGAGCGGATGGCCGACTCCGACGCCGCCGCCGAGGCCTACGGGGACGCCCTCGAACGCTGGCTGGCGCTCGGCGGCGGCGACCTCGACGACCGGATCCCCGCCACCGCCGCGAGGCTCGGGCTCGACGCCGCCGTGACGGAACTGCCCATGACCGCGCTGTCGGGAGGGCAGGCCGCCCGCGTCAACCTCTGCGCCGTCCTGCTCAGCCAGTACGACGTCCTGCTCCTCGACGAGCCGACCAACGACCTCGACCTCGCGGGACTGGCCGTCCTCGAGGAGTTCATGCGGTCCGAACGCCGCCCGATGGTCGTGGTCAGCCACGACCGCGAGTTCCTGTCCCGGTGCGTGACCGGCATCGTCGAGCTCGACTCCGCCCAGCGGCAGATCACCGTGTTCGACGGGGGATACGAGGCCTATCTCGCCGAGCGCGCGCTCGCGCGGCAGCGAGCCCGCGACGCCTACGAGGAGTACGCGGGCCGGGTCGACCAGCTCAAGGAGCGCGTGCAGACGCAGAAGACCTGGCTCGACAAGGGCGTGCGCAGCGCGATGCGCAAGACCGGTGGCAAGGACGCCGAGCGAGACAAGCACATCCGCAACCGGGCTGGGCAGCGCTCGGAGAAGCAGGCCGCCAAGATCTCGCAGTCCGAGCGGGCGTTGGAGCGACTGGAGGTCGTCGAGGAGCCGCGCAAGGAGTGGGAGTTGCGCATGGAGATCGCCGCCGCACCCCGCTCCGGCGCGGTGGTGGCGGTGCTGACCGACGCGGTGGTCCGGCGCGGCGACTTCGTCCTGGGGCCCGTCACCGTGCAGCTGGGGGCCGGCGACCGGGTCCTCGTCAGCGGGGCCAACGGCGCCGGCAAGTCCACGCTGCTGGCGGTGCTCACCGGCGCCTCGTCACCCGATGCGGGGCGCGCGACGATCGGGTCCGGCGTCCTGCCCGGCCGGGTCGACCAGGCGCGCTCGGAGTTCAGTGGCGGCGACACGCTGCTCGACACGTTCTGCGTGGCCGCTGACCCGGCCGGGCTCGACCCCACCGAGGCGAGGACCCTGCTGGCCAAGTTCGGGCTCGGCGGAGAGCACGTCGCGCGGGCCTGCGCCACGCTCTCACCGGGCGAGCGCACCCGCGCGGCGCTGGCGTTGCTCCAGCAGCGCGGGGTGAACCTGCTCGTCCTGGACGAACCCACCAACCACCTCGACCTTCCCGCGATCGAGCAGCTCGAGCAGGCCGTGGACGCCTTCGACGGGACGGTCCTGCTGGTGACCCACGACCGGCGCATGCGGGACGCCTTCCGCGCGACCCGCGAGTTCGAGGTGGAGTCGGGGGCCGTTCGGGAGGTCAGGTGACGCACCCGGCCGGCGGGACCAGCTCGGAGCGCAAGCCGTCAGGATTGTCGCCGCCGCGGTGTGGGATCCGGCGAGGAGATGACGACGACGAGGAGCGCGGTGACCCGGCGCCGGGTCTGAGCCCTCGGACGAGCCGGCCCGGGCGGACCCGGGGGCGCTACGGGGATCGACTACCCTCGGAGCCCGAGGTGTGTCGGTCGCGAGAGGCCGACGTGACGGGGAGGACGAGGGCACTGGTGAGCGAAGACACAGGCGCGGGCGAGGTCCGGATCGACGAGGAGTCACTGGCCGGCTACGCCGCCGCCGCCGAGGCGGCGTTCGCGGCAGCCGCCGACCTGGACGCGTTGGCCGCCGCCAAGACGGCGCATCTGGGTGACCGCAGCCCGATCGCCCTGGCGCGCCGGGGCCTGGGCGCACTACCCAAGGAGCAGAAGGCGTCGGCCGGCAAGGCCGTCAACGTCGCCCGCGGGCGCGTGCAGCAGGCCTACGACGCCCGCCTGGCCGAACTGCAGGCCGAGCGCGACGCCGCCGTCCTCGTGGCCGAGACGCTCGACCTCACGGTCCCGTCCGGGCGCGCCCCGGTGGGAGCCCAGCATCCCATCACGATCATCACCGAGCAGGTCGCGGACGTGTTCGTGGCGATGGGTTGGGAGATCACCGAGGGGCCCGAGGTCGAGGCGGAGCACTACAACTTCGACGCGCTGAACTTCCTGCCCGACCACCCGGCGCGCACGCTGCAGGACACCTTCCACGTCGCGCCCGAGGGCAGCCGCCAGGTGCTGCGCACGCACACCTCCCCGGTGCAGATACGCACGATGCTCGACCGCGAGCCGCCGATCTACGTGGCCTGCCCGGGCCGGACGTTCCGCACCGACGAGCTCGACGCCACCCATACCCCGGTGTTCCACCAGGTGGAGGGCCTGGCGATCGACAAGGGGCTGACGATGGCCCACCTGCGCGGCGCGCTCGACGCGTTCGCACGTGCCCTGTTCGGTCCGGAGACCCGCACCCGCATGCGACCCAACTACTTCCCGTTCACCGAACCCTCCGCCGAGGTGGACGTGTGGTTCCCCCGCAAGAAGGGCGGCGCCGGGTGGGTCGAGTGGGGCGGCTGCGGCATGGTCCACCCGAACGTCCTCACGGCCTGTGGGATCGATCCCGAGGAGTACTCGGGCTTCGCGTTCGGCATGGGCCTGGAGCGCACCCTGCAGTTCCGCAACGGTCTGTCGGACATGCGCGACATAGTCGAAGGCGACGTCCGCTTCTCCCTGCCCTTCGGCATCCGCGCCTGACGCGCCGCGCCCCTCCCACCACACCAAGACGAAGGACCCCACAGTGCGAATTGCGCAGTCCTGGTTGACCGAGATCCTGCAGCGGGCCAACGACGGCTGGACCGTGACCCCCGCCGAGCTCGACGCCGGGTTCGTCCGCGTCGGGCTCGAGGTGGAGGGCGAGCCGGAACAGCTCCCCGAGATCACCGGCCCGCTCACGATCGGCCGGGTCTCGAGTATCGAGGAGCTCGAGGGCTTCAAGAAGCCCATCCGTTTCTGCTTGGTCGACGTGGGCGGGGACGAGGCACAGCAGATCGTGTGCGGCGCCCGGAACTTCTCCGAGGGCGATCTGGTCGTCGTCGCGCTCCCCGGCACGGTCCTGCCGGGCGGGTTCGAGATCGGTAAGCGTAAGACGTACGGCAGGCCCAGCGAGGGCATGATCTGTTCGGCGTCCGAGCTGGGCATCGGCTCCGATCACAGCGGGATCATCGTCCTGGCCCCCGGCACCGCCGAGCCGGGCGATCCCGCCGGGCCGGTGCTCGCCGCCGGTGCCGACGAGCGGGACACCGTCATCGAGCTCAACGTGACCCCCGACCGCGGATACTGCCTGTCGGCGCGCGGCCTGTCCCGCGAGCTCGCGTGTGGGTTCGACCTCGACTTCGCCGACCCCGCCGTCGAACTCGGGCTCCCGGCCGACGCCGAGACCTGGCCGCTGGAGGTGCTGCCGGAGTCGGGCGCCCGGCGGTTCGCGCTGCGTCGCGTGACGGGGATCGACCCGGCCGCGCGCACCCCGTGGTGGATGGCGCGCCGCCTGCTGCTGTCGGGCGTGCGGCCGATCTCGCCGGCCGTCGACGTGACCAACTACGTCATGCTCGAGCTCGGTCACCCGATGCACGCGTTCGACGCGGCGCGACTGCAGGGCGGACTCACCGTCCGGCGGGCGCGGGCGGGGGAGACCCTGGTGACCCTCGACGACGTCGAGCGGACGCTCGACCCCGAGGACGTCGTCATCTGCGACGACAGCGGGCCCGTCTCGATGGCCGGCGTCATGGGCGGGGCCTCGACCGAGGTCTCCGATCAGACGACCGATGTGCTGCTGGAGTCCGCCGTGTGGGACACCCTCGCCGTGTTCCGGACCATCCGCCGGCACAAGCTGCCGAGCGAGGCGGGCAAGCGCTATGAGCGCGGGGTCGACGCCGCCGCCTCGATCGCGGCCCTGGACCGCGCGGCGACCCTGCTCGCCGAGATCACCGGGGGCACCGTCGAGGCCTCCCTCACCGATGTCGGTTCGGCGCCGGTCATGCCGACCATCGCGTTCGACCCGGACCGCCCCGCGCGCGTCGCCGGCGTCGGGTACCCGGCCGGGACCGCGCGGCGCCGGCTGGAGCAGATCGGTTGCACCGTCGCCGGTGACGACGCGGTGCTGCTCGAGGTGACGCCCCCGACCTGGCGTCCCGACCTCGCCCTGCCGGCGGACCTGGTCGAGGAGGTGCTGCGCCTCGAGGGGCTGGAGAACATCCCGTCGGTGCTGCCCACCGCGCCCGCGGGCCGGGGCCTCACCGCCGAGCAGCGTGGCCGCCGCGCCGTCGGGCACGCCCTGGCCGCGGCCGGGCACGTGGAGGTGCTGACGTCCCCGTTCTGTGATCCGTCGGTGTTCGACGACATGGGACTGGGTGACGACGACGAGCGCCGCAACACGATGTCCGTGGTCAACCCCCTCGAGAGCGACAAGTCGCACCTCGCGACCACGCTGCTGCCCTCATTGGTCGAGATCGCCCGCCGCAACATCACCCGGGGGACTCGCGATCTCGCGCTGTTCTCGGTCGCGCAGGTGTCGTTCCGTACGCCCACAACCGCGCCGGTGGAGATGCTGCCGGTCGACCGCGAGCCCACCCCGGAGGAGCGCGAGCGGCTGAGCGCCTCGCTGCCCGAGCAGCCGCTGCACGTCGCTGCGTTGTACACCGGCAAGCGCGAGCCGGCCGGGCACTTCGGCCCGGGCCGGGAGGCCGACGCCCTCGACGCGGTGGAGGCGGCGAGGATCGTCGGTCGTACGCTCGGTGCCGAGGTGCGTGTCCGGGCGGCGGAGTGCGCGCCCTGGCACCCGGGCCGCTGTGTGGAGGTGCTCGTCGACTCGGTCGTCGTCGGGCACGCCGGCGAACTGCACCCGGCGGCGTGCGAGCGACTCGGAGTGCCGGCCCGGACCTGCGCCGTGGAGCTCGACCTCACCGCGATCGGTGTCCGTGAGGTCCTGCCGGCCCCGACGATCTCGGCGTACCCGGCGGTGAACCAGGACGTCGCTCTCGTGGTGGACGCCTCGGTGCCAGCCGCGGACGTCGAGTCCGCGCTGCGCTCGGGGGGCGGGGAGTTGCTCGAGAGCGTGCGCCTGTTCGACGTCTACACCGGCGCCCAGCTCGGCGAGGGCCGCAAGTCCCTGGCGTATGCGCTGACGTTCCGCGCCGCCGACCGCACGCTCACCGAGGACGAGGCGAGCACCTGGCGCAGCGCGGCCGTCGAGGCCGCGGAGAAGTCCGTGGGGGCGGTTCTGCGTGGCTGACAGGGTCCGGGCACCGAGGGTGCTGTGCATCGCGGGCACCGACCCGTCCGGCGGCGCGGGTCTGCTCGCGGACGTCAAGGCGGTCGCCGCGATGGGCGGGTACGGGATGGGCGCCGTCACCGCGGTCACCGTGCAGAACACCGTCGGCGTCACCGGGGTGCACGCCGTGCCGCCCGAGACCGTCATCGCCCAGCTCGACGCCGTGGCCGATGACGTGGTGATCGACGCCGTCAAGATCGGCATGCTCGGTGAGGCGGGCCTCGTCGAGGCGGTCGGGGACTGGCTTCGTCGTCGTCGTCCCCCGCACGTCGTCCTCGACCCGGTCATGGTCGCCACCACCGGTGGCCGGCTCGCCAGCGAGGACGCCGCGCGCATGCTCCGTGACCTCGTCCCCCTCGCGGACCTGGTCACGCCCAACGTCCCCGAGCTCGCCGTCCTGTGCGGCGAGACGGGCGCCACGGACATCGAGACCATCGTCGGTCAGGCTGAACTCGTCCACGAGCAGACCGGCTGCGCGGTGCTCGCCACCACCGGTGACCTCGAGGACGGCAGCGCCGAGGACGTCCTCGTCGAGACCGATGGCGACCGGCGGACCACGCTCCGCCTGCCGTTCGTGCGGGTCGACACCCCGCACACGCACGGCACCGGATGCTCGTTGTCCTCGGCCCTGGCCACCGCCCGTGTCGGCGCGCAGGACTGGGAGGCGGCCTACCGCCGAGTCCGGCCGTGGATGGACGGGGCGCTACACGGTGGGCTCGCACTCGAGGTGGGCCGTGGATCCGGGCCGCTCGACCACACCTGGTTCCTGCACCGCTGAGCGTCTCCGGCGGTGGCCCCGGACGTCGGGCGCGGATGCTCCGGCCCAGGCGCGGCCGCCGTCGGTGTCGTACAGGCGTGCGAACATCCGTCCCGACTGACAGTCGAGACGACCAGGAGCAGACCATGAACACTTCCCATGCCACCTCTTCCCCCTCCGACCCCACCTCGTCCCCCGCTCACGGCGCCCCACCGCCGGAGAAGGCGCTCGACCGGGTGCGGAAGCTCTTCGCCAAGGCCGAGAGCGTGGCCGGGACACCGGAGGCGGACGTACTCCTCGAGCGCGCCTACGCACTGCTCGCCAAGTACGGCGTCGACGAGGCGCTGGCGCGCACGGGTCCCGACACCACCGCGGCGGAGGTGACCGTGCTCGACCACGTGGTCTCCGGCAGGTATCAGCCCGATCAGGTGGGCCTCGTCGCCGCACTCGCGTCGGCGATGCACTGCCGGGCCGTCACCTCTGTGCGCGGTGACAATACGCGCGTCGTCCACATCGTCGGGGTCCGGCGGCACGTCGAGCGGGTGGGCATGCTCGCCGGTGCGTTGACCGGGGTGATGCTCGCCGCGGCGGCCCGCCAGCGCCCGGCGCCCGGCGTCTCCGCCGTCACCCACCGCAAGTCGTTCATGACCGGGTTCGCCTTCGAGGTCGGCCGGCGGTTGGAGGCCGCCGAGCAGGGCGCGGTCGCCGAGAGCCGCGACGCGGCAGGGGCGGGGATCGTCCTCCGGTCGGACGCCCAGAGGGCGGACGCGGAGCTGCGCCGCCGGTTCCCGACCGCGGTGCGCGGTACCCGCCGACGGGTCGGCATGTCCGGGATCGAGGAGGGGCGCCGGGTGGGCGGCTCGGTGGACCTGGGGCAGCGGCGGTTCGCGGGGGGACGGCGGCAGCTAGGGGCCTGACCCCCGCACGTGCAAAAGATTGCAACGTCGTGCATACTCGTGCGCATGGCAATCAAGGTAGCGGTCGCAGGTGCTTCGGGATACGCGGGAGGGGAGTTCCTCCGCCTCCTCCTGGGGCATCCGGCCTACGTGTCGGGTGAGCTCGAGCTGGGCACCCTGTCCGCCGGGTCGAACGCCGGGCAGACGCTGGGTGAGCATCACCCGCACCTGCTGCCGCTCGCCGACCGTGTCCTGGCGGAGACCGACGCGCAGTCCCTCGCGGGCCACGACGTGGTGGTGCTCGGCCTGCCCCACGGGCACTCCGCGGCGATCGCCGAGCAGCTGGGGCCGGACGTCCTCGTCGTCGACCTCGGCGCGGACTTCCGGCTCTCCAGCGCCGAGGACTGGACGGGCTACTACGGTTCCGAGCACGCCGGGTCGTGGCCGTACGGACTCCCCGAACTGCCGGGGGCGCGCGAGGCGCTGCGGACCACCCGCCGTGTCGCCGTGCCCGGGTGCTTTCCCACCGGGGCCACGCTCGCGCTGTTCCCGGCCGTCGCGGCGAAGCTGATCGACGCCTCGGCCATCACGATCGTCTCCGTCACCGGCGCGTCCGGCGCCGGCAAGTCCGCCAAGGTCCCGATGCTGGCCTCGGAGGTCATGGGCTCGGTCAAGGCGTACGGCGTCACCACCCACCGGCACACCCCGGAGATCCTCCAGAACCTCCGGTCGGTCACCGACGAGGAGGTGTCGTTGAGCTTCACCCCGGTCCTCGCCCCCATGGCACGCGGCATCCTCACCACCGCCGTGGCCCCCACCACGGCGAGCGCCGCCGAGCTGCGCGCGGTCTATGCGGAGGCGTTCGGCACCGAGCCGTTCGTCCACGTCCTGCCCGCCGGCGTGCAGCCCATGACCGCCTCCGTTCTCGGTTCCAACGCCGTGCAGTTGGGCATCGAGGTGGACGAGCGCGCGGGCCGCGCGGTGTTCACCGCCGCGATCGACAACCTCGCCAAGGGCACCGCCGGCGGGGCGATCCAGTCGATGAACCTCGCTCTCGGCCTGCCCGAGACCGACGGGCTCAGCACGGTCGGTCTCGCCCCGTGACCGACGCCGGACCGGTCGGTGCGGACGGCGCCGTCCCGGGCGAGGACCTCCACGGTCTCGTCCGCCGGAGGTACATCGACGATCCCGGGAGCGTGTCCTGGTGGGCGCCCGCCGGCACCGCGGCCCGGCTCGACATCGCCGCGCCGGGCGTGTCCGAGGCCGCGCTGGCCGGCGAACTCCAGTGGAGCGCCCGCTGCGCACAGGTCCCCGCCACCCGGGCCGTGGTGTTGATCGGAGATGCCGGCGCCGGGGACACGGCCACCGACTTCACCGCCGCGCACCTCGTCGCCGAGAGCGTCGCCGAGTCGCTGGCCGCGGCGACGGCGACGCAGGTCGGCCCGATCGAGGTCCTCGTCTTCCGGCCGGACATCGAGCACTCGCCGCTGCCCGAGCCGGTGCCCACGGCCGACGGCGTCGAGTTCCGGTTCCGGCACCGCGGCGGCGCCGACGTCCATCTCGCCCTGACCATCCCCGACCAGCCCGGAGAGGCCTGACATGACCACAGCGATGAACGACGGGTCCACAGAGCTGACGCCGTTCGTCCGCGCGCACGTCCTCGCGGAGGCGTTGCCGTGGCTGCAGAAGTTCCACGACAAGATCGTCGTGGTGAAGTACGGCGGCAACGCGATGATCGACGACGAGCTCAAGAAGGCCTTCGCCGCCGACATGGTTTTCCTGCGCACCTGCGGACTCAAGCCCGTCGTGGTCCACGGCGGTGGCCCTCAGATCACGTCGATGCTCACGCGGCTCGGGATGGAGGGGGAGTTCCGCGGCGGGTTCCGCGTCACCACCCCCGAGGTGATGGATGTGGTGCGGATGGTGCTGTTCGGGCAGGTCGGTCGTGAACTCGTCGGCCTGATCAACGCGCACGGTCCGTACGCGGTCGGCATCTCCGGCGAGGACGCCGGCCTGTTCACCGCCGTCCGGCGTACCGCGATGGTCGACGGTCGGCCCACCGACATCGGACTCGTCGGCGACGTCGAATCCGTCGATCCGCGCGCCGTCCTCGACCTCATCGAGGCCGGGCGGATCCCCGTGGTCTCGACCATCGCCCCCGATGTCGACGGGACCGTCCACAACATCAACGCAGACTCCGCCGCGGGTGCGCTCGCCTCGGCCCTGGAGGCGGAGAAGTTGGTCGTCCTCACCGACGTCGAGGGGCTGTACACGGACTGGCCCGACCGTTCCTCGCTGGTGACTCACCTGGGCACCCGGCCCCTGGAGCGCCTGCTCCCGTCACTGGAGAGCGGGATGGTCCCCAAGATGGAGGCCTGCCTGCGCGCCGTGCAGGGCGGCGTGCGCGCCGCCCACGTCATCGACGGCCGTGTCGAGCACTCCGTGCTGCTGGAGATCCTCACCGAGGGCGGCATCGGGACGATGGTGACCGAGGGCGATCACGAGACCCGGATACCGGCAGGAGACCACGCGTGAGCGAGAAGACCACCCCCACCCTCACCTCGAGGTGGGACACCGCCCTGATGCGCAACTACGGCACACCCCCGCTCGAGCTGGTCTCGGGACGCGGTGTCACCGTCGTCGGTGCCGACGGCCGCGAGTACACGGACCTGCTCGGCGGTATCGCGGTCAACTCGCTCGGTCACGCGCATCCCGCGATCGTCGACGCGGTCAGCCGGCAGGTCGCCGAGCTGGGGCACGTGTCGAACCTGTACGTCCACCCGACGGTCGTCGAGCTCGCGGAGCGGCTCGAGTCCCTGCTGGCGGTGGAGGAGCCGGTGCGGGCGTTCTTCTGCAACTCGGGTGCCGAGGCCAACGAGGCCGCGTTCAAGATCGCCCGTCGCACCGGGCGCTCGCGGATCCTCGCCGCCGGGAACGGCTTCCACGGTCGGACCATGGGCGCGCTGGCGATGACCGGCCAGCCCGCGAAGCGCGAGCCGTTCGAGCCGATGCCGGCCGGCGTCGAGTTCTATCCGTACGGCGACATCGACGCCCTCACCGCACTCGTGGAGAAGGACCCCGGTGACACCGCCGCCGTGATCCTCGAGCCCCTGCAGGGCGAGGGCGGCGTCGTCGAGCCGCCGGAGGGGTTCCTCGCCGATGTCCGCGCGCTGTGCACGGAGCACGGCGTCCTCATGATCGTCGACGAGGTCCAGACCGGCATCGCTCGTACCGGCGCGATGTTCGCCTCCCGCAAGGCAGGGGTGGTGCCCGACGTGATCACCCTCGCCAAGGGGCTCGGCGGCGGGCTGCCGATCGGCGCATGCCTCGGGATCGGCGCGGCCGGCGAGCTGCTCACCGCAGGCCAGCACGGGACGACCTTCGGGGGCAACCCGGTCGCGTGCGCCGCCGCGCTCGCGGTGCTCGACACGATCGAGTCCGACGATCTCGTGGCGCACGTCGACCGGCTCGGCAAGGTCATCGCCGCGGAGATCGAGTGCCTCGACCATCCGCTGATCGACCACGTGCGGGGACGGGGGCTGCTGCTCGGCATGGTGCTCACCGCCCCGGTGGCCAAGTCCGTGGAAGAGGCCGCGCGCGGGGCCGGCTACCTCGTGGGGGCCACGACCACCGACGTCGTCCGGCTCGCCCCGCCGCTCATCCTCACCGAGGGGCAGGCCGCGGAGTTCGTCACCGCGTTGCCCGCGATCCTCGATGCCGCGTCCCAGAAGGAGTCCTCGTCATGACCGGTGCCCCGGCATCCTCCCACTCGGTACGCCACTTCCTGCGCGACGACGACCTCAGCCCCGCCGAGCAGGCCGCCGTCCTCGACCTCGCGCTGGAGCTCAAGGCCGAGCCGTTCTCCGCGCGCCCGCTGGAGGGCCCCCGTTCCGTCGCCGTGATCTTCGACAAGACATCGACGCGGACCCGTTTCTCCTTCGACGCCGGAATCGCGCAACTGGGCGGCAACCCGATCGTCGTCGAGTCCGGTTCCACCCAGATGGGCAAGGGCGAGACGCTGGAGGACACCGCGAAGGTGATGTCCCGCTACGTCGAGGCGATCGTGTGGCGGACGTACTCCCAGGACGGACTCGTCGAACTCGCCGCGCACTCCGACGTCCCGGTCGTCAACGCCCTGAGCGACGAGTTCCACCCCTGCCAGATCCTCGCGGACCTCCTCACCATCCGGGAGAACTTCGGCCGCACGGCGGGCCTGCGGGCCGTGTACCTCGGCGACGGGGCCAACAACATGGGCCACTCCTACCTGCTCGGGTTCGCCACGGCCGGCATCCACGTCACCATCGCCGCCCCCGACGGATACCAGCCCTCCGGGCAGGTGGTGGCCGACGCCGAGCGGATCGCGGAGGTCACCGGCGGATCGGTCCACATCACCACCGACGTCGACTCGGCGGTCGAGGGGGCCGACGTGCTCATCACCGACACGTGGGTGTCGATGGGCATGGAGGACTCCGCGACCGACCGCCTGCGCGACCTGGCCGACTACCGGCTCGGCCAGGAGGCGGTGGACCGGGCCTCCGACGACGTGATCGTCCTGCACTGCCTGCCCGCGTACCGGGGCAAGGAGATCTCCGCCGACGTCATCGACGGACCCCGCAGCCGGGTGTTCGACGAGGCGGAGAATCGGCTCCACGCCCAGAAGGCACTGCTCGTCTGGCTCCTGGAGCGGGCGTGACCTCGGTCGGCGCCGTGAGTCGGACGGTGCGGCACGCCCGGATCACCGAGATCCTCCGGCGCCGCCCGGTCCGCAGCCAGACCGAGCTCGCCGAGGCACTGGCCGAGGAGGGCATCGCGGTCGCGGTGGCTACCCTCAGCCGTGATCTGGACGAGCTCGGTGCCGTCAAGCTCCGCGCCGCGGACGGGGGAGCGGGCCGCTACGTCATCCCGGAGGACGGGAGCCACGTCCCGGGCATCCCCGGGGGCACCGACCGACTGGCCAAGCTGCTCGGCGAGCTGCTCGTGTCCGCCGATCACAGCGGCAACATCGCGGTTCTGCGCACCCCACCGGGGGCCGCCAACTTCCTCGCCAGCGCCCTGGACCGCGCCAACCCGGACGACGTCGTCGGCACCATCGCCGGGGATGACACCATATTCGTGATGGCCCGCGAACCCGTCTCCGGAGCAGAACTCGCGGACCGACTCGCCGCGCTGGCCCGACGCCAGCTCTGACCGGGCGACCCGCGGACGAGCCGCACACCCAGACCCACAGACCCACAGCACACACCAAGGAGAACACCATGTCCGATCGCGTCGTCCTCGCCTACTCCGGCGGACTCGACACCTCCGTCGCCATCAGCTGGATCGGCAAGGAGACCGGTGCCGAGGTCGTCGCCGTCGCCATCGACCTCGGCCAGGGTGGCGAGGACATGGACGTCGTGCGCCAGCGCGCGCTGGACTGCGGCGCCGTCGAGTCGATCGTCGTGGACGCCCGCGACGAGTTCGCCGAGGAGTACTGCGCCCCCACCATCAAGGCCAACGGTCTCTACATGCGGCAGTACCCGCTGGTGTCGGCGATCTCCCGTCCCCTCATCGTCAAGCATCTCGTCACCGCGGCGAAGATGCACGGCGGCACGTCCGTGGCGCACGGCTGCACCGGCAAGGGCAACGACCAGGTCCGCTTCGAGGTCGGCTTCGGCGCGTTGGCACCGGATCTCGACGTGATCGCGCCGGTCCGCGACTACGCGTGGACCCGCGAGAAGGCGATCGAGTTCGCCGAGAAGAACGAGATCCCGATCAACGTCACCAAGAAGTCGCCGTTCTCGATCGACCAGAACGTGTGGGGTCGCGCCGTGGAGACCGGCTTCCTCGAGGACCTGTGGAACGCCCCCACCAAGGACGTCTACGACTACACCGAGGACCCGACCATCAACTTCGCCGCCCCCGACGAGGTCACCGTGACCTTCTCCGAGGGCGTGCCGGTCGCCATCGACGGTCGCAAGGTCACCGTCCTCGAGGCGATCGAGGAGCTCAATCGCCGCGGCGGTGCGCAGGGCGTGGGTCGTCTCGACATGGTCGAGGACCGGTTGGTGGGCATCAAGAGCCGTGAGGTGTACGAGGCGCCGGGCGCGATGATCCTCATCACCGCGCACAAGGCCCTCGAGGACGTCACCCTCGAGCGTGAGCTCGCCCGCTACAAGTCCGGCGTCTCGGACGAGTGGTCGAACGCGGTCTACGACGGACTGTGGTTCTCGCCCCTGAAGTACGCGCTGGACGCCTTCATCGACAACACCCAGCAGCACGTGTCGGGCGACATCCGGATGGTCCTGCACGGCGGGTCGATCACCGTCAACGGCCGCCGCTCCGACTCCTCGCTGTACGACTTCAACCTCGCGACCTACGACGAGGGCGACTCGTTCGACCAGAGCTACGCGAAGGGCTTCGTCAACCTGCACGGCCTGAGCTCCAAGATCGCCGCCAAGCGGGACCTCGGCCTATGAGTGCCGAGCAGAGCGACCGCGGGCGGGCGACCGGGGACGACAGGCACGGGACCAACACCGGCGCCCTGTGGGGCGGCCGGTTCGCCGGCGGTCCGGCGGAGGCCATGGCAGCCCTGAGCAAGTCCACCCATTTCGACTGGGAGCTGGCGCCGTACGACATCCGGGCGTCCAAGGCGCACGCCCGGGTGCTGCACCGGGCGGGTCTGCTCACCGGCCCGGATCTGGACGCGATGCTCGACGGCCTGGATCGCCTCGCCGCGGACGTCGACTCCGGCGCGTTCGTCCCGGCCGAGTCGGACGAGGACGTCCACGGCGCCCTCGAACGCGGGCTGATCGACCGGGTCGGTGCCGAGGTCGGTGGACGACTGCGGGCCGGCCGCTCACGCAACGACCAGGTCGCCACCCTCTTCCGCATGTGGCTCCGCGATGCCGTCCGCGCGGTGGCGGCGGGCGTGCTCGATGTGGTCGACGCGCTCGTCGCGCAGGCCGACGCCCACCCGGAGACGGTCATGCCGGGCAAGACCCACTTCCAGGCCGCCCAGCCGGTGCTGCTCTCTCATCAGCTGCTCGCGCACGCGCAGCCGCTGCTGCGCGATCTCGACCGGATCCGTGATCTCGACCGCCGGCTGGCGGTGTCGCCGTACGGTTCGGGCGCACTGGCCGGGTCCTCGCTCGGGTTGGACCCGGACGCGATCGCCGCGGAGCTGGGGTTCGACCGTGCGGCGGACAACTCGATCGACGCCACGAGTTCGAGGGACTTCGCGGCCGAGGCGTCCTACGTCCTCGCGCAGATCGCGGTCGACCTCTCCCGCCTGGCGGAGGAGCTCATCGCCTGGTCGACTCCCGAGTTCGGGTACGTCACGCTCGCCGACGAGTGGTCGACCGGCAGCTCGATCATGCCGCAGAAGAAGAACCCGGACGTCGCCGAGCTGATGCGCGGTAAGACGGGGCGGCTCATCGGCAACCTCACCGGGCTGCTCGCGACCCTCAAGGCGCAGCCGTTGGCCTACAACCGGGACCTGCAGGAGGACAAGGAGCCGGTTTTCGACTCCGTCGCGCAGCTCGACCTGCTCCTGCCGGCGATGGCCGGGCTCGTCGGCACCCTCGAATTCCATCCCGAGCGACTCGCCGAGCTCGCGCCCGCCGGGTACACGCTGGCGACGGACATCGCCGAGTGGATGGTCCGCCGGGGCGTCCCGTTCCGGGTCGCCCACGAGGCGGCCGGTGAGTGCGTGCGGGTGGCCGAGGGCCGCGGGGTGGGACTGGACGAGTTGGACGACGACGAGTTGGCGGCCGTGGACCCCACGCTCACGCCCGAGGTCCGCGAGATCCTCACGGTGACCGGCTCGGTCGCGTCGAGGAACGCCCGTGGCGGGACCGCGGGTGAGGCAGTGGCGGAGCAACGCCGGCGGTTGGGCGAGGTCCGTGACCAGTTCGCCGCGTGGGTAGGGTGAGACGCATGTCCGTCATCGACGCACGTCTGCTCGAGATCCTCGCCTGTCCCGAGGACAAGGGCCCCCTCCTCCTGGTCGACGGGGAGACGCTGTACAACCCGCGACTGCGCCGGGCCTACGGGATCGACGACGGCATCCCCGTCCTGCTGGTCGACGAATCCCGGCAGGTCGACGACGCCGAACACGCGGACCTCGTCGCCCGGTCGGGCGGAACGCCCGCGGAGTGAGTCCTCTGGCGGGCGCGTCCGGGGCCGACCGCGACGCCACGGGTGGTGACGACACCGGTGGCTACGACACGGGTGGCGAGCGATTCCGGGCGTTGCTGCGCGAGTCGTCCCCGGACGAGGCGGCGCGGTTACTTCTCGGCGGGATCCTCACGCACGACACGGTCTCGGTGCGCGTCATGGAGGTCGAGGCGTACGGCGGGCCCGCCGATTCGGCGTTCCCTGACGCGGCGGCCCACACGTGGCCGGGTCGCACGGCTCGCAACGAGGTGATGTTCGGCGACGCCGGTCACCTGTACGTGTACCTGAGCCACGGGTTGCACCAGTGCGTGAACATCACCTGCCGACCTCAGGGTGAGGGAGGGGGTGTGCTCCTCCGGGCGGCCCGCGTGGTGGGGGGCCACGAGACCGTGGAGACCCGCCGGCCCGGCGTCCCGGCGGAGCGCACCGCCCGCGGTCCCGGCAATCTCGGACGCACGCTCGGCATCGATCTGTCGATGCGGGGCACCGACGTGTTGGACCCCTCGTCGTCGATCCGGTTCCGACCTGCGCCGGTTCCCGACGCCCACATCCGCTCCGGTCCGCGCGTCGGGGTCTCCCGCGAGGCGGACCGCCCGTGGCGGTTCTGGCTCGCCGGCGCGCGGGAGGTCTCCGCCTACCGGCGGAGCCCACGCGCCCCGCAGGTCACCCGCCCCGTGGTGGCCGGTCGCACCGATGGGGGACAATGACGGTCGTGACCAACAACATCCTCGATGAACTGCAGTGGCGTGGGCTGATCGCCCAGTCGACCGACCTGGACGCGCTGCGCACCCACCTCGACGCGGGGACGGTCTCGCTCTACTGCGGGTTCGACCCGACCGGTCCGAGCCTGCATGCCGGGCACCTCATCCCGTTGCTGACCCTGCGCCGGTTCCAGCTGGCCGGGCACCGGCCGATCGTCCTCGCCGGCGGCGCCACCGGGATGATCGGTGACCCCCGCGAGGTGGGGGAGCGGGTCATGAACACCTCCGACACCGTCGCGGAGTGGACCGAGCGGATCGCTGGTCAGTTAGAGCTGTTCGTCGACCTCACCGAGGGACCCACCGGCGCGCGGATCGTGAACAACATGCAGTGGACCGGGCACATGTCGGTCATCGAGTTCCTGCGCGACGTCGGTAAGCACTTCTCGCTCAACACGATGCTCGGGCGCGACACGGTCAAGCGTCGCCTCGAGGGCGAGGGCATCTCGTTCACCGAGTTCTCCTACATGCTGCTCCAGGCGAACGACTTCCTGCAGCTGCGCCGCAACATGGGGTGCACACTGCAGCTCGGTGGGTCCGACCAGTGGGGGAACATCATCGGCGGTGTCGACCTCAACCGGCGGGTGGACGGCGAGACGGTCCACGCCATGACGGTCCCTCTCGTGACGTCCGCCGACGGCAAGAAGTTCGGCAAGTCCACCGGAGGCGGCAGCCTGTGGCTGGATCCGTCCATGACGAGCCCGTACACCTGGTACCAGTACTTCCTCAACACCGCCGACGCCGACGTCGTGCGTTACCTACGGTGGTTCTCCTTCCTCGGACGTGAGGAGATCGACGAGCTCGAGGCGTTGACCCGCGACAAGCCCCACCTGCGTGCGGCGCAGAAGCGCCTCGCCGAGGAGATGACGACGCTCGTGCACGGCGTGGCCGCGACGGAATCCGTCCAGGCCGCCGCGCAGGCCCTGTTCGGCCGCGGCGAGCTCGGCGGGCTCGACGAGGCGACGCTCGCAGCGGCGCTCGAGGACGCCGGCGCGGTGGAGATCGCCCCGGGCAGCCCGACGACCATCGTCGACCTGCTCGTGGCCTCCGGTTTGAGCGAGAGCAAGGGTGCTGCCCGGCGTGCTGTGGGTGAGGGAGGTGCGTACGTCAACAACGAGCGGGTCTCGGACCCCGAGTGGACGCCGTCCTCCGGCGATCTCCTCCACGGCGGATGGTTGGTCCTGCGGCGTGGCAAGAAGAGCTTCGCGGGCGTCCGCATCAACTGATCCGCCCCTGTCTACGACGATGGCGTCGGCTCGTGCCGACGCCATCGTCCGTTAACGGGCTTGACCTGCGGGTTTGCGTTTGCGTTCACGCCTGCGTAACTTATTGGACGTCGCCGAGAGCGGCCCGGACCGAGAGGCCCGAGCCGCCCGAGGAGACAGGCTCCAGCAAGTCGGAGCGCCGAGCCGGTTTGACACGGTGAAGCGGGACCGCTAAGTTGGAGGAGTTGCCTCGAAAGGGGCGGCGATCACCCCGGAAGCTGTTCGGCCGTCTGGTCGGGTGTGTGGATGGTGTGTGGGTGTTGTTTGAGAACTCAACAGTGTGTTTTGTTTGTGATAGTGCCAAATTTTTTGTTTGGTTG